>DATGMH010000141.1:0-291475 GCA_035293725.1 Bryobacteraceae bacterium
CGACGCGTACAAAATCGCGCGGATCGTCCAAGCGGCGCCGCCCCTGCGAATCCACGGTCCCCAGCCAGCGCTTGCGAATCACCGCGATGAGCACGTCGCAGGCGGCCACCCGGTCAGAAATGACCTGCACGAAATCGTCGCCGGGCCGGATGGTGTCCAGGTCCATGAACACGCGGTCGGCACCGAAGCGCGCGCTCAGATGATCATAGAGGCGTCCCGCATACGGGCTGGTGTCCTCCCGCCGGTAAGAAATGAAGATCGAGGGCATGAGCGAACAATGGCTATTCTACATCCGCACCTGGGACGCGCTGGCCCGCACCGAGGCTGCAACCGCGGTGGTGTCGCTATACTGGCGTGTTGGCGCGCGCCATCGATTTATGCCGGAACCCGTGAAGGTTGCTGTTGTTGGAGTGGGCCGCATGGGCCCCATTCATGCCCTACATGTCCGCGAGATCGAGCGGGAGAAGGGAATGTGTGTATTGTCGGCAATCGTCGATTTAGATATCGAGCGCGCCCGCCGAGTCGCGGCCGATCTCGGCGGGAGCATCGCGGTGTTCTCGTCAATCCGGGAGTTACTCGCTTCCGGAGCGTCACAGGCCAGCGTCGTCGTAACGCCGACCGACAATCATCGCCAGAACGCGGCCGAATTGATTGCAGCCGGCCAGCGCGTGCTCATGGAAAAGCCGCTGACGGGTACGCTCGAGGGCGACCGTGACTTCGCGGCGCAACTGGATCGGGATCATCCCGAAGCGCTGATGCTCGCTTTCCAGCGCCGCTTTGATGCGCCTTTGCAATGCGCCAAGAAGTTGATGGAGAGCGGTCTCATCGGCCGCGTATTCAAGATTTATTCGGCGCTCGAGGACTCCAATCCGGCGCCCGACGGATACCGTAGGGGCGGCATCCTTCCTGACATGTCGGTTCACAATGTAGACGAGATCTTATGGATCGCCGGACAAATGCCGGAGGCGGCGTTGGCCATCGGCTCGCGAATTTATAGCCACCGCCTCACCACGTGCCAGGAAGACTTCGACGACGCGCTGCTCTATATGTGGTTTCCGGGCGAGCTGGTGGCACAGGTACAGGTGAGTCGCAACCATGTTTCGGGCTATCGCGTCGAAACGATTCTGTTCGGCGAAGAAGGTCAGATCAAGGTAGGGCGGTTCGACCAAAAGCCGTTCGATATCATCGTGGAGGCGTACGGACGCCGCGGGCGCAAAGAGCCGCTCGCATTCCAGACCTTCCGCATGCGGGACTATCAGCGCCCGCTGCCGGAGTTTATCGACCGTTTCGGTCCGGCGTACAAGGCCGAGGTCGCGGCGTTCATCGACTGCTGCGCCGCGCGGAATCCGTTTCCCACATCGCATCGCGACGGCCTGCGGGCGCAGGAGGTGGTTTCAGCCGGAATGAGTGCCGTAATCGGCAGGGAAAAATCCGCCGCCGTGGGTGCGTAGCATTCGTGGCGCGCCATGCGTGCCGCGTTCATACGCAACTGATCATCGAAGCGTCGGCGCGGCAAGCACGAATGCGGATGGCGCAACAAAATCAATAACGATAGTGATCCGGCTTGTACGGCCCTTCTACCGGGATACCCAGGTAGTCGGCCTGCTTCTGCGTCAGCGTCGTTAACTTGACCCCGATCTTTTCCAGGTGCAGCCGCGCCACTTCTTCGTCCAGCTTCTTGGGTAGCGTGTACACCCCGATTTTGTAGGTGTCGCGATTCTTCCACAGATCGATCTGCGCCAGCGTCTGATTCGAGAAACTATTGCTCATTACGAAGCTGGGATGACCGGTTGCGCAGCCGAGGTTAACCAGCCGCCCTTCAGCCAATAAGAAGATGCTATTGCCGGTCGGGAACGTGTACATATCCACCTGCGGCTTGATCTGCGTCCTGTTGACGCCCGGAGCTGAGGTAAGCCGCGATACCTGGATTTCGTTATCGAAATGACCGATGTTGCACACGATGGCCTGGTCCTTCATGTGCTGCATGTGTTCCAGCGTGATGATGTCCACATTGCCGGTGCAGGTCACATAAATGTCGCCGCGGCCCAAGGTTTCTTCGATGGTAGTCACTTCGAAGCCTTCCATGGCCGCCTGCAGCGCGTTGATCGGATCGATCTCGGTGACAATGACGCGCGCGCCCATCCCGCGCAGCGAGTGCGCCGAACCCTTGCCGACATCGCCGTACCCGCAAACGACCGCGATCTTGCCCGCCATCATTACGTCGGTCGCGCGCTTGATTCCATCCGCCAGCGACTCGCGGCAGCCATATAAGTTATCGAATTTCGACTTCGTGACTGAATCATTCACGTTGATAGCCGGGACCAGCAGCTTGCCCTGTTCCATCGCCTGATACAGCCGGTGTACGCCCGTCGTGGTCTCTTCGGAAACGCCGCGCCACTCCTTGACGATCTCGTGCCAGCGGCGCGGGTTCTCGGCATGGATTCGCTTCAGAAGCGCTTTGATGACTTCTTCTTCGTGGCTCGAGGATGGCGTATTCACCCAGTCAGAACCTTCTTCAAGCTCGTAGCCCTTGTGGATCAATAGCGTCACGTCTCCGCCATCGTCCACCACCAGTTCTGGCCCCTTGCCATTGGCATGGCTGATCGCGCGATAGGTGCACTCCCAGTATTCCTCCAGGGTCTCGCCCTTCCAAGCGAACACGGGTACGCCGGAGGCGGCAATGGCGGCAGCGGCGTGATCTTGTGTCGAAAAGATATTACAGCTCGCCCAGCGCACGCTCGCGCCTAAGTCGACCAGGGTTTCGATGAGCACTGCGGTCTGAATGGTCATGTGTAGCGACCCTGTCACACGCACGCCTTTCAGCGGCTTGCCCGGCGCGTATTTTTTGCGAATGGCCATCAAGCCCGGCATCTCGTGCTCGGCTACGGCGATTTCCTTGCGGCCCCAATCGGCCAGCGCGAGGTCGGCCACCTTGTATTCAGTGGCGGTGTTTGGCATGGTTGCTGTGCTCATGGTTTTCTCCTGGTCAGATGTTATATCTAGAAATACAGATATGTTGATATAATACTCGATAGCCGCACATGCCGTCAATCCTCAAGAACCTCAGGCTTCTGGCCGACCCCAGCCGGCTGCGGGTCCTTCTGCTGCTAGAACGCGAGGAGCTTTCCGTGGCCGAGCTTCAGGAGATTCTCGGCATGGGACAAAGCCGGATCTCAACACACCTCGCCCAATTGAAGCAAGCCGGGCTGGTGGAGGACCGGCGCAACGGGAAAAGCATCCTGTACCGCCTGAAACCGGCGCGCGGCGCCGAGTTGAAGGCCTTCGATGATTTGCTCAAGGTACTCCGGCAGGCCGCCCACGAGATCCCCGAAGCCGAGCAGGACTCAGACGCGCTGCGGCTTGCTTTGCGCCGCCGTCAGGATAAAACGCGCGCCTATTTCGACGAGCTCGCGGGTAAGTTCGGCCGCCACTACATGCCGGGGCGCTCCTGGAAAGGTCTGGCCGAAACACTGCTGGCTCTCATGCCGCCGCTAGTGATTGCGGACCTCGGCGCCGGCGAGGGCACGTTCTCGCAACTGCTCGCCCGGCGCGCCAAGAAAGTGATCGCTATCGACAACTCGGAAAAAATGGTGGAGTACGGCTCGGAGTTGGCGCACAAACACGGTGTCCAGAACCTCGAATACCGGAAAGGCGATTTGGAAGACGTGCCGCTGCGGGACGCAAGCGTCGAGCTGGCCTTCTTTAGCCAGTCGCTACACCATGCTCAGCATCCCGAGCGCGCCGTCGCCGAGGCCTGGCGGATTCTAAAGCCCGGCGGCCGCATCGTGGTGCTCGACCTGATGCGCCACAATTATGAAGAAGCGCGCGATTTGTACGCTGATCTATGGCTCGGCTTCACCGAGGTCGAGGCGCTGCGATTCTTGCGCCAGGCAGGCTTTAAGAATATCGAGACATCGGTAGTCCACCGCGAGGAAGAAGCGCCGCACTTTGAGACATTGCTCGCTGTCGGCGATAAGTGACCGCCGGCAGGCCGCAGCTACTCGACCTCCGCCTCCGGGGTGGCGTCCTGCTGCGGTTCGGGCTCACCAGCTTCCTTCCGGGCATGCTCGAACAGGAAGTTCATGGTCTTGTTGCTGCGAATCTGATACGCGATCCGGCCGAGGAGCCCTTCTTTTTCGAGCTTCTTGCGCGTGGCAGCCACCGGCTCGCGGTCTTGTTTAGCGATGCGCTGCACCTCGTGATCCACTTCGTCGTTGGTAGCGTGGATTGACTCGCGCTCCGCGATCTTATCCACGATCAAGCTGGCCCTCACCGCTTGGACCGCCTTGGCCCGCTGTGAATCCTTGAGCTTGTTCCAATCGAGTTTCAGCTTGCTCGGATCGACGCCGCGCTCGGCCAGAGACCGGAACTGCGACTCCAGTTGCGACTCAATCTGCCGCTCGACATACGCTTCCGGCACCGGAAAATCGTGCAGTTCTACCAAACGATCGATCAGTTCGTCCTTGGCTTTGGACTGTGCCGCGTATTCCCGCTCCTGGAAAATCGCTTTTCGGATAGCTTCGCGCAGATCATTCAAAGTCGGATAATCGCCGAGGTCCTGCGCAAACTCATCGTTCAGCTCCGGAAGTTCTTTTGTACGGATCACTTTCAGCTTCATGCGGAAGCGCACCGTCTTCCCAGCCAAGTTCTCCTTACCGTAGTCCTCGGGGTAACTGACTTCGAACTCCTTTTCTTCTTCCGGCGACATGCCGCGCAGGGTTTCCGAGAAAACCGGCAGAGTATCGGGATCGCCCACCTTCAACTGCATCTCGTCCTGGTGAATGGGCTCCGCCACGCCCGAAACGCTGTCCAGCGATACCACCGCATAATCGCCATCGGCGGCGGCGCGCGGTTCCGCATTCACAAATTGGGCTTTCTGCTCCCGGATCTCGCCAATGCGTGTGTCAATATCGGAGTCCGTGACCTCGGGCTCATGATAGTGCACCGTGACGCCCCGATACTCCTTCAGTTCGATGTTGGGGGCAACTTCGAACTCGGCCTTGAACTTAAGCGGCTCGCCGTCTTTGAACTCGACATCCTTTACGCTCGGCCTGCCTACGGGCTGCAGCTCCTCTTCCTCCATCTTTTTTTTGAAATATTTCGGAAGCAGGTTCTCCAGGACGTCCTCGCGGACCTTATGCGCGAACTTGCTGCGGATCAAGCTGACAGGCGCTTTTCCGGGACGGAAGCCTGGCAGGCGGGCCTTACTCTGAATGTTCGCAATGGCGCGCTCAGTCTCGCGCGCGACTTCGTCCACCGGGACGGTGATTTCGATTTCGTGCTTGCAGCCTTCAACTAGCATGGATGATTGCGGCTAACCCGCAACTTCCATTCTAGAAGGATGTGCTTGTCTAATGCGAGCTACCGCGCGGCGACGGCGATGCGGCCGCCTTCGCGCAGAGCCTCCGCTTTGTCCGAAGCTTCCCAGGTGAAGCTAGGTTCAGTTCGGCCGAAATGCCCGAAGGCCGCGGTCTTGCGGTAGATCGGCTGCCGCAGCTTGAGGTGCTCAATCATGCCCTTGGGCGTAAGCTGGAACTGTTCGCGAACCAACTCCACCAGACGGTCCTCATCCACCGCGCCAGTGCCGAAGGTGTGGACCATAACTGAAACGGGTTCGGCGACCCCAATCGCGTATGCCAGCTGCACTTCACAGCGGCTGGCGAGTCCAGCGGCAACCAGGTTTTTCGCGACGTAGCGGGCCATGTAGCACGCTGAACGATCCACCTTCGTCGGGTCTTTGCCCGAAAACGCGCCGCCGCCGTGCCGTCCCATCCCGCCGTAGGTGTCCACGATGATCTTGCGTCCTGTCAGGCCGGTGTCGCCATGCGGGCCGCCGATCACGAATCGCCCGGTGGGGTTGATGTGATATTTGGTGGAGGAATCGACCATATTGGACGGAATGACCGCGTCGATAATGTGCTTCTTCACCTGCGCCCGCAGTTCTTCGGTGGCAACTTTCTCATCATGCTGAGTGGAGACGACGACGGCGTCGATGCGCTTCGGCTTACCATTCACATATTCGACGCTGACCTGACTCTTGCCGTCCGGCCGCAGGAAATCCAGCTTCCCGGCGCGCCGAACTTCGCTCAACTGCCGCACCAGCTTGTGAGCCATCATGATGGGCAGCGGCATCAGCTCCGGCGTTTCATCGCAGGCATAGCCGAACATCAGGCCCTGATCGCCCGCGCCGCCCGTGTCGACACCCATCGCGATGTCAGGCGACTGGCTCTGGATGGAATTGATGATCCCACAGGTTTTACTGTCGAACCCCATAGCGGCATCGGAATACCCGATGTCGTGGATTACACTGCGCACCAGTTTCGGTACGTCAACGTACGTGGTGGTCGTAATTTCACCCGAAACGACGCAAATCCCGGTAGTGATCAGCACCTCGCAGGCCACGCGCCCCTTGGGATCGTCCTTGAGTACAGCGTCCAGCACTGAATCCGAGATCTGGTCCGCCATCTTGTCGGGATGTCCTTCGGTCACGGATTCCGACGTAAAAATATGCCGCATTTTTTCTGACACTGAATGAGCCTCCTGGGGCGCTTACTAATGTAATCCTCTGGTTTTCCGGGCAGGAACCAATATGCAAGTGTATCGCTTCACGAATCGAGGGGTCAACGAACCAACGGACTAGGCCGGATGGGCCCTTCGGTTTTAACCCCTGTCCGTCAATTTCCTCTATTATCGCGTGTTCTTTTATCATCTCGCGCCTGACGGGGTTGCCGCCGGGCCGGCTGCCGCCATCGAGCGATATGCGCGCGGGCTGTACCCGAACTCCGCTCGAAACGCATACTCCTGCGCCGGCCCAGGTAAGCAGAGTATCGGGAACATCGGATAACCAGCGCGTCGACGTGGTGAACCACGAAGCCGCCCAAGCAGATGCGCCAACAATACCAGCGCGGCCAGGCCTGCGTACTACGGCATGGGACTGCGGCTAACTTCTATTCGTCCCGATGAGCTGCGCCCGGCTCGAACGCCGGCAAACAGATGGCGACATATTCCGCGCCGTCTGGGCCGGGCGTGCTGTAACGAACCCACTCACCCCGACGCGCAACTACGGCTTGGCCCGCACGCACTTCCAACGTGCCGCCGCGCGATTCGACGCGCAACGAGCCGTGCAGCACCAGCGTAAATTCATCGAAGTCCGGCTGCTGTCCCGGCTCGCTCCATCCAGACGGGCTGTGCATATGGGCGATGCTCACGCCGAGATCACCGGAATTCACGCGCCCGATGTACTCCTCAATGAGCTTGTCTCCAGGGACCGGAATCCGCGTGGGGCTGGCGATGAGCTGGGGCATTGTTAGTTAATGGTCCCGGTCTGTGACCAGCTCCGTGAGCGCGGCCATAGCTCGCTGCGCCGGAGATTCGGGAAACTCGCCGATTATATTTCGCGCCTTGTCTGTGAACGATTGGGCACGCTCTTGAACGCGCTCGAACCCGCGATGCCTCTCGATTACACAGCGGATCTTTTCAAACGGCACGTGTTCATAGTTTCCGCCTTGGAGTACGGCCGCCACCAGTTCGCGCTCGTCATTGCTCGCCCGTTCCAGAGCATAGATGAGCGGCAGCGTGATCTTGCCTTCTCGCAAATCGCTGCCCACCGGCTTGCCGAGCACTTTCTCCCGCGCGGTGAAATCAAGGACGTCATCCACGAGTTGGAACGCAATCCCTAAATTCCACGCAAACTCACCCAAGCGGGTCTCGGTGTTCTCATCGGCTCCGCCCGTAAGCGCTCCCAACCGCGCGCACGCCGAAAACAGGCTGGCGGTTTTACGGTCAACCAGCTCCATGTAGTCGGCTTCGGAAACGGCCATCTTGCCGATGCGCTCCAACTGCAGCAGCTCGCCCTCCACCATCATCTGCGTCAGCGAGACCAGCAAATCCAAAACGTGGAAATTGCGCTCGCGGACGGCCATTTGAAAAGCCTGCATGTACAGCCAGTCGCCTGCCAGCACGCAGGTGTGATTGCCCCAGATGGTGTTCGAAGACGGCCGGCCGCGGCGAGTTTCGGCGATGTCGATCACATCATCGTGCACCAGCGTCGCGGTGTGGATCATTTCCACCACTGCCGCCATCCGGATCGAGGCATCGGTTACTTCGCCAACCAGCTTGGAGGCGAGCAGCAACAGAATCGGGCGCAGCCGCTTTCCTCCGCCATCCTGTAAGTACCGTCCGATCGTCGTAACAGCATCGACGCTGGCGACCGATTCCAGACTGATCTCGCGCTCTACCTTTTCCAGATCGTGCTTTACGAGGCCGAGAATCTCGCGCGCGGTTAAAGTTTGGCCGAGTTTACCCAGTCCCATGGAGAATGTCTCAGTTTAGCAGGTTCATCAAAAAACCTCGCAAAGTGCTTGACAAAAGCTAGGGCGAAAGTGTTACGCGGTGTGGATCAGCTTGCGGAAATTTTCCGTCGTCACCCGGCAGATATCCTCGAAGCTGATGCTTCGCAATTCCGCCAACTTCCGAGCCGTATGTACCACCAGTGCCGGCTCGTTGCGTTTTCCCCGCTTAGGGACCGGCGCCAGATAAGGCGCGTCCGTCTCAACCAGAATGCGATCGGTTGGAATCTCCCGCGCCGCCGCCTGCACATCCAGCGCTTTGGGGAACGTCACAATTCCTCCAAAGCTCAGATAAAACCCGAGCTCCAGCGCGCGCCGCGCTTCCGCCGGTCCGCCCGAAAAACAATGCATGATGCCCGGCAGCCCAGCGGGCTTCCAGTGTTGCTCGATCAGCGCCAGCGTATCGTCCCACGCCTCACGCGTATGAATAACGATGGGCTTGCGCGCGGCCGCCGCGATGCTCATCTGCTCGATGAAAACGGATTTTTGTGTATCGCGCGGAGAAAAATCGTAGTGGTAGTCTAAGCCGATCTCCCCCACCGCAATCACCTTGGGATGCGCCAGCAATTCCTCCAAACGGCGCAGGTCCGCCGGGCTGGCTTTCGCCGCGTCATGTGGATGCACCCCTGCGGTGGCATAAAACAGTTCGTAACGGTCCGCCAGCCGCACGCCGGCTTCCAGGTCCGGTGGACCCTGGCCGGTTCCGATGGCCACCATCTTTTCAATGCCCGCGTCCAGCGCGCGCTGAATCACCTCGTCGCGGTCGCTGTCGAATTCAGGGCTATCCAGATGGCAGTGTGAATCAATCAGGCTCACTTGAGCCGCGCTCCGATCGGAATTTCCTCCAGGAACCCCGCCAATACGGGCTTTCCGCCCTCAACCGATGCCGCCACAATCATGCCGTTCGATTCGATTCCACGTAATTTGCGCGGCTGCAGGTTTGCGACAATGACGACCTTCCGGCCCAGTAACTGTTCCGGCGCATACGCCTCCGCGATGCCTGCCACTAGCGTTCGCGGCTCGCTCTCGCCAATATCCACCTTTAAGTGCAGCAGCTTATCGGCGCCCTTCACGCGCTCGGCAGAAACCACCTGGCCCACCCGCAATTCGACCTTGGCAAAATCGTCGATGCTGATCTTTGCCGGCCCCTGCGTCGCTGCTTTTTCCGCCGCGGCTGATCCGGGCTTGAAAATTGCAGCCAAGCGCGCGGTCTCTTTCACTTCCAGCTCGACCATTTTGTCGATCGCCTGATTGTCCAGCCGGGGAAACACGCCGCTTACCGTGCCCACCCTTTGACCGGCCGGCAGATGTCCCCAATGCAGGTCGGCGATTCCGATGGATTCAATGGGCGCGCGCATGCCAAGCTGAGCCCAAATTTTGCGGGCCGAATCCGGCATCACCGGATAAATCCAGGCACAAATGATGCGCAGCGCTTCCGCTGCCGTGTAGAGTGTCTCGTCGAGGAGTTTTTGGCTCATCGCCTCCTGATCTTTTGCCAGGTTCCATGGCGCCATCTCCACGATGAATTTATCGATCACTGAAATTAGTGCCCAGATCGATTCCAGACCCCGCGAAAAATTGAAGTCCTCAAAGGCTTCGAGCGCTTGTTCGGTGGTTTGACGCGCTGCCGAGGCAATATCGCCGCGGCCAGCCGAATTCGGAATGACGCCGCCTCGATATTGCTGAATCATCGATAGCGTCCGGCTGGCGAGATTGCCGAGCCCATTGGCCAGATCCGCGTTATAGCGCTGAATGAGCGCATCGTAGGCGAAACTGCCGTCCTGTCCGAACGTGACCTCGCGCAATAAAAAATAGCGCAGCGCATCGATTCCTACCACATCGGCGATGGGGCTGGGATGCAGAACGTTGCCGCGCGACTTGCTCATTTTGTTCTCTTCGAACAAAATCCATCCGTGCGCGAAAACTTTCTTCGGCAACGGCAAGTCCGCAGCCATGAGAAAGGCCGGCCAATATACAGCGTGGAACCGCAGAATATCTTTACCGATCAGGTGCAGATCGGCGGGCCACAGATTCTCATCCTTTACCGCGCTCATATAGGAAATCAACGCGTCGAACCAGACGTAGAACACATGGCGACCTTCCACCGGAACGGGAATGCCCCACTGGATGTTGGTGCGCGTGATGGACAGATCGTTCAGGCCTTGCTGAACGAAGGCCTTAATCTCATTGCGCCGGTGATCGGGCTTCACAAAGCCTGGATCTTTCTCGTACAACTCCAAAAGCCGCTCTTGAAATGCGGACAGCTTGAAAAAGTAGTTCTCCTCCGTCACCGTCTCTGTCGGCCGCCCGCATTCCGGGCACGGATCGCCGGGTTTGGCCTCGTTCACGTATAGTTCGTCATTTACGCAATATTGGCCGGTGTAGGATCCCTTGTAGATGTATCCGTTGCGCTGGCACCGCTCGAACAAGTCGCGCACGGTGTCGCGATGTTTCGGGTCGGAAGTGCGGATGAAATGGTCGTAGTCGATGCTCAGGTGCTGCCATTGGCTCTGAAATTCGGGCGCCATCTTGTCGGTGTAGTCTTGCGGCGTCAAGTTGGCGGCTTTAGCGGCGCGCTCGACATTGCGGCTGTGCTCGTCCGATCCCGTGGTTAAAACCACCGGATGGAATCCTTGCATCTTCTTAAAGCGCTTCACCAGATCGGCAACGAATGTCGAGTACGCGGTGCCGATATGGGGAGCCGCGTTGACGTAGTAAATCGGAGTGGTCAGGTAATATTTCATCGAGTGTTTTTCAGGTACGCCAGATTCGCCTCCGCCATGATGTGTTTCAGCGGGATGCCCAGTTCCTGGGCGATCTTGCGGCAGTCTTCGTATTCCGGGGCGAAGGAGCCGTCCTCGGAGATTTTGACCCGCACCTTACCGTGGGGTGTCTCTACTTCTTGCCAGCGCCGGGCCTTAACGCGGCGCTCGGCGGAGTACATGCGCAGGCCGAGCGTGGTTGTCTCGGCAAAAATTAGCTTGGCAAACTCTTCGCGATCCTCGGGCTTAGCGATTACGCGCAGCAGCGTGCCGGGACGGTTTTTCTTCATCAGCACCGATTCCAGCGACACGTCCAATGCTCCCGCCTCGATCAAACGCTCCATCGCATAACCGAGCATCTGCGGAGTGGCATCGTCGATATTGGCTTCAAGTACGGAGACCGTGGTTACTTCCTGGGCGCCGCTGGGTTCGCCGATCAGGACGCGCAGGACGTTGGCATGTTCCGGAAAATCCTTTGTACCCGCGCCGTAACCGGTGGCGATCATGCGCATCGGCGGGAGTGGACCGAAATCGGCCGCCAGCGCGGATGCGATTGCCGCGCCCGTTGGCGTGGTGAGCTCTACGCACGGTCCGCGCGCGTAAATTGGTTTTCCCCGCATCAATTCCGCGGTCGCGGGCGCCGGCACCGGCAGTTCTCCATGTTCGCAACGAACGATGCCGGAGCCGACGTTTAGCGGCGAGCAGTGGATCGATTCAACGCCCAGCAGATCGAAAGCTGCGCAGGATCCCGCGATATCGCAGATCGAATCCACCGCGCCCACCTCGTGAAAATGGACCCTTTCAACGTCGATTGCATGGACCTTCGCTTCGGCTTCGCCCAACCGCTCGATTACCGCGCTGGCGTTAGCCTTGGCGCGCGCCGATAGCCGCGAATTTCCGATCAGATCCAAAATGTCTGCCAGGTGCCGGTGTTTCTTCGCTTCGCCGGCTTCCACGTGGAACTTGGTCGCGGCGATGCCGCGCCGCGTGGTCTTTTCAAAGCGAAATTTTGCGCCAGTGTCCAGCGATCGCAAAAGACCCGTAAGTGCCACCGCATCCACGCCCGCGTCGACCAGCGCGCCCACGGTCATATCTCCGCTGATCCCGGAGAAGGCGTCCAGGTAGCAGATCCTCATGCGATTAGTTGCGGCAGGAGTTCGCCGGAGGGACCGAGAAGAAATTCGTCGATTTCGCGCGAGAGCGGTGTTTCGGCGACATTAATTTCCACAACTCGCGCGCCACAAGACTTCGCGAGGTGCGCCAATCCCGCCGCTGGATAGACCAGGGCGGACGTCCCGATTACCAGCAGTACATCGCAATTGCGCGCGGCGGCTTCAGCGGCCTGCCAGACGGGTGCCGGCAACGGCTCGCCAAACCAGACCACGCCAGGACGCAACATGCTGCCGCAGCCACAATGGGGCGGAACCTCGAGCAATTTTGCGCGGCGGTCCTCGCGTTCGCTGCCGCAACCCAGGCAGCGCAACGTCCAGATGCTCCCATGCACGCGAAGCACGTTCTGGCTCCCGGCCAGTTCATGCAACCCATCGACATTCTGGGTAATCAGCGTGAACTTTGGCGTCCGCTGCTCTAACTCCGCGAGCGCGTAGTGGCCCGGATTCGGCTTCAGGCCCGCGATTACGCTGCGACGCCAGTCATACCACTCCCATACCAACTTTGGATCGCGCGCGAAGGCGTCGGGCGTTGCCAGACTCTCGGCGCGGTAGTTCTTCCAGAGGCCCCCATTTCCGCGGAACGTAGGCACACCGCTCTCGGCTGAAACTCCTGCGCCGGTAAGTACGGCGACGGAACGCGCCTGCTTTAGCCACTCACGAGTAGCGTGCATCAGTTCCAGATTACCAGCGAGGGGCGCAGCCTCAAAAACACAGCACTTCCACGGGTTAAGCAGCTCAGCGCGAATCGTCCTCCTCCGAACTGCTATGTCCTATACGCGGCTCGGCTGCCGCCATCGCCGGGTGAAATGTGTCGCACCGTTATCCGCTGGTTACCTTTTGGGTCCGCGTCCGCGACGGCCGATCGAGCGGACACTTTTCCGGGCGCTCGGGAGTCCATTTGCCGAGGAGCAGCACTATGGAAGAAGTTACAAAGTATGATACGGACAAGCGCTATCGGCGCGTTCTTTCGGCCAGCACCATCAAAGGCGACGACGTCAAAAATCGCGCGGACGAAAACCTGGGCAGCATTCAGGACCTAATGATCGACCTCGAGTCGGGACGCATCGCTTACGCCGTGTTGTCCTTCGGTGGGTTTCTCCATATGGGCAATAAACTCTTCGCCATTCCGTGGAGCGCCTTCACTGTGGATGAAGATCGGAAATGCCTGATCCTGGATGCCGATAAAAGCACGCTCGAGAATGCGCCCGGATTCGACAAAGACAACTGGCCCGATATGGCCGACCAGACTTGGGGCGAGCGCATTTACAGCTATTACGGACAGACTCCTTATTGGACCGAGCGAAAGGGAACGGGACGCGAGGACATCGGCAGGGACCTGGGTACGGGTACAACCGGCACGCTCCGCCGTCCGTAGCATCCAACGAAATTCCGAAGTTCACGGGCGGCAACGCGGAAGCGACGCCGCCCTGACTGAATAAAGCGCGCGAGATCCGGTCACCGGGCGGGAACGGGAGTAGAGTAGATGGAAAGGGAGGCACCATGCCGCACCGGTTTCTCTTTTCCGCTACCGGCCTCATTGCCGCGATCTCAATTCTGCCGAGCCGCGCCGGCGCGCAGACGTTGCTCGCGGCCGACAAGACTTCCGGCGTCACAAAGACGTCGCAAGCTAGCTCTTGGATGCAGCGCACGCCGGACGGCCAGCCCGACCTCCAGGGCATGTGGAGCAACGCCACCATTACGCCATTTGAGCGGCCGGCCGCATTAGGCAACAAGGCTTATCTGACCGAAGAAGAGGCGGCGCAAGCGGAAGCGCGCGCGGCACAGAGTCGCGTTGACCGGCCACCCCGGCCAGGCGACGTGGGTGACTACAACGCGCTTTGGCTCGATTCAGGCAGCCGCGTGGTGAAGACCAGGCAAACCTCGCTGGTGGTCGATCCGTCCGACGGTCGCGTTCCGCTGACGCCTGGAGCCGTAGCCCGGCGCGACTACAACCACGCGCACGAGGGCGACTCCTACGTGTACATGAGTGTTTGGGATCGCTGCATCACGCGGGGCGTTCCCGCCGGCATGTTCCCTGCCGGCTACAACAATGCGTATCAAATCATCCAAACGCCCGGGCAGGTGGTGATCGTTTCCGAGATGATCCATAACACGCGCGTGATCCCGATCGACGGGCGCCCGCACCTACCCGCGAGCGTTCGGCTGTGGGACGGCGATTCACGCGGGCATTGGGAAGGCAAAACGCTAGTCGTCGACACCACCAATTTCAACGATAAGGGCTGGATCGCAACCAGTGCCGCAACCGGGCGAGTAAAGGGCGTAATGCAGAGCGAGGCGCTGCACGTAACCGAGCGTTTCACTCGAACCGATGCCGACACGCTGAACTACGAAGTCACCATCGACGATCCCAACATGTACACCCAGCCGTGGAAGGTCGCCATACCGTTCTGGCGCGACGATAGCTACCGGATGTACGAGTACGCCTGCCACGAAGGGAACGAAGCAGTGGAGCTGATCCTGCGCGGCGGCCGCGCCCGCGACGGTGCCAAGTAGGTTGCTCGATTTCTTGACGCGGGTAGTCCCCTTCTCAAGAGCGGTCAGCCAACCGCTAGCGCCGCGACGCCGGCCGCGATGAGCGCCGAAGCCGTGAGCCGCCGGGCAAAATGCGGTTCGCTCAATAACCGGGCGCCAAGGTAGGCGCCCATCATCATCGACATCTCGCGCGCTGGAGCCACGTGACTGACTGGAGCGATCCGCATCGCAATCAGCACCAGAATGTACGCGGCGGGCGTCAGCACCGCGACCCCGGCCGCTTCTTTCCAGCACAGCCGCCATTCGGCAGCCAGAGACGGCCGTTTCCGCAGCGTCGAGCCGGACAGCAGGATCAAACGCACGAAATTGCCCGCGTATTCTACGAGGATCGGCGAAAGCAGCAGCACTTTGACCGAGTAGGCGTCCACCAGCGTGTATCCGGCGATGATCACGCCAGTCGCAACGCCCCAAAACAGCGCAGGCCAGCTCAGCGCGCCCGCTGCGGCGAAACCGGACAGCAGCAGGATGCCCAAAACCACCAACAATACGCCCGCAAAAGCCGTCAGCGACGGGCGCTCGCCGAGGAAAACGAGCGCACCCACAAACGACAGCAGCGGTCCAGTGCCGCGCGCCACCGGATACACAAGCGAGTAGTCGCCCGCACGATAGCCGCGGAGCAGACTGTCTGTGTACAGCAGATGAAGCAATCCGGTGGCTAGCAAAAAGACCGCGGCCCGGGATCCCAGCCGGTCCCAGGAGACCCAGATGGCCCATGCCGCCGCAGGCAGGAACAGCGCCGCTTCCAATGCGGAGGCGAACCAGATGAAATTGTTGTGTTTGGCCGCGCGCTTTGCCAATAAATTCCAGACCGAATGCGCCACCGCTGCGACGATGATGAGCAGCAGCGCTTGAACCGGCAATTTAGCTTTTCCTGTGCGCGATGTGCAGAATGGTAAGCGCGTGCAGCCGGATTCGGCCATCCGGACGAGCGTTGATGAGCCGGCGCATCTCCGCAAACAAACTGTCGCGTTTTTCCGGTTCCATGATCCGATGGTCCGAGGCGGTGCTCATCATCGCGACATACTGCTCGGCGGTAAACTCTTCCGCCCACAAATATCGGAGCACGACGATGCCCTCGAACAAGCCGCTCTGCTCAATCTCCGGGCGCAGATCCGGAATGTCCTCGGGGCGCGGTGGTGGCCATTTCATGCGAGCTTCGCCGATCGACTCGTAGCAGTCCTGTATCTGGGCGAAGAAAGGGTCGGCATCCGGTGACAATGCGTGACCGCCGGTCGTGAATGCGAGCACCCCGCGGGGTCTGAGCAGAGCCGCGCATTTCGCGCAGCGAACCTGAGGATCCAGCCAATGCCATGAACGCGCCGAGAAGACCATATCGAAGCTGCTTTCGTCCGGCCCCCAATCTTCAAAGCGCGCCACCACGATGCGAAAGTCCGGAAACTGAGCCAACTTCTGCTGCGTAAAACGCGCCAAATTGGCCCCCAGCTCCACGCATACGATACGGCATCCGCGTCGAGCCAGAGGCAAGGTCATCTGGCCGGTACCGCAGCCGATCTCAAGCACTCGCGCGCCCGCCGGCTCGATTCCCGATTGCGCGAACAGATCGTCGAAGAACTGATCCGGAAAAGGCCGGCGCGCCCGGTCGTACAGCTCCGGGATCTCATCGAAAGTCCGCGCCCGCCGCAGGCGTTTCTGTTCGTCCTGTTCCAGGTCCTTGGGTAACATGAGCGTACGGGACGCCGCGGCATCCTCGTCCAAAGATAACGCGTTGCCGCGGCGTTCCGTTACGCGCGTTCTGGAACCGGCGAGTTCGGCCTGGCACGCGTTGCGTGGGCTGGTCGCGCGCGGCTGTACAATCAGGGGATGGATAGCTCGCGACGCAACTTCATCCGCTCAATCCCGGCGCTCGCAGCGCTTCCCGCTTCGTGGACCGCCTTCTCGACCTCGTTGCGCGCCGCGCCCGGAAGACCCGACGCCACAAACGACGCGTACTGGTCGCTCGTGAAACAGCAGTTTCCTCTGAATGAAGATTTGCTTTATCTGAATGCGGCTAACGTGTGCCCCGCATCGCGTCCGGTGCTCGACCGCTACGCCGAGTTCCTGCGCGATTTCCAGGCCAATCCTTCTTTTCAAAACCGCGCCAAGTACGATCCGCTCCGCGAGCGGCTGCGCGGCAAGATCGCGGCGCTGCTGCGCGTTTCCTCCGACGAGATTGCGATCACTCGCAATACCAGTGAAAGCAACAGTATCATCGTCCAAGGGCTCGATCTAAAACCCGGCGACGAGATCGTCAGTAACGATCAGAACCACGCCTCCAACGACGATTCCTGGAAAGTTCGCGCCAAACGCGAGGGCTTCGTTGTGAAAACGCTCCCCATTGCAGTTCCCGTGGCGAGCCGCGATCAGCTGGTTTCTCAAATCGAGAAGGCCGTCACACCGCGGACGAAAGTGATCGCCATCACTCACGTATCGAGCTTCGCGGGCATGATGTTTCCGGCGCGCGAAATCACCGAAGTAGCACGCCGGCACGGGATCTGGCTGCATCTGGACGGCGCCCAGAGTTTCGGCGCCATCGACGTCGATCTCAAACAAATCGGCTGCGACTCGTATTCCGCCAGTACCCATAAGTGGCTTATGGGCCCGCTCGAGGCCGGTATTCTGTTCGTGCGCAGCGAACGCGTCCCACAGGTGTGGCCATCGGTAGTGACCGTAGGCTGGTCGGATCAGATCGTGGGTGCGCGAAAACTGGAAGTCTATGGCCAGCGTGATGATCCCAGGATGGCCGCGGTCGAATCGGCAATCGATTTTTTGACGCTAATCGGTATGGATAAGATCGAAGCACGCATGCGGATGCTAGCGGCTTATATGAAAGATCAACTGGCTCAGATACCGGCCGTGCGGATGAAGACGAATCGCGAACCGGAACTTTCGGCCGGCGTCATCAAGTTCGAGTTAAGCAACCTCCCCATCCAGCGGGCGTACGACACGTTATGGGAGCGCAACCGCATTGCGATCGCGATGACCACTGCGGGTGATTCGCGCGGGCTGCGCTTTTCGCCCCACATCTACAATTCGCGCGAGGAAATCGATCGAGCGGTGGCGGCCATAAAGGCGCTGGCAGCTTAGACAGCGTGCCAAGTCTTGATCCGACCGGGCGCTTTTCATCGCGCGTCGAAGACTACATTCTTTATCGCCCGTCCTATCCGCCCGAAATAGTTCCGCTATTGGCCGGCGAGTGCGGGCTGACCGCCGAGTCGACGGTGGCCGACATCGGCTGTGGCACTGGTTTGTTGGCGAAGCTCTTTCTCGATTTTGGCTGCGCCGTGAGCGGCGTTGAGCCCAATACGGAGATGCGCGAGGCCGGTGACCGGCTCCTGGCGCGATATCCGCGATTCATCAGCGTTGACGGTCGCGCTGAGCAGACCGGGCTTGCAACGGCTTCAGTCGATTTGGTGACTGCCGGCCAGGCGTTTCATTGGTTCGATCCTCAGGCGGCACACGGCGAGTTCCGGCGCATCCTCCGCGCACCGGGCTGGGTGGCTCTGGTGTGGAACGAGCGTTTGGTCACGGGAGATTTTCTCGCGGGATATGAGAATCTGATGCGCCGGTACGCGCCCGAATACAGCAAAGTGGATCACCGCCGGATCGGCGCCGGTCGCATCAGCGACTTCTTCGAGCACCGCAAGTGGAAACTGGCGACCTTCCCCAATGTCCAACATTTCGACTGGACCGGCTTGCGCGGCCGGCTGGATTCATCCTCTTACGCGCCGCCGCGTGGCGACCCCAGTTACGAACCGCTGATAGCGGAATTGAGGCGCCTGTTCGACACGCACCAGAACAACGGTCGCGTCGATTTCCGTTACGGGACAAACCTCTACTATGGCCGCCTCTGAACCGGTCAGGATACTGGCGTGGCCTCGCGGCGGTGCGCCAGACGGGGCCTCCCCGGTCCTACCGAACCCGTTTTACTCCGCTCGACATCGATCAAGCGATGGCTGACGATTGTATCTACAACGGAAGAAGTATGCCCATGGTGCAACTTCCTGTCAGGGCGGCCGCGAGTTTCGCTGTAACAACGGAAATTGGGAGCCGCTCGGCACTGGCTGCAGTGAGTCTGGACCGCCGCCGGCGACGTCCGACGACGCGGAAGCCGCCGAAAAAAATAACGCCTGATCGCTTCCTTAGTACTTGGACGCAACCACCGCAGGCAATTCAGCCACGCTGGCGATAATGTCCGAGTGGGATTCCCGCTCGAGCTGTTCTTTTTTTCCTACGCCAGACAAGACCCCCACCAGACCGCGTACGGCGGCGTTTGCCCCCGCTTGCAGGTCCAGCGGCGTATCGCCCACGGCCATTACTTCAGCGACACTATTCACGCGGGCCGCCTCCATCGCATGGAAAATCATGTAAGGAGCAGGGCGGCCCTGAGCGACGTCGTCGCTGGTGATCGTCGCGGTGAAATATTTTTGCCATCCCAATCGTGCGAAGATGGAGGCCGCGATTTCCCGCCCGAAGCCGGTGGTGGAGGCCAGCAGGTATCCTCTATCGCGCAATTGGACGAACGCTTGTTCGGCACCCGCGATGGGAGGGACGCTTCTGTAGGCTTCAATGGCGCGTTCCGTAAAATCTTTGTAAACTTCATCGGCAAGAGCATCCCGTTGCGCGCCAGTTTTCGTCGACCGCTCGGAGACGAAATGACGCACGACTTCGCGCTTCGACGCGCCGCGCCAATGCGCGATCTCGTCGGCCGTGACCTTGATGGCGTGTTTCGAGAAAGCGGCTTCGAGTGCGTCCGGCACATCGCCGTGGTCCTGAATGATGGTCCCGCCGACGTCCAGCACGATAAGGCGGATGTGGCCCGGCGCGGCCCCGGCGAGCTTTGCGCAGTGTCCTCCCACCGCAGCACCGGCCATCCACTTCAGGGATTCTGCCCGCGTAATTTTCATAGCAAGTTACTTTACCACTGCGCACCCTCCATGTCGCTCTAGGCCCAATTGGGCGGCGAATCGGGTTGTTATCCGCCTTGCGGCCATCCCGGATCCGTCCAGGTTTGTCCCACAACCGGACAAACGTCCAGCCCAAAATTACGTTGTTCAATAACTTACAGCGGCCATGGATTTGCCATACTTAAGCGCCTATAGGCGTGTCCTAACGCCCGGATCAAACGAAAGGAGACCGATTCGTGGTTGCATCGCTGCTGTCAGTGCTTTTGAGTGCTCCTCTGACCCTGTTCGGTGCAACCAGCACCGACACATTCCATTGGTCCGGCCACGTCACAGCCGGACAGAGGATTGAAGTCCGGGGAATTAACGGTAGTATCCACGCCCAACCGGCGGCGGGTCAAAGCGTAGAAGTGATTGCATTCCAATCAGGGCGCAGTATCGACCCGGCGAGTATTGGCGTGAAGGTCGTCGAGAACGAAGCCGGGATTACTATTTTCGCGGTTCCCCAGACTCCGTCGAGCGAGTGTTCCGCCGAGGGCCCGCCCAGCGCCAGCGGTGATCCGAACGTGGATTTCATGGTCAGCGTTCCGGCTGGCGTCCACTTCGTCGCTCGCACTGTGAACGGCCGGGTGGAGGCCAAGTCGCTGGATGCCGACACCGAAGCGCATACAGTGAATGGAGATGTTGTGCTGAGCACAACCGGCGCGGCGCAGGGGGAAACCGTGAATGGTTCCATCACCGCGTCCGTGGGCAAGATCACCAGCCCGCTCACGTTCTCGACGGTCAACGGCGCCATCTCCCTGGAAGTTCCGCGCAACGCCGAGGCTCGCATACATGCCAACACGCAGAACGGTCCGATTCGCAGTGAGTTTCCGCTGGTCATAGCCGGGCCGTTTCCCACACAGCGCGCTGACGGGAAAATCGGCCGCGGCGGGCCTGAGTTGCGCATTGCGACCGTGAACGGAAGCATCCACTTAAGGAGAAGTAAACGATTCGCGAAGCTCTAGAACGCGACGTACCGCCGCCTTTCAGTATTCTGGAGGCGAGTCCCGAATCCAGGAATATGAAGACTGGCTCCGACACGGCGCCGCGCGTGTTGATCGCCGACGATCAGGCTGACGTGCTGGAAGCCTTGCGCCTGCTCCTAAAAGGTGAGCGGTATCAGATCGAAGCCGTAACGTCTCCCCTCGCAGCTATTTCCGCGTTGGAGGCTCGCGACTTCGATGTGGTTTTGATGGACCTGAACTATACGCGCGACACTACGTCGGGGGCGGAAGGGCTCGACCTGCTTACGAAAATTCAGAGCATCGACCCAGTTCTGCCCGTCATCGTGATGACCGCCTGGGGTACCGTCGGACTGGCGGTCGAGGCCATGCGGCGCGGGGCCAGGGATTTCGTCCAGAAGCCTTGGGAGAACGAGCGGCTGCTGACCGTCGTTAAAACGCAGATCGAGCTGAGCAACGCGATACGGCGCGGGATGCGCCTGGAAGCCGAGAACCGACTGCTGCGCACGGATGGCGTTCCGGCATTGATTGCGGAGTCGCCCTCCATGCAGCCCGTTTTGCAGATGATCGCCCGAGTGGGGCCGTCCGATGCGAACGTCCTAATTACGGGCGAACCGGGCACGGGCAAGGAGGTGATCGCCAAAACGTTGTATGCGATTTCGCCGCGCGCTTCGAAGCCAATGGTAACGGTCAATGCCGGGGGACTCGCGGAAGGCGTGTTCGAGAGCGAGCTGTTCGGACACGTCAAGGGCGCGTTCACCGACGCCAAAGTCGACCGGGTGGGCCGGTTCGAGTTAGCCGACGGCGGAACGCTATTTTTGGACGAAATCGCAAACGTCCCGCTCAACCTTCAGGCCAAGATGCTGCGCGTTCTCGAAACAGGCGAGATGGAACGGGTCGGTTCCTCCCGGACCAAACGCGTAGATGTGCGTGTGATTTCGGCCACCAACGCGAACCTGGAGGAAGAAGTCCAATCCGGCCATTTCCGGCAGGATTTGCTGTTCCGGTTGAACACCATCGAAATCCATTTGCCTCCCATTCGAGAACGCCGCGAAGATATCCCGCTACTTGCGGCGCACTTTCTGGCCATGCACGCGCAGCGCTACCGCAAGCGCATCGGAGGATTCGACCATGCAGCTCTGCAACTGCTGTTGGACAATCCCTGGCAAGGCAACGTGCGCGAGTTGAATCATGTGGTGGAACGCGCGGTTTTAATGGCGCAGGATAGCCAAATCCGCGCGTCCGATCTGGCGTTGCGGGCGTTGCGCGAGGGCACGCCGCGGTTGGAGGACATGAGCATCGAAGAAGTGGAAGCATTTCTCATCAAAAAGGCCTTGGCTCGCTATAACGGAAACGTCAGTCACGCAGCGAGTGCCCTGGGATTGAGCCGTAGCGCACTATATCGACGCCTGCAGCGCTACGGGCTATGATGACGGGTGTGCGCCCGCACTTGTCCCGTTGACACTCGTGTGAACGCTGCCATTCACGCTGCGCCACCCGACCCATGAAACCGCGATTAGTCCATGAGCAGCGGATCCTCCTGATCGCTCTGGTGGCCGGCTTCCCCGCGGTCCTTACCTGCGTGCTGATGCTCTGGCTGGGCGACTATACGGCAAAGGTCCAGTGGACTTTGACGGTGGCCGTGGTGGGCGCGTGGCTGGGATTTTGTTTCAGCCTCCGGGAGCGGGTGGCTTCGCCGCTGCGTACTTTGGCTAATCTGCTGGAAGCCATGCGGGAAGGGGACTACTCCATCCGCGCGCGCGGCAGCAAGAGCGACGATGCCATGGGCGAAGTCATGCAGCAGGTGAACGCGATGAGCGCCACCCTGCGCGCGCAGCGGTTGGGAGCGCTGGAAGCCACGACGCTGCTCCGCAAGGTGATGGAGGAGATCAACGTCGCAGTTTTTGCGTTCGACGGCGAGCGGCGGCTGCGCTTGGTGAATCGGGCCGGTGAGCGAATGCTGAACGAACCGGCCGAACGCATTCTCGGCGCCGACGCAACCCGGTTGGGGTTGGATAACTATCTCGAGGGCGAGGCGCAGCAGACTCTGCAGCGCACGTTCCCCGGTGCAACCGCGCGTTGGGGAATTAGCCGCAGCACCTTCCGCGAGGGTGGGCTGCCGCATCAGCTGCTGGTGGTTACCGATCTGACGCGGCCGTTGCGAGAAGAAGAACTCAAAGCATGGCAGCGGCTGGTCCGCGTGCTGGGGCACGAGCTGAACAATTCGCTGGCGCCCATTAAATCGATCGCCGGTAGCTTGGAGAGTCTTCTCACCCGCCAGCCGCGCCCGGCAGATTGGGAGGAGGACGTGCGGCGCGGGCTGGCTGTGATCGCAACGCGCAGCGAGGCGCTCAGCCGGTTCATGACCGCGTATGCCCGCTTGGCGAAACTGCCTCCGCCTAGCTTTGCCACCGTGCGTGTCGGTGATCTGGTGCGGCGTGTGGTGGGACTGGAGACGCGCGTCCATCCTGTATTGAAGCCCGGACCGGAGTTGACCGTTCACGCCGACGCGGATCAGTTGGAACAGTTGCTGATCAACGTGATCCGCAACGCCGCGGACGCATCTCTGGAAACCGGAGGTGGCGTGCACGTGGGCTGGAATCGCGAGAATTCCCATCTTCTCGTGTGGGTGCGAGACGAAGGGCCAGGGCTCCCTAACACTTCCAATCTGTTCGTGCCTTTTTTTACAACCAAACCCACCGGCTCCGGCATTGGCTTGGTGCTCAGCCGCCAAATCGCGGAAGCACATGGCGGAACTCTGATATTACAGAACGTCTCAGAGGGCCCAGGCTGCGAGGCGCGATTGATTTTGCCTCTGGGCTGATCAGTCTTCCGACCCCGATCTCCGCCGAGCTTCCGGCGCAGCAATTTCGTTGTAGCGGATGGGAAACCGCGGCCTTCTTGGTTTCGCCGCTATAGCGCGCGCAGCAAGTCCTCTTTGATATGCTCTCGACATGTCGAAACTCATTGGTTTGATCGCGTTCACCGCCGTTGTCTCGTTCGGCCAAGTTCCCGCCGATACTTGGGCCGCCCAAAGCCAGGCCTACTACAACGTCCGTCCTAATGTCGTCTACGGCACTTGGAGCGGATACGAAGCCAAACTCGATGTCTACCAGCGGAGGGGCGTCACCACGCCACAACCGACCCTGATTTTCATCCATGGCGGCGGCTGGGTGCTCGGGACCAAGGAATCGGCAGTGATGTCGTTCCTGCCCTGGCTCGAAATGGGATGGAACGTGGTCAACGTCGAATACCGGCTTTCCCATGTCGCGCTCGCGCCGGCGGCCGTGGAAGATTGCCTCTGCGCACTGAAGTTCGTTGTTGCGCACGCCAAGGACTACAACGTCGACACTTCGCGCATTGTCACTAGCGGCGAGTCCGCCGGCGGCCACCTGGCGCTCACCACCGGAATGATTCCTGAGTCCGCCGGATTGGACCGTCAGTGTCCCGGGATCAACTTCCAGGGACCGGGTGCCGCGCTTCCGAAGGTCGCCGCCATCGTGAATTGGTACGGCATAGCAGATCTCAACGATATGCTCAGCGGCCCGAACGAGCGCTCATACGCGGTGGAATGGTTCGCCAGCTTGCCCAATCGCGAAGAACTCGCCCGGAAACTGTCTCCCCTCACGTATGTACGCAAGGAGCTGCCCCCCATTATGAGCATTCAGGGCGATGCCGATCCCATCGTCCCTTATTCGAATTCCACGCGTTTAAGGGATGCGCTCACCAGTGCCGGAGTGCCCAACGAACTGGTGACGATTCCCGGCGGCGGTCATGGCAATTTCAAGGCCGACGAGCGGGTGCGCGCGTTTAACGCCATCCGCGCGTTTCTGGCGAAGAATCACATTTCGCAGTAGCCAGCCGGCCATAGCGGCCTGTAGGCCCGCGTGCCTTCCGGACGGTGACCGATCGCCGTTCGGATTGCTGCGGCACGCGGCACGTCGGATTCACTCCCCGGTGACCCGGGGCCTAACTCCAGGAACGGGGTCGCCCGCCAAGGCGCCCCCGAACTGTACAATAGCTACAGTACAAGCAGATTCTTAGCGTGGAGGCTGCATGCGTCTTCGAAATTTTCTAACTATCGGTCGCGGTCTGGGTTTGATGCTCGGCGCTCTCACGCTCACCGTCCCAACTTTCGCAGAAAGCCAATATAAGGCGCCTCGGACCGCGGACGGGCATCCAGACTTTCAGGGCTTCTGGGAAAACGACATCGCCACTCCGCTCCAACGGCCGCTAGAGATCGCCGATCGGCCGACCCTCACCGACGCCGAAGTCGCGAAGATGCGCCAGAAGGCGCAGGAGATGTTCACGGGCAAGTCCGACGCCGTGTTTTTCGATGGCTTTTATCCGGCGGTTTTGGACAACGTGCTCGGAATCAAACAGGGCTTTAAGAGCGCTGACGGTGAGACTGGAGACTACGGTTCCGAATGGAATGACACGCGCACCTGGGAGAATCGGACATCCCTGATCACAGACCCGCCCGATGGCCGCATTCCCGGCCTTATGCCTCGCGCTGTTGAGGCCCGTGCCGCTGCGAGAGGCAGATTCGCACAAACCTGGGACGTTAAGGACCGCCCTCTCGGAGAGCGCTGCATCACGTACGGGTCACCGCAACTGACCGCCGGATACCAGAGCTACTACCAGGTCGTTGAAACGCCGGGCGCAGTCATGATCATGACGGAAATGTTCCACGACGTTCGAGTCGTCAAGCTGAACAACAGCCACCACCCGCCGTCCAATGTGCAGGAATGGTTGGGAGACTCGATCGGACATTGGGAAGGCGACACCCTGGTCGTCGATACCACGAACTATCGTCCTCGTGCATTTCAGAGCATAACGAGCGACAAGCTCCATATCATTGAACGGTTCACCCGGCAGGATGCGGAAACGCTGCGCTACGAAATTACCGTGGACGATCCGGACACCTATTCTAGGCCCTGGAGCCTCATGGTCCCGCTGCATCGTTCCTCCAAGCCTGTTTACGAATATGCCTGCCACGAAGGTAACTATTCGCTGGCGGGCATTCTGGCTGGCGCCCGCGCGGACGAAGAGAAACGAGCAGAGTCGAAGTAAGCTCAAGGATCACGTCGCTCGTGCGCCCAGCAGGTGGCGCCGAACGCAGTCGCGGCACGCGCCTTCCTGAATTGCGTGGCAGCGGCTGAGGGTCTACGTTTGCACCCCGGCAAGCTTGCGCACGGTTCCGAAGGTATCGGCCTCGGCCGCGGTTTTGTCCGTCCGATAGCGCTTTACTCGTGCAAATCGCAACGCCAGTCCACTCGGATAGCGCGGGCTAACCTGAATTTCGTTGAACGCGATCTCGGCCACGAGCTTCGGCTCGACAAACACCGTATAAGTATCGCGCGCGATCTCGATTTTCAGCAACTCGCGCGTTTGCCATTCCAACATTTCGTCCGTGAGGCCCTTGAACGTTTTGCCGAGCATGGCAAAGCCGCCCTTTTCGATATCGCGCGCGCCCAGGTGCAGATTGCTGAGCCAGCCGTGGCGCCGCCCATGCCCCCACTCGGCAGCCAGGATCACCAGGTCCAGCGTGCGCGGCTGCTTCACTTTCATCCAGCTCTGGCCGCGCGAGCCCGCCGAGTACAGCGCGGCGGTCGCTTTCGCCATAACCCCTTCGTGGCCACGCTCCAGGGCCTGTTCGAGGAACCCCCGCGCTCGCCCGGCATCGCCCGTTACGATGTGTGGCATAAGGGACCCGGGCGCCAGCCCGGCCAGCGCCTCGAACCGGCGGTGCTGCGGCTCATCGAGCATAGCACCGCCGTTGAGATACAGCAAATCGAACCAGAACGGTGTCATGGGCAGTTCCCCCCGTAACCGCTCCACATCCAACTTGCGTCCGAAACGCCGCATGGTGATTTGAAAGGGCTGCGGCCGGCCGTCGGGTTGAAGACTGAGCACCTCTCCATCCAGGATCAGATCGCGGGCCGGCAGCGCGCGAACCGCTTCCACGACCTCGGGTATGGCCGCCGAGACATCGTTCAGCGCGCGCGAATAAATGACCACGTCGCCGCCAGACTTGTGTGCCTGAACCCGCGCGCCGTCCATTTTGAACTCGAGCGCCGCCTCGCCCAGCTCCGACAGCGCCTCATCGATGTCC
The DNA here is from genome assembly GCA_035293725.1 of Bryobacteraceae bacterium. Lineage (GTDB taxonomy): Bacteria > Acidobacteriota > Terriglobia > Bryobacterales > Bryobacteraceae > Palsa-89. Next base: position 26,856 of record DATGMH010000141.1, read on the forward strand.
TCGGCTGATTGGGCGAGCATGGGCTGGACTGGCCGGAATAATTGAATGTCATATTGTTTCAGTCCGTCCTCGCCTTGTTCCAGAGCCGCCCGCGCAACTGGGGCAACAGAGCCGGCCAACATCACCGCGCGGCGAACATGTTCGGCGGGAATGCCGGAAGCCTTCGCGATCGCATCCACCATGACGGCTTCGAGCGCGCCCTGGCGCAGTTCGCCAGCCAACAATGCGATCAGGAATCGCTGCTCGACTTCGGTTGCCCTAGAGAACAAATTCTGAAGCAGCTCGAAGCGGCGCCGCTGGGATCCGCCGCCGGACGTCGTGGAGATCTGCTGGAACGTCTGGTCCACATCCGGCAGCTGCAGCGCGGGAGCGCCAGCCGGCGCGCCCATCGCCTCCCGAACCGCTGCATATCCCACCCCGAGCCGCCCCTGCGGAATCTGCCCGGACAGATAGGCCACACCGACCTCGATCTCTGCGTCATGCAAGCCGGCCAGCAACGCCGCCAAAGCATCTACTTTCTCGAGGCGCCGCGCAGTCCCGGCCACTCGCCTCGAAGTTTCGACCACTTCGGCCAGCAGCATGTACCGAGAATAGCCGAGTGGACGTGCGTCAGTGCGCCGTCGGGAGCTGCTGCGGGGGCGTGGAGCCTAGGATTGGAACCTTCTGTGCCGTAGTTACGCCGGCGGCGTTGGTGATTTGGATATCCACGCTGGCTATCTGGGTGGTGTCGCCGGTTACCGGAAATTTCGCGAGCAGCGCAAATGTGCCGCCCGCCTGAGTTGAGGCGAAGTACTGTTGAAAACTGGAAGCGACGCTGACGGGAATGGCGCCCGGCTGAACCACTGCGCCCTTGGAGTCGTAAAACGTGAACGACATTTGCGACGCCGTGTAGGTATTATCGAGGCCGGTCAAGCTGACGTCCAATTCGCCCGTCTTGCGAAGACTGCTGGCGGTGTCGAGTACGATTGGCGCGGGCGCGATGATCAGGCTGGTCTGCTGAGTTCCGCTGGGCAGCGTCAAAGTAAAAATTATCGTCCCAGCCGTAGCGCCGGTCTGAAACGCGATACTCGGCTGCCCGTTGAATTTCCCCATCGAGTCACCCGGTGAGATGGACACCGTGGCATTTCGCCTTGAACCGGACAGGAACTGCACCGCGGGATCGTCCCCTACGCCCGGCACACTGGGTTGAAACTGCATCGTTAGTGTCCCGGACCCACCCACCTGAGACTGCGAGGCGAGCGGAATCGAGACACTGTTCTGTTGCGCGCTGGCGCCCTGGGTGGAAGCCAACACAATGGACCCACTCGGGAGCGGTGGATCGACGCCCATCCCTAACAAATTGAATAGCCGTCCATCCACGCTCAGCACGCCTTGCGCAGGCTGGCCGCTTTGAGGCTCAAAGGCGATCTCAAACGATGCGCTCTGGCCAGGACTCAAGTGCACCGGCGTAGTGAGGTCGATCGGCCCGCGAAATGCCGTGCCAGTCACCACTACCGAGGCTACAGTCACATTGGCCGAAGCGGCGTTGAACAGCAGGAATGCCTGTACTTTGCTGCCGCCTCGGGTGACGGAGCCGAAATCGACAACGGCGCCTGCGCTGAGCGGCGTTTGGCTTCCGGCGAGCATCAGGGAGGCTGCAGACGAGGCAGCGCCTTGAAGAGTTATGTCGATCGAGTTCACGACAAGAAACGCGGTAAATGTGCCCGTGGTGGTGGGCGTGAAGTTGACCTTGAATTCCGCCTCCGATCCCGGCGCGATGACATAAGGCAGCGAGGGGGCGGCTGCGAATTGGAACCCGGAACCCGCGAGCGACAAAGTCTGAAGCGTCGCTGCGCCCGCGCCCGTGTTGCGCACGCGGAATCGAGTCAGCAGCGTGTCTCCCGGCGCGACGGATCCTACGTTGTATAGGGAGCCAACCGCGGTCTCGGTAGTTCCGTCGAACTGAACAACCTGAATCTGGGCCAACCCCGCCAGAGGCACGCTCGCCAACAGGAGAAGAAGCCGCGCCTTCATTGGTTCACCTCGGGCAAGTGGTTCACCTCGGGCGAGCGGCTCATCTCGGGCAAATGTCTCGTATCGGGCAAATGGCTCGCCTCCGGCAACAGAAAGAAACCTTCGTGGCCGGGTGTGATGCGGATAGCGAAGCGCGCCGAGCTCGCCAGATGGCTAAGCTCTACCCATTCCGCTCCCATCAAGGCCAGCGAAAACCTGGTTGGAAATTGCCCGGCGAGGTGCACCTCGGATGAGTCCGCAGCTCGAATCACGATACCGTTCGCACCGCCATATACCAGCACGCCGGAGGCGAGCCTGAGCGCAGGCGCAGCGACACCGGCGATCGCGATCTGCGATTCGGCTTGCCCAGTTTCTATCAGGACACTCACCTCGCGCAGCCCGCCGTCGCCCTGAATGAGAAACACCACGTGCGCGGCGTCCGGCGCCGAGATCCCGACCACGGCGTTCGGGGGGAAAAGCTGGCAATCGAACCGAGTCATTTCGAATCCCGAACCATACCACGCGAACAGCAGATTCGGCCCGGGCAGGTAAGCGAAAGCGGGCGAGCCGTCGCGGAAGAACGCGAAGCTGGCCGGGCCGGGAGGCGCATCCATGGCCGCCAGCAGTTGCCCTTTGTTGTCGGTCGTGATCACGGATGTGCCGGTCTTCAATAATCCGTACGAACCCGAGTAGGCCGCGTATGCTACACCGGAAAAAACCGCATCGCCGAGGATGAAATTGCCCGCCACGCCCAGCACCGGACGGAATAAACTGGCGCCATCTTCGGCAAAGCCGATCTGCGGAGGCGCGAGCGACGGTTGTGCCCAAGCTGCCAGTGCTAGTGCAAATACAAAAAGAACCCGTTTCATCTAGGGATGCCCCACGATAATGCTTGGATTGCCGATGGAAATGCCCGCCGGCGCAGTTGCCGCCGCCGGAGAGCCCGCATGTGATTGCCCGAAGGCCATGCCCGCCGCAGCTGCGCCGCCCACCAGCGCGCCGATCACCAGCCATTTTGTCTTACTGTGATGCGAAGCCTTGAACACGCCATCGCTGCCGGCTTCCGGAGCCGCAACGTCGTTCAGATACTGCGTGCTGAGGATTCCCGCGCGCGCCTGCTCCTTGACCGCGGTGATACGGATCTCCACGGGCCCAGGCGTCTTGTTCCACTGCATGCCCCATACCGATGCGCGCCCATCCGGACCCGTGTTGACGATTTCGGTCCGAAGGCCTGAGCTGAACACGCCGCTTGGGCCGGAATCGGGCAGGCGGAAGCTGACGGCGGCGTTCGGCACCGGCTTGCCGGCCTCGTCGCTAACCAGCACCGTCAAGCCGCGCGTGGCGCGAGCCCCGGTCCGGTAGACCATCCCCTCTCCTTCAACGATTTTGAGTTGGATAATGACAGACGCGTTCGAGGCAACCGCCCCTGCGAGGGCGCAGCACAAAACACCGCGCCAAAACTGTATTCCTGGAATGCGCACGTCCTATACGTGGCCGGAAATCAGGCATATTCTCAACTGCGGTCGCCGCTTCCGCTGGGCGGCGTGACCGCTCCACCACCTTAATAACGGGAGGTCCTCCACCTTATAGGCAACTACAGTATTTCCAAGAACTCGCCGATGCTTAAGAAAGTAGCGGACCGGTGTGAATACCCGGTGGCTAGTTTAGGTCAAAAAAACGGAAAGCGGATGCCCGTCGACGGCAATTTGGAAGCGTCAATCGATAACCTGGCGCGCAGTCTGGCTACGCCTGCCACGTCGGATGCCGAACGCCGGCTGCAGGCGGTTCTGGAACTGTGTTTCGAGGCTTTCGTCGAAGCCGACGCCGCCGGACGAATTGTCGGGTGGAGTTCACAGGCCGAGCGTATGTTTGGCTGGACGTATGCGGAAATCGCGCAACAGCCGGGTCTGGTGCTCATTCCCGAGCGTTTGAGAGTGCAATATGAAGAAGCGCGCCAGCAGTTCTTGACCACCGGCGCCAGCCCCAGCCTGAACCAGCGCACGGAGAGCAAAGCTCTGCACCGCGACGGCCATGAGATCCCCGTGGAAGTGATCGTTAGCCCGGTCTCGTGTGGCGCCAGTTATCACTTCATCAGCCTGTTTCGGGATATTACCGCGCGCAAGCAAGCGTTCGAGCGCATTCGGCAAAGCGAAGAGCGCAGCCGCGAAATCCTGGACTATCTGGAAGATGCTTACAGCGAAGTGGACCTCCACGGCAATTACGTGTTCGTCAACGACGCATACTGCCGCATGTTCAATCGTACTCGGGATGAGGTCGTCGGTCGCAGCTACAAGGACTTTTTCGACCGCGAACGCAGCTTCGCATTGCGGGAAGCTTATCAGCACGCTTATAAGACCGGCGAGCCAGTGAAAGGGTTCGAACACGAATTTAAGCCCGGACAGTTCAACGAGCTTTCGATTTGGCTGAAGCGCGACAAGAACGGGAGACCGATTGGCTTCGCGAGCAGCATCCGGGATTGCACCGAGCGCAAGCGGCACGAGCGCGAGCTGGCCGAGGCCAAGAAAGCCGCCGAGGCCGCCAACAAGGCGAAAAGCGCATTTCTGGCCAATATGAGTCATGAGATCCGGACGCCGATGAACGGCATTCTGGGCATGACCGAACTGGCGCTTTCCACCGAGCTGACGCCGGAACAGAGCGAGTTTCTCGGCATGGTCAAATCGTCGGCCGAAGCGCTGCTGGTGATCCTGAACGATATCCTCGACTACTCCAAAATCGAAGCGGATAAGATGGTGCTGGATCCGGTAGCCTTTAGCTTGTCCGAGATGGTGGGCGACGCCATGAAGACCATGGCCGTTACGGCGCACAAGAAGGGGCTCGAGTTGGCGGTGGACATCGGCACGGAAGTTCCACAGGACCTGATCGGCGATTCGGCGCGGCTGCGGCAGGTGCTCTTAAATCTGGTCGGAAACGCCATCAAATTCTCCCAGTCCGGGGAAATCGTGCTCAAGGCAGCAGTTCAGGAGCAGCAGCAGGATCAGGTCACTTTGCTCTTCTCGGTTCGCGACACGGGCATCGGAATCGCACCGGAAACCCAGTCCCGGCTATTCGAGCCGTTCGAGCAAGCGGATACTTCCACCACTCGTTACTATGGCGGCACCGGCTTGGGTCTGGCCATTTCACGGCGCATCGTGCAACTGATGGGGGGCAACATATCGGTCGAAAGCAAGGTGGGCATCGGCTCAACTTTCTTTTTTACCGTCCGTCTGGGCATCGGGCAAGTGCGCCAGCCCGCGCCGTTTTCGGCGGACCTGAGCAATCTTCCGGTGCTCATTATCGACGACAATGCCACCAATCGACGCATCCTGCGGGAAATGACACGACATTGGGGCATGCTTCCCGACGATGCCGATTGTGGCCTCGCGGGTCTCCGGAAGCTCGAGGAAGCAGCTGATGCCGGCCAGCCCTACGCGCTAGTTCTCCTGGACGAGCAAATGCCCGGCATGGGCGGCCTGGAGGTAATTGAGCGCATCCGCATGCACCAGACGCTGCGCGGCGCCACCATCCTGATGCTCACCTCGTCCGATCAGACGTCTAGCGCGGCGCGCTGCCGGCAGTTGGGCGTGGAAACATACCTGATCAAGCCGGTGAAGCCTGCCGAATTGCTGGGAATGATCCAGCGCGCGGTAGGGGCCTGCCGTCCGCAAGTGCCGGTGCGTTCGTCAGCAGTTGCGCGCCAGGCCGGCGGGCGCCAGCTTACCGTTTTGGTTGCCGAAGACAATCTGGTGAATCAGAAGGTTACGGTCGCCATGCTGGAGCGAATGGCGCATCGCGCCATTGTCGTTGGCGATGGTGCCGAGGCGATCTCCCGTTGGAGCCAAGGCGGCATCGACCTGATCTTGATGGACGTGCAGATGCCCAAGATGGACGGGTTCGACGCCACGCGCCGCATTCGCGGGCAGGAGAAAAACAGCGGAGGGCATATTCCCATCATTGCCATGACGGCGCACGCGATGGCCGGGGATCGCGAACGGTGTTTGCAAGCAGGGATGGACGATTACGTGTCGAAGCCCGTGAACCGGGCCATGTTGGAGCAGGCTTTGGCTCGTTGCACCGGATCCATGAGTCTACAGCCGGGGCCAGTATTGCCCGTAAACTAACTTTCCAGCCGAACCCTTGAAAGGTCCCAGGCCTGGTCGAGATAGTCATGGTCGGGAGCGCGGACGATCGTGTCCAATTCGCCGTAGTCCAGCCAGTTGAGCGAGCAGTTCTCGCAATCTTCGATGATGACGCTGCCGCCTCCGCCGTATGGATGGGTTTCCATAGTCTGATTGCATTGCGGACAGCGAATGCGCCGGTCCATCTCGCGCCAATCCGGCTGCCGCACAGCATCCACTGAACCCTCGCGGTGCGATCGCAGGTCCTGGACGATGGCGACAAATACGTCCATGGGAATGAGCATTCCGCGGCAGCGCGTACAGTACAGCATACGGTGATCGCCGATGGAGGCGTGCGCCAGCGGAACCTGGCATACCGGGCAACCGAGTGGAGAAGCTTCGCCGAGCACGCGCACACCGTCGGCGTTGGGCTCGGGGAAGTATACGCTGCCGCAATAGTCGCACAGGAGGTAGTTCCGGTCGGCCTCCAGGCGCATGGGCGCGCCGCAACTAGGACAGGTCACAGTTTCTGATCGGCCTGGTTTGAGGCAAACTTCAGAGCATTTTGTGTAGCATCGATGTCAGTCGCATTTCTAGAGGGAAAGCAGGTTGAGTGCGCTAGAATGGTTGCGATCGGGCCGTGGCGCAGCCTGGCTAGCGCGCTTGCTTGGGGTGCAAGAGGTCCCGGGTTCAAATCCCGGCGGCCCGACCAACTAAACCCTTCATCATCAATAACCCCTCACGACCCAGACAAACGAGAGCAAGCCGATTGTACTCAAAAATGTGCACAACATCGCTTAGCTCGCTAGTTGTGTGTTCGAAACTCACGTTCGTTCGCTTGCCGATCCAGCTTGGCTAGCGCCTCGCGCATCATTCCGAGCTTTGCCTGACTGTATAGTTTGAATTTGTCTGCACCGCCCTGTCTCAACATCTGCGTGACCATGTAATCGGCGTCCCCCCCAGCGCTCACCCTCGTGGCGAACGTATGCCGAAGCTCGTACGGTGCGAAGTACGGCACCCTCGCCTTCTTCAACGTTGCCTTCCAGACCTTGCGGAGATTTGTCATGTACCGCTTCTGCGCCTTCGCCTTTGCGCTCGGGAACAAGGCACTCGCTTCCCGCCGTTTCCTCCATCTGACCTTTGAACGCCTCGGACCCTGCGGGTGTCAGCGGCATGTCGCCTATGCCCTTCGCCGTTTTGGACTCCGCGATATGAACCACTCCGTCTTCGCGATCACTTGGTGTTTTTTCATCGGAGTAGTTCCTTCTTGTACCTCAAACCCAGCTCCGAAACAATGACTACGATGTTCCTCACGTAGCCGACCCTCTCTTGTGCCTTATGATTCGTTCTCAATTGCGCGCTCCTCCGCCTCTCACGCGACCCTCGGGACGGTTTGCTCGCACCAATGGTGCTCGAACCGCCGTATGGTTCGAGTGCGATAATGCAGTGAGCTGTAGGCGCGTTGCGGAATACGGCCGGAGCGATCCATCGCAGTGTGTTGCTCAACTTCTCGGCCGACATCTAAGGCACTTTATGAGCGAGCTGAAAGTTCTTGATCTCGGTTCAGATGCACGGCAACGGGGGACGATCCACGGCCGGGAGATGCGGTCCGAAATACGGGCGAACTATGCAACGTACATGGAGCGCTTCGAGACGGGCGGCGCCAAACAGTCCATCGTATTGAACCAGAGCGAGGCCTGGGCAGCTTTTATCGCGCGCGATAACCCTGAGTATGCCGAGGAGATGGCCGGTATCGCAGCGGGAGCGAACCTCTCGTTAACAGAGATCGCAATGCTGAACGCACGATACGAATTGGCCTATTGTGTCTTCGGCTCGGAGGCGCAATCTCTGAACCAGCCAAGCGATCTCGAGCAGGACGGTTGCACTTCATTCGGCGTGATGCCGGAAATCACGGCCAGCGGCCATACGCTGATCGGTCAGAATTGGGATTGGCTGGCGAAATTGCAAGGCCGTGTTTTTCTGATGCGTGTCCAGCGCTCGTCGGGACCCGGCGTGGGTAAGCCCGATTTCATCGGTTTCACCGAAGCGGGGATTGCCGGGTGCAAGATCGGTGTGAACGAAGCCGGAATCGGACTTTGCGTGAATGGTCTGGTGACGCTTCGCGACGGCGCCAATGCATTCCGCAAGCCTTTCCACGTGCGTTGCCGCGAAATCCTGGATGCATGGACATTCGATAAGGCGCTGCTGCCGGTGGTGCAGACCGATCGCACCTGCTCAACCAACTTTTTGATAGCGCATGCCGACGGCGAGATTATCAACATCGAGGCCACACCCGACTATTGCTCCTATCTCTATCCGGAGGAGGGGCTGGTAACCCACGCCAACCACTTGATCAAGGAGACGCGCATTGCATCGCAGTTCGAGCGACTCGCACCGCACTCCTTGTATCGCGCGAACCGATTCGCACGGTTGCTGCGCCGAAACATCGGCCGCATCGATTTAAACACGATTCATTCCGCGCTCTCAGACCACTTCAGCACACCAGCCTCCATCTGCCGGCATCCGGATACAACGTTGCCGGAGCCGAAGCGCGTGACCTCTGTTACAGCTGCCGCAATCGATCTGAACGCGCGGACCCTTTATGTGACGGATGGACCGCCTTGCCAGTCGCAATTTCAAGCCGCGCCGTTGCACGTTTCCGTGGCGACGAATCAGGCCGACTGATAGGATGGATGCCGCAGCCCGGCGTAGCGGCGCGCAATGCGCGGTGATGTTTAACCCAAGGTCACGAAGAGCTGGGTCGACTCTGGGGCGGCGGAAACGCAAGAGTACATCAACATCGCCTAACCTCGGCCTTCATTTTCCTTCGTGACAGAAGTCGCACCCGGTGCTTGCCTGATGTTGTTTGTGGCAGTCCACGCAACCCTCCATCGTCGTGACATTCGTCACGCGCGCGATAGAATCCATTTCTGAAATCTCACCATGACACATCTGGCACGTCATTCCGGCAGTTAGGTGTGGCTTATGGCTCCAGAAAATATCGGATGGTACGGTGTAGATCCTGGCCCATTTTATCGGCTGTTTATTCTTCCCATATTCGGCGAGCGCTCGAATGGCCGGCTTGTCCTTCGCAATACTGATGTGGCATGCCATGCACGTTGATACGGCTGGGAAGGTCATGTGCTCGCCGGGATCGGGGCCAGGGTGGCATTGGTCGCATTTCAGATGGGCGGCGCTGTTGTGGGTCTTGTGACTGAAAGGGATCGGCTGCACCGGAGCTGGCAGCGTCTTTTGTGACGCTTCTCTCGACGCTTGGCCAAAAAGCGCCACCGCAACCATGGTTGAGAGTGCGGCGCCAAATACCAGAGACAGAGTCGTTACCCTGTACATGAAATATTGCACTACGTCTTGCAGCAGCTACGTCAGCTCATTCAGCACATACAGTTCTTCGACGGCGCGATTCGCTTCGTCCCAGGCTTGATTTGTGAACGCTGCTGCACCAGCATCTGAGTTCGCTATCGCCACACGGCCGCATCGCTGGCGTCCGATGATGTGCGGGCGCTGCTCGGGTGGCACGTCCGGGTCGGCAAGCGTATCGTAGGTGTAGGCGTATCCGTATGGCCAGCGGTTGACAGCCATCCCGACTATGTCTTCGGCTGGATCGAAACCTGCGGGTCCAAGGACGCGTTCGAACTGCCGGCGTATCTTGAGCTCGAAATCCTCAAACTTCATGCTCAGGAGTTCCTGCGCGCCAATACGATTCTGCTCCTTTCGCGGCAGACCCGGTTTGTTCGGATTAGCGACCATGTGCACCACTATTGGCTCGTCAGGTGTTGTGACGCCTTGATAGCCGCCCACCGTGGAGCCCGGATCGAGACTCATATTCACGTGATACATGCCAGGCGTGCTGATGCGGGCGACGCCGAGCTTTTCAAATGCCTTCCACCGCCGGATCAAGACGTTGCTATAGATCAGTGGTACTTTCGCCGGGTACGCGAGGGCCTCCTTCTGGTGCTGTGGAATTTCAAGCAATAGCGACGGGATCAGCGCGTTGTAGCAAGCCAGAATGCAGTTGCGTCCGCGCACCGCTTGAAGCTTGCCATTTTTCAAATAGGCGATCTTTACGGATTTCGAGTTCTCAGGCGAGTCTTCGTTCTGCACTCGTACAACGGGGCTACTGAGGCGAATGCGGACAGGGGTTTTGGGCACATCCAGCTTGTCATATGCGATGGGCGCCTGCACCACTGTATTCATATCCTGTTTTCCTGGCACCGCATCGGGGACCAGACGGTTTACAAACAGGCGAGCGATGGACGCATTTCCATCCGGGAAGTGAAAACGGTAAGAACCTTCGTTGAATTGTTCTTCTAATTTCAAACCCAGACCGTTAAATCCCACCGAGCCATGCTCCGCCGCCTCCAGCGCCGGCATAGTATCAACGCGTTTATTGTTGCGGCCGCCATTCCCCATGAAGAACGGGATAACCTCCCGGCTGACTTTTGCGATGTTTAGCAGATAGTCCTGATAGCTCATCCGGGCGAGCTTTGCCTTTTTCTGCGCCTCGGTCATTCCGGCCATGTAGTCTGGATTCTTGCCATGAATGCGCAGCAAATCTTTGCGTGCTGCTTCCGATATTGGTACTTTTTGCAAGAACTCTGCTGACCGTGCATTACCGACCACGAGGCGGTCTTCGAGAAAATGCTCTTTGTCGAAGAACACTCCGGCCCGAAGATCGTACTTCGCTTCAAGCTCGCGACTATTGAACTCCGCAAAGCGGGTGACATCGATGCCGAGTTCCTTCACTAGCTGTTTCGCGCCGTAGCTATACGGGAAAGGAGTCGCGATCCCAAGCGTGCCGCCGACGCCAATGTACGTCTTGCCTTGGTAATGGAATTCGTTGCGTTTCGCGTGGCCACCGAAGTCGTCGTGATTGTCCAATATGAGAATGCGCTGGCTTTGGCCCAGACCGCTTCTCCAGAAATGCGCAGCGGCCAGCCCTGACATTCCCGCACCCACAATCACCAGATCGTATTCCTCGTGAATCTCGCCGTCAGCAACGGGGAAGGTGGCGTACTTGCCCTGCCGTATCGCATCAAACTCAGAAACCGCCTCGGGGAAATTTCCGCGAAGCCCGAGCCGATCTGGCGGGTAGTTGCCGGCGTTGTGGCTTGCCGAGGATGCCTGCGCGTTCCCTGTTTGGGATAGCCCAAGCATGGCAGACGCGCCCGTCACCGCCATGGCGACCCCGTTTAGAAAATCGCGCCGGTCGATTTGCCGATCCATTCCGAGTCTTCTGTACTCGTCTGCAGTATGCATTTGAATGCCCTCAACTCGTCTTATGCTCTCATGCTGGCCCTATGCCGCGAGTCGCGCTACGTCCGTTTCCGTCCATATTTGCCAGCCGGCATTTACATTTCTTCCGGCCAGCGGTCCGTTCGATCGAAACTGTACCATTCTAAAAGCTTGCTGAATTAATGTAAAGTTGATATAGTCTACATCGCAAGAAGCGTCCGGCAGAACCCCGATAATGGGACGTTCTGGCAGCGCATTCTGAGCGAACCGGACACGCGAGGCGTTTCGAAGCGCTCATGGAACGAGACAATACTATGCCATCAATTCGCTTACTCACACAAATTCCCGGCCCGAAGTCGCGAGAACTTTCGCAGCGGCGCGATGACGCGGTTCCGCGAGGTGTATCCCAACTTATACCCGTGTATGTGCAGCGCAGCGAAGGCGCCATTATCGAAGACGTAGATGGCAACCAATTTATCGATTTCGGAGGCGGTATTGGATGTCTCAACGCCGGGCATCGAGATCCGAAAACAATCAAGGCAATTCAGGAACAGGCGGCGCGGCACCTGCATACCTGTTTCATGGTTACGCCATACGATAGCTATATCCGGCTCGCTGAGAAATTGAATGCTCTTGCGCCCGGAACCTGGCCCAAAAAAACACTATTCGTCAACAGCGGCGCCGAGGCGGTTGAGAACGCTGTCAAGATTGCGCGCGCGTACACGCGGCGACCCGCCATCATCTGCTTTGAGGACGCATTTCACGGCCGTACCATGATGACTATGTCGCTGACCAGCAAGACACATCCCTACAAAGCGGGGTTTGAGCCGTTTGCGAGCGAGGTATACCGCATCCCGTTCGGATATTGTTACCGCTGCTCCTACTCGCTCGAATATCCACAGTGTGGGATCAAGTGCGCACACGCACTAGAAGACGCATTCCGGCGCGTTGCCGCCGCCGAATCCGTCGCTGCGGTGATCTTTGAACCCGTTCTTGGCGAGGGTGGTTTCATCCCGGCGCCCGTCGAATTTCTCCAGATTCTGCAAGACATATGCCGGAAATATGGCATTCTCTTGATTGCCGATGAGATACAGACCGGCTTCGCCCGCACGGGCCGGATGTTTGCCTGTGAGCACTACGGCATTGAGCCAGACCTTTTGGTAACTGCGAAGACTCTCGGCGGCGGCCTGCCGTTGGCCGGCGTGACGGGCAGAGCTGACATCATGGATCATACCGGGCGAGGTTCGCTGGGCGGAACTTTTGGTGGAAATCCGCTCGCGTGTGAAGCCGCACTAGCCACGATTGAAACTATTGAAGAAACATATTTGTGCAATCGCGCAAACGTTCTTGGCAAACAATTCCGGGAACGCTGCGTTTCCTGGCAGTCGAAGTTTCCTATGATCGGTGACGTTCGTGGGCTTGGCGCAATGCAGGCTTTCGAACTGGTGCGCGACCGCAGTACGCGGGTGCCCGCAGCCGAAGAGACGACACAACTGATCCGATATTGCTACGAGCGCGGGCTGATTTTGGTCGGTGCAGGAACGTTGGGCAACGTCATGCGGTTGTTGGCGCCGCTGGTCATTACCGACGAGCAGTTTGAAGAGGGTTTGGATGTGATCGAATGCGGCCTCGAAGCCATTCAGGAGAAAATGGCGGTTGTTGCCAAAACGGCCTAGCCCGACGCCGTCAAGCATTTTGCGCCGCGGCAGATGTGGTTACGAATTGACCCAAACGGTTTTTACGTTCACAAACTCTCGGATTCCGAAGACTCCCAATTCACGGCCATAGCCAGACTTCTTGACTCCTCCGAACGGAACGCGCGGATCGGAAGCCACGATGGCATTAATGAAGACCTGCCCAGACTCAATACCGTCGATGAACAGCTCTTGCTCGGCAGGATCCTTACTCCAAGCGCTGGCGCCAAGGCCGAACGGTGAATCGTTGGCGATGTCGATCGCATGCCGTGCGTCTTGTGCCCGAAATAGCATGGCGACAGGTCCAAAAAACTCCTCGCTATAAACGGCGGAAGAGCGCGGCACGTCTGCAAGCGCGGTTGGTTGGTAGATCAAGCCCGTACCACTTGCGCGGCGCCCGCCGGTAAGTAGCCGGGCGCCGGCTGAAACGGCTCGCTCGACCTGATCTTCCAGATCTTGCAAGATCTGCTCATTGGCTAGCGGTCCAACTTCGGTAGCCGGGTCCAACGGATCGCCAACTTTGAGCGCCCGCATCTGCTGCACAAATTCACTTCCGCAGGCGTCGTAGATGGAATCGGCGATGATGAAACGCTTGGCTGCGATGCAAGACTGGGTTTTTGATTACACGGGCCCGCACCGCCCCGGTGACGGCCGATTTTAGGTCGGCGCTAGGCATGATAATGAATGGGGCGCTGCCGCCGAGTTCTAGGACCGTTTTTTGATATTCCTCCCAGCGTGTCCCGCCACGGACCGACCGGCGGCCTCGCTGCCGGTGAGCGTGACAGCAGCGATCCGATCGTCGGAAATCAATTCCGCGACTTTGGACGCTCCGATGAGCAGCGTTTGAAAAACGCCCTCGGGGAATCCGGCCCGCAAGAACACTTCTTCGATCGCGAGAGCGCACTGCGGAACAGTTGAGGCGTGCTTCAACAAACCTGTGTTCCCAGCCATTAGTGCCGGGGCGGCGAATCGAAAAACCTGCCAAAACGGAAAGTTCCACGGCATTACCGCCAAGACTGGACCAAGAGGCTCGTAGTGAACGAAGCTACAAGATGCGTTCGTTGCTATCGGTTCGTCCGCAACCGCCTACTCGCCGTTTTCCGCGTAGTAGCGGCACACCCAGGCGCATTTCTTGACTTCAGCTTCAGCGGCCGAAATGGTTTTACCCATTTCCATTGTCATAAGTTTGCCGTACCGCCGCGTCTCCGATTCCAGGATGTTTGCGGCGGTGAGCAGCTTAGATGCACGGTCCGAAAATGAGGTCTCCGGTGAGCGAGGTACGCCTTCATCGCTAGGTCGAGCCGGCTTTCGATGTCCCGGTCCGACGCATCTTCAAACGTCTTTTCAACTACGCCATTGAATGGATTCACAGATGCAATCATGGTGGGACTTGTTCCTCGTATACAGTTTCGTCGCTGGAGCGCTGGAAAGAACTATGTGCGGTACCTCTGAGACAGGCAATCGGGCATTGCGTATGCCCGGACTGTGCTGCCCGTTGGCGTCAGCCATTCGTCGTCCGCGTTCAAATGAGATAGCAACTTGCATGAATATAGCAAGGTTACGAGAATCGAGCAATGAAAAAGTCAACTAGGCACCTCGGCGGGGGTCGGCGCTCCGCCAGCCTTTTACAGCACCGCGTGGGTACCTATTTTGTTCCGAGCCGCGTCGAGCGTAGTTCCGGATTCGGTTGAGGAATGGCCGCGCCGTCCGCGCGCGGGTCCGACGCTGCGAAGTTCGTGCCGGTTTTCGAGTTGTGCAGGATAGCCTGGCCGCGACCCATGGTCTCGACGTACCCGCGAAACAGCTCGATTTTATGACCGCGCTCTGAGAGCTGCTGAAATGTCGCAAGTGGAAGGCGTGATTCGATGGCCACCTCGCACCCCGGCGCATTGTTCTTGAAGAAGCGCGGAGCCTCCATCGCTTCTTGAATATTCATGCCGTAATCGACCACATTCGATACGAACTCGGCGTGCGCCATCGGCTGGACAGAGCCCCCCATGATTCCGAACCCAATGTGCTGATCGCCCTTCTCCATGAACGCGGGAATGATCGTATGGAAGGGGCGCTTGCCGCCGGCGAGTACGTTCGGACTGCTGGGATCCAAGGTGAATGCTCCGCCGCGATTCTGCAGAATGAACCCCATTCCTTCCGCGGTTACGTGCGAGCCGAAGAATCCGTAGACGCTCTGAATCCAGCTCGCAATATTTCCGTCTTTATCCACCATAGTCAGATACGTGGTGTTGCTTCCGATCGGATCGCCAGCCTTCACGTCGCAATTGGCCTTCTTGGGATCGATCAGCGCGGCGCGCTTCTTGGCATACTCCTGGGACAGGAGCTGGTTGACTGGCACATCGTAGGTGCGTGGGTCGGCATCGTAACGATGCACGTCCGAATAGGCCAGTTTCATGGCTTCGATGCGCTTGTGCGTTTCATCCGCGCCCAATGCGCCGAACACTGATGGCGGCGTATTTTCCATGATATTGAGCATCTCGAGCGCGGCCATGCCCTGGCCGTTCGGTGGCAGCTCGAAAACCTTCCAACCGCGGTAGTCGATCGATAAGGGCTGGACCCACTCGGCCGAGAATGATGCCAGATCCTCGGCTGTCATTGTGCCCCCCAGATGCTGGGAAGTTTTGATGATAGCGGCGGCGATCTCACCCTTATAAAACGCGCTCGGGCCTTTTTCGGCAATCAGGCGAAAAGCCTTACCCATGTCTGGATTGCGAAAAATCTGGCCGACCTCGGGCGGCTTGCCGCCCGGCAGGAAAACGCGCGCCGATTCGGCATTCCCATTCAGACCCCGAACAGACCCTGCGCCGGCCCAAATTTCCTGCGCTCCCTCATGCACCGGGAATCCTTGCTCAGCGTAGGTAATGGCGTCATCGAACAGATCCTTCCAGGCCAGCTTTCCGAAGCGCTGATGCATTTTGTACCAGCCGTCCACGGCACCGGGAACCGTCACGGTGTGAATGCCGTCGTAAGGCATTTTGTCCACGTGCTGCCTGGCTAGGAACTCCGGCGAGAGGGCCTTGGGTGCTGAACCCGAAGCATTCAGGCCGGTTAAATTTCCGGTCTTTGCATCCCAGTAGATGACGAATAGATCGCCGCCGAGGCCGGTCATCATGGGCTCAGTAACACCCAAGACTGCATTAGCCGCGATCGCAGCGTCTACCGCCGATCCGCCGCGAGCAAGGATCTGTGCACCTGTCTGTGAAGCGAGCACCTGGCTCGTTGCCGCAATACCTCGCTGGCTGATCACCATGGATCGCCCATAATTGCGCCCGATGGCCTGCGCAAGCGCGCTTACAAGCATTAGAAGAGACAAACCAACAAGCTGAAGTGTTCTACAGATCATCGCCCGATCGCTCCTGTTTCGATCCAAAATACCAGTTTCGATATCGCTTTCGGTTTTTGTTTACGCCAACGTCGCGCCTTCCTGTTGCGCCTCATAAACGGCTGGTCGGAGGTGCGTCCCTGATTAAGACAATAGCGGCATGGAGCGGCGGTCAAGGACATCGCCTACAGCGCGCCACGCTTCCCAGATCGCCGTATCGGTGTGCGGGCTCGCGCCGGCGTCGGAGTTTGCAATCGAAATCAGCCCGTAAGGCTGCCGCGCAATGATATTGGGCCGGTTCTCGGAATTTGTGTAGACCCACTCCATCGGCTCAAAGAGACTGTTGTAAGTGTAGGCGTACCCATGCGGCCACCGGTTCACTGTGATACCAAAGATGTCCCTTGCCGGATCGAAACCGCCTGCGCCGAGCGAGCGCGCGAGTTGATCGCGAACCTTGCGCTCGAAGGTCTCAAAGGATGTCGCCAGCAGTTCCGCTCGCCCGAGCCGGTGTTGTTCCTGCCTCGGCTTCCCTGGAGAAGCGGGCACCTTGGTCAGATGCAGCACGATCGGCTCGGTGGGCGATTGGGGATGTTGAATCTCGCCGAGCGATGACGCTTCGGTCAACGCAACGCTGGAGTGATACATCGTAGGAGCGCTTATGTTTGCAACGCGAAGCTTTTGCCAAGCCATCCAATTCGTCACGGCAACGCTGGTGTAAACGATAGGGCCCTTGACTGCGTAAGCCAGCGCTTCTTTTTGTTTAGCCGGCAGCTCAGGCACCAGGTAAGGTATGAACATGTTCCAGCAGGCCATGACACACCCGCGAGCTTGAACATCATAGAGTTTGCCGCCGCGGGAATACGTGACGATAACCTCCTTGGCTCGATCGAGTGGTCCGTCGTGACGAACATTTAAAACCGTGCTGTTCAGCCGTATACGCGCGGGTTGATTAGCGCGATCGAGCTTCGCATAGTTGACGCGAGCACCGCCCGAATCCTCCTGCGTTTGGCCCGGGAGTGCCTCAGGGACGAGCCAGCGTACCAGCAAACGGGCGACGGTTGCGTTGCCGTCCGGAAAGTGCACCTCTGGCCCGCCGCCTTCGACTTGCCGGCCGTGTTGCGTCCCCGGCAACTGCTCGAGAACTCCGAGTGGAGTTGGTTCCAATCCTAGGCCGCTGAACCCGGGCTGGCCTTGCATCCAGGCGAAGAAAGCTGGGGTTGCATCGGCTCCCACACAGAAGTTGCCCTCCCCGAAATGCCGAAAGAACCAGACGACTTGAGGGTCAACTCGCGCAACCTTTAATAAGTATTCCTGATAGCTTATCTTGGCGAGCTTAAGTTTCTTTTCCGCCGACGAGAGGCCAGGCATATAGTCGGGTTGATCGTTGCTATAGAGCCGGACCAGATCCTTCCGAGCCTGTTCGTTGAGCGGCATATTGGAGAGGTAGTCGGCTGTCATGCCGCCTCCCCGACCACGACCGCCTCCAGCGGAAGGCGGTCGAACCACCAGCTTGTCGGAGCCCCAGGTTTCCTTATCGAAGAAGTATGCCGAACCGAGGGCGAGGGAGCGATACAAGTCGCGGTTATCGGCGTTGTTCTTTTTATAACGTTCTACATCGACGCCGATCTCGTTCAGGAGATTCCGGGCCACTTCCGGATAACGGCCGATGTTCTCGATGTTCAGCGTACCGCCATTGATCGCCAGAAGCCTTCCGCCGTGGTGGAATTCGTTGCGCTTGGCATGGCCGCCGAAGTCGTCGTGGTTGTCCAAAACAAGAACACGGGCCGAACGCCCAGCATTTTTTAAGAAAAAATATGCGGCGCTCAAGCCGCTGAGTCCACCGCCGACCACCACCAGATCATATGTCTCATTCGTATGTGCAACCGCGGTTAGATCGACGCGCTTCGTGTCACGTAGCTGATGAGCCACTTCGAAAGAGCCCGGATGATCACCGCGCATACCAGTCCGCTCGGGCGGATAGTAGTCCGGCGACTGCTCCGGTGCGAAATCCTGGGCCATGCCCCACCGGGGCAGAGCTAGCGCGCCTGCAGCGGCTACACTCACACCGTTCAAGAAATCGCGGCGTGTAATGTTCCGATTCATTCCCAGATTTCGATCATTCGGGTTCATCCGGCCCTCCGATTAGAATTGAACTTCTACACCCGGTCGTGCTCAGCGCGAAGGCGTCGTCGCCGACCGACAAAGAATTTAAGTCCCCGGCGTTGGTAGGCGACATTGTCTCATTACATTACATGAAACATGCTGGGTTGGTCAAAATGTCTTCGGGGTCAGCCACCGCGCGTCGCGTTGCGGCCGGCCCTGTTCGTCGAGCCAAATCTCCAGTTCGCCCGCGATCATGAAAATGAACTCCTCGCCAGCATGCGAATAGGAGCTGTAGCTGCCTAGCGCCGGCGGCACGCGGGAATAATCAGTCCCACGTTCTCCCACAAGCGCAATGTGGAAGGACGCAGTTTGTTCGACGGGTAGAAAACCAGTTCGCTCGCGTTTGGCGCCTGGTTGCTTTTCATCCACGGTTGATCGCAGTTCTGAACATTGGTTATGTCTTTGCGTTCGTTTGAGAAGCGTCGGGTAACGTGCTAATTTAATCGAGAAAAACAGGTGTCTCTTTCCACGAGGATCGCTCCTTGTGAGAAGACGCTGTGGCAGAAGGGGGCGGTCGAGATCGCCGTTGGTATCCGAAAGCAGTCTTATGGAATCTACGGTGCAACGGACTCGCGCAACTGAATTTCTAACGGAACGCAATCGTAACGGACCTTCACAATCTCTACCGTGTTATCGTAAGGTTTATCTCTGCTGAGCTAACACCTGTGGCGCTGGTTGAGGAGAGCTTGTGAGGTGGTATTACAAAAGGCGGCCAGACGGGCTCGTGATTATGCAGGCGCGTCCCGAACACGCCGAACAATTGGAAGATCTACAGCGAATTTGCTTTCCAACCCTGGCGGATGAAGAGCGGTTCAAGGCGGCGCACTACCGCAAACACATGGAACTGTTCGAAGCCGGGCAGTTCGTGGCGCTGGATGGAGACGTCCTGGTCGGCGCGGCAACCACGCTTCGCGTTGACTTCGATTTCAATCACATCAACCACACGTTCGCCGAAATCATCCAGGGCGGATGGCTCACATCCCATCAGCCGGAGGGCTCCTGGCTCTACGGCGCGGACATTAGCGTACGACCGGATTACCGCGGGCGAGGACTTGCGTCCGATATGTACGCAGCGCGCCAGGAGGTGGTTTGGCGTTTGAAACTCAAAGGCCAGGTCACTGCCGGGATGATGCCGGGCTTCAGCACAGTGAAGCACAAGATGTCGGTTCCGCAATATTACGAAGAGGTTATTTCTGGCCGGATCAAAGATCCTACGCTTTCGATGCAGATGAATATCGGCTTCGAGCCTCGGGCTCTGCTGGCGAACTATATCAGCGATCCTGTTTGTGACAATTACAGCGTGCTGCTCGTTCTGGATTCCGGCAAGAACGTCCGCGGCGCATCCAGGGAGCATGCGATGTCTTATATTCGGCTGAACACGGAAGTGCCAGGGCCCAGGGCTAAGGAGATATTGGGCCGGCGGGCTGCGGCAGTTCCATCCGGTCTGGCGAAAGCTACCGATGTCGTGGTTGAGCGCGCGGAAGGAGCGCTAGTTTTTGACGTCGACGGCAATACCCTGATCGATCTGGCGGGCGGTATCGGCATGCTCGGGGTTGGCCATTCCCCCGAAGCCGTGACCACCGCGATAAAGCGCCAAGCGGATCGCTGCATTCATCCCTGCGCTCTGGTTGCCACCTACGAACGCTACGTGGAGTTGGCGGAGCTCTTGAATGAATTGACGCCGGGGGCGTTCGCAAAAAAAACGATATTTACCAACAGCGGCGCCGAGAGCGTTGAGAACGCGGTAAAGTTAGCGCGGAAGTTTACGGGCCGCTCGACGATCATTTGTTTCGAAGGCGGATATCATGGCCGCACGTTACTGACTCTGAGTCTTACCAGCAAGTACGGGTTGTTCAAGAGCGGTTTCGGCCCGTTTGCTCCGGAGATCGTGCGCCTACCAATTCCGAACTTGTATCGCATTCCCAAAGGCATGTCCGAAGAGGAATATCTCGAGTTCGGCATCCGGCAACTGGAACACGCGCTCATCGCGCAGGTGGATCCAAAAGCGGTTGCGGCGTTTATTATCGAGCCGGTGCAGGGCGAAGCTGGCTTTCTGCCGGTCCCCGGGCGTTTCTTGCAGCGCATTCGCGAACTGTGCGATTTGCACGGCATCGTCATGATTGCTGACGAGGTGCAATGTGGGTGTGGAAGAACCGGACGGATGTTTGCGGTGGAGCACTATGGCATCGTGCCGGATATGATCGTGACTGCAAAATCGTTGGGTGCCGGGATGCCGATTGGCGCGGTGACCGGCCGTGCGGAGATCATGGATTCGGCGCATTTAGGTGGTGTCGGGAGCACCTACGGGGGGAGCCCCGTAGCATGCGCGGCTGCTCTCGAAGCATTGAAAATCATCCGAACACCCGAGTTCCTGGCGCATGCCAACCGGCTCGGCGCCGTCATGCGGGAAATACTCGAGAACTGGAAGGCACGCTGGCCCATCGTTGGAGACGTGCGCGGGCTCGGCCCGATGATGCTCGTGGAACTGGTTTCCAGCCGCGAAACCAAGGCGCCCCTCGCGCCCGACGACACGCTGCGCATTATCCGGCGGTCCGTTGCGAATGGCGTTCTGCTGATACGCGCCGGACTATTTAGCAATTGCATCCGGTTCCTGCCGCCTCTGAACATGCCGGAGGACATGCTCCGCGAAGGCCTCGACGCGGTCGCCCGGTCGATCGAAACCACCGTAACCGAAAGCGCCGGCGCAGTAACGGCCGGCGTTCGCTAACCACTGGTGCGCAAATGGAAACAGCGACGAAAAGTCAACAACAGATTACTTACACATATCAGCAGTGGATTGGCGATGGCTGGCGCGACGCATCGAATGACGCGACCTGGGACGTTCTGAACCCAGCCACCGAGGAAGTAATTCGGACGGTGCCCTTCGGCAACGCTAAGGACTGTGCACTCGCGATCGAGGCTGCTTACAGGGCTTTCCCGCGATGGTCGCAGAAAACCGCCTATGAACGTGCCGCCTTGCTGAGAACCGCAGCTGACCTAATGCGGCAGCGGAGCGCTGACCTCGGGAGAACTACCGTCTTAGAAAGCGGTAAGCCGTTGATACAGGCCAAGGGCGAGTGGGGCGTTGCGGCAGATCTGTTCGACTGGTTCGCCGAGGAGGCTAAGCGCGCTTACGGGCGGGTGGTGCCCGCGCGTAATCCGGCAAAACGCCAAATCGTCATCAAACAGCCGCTAGGGGTTGTGGGTTTAATTACTGCTTGGAATTTTCCCGCCTATAACGTCGCGCGCGCGGCTGCGGCGGCATTGGCGGCCGGATGCACCGTCGTGGTCCGTCCGTCCGAATACACGCCGCTGACCGCCATGGAGATGGTGAACATCCTGGTGGAATCCGGACTTAGCAATGGAGAAGTGAATCTGATCAATGGCGAGCCCGAAAGCATGGGGCAGGAGATGCTCCGCAATTCGAAATGCGCGAAGATTCATTTCACCGGGAGCCAGCGCGTTGGCAAGCTTTTAATGGACGGGGCTTCGGCAACCGTTAAGCGTCTCTCTCTCGAACTCGGCGGAAATGCGCCGGTGCTCGTCTTTCCCGACGTCGATCTCGAGCAGGTAACGGCCAGCGCGGTAACAGCGAAGTTTCGCAATGGCGGCCAAGTCTGCATTTCACCGCAGCGCTTTTTTGTACATGACGCGGTGGCGGACAAGTTCGCTGATTGTGCTACTTCACTGGTTTCCAAGCTTCGGCTGGGCAACGGCCTGGAACCCGACTCGAGTATCGGACCACTCATCAATTCGCGCCAGCGCGATCGAGTCGAGGAGATGGTGATCACGGCGCAGACTGATGGAGCTCGAGTGTGTATCGGAGGAAGACGGCCGGCTGATCGCCCGCGAGGCTATTTTTACGAGCCAACGGTCATTACACAGGTGCCACCCGCAACCCCACTCTTCCAAAACGAAATTTTCGGCCCGGTGATGCCGATCGCGCGTTTTCAGGACGCCGATGAAGCGATCGAGAAAGCCAACAGCACGCGATACGGGTTGGCGGCTTACGTTTGGACGAACGACCTTCGGACCGCAATGCGAGCTGCTGAAAGGCTGGAATTCGGAATGGTTGGCGTCAATGAATGGACTCCGCAAAGCACTGAGGTTCCGTTCGCCGGTTGGAAAGAGAGCGGGCTGGGCCGCGAAGCCGGTGCTGAAGGTTTGGAAGAATACCTCGAAACGAAATTGGTCGCGTTCGGTGGGATCGGGTAATCGGCACTCTGGCCCCCGCCTGGCCCCTGGACCAGCCTATGGCGGCGCTGTGTTAGCCGGATGTGTGTTTATGTCGAGAATAGTAACGAAACAGGCCAGCTCCCAGCCCAAACAGCGCAAATAGCGTCAGGACCATCTTCAGCTCAAAGGACCAAATCGATGAGATTTGGCGGGACGGCACGAACGCCATAAACAGACCGAATGTCGTCATGGCAACACCGGTCAGCGAGGCAAGCCGAAGCGTGCCGCGTCTGAAGTAAACGCGTGTAGGATCGCCGGAAAAAGCCCGCCGCAATAGTGAAGCAAATAGATACAAGTAAGAGATCATTTGAAGCGCGACGGCGAGATCCAGCAAGGTCAGATATGCTTCTTGCACCGATGCACCCGCGAAGCTCATGGTGATGATGGCTGAGGCCAGGAATCCAAAGAGTGTCAGCGCTACGTACGGCGAGCCGTGGCGCGGGTGTATATTCCCGAGCGATCGAGGAAGGTACCGGTCCAGGCCTGAAACGAACAGAATACGCGCAGAACCGCTTACCCACGCCGATGTAGATCCTGCAATGGAGGCCATCATCAAAACGGCCAGCGGGAGTAGTATCCAGCCCAATCCGAGCACCGCCGTCATCCGGTCGATCGCCTGCATGGCCCCTTGGACTACGAGCATTTCAGATCGCGGTACGGCTAACGCCAGAGAAAGAGTGGAACCGATGTAGGCTAGCGCCGAAAGAGTCCCGCCCAATAGAATGGCGCGCGGGAAGGTCCGGCGCGGGTCGCGTACCTCATCCCCCATTACGGGTCCGATCTCCAGCCCGACCATGGCGAGACACATGACGCCCAGCGTGGCGAAAGGTATCGCCCCGGCATCGCGGATCGAAAAATCGCGCCAAGGAAATTGGTGGCCCGGTTTGCCCAGGATAACAACCACTAGCACGATGAGAGCTACGGCAATGCTGAGTGCCCCGACGCCGCCGATGTTGTTCACCCATTTACCTACACCCAAGCCGCGGATGTTCGCGAGCACTGTAAGCCAAAGCATCGCGTTTGTAAGAATCCAAAAGAACACCCGGCTTTGAGCGAGCCCCGAGTTCGCGCCGCCCATGTAAGCGGTGATGCCGGTGACATAGAACAGTAGTGACGGCACGAAGAACATGTTCGTTAGCCAGTAAGCCCAGCCGCAGAGGAAGCCATGGAAATCTCCGTAGGTCTCCTTAGTCCACAAGTACAGGCCGCCTTCACCTGGCATGCGCTCGCCCAATTCGATTACAGCGATCCCTTGCGGAAGAAAGAAGCATAGGATAACGGCGAGCCACAGCCACATAGCCCGCATTCCTTCCGCCGCCACGACGGGAACGATGTTTAGATTAACGATCGCGACCAGGTATAGCCACGTCAGGTCGCCCACGCCGAGGGCGCGTATCAGTGAACTGGACGAAGGGGTGAAAGCGGCTGGTGTTGAAGCCGGCTTCATGGCAGCGGCGCTTCACGGAGCGCCGCGGCGGCTTCATCGAGTTTGCCCCCGATCACGAAAAGCGCTTCTTTGAGATTCGCGCGAGCTTCCGTTTCAAACTGAGCGATGGTGGCCGCGCCGGCACGTACATCCCCTCCTTTGGCGAGCCGACGATAGAGATCGTCAAGATCGGCTCCCAGCAGCCGCTGTTTCTGACCGTAGGAGGGGCTCCAATCACCATTGGTATACCAATACAGCCGCTCTTGGCGCGCTGCTTCGGGTGAGACGCGCGAAGACATGCGAATGGGATTTACGCGTTCCAGCGCCGAAAGCGTCGCGGTGCGATCGCCTCTTTCAGCGGCTATACGGGCGGCGCTGACCGCAGCCACAGTATTGGCGTAACCAGTCGTGCGGAGGCTTGCATTTTGTCCGAACAGCCAAGGCATTAGGTCTTTGCGCGTCCGCATCAGCCAACGGTTCACGTTTCGAACTTGATCCGGCGCGGTGATTTTGGAACGTCTGACCTCTACGCGCTCGGCCTGCGCCTCGAAATCATGCAAGGCAGCCCGCGCGGCCTCAAACGAGACTCCCTCTACTTTCTTGCCGTCTGCGTCGATGGACGTCTCCACCCACGCGGCCACCGCAGGAAACGAAAGCGGAACGTTTATCGGCGCGTCCATTCGCAGCACGCTGAGTGCTCCAATCCGCAAGTGCAACGGGAGGTTTTCATAGTCCTGTGAATGAAAGATATCGAGTTGCGTGTGGTAGTACTGCAAGAACGGATTGGGCTGATTGTTGTCCTGCGGTCCGAATGGCTCGTTCCACTGCAGGATGCTGGCCGCGCCAGCGCCAACTATTCCAAAGTTCCAGGCGTCGGTTGTGTTTCCCATTCCCGCTTTAGCGGTCACGCGATCAGACACGCCCAGATCGGCGAGCGTCCTTTGCTGGTGCGCGACAATATCAGGTGTCGACGCCAGGGTACCGTGCTTGGACGTCCAGCCCGCCAGATCGATATTGAAGTCGTAGACCAGCCGCCTCAGGATCTCCGGATGCGCGCTCACGAACGCGTGGGAACCGGCCAGCCAGTCTTGCTCAGACCATTCGATTCCCGCTTCCTCTCCTCCGGTGGCAAGGAACATTATGCTGCGGCGGGGACGCCAGCCGTTCTTCAGTGCGCGCGCAATTTCCAGCATCGCTGCGACGCCCGCGCAGTTATCCTGGGCCGACTGCCACCAACGATCGTAGTGGGCCGATACTATGATCCACTCGTCCGGAAACTCGATGCCTGTAATCGTTCCCAAAACGTTCTGCGACTGGCCATCTCCGCTGTCGACCCGGTTCTCTAATGCGACCTCGACGGGACCGTGTTGAAGCTGGCGTTGCAGGTCTGCGGCATCGTTCTTCGATATGGCGACCATTGGCACCTGCTCGTGATACCACATGCTGTCCTGGCGAATCCCGTTGTCGCGCGCCTGTGGATAGTCGTAGAGCAACATTGCGGCCGCCCCGCGATGCGCCGCTTCGAGAATCTGGTATACAGGCCAAGGCTGGCCGCGCCGGACCAGGACCGCCTTTCCCTTCACGTCGCCTGCACGGTCGTAATCGGCGGAATAGCCTTCCCCTGCATCTACCAGGGTTGTGCGAAGCTGATGCCCGCCGGCAGCATTGCCGCGAGCGTAAGGAACACCATCCCGCCTACCCCAGGTTCCGCCGGCTGCGTGTAGGCTGATCGACGTAATCGGCTTTTTGTTCGCAGTCAAAGATACAGGCCCATACTCGTACGCTCGGACTGCGAACGGCTCACGCCGCACGCTCAGGCCGATTTTCGACATCTCTTGCCCAATTACATCGGCTAACGCTCGCTCCTCGGCGCTGCCCGCTACCGCCGTGCCATTTCCGGCCCCAGAGGGCGTCTTAATGACGTCTTCGGAAAAAAATCGGATCTGCGCCGTGACTCGCGAGGTATCCAGCGAATCGAGCACGTTTTTTTCGGCGTTCGAGATCTGCGCCTGGAGTCCTACTGGACCCGCAATTGTTAAGACTACAGCCGGAATTGCTCTGAGCATGCTTTCCTAGGGGGCCTGATAAACGACTTTGCCGTCCAAGATGGTCGTCTTCACTGCCAGATCTTCGCGCTTCGTCGCCTCGTGAGAGAAGACGTCGCTGGCGAGAATCACGATATCCGCGAGCATTCCGGCAGCGAGCGTGCCTTTCTGCTTCTCGTCGAACGTTGCGTAGGCACTCTCGCGTGTGTAGTCGTCAATGGCCGCGGTCACCGAAAGGCGCTGGTCGGTACCGCCGGGCCGGGCAGCCCGGTGGGTGATGTTGTAAATACGACCCATGGCATCCATGGACGCGACGAACCAATCACTGCCGAAAATAACACGGCCGCCCGCATCGGAAATGCTCTTCCACATGCCTCCGCGAGCTGCGCGTTCCGGACCCAGATTCGTCGCCCACACTCCCTGAGCAGTGGCCGGAAGCGTCCTGCTCTGATTCGGATTGACGACGAAGAATCCGCCAATGGGTTGCATGGAAGCAATCACGCCCAATTTCCCGAAACGCGGAATATCCGCGGGATCGATGGTTTCGATGTGCTCGACACGATTGCGGCGCCCGCGCGAAGGCATCGGGTCCACTTTGGCGATGTACTCGAAGCCATCCAGCGTCATTCGCACCGCGCCGTCCCCCAGCGAATGAATCATGAACTGCCAGCCCCGCTTGTCCATCATCTGGAGGATGCGACGAAAATCGTCAACCGTGTAATTCGGCTTTCCCGGCGACGGTATGTTCGTGTAATTGGCGAGCAGAAACGCTGTATTGGTCTCGATCACTCCGTCCTGAAACATCTTGACGATGCCCGTTTTCAGAAACGGCGTGTCGGGGTGAGTCTTCCAGACCTTATCAAATCGGTCCGCTTCCTTTTCGCTGAACCCAGGCGTCACGAGCAATGAATAGTAAACGCGCAGCGGCAAATCCCCGTTTTTTTGCGCGTCCTGAAAGACATCCATCTCTTCGGGACTCCCGGCAGCTTCCGTTATGCTAGTCACGCCATAGCGCAGCGCTTCCTGGGACGCGGCTCGAAGCGCGCGCCGGTTATCGTCCCGCGTCACCTTCGGAACGATGTTGTAGATCAGGGCCGTGGCGGGCGTTTCTTTGAGCAATCCCGAGGGTTCGCCTGTACTTGGGTCGTGCACGATGAAACCGTTTGGGGGGTTGGGCGTGCTCTTCGTAATGTGTGCAAGCTCGAGCGCTTTGGAGTTGACCCAGATGCTATGGCCGTCATAGCAGCGCATGACCGCCGGCCGATCCGGCACGGCGGCATCAAGTTCCGCCCGAGTCGGCATATCCCCTGGGAAAGCTCCGTAGTTCCATCCGCTGCCTTGAATCCAGGGACGTTCAGGATGCGCCCGCGCGAACGACTTAATGCGGGCTTGAACATCGCTTAGAGTACGCGCACCTTGGAGCATCACGTTGTCCAGTGCTAGGCCGCCGGACAGCAGATGCACATGCGTGTCGTTGAACCCTGGAATAACGGCCGACCCATGCGCATCGATTACCTGCGTCTTAGGCCCCCGCCAAGCCGATATCTCTTGGGTTCGCCCGACCCGCAGGACCTTGTTGCCGCGAATCGCAACAGCCTCTTCGAATTTACCGCTGCCATCCGCGGTATACACCTTGCCGTTGAGGATGAGCAGGTCCGCGCTTTGCCCGGACGTTTGGGCGTATGCCAGTCCCACCATGCCCACAATGGAACAAAGCGATATGTACCACGCATGTTTCCGATGCTTCATAGGTTGGGTGACTACTTCGGCCGCTGGAGTTTTATGTTATTGAGTTCGCTCGCGCTTAGCACGGCCTTGCTTGACTGCGGCACCCCGTTCTCGTGGACGATGAAAGCCACAATGTCAATTACGTCTTTTTCGTCCAGCGTCCCGGGACTATCAGGAGGCATGGTGCTGATGATGCGGCTATAAAGCGATCGCGCGGTCTGTTGATCCCATTCGGACCAGAACGGGTCTCCTTTCAGCGCAGGCGCCTCCTGGCCGCCGTCCAGGTCGTTTCCATGGCAGGCGCCGCACTTTTCGCCAACTATCCTCTGGCCGTGCTTGGCTTGGTCAGCGGAAAATACGCCTGGCTGCGAGGACTGACCGGATGCAATCGCCGCCAACAGCACCAGACCACAGCACGCGGCCGTTACGGAAGCGCGAAAGCGATCCATCCCGCGCCATAGCCTTTCCCGCCGACCGGAACGACGATATACTGCTTTCCGTTCGCCATATACGTCATTGGCCCGCCGGTCGCGCCGACGGGAAGATCCAGCTCGGCGATTACCTTGCCAGTCGCTTTATCAAAGGCGCGCAGTTTCGCCGGACCAGAAATTCCCGCTTGACCCATGACGGCATCGCTCGAATCACCGACAACAAGTAGCGTCTTGGTCAACATGGGTGCCGGGCGGCCAATGTTGCCCAACGGCGGCAGATCCAGCCCTTTCAGCAAAGGATGATTTCTTGGGCCGTCGCCGTTGGCAGCCATCCATACAATGGTGCCCTTGTTCATGTCGTACGCCGTGATGCGGCCATACGGCGGTTTCCAGATCGGTAGGCCATCGATGTTCAGCGGGCTTTGCGGTCGCGGCGCCCCACCCTCACCACCGTTCTGCTGGGATTGTTGATTCCGCGGCCGCTCCAATAGTCCATAAAGCATCGGGTTCTCCGGATCGGGGTTGCGCACAACTCCGTACGATCCACCTTGGGTCATGGAAACGGCGTAATACATGTTGGTTTCCGGATCGAATGCACTGGTGTTCCAATTTCCTGCACCCCAGCCGCCGGGCAGAACCAACGTGCCTCGTTTTCCGTCGGGGTCGTCGCTCCGTACCGATGGAGGCGTGTAAAGCGGACCCATAATGTAATGGCTCACGATTTCAAGCGCCTGTTTGTGCAGCTCGGGCGTGAAATCGATGAGATCCGACTCCGAAAAGCCTTGGCGGTCGTAGGGCGGCGGCTTGGTGGGGAACGGTTGCGTTGGGTAAGCTTCCTCGCCCGGTACTGTTGACTTCGGAACAGGCCGTTCTTCGATAGGCCAGACCGGCTGTCCGTTAGTACGATCGAACACGTACAAGAACGAAGTTTTGTTGGTTGCGATGACCGCTTTGATCTTTTTTCCATCCACCGTCAGGTTGGCGAGAACGGGCGGAGTCGCGGCGTCGTACTCCCACAGGTCGTGATGGATCAGCTGGTAATACCAGACCAGCTTTCCATTCTTGACGTCGAGGCAAATGATGCTGTCGGAATAAAGATTCTTGCCAGGCCGGTGGCCGCCGTAATGAGACGCCGTGGGAGCGCTCAGGGGAATGTATACATACCCAAGC
Source organism: Bryobacteraceae bacterium (assembly GCA_035293725.1). GTDB lineage: Bacteria > Acidobacteriota > Terriglobia > Bryobacterales > Bryobacteraceae > Palsa-89. The sequence goes on from DATGMH010000141.1 coordinate 56,443, forward strand.
TCTTCATCTGCGGTCAACGAAGCCCATGCTGCCATGTTGCCGACGTACTCAGCCGAGCCCTTCCCCCAGGTATCGCGGCCGGGCTCTCCCGGCTGAGGCAGAATATGAAAGGTCCAAAGCAGCTTGCCGGTGAAAATGTCGAAACCGCGAATGTCCTCGGGCCTGGCTTTGGGATCCATCCCCCCATCGCCGTAACCGCCACTTGCCTTACCTCCTCCATTGCCTCCGATGACGATTACATCGTTGACGATGAACGGTCCCGGCCAGCCAAAATAAGGCGCATCGTCGGGCGTCGGCCGCCGCAAGAACACGCGGCCGTTGTCGCCGAAATTCCGATCTGCTGCACCGGTCTTTGGGTCGATCGAATACATGTACTCACCGCGAACGGAAATCAAGCGCTCTTCATTCCGTTTTCGCCAGTAGGCCACACCACGCGTGCTCTGCCCGGCCGCTTCTTTCAAAGTTGGCTCAATCGGCTGTTGGACCCACTTGGTTTTGCCGGTTGTAGCGTCGAAAGCCTCCATCAGGCCTACCCCGTTGGGTGCATACAGAACGCCGTTGATCATAATCGGCGTGCCTCGAAAATAATTTGAGGGACTGAGATCGGGAAACTGGTCCTTGATCAGCGGATCCACAGCGGGACGCGTCCAGGCAATTCGCAGATTTTTAAAATTCTCGCGATTGATCTGGTCGAGTGGTGAGTAGCGTGTGAAGGCTTTGTCGCTTCCGTAGGTCCGCCATTCGACCGTTTTGGCTGGCTCCTGGGCAATTGCAGTGATGATTCCGATGGCGAGCCCCAGACCGAATCGCACCGAAGATCTAACACTTACCATTCCTGCTCTCCTGTGCTCTACATAGAGCGATAATACATGACCAATTCTCGCGCAAACGCCACGCTAGAAAACTAGTTTCAATGCCAGCTGCCCGATGCGCGGGTCCCTGGTGGATGTGATCTGGCCGACGAGCGCAGAGCGAACGGAAACCTGGCCAAAGGGCGACAGAAATTCGGTATGGTTCAGCACGTTGAAAAATTCCGCGCGGAATAGTAACTCAACACGTTCACTCGTAAGATACGTTTTCTTTTCCAGCGACAAATCGAAATTGGTCAAGCCAGGGCCACGAAACGTGTTCCGCTGCAGATTGCCGTAAGTCGGCGCCGGGCATCCACCGGGCGTTCCGGGTGCAGCGGTGCTGGCGTAACACGCTGGAATGAGGAAATAACTCGGATTGAAGAAGAAGTGTCCCGTGCGAGATACTCCGTTCACTACGAAGGTCTGCACGGTTCGGGGATCCTCGGTCTGTTCGCTGCCGCCCGTCCAATACGGGCGAACTAAGCTGGGACGGCCGTCACCGCCGGGACCAGGCACGTTTGGATTTTGTGCGATGCCGGAATTGAAGTCGACCGGGAAACCGGTTTGCGTGCTGAAGATCGGATAGAGACTCCAGCCCCCGGTCAAGCGCTTCGGCCCTTTTTCCCACATACGATCGAACGGCAGCGTCCATCCGCCGCTCAATACAAATCGCTGAGGGACATCATAAGTCGCGGGCGCATAAAACTGATGGCTGTTGTACGCCGATACCTGCTGCAAATACGCGTCCTGATCGCTGAGGGTTTTGGAATACGTGTAGGCTGCGGTAAAGAACGTTTCCCCTATCGCCGAACCCCTCATGCGCTTGGTCACGCTCGCGAGCAAGCCCTCGTAGTTCGAGTTGCCCAAGGACTTGTCGACGCTGAAGTACGCGTAGGCATTCGGGTACTGCAAACCAGGCTGCAGATTCAGCGGGCGCGTTGTGGTTCCCAGGATGAACGGATCGCCCTCCACATTCACAATCTGCTTGTGCGACGAGCTGCCTACATAAGCCACCTGCATTCCCATGCCGGCGCCTAGCGCCTGCTGGACCGTCAGGTTCCAACCGTACGAGTAGGGATTTCTTTGATACGGATCGATCAGAACGCTATTCGGACCGAATGGCAGGAATCCTGCAGTTTTATAGTTCAGGTTCGGGCTAAGCGGCTTCGATGGAAATGGATTGGGTACACTGGCTGCGCCGTAAGGATCGCTCAAAATGTTAGCCGGTCCATTGGCCGGCACATTCGCCTTGTTGTACGTCAGGACGGCCGACGAATAGAAAGGAGCAGTGCCGTTTTGCCATTGCACGTCCTGCCCGTTGAGGATATCGTAGAACACGCCAAACCCGCCCCGAATGCTGGTTCGACCCTTGCCGAACGGGTCATATGCAAACCCAAAACGCGGGGCGAAGTTGTTCTTATCCGGAAAATAGGTACCGGGACACGGCGAATGCGGATCGCATGGGAAATTCAATCCGACTGGCGCCGAAGGGTACCGCGTCGACTGCTGGCCCGGAATGATGAAATAGTTCCGCTTCTGCGGATCGAATTTGGGCGTGTCATATTCATATCGCAGACCTAATGTCAGGGTCAGGTTCGGACGCACTTTCCATTCATCCTGGCCGAAGATGGCGTACTCTTTTCCGTGAGCGGCACTGAATGCATTCGGCCACTGCGAAAATGCGTTGGGCAGTCCGAAAAGAAAATCCGCCAGGTCGTTGCCTGAACCAATACCGCCTGCAGCCGTGGGTCCGCTGAAGGTGAGCGTACCGTTGGTTTCGTACGCGAACTGGCCATTATTTTGGAGAATCGCGAAGAGACCACCGAATCTTAAGTTGTGCGTTCCCTTGGTCCAACTGACGCTGTCGGTCCAATAATAAGATGTGTCGGCGTACTTCCCAGGCACGCTTCCGCCGTTGTCGCCCAGTGTGAGTCCTGTGACGCCGAAAGTGATAATCGGCGGCGCGGTACTCTCATCCGGTGTGATTTTCATCCCAAGTGATTGCGCCAATGGCAGCTTCTCGGCATAGCCGGAAGTCCCGGAAACGATTCTTTGGGCCGTGAAGTGTGCTTCGTTCAATAGCGTCGGGGTGAGGAGAGAGGTGACACCGAAACTCCCGAAGTACTGATCATTCAGATTAATGACGGAGTATCCCGGAGCGGAGGCGCCGGGAAAAGGGTTGAGCACGGGGTTGTGGTTTCGAACCATGCTGAATGACAGGCGCTCTTTGGGGGTGAATTGAAAATCTTCTCTCGACACGAACTCGTCGCGGTTGTCCTTCGCGCTTCCGTTCGGGGTCAAGATCCCAGTCGCGCTGGTCGGAATGGGCGCACTCTTGATGAAGGCCTGTGTGAATGGGTCGATCTTGGCCGGATCGATAATTGCTTGCGCAGCTAGGGTTGGATTCGACTGGAAATAGGGATGAGCTGCCAAGAATGCCGCCACGCCGGAATCCGGGCCGCCCTTAACCGCGTGAGAGAAATCGCCGCCTAATTCCGCAGGCGTAAACGTCCCCACTTGTGACGCAACCTGGGTCTGGTTCTGACGCTGTCCCTGATATCCGAAGAACCAGAAGAAACGATCTTTACCATTGACGATCTTAGGAATCGTCAGCGGTCCGCCCACGGTTCCGCCGAACTGATTGCGGATCAACGTGGGGCGCGGCGTATAAGCGCCTGGGGTAGCTTGGTTGAAGAAGTTGTTCGCGTTCAAATCACGATTCCGAAGATAGTCGTACAGAGTGCCGTGGACGTCGTTGGTGCCCGACTTCGAGATGACCGTGACCACGCCTCCGTTGCTGCGGCCGTACTCAGCGGAATAGTTGTTTGTGAGAATGCGGAACTCCGCTACCGTGTCGGGATTTGGGTCTACAACCGCGGTGCTGTTCGATACGGAGTTATTTACGCCGCCATCGAGCAGGTACGTGACCGAGTTCGAGCGGCCACCCGCGACGGAAAATCCATTGCCGGCAAATCCCGTTATGTTTTGGTTGCCGGGTGTGCCGATAAGCTGCGGCGTTATACCGGGCTGTGTCAACGCGAGTTGCAGGGTATCGCGGCCGTTCAAAGGTAGATCCTGAACGGGCGCCCCGGATACTACGGAACTGACCGTCGACGAAACGGTGTTCACCAGTGGCTCGGCGGTCTCTACTGTTACCGATTCCCTTACCGATCCGATTTCCAATTGGAAATTCTGTTCCAGCCTGCTCCCGACTTCTACCAGCAGATCCTGAACTTCGCCCTGCTTGAAGCCCTGGCTCCGGACCACCATGCGATAATGCCCTGGCTGAACACTGGGAAAAACATAGATTCCGGCATCGTTGGTGGGGAGACTGGAGACGGTCCCCCGTTCGACGCTGGTGAGGTCAACCGTCGCGCCGACAATCACTGCGCCGCCGCTGTCAGTGACGCGTCCCGAAATCGTGCCGGTTGCGGTCTGGCCAAGAATAGTAAGCGCGGATGCCGCCACAAGCAGGATTCCGTACGCAAACGATTTGCACCAATCTACACGCGCCATTTTGCCCCCCCTCTTATCCGGCCACCGTGCGGTGGCTTAAGGCTGATTGTTTGCGGCGAGTTTCTGGCCTCGCTCAACCTTACAGGAATTCGGTAATGTTGAATAGCATGGCTCAACTCCAGAGGGTTGTCAAGCAGAAAAGTTGAATCGCAACCATCGAGAATTCTAATGCCGGCGCACCCACGGTCCCACGTGGCTCATTGACAGCGGATTCAAATTTCCGCATACTTTCCGACAGTCTCAGCTAAGCCTGTACTTATGAAAACTGCGAACGTCTTAACGGCGGTTCTTTTCGCGCTCTTTGCTACAGCAATGTGGGCCCAACCGGGCGCACAGCTAAGTCAGCGTCCGCCGCGGGTTCCACCGATTACCATCAACTCCAGCGAGGAGCAAATTAAGCAGACCGCCGAAATAGCCCGTGCCGGTCGCAAGCTGACGCCCAAGAGTTGGCCCAATGGCGCTCGCGTCGCCGTTGCATTTTCATTCGATGTCGATAACGAATCGCTTTTCACCGCTCGTCCCCTTCCCGTGCCGATGTCACAGGGCGAATATGGCGCCACCACCGGTCTTCCCCGGATCCTTGCGATGCTCGACCGCCAACGCGTACCCGCGTCCTTCTTTATTCCGGCCATGAGCCTGATGCTGCATCCGGAGATGCTGCACGCGATCCGAAAGAGCGGGGTGCACGAGGTTGGGGTGCATGGATGGGTGCATGAAAGTCTGACCTCGACCAACGGTGCGGCCGACGAGCAACGACTCCTGACCCAATCTATTGATTACCTGACCCGCGCTTTGGGGCAACGCCCAGCCGGCTTTCGCGCTCCCAGCTGGATTTTGACGCCGGATACAATCGGCCTGCTCTTGAACGCCGGTTTTTTGTACGACAGTAGTCTGATGGCAATGGACGAGCCGTACGAAGTCGTTTCGAACGGAAAATCTACTGGCTTGATAGAACTCCCGATCAGTTGGATTCGCGATGATTATCCGTACTATGGCGAGAGCGGCGACGGGTCACTGCCTTCCCCGGATGCAGTGTTTCAGATTTACAAAGAAGAGTTTGACGTCGCCTACCACGAAGGAACGCTTTTCGTTTTGACAACCCATCCGCACATTAGCGGTCACGGCTCGCGCGTGGCTCAGCTGGACAGGCTGATCACTTATATGAAGTCCAAACCAGGCGTTTGGTTCGGAACACTCGAACAGGTCGCGAAATATGTAAAGGCCCAGAATCGCACGGCGGAGTAGATCGTTCGTGAGAGTTTGGTCGATTTTTCCGATTACCGCTTACCTCCTGCTGCAGGCACAAGCTCAGCGACCCGCTTCAGCGCCTCCGCAATTTGTTATCGAAGATGCAACCATTGCAAGCATTCACGGTGCGATGTCGGAAGGCCGCCTTACCTGCCAGCAACTGGTTCAAGGCTACCTGGACCGGATCGCGGCATACGACAAGAGCGGCCCAGCACTGAATTCTCTCATTACCATTAATCCGAATGCGTTAACGCGGGCTCGCGAACTGGATTCCGAATTTTCAGCACGAGGCATGACCGGTCCGCTGCATTGTATTCCAGTGATCGCTAAGGACAATTTCAATACATACGATCTGCCAACCAGCGCGGGTTCTCTAGCTCTGGCGAACTGCAGGCCTGCCGAGGACGCGTTTCAAATTCAAAAAATCCGTCAGGCGGGCGGCATCATTCTGGCTAAGGCGAACATGTCAGAATTTGCAATCAGCGGAGTGGAAACGGTCAGCTCCCGGCTAGCGGGCTATACGAAGAACCCCTACGCCTTGGACCGGGTCACGGCGGGATCGAGCGGCGGCACTGCGGCTGCGATCGCCGCAAACTTCGGCGCGGTTGGCCTAGGAACCGACACCGAAAACTCGATCCGGGGACCGGCGTCGCATACCAGCTTGGTGGGTATCCGCTCAACCATGGGGCTCACTAGCCGGGCTGGGATCGTTCCGCTCGACCTGGATCGTGATATTGGCGGCCCGATGGCTCGGACAGTGGCCGATGCGGTCGCGGTCTTCGACGTAATTGCAGGTCCTGATCCGAACGATCCTATTACCGCGCCGAGCAAGGACAAGCTCCCCGTTGGCGGCTACGCCAGGATGCTCTCAATCGACGGCCTGCGCGGCGCCCGTATCGGCGTGCTCCGTTCCGTGCTCGATCCAAACTCAGCCGACCCGCAAATCGTCGAGCTTTTTAACCGTGCCGTGGCCGATCTCGGCAGGAATGGCGCTAAGCTCATCGACCCGCTGGTGATTGCGGAACTCGAGCCGTCGAATGCCACACGATCCGCCTACCGTACGGGCGAGTCTTTGGTTTGGTCAAGATGTTCGCCATTCAAATTTGAGCTCGATGATTATCTAGCGAGTCTAGGACCGCGCGCGCCGTACACGAGTCTTAAGGAGATTCTGGCGTCGCGGAAACTCCACCCATCCGTTAGACAATACATGGAAAGGGCGGCGGAGGTCCCTCGACGCCCTCACGACGATCCAGTTTGCGAGCCGGTCCGCAACGGCATGCGCGAGATCCGGGAAGCGGCTCTAAACTCTTTCGCAGAATACGCTTTGGATGCAATCGTGTATCCGAGTTGGAGCGCCCCTCCGCGCCTCATTGGTGATTTGAACAGTCCTGCGGGTATGAACAGTGGGCGCATTGCATCACCCGCTGGTTTTCCTGCCATCACGGTTCCAATGGGGTACGTCCACGGATCATTGCCCTCGGGGCTTGAATTGCTAGGCAAACCTTGGTCGGAATCGACGCTTTTCAATCTCGCCTTCGCGTACGAGCAAGCTACGCATCATCGAAGGAGCCCGTCCAGCGTGCCAAAGTTAAACATTGCCAGGGCGAAGTAAGTGAATCCTGTTCAGATCTAGCAGTTAGGACGACATGACTACGAGGTAAGATGAAGATTACAGCCGAAAGGGAAAACCGTTGCAGAGTGTGACTCGGGCAGCCAAACGCAGCCGGAATCGAACGAAAAACAATTCATCAGGCCAACCAATTGTTATTCAAGAGGCGCTGAAAATTGGAACAGTTGCGCGTAGATTGGGAATATCAGCTTCGCTGCTTCGCGCCTGGGAAAAACTAGGCCTGGCGCGTCCGGTGCGAACCGGAAGCAACTACCGCATGTACACGGATGACGATCTGCGCGTTCTGCGCCGCGCTGTTTATTTCCGGCGTATGCGGGGGCTCAATGCGCCGGCAATTCTAGATCGTTTGCGTCAGGAAGGTTTACTCAATCACAAAAGCTCCGCTCCCGCCCAGGAACCACCTTCAATTGGTCCGCACCTGAGAAAGTTGCGTCTCCAGCGAGGCGAATCGCTCGCGATAGTGGCAAAAGCCGTGGACGTGTCGGTCGGTTTTCTGAGCAATTTGGAACGTTCGCAGAGCGGCGCTTCGATCGCGATGCTACGGAAGTTGGCGCAGTATTATGGCCTGAATATCCTCGATTTCTTTGGCGATGCGAACGCTTCCTCACCGTTGATACAACCGCACGAGCGGCGTGTGCTACCTGGCGGAGAAGGCGTGCGGATGGAACTTCTCGCTTCAGGCAAGATTACGATGGAGCCACATCTATTTCGCGTGGCTCCTGGCGCGGGAAGTGGTGAACAGTATTCGCACGAAGGCGAGGAGTTTCTTTTTATCGTCACCGGTCAATTCTCTATTTCGCTCGAAAACCGGGAATACAACCTGTGCGCCGGCGACAGCTTCTACTTTAATAGCCAGACTCCGCACCGCTGGCACAACCCCGGCAAGAAGGAAACAACTATTCTCTGGATCAACACCCCGCCGACATTCTGAATCTGGGGTGTGGCGCTCACGCGTTGATCAGTTCGCTGACCGCGCGGTGAGCCTGATTGATGGCGGCGTCGGTGTAAGCTGTCGCTGCGGCATCGGAGTTGGCAATGCTGATTCTTCCAAACCGCTTTCTGCCGATTTCGTGCGGCGCTTCACCGGGAGGCCAGTCGGGATCGAAAAGTGGATTGTATTCGTAACCATAGCCATGCGGCCAGCGATTCACCGTGATTGCCTGGATATCGCGCGCAGGGTCGAACCCGCCGCCGGCCAGGATGCGAACTAACTGATCGCGAATATTGCGTTCGAACGTTTCAAAAGATGTTGCCAGTAGTTCGGAGCGCCCGGCCTTCTGTTGATCGCGCACCGGTAGACCGGGCTGGCATGGTGTCCGGGTCATTCCCAGGATCATCGGCTCATCTGGCGTTCGCGAGGTCTGATAATCGCCCATGTTAGGGCCGCTCGTAAGGTTGACGCCAAAATGATACATGCCAGGCGACGAGACGCCCGACATACCCAGATTCTGAAATGCGGTCCAATTCTGAATGCCCACACGCGTGTACACTAGCGGCACTTTCACCAGATAGCGCATTGCTTCTTTTTGCTTGGCGGGCATTTCGGGGCACAGGAACGGCACCACCATGTTCCAACACGCCATGACGACCGCGCGGGCTTTCACGTCGTATAGCTTCGTTCCACCCTGAACATACGTCACTTCGACTTCTTTCGCGTGCGACACATCGCCGCGATGGCGCGCTCTCACCACCGGGCTGTTCAGGCGCAGCCGCACGCGCGCACCAGGTTGATCGAGACGGCTGTAGTCCACCACCGAGGTCACGATGTCTTCCACCGTGCTCCCCGGCACAGCTTGCGGGATTAGCTTCCGAACCAGCAGCCGGGCAATGGATGCATTTCCGTCGGGGAAATGGAAATAATACGATCCGCCATTCGCATAACCGGCAGCCGTGAAGCTCATCCGCGGCGCACTGCCGCGCTCGAGATTCAGGCCTTGAAATCCCGGCAAGCGCATGGCCCAGCAGTCGAGCGCGGGCTCCGCGTCGATGCCGACGCCCCATTCGCCTTGAGTACGCGTCTGGTAGAACGGGATTACGCCCGGATCGACCTTGGCCACATTCAGCAGAAAATCCTTGTAGCTCATGCGCGAAAGCCGATCTTTTTTTTCGGCGGAAGATAGACCGGGCATGTAATCGACGGACTCTTGTTCCAAGCGCGCGATGTCGCCTTGCACCTGTTCCGACAGCGGCGTCCGCGCCAGGAATTCCTTCCACGAGTTCGCCCCTCCGGCTGCCCTCGCTCGTCCGCCGCCGGGCACTCCAACCACAAGCCGGTCTTCTCCAAAAGTCTGTCTGTCGAAAAAAAAGGCCGGCTTCAGTCCGAGTTCGGCGAACGCATTGCTGCGCGCGTATTGCTTGGCTAGCGCCCGAGGATCCATGCCGAGTTCTTTTAGTAATCCATCCGCCTCGGCGCTGTACGGCGTGGGGCTATCGATTGCGACTGTTCCCCCATTCACCAATTGCATGCGCCCGCCCAGGTGAAACTCGTTCCGTTTCGCATGCCCCCCGAAATCGTCGTGATTCTCAAGAATAAGTATGCGGGCCGCGTCGCCGGCGTGCTGGCGGAAGAAATAGGCCGCAGCCAGCCCGCTGATCCCCCCACCCACGACGACCAAGTCATAAGTTTCGTGTGTATCGGCAGGCTTGCCCGCGGTCTTCCAAAAGGTGCCGTCGCGGAGGGCATGCACGGCTTCAAACGAGCCAGAGTGGCTGCCGCGCATACCTGAGCGGACCGGCGGATACGTACCAGCGGTTTCGCCGCTCTGCTCCTGCGCAAGGGATGGCGGAATACCGCCCAGCGCTCCGATCCCCACCGCCATGCCGTTCAAGAAATCGCGCCGGCTGATTGGCCGGCCCATGCCCAGTTCGCGGTCGCTGAACTTGCTCATGTCAAGCAGTCGCCGCGTTGCTGGATCCGAGGAGTTCGGTTACTGCGCGGTAAGCCTGATCGATTGCCTGGTCCGTGTACGCCGCGGCAGCAGCATCCGAGTTTGCAATCGTAATCCGCCCAAACGGTTTGCGGCCAACTTCGCACGGCGCTTGTCCCTTGGGCCATTCCGGATCCCACAGGTAGTTGTATTCATAAGCGTAACCGTGCGGCCAGCGATTCACAGTGATGGCCGTGATGTCGCGCGCCGGGTCAAATCCGCCGGCGCCCACTGTTCGCGCGAACTGATCGCGGATGTTCCGTTCAAACACGGAAAACGGAGTGGCCAGCAATTCGGCATGGCCGGCCCGCTGCTGATCTCGTGCAGACAGGCCCGGCTTACAAGGCTCTCTTCCCGTCCGGACCAGGATCGGCTCGTCGGGCGAGATCTTTGGCCGATATTCGCCGATGTTTGTGGGACTTTCTAGATTGAGGCCGGAGGTGTACATCCCGGGACACGAAACACCGCGAATCCCCATCTTCTTAAACGCCGTCCAATTCGCGATTTCGATCGCGATATAGCATAGCGGCACTTTCACGCCATAAAGAAGCGCCTCTTTTTGCTTGGCCGGTAACTCGGGAACAATATAGGGAATCGTCATGTTCCAGTTGGCCATGACAACTCCCTTCCCGCGCACTTTGTAGGCCTTCTTGTCGCGGCCGTAGATGACTTCCACCTCCTTGGCCGTAGCAGGGTTGCCAACATGTTTTACCGACACGACGGTGCTGCTTAAGCGGATTCGCAGCGGCGCGTCGGGACGATCCAGCTTGCTGTAGTCCATCTGCGCGGTGACACTATCCTCCGCGGTTTTGCCCGGCATGGCTCCCGGCACGAGCGAGCGCACCAGCATTCGCGCAATAGATGCGTTTCCGTCCGGGAAATGATAGTTATACGGCTTCTTAGGAACGTGTTCGCCGTAAGCTGTAAAGCTCATGCGCTTGGTTGCCCCCGGCTCGATGTTCATGCCCTGAAAACCGGGATATCGCGGCCAGACCTCCAGCGCGCCTACTGCATCGATGCCAACGCCATACAACCCGTGAGTTCGTTTCTGGTAATACGGAATCACCTCCGGAGTTACTTTCACGTAATTGAGCAGAAAATCTTTGTAGCTGATGCGCGAGAGCTTGTCCTTCTTTTGGTCCGAGGTCAAACCCGGCATGTAGTCAACTTTGTCTTCCTGCAGCCGGCGAATATCTTCCCGCGCCTGCGGCGAGAACGGAGTTTTTGCGAGCCATTCGCGCCAGCTCATGGCAGGTGCATCGCCGCCGCGGCCGCGCCCGCCTCCCGCGGGAGTTCCCATCACCAGCCGGTCTTCTCCGAAAGTTTCTTTGTCGAAGAACGTGGCCTGCTGAAGGCCGCGGAACGGAGTGGGATCCGCCAGCTCCCTCGATTCGTTCGACAGTTTCACCGGATCGATTCCCAATTCGGTCAGCACGCCGCGGGCGACGTCGCTGTAATCAAAAGGAGACTCGATGCTCATGGTGCCGCCGTTGGTGATGAGCAGCCTTCCGTTGGGCCGAAACTCGTTCCGTTTGGCATGGCCTCCGAAGTCGTCGTGATTATCCAAAATTAGGATCCGGGCCGACGGGTTGTGCTTGCGGTAGAAGTAGGCGGCCGAAAGCCCGCTGATGCCTCCCCCGACAACAATCAGGTCATAGCTCTCCCGAGTGTCGATGGGCGCGCCAACGCTCTTCCAGAATGTGCCGTCACGCAGCGCATGCGCCACCTCGTACGACCCGTCATGGCTGCCGCGCATCCCCGTGAGCAGTGGAGGATAATAGCCACGCTCGTCCTGCCCGGCCCCGTTGGCAACGCCGGTTCCCATTAATGCGGCGCCGGCGCCGATCGCGACACCGTTGAGAAAATCGCGTCGCGAGATGGGGCGGTTCATCCCCAGATCGCGGTCGTTTGCCGAAAATTCTTGTTCCGGATGCATGTGAATAGCCTTAGAATCCCATTCGTAGCGCAAGCTGGCCAACTCGCGCTGGATTGACCGCCGTAGCCTGGCCTAGCAGGCCATTGCTGAATGACGTGCCGATGGTCGAGAACTCTGTGTGATTAAGAACATTGAAGAACTCGGCCCGAAACGCAAATTGAAGCCGCTCGTTGAAGAAGTTAACCTTCTTTTCCAGCGACAAGTCCAGATTCACTAGCCCCGGTCCCGGCACAGTTCCGCGAATCAGAGAACCATAAGTCACTTGCGCCGGCGTCGGTACGATCGACCTCCAGTTGCTCGGGACATTCAAGCTGCTTGGATTGAAGTAGAAGTTCCCCGTCCCGCCATTGATAGTTTGGAGTTGGTGCGGGTCGTAATACTGCATAGGCGCTACCAGGTTCGGCCGCGCGAGTTGCCCATCGCCATCGCCCGCTGGCCCAGGAGCTGTATTGCTGCTCCGGCTGAGCCCGGCAGTGATGATCAGCGGCCGGCCGGTTTGATCCTGGAAGATAGGATATAAACTCCATCCGCCAGTCACCTTTCGCGAAACACCAGGGAACAGATGCGCGAAAGGCAATTCCCACCCCCCACTCAGCACGAACCGCTGACGAATATCAAAGTCCGAGCTTCCACGCAGCGCCTGGTGGTTGTAATAGGGAACGGTGCTGGTGGAGCGAAGCGGTCCGTCTACGTTGTCGATGGCATGCGACCAGGTGTACGACACGGTAAAAAACGTATTCCCGATAGCATGCCAGTCATTAAGCCTTTTTGTGAGGCTGGTCACCAGACCGTTATAGGTGGAAGTTCCAACATTGGAAAGATCGTACGGTATCGTGCCGAAGCCGTTGCTGGAATTGCTGGTCTTGTAGCCGCCCTCGACATTGAGCAGCCGCTGTTTGGTTCCGACGATCATCGGATTCGCGTTGATGAAGCCTACCAGCCGGTGGCCGTCGCTGCCGACGTAACTCACTTCGCCCACCATACTCTGGCCCAGTTGCTGCTGGAGGCTCAAGTTGTATTGATAAACATACGGCGTCTTCAGGTTCGGATCGATGGGATATTCGCCTGCCCCATTAAACGGCAGCAGCCCTTGATTCGCGAAATAATTGGGATCCTTCGAACCGGTAACGATGGGCGGCGATGGAAATGGATTGGGTATGCCAGCGGCGGCGAACGGGTTTGACATGACGTTCGGAGCCGATGTGATAGGGCCGCTGGCCGGATCGAAATTGAAATCCACACCTGCGTAGAATGGTGGCGTGGCGGCATCGAAATCAAGGTTCCAGCCGTTCAGAACGTCATAGAACATGCCGAATCCGCCGCGGATGCTGGTGCGCCCTCTGCCAAACGGGTCCCACGCGAACCCGAAGCGTGGCGCGAAATCGAGCTTATCGGGAAAGTAGGCCGCCGACGGTGCGCCCGGATCCCCCGCCCAAACTGCACCTAGCGGCGCGCTCGGAAAGCGGGTCGATTGATGGAAAGGCATGATGTTCAAAGTGCGGCCAAAAATATCTCGCTGCGGGCTGTCGTACTCGTAACGCAACCCGAGCGTGAGCAGCAGGCGCGAAGTTACTTTCCACTCATCCTGAAAGAATAATCCCAATTGCTTCTGCCGGAGCGTCCCGGTTCCCGAAGGCTCTTGAGCATATTCGTCTGGCAGTCCAAACAGGAAATCCGCCAGCGAATTGCCGGACCCCGTCGATGTGCCGGAGCCATAGAAGTAGTAAACGCCGTTGATCTGGTAGTTGTACAGCGAATTGTCCTGCGCCGCGGCGAAACTGACGCCCGCTTTGAAAGTGTGCCGGCCTTTGATCCAGGTGAGCGTATCGGAATAGGTATAGGTGGTGTCCGCAATGAATCCTTCGTTGCTCGGGAAGCCCAGTCCTAGCGCGCCCGTAAGGCTGATCTGCACCGGGCCATCCGGGCGGTCCGAATTGATATTCACCCCTAAGGCTTTCGGGAATGGCTTCGTAGCGGCAGGCCCGTCCAGGACCTGATAGTACCGATTTACGGCCGCGCGCGCTTCATTGAGCAGATTCGGACGAATCGTCTTCGTGTAATCGATATTCGCAAGCGAGCCCGAGTTTACGTTTTTTATCGGGAACCCTAACGTCAGCGCGTTCAAATATGGATTTGATTGCCAGCCCACTGTGATCGCGATACGGTCGCTCGTGCTCGGAACGATGTCCACCTTGCCAGTGACCTCATTATCGTTATTGTATTGGTTAGCTTCCGGCACGATAAAACCAGTTGGGGACGTCGTGACCAGCCCACTCTTGATGTAATTCTGCGCCACCGCATCGATTCTGGTGGGGTCCATGATCGCTTGAGCCGCCAAGTTCGGATTGGGTTGATAGTACGGATTGCTCTGTAAGAACGAAACCACGTTCTTATCGGGTTTTCCGTTGGCTGCTTGCGAGAAGTTTCCTTGCAACTCAGCGGGCGTAAACGTCGCGGTTTGGCTGCCCACCGCCGTCTGGGTCTGTTGCTGACCCTGATAGCCAAAAAAGAAGAACAGCTTGTCCTTCCCATTCACGATTTTCGGCAGAACCACTGGCCCCCCAAAGGTCCCCCCGAACTGGCTGCGCTTGAGGACTGGCTTAGCTTGACCAGTCTCGTTGCTGAAGAAATCCGAGGCGTTGAAGTCTTCATTGCGCAGGTATTCAAACAGGCTGCCGTGTACTTGATTCGTGCCGGACTTGGTTACCACGCTGACCACGCCGCCGGCGCTCCGTCCATATTCAGCCGTGTAGTTGTTGGTCAGAATGCGAAACTCGGCCACCGTGTCGGGATTCGGATTAAAGCTGACGCCCGTGCTCTTAACGGAGTTATTGTCCGCGCCATCCAGGAGGTAACTCACGGAGTCCGGGCGCCCTCCGGCAATGCTGAAAGTCCCCGCGACCGTGTTCCCTGTGTTCGGATTGGGAGTGACGCCCGGTTGGGTCAGCGCCAGATCCAGCGTGTTGCGGCCGTTGAGTGGAAGATTAGAAACCGTCGCGCCTGTTACCGTTCCGCCAATCGTCGGATTCTCAGTCTCTACCTGGGTCGCTTGCGCCTCCACAGCAACTGTCTGCGTCACAGCGCCCAAAGCCAAGTGCACGTCCAGGCGCAGCGTTTGGTTAATCATGAGTTCAGCAGCTTGTGTTACGGCAGTTTGGAATCCCTCTTGTTGCACCGATACCGTATAGGTTCCGATCGGCAAATCCAGCACTTGATAGGTTCCATCGGCCCGGGTTGTCGTTTCGGACCGAATCCGCGTGGCTGTGTTAGTTACGGCCACTTTCGCTCCGACAACTACAGCCCCGGCCGGGTCCGTCACCGTGCCCACCACGCGCCCGGACGCGGTTTGCGACTGTCCGGGTACAGCCGAGAACCATATCATCAAGAAACCAGCGCAGCCCAGCAATGCGCGCGTGAAGACAGCAATCTTGCTTCTATTAATCATCTGCCCCCCAAGTTCGTGAGGCGTCCACACAAGTCGGCCGCGATTTCACGAACGTTATATGATTCGCGTAAAGTGTAAAGCTAACCCGCGCTTGTTGTCAATGCCGGGATGCCTGGCCGTGTGCCTGGCCGTAACAGCAAGTGAGACGTTCCTGATTGGCAAAAGTAGAACATTCTTATTAACGGCCGATCGGCTGAAGGATTGGACGGATTGCGACGAGCAAACGGGAACGAAATTGCCTGGAGTTCGTGATGATGCAGGTTGTGAGGCGGCGTGTGCGGGCCCGAGTAGTCCGTTCCAACTACAGCGCGGGACCTAACGCTGATGAGTACTGCCGGCTCGCGCAGAACGTCGGAGCGCGCAACGAATTCGTCCGGTTATTGAGGAGCTTCGCAGCGCAGAGCACCGGCAGCTCAAACTGCATCGAGCGCGCCATCATCATTGAGGATGCGCCTTCCAGGACGCCGGCGAGATCACCGATAAGGGTTCCATCAATCAACGCGCCGTGCTGGAGCGGCGCGCTCATCTGGTGGAGCAGTTATACCGCTGCCGAAGCCCGAATCCGTAATTTCCATTTACGATATTGACTGACGGGGCTCAATATGCAACGAACCGTTCCTCCATTCCGCGCCGACCACGTAGGGAGCCTGCTTCGGCCCATCGAATTGAAACAGGCGCGAGCGCGGTGCGCGGCTGGTGCAATTACGGGCCAGCAACTTCGGGAAGTTGAGGACGCCGCCATCCGGCAGGCCATTACTCGGCAGGCTGAGGCCGGATTGCGCGATGCAACGGATGGCGAGTTCCGGCGCGCCATGTGGCACTTCGATTTTCTGGAGAAACTGAACGGGGTCGAGCCATTCGCCGCCGATCACGGCATAGCCTTTAGGGGCGGCATCGAGACGCAGGCGAAAGGTTTGCGCGTCACGGGCAAGATCGGTTACGCCTCTCATCCGATGGTGGAGCATTTCCGGTTCCTTCGGGACAACACCGCGGCTACGCCGAAAATGACCATTCCATCGCCGAGTGTCTTGCACTTCCGCGGCGGACGCAAGGCGGTGAACGCCTCCGTCTATCCCGATATGGACGAGTTCTATCAGGATCTCGGCCGCGCTTACTGCGCCGCCGTAGCCGACTTCGCGGCGGCCGGGTGCCGCTATCTGCAATTGGACGAAACGAATCTCGCATACCTTTGCGATTCACAGCAGCGCCAAAGCCTACGAGAGCGCGGCGACGACCCCGACAAGCTACCGGGAATCTACGCCGACATGATCAATGCCGCGATCGGCCGCCGGCCGGCGGACATGGTTATCTCGATGCATCTTTGCCGCGGCAATTTTCGTTCTAGTTGGATCGCTGAGGGCGGATATGAGCCCATCGCGGAGATGCTCTTTAACCGCATCGCGGTTAAGGCGTACTTTATGGAATACGACACGGATCGAGCTGGCGGTTTCGAGCCGCTGCGGTTCGTGCCAAAAGGCAAGACTGTCGTGCTTGGGTTGGTTAGCTCCAAAAACGGGGAACTTGAATCGAAAAACGGCATTAAGCGGCGGATCGATCAGGCGGCGAGATATCTGGATTTAGATCAGATTTGTTTAAGCCCCCAATGCGGCTTCGCCAGCACCGAAGAAGGCAATATCCTGACCGAAGCTCAGCAATGGGCAAAGTTACGCCGCATCGTTGAAGTTGCGGATGATGTATGGGGATGATCCGGGCATGAGAACGCAGGTGGGTATCGTCGGTGCCGGGCCGGCGGGGCTCATGCTTTCGCATTTGCTGCATCTGGAGGGAATTGAGTCGGTCGTCATTGAGAGTAAGAGCCGCGCGTTTATCGAACAAAGAGTGCGCGCGGGCGTCCTCGAACAAGGCTCGGCCGATTTGTTGAATTCGACCGGAGTCGGCGAACGGATGCGCCGCGAAGGGCTGGTGCACGAGGGCATTGAGCTCCTGTTCAATGGCCGCCGGCACAGGATTCATTTTAAGGAATTGACCGGGCGCGCCATCACTGTTTACGGACAACAGGAGGTGGTGAAGGATCTCGTTCAGGCACGGCTCGATGCACACGGCGAAATTTTCTTTGCGGTGGAGGATGTCCGGGTCGCTGCCTTCGATTCGGATCGGCCCCGCATCGCCTTTCGCCATCAAGAACGGGAACATGAGCTGGCCTGCGACTTCATCGCGGGCTGCGATGGATTTCACGGCGTGTGCCGGCCGTCGATTCCTCCCGTCGCGCTGCATTTTTATGAGCGTGACTACCCGTTTGCCTGGCTTGGCATCCTGGCCCACGCCAAGCCCGCATCCGAGGAGTTGATTTATTCCAATCATCCGCGCGGATTCGCGCTCTTCAGCATGCGATCGCCTACGGTCACACGTCTGTATCTGCAGTGTGCGCCGGATGAAAACCTCGCCGCGTGGCCGGACGATAGGGTTTGGGAAGAATTGCAGGTTCGCCTCGGCTCCGGACCGGCATTTCGCCTGGCTGAAGGCCCTATCTTCCAAAAGGGTGTGACGCCCATGCGCAGCTTCGTAGCCGAACCGATGCAATATGGGCGTCTGTTCTTGGCCGGCGATTCAGCGCATATCGTGCCTCCCACCGGCGCTAAAGGTATGAACCTGGCGATTGCCGACGTGCGGGTGCTCGCTCGCGCTCTGAAAGCGTTTTACTCGAGCGGCGCCACGGACCAGCTAGCGTGTTACTCGCAAACGTGCTTGCGCCGGGTGTGGCGGGCGCAACATTTTTCCTGGTGGATGACCTCCATGCTGCATCGCTTGGAAGGGCCCAATAGCGACTTCGACTATCACCGGCAGCTCGCCGAGCTGGATAACGTAACCAGCTCGCGCGCCGCCGCCACAAATCTTGCGGAGAATTATGTTGGATTGCCACTGGAATAGAGCCGCGTTGATTGCGGGCGTGCTTCTGGCGGCGCCTGGTCGACGCGCGGCGATAAATTGTGCGTTGCTTAGGTCTTGTTCTTGAGAACCGCCGCGCTCATCGAGTCCATCGTGTGGATGACCTTGGCGAATACTTCAATTTCGGCGTGCAAGCGCTCGGGGCTAAGTTTTTCGATGCAGCCATTGGCTGGGCCGGCCAGCAGGTAGTTCGGCTGCGGGATGTAGCCGATGGTGGGTACGCCGGCGCGGGCAAGACCACCGCCCTCGCCCAACCAGCCGCCGTGGACCGGGTTCACTACCGCAGTCTTGCGATCGCCACTTCCTTGCAGCGCGTCTACCAGAATCCGCCCAGTGGAACCGTACTCGGTGATGGCGACTGCCCACTCGTTCTCGCCCGTGGCTTTGTAATGCATGCTCTCATCGTCGGCCCATTCCTTGCAGCCGAGGTGTTCCACGGTGAGCGCAGCCACGGTTTTCTTGATCAGGTCAGGATACTTCTGGATGATGCCGCGCATGGATGGCACCCATGGACCGGCGAAGTGGCCAGTCGTTAATGGAAACACAAGCGTACGCTTGCGCTCGGTCTTTGGAACCTTGGAGAAATATTTCGCGAGCGCCAGGATGCCGAGCCCACCGTTCTCCTCGGTTGCGTTCGGACCATCGGTATGAGTGTTTACGATGATCACTTCATCCGGGGTGGTCCCGGGAAGCGTGGCGAGAACCGTATCGGTGGGCGTGTCCGGATGCACGTCGGCTTCGAGCACGAGAGTCGCTTTGGCGCCGCTCGCCGCGATTGACTTGAGCTTTGTGCCCGTTTCCCGGCCGACGTAGAGCCCCGGAATCCCTTGTGGCGGCCGGGAGAACGGCGTGTACTGATCCGCCGCGTTGCCGTCCGAAATGTCCGTCCAGGCGAGAATCACGCCTAGTGCGCCCGCTTTTTGAAATTGCGTCAGGTCATTTACTGAGCCGCGTGCGGGGCGAAACTCCGCCGGAAAATGCGCATCGTTGGGATAGACGCCCCAGGGCTGATACATCTCGCCCCACTTGCGCACGTTAGTCGCAAAATCGACCAACGCAATCTTGCCTTGAAGTCCGCTCAAATTGAAGGACGGGTTATTTCCGGCATAAACGACGTCACCGGTCACCCCCGCTGCGGCGGTTTGTCCCGAGTAGGGGAAATAGGATGTGACGGGAGCCTTGAAGCTTGCGCCTGAGGCTGGTTTGATCGTCAGTTCCCACCTGCGCGCATCCCAACGCGGGAACGTATAATGCTCGCGCGCCACATCCAAGCCCGCCTTTTGGAGCTGTGCCGCGAGAAACTCAACGAAGCTAGTGTGGGCCTGATTCCCGGTATACTTCGGGCCGAGTTTCGCCATCCACACCTGCCAATCCCAGACCTCTTTTTGCGATGGCAGCAGGTTGGCGTGGTAGCCTTCCACTCGGGCGCCGGCGGCAACGGGCAAGAGCGCCCGCTGCCCAAGCACGCCCAACGTGGACGCGGAGATACTTTCAACAAATCGCCTACGCGATAACATCATTCACCTCGGCATCTGCGCTGTGCGCAGGTCTTTCAGATCAAGAGCATTGGTATCGGCGATGATTTTGGCGTACGTTCGAGTGACCGCGGCAAGACCGGTTGCCGAAATCGTCTCCGGCGTTTCTTTATCGGAATGCCACACGAAACCGCTGTTGATAATCTCGACGGACGGCGCCAAGTGGTAATAGCGGCCGATCTCTCCGGGAGGCGACGGCGAGGATTGTGGAAAGCTGGGCACGCCGAACGCGTCCATCGCCTTTACGACGATGTCGGCCAGCCGCTGTCCCGTCCCGTACCACCGATACGCCGCGGGCGCGTTGGACAACTGCGGACCTGTGGGCGCGCTGTCAAAGCCGCCAGTATGCTCGGCGTTGAACAGTACGGCGGTCTTGGCAAAGAATTCAGGATGCTGCTCGAACCATACCCCGCTCTCTGCGCCATTGTCGTGATGGCCATTGGTGCCCGCGAAGATGATCGTACGGCGGCGCTGCTCCTTGGGAATCTTCGCAAAGTACTCGGCCAAGCCGATCATAGTCGCGACACCGGCGGCGTTGTCATTGGCGCCCTCAAACCATCCATCGCGATGCGCAACCACGACGTCATTCTCGTCGGTCATGCCGGGAAGAGTGCCCCATACCGTCCCGCTCTTGAGGCCCGGCACTCGCTTGACGTCGAGCACGAGCTTCACGTGCGTTTCGCCCGCGCCCGCTTGCGCGA
This sequence comes from Bryobacteraceae bacterium, assembly GCA_035293725.1. Lineage (GTDB taxonomy): Bacteria > Acidobacteriota > Terriglobia > Bryobacterales > Bryobacteraceae > Palsa-89. Next base: position 77,139 of record DATGMH010000141.1, read on the forward strand.
TCAAGTCGCGCATCGCCAAACCGTCTTTCTGGCCAAGCGAGAATGTGGGAACGGGGCTGTTCACCGGGTAGAACTGCGTTTTTTCATTGCCGGGCAATCCTTGGATGATGAAAATAGCCGCGGCGCCGCGATCGCCGATGCGCTTGATCGCGTTGTCCATGATAGGCGCGTGCCGCGATGCCAGGTCGGTGCTATAAAAGAAGACCGCCTTGCCCTTGACGTCGCGCGACAGCGCCAGATCCGCGTCACTCGCGAGCCCAACGTAAACAGCCTCGAGGTTCAGTCCCTCGGGAGGCGTGCCGGCCGCCAGATAGGTCGGCTGCGCCGTATCGAGCTGCAGGGTTTTTCCGTTCGCCGATGCAACTACGTTCCAGGATTGCGGCATCCACTGTGGCGGAAGATCGAGTTCCTGCTCGTGGACGTCGGTAAGACCGATCTGGCGGAATTTTGCGAGCATCCACTGGGCATTTTCCCCGTCGGCTTCGGTTCCGGTGATGCGCCCCCAGAACTGATGGCCGGCATCGCGATACCGCCGGGAAATAGCACACAGCTCTTCGACGTATTGCTTGAGGTGCTCGCCGTCAATCGCAGCATATTGTTGTTCGGCCGGCGCTAGCCGCCAACCGACTTCGGAGTGACGTATACGCGTGGGTTCGGCGGGGCGCGGCGCGCGCGCTGCGGAGTTTTGAGCCCGGCCTGAGGCCAACGAGAGCAGCAGCACGGCACAGCCTCCGGCCAACAAGTTTTTGTTTTGCATCGCGAATCTCCTTTTCGACTGACTCCTGGTCTATTGCGACGTTTCGAGTACTATTGTCCCGCCGTACTTGCGCCCCGGCGTGCACGCTGAGACCCGGGCGGCCCCGCAAGCCAAGCGGCACCTTGCGTAAATCGTCAACAATTTTCGCATACGAACGGGTGACGTTCTCAAGGCCCCAGACCGAAACCGTGTCTGGCGTGTCGTGGTCGGAATGATAGAACGGGGTTGCCTGGATGAGATCGATGGATGGCGCCAGGTGATCGAGCGCGCCGAGATCGCCGCTTCCGCTGGGTGTAGCTTCCAAATAGCGCGAAATACCGAACAGGTCCCAATCTCTGGTGACAATGGACTGGAGCTTAGGTCCCCCGCCGGCGTACGCCAGCCCCGTAACTGGTTCCGCTGGTCTTCCAGGCGCCCGGCAGTGCCTCGGCGTAGATGAACGCAGCCCTTCCCTTTACGTCTCGACCGGCGAAATCCGCTTCGGTCCCAAGGCCGACATAAACGGCTTCGAGGTCCAGAGTCGCACCCTTCGTTCCCGCTCCACGCGCAGCGTCGCGTTTTGCAACGTGTTCGTGGTGACAACCACGACCGCCGTTCAGCCAACCGGGCGAGTACGTGTTGCGCGCGCATGGTCAACGATTGGTCGGGCGATGGCGGCCGGGGTTTCAGTGCTGCTGGACCAATGCCGTGGTAAAAGTATCAGTGAAGCCGGCCGCCTTAGCCAGCCGGTAATTTTCGTATCAGGAGACAGCCGTTATGATGAATCGCTTGGGAGTTCTGTTTGTGATCTCGGCCGCGGGCGCCTTGCTGTATGCCGCCGATGAAAATTCTTCGTTGCCGGCAGTCTACAAGAACGCGCAGGAACTTATGGCGACCTTGGCGAAGAGCGCGGAAACCCATGCGGATCAGGCCTCGGCGCCAGTCTCGAACGAAAGCCATTACCGCGTCAATATCGTGCGCCGCGGCAGCCCTGGCGTCGCGATGGCGCACGCCACCGGCCCGGCGAAGGGAAGCGAAGTGCACTATATCATCGATGGAGCCGCGACCGTCGTCACCGGAGGGACGATCGTACGGCCGGCCGGAGCGCCCGCTCGCGGGGCAGGCAGCGCCAAGATCGAAGGCGGGCAGAGCCGCCGCGTAACCAAGGGCGATGTGATCGTAATCCCGGCCGGCACGCCGCACTGGTACAAAGACGTCGAAGGCTCGGTCACCTACCTTGAAGTCCGCTTCGACGTCGATCTGAACAAGTAGTGCGCCCAACGCGCCGTGGCGTCATGCGCGCCCGCCCACTTCGCGCAAGCGCAAGCGAGCGTCCCAAGCGCAAGCAAGGTTGGGCCGAATCACGCGCGGCGGTAGAATGCGTATTACCGATGAATACGCAGCCCGATGCGCTGGTCCGGCTCCTGCACCAAGGCGACTTCACCCCTTGGATGCTCGCTGCGGCCATCGGAATCGCTTTCATGCTCGGGGCAGCGCACGCGCTCACGCCCGGACATGGCAAAACGATCGTCGCCGCCTATCTGGTGGGCTCCCGCGGTACGCTGCGGCACGCGGCGTTCTTAGGCGCGATGGTCACATTTACTCATACGGTGACCGTGTTCCTGTTGGGCATGGCGACGCTGTTTCTATTCCAATATGTAGTTCCCGACAAAGTGACCCGCGTACTGGGTGCGATTTCCGGATTGTCCATCGTGGCTATCGGCGGTTGGATGCTGTACAAGCGATGGCAGGCTCCTCGTTCGCACTCGCATGACCATCATCCGCACGATCATGACCACGGACATGACCACCATCACGAGCACGATCATCATCACCACGTTCATGATCACCACCACGTGCACAGCCATATACCCGACGACGTCTCCTGGTCCGGGCTAATGGCGCTGGGCGCCAGCGGCGGGCTGGTCCCCTGCGAGTCGGCCCTCGTGCTGCTGCTCACTGCGATTGCGATGCGTCGCGTAGGTTTGGGTCTGGTGCTGCTGGTGTTTTTTAGCTTGGGCCTCGCGATCGTGCTGATGGGAATTGGTGTGTTGGTGATTTATGCCAAGAACCTTCTGCCGGAGAGCGCGCGGGAGCGCCGAGGATTTTTCCGTTGGATGCCGGTCGCCTCGGCCGCCATCGTCCTCGTGCTCGGCTTAGTGATGACCGGGGTCTCTCTGGGCTGGATCCACTCGTCATGGACGGGATAGCATCTACCCGGTCGTCGAAGAGCGCTCCTTGAGTACCTCGCGCACCGCCTGTTTGATTTGGTCCTGAAAGTCCGCGGGTGGATTTACGCACACGGATTGCGCGGAGCCGGTGAGATCGATATGGGCATCACCAAAGCGTTTTTTGATGCGCCGGTTCATCTCCCGGCCGACCATCCACTGCTGGCTCGGCAGCGTCTTGATTCGTGCCTTGATCACCACCGCGGAATTCGAAAGCTGATCCACTCCCCAGATCTCCAGCGGCGCCAGGATCGCACCGCGATAAGGATCTTCCTTCGCGAGTTCGCCGGCAATCTCTCTCAACAGCGCCGCTGCTTGATCGGGATCGTTTTGATACGAAATGCCCAGGCTGAAAACGTAGAAAGAAAACTCGCGCGTCAGATTCGACAGAGTTTGGATGTTCCCGTTGGGGAAGATGTGGACGGCGCCGTCTTCGCCGCGCAGCACCGTGGTCCGGAGATTGATCTCCTCCACGAGTCCGCTTTTCCCGTTGATGATGGCTACATCATTTACCCGGATCTGATTTTCCATCATCAGAAAAAGCCCGCCCAAGATGTCTTTCACGATATTTTGCGCGCCGAACCCGACGGCCACGCCGACTACACCGGCCCCGGCCAGCAGCGGCCGGACGTCGAAATTCATTTCTTTCAAGATCATGAGCCAAGCGATCGTCCAAATGAGCACGAAAAGCACTTTTCGCGAGAGGCCGGCGATAGTCTTGGCGCGTTTCTCGAGCTCGATTTCATTGCCTCCGCCCGCGCGGAGCATCATCTTGACGCTGTATTTCCGCACGCCTCGCAGCAGCCGGCCAACGATGAGCGTCCCGATGTAAGCGAATACTAAAATAACGACGATGCGGATGCCGTTGACGAGAAACACATCGAGGTGAAGAAAATCAGTCCGGATGCGCATTTCCTTCCATCATAGAGGCACCGAGCGGGCTTTCGACTGAAATCCCACCGGCGGTTGATATGCGGCTCGTTCAGATTGCGAGGAATATTGAAGAATCCTTGACGACCTGTCGGGCATCTATCTTGATGTCAAGATAAACCCAAGAAGATCGGAGACAAGCATGAAAGCGACCTATCAAATCGACCCGGCTCACAGTGCGGCGCACTTTGTGGTCCGGCACATGATGATCACCAATGTCCGAGGAGCATTTAACAAGATCCAAGGCACGGTTGTGTACGATCCTACCGATTTGGCTTCGTCCAGCATTGATGTATCCATCGATGTGGCGTCTATCAATACGCGAGAGGATCAGCGCGACACCCACTTGAAGAGCGCGGATTTCTTCGACGCGGAGAAGTTCCCGAAACTCACTTTCAAAAGCAATCGGATTGAGCGCCGGGGCGACGGGCTGAAGCTCACAGGCGAACTTACGATTCACGGCATCGCCAGAGAAGTGGTCCTGGACGTGGATGGTCCGACAGCCGAGCAGAAGGACCCCTGGGGAAATCTGCGCATGGGAGCCTCCGCAACTGGGAAAATCAGGCGTAGCGACTTCGGACTAACTTGGAACGCTGCGCTTGAAACCGGCGGTGTCCTGGTCGGTGATGAAGTCAAAATCGAACTCGAAGTTTCTTTGATCAAGTCTCAGTCCGCCGCGGCGTGAATCACGGCGCGGCAAGCTGCGCGGCAGAGTGCTGGGCCGGCGGCGGCGTGCGAAGATGGAATGGTTGTGCCCTCACCACTGCCGCGTCTGCGGTTGAGCCTCGATTTCATGCCTTCCCCGGACCCGGACCGTCCCGGCCTGCTGATCCGCGATCCCTTCCGCTTCTCGGATTCGATGCTGCTGATCCCACCGCAGCTGGTGCCTTGTTTGGCCTGTTTCGATGGCGAGCAGACTTCCCTCGATTTGCGAGCCAGCCTGGTGCAGATCACAGGCGATATTCAGGTCGGAGAACTCGAAAAGCATCTCTACGAGGCGCTGAGCGAGGCGGGCTTTTTGGAGGACGAGAAGTTCGAGCGCCTGCGCGTCGCACGGATTGGTGAATTTGCCGCGGCGCCAAAGCGCGAAGCCTCGCACGCAGGTTCGGCTTATCCGAATAACGCGAACGAAGCCGGAAAAATGCTCGACGAGTACATGCATGGCGCCGTGCCCGCGTCCGAGGACTCGCTCGTCGGCATTGCGTCTCCCCACGTAAGTCCTTTCGGCGGCTGGGAGTCTTATCGCGATGCGTATGCAACGCTCGGCCCCGCTTATCGCGACCGCACCTTCGTGGTGCTCGGCACGTCGCACTATGGCGAACCAGACCGCTTTGGCTTGACCCGGAAGCCGTTCGTCACGCCGTTTGGAGAGGCAGTGACGGATCTGGCATTGGTGGACAAGCTGGAACGGGACGCGCCCGGTGCAGTACGCATGGAAGACTATTGCCACGCGGTGGAGCACTCAATCGAGTTTCAGGTGCTTTTTTTGCAGCATCTGTTTGGGCCCAATTTACGCATTCTTCCAATCCTGTGCGGCTCGTTTGCGCGGAGTATTCATGAAGGCGGCAAGCCGGAAGAGAACGAAAACGTGGCGCGATTTCTCGATGCGCTGGGAGACATCGCGGCGCGTGAGAATAGCCGCCTATTCTGGGTTCTGGGAGTCGATATGGCGCACATGGGACGCCGCTATGGCGACCCCGCGCCGGCGCGTGCGGACGAAGGCCTGATGGCGGCGGTGGCGGTTCGCGACCGGGATCGAATCAACGCAATGAACCAAGCCGATCCGGCCGCGTTCTGGAGCCAAATCCAGGAGAATCGCGACGATTTGAAGTGGTGCGGATCTGCGCCGATCTACACATTTCTAAAAGCCGTTCCCAACGCGCGCGGAACGCTCCGCCGCTATCAGCAATGGAACATCGACGAACAAAGCGTGGTCAGCTTCGCCGCGATCAGCTTCCACGAAAAAGCGGCACAATAAAATAAATGCGGTACCGTAGTTTCCCTGCCGTTTTCTTTGCCCTGTTGCTTGCCCCCGTGTGGGCGGCGAACACGGACGCGCCCGGCGTCCCCAATTTCCACAAAGTCGATGACCACGTGTTTCGGGGCGGCCAGCCCGTGGATGTCGGCTGGAACAGCTTGGCCCATCTCGGCATTAAGTTGGTGATCGATCTCCGGCTGACGAGCGAGCATCCGGTCCGGGCCGAAGAACAGGCCGTCAAGGCCGCTGGCATGCAGTACGTAAACGTGCCCATGCGCGGCCTTAGCGCACCCGCTGCTGACCAGATATCGAAGGTGTTGGCCTTACTGCTTGGCAATTCCAGCGGTCCTGTATTTGTTCACTGCAGGCGCGGAGCGGACCGGACCGGCACAGTGATCGCCGTTTATCGCATCGTGCACGATCACTGGGCGAATCAAAAGGCGCTGCAGGAAGCGCGCTCATACGGAATGGCGCGTGTGGAATGGGGCATGATGCACTACATACAAACTTTCAAGCCACCTGCCGCGCCCCTGGCCGCTGGTGCGTTGCTGACAGCTCCCAGCAATTAACCCTGAGCGGGCGTCGAGTCACTTCACGTCGTTTCGAACTACCTGGCCACCCCTCATCACGAACTTGATACGCGACATTTCTGTGATGTCGGTCAATGGGTCGCCCGGAACCGCTACTAGATCGGCAAATTTGCCTTTCTCGACGGTTCCCACGCGATCCTGCCAGCCGATCAGGTCTGCTGCAATGCTCGTCGCCGAACGCAGCGCCTGGACCGGCGCCATGCCCCATTTCACGAAATAGGCAAACTGATCCACTTGGGTGCCATGCGGGAAGGGGCCCGCCCCGCTTCCGAACGGCAGTGTCACGCCCGCGGCCAGGGCCTTCTTCCAACTTTTCTCCATCATGCGCCAGCGGCTGTTACCCCAGCGCTTCATCTCCTGCGCGTCCTCGATGCTGAGATCGAAAAACGTGGAAGTCAAAGGCAGGTGTTTGTCGGCTAGCATTTTGAGCGATTCGTCATCCAGGTCGACGCCATGGGTGGGAACGTCGACGCCCGCGGAAATGCAGTTGTGCAGACCCTCGCCGCCATAGGCGTGGCAGGCGACCTTCAATCCCTTACGATGCGCTTCGTCAACGATGGCTTGAGTCTCTTCAAGCGTAAACGACGGAGTGTTGACCATAGTGCCATCGGGTTTGAAATAGAATTCTTCCGTGCTGTAGATCTTAATCCAATCGACGCCGTAGTGCGCCTGCTCGCGCACGGCTTCGCGAACCGCCCAGGGCCCGTTCGCCACTTGCGCGCCTACGTTCGCGATTGGTGCGGCGGGGAGCAGCTGAAACGGGACGTTGCCTTTGTTGGTGTTGACGATTCCCGGTCCGGCCACTTGCATTCGCGGACCTTGAACCAGGCCGTTGTTGATTGCGTTGCGCAGGTCCACAGTTCCGTACCAGCCACCGTGCGACATGAGATCGACCACGGTGGTGAAGCCCGCGGTCAGATCGCGCTGTGCGTTGGTGAGGGCAATTAATTCGCGATACTGCAACGTGGGTGCCGCGTTCGGTGTGCCGGGCAAGATGCCCGGCCCGCCCGGCGCCGTCAATGGGTTGCCGTCCATTACGTGCAGGTGCGTGTCGATCAGCCCAGGCAATACCGTTGCGCCGCTCAGATCGATGATGCGTGCGTTGGATGGGATCTGCACCGCCGCGCCGACGTCCACGATTCGATCGCCACGAATCAGGATGATCTGGTTCGCCAACAGAGCGCCCGATTTCGGATCGAACAGACGGCCCGCCCGCACTGCGAGCGTTTGCGGTTGCGCCGGCTGGGCGATGGGCGGCAGCACCCAGGCTGAAGCGAGTGAAGCAGTCGGGTTTTGTGCGCTGAGCAAGCCCGCACTAGCCAGCAGCGCAAACGCGGAAAAATTATTTCGCAACATATCCTGCCGGCAGCACCTTATGGGAATCCACCCGGACTACGGTGTACACCACCTGATCCGACGTGATCTCGCTGAAACCGTGCGGCGTGTTGGGCGGAATCACGATCATGTCGCCTGGACCGACCTTGCGGCTGACACCGCCTTGGACGGAGGTGCCGCTGATGCTTGGACCGGCAAGGACTCGAACGATTTCGCTATCGGCCGGCGATTCTTTCGGATTCACGAGCGATCCGCCTGTCACGAATGTGCCGTTGCCCGACACGATCTGATATACCTCGGTGACTCTTTCGTGAATCAGCGCACCGCTCGGCTTGCCCTCCGTCTTTGCGCGATGCAGCACGCCGAGCGCCACGTTGTATTCCCCATCGATGTCCACAACGCGTAATTGCTGATCGCTGACCTTCGCTGAAGCGGTCTTTTTCAGTGCCGCCTGGATTTCCGAGTTGGTTACATCCGTGGCGGTTCCGCTCATGCGTTGCTTCTGTGCCGTCATACGGACACCGAAGCCAAGAGCCAACACAACCAGGCCGGCGGCTACGACAGATCTTTTCATTGAGCCTCTCCTCGTTCGGGTAGAGCCAGTATATACCGGAGGCTTGCCGTCTAGAAGTGAGAGCGGCCGGTCTTCCCGAAGCCCCCGGCGCGGCCACAGGCCACCGGCCACATTGAGACCACCGCGGGCTGGATTCGCCCCCCCGGCCTGCGGTGGAGACACACCGAATTCGGTCCGCAACCATTCTGCGTCTAAGGGACTCAATACCCCGACGCCCGGGCCGTCTCCTGCCCGAATAGTCGGCCGCCGCTGATAGAAACGACAAGACACCGTTCGCCGACGATCGCCTAGGTCGCGGGCGAGCGGCTCTAGCGTTCAGCCTTCAGACGTCAGATTGACATCGCCTACGGTAACCGGAGCGACAATTCTGACGCCCCTAATCTGAATAGCGTGTATTTGCAGCCATCGGAGCGTTCGCAAGGGCCGGGCGGTGGACGGTCAGTTGAAGCAGGGAGCCTTCATCTTTGATATATTCATCTATCCGGGCTTTCGCCCGGTTTCTTAACAGCGAGGACAAATGAACTTCAAGACTTCAGCACTTGCAATTATCGGGTTGGCGGCCTTGGGAGCTGTATTTTCGACACTGCACGCACAGTCCGCGCAAACGGTATGGGACGGAGTTTACACGCAAGATCAGGCCAAAGAGGGCCAAAGCCTTTATAACGAGAACTGCTCATCCTGCCATGGCGACACGTTGATGGGCGGCGAGTCCGCCCCGGCTCTTGCGGGTGGCGAGTTTCTCTCCAACTGGAATGGCTTGACGCTTGGAGATTTGTTTGAAAGAATCCGTACCACGATGCCTCAGAACAAGCCCGGCAGCCTAAGCCGCGAAAAGAACGCTGCCATTCTGTCGTACATGCTGAGCGTCAGCCAGTTTCCGGCAGGTAAAACGGCGCTCCCACAGCAAAAGGAAGTGCTGGACCAGATCAAGATCGTGGCATCGAAGCCAGATACGAAGTAGTAAAGCCGGCGGCGCGACCCAAGCTAACCAGCCGGTAAGAGAAAACCGAAGGAGTGAATCATGCGTAGGAAAACGAGCAACGTTCTGCCGTTAACCATCCTGTTCGGCGCGTTGGGGCTGACTTGGATCGCGATAAATGCTTCCGGCCAAGGTGCGGGATATGTACCGTCAACCGCCAAAGGCGATTGGCCTTACTACACCGCCGACTTGAAGGGCAGCAAGTATGTGCCCCTCGATCAGATCAATGCCTCGAACTTCAACAAGCTGGAAGTAGCGTGGCGCTTTAAGACTGATAACCTCGGGCCGCGTCCGGAATACAAGCTGGAAGGCACACCGCTGGCGATCAATGGAACCTTGTACACTACCGGCGGCACGCGCCGTTCCGTGGTCTCCTTGGATGGCAGAACCGGCGAGGTCAACTGGACCTTCAGTCTCCGCGAAGGGAATCGCGCCGCCATTGCTCCCCGCCAATTGTCGGGTCGAGGCGTGTCCTATTGGACCGATGGCCGCGGCGATGATCGGGTCGTCTTCGTAAGCACTGGATATCGGCTGGTCGAACTGAATGCCCATACCGGCGCGGTAATCACTTCGTTTGGCCAGAACGGCATGGTCGATTTGAAGGTCGGGATGGTTAAGGGAACCGGTGAGCAGATCGATCTGGAAACCGGCGAAGCGGGCCTGCATTCAACGCCCCTCGTCGTTAAAGATGTCGTCATCGTCGGCTCCTCCTTCAAAGAAGGGATGACGCCGGTCACCCACAACAACACCAAGGGTATGGTCCGTGCTTATGACGTCCACACCGGGAAGCAATTGTGGGCGTTCAATACCATCCCGCGCCCCGGCGAATATGGCAACGACACTTGGGAAAACGGCTCCTGGGCTGTGAACGGCAACACCGGCGTGTGGACGCAGATGACAGTGGACGAAGATCTCGGCTTGGTTTATCTGCCGGTTGAAGATCCCACATCGGATTACTATGGCGGCCATCGTCCCGGCAATGACCTCTTCGGCGACAGCCTGGTCTGCGTTGACCTGAGGACCGGGCAGCGCAAGTGGCATTACCAGATCGTGCATCATCCGATTTGGGATTTCGATCTTTCCTCTGCTCCGTTGTTGGTCGACATCAACGTGAACGGCCGGGCGATCAAAGCCGTCGCGCTCCCGACCAAGCAAGCTTGGCTGTACACGTTCGATCGAGTGACCGGTCAGCCGGTTTGGCCGATTGAAGAGAAGCCGGTACAGCAGTCCGACGTGCCGGGCGAAAAGACTTCACCCACGCAGCCGTTCCCGACCAAGCCTCCTGCTTACGCGCGCAATTTCCTCAAGGTTCCTGACGATCTGATCGATTTCACGCCCGAAATGCGAGCCCAGGCCAAAGACCTGCTGTCGCGTTACCGCGTGACCGATCGCCCGTTCAATCCTCCGCTGGTTGGCGACGAAAAAGGTCTGCTCGGCGCGATCAACGTCGGCAATGCCGGTGGCGGCACCAACTGGCCCGGCGCGGGCTTCGATCCGGAAACCCACATTGTTTATGCCCAGGCCGCCAACTCTTCGGCAGCCGGATTGTCGGTTCGCAAACCGCCGGCGGGATTCTCCGACCTGAATTATTTCTCCGGCCGCAACGATCAACCGTTCCGCGAAGCGCTTGGGCCTGGATTCGGCACCGCAGCCGATTCCCCACTGGCCAAGACGGTTGGCCGGCCGGCAACGCCTCCGCCCGCGGGGGCTCCGCCTCCAGCCTTCGGCCTCAACGTCGAGGGGCTGCCTATTATGAAACCGCCCTACGGCGTAATTTCGGCCATCGATCTCGATAAGGGCGAACTCAAGTGGCAAGTGCCTTATGGCGAGACACCCGATAACGTGCGCAGAATTCTGACGGAAAAGGGAATTAAGTTCGGCAACCTGGGCCAGAACGGCAGCGTCGGCCTGCTGGTCACCAAGACGCTGGTGATCCTGGGCGACACTCAGGTTACGAATCCAGGAACGCATCCGCGGGGCGCCATGCTTCGCGCCTATGATAAGCAGACCGGAAAAGAGGTCGGCGCTGTCTGGATGCCGGCTCCGCAAAGCGGCTCCCCCATGTCGTACCTGGCGGGTGGCAAGCAATTCATTGTCGTCGCGGTGAGCGGCGGCGCATATTCGGGCGAGTACCTGGCTTTCAGTCTCCCCGAATCCGACTAGTTGAGTGAGTGTGGCGCACGCACTTGTGCGTGCCGTGTTCCCAACTCGTGGGGACACAATGATCGTGTTAGCGGGCCGTTCGGGTTAGGTTCGAGCGGCCCGTCTCGAACAAATCGTTAGGGAGAAAAACAAAGGACATGCATCGAAGTAAGACGAAGGGAAGCAAAGCCCTGTGGCTGACGGCTGTGCCGGCCGCCGCTGGGCTGCTGTGGATCGCCGCCAGCGCGCTCGGTCAGGGTAGCGGATATGTTCCGTCAACGGCCAAAGGCGACTGGCCTTATTACACAGCCGACGAGAAGGGCACCAAGTATTCGCCTCTGGATCAAATCAACGCCTCCAACTTCAACAAGCTCGAGCCGGCGTGGCGCTTCAAGACCGACAATCTCGGCACGCGGCCCGAATACAAATTGGAAGGCACCCCGCTGGCCATCAATGGTGTTCTCTACACCACTGCTGGCACGCGCCGTTCGGTCATCTCGCTGGATGGAAAAACCGGCGAGCTGATTTGGGCGCACAGCATGCGCGAAGGTAAGCGCGCCGCTATCGCTCCCCGCCAGTTGTCGGGACGCGGTGTGGCGTTCTGGACTGATGGCCATGGCGACGACCGCGTGGTCTATGTCACTACCGGTTATCGTCTGGTGGAATTGAATGCCAAGACCGGACAGGTGATTTCATCCTTCGGTAAAGATGGCATCGTCGATCTGAAGGTTGGCATGGTTACTGGCACCGGCCAGCAGATCGACCTCGAAAACGGCGAAGCCGGCCTGCATTCCACTCCGCTCGTGGTGAAAGATGTCGTGATCGTCGGCTCCTCTTTTAAAGAGGGCATGACCGTCGTGACCCACAACAACACCAAGGGTCTGGTGCGCGCCTATGACGTGCACACTGGAAAACTGCTCTGGACCTTCAATACCATTCCACGTCGCGGCGAGTTCGGCTACGACACCTGGGAGAACGGCTCGGCGGACACTAACGGTAACACTGGCGTCTGGACCCAGATGACCGTCGACGAAGATGCCGGCTTGGTATACCTTCCCGTCGAATCGCCTACCTCCGACTACTATGGCGGCGAGCGCCCCGGCGACAACCTGTATGGCGAGAGCCTGGTCTGCGTCGATCTGAAGACCGGCCAGCGCAAGTGGTACTTCCAGTTCGTACACCACCCGATCTGGGACTATGACATGTCTTCAGCGCCGCTTCTGGTTGACATCAATGTCGACGGGCGCGCCATCAAAGCGGTGGCGGTGCCCAGCAAGGAAGCTTTCCTGTACGTCTTCGATCGCATCACCGGCAAGCCCGTATGGCCGATCGAAGAGCGTGCCGTTGCCCAGTCGGATGTTCCTGGCGAGAAGACCGCGAAAACACAGCCCTTCCCGACCAAGCCGCCGCGTTACGCCCGCAACTTCATCGATGTTCCGAATGATCTGATCGACTTTACGCCGGAAATGAGGGCTCAGGCCAAAGACCTGATCTCCCGGTATCGCGTAGAAGGGATGTTCACGCCTCCGGTTGTAGGCGATCCGAACGGCAAATGGCTCGCCGGGTTGAATCTCGGCAACGCGAGCGGCGGTACGAACTGGCCCGGCGCGGGTGTCGATCCTGTAACCCACATCGTTTACGCTCAGGCCAATCAGTCGGCCGTTACGCCCATCTCACTACGCGTGCCCCCGCAGGGTTTTAGTGATATTCACTACGTATCGGGCCGTAACGATCAGCCGTTCCGAGTCGCGGAAGGCCCTGGCTTTGGGAGTGCTGCCGATGCCCCTCAACCCAAACGCGCCCCCACGCCTCCTCCGGCAGCAGCCGCTGCAGGCCGTGGCGGACGTGGCGCTCAGGGCGGCGGTGGCGGCGGATTCGGATTGCAGGTGGAAGGCCTGTCGATTGTGAAACCGCCTTACGGCGTTATCTCGGCCATTAATCTCGATAAGGGCGACATTCAGTGGCAGGTGCCCTACGGTGAGACCGCCGACAACGTGCGCGATATTCTGGATCGCAAGGGTATCAAGTACGGCAATCTCGGTCAGGGTGGAAGCGTGGGTCTCCTCATCACTAAGACCCTCGTGGTTCTCGGCGATACCCTGGTCACCTCGAAGACCCATCCGCGCGGCGCGATGCTCCGCGCTTATGATAAGCAAACCGGTAAAGAGGTCGGTGCCGTTTGGATGCCTGCGCCTCAGAGCGGTTCGCCGATGACCTATATGGCGGGCGGCAAACAATACATTGTCGTCGCCGTCAGCGGCGGCAATTACTCGGGTGAATACATCGCTTACGCTTTGCCTGAGTCCGACTAAATCGCACAACCACGTGCGAAGTTCATTCCTAAGTTGTCCCCGAGGGCCCGCTATATGGCGGGCCCTTGCCTTTTGTAATTCGAGTAGATTTGTAGTTTGGAGTAGATTATGACGCAGAACGAAGTTTCGCGGCGCGAGTGGATTCTGGGCTCGTCCATGGGAATACTCGCGGTATGGCCCCAAATAGTCGCAGCGCAAGAGCATGCCCACCGTGCGGCGGCCACTCCTGGAACTGCGTTCAAATATTTCGATCGCCAAACCGCTGCCGAGGTGGAGGCCATTGCGGCGCAGATCATTCCCACCGATGAGACGCCCGGAGCGCGCGAGGCCGGCGTCATCTATTTCATCGATCACGCGCTCAGTACGTTCGACAAAGAGAGTCAGGAACACTATAAGAGCGGCCTGGCGGATTTACAAGAAAAGCGCGAGAAGATGTTTCCCGGGTCAAGGAGCATCTCCGGCTTACGGCCGGAGCAGCAGTTGGAACTGGTTAAAGCGATCGATGGGACCCCGTTCTTCGAAACGGTGCGGACCCATACCATTATTGGTTTTTTGAACAGCCCCGACGAAGGCGGAAATCGCGATTATATTGGTTGGAAGCTCCTGGGCATGGACCCCCGCATGGTGTACGAACCGCCGTTCGGCTATTACGACGCGGAAGCGCAGAAGGAGGGAACACGATGAGCCGCGCGCCTTATCCGCCGAATCATCAGGTCGATTTTGTCGTCGTCGGCTCCGGTGCCGCTGGCGGCGCGGTTGCTAAAGAACTTGCGGTGGCCGGGTTTGAAGTAGTGGTCCTTGAGCAAGGGCCCTATCTACGTCCGAAAGACTTCCGGCATGACGAGATACTTGTCCGCAATCTGCACCAGCTCACAAACGACCCTAACCGGCAGCCGCAAACGTACCGAAAGACCGAATCCGAGGTTGCCAAAGTTCAGCAGTCAGCTGGATACGGCCGCGCCGTAGGCGGAGGCACGTTGCATTTCACCGCGAACTGGTGGCGCTTGCACGAGATCGACTTTAACGAACGCTCTCGTTTTGGTCCCGTTCCAAATGCCGCACTGGAAGACTGGCCCATCACTTACCAGGAACTTGAGCCTTATTACACGAAATCCGAACAGGACATCGGCGTCTCCGGCTTGGGCGGCTCGAATCCGTTTGACGCCCCGCGCTCGAAACCTTATCCTTTGCCCCCGATGCCCGTGAAATCGTCGGGCGTGCTCTTCGATCGCGGAGCCAAAAAGCTCGGGCTGCATCCTTTCCCGGCGCCGGTGGCAATCCTATCGCAGCAATACAAAGGACGGCCCGGTTGCGTGCATTGCGGTTTCTGCATGGCGTTCGGATGCGAGGTCGGCGCCAAGTCGTCTACCATGGCATCCCTGATTCCGATGGCCGAGCGCACCGGAAATTGCGAGATTCGGCCGGAATCCTATGTCCGCAAGATCGAAACCGACGGGCGCGGCCGTGTCACCGGCGCGATCTATTTCGACAAGAACAAAAAGGAAGTGTTTCAGAAAGCCAAGGCTGTCGTTGTTTGCGCCAATGGCGTTGAGTCGCCGCGCTTACTGCTCATGTCTAAATCCAACCGCTTCCCGAACGGTCTGGCGAACTCCAGCGGGCTGGTCGGCAAATATTTGATGTACGACAACGGCACTTCCGTCACAGCCATGTTTGACGAGCCGCTGAACGAGTTTAAGAGCGTGCTAGTAACTCGCGTCCTTCACGACTTCTACGATTCCGATCCGAAGCGCGGCTTCTATGGGGGCGGCGGCATTGATGCCCGTTCCAATTCGAGCCCGGTCCAGTTCGGCCTG
Organism: Bryobacteraceae bacterium; assembly: GCA_035293725.1. Classification (GTDB taxonomy): domain Bacteria; phylum Acidobacteriota; class Terriglobia; order Bryobacterales; family Bryobacteraceae; genus Palsa-89. The sequence continues at coordinate 92,757 of DATGMH010000141.1, forward strand.
CGCGGGAATGATCCCAGTAGCCCGCGTTGGGGCTCCGCATGGAAGAAGTCCATCGCGTACGAATACCCGCGCACCATGGCTTTGTTTTCGCATATTACCTGCCTACCCATGGAATCGAACAATGTCACGCTCGATCCCGAACTCAAAGATGAATGGGGTATGCCCGCGCTTCGCCTTACGTTTAAGAACCATCCCGATGACTTGAAGACAATGGAGTTCATCCTGGAGCGGCAAAAGGAGATCATGGAAGCCGCCGGCGCAAAAAAGATCTGGCCTCGGCCGGTCCGCGAGGTCAACAATTCAGTCCATCTGATGGGGACCTGCCGCATGGGGAACGATCCTAAGCGCTCCGTGGTGAACAAGTTCAACCGCGCTCACGATGTTCCAAATCTGTTCGTGGTGGACGGAAGCAGTATGGTCTCATCCGGCCGCCAGCAGCCCACTTGTACCATCCAGGCGCTCGGTTACTGGGCTGCAGACCATATGATTCAAGCCGCCAAGCGTGGAGAGATCTAGCGTTGGCGGCCCGATACCTGCGAATTTTACAACTGCACGGTTGACATTCGCGCCAGACCGCAATACACTTAACCGCAGGTTGGTCTAATCAGCCGTCGTCTTGAACCGCGATTCGCGTGAGTGACGGCTTCTTTTGCTTTAGCTGTCGGCCACACTAACCTCGCGCCAGCGGCGGCTGTGATTGCGAGGGGTCCGGACTACTCGGACATGAGTGGAGGTGTGTGCTTTGTCAAGACGCCAACCCCGATAGATGAGGGGGGCTTGCAGACGGCTCCGTTATTGACAAAATGCTTACTTTCGCATATGTTTAGAGACACCCTCTCGCTGTAAGGGCGCATACGCTCGTGCTTGGGTCGCTTAAAAATTCGGTGAAAGAGCCTGCTCCGTTGTTCACCGTCTCAGGAGTATTCTGTCTGGGCCATCAAGGAGGCTTGTCGTGAAAATCCATCGCTCTCTGCTTCTCGTCACCGCGCTGCTTTTAGCAGCCGTCATGGTATTTGCTCAATCCTACGTCGGCGAAGTCCGCGGCATCATTACGGACCCCGGCGGCGCCGTCATCGCGAATGCCAACGTGACGCTGCGAAATGATGCGACCGGAACCGTGCGGACCACCGTGAGCAATTCGGCGGGCGAATACGTGTTCCCGCAGGTGGATCCGGCCACCTATACCATCGTGGTCGAAACCCCGGGGTTTAAGAAGATCGAGCAAAAGGGTGTTATCGTCGGTACCCAGCAGAAGGTCAGGCAGGATCTCAAGATGGAGTTAGGCGAGATCAGCCAAAGCGTTTCGGTAACGACCGAAGCTCCGTTGATTGAGAACGAGACCGCGTCCAACGGACAAGTAATCAACACGCAGCAGCTGCAGGACCTGCCGAACCTCGGCCGCAATACATTCTTGATGTCGAAGCTGACCAACAACGTGGTTCCCTCCGGCCCGCCGCAGTGGAACCGGTTCCAGGACCAGATTGGTTCGTCGAACCTTTCGATCGCCGGCGGCCCGATCCGCGGAAACAACTACCTGATCGACGGTATTCCGATCACGAGTTCGCAGAACCTCGCGATCGTCATTCCCAGTCAGAGCGCCGTTCAGGAAATGAAGCTTCAGGAGAACACCTACGACGCAACCATGGGACGAACGGGTGGCGGCGTGTTCAATACCGTGATCGCCAGCGGAAGCAACGGTCTGCACGGCGACGCGCTTGGCTATTACCGCACCACCGATTTCACTGCGAATAATTACTTCAACAACGCGGCCGGTAAGCCGCGCCCGTCCGAACTGTGGGAGAACTGGGAATTTTCGCTTGGCGGTCCGGTTGTGATCCCCAAAGTCTATAACGGCAGGAATAAAACCTTCTTCTTTGTTTCAACCGAGGGATACCTCGAAGCGCAGCCGGACTTTGGCAGCTTCGCGGTTCCAACGGCCGCCGTCCTAGGCGGTAATTTCCAGGGTTCAGGCCGCATCATTTACGACCCAGCGAGCGGCCGCCCGTGCCAGCCGACTGACAATTGCCCGGCCGGCGCGACCGTGATTCGCACGCCGTTCCTGAACAACATGATTCCGGGGAATCAGATCAGCAAGATCGGCCAGGCGATGCTGGGTTACTTGCCCGCGCCCAATACCAATCTCGGTGGTTCGCTCGGCCAGAGCAATTATTCAGGTAGTGATACTCTGGGCAATCACGCCGAGGAGTTCGTGTACAAGTTGGACGAAGACCCCACGCCCTGGCTGCGCCTCGGCGGATCGTTCATTTATTACAAGAGCTTCGAGCCGGGTAGCAACTTCCTGAACAACCTACCTGGAAAAGGCTCTTATAAGCTGTACCGGCATGTCGACGCTACGGCAGTGAACTCGACCATCACCGTCAATCCGACCACGGTAATCTCGGCGCGCTACGGCTTCAATCGATTCCCGAATATCTACAACTATCCGAGCTTCGGCTTTGATCAGACGTCTCTGGGTTTTCCTGCCAGTTACGCCAATCAAATTCAGATCCCGGAGTTCCCCCTGGTCAGTCTCTTGCAAACGGGCGAATCGTATGGCGGCGGCACGCACCAACAAATTACGTATTGGTCCAAGAATGCCTCCGTCGGCGTTTCGAAATTCGTCGGCAAGCACAACATTACGGCCGGATTTGACTACCGCCTTATCCATACGGATGGAGCCCAGTTTACGAACGGGCCAGGCACCTTTACCTTCAATGGCATCTTCACGCAGCAGTTCAACGCAGGGAACAGCGCGAATACCGGGAGTGACTTCGCGGACGCTCTGCTTGGCTTCCCATCCAGTGGATTGATCGGTACTGCAACGAACACCTATTTTTATGTGAATTATTATGCCGGGTACATCCAGGATGATATTCACGTTAACAGCCGCCTGACACTGAACGTAGGGCTGCGATACGAATACGAGACCGGTGAAACGGAAAAATACAACAACATGCTGGTTGGCTTCAACCGGACGGCCATCAATCCGATTGCGGCGCAGCTTCCGGCCGGTTCGGGCGTGGTGCCCTACGGCCTCCCATTGATCGCGGGACAGAACGGAAATCCGAACTCCTGTTGTGAGGCTTCCAAAACCCACTTTGGGCCGCGCCTTGGCTTCGCGTACCAGATCAACGACAAGACCACTTTCCGGGGCGGCTGGGGTATCTTCTACGCGCCGGTTTACTTCTCGCTCGACAATACTTATTCTCCGGGTCTGGCCCAGACCACCACCTACCTGGCCAGCGGCAACGGATTCGCAACGCCAGCCAACTCGCTGAGCAATCCGTACCCCAACGGCGTCCTTCAACCCGCCAGCATCACTACTGGTGTTACCCAACTGTACGGCAGTACCGTCACTTTCCCCGATCAGAACCGCACTCAGGGGCGCATCCAGCAATTCTCCGCCGATTTGCAACGGCAGTTGCCTTGGGGCATCGCAGCTGAGGTTGGTTATATCGGCTCCCGAAGCAGCAACCTGCAATACGCTCCAACTGCCAACGGCCTATTGCCGATCAATCAAGTTCCGACCCAATACCTCTCGCAAGGCTCGGCACTTTCGAAGCCCGTTCCTAATCCATTCAAAGGATTGCCGGGTGCAGGCGGAGTAATCGGCGGTGCAACCGTGTCGCAAGCTCAATTGCTCATGCCCTTCCCGGAATTTTCGAGCGTGTATGACTCGGCGAGCGGCGCGAAAGCTCAGTATGATTCTCTAATCCTTAAAGCGCAGAAGCGGCTCTCCCACGGCCTTCAGTTGCTATCCACCTTCACCTGGGCACGCAATTACGACAACGAGTTCGGCTCCGGCAACGCGAACTATTACAACAACACGGATAACACCGTGCCTGTGTATCCGCAAAACGTGTATGACCTGAAGTCCGAATGGGCCCTCGGCGCCGGCACCGTGCCGTGGCGCTTCACCTCCGCGTTTACTTATGATCTCCCCTTCGGCAATGGCCGGACGTGGCTGAACAATAACAAAGTTCTCGATTACGCTGTGGGCGGCTGGTCAGTCAACGGTACCACGATCATCCAATCCGGCTTCCCGCTGATGATTTGGCAGAACAATACCAACTCAGTGATCGGGACGGGCGAGCAGCGGCCGAACGCGACCGGAGTTTCTCCGACCGGCTCCGGCAGCCCTGAATCGCGCTTGTACAACTACATCAACCCGCAGGCGTTCTCCCTCGCGCCGCAATACACCTTCGGGAATGTCTCGCGCACCATTCCGAACTATGGGCCAGGCCTGGCCAATTGGGACCTCTCACTGTTCAAGACGTTCACCGTCAAAGAGCGATTCCATGGCCAGTTCCGCGCTGAGGCCCTGAACGCTTTCAATACGCCGAACTTCAACCAGCCGATTATGCAGTTCCAGGGCGTGAAGAGCGACGGTACCGCCGTCGGAAACTTCGGCAGAATCCAGTCGCAGGCTAACCTGCCGCGCGAATTGCAGCTCGGCATCCGGTTGTACTTCTGAGGCCGCGACTCATCGCGACACAATAGCTTCACGCGGGGCGGATCGTTGATCCGCCCCTAATTCTTTCTTGCGGCAAACGTCAGCGCCGCCACCCGCCCCGCCCCCAACAGCGCCGTCTTATCGTTCGTAATCACTCGCACCGGGATATCGCGCAGCAACGGACTGATCCGCCCTTTGGCCTGAAACGCATCCAGGAAAGTGCGGCTGTTCAGCCTGGAAATAATTTTCGGCGCGATTCCCCCGCCGATAAACGTTCCTCCCGTGGCCACAACCTTCAGAGCAAGATTACCCGCCTCGGCGCCGTAAATTGAGATGAACAGATCCAGCGCTTGCTCCGCAATCGCCGAAGTGGCCTCCAGGCCCGATTTGGCAATCGCCGCCGAAGGATCGCCCTGCTTCATGGCGTCAGCAAGCCAGGTTGGCTCCTCCGCGCGGCCGGTATCGCGCAGAAACTCGTAAATGTTGTGCAGTCCCGGCCCTGACAGGACCCGTTCGTAACTGACGTGCTCGTAGCGGCCCATGAGATACCGGAGCAGATCCATTTCCAGTTCGTTCCGCGGCGCAAAATCGACGTGGCCGCCTTCGGACGGAAACGGCCGGTACGTCCCGTTGGCCTCGGCCAGCAGCCCCGCTTCCCCAAGCCCCGTGCCGGCCGCGATGAGAGCACGATTGCCGAGCGAAACCGCGACGCCTTCGTTCAACGCCACAAAGTCGGAAACTTCCAGCAGCGCGATGCCGTGCGCGTTCGCTTCCAGATCGTTGATCAAAGCGACGTTGTCAATACCCAACTCGCTGCCGATCTTTTTCGCGCTCACTACCCAGGGCAGGTTCGTCGTCTCCACCAGCCCGTCCCGAACCGCCCCCGCGATCCCGAAGCAGGCCGCGCCCGGAGCCAGATTGTAGCGCGCGATGAACTTCTTTGCGATCTCTTCCAGTCCTGTGTACTCACGGCTGGGGAAGATCTCGATGGCGGCGGCGCTGAGCCGGTCCGGCGTGCCGTCGAAAAAGGCCAGCCGCGTGTTCGTTCCGCCTATATCACCGGCCAAGACCATTGACATTGCTCCAGTGGCGATTGTCCTTGGCCAGCAGTTCGTCGGCTTCCGGAGGTCCCCACGAGCCGGCAGGATAGTTCGGGAAGCGGCGGGGCGGCAGAGCTTCCCATACATCCAGAATGGGCGCCACCACGTGCCAGGCCGTTTCCACCATATCCGACCGCTGGAACAGTGTCGCATCGCCGAGCATGCAGTCATACAAGAGCCGCTCGTAGCCGGTTTGCGGCGTCGCATTGAAATAATCGGTGTAGTTGAAGTTCATATTTACGCCACCGATCTGCACCACCGGGCCCGGAATCTTCGCCCCAAAACTCAGCGATATTCCCTCGTCGGGTTGAAGATGAAGGATCAGGCGATTCGGTTCCAGCCGGTTCACAGCCGTCTTGCGGAACAGCACGAACGGTGCCCGCTTGAACTGGATCACGATCTCGGTGACCCGCTTCGGCATAGCTTTGCCGGTTCGCAGGTAGAACGGCACGTCCGCCCAGCGCCAGTTGTCGATGTACAGCTTCATCGCGACGAAGGTCTCCGTGCGCGAGTCCGGCGCGACCATCGCCTCCTGACGATACGCCGGCACGTGGGTTCCGTTCACTAAACCTTCGCCATACTGGCCGCGTACCGTGCGCACCAGCACTTCCTCGTCCGTCATCGGTTGCAGCGCGCGCAGGATCTTGGTCTGTTCGTCGCGAACCACGTCCGCATCGAACGAAACCGGCGGCTCCATGGCCGTCAGCGAAATGAGCTGAAAAATATGATTCGGCACCATGTCGCGTAGCGTGCCGGCTTTATCGTAATACGAGCCGCGCTGTTCCACGCCCACCGTCTCCGCCACGGTGATCTGCACATGATCGATATAACGCCGGTTCCAGATCGGCTCGAAAATTCCGTTCGCGAACCGGAATACCAAGATGTTCTGTACGGTTTCCTTGCCCAGGTAATGATCGATCCGGTAGATTTGTTTCTCCTCCAGCACCTGCCGGATTTCTTTGTTCAAGCTTTTTGCCGATTCGTAGTCGTGTCCAAACGGCTTCTCGATAATCACCCGCCGCCAGCCATGTTCCTCCGACACCAGGCCGGCCTGGCCCAGCTGTTTCACCACGGTGGCGAAGAAGCTCGGAGCAGTCGCCAGGTAATAGAAATAATTTCCGCGGGTGCCATGCTCTTTGTCGACTTCCCCCAGCACGCGGCTTAGCTCTTCGTACACCTTGGGGTCGTCAAAATCGCCAGAGACGTAGTAGATGCGTCGCGCAAACCAGTGCCACAGATCCGGGTCAACCTTGGTGGTGGCGTAATCGCCGATCTCCTTGCCGATCATGTCGCGGAATTGCTCGCTGTTCATTTCGTTGCGCGCGACGCCGACCAGCGCGAATTCCTTCGATAGCAGATTATCCTTGGCCAGGTTGTAAAGAGCAGGGATGAGCTTCCGCTTGGTGAGGTCGCCTGATGCGCCGAATATGACCATCACGCAAGGGTCGGCCGCACGCCCCGCACCTGTCGCTCCCCGAGCAGCTATTTCTTCAGCAATCTGCATTTGACCTCTCTCTCCACAACGCGCGCAACGAAGCGCCGCGGTACCGCATTTTCTTTAGACGATGACGCCGCGGCGTTCCTGTGCGCTCGACTTCGACAAATCTTGTGTTCTTACAATAACGCCGCCGGGCGATGCCTCGCAGCAGCCGCTAGCCGCCCGCGGCGCGCTCGACGTGCCCGCCGAACTTATTGCGCATGCCCGACAGCATCTTCTCGGCGAACGTGTGATCCTGGCGGGAACGGAAGCGCGTGTATAGCGATGCCGAAAGCACGTCGCACGGCACCGCTTCCTCGATCGCGGCCATAATCGTCCAGCGCCCTTCGCCCGAATCCTGCACCGTCCCGGTGAAGCGCTTCAACTCCGGGTCCTCGGCCAGCGCCATGGCGGTGAGATCGAGCAGCCACGAACCTACGACGCTGCCTCTGCGCCACAGCTCGGCGATATCCGGCAGATCGAACGTGTAGCGGTGATCCTCGGGCACTTCTTTGGAATGGGCATTCCGCATGATGTCGAAGCCTTCCGCGTAGGCCTGCATCAAGCCGTACTCGATCCCGTTGTGCACCATCTTGACGAAGTGGCCCGCGCCTGACGGCCCGCAATACAAATAGCCGTCCGAGGCAGTGCTCTTCTTGCCTTCGCGTCCCGGCGACGGAGCCACATCGCCCATTCCCGGCGCCAGCGTTTTGAAAATCGGGTCCAGCCGATCGGCCGATTCTTTCGATCCGCCGATCATCATGCAGTAGCCGCGTTCAAGTCCCCATACCCCGCCGCTGGTGCCGACATCCAAGTAATGGATGCCTTTTTCCTTAAGGATCTTCGAGCGGCGCACGTCGTCCTTGAAATAAGAGTTGCCGCCGTCGATGATCGTGTCGCCCGCCTCCATGAGCTCAGCCAGCTTGAGCACCGTGTTCTCGGTTGCAGAACCGGCCGGAACCATGACCCAGGCCGCCCGAGGCTTGGTCAGCTTCTTGACGAAATCTTCCATCGAGCTGGACCCGCCGGCGCCCTCGCCCGCCAACGCCTTGACGTTGTCTGCGCTCAGATCGAACACGACGCATTGATGCCCGCCGCGCATCAGCCGCCGCACCATGTTGGCGCCCATTCTTCCCAGCCCGATCATTCCTAATTGCATAATGGATTTTTCTCCCGTGGTCGTTTAAGACAAAGCCTGTCGCACCGCAGAATCCAAAGCGGCCAGACCTTTTTCCACATCCTTCAAATGCACGCGCAGCGCCCGCCGGTGCCTTTCGGCCAATACCTGGAAATCCCCGCGCGCCTGCGCTGCCTTCACCACGCCAAACGTGTATTTCTGGCCCGGCACCGGAAGATCGGCCTTATCGTCGCAAGTGATCTGTAGGAAGACGCCGGTGTTCGGTCCGCCCTTGTACGCTTGCCCGGTGGAGTGCAGAAACCGCGGGCCAAATCCGAGGCAAGTAGCAACGCGCTTTTTATCCCGCACACTTAGCCGGATCTGCTGCAGCGCGCGATCGTGCGCCCCGTTCATTTCGATATATCCAAGCAGCGCGAAATAGTCGCCCGCCTTCAAACGGTTCAGATGCGCCCGCAGATATCCCGCCAGCGTCTTGTTGCTGCCTGCCAGTGACGCCAGCTCAGTCGCATTCTTCTCGTCCGTGTAAAGTTCGACGCCGCCTTCCGACAGAATCGGCGATTCCGGCGGCAGCGATCCCGTCTTCTCGTACTCCGACGTCAGCTTCCGCGTCGCGATTTTACTCGCCTCGACATCGGGCTGGTTAAACGCGTTGATGCCGATCACCGAACCCGCCACCGCCGTGGCGATCTCCCAACGGAACATTTCCTGGCCCAAATTATAAATATCCGCAACGGCGATTCGGATCGCGGGATGACCGGCCTTAGCAATCGCCTCCAGCGCCTGATCCTGTTTCGGATCGGCTTGGCCCTCCAGCCGGATATAGGCGAACACGCGATCGTTGCCATAGACCTCGGGAGGTCCAAGCGGCTCCCGATCCACCGGAATAAGCCCTTTTCCGTCCTTGCCGGTGGATTCGGCCAGCAACTGCTCGAGCCAAGCGCCCAAATCCCCAATCTTCGGCGACGTGACCAGCGTCACTTTATCGCGGCCGGTCTTCGCTGCCACACCCAGGATCAACCCCAGCACCACGCCGGCATTCTTCTCCACTGGCAGGCAGGAGGAACAGGCAATTGCCATCACGTCGGCACGGTCCAGAAATCGCGCCGCGTCGATTCCCATCACCGCCGCCGGCACCATGCCAAAATCCGATAGCGCCGAATATCGGCCGCCGATGCTGGGAACGCCGTGGAAAATGTGCCGGAATCGGTCGCCCTGCGCCACCTGTTCGAACTTCGATCCGGGATCCGTGATCGCGATAAACCGGCTGCCCGCTTGGTCGGCTCCCACCACCTGCTTCACGCGCTCGAAGAAATACTGCTTAAAGATATTGGGTTCGAGCGTCGAACCCGATTTGCTCGAAACGATGAAGATCGTATTCGCAATGTCGATCTTGTTCTCGAACGCCTTCACCTGTGCCGGATCTGTAGAATCCAGCACGAACAGCTCCGGATACCCGTTATTCTTGCCGAACGTCATGCGCAGCACTTCCGGGCACAAGCTCGAGCCACCCATGCCCAGCAGCAGGGCATGTTTAAAGCCGGTCGTTTTCACGTCCGTCGCGACCGCCTCTAAATGCTGCTTGTTGCCGAGCTGATCCTCCATCACGCCGAGCCAGCCCAGCCAATTTCCTTCGTCCGAGCCTGTCCATAACGAAGCGTCGCGCGCCCAAAGCCGGCGCACTTTGCCCGCCATCTTCCAGTCCTCGATGGCCTCTTCAAGCGACCGCTCCAACTCCTTCGGCACACTGTAGGTCTGAGCGTCCACCTCGGCCTGTGAAGCAAACTTGCACTTGGCGTCTACCGCGTTCAGCAGCTTGTCGAACGGGTCGGCGAACAGCTTCACCGCCTGTGTAATCAGATCGTCGGTGACCTGTTTCATCGAGATCCCGACCTTCTCGAGCGTATCCATCGTGTCCTGAGCCGCATCGATATCCGACTCCAGGCTTGCCCGCGGATGCCCATGATCGCGAAAGGCATCCAGCGTTGCAGGCGGAATGGTATTCACCGTGTCGGGCCCGATCAGCTCATCCACATAAAGAACGTCGGGATAGCTCGGATCCTTGGTGCTGGTGCTGGCCCACAGCACCCGCTGGGTTTGCGCACCCTTCTTCGCCAGCGCGTCCCATTCCGCACCCGCGAAAATTTCCTTGTAGCGTTGGTAGGTCAGCTTAGCGTTCGCAATCGCGACCTTACCCAGGAGGCTCTTTAACAGCGCCTGCTCTTTCGGGTCGGTGCTGGTCTTCAAGCGCGCTTTCACGGTCGTGTCCACCAGCGTATCGATGCGGCTGATGAAGAAGCTGGCCACGCTGGCGACATGGCTGGGATCGCCACCCCCCGCCACGTATTTCTGCAGACCGGCGATGTAGGCGTGTGCGACCTTCTCGTAGCGCTCTTGCGCGAATAGTAGCGTCACATTGATGTTGATGCCTTCGCTGATCAGTTGCTGGATGGCTGGCACGCCTTCCACCGTGGCCGGCACCTTCACCATCAGGTTCGGACGGTTCACTGCTTTCCACAGCCGGCGCGCGTCCTTAATCGTTCCTTCCGTGTCCCGGGCCAGAAACGGCGAAACTTCCAGGCTCACATAGCCATCTCGCATGCGGGTCCGCTCGTACACTGGCCGCAGCGCATCGGCGGCATCCTGAATGTCCTTGATGGCCAGGATCTCGTAGATCCCCATCGCGTCCACGTCTTTGCGCCTCTGAAGTTCAACCAGAGCGTCCGTATAATCCGTGCTCCCGGTGATGGCTTTCTCGAATATGGCCGGATTCGACGTGACACCCGCCAGCCCGTCCTGCTCGATCAGCCGCTTAAGCTCGCCGCTGGTGATCAGGTTCCGCCGGATGTAATCCAGCCACACGGATTGGCCGTATTTGGCCAGTTCGATGAGATGATTGGTAGTCTTTAGTGCAGTTACAGTTGGGACACTCACGCTGATGCTCCTCCCTGTCGGTTTCAGCTTCCCATTCGCGCTTCAAGCGCCTTGATTTTGCCGAGCCTGCGGACGTGCCGCTCTTCCTTCGTAAACTTCGCCTTTATATACGCCTCAACCAGCTCATGCGCCAGCGCCGGACCAATTACACGCGCGCCCAGCACCAGGACGTTCATATCGTCGTGCTCCACTCCCTGATGCGCCGAGTAGGTATCGTGGCACAACCCCGCTCGAATGCCTACAAGTTTGTTAGCCGCCACCGACGCACCGACGCCGCTTCCGCAGATCAACACGCCTCGATCCGCCCGGCTGTCCAGGATCGCCTTGCCAACTGCTGCCGCGAAATCCGGGTAGTCCACTGGCTCGGTGCTATTGGTCCCGACATCCAGTACTTCCTCCCCCAGGTCTCGCAGGTGTTTCGCGAGCATCACCTTCAGCTCGAACCCAGCATGGTCCGATCCAATGACTGTTCGCATATGGCTATCGGGCTTTCGCTATCTCCTCTTTAGCAGCAGCAACCACGGCATCGGGCGTAAATCCGAACTTCTTCTGCAACTCTTTCAGCGGGGCCGAGGCTCCGAAGGTATGCATGCCGACCCTCCTGCTGGCATATCGGTCCCATCCAAAAGTCGAAGCCTGCTCCACCGAAACTCGCGCCTTGACCCCGGGCGGAAGTACATTTTCGCGATATTGCGGCGGCTGATGCTCAAACAGCTCCCAGGAAGGCATGCTCACAACGCGCGCCTTTATTCCCTCCGCCGTGAGCTTCTCGAATGCATCCACGCACAGCGCCACTTCGCTGCCGGTCCCGATCAGGATCACGTCCGGTGTGCCTTTGGCATCCGCCAGAATGTAAGCACCCTTCGCGAGCCCGGTAGCAGGCGCGTACTTGCTCCGGTCCAAGGTCGGGATGTTTTGGCGCGAAAGAATCAGGCAGACTGGCTCGTGCCGGAAACGCATGATCAACCGCCAAGCCTCAGCCACTTCATTGGCGTCCCCCGGCCGTATCGTAATCAGCCCCGGAATAGCGCGCAGCGAGATCAACTGCTCCACCGGCTGGTGTGTCGGTCCGTCCTCGCCGACCCCGATAGAGTCGTGCGTAAAAATGTATATGACCGGAATCTCCATCAGCGCGCTCAACCGGATCGGTTCGCGCATGTAGTCGCTGAAAATCAGGAATCCGGACCCGAAGGGCCGGATCTTGGACAGTGACATCCCGTTCAGGATGGAGCCCATCGCATGCTCGCGGATTCCGAAGTGGAAATTGCGTCCCGCGTAGCTGCCAGCTTCGAAATCGCCTGCGCCGTCGAATGTCAGCCGCGTTTTCGTGGACGGCGCCAGATCGGCAGCTCCGCCAATCAACCAGGGAACGCGCTTCGCCACGGTATTTTCCACTTTGCCGGAAGCATCTCGGCCGGCCACGCCCTTGGGGTCCGCCGGAAATACAGGAATATCCGCGTCCCATCCGTCTGGGAGCTCGCGCTTCTGCATTTTGTACAGATGATCGGCGAGTTCCGGGTACTTCTCCCGGTATTCGGCGAACTTGGCCATCCAAGCTTCGCGGGCCTCCCGGCCCCGTTTGCCGGCCAGTTCCCGAAAATGGTCGTACACGCCTTCCGGCACCAGGAACTTCGCGTCCTCCGGCCAGCCATAATTCTTCTTCGTGAGCCGGATTTCGGCGTCACCGAGCGGCTCGCCATGCGCTGCGCTAGTGTCCTGCTTGTTAGGCGCGCCATACGCGATGTGGCTGTCGACAATAATCAGCGTAGGCCGGTCCGTCGTGGCTTGGAAGGTTCGAAAGGCCCGCGCCAGCATGGCTTGGTCGTTGGCGTCGCCCACCCGCGTCACGTTCCAGCCATATCCCATGAACCGCGTCGCGACATCCTCGTCGAACGCCAGCGCGGTGTTGCCTTCGATCGTGATGTGGTTGTTGTCGTATATCCAGCACAGGTTGGAAAGTTTCAAATGCCCGGCCAGCGACGCCGCCTCGCCGCTCACGCCTTCCATCATGCAGCCGTCGCCCGCCAGCGCGTAGACGTTAAAGTCCATCATTTCGAAACCGGGCCGGTTGAAATAGCGCGCCATCCATTGCGACGCGATCGCCATCCCAACGCTGGTTGCGACGCCCTGGCCTAACGGCCCGGTGGTTGTCTCCACGCCCGATGTCCAGCGATACTCCGGATGTCCCGGGCACTTGCTATCCAATTGGCGGAACCGTTTGATGTCGTCCAGTGCCACGCTCAGTTTCCCGAGCGTTTCATACTCCGGATTCACCGCCTTGACCTGCGCCAAGTGCAGCAGGGCGTACAGCAACATGGACGCATGTCCGGCTGATAGGACGAACCGGTCGCGATTGGGCCAGATCGGGTTTTCCGGATCGAACCGCAGAAAGTGCTGCCACAGGCAGTAGGCCACCGGCGCCATCGCCATCGGCGTGCCCGGATGGCCGGAATTGGCCTGCTGGACCGCATCCATCGCCAGCGTTCGAATCGTGTTGATGCAGATCTGATCGATGTCGCCCGGAATTGGCTGGTTGGACTGAGCCTGCGCTGACGTGGACATGATGATCCTTTCGGGACACTGCCGGGGGGTCAGTGACGGCCGCGACGCGAGCGCTTACTCAATGAATCGCGCGCTCCCGCATCGAGCATTGTAGCCCATACTGCTGAGCGCGCGCTTTGTAGTTCTTACTTCTTCAGGCTATTGACGTAGGCCACCACGTTGTCCAGGTCGGCTCCGGTTACACTCGCTACCGGCTTCATCTTGCCCGTACCCTCTGTGATCACCTTTTTAACGTCGGCCGTTGTTTGGCTTAAGGGCTTCATCTCGACCTTCATAGCCTTAGCCATATTTGGATTTCCCTCGCCAGTCGCTCCGTGGCAGGCCTTGCACTTTGCGTCATAGACCGCCTTGCCGGCCGCAGCATCGGCCGCCCACGCGCCGGTGGGCCACAGCGCCGCGACTCCGCAAAGCGCTGCCACTCCGATCATTTGTTTTGTTGGTTTCAAGTGCTTCTCCTTCCCTCTTGCAGTTTAGTTGGGCCTTCTCACTCCCTCTATGCACTTGGATCTCCACTGCCTTCGGCCTTATACTTCCCATGTAACTTCCAATACGAATGAGCGGGCCGAAGAAGCAGATCGTGATCCTGGGCGGGGGCTTCGGCGGTGTCTACACGGCGCGATGCCTGGAGCGGCTGCTTCGGCCGGATGAAGCCGACATCTGGCTGGTGAATCGCGAAAACTATTGGGTCTACCAGCCCATGCTCCCGGAAGTGATTTCCGGCTCGATTGGGTTGCTGGATGTTGTCTCTCCGATTCGCCGGCTCTGTCCGCGAACGCATCTGGTGATGCGCGAGGTGGAAGAAATCGACCTGAACAATCGTGTAGTCACGGTCAGTCCGGGCTTCCGCCCGCGGCTGATGAAGATCCCCTATGACTACTTAGTCATCGCTCTGGGCGAGGTCACGAATTTTTACGGAATGCCGGGAATGATGGAAAACGCCCGGCCCTTTCGAACACTGGCCGATGCCATTGCGCTTCGCAATCACCTGATTCACGTGCTGGAGGAGGCCGACGTCGAGGAAGACCCCGACCTGCGGCGCCGTCTTCTGACTTTCGTGGTGGGCGGCGGTGGATTTTCGGGGGTTGAAGTTCTGGCCGAATTGAACAACTTTGTCCGCAGCGTCAAACAGAACTATCTGCGCCTGCGGAACGAGCCGGTGCGCTGCGTTCTGGTGCATTCCCGCGACCGTATCTTGCAGGAAATGGCTGAGCCGCTGGCTTTGTTTGCTCAGAAGGTTCTGAAAAAACGCGGCGTCGAGCTGATCCTCAAAGATCGCCTCGTTGCGGCCACCTCCGAAAAGGCCATTCTGAAATCGGGCGGCGAGATCCCTTGTAAGACGATCATTTCCACCGTACCTTCGGCGCCCGTGCCCGTGCTCGCGAAGCTCGATTGCGCCAAAGACAAAGGCAGTTTGCAGGTGAATACCAGCCTCGAACTGGTAGGGCATGAAGGCCACGTCTGGGCGCTGGGCGATTGCGCCTCCATCACCACCGTTTCCGGCAAGTCCGTCCCGCCCACGGCGCAACACGCCACGCGCGAAGCAACTACCTGCGCCAGCAACATCGTGGCCGCGATCCGCGGCGGACGGCCCGCTCAGTTCGCCTTCGAGGGACTCGGCACATTGGGTTCGCTCGGACATGGCTCGGCGGTCGCCCAGATCCTCGGCATGAAAATCTCCGGTGTTATCGCCTGGATTCTCTGGCGCGCTATTTACCTGATGAAGATCCCGGGCATCAAAACCAAGGTCCGGATCTCGATCGACTGGTTCATCCACCTGCTCTTCCCGCCGGATCTGGCTCAAACCCGGGTCCAGCAGGAATCGGGAATCAAGCGCCAGCACTTCGAGCCTGGCGACATCGTGTTCCACCAGGGAGATCTGGGCGACAGTGTCTATGTCATCGAGCAGGGCGATTGCGACGTCATCAAGGAAGCCGCTGGCGGTCCCCAGACGGTGGCGACGCTGCACGCCGGGGATTATTTCGGTGAAATGGCTGTGTTGTCCGACCAATCCCGAAACGCAACCATTCAGGCTGGCACGCCCATGGAAGTGCTACTGATTCCCAAGCGCGATTTCGACACGCTGCGCCGTAGCGTCCCCGCATTCGGCGAGGTCTTCAAGGAACTGGCGCGCCAACGCGCCGTGGCTAATACGACTCTTCCAGCTGAGCCGCCGCCGGCCGGGAGCGCCCGTTAGCCTTACTGGCCGCAAGTGCGCGGCGGGGAAAATCGTACTCCGAAGATTCGCTCGCGTTTCCCCATGATATCTTCGAACGAAGGGCAACACTCCGGGAGGCTCGGATGTCTGGATTGCTTCAGGATTTCTGGTACGCTTTGCGCACCCTTTCGAAAAGCCCAGGATTCGCGACTGCTGCCATCCTGACGCTCGCGCTTGGAATCGGCGCGAACAGCGCGATATTTCATGTGCTCGATGCCGCGCTGCTCCGCGACCTTCCTGTGCCGCATCCCGAGAGTCTCGTGCTCCTAACCGACCCTGACTCTCACGGCCACAGCTACGGAAGTGCGGGCGGCAATCGGTCGCTATTAGCATTTTGGGAATATCAGTTTCTGCGCGATCACAACGACGTATTCTCCGGTATTTTCGCCGTCGATAGCGATCTTGCCCAGCGCGATATCACGCTTCCTTATGCAGGCAAGCAGTTGCAGGAGGGCGCCTCCATTCGCCTCGTAACCGGAGAATATTTCTCCACTCTCGGTATCACCGCCATTGCGGGCCATACATTCGGGCCGGAAAGCGACCGCGCGCGCGGCGCCTCTCCTGTTGCGGTCATTAGTTTCAACTACTGGACACGGCGATTCTCGAACGATCCTTCCGCTGTTGGAACCAAATTCACGGTGAATGGAGTCCCGTTCCAGATTGTCGGTATCGCACCCGCCGGCTTTGCTGGCGAAACCATCGGTCAGCGCCCCGACATATGGGTTCCGATGACTATGCAAGACGCCATTTATCCCGGCGAGGATTTACTGGCTACTGCGCCCCGCGTTCTGGATCAGCACATCTGGCTGCAGGTCATGGCGCGCCGTAGGTCGGGCATTACATCCCGGCAGGCCCAGGCCAATATCGACGTTGTGAATCGGCGGTTAATGGAGGCTGCGGCTCAGAGTCTCCCAAACCAGGACCGGGGCAACTACCCTGGACAACGCATCGTCGTACACCCCGGTTCGGTAGGGTCTTCTGTTCTGCGCAGAATGTTCGCAGAGCCGCTCTGGATTCTCATGGCCCTGGTCGGTCT
The DNA here is from genome assembly GCA_035293725.1 of Bryobacteraceae bacterium. Classification (GTDB taxonomy): domain Bacteria; phylum Acidobacteriota; class Terriglobia; order Bryobacterales; family Bryobacteraceae; genus Palsa-89. Next base: position 109,669 of record DATGMH010000141.1, read on the forward strand.
GGTGCTGCTGATCGCCTGCGCCAATGTCGCTAATTTGCTGCTAGCGCGCCATGCAGCGCGGCAGAAGGAGTTCGCGTTGCGGCTCGCTCTCGGTGCCAGCCGCTGGCGCTCCATTCGGCAACTTTTGGCAGAGTGCCTAATCCTGGCTGGACTCGGTGCCGTACTCGGGTTTCTGCTGGCCCAATGGGCAGATATGGCTCTCGTTCGCTTGGTTCCGGGCGCCAATGGCCGGCCAGGCGATCTCCAGCTCAATTTGACGTCCGATCTTCGCATTCTCCTGTTCACTGCCGTGGTCGCACTTTTGACCATTGTGTTATCGGGGTTGCTGCCTGCATTTTCTGCCACTCGCGTGGACTTGTCCGAAGCTTTGAAGTCCAATTCCGGTTCAAGCATGGGCGGACCGATTCACCGGTTTTCCTTGGTAAGACTCTTGATCGTCGGACAGGTCGCCATTTCTTTGGTGATGTTGGTGGTCACCGGCCTGTTCGTGCGTAGCCTTGTAAAACTCACTCAGGTGAGCGTCGGTTTTGAACGCGAACACCTCCTCGCTTTTCGTCTCAATCCGGTCACCGCGCGGTTGAAGGGTGCGGCCATTCTGAGCCTTCACGAACGGCTTCTCGATACGGTCTCTAATATCCCCGGCGTGCGCGCGGTGACACTGTCGGGCAATGGACTATTTGAACAGACCGAGTCCGGAGATCCGATCTCGGTCGAAGACTATACCCCAGATCCCGCCGATCATCCGCACAGCCTGATGGATCATGTGGGACCCGGCTATTTCTCGACGGTCGGCATTCGGGTTCTAACCGGCCGCGAAATCGCACGGCAGGACTCCGGCGCGGGCGAGCGCGTCGCGCTGGTAAACGAGAGTTTCGTGCGCCGCTTTTTCCCTAATACAAACCCAATTGGAAGGCACGTGAGCGACACGTATTACAGCACACCTCAGGTGATGACGATCATTGGCGTGGTCGCCGACGCCAAGCAGAACAGTGTCAAGGAACAAGCGCGCCCGCGGCTGTACGTGCCGTTCTTTAAACCGCTCTGGGAGCAGCCGAGCGCCTTCTACGAAGTACGCACCGTGGGCGAGTCGGCGCAGGTGGGCATCGCATTGCGCCAGGCCGTGAACGCGGCCGCCCCCGCCCTCCCCGCCATAGAAATACAGTCCGTCGGCGAGTTGGTGGATAACTCACTCGGCACTGCCCGCTTGGTCGCGCGTTTATCGGGCGCATTCAGCCTGCTCGCTATGCTGCTGGCAAGTGTCGGTCTGTTCGGTGTCATGAGCTGGGCCATCGCCCGCCGCACGCGTGAGATCGGAATTCGCATGGCAGTAGGCGGGCTTCCGGCAACTATTTTCCGGCTGGTCTTGCGCGATGCGGTCCTCACCGTGTCCGTGGGCATAGCGCTCGGCATTCCGCTTGCATTAATCGGTACCCGCGTCGTTCGAGGACTGCTTTTCGGCATTGGACCTGCCGACCCTTTGGTCATCGCGGCCGCCACCATACTACTGCTCACAATCGCGGTCCTGGCCGCCTATCTTCCCGCCAATCGAGCTGCAAAGGTGGATCCGATGCACGCTCTCCGGCACGAATAGGGCGCCGCTAGCTCATTGGCCGTTTGGGCGTGTACTAGAGTTCGGCGGTCCGCTGCAAGTCCCACAATGCTAAGATGTTGTTCGATACCCAATGGGCACGCACAGCGTGAAGATCGTTGTAATCTATCCGCGTCCGCACGACGAAGCGGCGTTCGAAAAAGCATACAAAGACGAACACATTCCCATGGTCGAGCAAAAGCTCAAAGGAATGACACGGCTGGTTCTCAGCAAAGTCAACAGCTCGCCGCAGGGTAAAGTGGCCGCCTATCGCATCGCGGAAGTGCATTTCTCGTCGCTAGGCGATCTCCAAAAATGCGTTGAATCGGAAGCCGGCCAGGAGGTGGTCGCACACGCGACCAAGATCTCCACCGGCGGCCCCCCCATCATGCTGGTCTGCGATGAAGAATCTTTTGTCTACTGGTAATCTCGCCCGATGTACGCTGCGCCCGCTGGCGATCGTTGCCTTCGCGGTGCTCCTGGCCTGCTCGGCGCTCGCGCAGAATGAGAGTCCCCTCGCCGACCGGATCGGCGCTACCGGATTCCTGCAGCTCAAAGCCGACAGCTTTCGTAGCGTCTCAACCCGCGAGCAGGCCATCGGCTATTGGCTCTCGGAAGCTGCCATCGCCATTCACCCCATCATCTTCGACCAGCTATCCCGCTTCGGTCTCCGCCAGAAGCGCCTGCTGGAGATGATCGTTTCCCGTCCGGCGGACGTCGATCGATCGGTTTATTCGAAAATTCTGGCGTTCACCAAGCTGTTCTGGGCCAATCGCGGCAATCACAACGAAACCACCGCGCAGAAATTCCTGCCGGATTTCACGTTCGAGGAGTTGCGCGACGCCGGCCTGGCTGCAATCAGGCACGGCGCTAAGGGCTACAACGAAGCAGCATTTCGCAAGGAGATCGACGAGCTTAAGCCATCCCTCTTCGATCCCAATTTCGAGCCGATGATGACCGCCAAAGCTCCCCGTGGCGGCCTCGATATCCTGCAAGCCAGCGCGAACAATCTGTACCTGAACGTCTCCCAGGCCGACCTGGCGCATTTCACCGAGCATTACCCGCTGAATTCCCGCCTCGCGAAAATTAACGGCAAGCTAGAAGAGCAGGTGTACCGCGCGGGCACGCCGGACGGCCGCGTCCCGCCCGGAATGTATGCCGAATACCTCGCCAAGGCCAATTCGTATCTCGAAAAAGCCGCAGCATTCGCGGAACCGGCGCAGGCTAAGGCCATTCGCGATCTGATCCGCTTTTATCAGACCGGCAATCCGCAGGACTGGCTGCAATTTGGGATCGATTGGGTTCAGAACAATCCGGCGGTCGATTTCGACAACGGTTTCATCGAGGTCTATCGCGATTCGCGCGGCGCCAAGGGCAGCTCGCAGTCTTTCGTCACCGTTACGGATAACCGCGTCAATTCGCTAATGCTGAAGATCGCGGCCAACGCCCAGTATTTCGAAGACCACGCCGCTTGGGCGCCGCAATACAAAAAGCAAGGTGTCAAGCCGCCCGCGGCTAAAGCCGTCGAAACGCTCGTTGAGACCGGCGATTTCCACGTCACCACCGTAGGCGATAATCTGCCCAACGAAGAAGAGATCCATCAAAAATACGGCAGCAAGAGTTTTCTGTTCACCGGCAGCAGCCGCGCGTTTTCCGAAGCCGAAGGCAACCGCTCGCTGGAAGAGTTCGCCGCATCGAAGGAAGAGATCGACATCTGCAAAAAGTACGGCGACGAGGCCGAGGACCTCATGACTGCCATGCACGAAATCATCGGGCATGGCTCCGGCCAACTCAATCCCAAGCTCACGCACGAACCTGCGTTTTATCTGAAGCAGTATTATTCAACCCTCGAAGAGGGCCGCGCCGATCTGATGGCGCTGTGGAGCGTTTGGGATCCCAAGGTGCAGCAGCTCGGCCTGGTGTCCAACCCGGATGTCGCCAAGGCGATGTACTACGCGGCCGCGCGCGTCGCGCTCACGCAGCTGCGCCGCATTCCCAAGGGCGACACCATCGAAGAAGACCACGAGCGCGACCGCCAGCTCATCGTCAACTATATCCGCGACAAAACCGGCGCGATTGCCGAAGAAACACGCAATGGAAAAACCTACATCGTCATCCGTGACTTCCAGAAGATGCGCCAGGGCGTGGGTCAACTCCTGGCCGAGTTGATGCGCATCAAAGCGGAGGGCGATTACGACGCGATCAAGGCTCTCATCGACAAGTACGGCGTGCACTTCGATCCGGCACTGCGCGATCAAGTGGTAGCTCGTTACAAAAAGTTGGACTTGCCCACCTACTGGGCCGGCATTAATCCGGACCTCACCGCCACGTTCGATGCAGCCGGCAAGATTTCTAACGTGCAGATTTCGTACCCCCGCGATTTCGCCAAACAGCAGCTCCGCTACGCTGCCATGTATGGGCCGGGGGCAACGGCCGCTCGCTAAGCACCGAGCAATGCCTCAACTTTTTGCAACAGCGCGCTAAGCGTGAACGGCTTCTGTAGGAAGTCGCTGCCTGGCGGCAGCTCAGCGGCATAAACGGTTGCGTCATCGGTATACCCGGATATATACAAAATCTTCAGCGTGTGCCCGAACTGCTGCAACCGGTCCACCAGTTCGCGCCCGCCCAGCTGCGGCATCATCATATCGGTGATGAGCAGATCGATCGGGCCGCGGCGCTCTCGAACCGCAGCCAGCGCCTGTTCTCCGTTCGAGGCCTGCAAAACCTCGTACCCATGCTTCCGTAGAAATTTCTCTACCAGCGCGCGAATGCCTTCTTCATCCTCGACCAGCAGGATGGTTGCCGTTTGCCGCGCGGTCGCGCGGCCGCCCGGGTCGCTGCCGGTAGGCTGAGCATTGGATGCGCCATCGGCGCGGCGCAGAAAAACCCGGAACACCGGCGGTTCGCCCGCATGTGCCACCACGGACATATCGCCGCCCCATTGCCGAACCATCGAGTACGCCTGCGCCAGCCTGGCTCCGCTGTCGTCAGTTGCGTCTTTTTCGGGGAGAATCCGTTCAAATGCGGCGGCGCCTATTTCTGGCTGCGGCTTGCCGTCCGACGTCGTGATCGTAATCGCGGTATATGACCCCGCCTGCAATGGCGCATTGTCCCGCTGCAGCTCTTCCCGGATCTCGACCGGTTCCGTTTCGAGCGTCACGACGCTGGCGGCTTGTGCTCCCTTCCGCACCGCGCCGGCAACAGCATCGAGTACCTGGTCCAGTGCACCGGCATTCGCACTCACACGCCCGCGGACCGGCCCGCCCCGGCGCTTTAAATTGAGCCGCTCGGCGGCGGCGCTGAGCACCGGCTCCAGATCCATCGCCTCGGCGGGAAGCGGAGGGCGGCGGCTAAACGCGAGCAGGTGGCCGGTCAGCCCGGTAATGCGGCGCGCAGCGGCGAGCACTGCTTCCATTTCCGCCCGCAATTCATTACCGGGAGGAAGCGCTTCCAGCACTTCTTCGGCGTTGCCCTGCAGAATCATGAGCATGTTGTTCAAGTCATGCGCCATACGGCTCGCCAATTTTTGGACCGCCTCCATGCGTTCGCCTTGAACCAGCTGCGCTTCCAGCAGACGACGTTGGCTCACGTCTACCGTGATTCCCGCCAGATAGACCGGCCTGCGTCCGTCCTTCACGCTGCGGACCGTCTCGCGCAACCAGATGACCTGCCCATCCGACCGCACAGATCGAAACTCGCACGCGCTCTCGCTTCCGCTCTGGATCGCACTTTGATAGAACTGCGTGACGCGCTCCCGATCCACCGGATGCACACGGTCGAGCCAGAATGAAGGATTGCTGGTCAAGAAATTGGGGCTGAACCCCATCAGCTGCTCCGTTTGCGGGCTGACGAATAGCGGCCGCATGGTTCGCGGCTCTACCGCCCAAAAAACCGCGGGCACCTGTTCGGAAAGGCCGGAGGCACTCAAATTCGCCGAGCCAACGCCTTGTACCGGTACTGGCGCAGTATCGTTCTGTACCATTCCGGATGCACCTGTTGTTCCGGTCAGGTCTTCGATAATAAGCAAAGCTTCCTTGGTACTTTCCGACTCCCAGGCTGCGATTGCGATAATTCCGACCCGCAGCCGTCCCGGTCCGGCATCGACCAGGATGTTGGACTCGGCGGCTCCGGTCTTCAGAGCCTGCTCGACGCGCACCAGTAACCAGCCAGGTAGTACCTCATCGATCCGGACATTCAACGCGCCTTGTTCGGGGAATCGGAAGAGCCGGCGAACTGCATCGTTAGCCAGCACAATTTCTCGCGCCGCCGAGAGTACGAGCACGCCTACCGGAAGAGCCGCTACGATGTCCTGGAAATAGCGCCGCTGTCCCTCCACGAGCGCAAGGAGCCGCGCAACATCCTTAGGCCTCCAATGCTCGAGGTCGGCTCTGTCCATGTGTTTCCGCTGTTAACAAGTCTCACCCCAGCCGACAGCTCCGACAACGGTACTTTGAGATTGAACGGTACTGTGAATACTGAGCGGGAGATCCGGTTATTGATGCTGCGGCTGTGGAGTTGACGCCCTCTCAGCTTCAGGAGTTGCAGCCTTCTCTACTTGGGGACCCGCCGCCTTCTCTATCTCGGCCAGTTGCTTCCGGATCTCACCCGCGTCCGCCGCATTCGGCGCATATTTCAGATAGGCGCGGATGTTCTCGGCCGAGGCGGCGAAGTCCTGCTTTTGGGAGAGCAATACCCCGAGTAGGTAGTTCATACGCGGATAGCGATGCGCCGGATCGTGCGAGATGCCTTCGCGTGCGCTCTTTTCCGCCTCGTCCTTTTTGCCGAGGTAGTAGTTCGCCAGCGCGTTGAACATCCAAGCTTGCGGGAAGTTGATCGGATTGAGATGCAGCAGGTGGTCTGTATCGTCCACCACTTCCTGCCACTTCTGTTCGGTGGCCGCCATGGACGCGAGTTGCAAGTACGGTGGCACAAACTTCGAGTCCGCCGCCAGAGCCTGCGCGTAGGAGCTGCGCGCACCGTCCACGTTCTTCTGCCGCTGCTGCACGTTGCCCAGTTCGAGCCATGCCGCCGCATACTTGGGATAAATAGCGACCGCTTTTTGCAGTTCCTTCTCGGCGTCAGGCCACTTCTGCTTGGCCTCAGCGGCCCGGCCTTTCTCCAGCGCCTTCTGGGCATCCTTGGGAGCCAGACCGCTGGTGGCGCTGATAGTCAATCCTTCGACATTGCCCAACCGGTGCAGAATGAGCGTGCCGACATTAGGGTCGTCCAGCGATCGCCGCGTCCCGAGCGTGATGACATCCGATCGGAATCCCGCCAAGTCTGCTTGCACCGAGGTTCCCATGAGTCCCGGCTCTCCCGGACAAATCGTGCGTTGGCCGGACGTATTGCGGGTCGTCGGTACTCCGAAATCGGCGGATGGATCGGAAGCGTCCGCGATAAATGCGGTGTTTCGATCTGTCAGATCTACGCTGAAATTCCCTTTGCGGTCCGTGTAGGCGATGGTTCGTGGCGTGGCGCGGCAGACGATCTGAATCCCCACCGAATCCGGCGGTGGCGTTCCGTCTTCCATCATCACCTTGCCGGTTAAGAACATCGGCCGGTCCGGGGCGATGCTTCCTATCGAGTCGGGCTGCGAGCCGGGAAACGTCGGTACGTTTCCACGCGAAGGACCCGTGGGACTGCCGGGATTTGTTGGAATGCCCCCGCCTCCTCCCGGTGCTGGACCTCTTTGCTGGGCATACACCGCCATCGCTAAGCTCATGCCCAAGGTGAAACGCAACAGGGAGGGGAGATTCATACAGTACCTACTGCCGTAATTATAGCCCTCGCCCGGCGCAATGACTGTGAGCCGATTAGCTCGCCCGCGATTCGAGCCGCGCGACAATGAAATAGATGACCCGTTTGAACCGGCTTGGCCCGGCATTGTTCGCTTGCCTGCTGCTCGGCGCATGCTCGGAGCCCAACAAGACAGAAAAAGCCAAGGAAGCCAAACCGCCCGAGGCTTTGACCGGCCGTCAGGCCTTTCAAAGAATGTATCCGCAAGCGCGCGTGTGGGCGGCCGATGCCCAACCGATGTTGCTCCGAAGCATTAGCCTGGCTCAAGTTCCAGCCCCGCCCGGGAAATCCGGCGCATGGGAACTCACCTTTGTTTCCGCTTCAAAAGGGCGCTCGCGCGTGTACACCTATTCGGCCGTCGAAGCGGAGGGAAATTTGCACGAGGGCGTATTTGCCGGACCGGACGACGCCTGGTCGGGACCAAGCATGGACCACCAGCAGTTTCTGATCGCCGCGATCAAAATCGATTCCGACGAAGCCTACAATATTGCGGCGGAGAAAAGCAAAGACTACATGAAAAAACATCCGGACATGCCCATTTCGTTCGTGCTCGAGCAAACCAATCGTTTTCCCGATTTGACGTGGCGCGTGATTTGGGGCGAGTCAGCGTCAACCAGCGATTATTCGGTTTTCGTCGACGCCACTATGGGCAAGTTTCTTCAGACGGCGCACTAAAGCGAGTCAGGCCCGGCGATCTTTAACGCGCTTGCCCGGATCCTTGCCGCGCGGCGCGGCCTCAGGGTCGCGTGGGGCTACGGAATTTATCTGAATCACCGGGATGAGCGAGTGCTTGGGTTCGCCCCCGGGTGTCCTGGCGCGGGTGGCGAATTCGTGGTTCAGCGTCGCGACGAACTCCTCAATCTGCCTCTGCATCGCCGCCATCTTCTCTCGCATATTGAGAATGATTTCCACGCCGGCCAGATTGACGCCCAATTCCCGAGTCAGCTTGAGGATTACTTCCAGGCGTTCCAGATCGTCGTCGGTGTATAGCCGGGTGTTGCCCTCGCTTCGCGATGGCGCCAGCAGACCTTCCCGTTCGTACAACCGCAATGTCTGCGGATGAATCTGGTATTGCTCCGCAACGGCCGAAATCATGTAGGCTGCTTTGGATCTTGTCTTCGCCATGGCGCGCGCCTCAAATCTTGCTCCACATCTCCTTGCGTGGATCTTCCGTGTTCACTTGCGACAACTCGCGCAACAATTGTTTGGTGCGTTCGTCATGCACGCTGGGCGCCTGGATTACCACTTGCACGATTTCGTCGCCGCGCGTGTTTTTGCGGGTATTGAAAACCCCCTTTTCGCGCAGCCGGAACTTCTGCAGGTTCTGCGTTCCTTGCGGGACCTTCAGCAAAGCCCGGCCATCGATAGTCGGAACTTCGATCTTGGCTCCCAACCCGGCTTCCGAAACCGTCACCGGCACCTCGATGTGAATATCGTCGCCCTCGCGCTGGAAGAAGGGATGCGGTTCGACCCGGATGGTAATGTACAGGTCGCCGGCTGACGCTCCATGCCGCCCCGCATTGCCCTTTCCGGCCACACGAAGCCGCGAGCCTGCTTGCGCCCCGGGTGGAATCCTGACTTCCACCACTTCCGGCTTCGAAAGCTGTCCGTCGCCGTGGCAAGTGGGACAGGTGTTTCTCAGTCTTCCCTTGCCGTCGCAACGCGGGCAGGTGAGGCTGAACTTCATCGCGCCCGCCATCTGAGTCACGTTTCCCGTGCCATCGCACTCTGGACATACCGTGGACGCGTTTCCGGTGCTGCCGCTGCCGCCGCAGGTATCGCAGGTCTGCTGATGCACGATGTTCAGGCGCACCTGAGTGCCCCGAATGGACTCCCAAAAATCGATGTTCAACCCGTATTCGAGATCCGACCCCTTTTCGGGAACGTTGGACCGCTCCCCCCGCCGCCCTCCGAAAAACTGGCTAAAGATGTCCCGGAATCCGCCCGCGCCCTCGGCATGCCCGGCCCCCTGCTGGTTCACGAAATCCGAAAAATCGAACCCGCCGAACCCCATCCCAGGACTATAGGCCCCGCCGCCCCCACCCGGGCCGCCCGGTCCGCCCGGCGGGATGTTGTCCGAATAAAATCCGTGCTGATCGTAAATCTGGCGCTTCTTTGAGTCGCTCAGGACGTCGTAGGCTTCCTGAACTTTTTTGAAGCGCTCCTCGGCCGCTTTATCGCCGGGGTTCAGATCGGGGTGATACTTCCGAGCCAGCTTACGGTACGACTTACGAATGTCGTCAGCCTTCGCGTCGCGTGCAACGCCTAAGACCTCGTAATAATCCTGTTTGCTGGTAGCTGGCATATTGTTTCTCCGCTGCGTGCCCCGGTTCCAGCCCGAGGCAAGCAGCGGTATTCTATTGCTTTACTTCTTGTCTTCCACGTCGACGAACTCAGCGTCCACCACGTTGTCTTTGGGTTTGGATTCGCCCGCACCCTGCGAGCCGTCGCCGGATGGCTGCCCCGGCTGGCCTCCACCGGACTGGCTGGCCGATTTGTACATCGCCTCCGCCAATTTGTGGCTGGCCGTCTCCAGCTTGGACGTGGCCTGATTGATGCGGTCGATGCCGCCCTCCTGCATGGCTTTCTTGGTCTCTTCGAGCGCATCCTCCACCGCTTTGGCGTCGGCGGCGCTAACTTTGTCGCGATGCTCCTTCAGCATCTTCTCGATGTTGTAAACCATCGCATCGGCGCGGTTGCGCGATTCGATCTCTTCTTTCTTTTTGCGGTCGTCGCCGGAATGGGATTCGGCGTCCTTGGCCATTTTCTCCACTTCCTCTTTGCTGAGGCCCGAAGAAGACGTAATCGTGATCTTTTGCTCGTTGTTGGTGGCCTTGTCCTTCGCGGTCACGTTCAGGATGCCGTTGGCATCGATGTCGAACGTCACCTCCACCTGCGGAATCCCGCGTGGGGCCGGAGGTATGCCGACCAGCTGGAACACGCCCAGCAGCTTGTTATCGGCGGCCATGGCGCGCTCGCCCTGGTAAACCTTGATCTCCACCGAGGTCTGGCTGTCCGAGGCGGTCGAGAAAATCTCGCTCTTGCGGGTCGGAATCGTGGTGTTGCGCTCAATCAAACGGGTGAACACGCCACCCAGCGTTTCGATTCCGAGCGACAGCGGCGTGACGTCGAGCAGCAGCACGTCTTTCACTTCGCCACCCAACACGCCACCTTGTACAGCGGCGCCCACCGCCACCACCTCGTCCGGGTTCACGCTCTTGTTCGGTTCCTTGCCGAACAGATCGCGCACCTGCTGTTGCACCTTCGGCATACGCGTAGAGCCGCCCACCAGCACGATCTCGTCGATCTGCGCCGGTGTGACTCCCGCGTCCGCCAAGGCTTGCTTGCAGGGTCCGATGGCCCGGTCCAGGATATCCGCCACCATCTGCTCCAGCCGGGCCCGCGTCAGCTTCACGTTCATGTGCTTCGGCCCGCTGGCGTCGGCCGTCAGGAACGGCAGGTTGATTTCGGTTTCCAGCACGGTCGAAAGCTCGATCTTGGCCTTTTCTGCGGCTTCCTTCAGCCGTTGCAGCGCCATCTGATCTCTGGAGACGTCGACACCGGTCTCTTTCTTAAATTCCTGAATTAGCCAGTCGATGATCCGCTGGTCGATGTTGTCGCCGCCCAGGTGCGTGTCGCCGTTGGTCGACTTTACCTCTACTACGCCATCGCCCACTTCCAGGATCGAGATGTCGAAGGTGCCGCCGCCGAAATCGTATACGGCGATCGTTTCGTTCTTCTTCTTATCGAGTCCGTATGCCAGCGCCGCCGCGGTCGGTTCGTTGATGATGCGCATGACTTCCAGGCCCGCGATTTGACCAGCGTCTTTCGTGGCTTGGCGCTGGGAGTCGTTGAAGTACGCCGGAACCGTGATCACGGCCTTGGTAACTTTTTCGCCCAGATAAGCTTCCGCGGCTTCTTTCAGCTTTCCGAGGATCATCGCCGAGATTTCCGGCGGCGAATAGCGCTTCCCGCTAATCTCCACGCGGGCATCGCCGTTTTCGCCGGCGACCACTCTGTACGGCACCAGCTTCATCTCTTCCGTCACTTCGTTGAAGCGCCGGCCCATGAAGCGCTTAATCGAATAGATGGTGTTCTCCGGGTTCGTTACGGACTGGCGTTTCGCCACTTGGCCGACCAGGCGCTCGCCGCTCTTGGTGAAGCCGACCACCGACGGGGTCGTCCGGCCACCCTCCTGATTGGGAATGACAACCGCTTGGCCACCCTCCATAACAGACACGACCGAGTTCGTTGTCCCCAAGTCTATTCCTATGATTTTGCTCATCTTACTTAAATCCTTTCGGCTTGCTGCGTCAATATTTAGCCTGCCACCATTATCAAACTTTAGTCAGTCATTGTCAAGTATGGTTGCGCCAGTTGTTGCCGCTTGGTGCCCGATCCCTTTTGGCCCTTCCTCTTGAAGGATGCTTTAGGTTGCGCAGGAGACGCTCAGATATTCGGCGCGATGGATGCTTGCGTCTTGCCGCTTTCTGCGCTCGAACCGAATTGCAGAAGCACTCGTTGGATCAGCCGTTCCAACACCTGCTCCTGAAGGGCGGAGCGCGCGCCAGGCTTCGACCAATCCCTGAGGATGCGGTCGACAACGCCATCGATCACGCGCCGCCGCATCTCTTCTACCGCGCCTCCGGATGTCGCGGGTTGGGCCGTTTCATGCGCGAAGTAGGCAGCCAATTGCCGCTCGAGATCTGCTTCACTTTCAACGCTATCCGCGACTCGCTCGACACGCCCCGCAGCAAGCGATTGGGCGCCTGCGGCCGGTCTCGCCCCCTGCTCGGCCGCCTCGCTTAGCTTACTCTGAAGGTCTTCAATCACCGACCGGGCCCGTTGAGCGGCCGATGCGATGCTGGCCGAAGGGCGAGTGGGAGCGTTCCTAGGTGAGGGCACGTGAAAGACCTCCGTACTTAACGCGAATTATAGCTGAACTACACGCGTAGCTCAAGATCTAGCGCCACTCTTGACATTTATACGTGATATTGTGTATAAGTTGTCAAAGATCGTGGCCTCCCCCGCTACCTCGTCCCGAGATCGAGAGGTAACGAGCCATGAACTTCGGCGAGGTCATCCATGGCGCAGTCACAGACCGGATTAATAAGCTCCGCCCGGGCCCGCGGGGTTGTTCCTCCAGGTTCGGGCGATATCGAATGTGCAACTGCTTTCCGCTTTAAGATTTCCTGGACTTGGCTTACTGCCGCGCCCGATCCGGCGAAGGTATTGACGCAGCCCATCTCCCTGGTTTCCTTGGGTGACCGGCAGCGCCCCGCGATGGGATCACCACGCGTGGTGCCATCGCAACCATCTGCTTCGCCGTTGAGCGAGCCGCAAACCGCGGCCTTGGGCGCCGAATTGGTTCCCGTAACTCCCCGGCCTACGGGAGCAAAACCAACGGTCCAGTGGGAGATGGTGGTTCCGAAGATGGTTCGCTCGGCGGCTAAGAAGCCCGCGCCAGCCGATCGGCACCCGGCGGCGTCTGCGCCACCTGCGGCCACAACCCCGGTCGAACAAGCTCCGCCGAACCTCTACACTGCCTCGTCCACCTTCCGAAAATCGTTCAGCTTTAAACTGTGCGCCGGATTCGTTGTTCTGGCCGCCGCCAGCATACCGTTGTGGAGGAGGCATTCAGCGCGCCCGGTATCCACGGAGATTCAAACCTCGATCGATGGTGGGGACTGGCACCGCGAGTCAGCCGTCGGCGGCGATCCGGGTCTCAAGCAGTACCGGCAGCTCGTGATTTATCGGCCTTCGCTCAAATCCACCGATGCCCGGCTGGAGTTCGACTGGACGGTCGCCTCCGGCCCTGTCGGAATCGTTTTCCGCGCCAAAGATCTGGGCAACTACTACGCCGTAAGGCTGAAGGTTTTGAAGTCCGGTGCCATGCCAACTCTCGCCGCCGAATATTTCAGCGTGTATCGGTTTGTCGAAAGCCCACACAACGAAAAGGTGCTCGTCTTCTCCCGAAACGACCCCGCCTTGCACATCCGAGTGGATATTTTCGGGCCAATGTTCACCTTGTACCTCCAAGGCAGCGCCACCGAATATTGGAACGATGCCAAGCTCAGCAGCGGCGCGCTCGGTTTCTTCGAGGAATGGAACCAAACGGCAGAGATTCACGGCGTGCGCATGTCATTTCCACAGGGCTCGCAGTCTTCCCGCGCCATGCCGAGCCCGGACCTGCGGGAATTATTGGCGCTCGCTCGACCGCGCTTGACAGCCCACGCGCGCTTTAACACTGTTGGAGGCCTTTGATATGTCCGCTGCGGCTGCCCCCGCAATAAGAAGCCAGTTGCAAACGGCGCTCGCCATGCGCGCCGCCGGCCGTCTCCAGGACGCCCTCGATGCGCTCAGCACGCCGGGTGAATACTCGCCTGATTTCTACACCATTCGCGGTGAACTCCAGCTGGCGCTCGGACGCTATCAAGAGGCCGCGGGCAGTTATTTCACCGTGGTCGCTTCCGAGCCGGACAACACCTACGCGCAATTCAATCTGGCGCTCTGCCTGCAGCAATTGCAGCGGTGGGACGAAGCGTCCCAGGCGTTTCAGAAGGTGCTGCAAGCCGACCCGCATCGCGACGACGCGCGTCTGGGGCTGGGCGCTTGTCTGCTCCACCTGAACCGGCCGGAAGAGGCGCTGTCCAATTTCGATGCCTGTTGGTCCGACGGCGCCCGCACAAGAGTGCTTTTCGGTAAAGCGGTCGCGTTGCAGTACCTGCGTCACTACCAGGAATCCGAAGCCGCCTATCAGCGGTTGCTGGACGCCGATCCCAGGTCTCAGGAACTGCTCGGCAACATGCTGGCGCTCAGCGTGGAGATGCGCAAGTGGGACGCGGTCCAGCATTATGCGCAACGGCTGCTGGAGATCGCCCCGCAATCCGTGACGGCGCTGCAGGGATTGGCTGCGGCCGCGCTGGAAAGGCGTGAGTATGAGACCGCGGTACACTATTGCGGCCGCATTGTCGAACTGGATCCGGAGTGCGTGCAGGCTTGGCACAATCTGAGATTCGCGACCGGGCGGGTCATGTCGGCTCTGCAGGGGCCCCTAGACCCTGTTCCGCCGCTGGCAGGGAGGAAGTGATCCCATGGCGCGATTGCGTGTTCGCGTCGAACTGAATCGAGGCGGGGTCGGCGTCCCGCTGCACAAGCTGGCCAGCGTGGTGCATGAGGCGCAGCGTTTCTTCGAAATGCTCGCCGAAGACGTGCATATCGCACAAGACCGCGGCGAATGGTTGGGCTTCGATTTCGACAACGAATCGCTCAATTTCACCGCCGAGTTCGTGGGTCCGGTAAGCGGCCAACAAGCTCAGGCCTTTTACGCGGCGTTTGACGGCGTCACGTCGCTGCGGCGTGCGACCATCGCACAATTTACCCAGATCACCGAGGCGATCGGAGAAGACGAACTGATTGGCTTCGGCTTGTACCAATCCGATCAGGAGACCGAGCCCGGGGAATGGCGCTGCCTCTCGCGGCGCGACGCGCTGCGTATCGCGGACGAAATTCAGCACCTGCTCGGCGTCGCTGGAGAGATGCAGAAGGCTACGACGCACCTTCCCGCGATCGTCGACGACGCAGGAGCGCGGCTGTTTAAAGACCGCGCCCATCGCAGTGTGGCGCTCACGGATGCCTCCAAACTCCCCGAGCTGGTCCGGGAAGTCGAGTCCAATCTGAGCAAGCGCATCAGCCGCCTGGAGGAGGACGTCGAGAGCCATACCCACTCCATCCGCGACCTGCGCGAAAGCTCGGCCGCCACGGAAGAGAGTTTCAAGGGTCTGCTGAACGCGGTGGAAAACTTTTGCGGACAAGCCACGCGGCAGTTAGAGCGATTGGCGCCGCCTTCGGAGTTGCCGGCGCCGATCCGTGCCGCATCGATGCCCGCTGTGACGGCCGCTGCTGTGCCCATCGCGGCTGTGCCCATCGCTGCTGTGCCCACGGACGCGCCCGCTGCCGCGGCCCCCGCGCCACTTGTGCGCGCGGAAATTCCCGCGCCTGCGCCGCCACAAACGCCACAACCGCCAGAACCGCCAGAACCGCTGCCTGCGGCGAGTGCGGGTCGGAACTGGCGAGCTCTCGCGGTGGCTGGAGCCGTTCTTCTGGTGCTGATTACGGCGGGCCTATTATGGTGGCCTTCACACCCTTCCGATCAAGCCACATCGCAGAGCGCGAGCAGCGCGGCCCCATCTTCTGTCATCGTATCCAGTCAGACGCCGGAATCAAGCCAGTCGGTTCCCAACACATCGCAACCGGGGGCCGGTGCGCCCACCGTTCGTGAAAACAAGCCAAACCCGGTGCCGCGGAAAGACTCCGAAAAGGAGCATCCGAGCCCCATGCCGTCGCGCACCCAGCCTGTCCAGCCGCCGGAGGTCACGCCGGCAAAGGAGACCGCTGCCGCCGACATCGTGGCACCGGCGGAATCAGCCGGAGAGGTGATGCGTGTAGAGATGGAAGCCCAGGAGCCGGTATGGGTCATGGTGACGGACAACGAAGGTAAGATCCTGATCGCGCGCACGCTTCAGGCCAACGAAACCCGCACTCTCGATCTCACCGCGGGCGCGACGCTCCGCACCGGCAATGCCGGCGGACTCCGTCTGCGGCTAAACGGCAAAGATCTGGGAACGCTGGGTCCCACGGGAAAAATCCGCGATGTGCAATTCAAAGCGGGCGCCTACAAAGTCACCGCGCCGGACGCCGGCTGAATTTCTCGTACTGCCCACGACGAGTTCCTTGCAAATCTGCGCTGGCAGCCCTTATTGAAATTAGCGCTGCTTAGGAACGGCCTGCAGGCCTTTCAGTAAGTCCGGCAGAGCGTAGTTCCCCTCGTGGCAAGCGTATTCGTAAATTGGACCGGATGTCCGCGTCATGGTCAGTTCGCCTTTCCAGGGCCGGGTGAACGCGGTAGGGTCGTCGATTTCGAACCGGTACAGGATCGTATTGGGGTCCATCAGGCTAAAGCGCTCGATTACGTGGAGACTCCGGTCCCATCCGAACATTCCGCCGGCCACGCCATAGAATCCGCCACCATCGTTGAAATTGGTGGAATCCACCACTAGCGTGTTTCCCTCCCAATGTCCCACCGAATCGCCCATCCAAAGGCGCATGCTCGCGGGGAGGTGGCGCCGGCCATCCAGCGGAATGACTCGCGTGTCGTGAATCATCTCCACATGGATCATGAGCGTTCCGTTCGTCTGCACGATCTGGTAATTGCTGTTATACGAATACGGAATCATCGGCGGCCCGGCGGTGGTGAAGATAACGCAGCGGTCCTGGAGGCCGAGATCGGTCGCGCTGCGCGGATGGCGGAGCAAATCTTCGCGACGCCCCTTCTCGGCCAGCGCGGCTGAGGTGAGCGGAGGAATTCGGCCGTCGCGCGGGTCGGTAACAATGGACGTCCGCAATGTCTTCACTACTTTTGAGCCGAATTCGCGGAATGCCACGTTATAGGTACCCACGCTGCCCGAGGCTTGTTCGGACGCCGCATTCTCAGCGGCGCTTTGCCGCTCCCACGCCGCCGCTTCTTGTGGACTGAAGAACTCCTTGCCTTGAAGCCGGGCGGGCCGTTCTAGCGGCGTGGCCGTAGCCGAAGTCCAGATCCCCTCGAAATCCGGATGTGTAGCGGTCGGCCCGGCGGGATTCTGAGCGCCCGCCGGCAGCAGACAAAAGATGTGAATGGATGCGACCACCAGCCCGCGGCGGTTCATTCGTTCCGAAAGGCTCCGCATTTGCTCGTTCCATTGTTGCATTGAGCTGGTTTGGGTCTGCAATGCTGCCGCGGTGTCAATTGTGAAATCCATCTCGACACGCTACGACACGCGGCAGGCGCGCACGTGTCGGTCCACGAGTGCATACGCCACGGCGCGTGATATGCTACCGGGTTGCTCCTTAACCGCCCGGAGGCCCGATGACCGCTAAAGAAGTATTGGAATCATTTCACAAGAAAGGAGCGCAGCAGGTGGACCTGCGCTTCACCGATCTGCCGGGGTTGCAGCAGCACGTTTCTTATCCCATCAGCCAACTCACGGAGGAATCCTTCGAGGACGGCTTCGGCATCGACGGCTCCAGCATCCGCGGCTGGGCGGCGATCAACGAGAGCGACAGCTGCTAATTCCGGATTCCTCCAGCGCTTACATGGACCCGTTCGGTGAAACCCGAACATTGGTCATGACGAGCGATGTCATCGATCCGATTACGCGCCAGCATTACGAGCGTGACCCGCGCTGGATCGCCCGCAAGGCCGAAAATTATCTGAAAAGCACCGGTATTGGCGATACGGCTTTCTTTGGCGCCGAGGCTGAATTCCTCATCTTCGATAGCGTGCGCTTCGACCAGGATCAGCACTCGGGATATTATTTCATCGACGCCGAAGAAGGCCGCTGGAATTCCGGGCGCGCTGAGCACAATTTAGGCTACCGGCCACGATACAAAGAGGGCTATTTTCCCGTTCCACCGACCGATCATTATCAGGATTTGCGCGCCGAAATGGTGGAGACGATGATCCGCTGCGGCTTAGCGATCGAATGCCATCATCACGAGGTGGCCACTGGAGGGCAATGCGAGATCGATCAGCGCTTCAACACGCTGGTGAAATCGGCCGACAACATGATGCTGTATAAATACGTGATCCGCAACGTCGCGTATCAGTACGGCAAGACCGTGACGTTCATGCCCAAGCCCTTATATGGAGACAACGGCAGCGGGATGCATACGCATCAAAGTATATGGAAAAACGGCCAACCGCTATTTGCCGGTGACGGCTACGCGGGTTTAAGCCAGACCGGGCTGTGGTATATCGGCGGACTGTTGAAGCATGCGCGCGGGTTATCGGCCATCATCGCGCCGACGACGAATAGTTATAAGCGCCTGGTGCCGGGTTACGAAGCCCCGGTGAATCTGGCATATTCGCGGCGCAACCGGTCGGCCGCAGTCCGAATTCCCATGTATTCTGCGAGCCCGAAGGCCAAGCGCGCTGAATTCCGGCCGCCCGATCCTTCGGCAAATCCTTATCTTGCGTTCGCTGCGATGCTCATGGCTGGGCTGGATGGAATTATCAACAAGATCCATCCGGGCGAGCCGCTTGACAAGGACATCTATGATCTTTCGCCGGAAGAGTTGCGCGACATTCCATCCATGCCGGCCTCGCTCGAAGAAGCGCTGCGGTGTCTCGAAGAGGACCATGCGTTCTTGCTCAAGGGTGACGTGTTCACCGGCGAATTGATCGAGACGTTTATCAATTACAAACGGCGCAACGAAGCGGATGCGATCCGGTTGCGGCCGCACCCCTATGAGTTCGCCTTGTATTACGACATTTAATCCGTCAGTCCCCGGCGGATGAATGCTGATAAAGACCCATGGAGAATCAATTTCGATTAGCGAAGATCGGTTTGGTGATGCTCGGCGTTAGCGATGTGGCGGCATCAGTGGCTTTTTATCGAGACAAGCTCGGCATGAAACTAACGGGCCAGTTTGAGGGGTTTGCTTTTTTCGACGCTGGCGCCGTGGCGCTGGCGCTGAGCCGCGGACTGGCGCAGGCTACGGGCAAAGGGCCCGGAGCCACGGAGGTTGTGTTTTCCGTCGAGCACGTGCGTTCGGCTTACGACGCGCTGCGCGCCCAAGGCGTCGAGTTTGTCAATGAGCCGCGTGTAATCTCGCCGGGCAACTGGGGCGCCAATTTCCGCGATCCCGATGGCCATCTACTCTCGGTCTTTGGGCCGGAGTAAGATGCCGCTGAGTTCCCGTGCTGCGGCTCGAGCCGCATTCCAATACCCGAACTTCCGCTTTTACATGACGGCGCGCTTTCTGACCGTCCTCTCCACCGAAATGCAGGCGGTCGCCGTGGCCTGGCAGATTTATGGTTTAACGCACCAACCGCTCGATTTAGGATTGGTCGGATTGGCGCAGTTCGCACCCGGTGTTTTGCTGTTTCTGGTGGCCGGGCACACGGCTGACCGCGTGCCCCGCTTGCGAATCATCCGCACCTGCTACGTCGCTTTTTCGCTTTGTTCGGCGTTGCTACTGGCCTTGTCTCTGCATGGGCTGGTCTCCGTATGGCCGATCTACGCCGTACTGCTGGGCAACGGCGTCGCGCGTGCCTTTAATGGTCCCGCCGGGCAGGCATTCCTGCCATTGCTGGTGAGCGAAGAGCATTTTCCGAATGCTGTCACGTGGAGTTCTTCCATCTTCCAGGCCGCGACAGTGCTAGGGCCGACCGCCGGCGGCGTCATTTACGGACTGGCACAGACTCCGGTTCCGGTGTATTGCTGTGCCGCCGCGGGATATCTCACGGCCGTGCTGCTGGTATTGAGGGTTCGTTTGGAATCCGCGGTGCGGCCACGCGCCGCTTCAACGTCCGTGCAAGTATTGGAAGGCCTCCGGTATATCTGGCAGAACAAGCTGATTCTCGGCAGCATTTCGTTGGACCTGTTCGCAGTCTTATTGGGAGGCGCAGTGGCGCTGCTTCCGGTTTACGCGCGGGACATTCTCAATGCGGGCACTTATGGCTTGGGGCTGCTGCGCAGCGCTCCCGGGGCTGGCGCCGTGCTGATGGCGCTGCTGCTCGCCTATCGTCCGCTGCGCCGGCGCGCCGGTCTTACGTTGTTTGCATGCGTCTTCGGCTTTGGGGTTTTCACGGTTATCTTTGGCGTTTCGCACAGCATCGCGATTTCGCTGGTTGCACTGGCGCTGCTGGGCGCTTGCGATATGGTCAGCGTCATCGTGCGACACACGTTGGTGCAACTTACAACGCCGGATGCGATGCGTGGGCGAGTGAGCGCGGTGAATATGCTGTTTATCGGAGCGTCCAACGAAGTGGGCCAGTTCGAATCGGGCATGACGGCCCAATGGTTCGGCACCGTGCCGGCCGTGGTGCTCGGCGGCCTGGGCACCATCGCGGTGGTGCTGCTTTGGAGTTGGATGTTTCCTTCACTCCGGCGCGTTGATAGCATGGCGCCCGAGCCACTCCTGAGTTCGCGGACACCGGAACGCCGCCGCACCGCTCTGTGATCCACGCGGCAGCGTCCCGTTCGCTAAAGCCACTGCCCGTACTTACGCCAACGCCCCTTTGTACAGCGCTACCAGCTTGGCCCAGGCGCGCTCGGCGTCGGGCTTGTTGTAGATCGGCTTGCCGTCCTGCATCGGCATATCGGGGACGCACCAGCCGTGCAGAGAGGCCGGATACAGCTCGATCTCGGCTTTCGAGCCAAATGCTTCTTTCAATTTGTCTTTCGCATCCGGCTGGCGCTGGTCGTCATTAGCGGCAATCCCGAAATACATCCGGGCGTTGATCTTCGGCGCCAGAAGATGCGGGCTGTCAGGTTTGTCGGTTACCAGGCCGCCGCCATGAAACGAGCCGCCCGCTCCTAAACGATCCGGCACTGCGGCGCAGGTCCTCACCACTAGCGGGCCGCCCATGCAGTACCCTTGCGTCCCGATCTTTTTTGATTTGTTCACTTCTTTTTGCGAGTCCAGCCACTGAATGAAAGCCACTGCGTCTTTTTCGCATGCGCCGGGTGCGGTGATGGAGCCCATCAGCGGCGTAAGTTTTGCCCGGTCCGCTTGATTCGAAAAACTGAACTTCGATGCGTCTTCGAATTGGGGCGATTTCGAAACCCGGTAAAAAGGATTCGGCACCAGCACAGAATAGCCGTCCGCAGCGATGCGTTTGCCGATCGCGCGCATGGACGGCCGCAGGCCAAATGCGTCCGTCCAGATCAATACTCCGGGATGAGATCCGCTAGTCGGATGAATAAAGGCTGCGTCGCAAGTGCCATCCGGAGTCTTAATCTCAACGTCAGTCATCGTTACCGGCATGCCGGCTCCCTGCGCGGAACCTGCGGCCGCGAGCCCGGCTGCCACGGACATCACAAAGCCGCGCCGTGGAAGCCCGCTCGATGATTCTTGCTCATTCTCATTCTTAATGTCGTCCGCCATAGTTTCCTCCCGTATGTCAGTGTATAACTCAGCGATGTTTTCGTGGCTGTCGTCAATAGCAACTGACCATTTTCCGCACAACGTACCTAGGTGGTGCGAGGAATGATTTCTGCGCTCGCCATCTCGGGCTACCGCTCGTTGCGTAATCTGGTAATTCCGCTTAAGGCACTGAACCTGATCACAGGATCCAACGGCACCGGCAAATCGAGCCTGTATCGAGCGACGCGGCTGCTCGCCGAGACGGCGCAGGGAAATGTGATTCAATCGCTGGCGCGCGAGGGAGGCTTGCCTTCAACCCTATGGGCCGGTCCCGAGGCGATATCATGCTCGATGAAACGAGGCGAACATGCGATTCAGGGCACCGTGCGGAAGTCGCCCATCAGCCTTAGGCTCGGGTTCTCTAGCGACCAGTTTGGGTACGCGATCGACTTGGGGCTGCCGATCCCGAGTAAAACCATGTTTGGCCGTGACCCCGAGATCAAGCGCGAGTGTGTCTGGCACGGTTCGCGCTTGCGCCCCTCGGCCTTGCTCGTGGACCGGCACGGCCCATTACTCCGCCGGCGGCAGGCAGACGGCGACTGGCAAATGCTACTCCAAAATCTTTCGAGCTTCGACAGCATGATGACGTATGCCGCAGATCCGCAGAACGCGCCCGAGCTCCTGATCCTTCGGGAGAGGATACGGAGCTGGCGCTTCTACGATCAGTTCAGAACGGATGCCCGCGCGCCGGCACGGTTGCCGCAGATAGGGACACGAACGCCGGTTTTGAGTAACGACGGAAACGATTTGGCGGCAGCCATTCAGACGATCTACGAAATCGGCGATGGCGCAGCTTTATCCGCCGCCGTAAGCGACGCGTTTCCTGGCAGCAGAGTGTGGGTGGAGGATGTGAGCGGCCGCTTTACCCTTAAGATGGAGCAGCACGGGCTTCTACGGCCACTCGAGGCTGCCGAGCTTTCGGATGGGACGCTCAGATATCTGCTGTGGATTGCAGTTCTGCTGACACCCCGGCCCCCGACCCTCATGGTAATGAACGAACCGGAAACGAGCCTTCACCCGGATCTTCTTCCGGCGCTGGCGCGGCTGATCGCGGCCGCCTCGGTGCAGACGCAGGCCATTGTCGTCTCGCATGCACC
This sequence comes from Bryobacteraceae bacterium, assembly GCA_035293725.1. GTDB lineage: Bacteria > Acidobacteriota > Terriglobia > Bryobacterales > Bryobacteraceae > Palsa-89. The sequence goes on from DATGMH010000141.1 coordinate 132,121, forward strand.
ACGGCTCGCCGCCGAATTGGCCAATCAACCGGCATGCCATGCAATTCGGATCCAGAAGCAATTTGGCGAAACGATCGTTTCCGGACTGTCGGATAGAGACTGCCTGAACTGGCAATGGCCCGCACGCTAGCTTCGGCCGTTGTGACCGAAGGCCGTTCAAAGACAAGCCGGAACGCTGCCCGGCGACCCACGCTATACTAGTTCTAGGCAGCCTGCAGGCCGATCTATGACTAGCCGTTTCAAGTTCTTTGTAGCTTCCACGTCCACTTGCCTCGTTTTCGTGCTCCTGTTCGGAGCTATGCGCGGCAAAAGCGCCTCCCCCGAGGACACTTACCGGCATCTCGCCGTTTACACCGAGGTGCTCTCGCGTATCAAGAGCGATTACGTCGAAGACCCCGACATGAAAAGCGTCACGTTGGGCGCGGTGAATGGACTACTCGAATCGATCGATCCCTACGCGAGCTATCTGAACGCCGACCAGTACAAACAGTGGCTCAAGAGCAAGGACGAGCATAAGGCGGACGTCGGGCTCATCCTTTCGAAGAAGTTCGGTTACGTCGGGATTGTGGATTCCATCCCGGGATCCCCGGCCGAGAAGGCAGGCCTGACTACAACCGATGTCCTGGAAACGATTAACGGAGTCGCGACTCGCGACATGCCGCTGGCCTTTGCTCAACTGCTGCTCGCAGGCGACCCCGGCACCACGGTTGAAGTTGGAGTTCTGCGTTTCCGGCAGCCGGAGCCGCAGAAAATGACCCTGACGCGAGCTGTGATCACGTATCCGGCCGTAACGGCGAAGTTGATGGATGAGCAGGTTGGCCTGGTGCAGGTGGAGAGCCTGGAAGGGCAGAACGTTCAGCAGGTGGCCGAGAAGCTCGCTGAACTGCAGAAGCAGGGCGCCAAGAAGCTCGTGCTCGACCTGAGGCATTGCGCCACCGGCGGGCCGGAGCAGGGCGAGAAACTGGCCGATCTCTTCCTCGACAAGGGGCAGGAGGTTACCTACACGCAGGGCCAGAAATCCCCGCGCGCCGATGTCGTCGCTGATGGCGCTTCTGTGAACCACCTCCCGTTGGTAGTTGTCGTGAATCGCGGGACTGCGGACGGCGCCGAGATTGCGGCGGCTGCGCTGCTTGATGACAAGCGCGCCGAAGTGGTCGGCGAAAAGACCTACGGGGATGCCTCGATCCGCAAGACCATCACCATGGACGACGGATCAGCCGTGATTCTATCGACGGCGAAATTCTATTCGCCGACCGGCAAAGTCATTCAGGATACGGGTGTCACGCCGTCGGTTCCGGTGGTAGAGGCGGACACGACAGCGGTTGATGACGACGGCAACCCGATCGCAGGACAGCCGCAGCAGCCCAAAGAGGACCTGTTGCTGAAGAAGGCGATTGAAGTGATCACCAAGGGCCGTACCGATTTAGCGTCTGCGCCGGGCGGAACCACCGCCAATTCGGATCAGCGCCCGGTGCTGACGCCGCTCAACGTGCCTCAGCCACAGCAGCAACAGCATTAAGAGGGTTTAGGACAAATCATGCCGCTTTACGAATATAAGTGCGATAAGTGCGGCGCGGTTTTCGAAGTGATGCAGAAGTTCAGCGATGAGCCGCTGCAGGTGCACGAACAGTGCGGCGGCGCAGTGCAACGTCTGATCTCAGCGCCCGCGTTTCAGTTCAAAGGGTCGGGCTGGTATGTGACCGACTATGCGGGCAAGGGCGGGAACGGATCGGCGAAAAACGAATCCGGGAGCAAAGGCACGGCCGATTCGGGCACAAAGACGGAAACCAAGTCTGAGTCCAAACCGGCCGAATCGAAACCGGCCTCCAGCGACACCAATAAGAGCTCCTAGCCGGGACGTTATTCTCCCGCATCCAGCGCCTCCAACAATGGGTCGGCCATGCGCACTCGGAAGCGTTCACCCGCGATCCAGCGCGACCATCGGGCGGCGAACAGGAGCTCATTGCAGTGATTCGCCAGCGTAACGAGCGGAACCAACAGCATCAGCGGCGCAAGCGCCACAGCCCAATTGTGCTCTCGTACCAGGCCTGAACCGATTTCCAGGATCGCGCGGGTGAGCTTATAGTACGTTCCCGAAGCGCCCCGCACTCGTCCTTGCCCGCGGCGTAGGCCGGCGAGAAAATCCTGAACATTTTGCGCCGCTGGCACAGCCGTATATGTCGAGCCGAGCGACTCGAGCGTGTGCGCGTCGCTGCCCCCGACCGGCGCTTTGCTCCAGTGTTGCGCCAGGCGTGCCGCGGTGCGGTTGTTGGATCCGGGTATCTGCCCGTTCAAAGTTTCCAGCCATGGAAAATGGTCTTCGAACACCTGAAAGTCGGAAGCCGTGCGGCGCCCCGTGAGACTGGAGAACACATGGTTAACGCTCGAGAACAGCCGCTGCTCGCGAAGGTAGGCGGCGAGCGCGGGCATGTCCTTGCGGCGGCGCTGCAACTCGATGTGATGGCGTTCTTCGATCCCATAAACGCCGATGTGCACTTCCGTACCGCTCGGGGTCACGCAGGTGACTTCTTCACTGAGAAAGAAGTCCGGGAAGCGCCGCAGGGATTCGCACGCCCCGATCGAGTCGTGGTCCGTGACGGTCACCAGATCCATGCCGCGTGCTTTGAGGGTTTCATAGACGGCCCGAGGGTCGTTATACCTCTCCCGGCAGACCCGGCTGAGCAAGGGTACGTTGCACATGCCGGAGTGGCGGGTATGTACGTGCAAATCGCACCTCATGCCCCTTTGTACTGCCCAAAACATTACGATTTGCTGACTTATTGAAAAAACATTTGTGAATCCCGATGTTTTTTTCGACTGACCCCTGCACGGTTGCGGCGGTCGCCGCCATTCCCCTCATGATCCTGACGGATTCCGGCCAGCCCTGAGCTGAAGGGCCGGGCATATGCAGCTCGAACGTATGCCTGCTGTCCAGTGCCTGAAGCGGCAGCATAGTGAACAGCGGCCCGCCGAAAGCGTGCGCTACATGGCACATGAACAGCTTCCAGAACACAAGAGTTGTGAAAACGACTATCGGGGATTCGGCGCAGCCGGCGGCGCTGCTTTCTGGGTTGCCTCGCGGATTGCGCTCATGTTGGCCGCGTCCTTCTCGCCTTCCGCGCAGACGTACTCCACCATGTCGCTGTTCGGCAGCAGCATTTCGGTGACCTTCACCGTCACCGGCTTGGTGAGCATCACCGGATCGATGACCGTGATGTCGATATCCATGTGGCCGAAGTCGCGGCGGTGGAACCGTTCCTGGATGTGCATCGCTTCACTGTGCGGGTAGCCCCCCGGCAGGCGCGTCCTGGTGTTATACCCGGTTGACTCGACTACGAGCGTGTCGCCTTCCCAATGCCCGCTGGAATAGCCGGTCCAGGAAGGGAACGGGTCGACAGGCAGTTTGCGGCCGTCGGTGTGGATCTCGCGAAAATAACCGTCCGCCTCATAGTAGATTCCCAGTTGCTTCGCGGTTTGGAAAACCGTGAGCGGCCGGTCGAAGAACCAGCGGTTTGGCATTCCAGTGGGAAGACAGTAGGAGAGCGGCGACCGTTCGCCGGCGGGCTGTCTGCGCGCCTCGGCCATGGCCGCGCGGGCTGCCGGGGTGAGTGGTTCTTCACCGCGTTTGTAATCGATGAACATGTTCATGAAATAAATGCTGTGCAGGTTGACGTCGTCGCCGGCCGTAGCCAGAGGACCCGTGGCGACGTCTTTGCCGTATAGCCGCTCGATCTCGCCGGGCGGCGGCGGTTCCACTTGCCAGACGCCTGAGAGGTCGGGCTTACCGTCGATCGTGCGCGGCGCTTTGGCCGCGAGGTCCGGCTTGCCGTCCCGCGTCAAAGGTGTGGCGGGGTCCAGATAATCCAGCCACTGGGCGCTGGCGGGGATCAGGAAAGAGGTTAGAACAGCGGTTTGTAGGATCACCAGCCGAAGCTTCGCAGCGGGCATATTGACTCCTGGTCCGAGGCGGTCGGACGAGCGAACGGAAGTTTACCACAGGGCCGATGGCTGGCGCTGAGACCGACCCGACGCCGTGACCACGCCCGCCCAGCAAGAGTCTTTGGGAACAAGTCTCGGGTGGTTGCGTCCACTCGAGATTCGGTTAGATAATCAGCACGATGCCACTCGATCCGCAAGCCAAAGCCTTATTCGACGCCATCGGGATCACGAACCTTCTCCCGGTGGAGACCATGACGCCGCAGGCCGCGCGGGAGCGGTCCAAGCTGCTGCTCGAAGCGCGCAGGCAAATGGGTATTGAGCCAGTTCATCAGGTCCAAGATCTGAGAATCGGGCCGGCTCAGGACATTCCGGCACGAATTTATACGCCGGACGTGCGGAAGCCAGCGCCCGCGCTGATCTATTTCCACGGCGGCGGCTGGGTGCTCGGAGACCTGGAGAGCCATGATCACGTCTGCCGGTCGCTGGCGAACAAGGTTTCCTGCGTGGTTGCTTCCATCGATTACCGTCTTGCTCCCGAGGCGAAGTTCCCAGCCGCTGTCGACGATAGCTACGCCGCCACGGAATGGGTGGCCGCGCACGCCGCTGAGTTAGGAATCGATCCGGAAAGAATCGCTGTAGGTGGGGACAGCGCCGGCGGCAACTTGGCTACCGTAGTTGCGCAACTCGCGCGCGACAGGAAAGGTCCGAAGCTCGTTTTTCAGTTGTTGATCTATCCGGGCACAGACATGCGCATGAAAGCGCCGTCCATTGAAGAGAACGCCGCCGGTCCGCTGCTGACCAAAGCATCCATGGTCTGGTTCATCGGGCATTACCTCAGGAATGAAGACGACAAATTGAATCCGCTCGCGTCGCCGCTGCTCGCTACCGATCTTAGCAACCTGCCGCCGGCGTTCATTCTCACGGCCGAATGCGATCCTATCCGTGACGAAGGCGAAGAGTACGGACGAAAACTGGAACAAGCGGGCGTGGCGGTCGAAATCAAGCGCTACGCGGGAATGCCGCATGGCTTCTTTAGCTTCGGCGCGGCGCTCACAACCGGCCGGGAAGCCTTCGCCGATACAACTGCGCGCCTCCAGCGGGCATTCGGCTTGGAGGGAAGCGTCGCGCAATCGGCTCGGTAGTTGGGTCGCAATTCTTGAGTGCCCGCGCCGGGCGAATGCATTGACCATTCCACCGCTTCGCAGCTAGAAACGAAAATCCAGACTTGTTACCCTGAACTTTACAATGAGTCAGAGCCTTACCGTCACGCTGCCCGACGGCAGTCAAAAGGAAGTACCCGCCGGCGCGCGGCCGATGGATGTTGCACAATCCATCAGCCCGCGGTTGGCCGATGACGCCGTGGTCGCGCGCGTCAATGGCCAACTGTACGATCTCACCCGGCCGCTCGAAGGTGACGCTAAGCTCGAAATTCTGACCTCGCGCAACCCCGAAGCGCTGGAAGTCTACCGCCATTCCACCGCGCACTTGCTCGCGGCCGCCGTGCTCGAGTTGTTCCCCGAAACCAAGCTCGGCATCGGTCCTCCCACCGACGCCGGCTTCTATTACGATTTTCAGCGCGAGACGCCTTTCACGCCCGAAGACCTCGAAAAAATTGAGGCGCGCATGTGGGAGCTGCAAGGCAAAAATCTTCCCTACGAACGCAAGCTCACGGCCAAGTCCGAAGGATTGAAGAAATACTCAGACGACTGGATGAAGGTCGAGCTGATTAAGGAAAAAGCCGATGAAGTTTTTTCCGAGTACACGCTCGGGCCCAATTTCATCGATTTCTGCCGCGGCCCGCACGTGCCCGCCACGTCCCGTATCAAAGCCTTTAAGCTGCTCTCGGTCGCGGGCGCCTACTGGAAAGGCGACGAGCACAATCCACGGCTGCAACGCATCTACGGCACCGCGTTCTTCAGCAAGAAAGACTTGGAAGCCTACCTGACGCGCCTGGAAGAAGCTAAGAAGCGCGACCACCGCAAACTCGGTCAGGAACTCGACCTCTTCAGCATCCAGGAGGCCGCTGGACCGGGTCTGATTTTCTTCCATCCCAAAGGCGGCGCAGTCCGGAAAATTATCGAAGACTGGATGCGCGACCAGTACCTGGCGCGTGGCTATTCTCTCGTGTTTACCCCACACGTCATGCGTCACGATCTGTGGAAGACCTCGGGCCACGCCAATTTTTTCAGCCAGAACATGTTCAAGCCCATGGAGCTGGATGACGCCGAATACCAGCTCAAGCCGATGAACTGTCCCGGCCACATCCTGATTTACGCCAACAGCCAGCGCAGCTATCGCGATCTTCCCGTGCGCCTGGGCGAACTCGGCACCGTCTATCGCTACGAGCGCGCCGGCGTTCTGCACGGCCTGCTGCGCGTCCGCGGCTTTACCCAAGACGACGCGCACATCTTCTGCACGCCTGCCCAGATCGAGGACGAAATCGTCAATTGCCTGCAGTTCGCCATCGACGTGCTGACCACGTTCGGCTTCGATTCCTACGAGGCCGAGGTCTCCACCTGGGATGGAGGCGCGAGCGGCAAATACGACGGCTCGCCCGATCAATGGGCGCTGGCCGAGCGGGCCCTGAAACAGGCGGTGGAACGGCTAAACGTCAAGGCTCGAGTGGTGCCCGACGAAGCTGCTTTCTACGGCCCAAAGATCGACGTCAAGCTGTTCGACGCCATCGGGCGGCCCTGGCAGCTTTCAACCGTGCAGTTCGACTTTACGCTGCCGCGGCGATTTAACCTGGAGTACATCGCCGAGGACGGCAAGAAACACCAGCCGCTCATGGTGCATCGCGCGCTGTTCGGTTCGGTGGAGCGGTTCTTCGGGATTCTGGTGGAGCACTATGCCGGTGCATTTCCGGTGTGGCTCGCGCCCGTGCAGGCCACCGTCCTGCCCATTACAGACCGGCATAACGAATACGCGCAGACTGTCGCGAATCAGCTAAAAGCGGCTGGGATCCGCGTCGAGCTAGATGACCGCAGCGAAAAAGTAAACTTGAAAATTCGCGAGGCCCAGCTTCAGAAAATCCCTTACATGCTGGTGGTCGGCGATCGCGAAGCCCAGAACGGCACCGTTTCGGTTCGCAATCGCAAGCACGCCGACCAGGGCGCCCAAACGGTCGCCGATTTCCTGTCGTCCATTCAGAAGCTGATCGCAACCAAAGCCCCGGCCGAGTAGCCAGGCGCGCCCACTCGTGCGTCCCGCATTGATACGTTTACCGAGCGCAAAAGACCGCCGTCGCACGAACCTTTGTTAGACTAACGAAAGGGCAATTGGGAGTTACTAACCCCCATTTCCTGCCGCTCGTTGCCGCCTAACACTCAAGGAGTCGAGGTTTGCTTTTCGCGTACGTTGTCTTAGGTATAGCTATAGCCGGAACCATCGCGTCCACGATTGTCCTGGTCCTATCGACTCTTGGCGCCATCCAATTCCGGCGCAGCGCGCAGCGCGACCGAAAAATCTATGAAAAATTTTCCGTGCATTTGCCTCCGGTCTCCATCCTAAAACCCGTTCATGGCAAGGAAGCGCGCATGGAAGAGAACATCGAAAGCTTCTTCCGCCAGGACTATCCTAAGTACGAAATCCTGTTCGCTGCCGACGAGGCGGACGACTCGGCCCTTCCGGTGATCCGCGAAGTCTGCGCGCGTTATCCCCACATCCCCAGCCGGATCATGGTCACCGGAGCGCCGCCCTGGCCGAACGCGCAAAACTTCTGTTTCCATCACCTCGCGCAGGCGGCGGCCTACGACATTCTGGTCACGAGCGACAGCGACGTAGAGGTTGCGCCGGATTATTTGCGAAGCGTGGTGCCCCCGCTTCTCGATCCGCGAATCGGTGCCGTGACGTGCGCCTTCCGCGGCAAGAGCGCCGGAGGGCCCTGGGCAGAGCTCGACGCCATCGGCCAGTCGGTCGAATTCACCGCCGGTGTCTTGATGTCGAACCTACTGGAAGAAACAAAATTCGCATTGGGCCCCACCATTGCAGTTCGAAAAGACTCCCTGGCCCGCATGGGGGGCTTCGCCGCCGTGCGCGAATATCTTTCCAACGATTTCGTTGTCGGCAATTTTATTTACAAGGCCGGTTACAAAGTCCTGCTCTCCAGCCACGTGGTCGATCACATGTCCCCGCCCATGACATTTCATCGCATGTGGGAGCGGCAACTCCGTTGGGCAATGGGAACCCGGTACTCGCGACCCAAAGGCCACTTCGGTTCGGGCCTCACGTTCGCGGTGCCCTACGGAATCCTGGGCCTTATCGCCGCGCCGTTGTTGGGATACCCGCTTCTGGGATTCGCGATGTTCGCGGCATCTCTTGTGAACCGCATGCTGGAGTGCTGGATCGTCGGCTGGTGGGCCGCCCGCGACCGGGTCGCCCGGCGCTGGGTCTTGCTCTATCCGCTGCGAGACCTGCACGGGTTCATCATCTGGTGCGCCAGCTACATCTGCAAACGCAGCCTCTGGCGCGACAACAAGTACGAACTGCTGAAGGGGGGCAGATTGGTCGCGCGCCGTGCCGATGGCGCCGTCCTAACCCCGGATTTCGCGGAACCGGCGGCCTCGCGGAGGGCAAGCGCCGACTGAGCGCTCGTCCAACGGCCCGCGTTCAAGCAAGATTCGCGCGTGCGCCTATGCGCCATGGCCTCACAGCGGCATCGACTTCGAAATGGGCTTAGCAGGCGTCGCGTAGAAAGCGAAACGGCCCGTTCAGTAGAATGAAAATTCCCTCCATGGACGCAAGCAGTATGGCCAGTGTCAAAGGCGCAACCATCCAGCCCGAAATCGGACCGGCAAGAAACCGCCTCCCTTCGAACGGGCGATTCTCAGTCCTGGTACTGATTGCGTTCTGGGCCGCTATCTACTTGGCCGGCATCTCCAGCCCCGCTTTGCTGGACGACGTGGATGCTCTGCACGCCGAAGCCGGGCGCGAGATCGTGCAGCGCCACGATTGGGTAACCATCTACACCGACGGCATTCGCTATATGGAAAAGGCGCCGTTGATGTACTGGGCCGAAGCTGTCAGCTATAAGTTGTTTGGAGTGGCGGATTGGAGTGCCCGTTTGCCGCTCATGCTGGGCGTCCTGGCACTTGTTGTGGCTACGTATCTTTTGGGACGGCATGTCTATGGCGAGACCGGTGGGCTTTTTTCCGGGCTGGCGCTAGCTACCTCGCTAGGCGTGTACATTTACACCCGCTTCCTGATCCCCGAGGTCTTGATCGCGCTCTGGCTCACGCTCGGTTACTACTTTTTCTTGCGCTCGCTCGAACAGGAGCAACCATCGCGATTCGTTTGTTGGGGGTTCGCCGCGACGTGCGCGATGAACGTCCTGACTAAAGGGCTGATCGGCCTGCTTTTCCCGGCCGGAGCCATCGGCATCTTTCTTCTGGTCACGCGAAACTTCCGCCACATATTAAAACTGCGTCTCGTTTCCAGCACGCTGGTCTTCCTGGCTATTGCGGCGCCCTGGCATATCCTGGCTGCCATCCGGAATCCCGCGCAAGGCCAGGCGCCTAGCTTCCTTTGGCTGTATTTCGTCAACGAGCACATCATGCGGTTCCTGAACAAACGCGTCCCTGCGGGCTACGACACCGTCCCGCTGGCGATTTTTTGGGGCCTTACGCTGGCGTGGCTTCTGCCTTGGGTCGCCTTCCTCCCTCAATCTTCGCGAGAGTTCCCCGCCTGGTGGCGAACCATTCGGAACCCGGGTGCCACGCTGAATCGGAGGCAGCGCGCGAATCTGCTCTTCTTCCTGTGGGCGTTCGTCATCCTTGGGTTCTTCAGTTTCTCGACGCGGCAGGAGTACTACACGATCCCAGGCGTCCCCGGCATGGCTCTGCTCGTGGGTGGTTGGTTGGCCCGCGAATCTTCAAAAGAGGCCACCGAATCGGACCGTCGCGCTGGGCGCATTTCGTCGCTGGCGCTCGTTATCTTCGGTGTTCTCGGATTCGCCGCCGGCATCACGCTTTTTTCGCTCTCTCATCCTCCTGCGCCTGGCGCCGATTTGGCCGACTTGCTCAAGAAGAATCCCGATGAATACAACTTATCGCTCGGCCACGTACTGGACCTCACACCGCAGGCGCTCGGCGCCTTTTCCGGACCGCTCCTGGGCGTGTCCTTCGGCCTGCTCCTCGGCACCGCGCTGAACTGGGCCCTCCGGCGGCGTGGGCGCCCCTTTGCCGGCAACATGATGCTGGCAGCCATGATGGTCGTCTTGCTGGCCTGCGTGCATTCGGCCTTCGTCAGGTTTTCTCCCATCCTCTCGTCTTATGAACTCGCCAAGGCCATCCAAAAGCAGTTTCGGCCGGGAGATGTGATCGTGGTCGATGGCGAGTATTACCTGGCGTCCTCGGTAAATTTCTATACCCGCGTCCAATTGCACGTTCTGCACGAACCCAGCGGCAATCTCTGGTATGGCGCCAAATTTCCCGATGCTCCGCATATTTTCGAAACTCGGCAATCTTTGGCCGCCTTGTGGAACGGCCCCGAACGGGTCTTTTTATGGACCGACCAGGAGCGGCCCAACGAACTCCAAGGCATGCCGTCATTCCAACTGGCGCGCAGCGGCGGCAAGTACATCTTCACCAATCGGGACCTGAGAAACTAACCGGGACCTGAGAAATTAAGCCGGGTCGCGCGCTATTGTTACCTGTGCTCCAAATGAACGCGTCGCCCTACGCTAAACTGGAATATAAGCCGCTCGAAAAGCGTGCTAACATCAAGCTCCGGCTTGGGATAAAGGTTTGTAAAGTGTAACCTCTGGGCGTTCCTTGACGCCTAGATCAACGTTAGGGATGGAGTTGGGCTTTTCATGCGTGTGTCGAAACGGCTGATTTATCTTCTCGCGCCAGTCTCGCTTGGACTGGTCACGTTCGCTTTCTTAGCCACAGAAGGCTGCGGCAGCAAAACCGAAGCGGATGCGACCACCAGCGGCGCGCCCGGCCGGGGCGGCCGGGGTCGCGGCGGCCGGGGCAGGGGAGACTTTGGCGGTCCTGTGCCCGTGCTCGTGGCTACTGTTTCTCAAAAAGACGTGCCCGTCAACATCGATGTAATCGGAAACGTCGAAGCCTACTCCACTATCTCGGTAAAGGCTCAGGTCGGCGGCCAACTCACCAAGGTCTACTTTCAGGAAGGCGATTACGTAAAGAAGGACGACCCATTGTTCACGGTCGATCCGCGTCCCTTCCAGGCCCAGCTCAGCCAGGCGGAAGCCCAGCTCAGCCAGGCGCAAGCGAATCTGGCGCGCGACACTGCCTCTCTCGGGCAGGCGCAAGCCAACCTGGCCCGCGACACAGCGAATCAAAAATATGCCGAAACCGAAGCTGGCCGTTATGCCAAGCTATTCGAGCAAGGCATCGTCTCGCGCGAGCAGTCCGACCAAATCCATGCCAATTCGGACGCATTATCACAAACCATCCTGGCCGACAAGGCTGCCATTGAAAGCGCGCGCGCCCAGATTGTCGCCTCTAGAGCCGCTGTTGAAAATGCCAACGCGATGGTCGAAAACGCGAAAGTGCAGTTGGGATATACCTCCATCCGCTCGCCCATCGACGGCCGCACCGGCAATCTCGCCGTCAAGCAAGGCAACATCGTCGCGCCGAACACTATGGAGCTGATGACCATCGCCGAGGTCCATCCCATCTACGTCACGTTTTCTGTTCCGGAAGCGCAGCTTGGAGATATTAAGAAGTACATGGCGCTGGGCAAGCTGCCGGTAACGGCGCGCCCCCAGGACGATGCCACTAACCTTGAGACCGGTGTCCTCACCTTCATCGACAATACGGTGGACCCCACCACCGGCACCATCAAGCTGAAGGGCACTTTCCAGAACCAGGACAATAAACTCTGGCCGGGCGAGTTCGTACGTGTCACGCTGCGGCTGACGATGCGGCCGAATGCGGTCGTGGTTCCCAACCAGGCGGTGCAGACCGGCCAGGATGGCCAGTTTGTGTACGTCGTGAAGCAGGACCGCACTGTCGAAATGCGGCCGGTTACCACCAGCACGCGCGTCGACCAGGACCTGGTGGTCGATAACGGCCTGGAACCCGGCGAAACAATCGTAACCGAGGGCCAACTCCGGTTGGCGCCCGGCGCCCATGTCCAGTTCGGCGGCGGCCGGGGCGGCCGTGGCGAAGGCGGCGGTGGTGGCCGCAGAGGCTCTGGCCGAACCACGTAGGTCGGGATTCGAAACGGCTCCCGTTGCCATGTCTGATTTTTCCATCGACAGCGCGGTCTAAATGAACTTTTCCGAAGGCTTCATCCGACGGCCCATTGCCACCAGCTTGCTGATGGCCGCCATAGCCCTTTTCGGCCTGGTTGCCTACCGCTCGCTGCCCGTTAGCGACCTGCCCAACGTCGATTTCCCCACGCTGCTCGTGACCGCCTCCCTTCCAGGTGCAAGCCCGGAAACCATGGGCTCTGCCGTCGCGACCCCGCTCGAAAATCAGTTCTCTAATATCGCCGGGCTGGACTCGATGACCTCCATCAACTCGCTCGGCTCGACGCAGGTCACTCTGGAATTCGCGCTCAGCAAGAGCCTCGACGGCGCCGCCGTGGATGTGCAGGCTGCCATCACCCAAGCCGCACGCCTGTTGCCGCAAGGCATGCCGACGCCCCCCACCTTCACCAAGGTGAACCCGGCCGATCAGCCGATCTTGTACATCGCGGTCACTTCGAAAACTCTCCCGCTGTGGACCCTGGACGAATACGCCGAAACCCGCATCGCCCAGCGTATTTCCATGATCAGCGGCGTGGCGCAGGTGCAGGTGCTCGGCGCGCAGAAATACGCCGTGCACGTCCAGGTGGACCCGCACTTGTTGGCCTCTCATCAGGTCGGCATCAACGAAGTCGAAACCGCGCTGCAAAGCTGGAACGTGAATCTGCCCACCGGAACCATCATTGGCCCTCAGCGCGCGTTCACTTTACAAGCCAGCGGCCAGTTGATGAGCGCGGCGCAGTATCGCCCGCTTATCGTCGCCTATCGCAATGGATCGCCCGTCCGGCTGGACGACCTCGGCCAGGTGATCGACAGCGTCGAAGACGATAAGACCGCCTCCTGGTTTTACACGCCGGAAGGGACGCAGCGCGCCATCATTCTCGGCATCCAGCGCCAGCCCGGCACCAATACCATTCAAGTGACCGACGCGGTCAAGACTCTGCTGCCCCAGTTCCGCTCCGAGATCCCCGCATCGGTCAACTTGGACGTCTTGTACGATCGCTCCGACACCATCCGCGAATCCTACAAGGACGTTCAGTTCACCATGCTGCTCACTCTCGGCCTGGTGGTGATGGTGATTTTCCTCTTCCTCCGCAACGTATCCGCGACCGTGATTCCGAGTCTGGCGTTGCCGTTTTCCATTATCGGTACGTTCGCCATCATGTACCTGCTGCATTACAGCCTGGACAATCTGTCCATGATGGCGCTGATTCTTTCGGTCGGATTCGTCGTCGATGACGCCATCGTCATGCTGGAGAATATTTTCCGGCACATGGAAATGGGCGAAAAGCCTCTGCATGCCGCGCTCGATGGCTCGGGTGAAATCGGATTCACCATCGTGTCCATGACGCTGTCTCTGGCGGCCGTGTTTATTCCGGTGCTCTTCATGGGCGGTATTTTGGGCCGGCTGTTCCGCGAATTTTCCGTCACCATCTGCGTCGCAATTCTGATTTCCGGCATCGTGTCCGTAACATTGACGCCCATGCTCTGCAGCCGCTTCCTGCGCTCGCCCGAGCACCAAAAGCATTCCTGGTTCTACCGCGTGACGGAACGCTTTTTTGAAGGCATGCTGCGCGTTTATGACCGCACGCTGCAAATCGTCCTTCGGCACCGCGGCCTCACCATGGCGGCCTCGGGGCTGGTGCTGGCCGGCACGCTGCTGATGTTCGTCACTATCCCCAAAGGCTTCATACCCGATCAGGACACCGACCAGATCTACGCCGTTACCGAAGCCGCGCAGGGCACCTCGTATTATCAAATGGTCGAATACCAAAAGGCCGTCGCGGAGGTGTTTCGCACCAACAAAAACGTCCTGGCCTTGATGTCCACGGTGGGTGGCACGTCGGCGTCCACGCTCGGTGGACCCAACTACGGCGAGCTTGTGGTGCATCTCAAGCCGCGTGCCGAGCGCGACGAACTGGTGAACCAAATCATCGAGGATCTGCGGCCTAAACTCTCCATCTTTCCCGGCATGCGCGTGTACCTGCAGAACCCGCCCACCATCCGCATCGGCGGCCAGGTCACCAAGAGCCTGTACCAGTTCTCAATGCAGTCGCCCGACAAGAAAGAGCTGTATGCGGGCGCTACCCGGCTCGAGAGAGAGATCGAAAAGCTCCCCGAGGTTCAGGACGTCACCACGGATCTGGCGGTCATCAGCCCTCAGGTCAACGTCACCATCGACCGCGATAAAGCGGCGGCGCTGCAGGTGAATGCCAGCTCCATCGAGAACGCGTTCTACGACGCTTACGGCCCGCGCTGGGTATCCACGATTTACGCCGCGATCAACGAATATAAAGTTCTACTTGAACTCAATCCCAAATACATCCTGGATCCCCACGCGCTCTCGATGCTGTACTTTAAGGCATCCTCCGGTGCTCTGATTCCCCTGGATACTTTGGCGAAGTTGCACCAGGACATCGGACCGCAAGCGGTCAGCCACTACGGCCAACTCCCTGCCGTTACCGTCTCTTTCAACCTCAAACCGGGCGCCTCGCTCGGAAATGTGGTCGCCAAGATTCAAACGCTCGCCAAACAAACTCTGCCGGAAACCATCAGCACCAACTTTCAAGGTGCCGCCAAGGCTTTCCAAAATTCCTTGGGCAATCTGTGGGTCCTGCTGATCGTCGCCATCCTGGTGGTGTACATTGTGCTCGGAATTCTATATGAGAGCTACATCCACCCGCTCACGATTCTCTCCGGTCTGCCTTCGGCCGGCTTCGGGGCTCTGATCACGCTCTATCTGTTCCACATGGATCTGAACATCTACGCATTCGTCGGCTTGATCATGTTGATCGGCATCGTGGAAAAGAACGCGATCATGCAGATCGACTTCGCGCTGGAAGCCGAGCGCAAGCAGGGCCTCGCCCCATTGCAAGCGATCTATGAAGGCTGCCTGATCCGCTTCCGCCCCATCATGATGACCACCATGGCGGCGCTATTAGGCGCGGTGCCTATCGCAATCGGTTATGGCGCCGGCGGCGAAGCCCGGCAGCCGCTCGGTTTGGTCGTCGTCGGCGGCCTGCTGTTCTCCCAGCTCGTGACCTTGTACCTGACCCCGGTCTTCTACACCTACATGGCCGCCATCCTCGAAAAAACGCGCGCCCGCCGCAAGAAGCACGTCAAACACCCGGTCCCCGAACCTACCGTCGCGTAATCTATCGAGCGCGCGCCGGATTAGCGCGACTAGCAGTTTACAAGACTCCGCAAACACCTTCGAACGGTCAGCTTGAAGTCATTGTGTTACTATCCCTGCAATGCGCCCGAGGCTTTGTCTTGTGTTACTTCTCTTCTGCGTGACTGTGGCGGCCCAGAAACCCGGTTCCATCAGCGGCCGCGTCACCGGAGCAGGCAGCTCCGGGATCGTTGGCGCTCCCATCCAAGCCATGAACGTAGACACCAACACGCCTTATCGCACTTTGAGCGGCAGCGGCGGCGAGTATTCGATCACCGGCCTGCCCGCCGGAACGTACACGGTGACACTTAAGTACCCCGGATTTCGCTACCTTCCGTTCACGCAAATGGGTGTGAGCGTAAGCGAGGCGTCCGCGGTTAAGGTCGACATCAAGCTCGGCGACGGCAACTTCGGAACTTTGGGCGACGACCCATTCACCTACAACCACGACATTCGTGAACGCGCGGCCAAACTTACCGGTCCAGTCCCGCGCACCGCCGACGGACATCCCGACCTATCCGGCGTCTGGAACGGGAACGACGATCTGTATCCGGAAGACCCCGCCCTGAAGCCCTGGGTCGCGGCTAAAGCCAAAGAACTCATTGCAAATAATTTCAAGGATCTTCCCGGCGTCTCCTGTTTGCCCTCGACACTTTTGCCAAACGGTCCGTTCCTCCGCAAGTTCGTCCAAACACCGGCGCTGTTAGTGATTCTGACCGAGGATGACGTGATCGGTTTCCGCCAGATATATCTCGATGGCCGCAAACATCCAACCCAGGATGATGCCTTTTGGCTGGGTCATTCTATCGGGCATTGGGAAGGCGACACGTTGGTCGTCGATCGCGCGAACTTCAATGACAAGGGCGTGGTCGACATGTACGCGCACACCGAACAACTGCACTTAATCGAACGCTATCGCCGTACCGACTACGGGCACATGCAGGTTGACGTGACTGTCGAGGATCCCGGAGCCTTCGACAAGCCGTGGCACGTTCACATGGTGTGGGATCTTGCGCCCGACGAAGACGTCATGGAATACGTCTGCGCCGAGAACAATATCGACGCCAAGCACCTGGTGGGAAAGTAACCTGGTCTTGCCCGCGTTTACTGGTCAGATCCCCCGGGCGTGTTCTGGGAACCGGCAAACACCGTACGGCCATCTGGAAGCGTGACGCTGCGCGCGTTAGCCGTGCTGCTGCCGTCCTTAGCCGCAAAACCTTCTATGGCGACCTGATCTCCAGGCTTTAATGATGTCCGCCTCCAACCGCGGCGAACGAGAGAGTTCGGGCTGCCCAGCTCGAAACTCCAGTTTGTGATGTTGCCGTTTTGATCCTTCGAATCGACGTAGAGCCATGCGTGCGGATTGGTCCACTCAAGCTTCGTAACAGTTCCCGAGACTTTGACCTGCTTGTTTGCATCGAACTCTGCCGCGAACGCGTGGTGGGCTAATGCCGGCGCGACAAACAGCAACGACCCAAGGCCCGCAAATACTGCGACTACGGTCCCTTTCATGATTCCTCCAAAGTGCCCGAACGCAGGATCGTCGGCAACCTTTAATCCACACCAACACTCGCGCGCTTTATTCAATGGTCCACACAGTGTGGCACGATGTCAAATGTTTCTCCAACGAGGCGCCGCAACTGGCAGACGGTCTACCGGCGTTGGCTCACCTCGCGACCACCGTGAGCGTCTCCTTCGCCTCCACTTTCCGAAACTCCATCGGAAAACTCCGCCCTACATAATACGCGTCCCACTGATCCTTATAGTGCCGCGACAGGATTTGCCCGGACTCCCCGATCGTGAGATTGTTGAGCGACCCGTCCCAATTAGCCAGGTCCGCTATAAACCGCATCGATGGTCCCAGCACCATTGTGGTTTGTTTAATGGTGGTCGATGACCCGCTCATCAGAACAGGTCCGATATTGAAATACGACCCGATCAACGGCAGCTTGTCCCCTACTGGGTGCCGGATCGTTAGCTCGTTGTACACCCCGTAATTCCACCGCTTCACGTCGGAGCCCTGCGATCGCCGCCCATCCTGGATTCCCTCAGCCAGGGATCGCATTAGCAGCGCGTCCACATCCTGGAACCAGCCCTGTCCACTCGTATCTAGAATCTTCTCCACCACGGCGGGCGCCATCTGAATGTTGTATAGCTCGGCCTTCCCCGGCGCGGCCGAGTTCGCCACGCGTCTTCGCAGCGCCTGATACACCACCGACATCAACATCGGCGCGGCCGTGCCTTTCTCCATCTGCCCATTCCACGGCCGCAGCAGGCCGATGGCATTGCTCAAGCTGGCATCCGCCGGCTTTGACCGATCGTAGGCCGCCACGACTATTTTGGCCAGGTGATGCAAAAACGGCGAGTAAACATCTTTCTCCACCGTCAACATATCCGACGCCTTCCATCCGTTACGCGCAGTGAGCAATCTGCGGATCTCTTGCGAGCGATACGGCGGCGCGAAATTGCCGTGCACGCGATACGGAAAATTCTCAGGGAACGGATTCTGATTGGCCGTGACGATCCAGCCTTGCGGCGGATTATAGAACGTGGGCAATTGATCGAACGGAATGTATCCGTCCCATTCGTAATCACCGGAGCTGCCGTCCACCGGAACGTCGCCATCGTAGTTCCGGCGGATCGGAAGTTTCCCGGTCACGCGATAGCCGATATTTCCATCCACGTCGGCGTACACAAAGTTTTGGCCCGGGCCCGGAAAACGCGCTAGCGCCGCATTGAATTCGCTCCAGTTTGATGCGCGATTCAGGTCCAGAAATGGGAATTGGAACGAGCCCGGCTCCGCGGCCGCCCAGCGTAGCGCAAGAAAACGCCCGCCCTCGGAAATCATAACCGGGCCATGCCGCGTCACCCACTGCCGGAACTCGAGCGGCCTTTGGCCCTTTACCGCGATCCACTCGGTCTCCGCGCGTGCCTGCTCCAGTTGCCCCCGGAACAGGTAGCGCCCCGTGCGGGGGTCGATTTTCTCGATGTAAAGATCTTCGACGTCGTAGCCAAGATTGGTGACACCCCACGCGATGCGCTGATTGTGGCCGATGATCACGCACGGAACTCCGGGGAGCGAAACGCCGGCCACGTCCAGGCCGGGCGCTCGTAAATGCACTTGATACCACGTTGACGGAATGCCCCATTCCAAATGCGGATCGTTCGCTAAAACGGGTTTGCCGCTGGCGGTATGCTGGCCTGAAACGGCCCATGCGTTGGAGCCGGGTTGGAACTCGGTCCCGATGCGCGCCGGAAACAAAAAATTCACCTTGCTGGCATCGCCGCTAGCGAGCATGGCAGCCTTCTGCAGCTCCTCCCGCCAGGTGGTGGTCAGATTCCGGTACATCTGCAGCCCGCACAGCAACGTGTCTTCGATCGTCCAGGGCCGTGGATCGTAACGCAACAACGTAAACTCCAGCGGAAGACGGCCGCGATGAGTCTCGATGAAATAGTTCACACCGCGCGCGTAAGCCGCCAACACCGCCCGGTCGCCCGGCGGCAATCGGGTGTAGTGATCCCGCGCCATGCGCCGCATGCGAAGGCGGCGCGCTTCTCGATCCAGCTCCAGCGCCGGCGGGCCGACAATCTCCGATAACTCCCCCGCCGCCAGACGCCGCAAGGCATCCATCTGCCACAGCCGATCCTGCGCTGTCACGAACCCTTGCAGGAAAATCGCGTCTTCCCAGCTCGCCGCGCTGATGTGCGGTACCCCCAGCGAATCCCGCGCGATGGTGGCCTGCGCCGAAATCGGAGCTGCGATTTGTCCTGAAGTTTGCGGAAGCGGCCGGTAAGCAAACCAGTAGGCCGCGATGAGAAGCAGCAACAACAAAACCGCTATGCTCAAGTTGATGAGCTTGACCACTCGTCCAAGGTGCATCGGGGAAACTCCACTGTATCGCGCTGGCACGGGCCCCGTCACGAAAAAATGCCATCTGGCGCTTCCGGCGGGCTGACTCTTCCACTCGTATGCCGTACCGGTTCATCATTCTTGCGGCGGTCCTGGCGCTGAACGGCTTTTTCGCCGCCGCCGAGGTTGCGCTCGTCTCCGTGCGCAAGAGCAAGCTGCGCGCTCTGGCGGCCGAAGGCCAAGTCGCCGCGCAGGCCGCCATCAATCTGCTGGCCAATCCCGCCCGGCTGCTGTCGGTGACTCAAGTCGGCGTTACCCTCGCTAGCCTGGGACTGGGGTGGGCCGGCGAAGGCACCGTCTATCATCTCCTGCTGTCGGTATTCAGTCCCTGGCTCATTGCGCCGTTCACGCCCTGGCTCCAGGCATTGAGCTTCACCGTCGCTTTTCTGCTCATCAGCTACGCGCACGTCGTGGTGGGGGAAGTGGTCCCCAAAAACCTGGCCATCGAAAAAGCCGACCGGCTCGCTCTCTTGGTCGCCCCCGCGTTGCTGGTCTTTGACCGCATCTCGGCGCCTTTCATCTTCTTCGCCGAGAAATCCGCCGCGGCGCTCTCGCATTGGATCGGGCTGCGAGGCAGCCACACCGGAGGCGGCCATTCGGCCGAGGAGCTGAAGTTCATCGTCAGCTCTAGCCGGCGCGAAGGCCATCTACACCGCTTCGAAGAAGACGCTATCCAGGCCCTGCTCGAATTGCAGAACTACTATGCGCGCGAGATCATGGTGCCGCGCAACGCAATCGTGTCCGTGTCCGTGGACGCCAGCCTGGACGAGGTGTTGCGCCGCATGCGCGAAAACCAATATTCCCGTTTGCCGGTATATCAAGGCGACCCCGAACACATCATCGGCTACGTGCATTACAAGGACATGATGCGGATCTGGGAAGAGCGCCGGACCGCCGCCGAGAAGCGGCGTCCCATGCGAGCCTTCTATCTTTCCCGCGTAATGCGAAAACCGCTGGTGGTGCCCGAAACCAAGCCGCTAAACGATCTGATCGATGAGTTCCGCAGCACTCACATGCATATGGCCGTTGTCGTGGACGAGTTCGGCACCATCGTCGGACTGGTTACGCTCGAAGACGCCCTGGAACAGATCCTGGGAGAAATTGGTGACGAACACGATGTGAAGCGGCCGCGGCCCGCCGCGGAAGCCACTGAAATTGAGGTCGACGGTGCTACCACCATCCGGGATTTGGATACGCAGTACGGTCTCGAACTGCCCGGCGATGCTGGCTTCGAAACCCTCGCCGGTTTTTTGTTATTTCAATTGGGCAAAATCCCCAGCGAAGGAGACAGTGTCGAGTATGGCGGGCGAAGGTTCACTATCCTTCAGATGGACCACAACCGCATTGCCCGAGTGACGATCGCACGCGTTCCGCTGGCTCAGCAGAGTGGGGATTCCAGCCGCTCCGCGCAAACGACCGCCTCGGATTAGTCGAAAGAGCGCCCGGTTCATCGCGCCGCCTTCACCAACCAGGCGCGGCCGACAGCCCAGGTCGCATGAATAGCCGCCATCGATGGTGGTCAACAGGCTCCGGCGAACTCGCAACGGACATTCCAGCAGCCAGACTGAGCAAGCGATACAATTAGTGGCGCAAAGAGGAGGCCTATGACAGGGACCGCCGTCCGATTCGCGCTTGCAGCGAGCGCCATCACGCTGGCTTTTGGAGCATCGAACGAACCCAATTCCCAGCCCAATCCTTACAGGACCATTGAAAACTGGGCCAAGCTGCCCGAAGGTCGAACCTGGGGATCCGCGGCTGGCGTGGCCGTCGATTCGCACGATCATATCTGGGTCGCAGAGCGGTGCGGCGCCAACTCCTGCGCCGGCTCGGACCTGGCGCCGATTTTGGAATTCGATTCCTCCGGCAAGCTGCTCAAAAGTTTCGGCGCGGGCATGTTCGTCTTCCCGCACGGGATCTATGTCGACAAAGATAACGACATTTGGGTGACGGATGGCCAGGGCAAGAACGGCAAAGGCCAGCAGGTGTTCAAATTCAGCCCGGACGGTAAGGTGCTGATGACACTCGGCAAGGCCGGAGTCGCCGGCGACGGAGAGGATACCTTCAATCAACCTTCGGCAGTGATCGTCGCGCCTAATGGCGACATCTTCGTCGCCGACGGCCACGGCCAAAATTCCAATGCCCGCATTGTGAAGTTCACCAAGGACGGCAAATTCATCAAGGCTTTTGGCAAAAAGGGATCGGGTCCGGGCGAGTTCAACGTGCCGCATTGCTTGGCATTCGATTCCGGCGGACGCTTGTTTGCTTGCGATCGCGGAAATAACCGCATCCAGATTTTCGATCAGGACGGCAACTTCATTGACCAGTGGTCCCAGTTCAGCCGCCCGAGCGGCATCTTCATCGATAAGCACGACATGATCTACGTGGCGGATTCGGAGTCGCAGCCGAGCAACCATCCAGGCGGTTGGAAGCGCGGCATGCGCATCGGGAGCGTCAAAGACGGCTCCGTCATGGCCTTCATCCCCGACCCGCAAGAGAATCCGCAGGGCACTAGTGCCGCGGAAGGTGTGGCCGTGGATTCAAAGGGTGTAATTTATGGCGCCGAGGTCGGTCCCAAGGATCTGAAGAAGTACGTGAAGAAGTAACTACGGTCCGCCCAATCTGTTCTGGGAGCTGGTGGGAAGTTGCATCCCACAGCAAGCAAGGGCGACCGGACGTACGAGGCGATTACCAGAGCCACGTCGCCCAAAAGTGGGGCGCCGCTACCTCCGACGTTTTTCCGGACCGTGCATAACTAGCGCGGCCTGAGCCAACGCTCTGGTAGGATTGCCGACCGCCGGCCACGGCAGCGCGATGTGACGGGACTTGCCACAAGTCGGTGCCCTGGCACCGAGCGCTAGCAGCGCTCCGGCACCCATTTCGGGCTAGTATCATGTTCAGCAACAATATCGATATAGCCGGATGACTGGCGTCAAATAGTCGATTTCCACTACGAATGTAGCGAGGAGTGGCCACTGTTCCACTTGTACTCGACAGCAGCCGTCGTCCGATGATTACTGGAAGGTTGCTCTTGCAACCGCGTGACGCCCGAGATGCACGCCTGTTGTTGGATACTGCCATTGCGGATTACGCCCTGTCTCTCACCAAGGCATTTGCTGACAGGGAGAAAATTCTTAACAGAGTAATTACCCTCATTCACCCTCCGTTTCGAGGTGAGGGTACGGAGGAAGGATCGATCTCTAGCGACTACAATTCGCCGTCTTTCGGTTGGCTCCGTGGCCATGGAGCCAGTCGTTATGCTATTTCAGACTCGATCTGGTGCTCCCGTCGGGAGCCAGCCAGATGGCTTGATCGGATCGGGTTTTCTGCACCGATTTCTGGTGGCGATTGATGTTCCAAATCGTCGCTTGTATCCGACTCCAAACAGGACGTACAAGGATCCCGAACCACTATGGCCTTGGGCCTCAGACCTGCAGTCGGCGCGACGAGCAATTAAATGATGGAACGCCTTCGGTTTCACGCGATTCTTGCGCATCGAATCGCCCCGCATCTCGATTCGGTGTGCGTTGTGGACCAGGCGGTCGAGAATGCCATCCGCTACGCACCGGATCGGCGTCCGCATCGCTTCACCTGCGCCATCCACACTGGCCCTGCTCCGAGCTTCGACCTTGCACCGCTGGCACGGTGTTCCAGCACCAGGATCGCTCGTTCGTTTCACGTTCGGCGCAGAATCAAGGGATCATGCGAACAAGTTCATCGCAACAAGCGTAGTTACTTCGGCTTTTCTCCTGATCCTAGGTCTTTAAGGTCCGTGGCGTCCCTTACTAGCTTCGTCGCACATGGTTGTGGCCAGTACGAATTCGGCGGGTAGTCTCTGTCAGGTGGCCAATGTGCCGCGAACACCAGCAATTCATTTCCGATTTTAAGAAGGCCGGGATGCCACCCTGCACAATCACCGACTAAACCCGGCGTTTCAAATTTTGCGGTCACACGGCCCTTCCATACACGGCTGACATGAAAAACTACGACGGGATGACCATTCGGCAGATCATGAAACGAATCCACTACACCTTGAAAAACGATTTCAGCACCACTTTTGGACTGAGCGGCTCCAATATCGACGCAGTCACACTGCCATGCGAGAATAGGAACCGATGCACAGAATAGAAAAGCGCACCTGAAAAGCACGTTTCTATTCTATTGCACAGCCCTCACACCGCTCCCACCTTGCCCTCCCCTCGGCTCCATACGTCTTTATCGGCCCGCTTGCCATCCTCCCATTCCAGCAGTCAGGTGTCGATGGCCGTATTCTGAGCACTGGCCACTATTTCGCCGGTTTGGGTTCCTGGGGGATTTCTCCTGGGCCTAGTTCCGCAAGGTCTTTAACATCCTTGTCGTTGGCATCCACAGGCGGTTTGTGGTAACCGCAGATACGGGTGTAATATTCTGAACCCATTTTGTTTGCGTACACGATCAATTCGCTGCCGACGTTGAGGTACGCAGGCCAGAAACCAATACACGCGGATGTCTCTCTTACGGCTGGCATCTCGAACATCTCACCCACTTCGCCTTTCCAAACACGGATCACGCGAAAGACTGCTATCTTCCTGGTGTCATCTACTGCTGTGGTGGGTATCGTGAGGGGCCGGTCTGAATTCTTTAATTCGACAATCGTGCCACGAAAAACCACATCGGCGGATTTCTTTTTAGCTTCTACTGCGGGTTCTGTACATCCGCAGCCATAAACTGTTCCAAGGACGAACATCATTCCAACACAAAGCCTTAGGCCCCGACTCCACAGTGAAGCGCTCCTCAGGATGTGGTTCATGGCGGGTTAGACACCACGGTTATCTTGTGAGTTCCCCTGCTTCTCTTGTTGCTGATTATCGAGAAAACGTCGGCTGAACACCCACGCTAAGCACGACATGATCTACGTGGCGGATTCGGAGTCGCAGCCGAGCAACCATCCAGGCGGTTGGAAGCGCGGCATGCGCATCGGAAGCGTCAAAGACGGCTCCGTCATGGCCTTCATCCCCGACCCGCAAGAGAATCCGCAGGGCACTAGCGCCGCGGAAGGTGTGGCCGTGGATTCAAAGGGTGTGATTTATGGCGCCGAGGTCGGTCCCAAGGATCTGAAGAAATACGTGAAGAAGTAACTACGGTCCGCCCAATCTGTTCTGGGAGCTGGTGAGAATGGCGGCGGAAGCCCGGTTCGCTCCGCCCGAAATATCAGCAACGGGCATCATGCCGCAGTTGACGCGCGGCGGCTCCGGCGCCAGGGCAAGCGCAACAGTGCGCTCGCCGACAGGATAATAGAGAACGTTGCGGTAATGCCCAACGCCAGGAGTGTCCACACGAAAAGGAAAGCTTGGCCTGAGGTGCCTATGTTGCCACCGAGAACACCGTGCGGTCCTTTCATGTGAATGACAGCGACGAACAGCCCCAGGGCGGACCCGAGGAAGATGATGATGTATCCCGCACGTCTCCCGGCCAGCACCAATGTTCCATATAGCTGGACGACCAAAATGAATACCGCATACAGATTCACGAGACCCGCCGGGCTTATCCGGAAAAGGACGTCGCCGGTCAGGTGAATCGTCATCAATACAACGGTGAGCAGCGACGCTGTGGTCAACATAGCGGTCGGTTTCATTCGAGATTCGTCCTTCTCCACCTTAGGTACGCGCACCGAGGTCCAACGGTTCATTTTTCAAGATTCTTCCCGTGAGGGTTGCGGTCCCATGTTCATTTGCGGTTGCCCACAGCGGGGACAGAACGCGGCATCTGCTGCAACTCCGCTCCCGCAACCGGGACACGGATGGAGGATCGGCTTTCGCAACACGAAGTAGAGCACGAACCCAACGCAGTTCGGAATGAGCACCGCGAGCGCCGTCCAGGGAATCGGCGCATGCTGCGCCGCACCGCGTCTACATAAACATAGCCGATGTTTTGCCGTCGCCGTTTGTTCCTTCCGCAGGTAATCGATTGCCAGGTTCCGTGCGATGGAGAACAACCACGGCTCGAAACGGAGGCGGCCGTTATATTGCCCCGCGTGTTCCAGTACACGCAACCAGGTTTCCTGAATGAGGTCCTCGGCCTGTTCACGCCTGGATGTCCAGTACACCAGATATCGGAGGAGCCGGTAGTGATACCGCGACACGAGCCGCCAATGAATTCCGAGTCTCTTCGCCGCAGTGCACGCGCGCTGCACTGAGACTCGGGCTCCGCCACACGCGAAAAGGCCGTTACCACGGCAACCATACACTATATACGAGATCGAGCCCCGGAATTACGCATGGAATTACGCATGACCACGCCACGTCGAACACCAGATGGGCCGCCGCGAGCGTGGTATCGAAGAGGAATCCCGTGAGCGGCATCAGCCAGTATTGCGTCATCGCGTCCACGTTGATCGGATTCGTGGGGTGTATGTAGAGCACCGCTTCTTGCGCATCCGCGGCTTCGTACAGCGGCCAGAAACGTTCGTCGGCAAGAGCAACGCCGTTGATATTGCTGAACACCATGGCGCCGCGTAAGCCGAGCTGGCGCGTTGCGCGCTCGAATTCGGCAACGGAGGCGTGGGGATCGTTGAGCGGAAGCGTCGCCAGCGCGGTAAAGCGCTTTTTGCGCGCGATCACTTCGGCGAAGGCATCGTTGACCAGGCTCGCCAGGCGCGCGGCCGTTTGCCGCGTCTCAACATGAGTACCGGGTGTGGTCAGGGTGATCACCTGGAGATCAATACCGTGTTCGGCCAGGACACCCTCGCGGTAATCGATGTCCCGGTGGCCCGGAACGGCGACATTGTAATCGCCTGGATAATGCAGGCATGGATTGCCTTCGGCATCTGTCGTCAATTTGACGGTGCTTGCTCCGGAGCGCAGGGCTTCCAGATACGCGGGCGGATAGTAATGATTGTGAAAATCGACAACACGCATGGTTCAAGCAGGGCTCCGGCTTTTTCGGATCCAGAAGCGGTAAATCGGCAATCCTAGCAAAACGAAGGCGATACCGGCGGAGGCTTGCCACGGATCTGCCGCGATCTGATAGAAAGCTACGCCCACTGCCGCTGCCATGAACAGCACCGGGACGAAAGGGTAGAGCGGCGTGCGATAAGGCGGATCGTAGTTGGCGCGCCGGCGCGCGCGCAGCAGGCCGAAAGTCATCAACGCGAAGAAGATCCATTCGGTGTACACGACGCGGCTGAACAACTGCCGGTAGGTACCTGTTGCAACTAAGATCGTCGACCAGACTGCTTGCGCGACAATTGCGATGTGCGGTGTGTGAAAACGCGGGTGCACTGCGCCCATCCAGGCGAGCCGGGGGTAACGTTCCGCCATCGCCATGTAAACGCGCGGACCAGCAAGAATCACGCCATTAAGCACGCCAGAAGCAGAAATCAGAACCAGGAATGAAATGGCTGCGGCACCCTTGGTCCCGATCAGTACTTCGGCGGCATCGGCTGCGACGCGGTTGGAGTGGATCACGCGGTCCAATGGAAGCAAGTAGAGGCACGCGGCATTTAGCGCTATGTAGCTGGCGCTCACCGTCAACACGCCGATCAGAAGTGCGCGCGGAATGGTCCGCTCAGGCCGCTGGGTTTCATCCGCCGAATAGGTCACCATGTGCCAGCCGCCGAAGGCGAATAGCCCAGCGCCCACGGCCAGCGCGAAATCTGACGCGGAATAGCGCGGCGCTACTACTGCCGCTGGCGGGCCGGCGCTAGGCGCCGATCGTCCCAGCACAACCGCCAGCAAAAGAATTACGAGGATGCCGGCCACTTTGAGCGCTGTAACCACGGTTTGAAATCCGCTACCTTGCCGCACGCCGATATAGTTCAGCGCCGATAGCAGCAGGATTCCGGCGATCGCGACCAGGCGCAGGCCCAAGTCCCCCAGCGGTAGGAACGAACTGGCATAGCGAGCGAAAACAACGGAGCTGGCCGCGATGATTCCGGAATGCGCGATCCAAAACATCGCCCAAGTCCACAGGAACCCCGCCGCCGGCGAGATGGTCTCGTGCAGAAATACGTACACACCGCCCGTTCGCGGAAACGCCGATGAAAGTTCGGCGCATACCAGCGCGCCGCACAGCGTGAGCAGGCCGGCGCCAAACCAGACCGCGAAGATGCCCGGAATGCTCGGAACATAGCGGCTGACCTCGGCCGGCTGCACGAAGATGGAGACGCCGATAATCACGCCGACCACCATGGCAATCGCGTCCGGAAGACCGATTACCCGTTCGAGTCGTGCGCGCTGTGTCGACGTCAAGCTTGCACAGTCTAGCACGGCGGCGTGAATCTGCTATGGGATTAATGGGTTGTTTACGCGGTCTTAGATTCTTGCGAGCCGCTTCGCGAGGCCGGCAAGGGACTGCCGGCGGCGAAAAAAGTCCGCCCACGGATCGCTGCCTGCCAGAACTCGTTGGTAGTTTCCAAGATTAAAGCGAGCGGGGTCGAGCGACGGCTTTACTTGGGCCCAACGCAGGGGCATAGAGAACGGCGCGCCCGGACGGCGCCGCAGCGAATACGGAGCGACCACAGTCGCGCCGAAACTGTTCCGAAATGCATCCAGGTAAACGCGATCGCCGCGTTTTGCTACGCGTTGCTCCACCGTAAGCTCCCGCGGATGCGCGGCAGCCACGCGCGCGCATATTTCCCGGCTCAATGCGAGCGCTTCTTCAAAATCGGGGCCGATGGGCAGCGGGACGAATACGTGCAGCCCGCGGCTTCCCGAAGTTTTGGCAAAGGACGCGAGACCAAGTGTGTCGAGCACATCCTTCACCAGCAGGCCGGCGCGAGCGGCCGCGGCAAAGCCCTCTGATGGCGGATCGAGATCGAAGACGATCCAATCGGGCTGCCGCTCACGATCTGCACGGCTAGCCCACACGTGCACGGGGATACAACCCAGATTCACCAGCGCGAGTTGCGTTTCGAGCGAGCCGCCGACCACGTAAAGCACGCCGCGGTTGGCATGCCGGATCAGCTTCGTGGGCGTGGAGGCCGGCAAACCGCGCGGCGCGGCCTTCTGGTAAAAACATTCGCCGCGCATGCCGTCCGGGCAGCGCTCCATCGTCAGCATGCGACCTGCGACGTAAGGCTTCAATTGGCTAAATACCGCCTGGTAGTAGCGGGCAACCTCGAGCTTGGTGTATCCCTCGTCCGGCCAGAACACCTTGTCCGGATGGCTGATGACGTTCTCCAGTTTCATTGGATGCCGGGCATCGTAACGTCCCGTGCTCGCTTGTCATCGCGCAATCCCAGAAAGACGGGCTGGCGGAGCTTGCGATCGGCAGTTAATTCCGAGTACGAAATTTGTGCCACGAGCCGCGGTGCGAGGTATGTGACGCCGCGCTCTCGGGGAGGATCGACGAGCGCCGGCTTGCTCCGAACCAACGGCTGAAACGTCTGGTACAGTTCGGCCAAAGACTTGTGCGTGAATCCCGTCCCTACTTTTCCGACGTAAACCAATTTGTCGCGATCGTACGCGCCCAGCAGCAACGCCCCGAAATGTTGGCGCGAACCATCGGGCGCGGTATAACCGGCAACGACAAACTCGTCCTCCTGATGCACTTTGAACTTCAGCCAGTAGCGCGAACGCCCTTCGACATACGGGCTGGACGCGTCTTTGGCCAGCACACCTTCGAGACCCTTACGCTGCGCCGTTTCATACGCTTTCAGGCCGTTATCGGCTATCCGGGCGGCAAGGAGAATGGCGCGATGTCTAGGTTGAACGGCCTTTTCCAGAGCTGCGCGCCGATCGGCCAGAGGTTTCCGGCGCAAATCCGTGCCATCGCTATAGAGGCAGTCAAAAACAGCGAACCGGGACGCCGTTTGCAGATTCTGCAATAACTGGAAGCGCGACACGCCCCGGCGGTCAAACGCCACCACTTCGCCATCCAGCAACAGGGTACGCGGGGCAAGCGCCGCAACAGCCTGAGCAATTTCGCCGAACGTACCGGTGCGGTCCTTCGCATTTCGGGACAATAGCGTTACGCGACTTCCCTCTTTATAGGCGAGGAGGCGATACCCGTCGTACTTTTCCTCGTAGAGCCATCCGGAGTTGTGGAACGGCTCGCGAACGAGCGTAGCAAGCATTGGCTGAACGCGGAACGGAATGCGATCACTCAACGCGCGCGGCTCCGGGGCGGATCCGCTTGGGCTGCCTTTTGCACATCGCCAGCTCCCAGCCGGGCGATGTCAGCCATGAGGCGCTTAGAGGCGACGGATCGCGGCATCCGCGACTCGATATCTTCCGAAGACGCATGCTCGTCGCGATGCTTGATCAGCAGCCACTGAGGTTTGGTTCGCGAGCCGAGCTTGGTACGCACCAGCACCCACGATCCACGCAACTTCTGGCCGAACAGAGTGAATTTCAGTTCGCCCTTGCGGAGCGCGGCATCGACATCAGGAACCTCGGGGCCCCAAGTACCGCGATCCCACAGCATGACCGTTCCACCGCCGTACTCGCCCTCCGGTATGACACCTTCAAACCCGCCGTACTCGACGGGATGATCCTCCACCTGAGCAGCGAGACGTTTAACGGACGGATCCAGCGATGGGCCTTTGGGGATCGCCCAAGATAGCAGCACACCGCGCCATTCCAGGCGGAAATCGTAGTGCAGGTGTGAGGCTTGATGCTTCTGAACGACAAACAACAAACGACTTTTCGCGGGACCGCCGCCCGTGCGCGCACCACTCGGCTCCGGCGTTACCTCGAAGTCCCGCTTTCGGCGGTACTCCTTGAGATTCGATGTCGTTTTACCGTTTGCCGGAGTGCGTTTCGGCATCGTCTTTTAGCTCGTGTTGCGGCTCCTGGTCCCGGTCACCTTCGTTGATTTCCTCCAGAAACGCAAGTAGATCGTATTGCGGAACAGAACGCTCCGGGAAAAAGCTATTTACCGCGTCCTGCTCTTCAGTATAGGTGGGCACTTCGGTATCCAGCTTGAGAACGTCATCGGCGGCAACCTGGTCCCCCACACCGTTCAGCAGAGCGATCCTGCCGCGCGCTTTCTGAAACGCCTCGGCGCACATTACGAGTAGCCCGACGGCGGCATGATCGATCACAGACACTTCGCGAAGATTCAGAATGACGTTTCTCCGGCCGGCCTGAAGCAAGTTTTCGAGACATTGATGCAGCCGCGAGTCTTCGGCGCCCAGCGTAATCCGTCCCTTCAGGTCGAGGATGACGATCCCATCCTTTTCCCGCTGTTCAATATCAAGAGGCACAAAGGACATATCGTCTCGACACCCTCCTTTTAGATGCTGGCCGGAATGTCGGAGTTTCTCGCCGCTCCGGCGTGCTGAGTTTCCGGCGCTTGGATTGCGAATCAGGGTTAACTACATCGTCTACGCGATGACGCACTGACCGCTGACGCCCACACAAGCGCGCCGGTCTTTTATATGATGAGCTAACCGCCCGTGAGCGCGCTCATCGAGTTCGATCACACCATCTGCTCCGACCTGTCTGAAGCAAGCAAGCTGGAGTGGTTGGAAACCAATGGCATTGGCGGCTTTGCTTCGTCCAGCATCACGGGCCTCAATACGCGGCGATACCACGGGCTCTTGGTTGCGGCAACGAAACCGCCGGGCGCCCGCTACGTGCTGCTTTCAAAATTGGAAGAAACCTTCGTCCTGGACGGGAAACGTTTTGAACTGAGCGCTAATCAGTATCCGGGCGCAGTCCACCCGCAGGGCCACCTGCTCTTGCAGTCATTCCGGCTGGACCCGTTTCCCGTCTTCAACTATCGGGTGGAGGATATCGAGATCGAAAAATCGGTCTTCATGATTCATGGCGAGAATTCCGTGGTGCTTCAGTACGGGATATCCGGCGATCTGGCGGGACGCCCCACCCAACTCGAGATACGGCCCTTAATTGCGTTCCGCGATTATCACGCGACCACGCATGCTAACCCGGTAATTCGTACCGACGTCGCCACCTCCGCCGGCGTGGCCACCATAACACCGTACGAAGGACTGCCGAGCCTGCATTTCGCGCACGATGCGGCGGCCATCGAGATGCAGGGGTTCTGGTGCTACAACTTTGAATACGATCGGGAACGAGAGCGCGGTCTGGATTTTATGGAAGATCTCCATAGTCCGTTCCTGCTGCGATTCACTATCTCGCAGCCAGGGCGTGCTACCGTTATCGCCTCCACTGCCGCGCGCGAAGCAACAGAAGCCCCAATTTTGGAGGACGAGGAGATTGAGCGCCGTGAGCGGGTTTCAAGCACTGAGCCGGGCCACGACGTGTTCGCGAAAGCCCTGATCTCGGCAGCAGACCAGTTCGTGGTATCGCGCGGCGACCAAAACTCCGTCATCGCCGGATACCACTGGTTCTGCGACTGGGGGCGCGACACAATGATTTCGCTGCCAGGCCTGACGCTCGTAAGCGGACGTTTTGACATCGCGCGAAATATCCTGCGTGTCTTCGTCCACTGCATGGATCAGGGCATGCTTCCCAACCGCTTCCCGGATGCCGGCGAGCAGCCGGAGTACAACACCGTGGATGCAACGCTCTGGATGTTTCATGCCGTATCGGAATTCCTGCGCTACACCGGCGACTACGATTTCGTGCGCACGGAAATTTATCCGGCGCTCGCAGACAGCATCGCCTGGCACGAGCGCGGGACGCGTTATGGCATCCGAGTCGATACCGATGGTTTACTTCAAGCCGGAGAGCAAGGTGTCCAGCTCACCTGGATGGACGCCAAGGTGGGCGACTGGGTAGTAACGCCGCGCCAAGGTAAACCGGTTGAGATCCAAGCGCTTTGGTACAACGCGCTGTGTGTAATGGAACACCTGGCCCGCGTATTTGACAAACCTGACCAGGCAGCCCACTATGCGGCGCTTGCCGCGCAAGCGCGCGCAAGCTTCGAATCCGTGTTTTGGAACGAACGGGAAGGCTGCTTATACGACGTCCTCGGGCCATCCGGACCGGACGCTTCAATCCGGCCCAACCAGATTTTCGCGGTCAGCTTGCCGCATGCCGTCGTCGAAGATGACAAAGCACGTCGCATTGTGGACGTCGTCGAATGGGAGCTGCTCACCCCGTATGGACTGCGTACGCTGTCGCCGCGCGATCCGAGCTATAAAGGACGCTATGCCGGCGATCCGCGGAGCCGCGATGCGGCGTACCACCAGGGAACCGTTTGGCCATGGCTGCTGGGGCCTTTCTTAAGCGCGTATCTCAAGGTACATGGTCATGATGACGCGGTTCGCGAACGAGCCGGCCGCTTTCTTGATCCTCTGAGGAATCACCTCTGGCAAGCGGGGCTGGCCCAGATTTCCGAGGTGTTCGACGGCGATGTCCCGCATTATCCGGCAGGCTGTATTGCACAAGCGTGGAGCGTCGCCGAGGTTCTGCGCGCCTATATCGAGGACGTGAAGGGACAACGGCCCGGTTCAGCAAGCAGGGCGAATTCGCAATAGACGAATTTTGGGTTCGTGCCGTAGCCCCAAAGAGCTACTGAAACAAATCAAAGTCACCGCAATTCTCCTTGACTTCCGGTATGGCTTGGAACAGAATTGTTGCCAGTTTATTTTGACCGCGGCTTCCTTGTTGAAGTGTTTTCGGGGAGGATAGGGCCCGATGCGGTATCTAACGTCCCAGTTGCACGCGATCGTTAGTTCCCCGCGGATCGTTTGCCCATTCACTCACCTGTCAGTCCTTACCTGCCAATCACAAAGGAGTCTCCATGAACAGAAGAGTCGCCCTGTTTGTGTTTTTCATCGTGCTCGCTACCGCGAGCACGTACCGGCTTCGAGCGCAGGTGTCGGGAGCTACTATTTCCGGGCTTATCACCGACGCGCAAGGAGGCGCGATC
This sequence comes from Bryobacteraceae bacterium, assembly GCA_035293725.1. Classification (GTDB taxonomy): domain Bacteria; phylum Acidobacteriota; class Terriglobia; order Bryobacterales; family Bryobacteraceae; genus Palsa-89. Next base: position 165,136 of record DATGMH010000141.1, read on the forward strand.
GCGAACGCGCAGGTTTCGGCCAGAAACACCGCCACTGGGCTGGCGACCGATACGAATACGAACTCGGCGGGCGCGTACACCATCCCTAATCTGATCCCTGGCGAATATCAAATCAGCGCAGGCGCGACGGGCTTCTCCACGGCAGTCACCAAGGCGACCCTTAGCGTGGGCCAGAAACAGGAAATCAATTTGGCCCTGGCCGTGGGCCAAGTATCGACTCAAATCGAAGTGGCGGGCGCAGCACAGCAGGTGGAACTGTCGACTTCAACGATGGCGGGCAATGTAAATGCCACCACCGTGCGGGAGTTGCCGCTGAATGGGCGGGACTGGGCGTCGCTCGCCACCCTAGAACCTAGCGTCGTGCAAGCTCGCACCCACTTAGACGTGACGCACGTCGGTGGTGGCGGTGGACGCGGCTTCGGCGATCAATTGAGCGTCGGAGGAGCGCGCCCCACGCAGAACAGCTATCGCCTCGATGGTGCGATCGTAAATGATTATTCGAATGCCGGGCCGGGAAGCGTCCTAGGCAAGAACCTCGGCGTGGACGCGATCCAGGAGTTTACTGTTTTGACGAGCAACTACTCGGCCGAGTATGGCTTCACTTCCGGCGGAGTGATCAACGCGATTACCCGATCGGGCACCAACGCGTTCCACGGTGCCGGGTTCGATTTTCTCCGCAACGACAAGTTGGACGCGGCTAATTTTTTCACTAACGCCAACGGTCTTCACAAGAACGCCTTGAGACAGAATCAATTCGGCGGATCGGCCGGGTGGCGCCTGTTCAAAGACCGTACATTTCTGTTCGGCGCGTATGAGGGCGTGCGCAGGTCGGCCGGACTGCCGGTGGTTAATTGCGGAGCCTCGGCGTGCATCACTATCTCCGACGCCGTGCGCGCCGGGAATGTAACGAACCTGGCCACGGGTGCTATCGTTCACACGAGCATCGACCCGACCATTCAGAAGTACCTGGCTTTGTATCCTCATCCTAGTCCCGGGGCCGGTTGCGTTCTCGTAACCGTCAGCGGGCCTCTAAAGGGCCAGTGCAATCCCAACATCGGGCCTGCGCCTTTCGTAGGAGCGCAGAAAGCGGTCGAGGATTTCTTTACCTTCCGGGCGGATCAGAAGATCACGGATAAAGACACAGCTTTCGTGACGTTCCTGCGCGATCCGTCGAACTTCGCCACCCCGCTGGCGTTTAATAACGTCCAACAGTCTTTCACCTCCTACCGGCAAGCTGTTGTGGCGGAAGAAACCCACGTCTTCAACCCCGCGTGGGCGAACTCATTTCGTGCCGCTCTAGACCGCACCAATAATCTGGGCGGCAACAGTCCCACGGTGGTGAACCCGGTGGCGGGCGACCCATCGCTGGGCCAGCAGCCGGGCTTCTATTCTTCGGCCATTACCATGCTGGGTCCGCAAGTATCCACGCTGCCCGGTGGCAAGAACTACGCTGCGTCCGTACAGGATTTCTGGGGTCAGATTTTCCAGGTCTACGACGATGCTTTCGCCACCCTCGGCAAACATGGCTTGAAGTTCGGCTTTGCATTTCTCGCCTATCAGGTGGATGGATACACGCCGCTGGCCAACGGCAACGGGACGGGGACGTTTTCGTTCCGGGGCCAATACATGCCTGGCGGACCCGGCCCGGGAGGCCAGACCGCAACGGCTGCACAGCTCGGGTGTTTCGGGATCAGCGCGCAAGCTACGCCTTCCAATCTGTTGGACGGGCGCCTATATGACAACTCTTGCGCGGCGCTAGTCAATTTCTTGACCGACCAGGCGCTGCGGGCCACCCGCCCCGTCGATCTTTCCGCGATCAGCAAGCAATATCTGCGCGACAAAATCTTCTCCGGCTATGTCCAGGACGACTGGAGGTTGCGGCCGGGACTTACGCTCAACATCGGGCTGCGGTACGAATTCGCAACCATCCCGACGGAAAAGAACGGCAGAATCGCAATCCTGCCTTCGCCCACGACTCCACTTCCTTGCCAACCGACGCCTACCGCCGCAGACCCCTCCTGCTCTGCCGTTAACCCCACGTCGGTATTGAGAAACAGCTTCTGGACCCGAAACCCGACGACAAAGAACTTCGAACCGCGATTTGGGTTCGCCTGGGATCCGTTCCACAACGGCAAAACAGCGGTTCGGGGCGGATTTGGAATTTTCGATGCTTTGCCCCTTCCCTATGAACTGATCCTCAACAGCACGTCGCAGGCGCCTTATCGGGCCACATTCGCAACCCTCGGCGACAATGCGGGCGGCCTTTACCCTTCTCCGCCTGCCGGCGCGTGGCCGTTCGGCGTTCCCGCCCTAACCAATATTCACGTGAATAATCCCTTGTCGCGGACCTGGCGCTATCTGGATGCCAACATCAAGCGCAATTACATCTACCAATACAATTTCAATATCCAGCGGCAACTCACCGATAACATGACCCTTCTGGTCGGCTACACGGGTTCCCGCGGCTTCCATAATCCATTTCAGGATGACTCAGTAAACACGGTGATTCCTACCAAGGTTCCTGGCGTCGGGTACGTTTGGCCGGTTCCTTATTCGGGCTCTCTCAGCGCGAGCGCTCAAGCCGCGCGGTTATTAAATCCGACTACCAGCAACATCATGTACAACACGATGTGGCAATCCCGATCTTGGTACAACGGCATGCTGGTGCGGCTGGATAAGCGTTTGAGCCACGGATTTCAATTGCTCGGATCCTTTACCTGGAGCAAATCGATCGACGACTCGTCAGGAAGCACGGCCGGAGATACGTTCCAACTGGACTCGGTTAGCGAGCCGTGGTACGACATGAGCTTGAACAAGGGCCTGTCCGACTTCGATGTGCGGCGCAACCTGGTAATCAGCGGCGTTTGGAACGTTCCGGCTCCGAAAGCCATGGGGGCCTTCGCCGAAAAGGCGCTGGGAGGCTGGCAACTCGGCTTAATCACCACCCTGGCGGATGGCATCCCGATGCCTATTTCTTTTGCCGACGATATCGCCGGAGAAGTGATCACGACTGTGCAACCCCCGTATACCGTGCCTGGCTGCACTGCGGACTCGATGATCAATCCAAATTTCCGGCACAGCCTCTTCCTGTTCAACCCCAACTGCTTTTCGCTGGTGCCGAGAACCGCTGCGAACGCTGCTTACTGCGACAGTTCGGGCCGGGGGTTTAGCCCCGCTCTGGCAGCCAGCACCTGCGCGAACATCCGCGGCAATCTGGGGCGCGACGTCCTGATTGGACCCGGATTGTTCAACATGGATTTCTCCGTGTTCAAGAACAACTTCATCCGAGCTGTTTCGGAAAACTTCAACGTGCAATTCCGGGCCGAGATGTTTAATATCCTGAACCACACGAATTTCGCGCCCTCGAATAATCTCAGCCCAATCAATGCCGATGGCACTCCCACTTCGTCCTTCGGCCAGCTTACGTCGACGCAAACCGACAACCGGCAAATTCAGCTCGCTCTGAAAGTGATCTGTTAGCAAACAACAGCCCCGGGCAGCGGCTGCCTGTCTTGGGACGGTCTATGCGATATAGCTCGAAAGGGCTAGCAACGCGATTTCGGGCGCAGAATCCGCGAAAGGGATTGACAACCAGATCTTTCCGCGATAGCATTCTGACCCAGAAGGTTACGAAGCTAACAGTAACCTGAACTCGGCACTTCAGGGAGGGGTATATGCGGACCTTCACACGCGTAGGGATTTGTGTTTCTCTAGCAGTGTTTCTCAACGCTGCAGCTTTTGCTCAAAGCGAATCCGCTTCCATCGTCGGAACCGTGACCGACTCGTCGGGCGCGGCGATTGCGGGCGTCGCTGTCGCCATTACAAGTACAGCGACGAATGCCACGTTCACGGTTCAAACCGCAAACGACGGGAATTATACTTCCCCGCCCTTACCGCCCGGACGTTATTCGGTCACCGCAGAGATCCAAGGCTTCAGCAAAATGATCCAGACCATCAATCTGGATGTCGCGCAACGCGCCCGGCTGGATTTCTCCCTGAAGCCCGGCGAACTCAGCACATCGGTGACGGTGGAAGCAGACGCGGCCATACTGGAAACCCAAAGCGCGGCGCTTGGCAACGTGCGCACAACGCAGGCCGTCAACGACCTCCCTCTGAACGGCCGCAACTTCATGGTGCTGACTTACCTCACTCCAGGAACCAGCAGTTCCGGAACGGGATATACCATGTCGCGCGGCGCGAGCAATCAGCTCGGATTGCAAGGGGTTTCGGTAAACGGCATCCGCAATGGCGACAGCACCGAGTATTTTGACGGAATCCAATCGCAAGATAACGAATACGGAGCGATGATTCTGCTTCCGCTTCAGGATGCAATTCAGGAGTTCAAGATGCAGACCAGCGACCGCGATGCGTCTACGGGACGCACCGGCGGCGCGGCGGTCAACCTCGTGACCAAGTCCGGCAGCAACGACTTTCACGGCAGCGCTTTCGAATTTTTCCGCAACTCCGATCTGGACGCCAGAAATTATTTCGATCCCCCGCAGATCCCGGCCTTCCATCAGAATCAGTTCGGCGGAAGCCTGGGCGGCCCAATCGTGAAAAACAAAACCTTCTTCTTTGTGGACCTTCAGAAGAGCTACACGATTCAGGGCCAGTCGTTCATCGCGACGGCGCCGACGCCGCTGGAGCGCCAGGGCATTTTCACCGAGCTTTCGAGCGTCATTTACAACCCTTTCACGACTGTGACCTCGAATGGTGTCACAACCCGGCAGCCCTTCAACAACAACACCATCCCGGACTCTATGCTGAGTTCCATCGGCAAGGCGATCGTGGGTCTGTACCCACTGCCCAATCTCCCCGGTCTGGCGAATAACTACTCGTCGAGTCCCCCCCGGACCTTGTTCCCCATTCAGGGCGATCTGCGCATCGACCACCACTTCGGCGACAATGACTCGATTTTTGGCCGCTTTAGCAGGTCGCATTCGGGGAACATCGTCAATCCTGGGTATTTCCCCGAGTACGCCGGCGGCCCAATTTTCCCCGGCAACTACACCACCGACGGCACCCAGGGGGTGCTGGGCTACTCTCACGTATTCTCGCCGTCATTCCTCTCGGAGTTTCGCGCCGGGTACTCGCGCATCATCAACACCGGCGTCAACTTCAACCAGGGAACGAATTTCATGGACCAGATCGGCATCCCTGGTATCGATGGCTACGGCTATCAATGGCAGGCGGTCGGCGCGTTTACTATTACCGGCTGGTCTCAGGTCGGCGGTACTGGCAACATTCCGTTCGTCAAAGCGACCAATAACAAACAATACAGTTGGCACTTCAACTGGATTCACGACCGGCATAACGTTACGTTTGGCTACGATCTGTTCCGCCGCGGCATGAACACGGTGCAAATGGGGTCGCCGTCGGGCCAATTTAGTTTCACCGGACAATTCACCCAGAATCCCGCGCATGCCGCAGGTACAGGCAACGGTCTGGCCGATGCGCTGCTCGGTCTCGATGCCTCGGCCTCGCTGTCGATCTGGCAGGAAACCGGCACCCGCCGCTGGGAGCACGGCCTGTATGTCCAGGATGACTACCGCGTCACTAATAAACTGACGTTAAACCTTGGTTTGCGATACGAACTGGTGACCCCTTGGACGGAAGTCCACAACCGCCTGGCAAACTTCGTGCCCGCTCTAGGTGACGTTTACCCTGTGGGTTCGCCGCAATTTCCGCAGTACACGATGTACGACGCCAATTACCTGGATCTAGAACCGCGGCTAGGCCTGGCTTACCAGTTGAGCAACAAAACCGTTGTTCGCGCCGGCTGGGGAATTTTCTACGATTTCACCAGCGAGAGCGTCAACTCTTTAGGCAACAACAACGCGCCTTTCGCCGGCAATCTGTCGATCGTGAACAACGTGACCGCGACCAACCTAGTGACCGGCATCACGCCGTTGTCGCAGGGATTCCTGCCGTACCAGCCGATCGGACACTTCAACACTGCCGGTACCAGCGTGAGCTACTTCCCTCTCCACGACCCGGATGCGCAGGTCCGACAGGGCAATATTTCCATCCAGCAACAGCTCACTTCCGACACCGTATTGACCGTCGCCTATGTAAACACCATGGGCGAGCACCTGACCATTTATCCCAATATCAACCAGCCGGTGCCCGGACCTGGCGCAGCAGGTCCGCGCCGCCTGTATCCGAACTTCTCCTCCATCACGGAGATATCGCACGGGGAAAGCTCCGCGTATCATGGCCTTCAGGTTACTGCCGAGCGGCGTTTCTCGCATGGTTTGGCGTTCCTGGCCGCGTACGCCTGGGGGCACTCGATGGACATTACCAGTACAACGGCGGGCGGCGGCGTGCAGAACCCGCTCTGTATATTGTGTGACCGCGGCCCCTCCGATTTCGATATTCGCCACAACCTGACGGTGAGCTGGAGCTACGAGCTTCCCTTCGGTAAAGGGAAGCCGATCGGCAACGACTGGAATACACCGATGAATTACGTCTTCGGCGGATGGAAATTCAACAGCATCGATACCTTTCAGAGCGGGTCGCCTTTCTCGGTCAACTCGGGCACCAATACCGAAGGATCCGGCGGGGGAACCCAGCGTGCGAACGTGATAGGGGATTATCACCCGGCGCACCAGGACCCCAGCTTCTGGTTCAATCCCGCGGCATTCACCGCCCCTCCTGCCTATACGTACGGTAATTCGGGACGAAACATCATCGTCGGCCCGGGCACCAATCAGATCGACTTTTCGCTGTTCAAGGAAATTCCGCTGCCCGTGCGCGAAGGCATGCGCTTGGAGTTCCGAGCGGAGGCGTTTAATCTGTTCAACAAACCGCAGTTCGACAACCCGAACGAATCCGGAGCCACCGCCGGCGCTGCCACGATAGGTGTTCCGGGAGCTGCGGCGCTAAACTATGCCGGCAACCCGGCGTTTTTCCAACGGACTTCGCGCCAGATTCAGCTCGCGATGAAGCTGTACTTCTAGACCAAGCTGTACCTCTTATTGTACGGGAGGCGCCGCTTATGGACGAGATGCACACCGAGGGTAGGTGTGCACCCTCGAAAATACGGATTTATAAAGCTAAGATCGTTCAAGCGTTTCAGCGAATCTACCCTTACAATTAAGAACTGCTTTCAGAGGCAAGGGGGCGTGTTCAACGATTCGCCCTCTCATAGGAGGCCCTAATGCTTTTACGCGCGCGTTTCGTCCTGGCGGTACTCGCCCCCGCTGCTTTCGCTCCGTTCGCGGCTGCTCAGGCGCCCACGGCAAATGCCTACGTCCAACACAATCTAGTTTCCGATATTCCGGGGATGGCAGATGTGACCGATGCCAACTTAGTTGACCCGTGGGGCCTTTCGATTTCAACCACCAGTCCCTTTTGGGTGTCGAATGCCGGCAAAGGCGTTTCAACGTTGTACAACGGTTCCGGAACGATAACACCACTGGTCGTTACGATTGCGTCCGCTCCAAACGGACCGACGCCATCCAAGCCCACAGGGCAGGTATTCAACAGCACCAGCGGCTTCATTCTCGCCAATGGCAACAAGGCCTCGTTTATTTTCGACGGACTCGACGGGACCATCACAGCCTGGAATGGAGGGGCAACGGCGGCCGTCATGGTGGACAACTCTGCATCTGCCAGCTACACAGGCTTGGCGATCGGCTCTAATTCCTCTGGCCCGCTGCTATATGCCGCAAACTTCAAGACCGGGAAAATCGATGTATTCGATGGCAAGTTCGCACCAGCAACTGTGGCGGGTGGTTTCGTCGATTCGGCCATCCCAAGCGGTTATGGCCCTTTCAACATTTGGAATTTAGGCGGCAAGTTATACGTAACTTATGCCGCGCAATCGGCCGGCGTGGGGAACGGCTATGTCAGCGTGTTCGACATGGATGGCAATCTGATCAAACATCTGGTCTCCCAGGGGCCGCTGAACAACCCCTGGGGAGTAGCCATTGCACCGTCAACGTTCGGGGCTTTCGCGGGCGCCCTTATAGTGGGCAATTTCGGCGATGGATTCATCAACGCGTTCGATTTGAACACCGGAAAGGCGCTAGGCACGCTCCAGGACACCAATGGAAAGCCGATCCAAATCCCCGGTTTATGGGCGCTAGTCTTCGGCAACGGCAAGAGCGGCGGAGATACCAACATGATGTACTTCACGGCTGGCATCAATGGCGAGAAAGATGGCCTGCTCGGGAGCATCTCGCCGCCGGCTACCGTGATCAACGCCTACAATGCTGCCAGCGGTGCGACAGGCGGGATTGCTCCGGGGGAATGCATTTTCCTGAGTGGAATCTCCATTGGTCCGTCGCCTCTCGTCTCTGGGAAATTTCCCGCGACCGGCACTCTGGCCACTAGCCTTTCCTCGACAAGCGTCACGATCAACGGCGTTCCGGCGCCAATTCTGTATGCATCCGCATCGCAAACGGCTGTCATGGTGCCGTATGAAATCGCCGGCTCGTCAACGGCCAACATCGTGGTCACTTACAAGGATCAAACCACAAAGAGCTTCCAGGTGCCCGTGGCTACGACGGCGCCCGCGCTGTTTACCGCCGATTCCAGCGGCTCAGGACAAGCAGTCGCGTTCAACCAGGATGGGACCCTCAATTCCAGCAAGAACCCGGCGAGCGTCGGTCAAGTGGTGGTCTTGATCGGAACCGGCGAAGGAGTGACGAACCCCGTATTGCCCGATGGCCAAGTAATCAGCGATATCCTCGCTACGGCGCAAGCGCCGGTCACGATGACGATTGGCGGGCAAACAGCACAGGTCATCTATGCCGGCTCTTCACCCGGATCGATCGCGGGCGTCCTGCAGGTAGAAGCGATCGTGCCGAGAGGCGCCGGGACCGGAGCAGTACCCGTGGTGCTGAACGTCGGCTCCGGTACAAGCCAAAAGAGCGCTACGATCTCACTGCAATAACCGGTTATTCGTACCGAAGAACCGTCGAGGGATCAACGGCGGCCGCCCGGCGGGCGGGCAAATAGCACGCCAAGGCCGCCGCAGCACCCAGCGTGAAAGCAACCAACGCGAGAACGATTGGATTGCTCGGCTGGATCTCGTACAACAAACTGCTCAACACACGCCCTAGAACGAGCGCCATAGCGAGACCACAGAGTAACCCCAGTGCAACCGGGCGCATGCCCTGGCGCAGCACCATCGCCTTCACATCGTGTGCCTGCGCTCCCAACGCCATGCGAATGCCGATCTCGTTTCGCCGGCGAGTTATCGAATATGAGATTACGCCATAGATTCCAATAATGGCCAACAGGAGAGCCGACACGGCAAATCCGCCCAGCAGAATAGCCTGGAACCGCCGTTGTGCCACTGAGGCACTGATCAGTTGCCGCATGGATCGCATTTCCGGCACGGGCATTTCGGCGTCCAGTGACCAGACCGCGGCGCGGACAGCAGCCGCGAGCGAGACAGGATCTTGCGCGCTGCGGATGGCCAGAGCCAGATTCGTTGCCATCGAGTTGCCGGCGTGCCAATACGTTCTGTAGACAATGAGGGGCGGCTCGCCTTTCATGTCAGTGCGCGTATCCCCAACTACACCGATGATCTCCGAAAACGGCTCCTCATCGAGACCGCGCCGGATTCGTTTCCCAATCGGGTTCTCGCCCGGCCACAAAGCGGCCGCGGTTCGAGCCGACACGATGACTGTGTTGTGTTCCCGGTCCGATTCTTCGAACGGGCGCCCGCGGAGGATCGGGATTTCCATGGCAGCGAAATAGCCGGGGCTGACGGCACGATAATTCGCTGCGGGCCTTTCCCACATCGGGCGGTGATCATCCTCCCGAGTAATCATGTCCACCCAAGTCTCGCCCTGTAGTGGCAGCCATGATACCGAGCCCGCTGCGCGTACGCCCGGCAGCGTTCGGACAGAACGCAGAAGGCGATCGATGAAGTCTGTGCGCTGCTGCAGTTCCCGGTACTTGGCCGAAGAGAGATTCAGCCCCACGGTCAGAACATTGTCGGGGTGAAAACCTTGGTCGGCGGCAAAAATCCGCATCAAGCTGCCGACCAGCAGTCCGGCAGCCACGAGCAGCGCGGCGCTCAGCGCAACCTCGGCGCTGACAAGCAATTCAGATAACCGGATCGTGTGGTGTCCTTGGGTGCTGCCCCGGCCGCCCGTGGGCAATGTTTGCTGCGGTTCAGCGCGGGAGGCGCGCCAGGACGGAATCAGTCCGAATAAAAGTCCCGCCGCGACGGAAACAGCCATTGCGAAGAGCAGCACGCGCACATCGATGTGCACTTCATCCAGCCGCGGTACATCAATAGGAGCAGCGGCTACGAGCGCCTGCACGGCCGCATAAGCCAGCCCAATTCCGAGCAGGCCGCCCGCCAGAGAGATGACGAGGCTTTCGGTCACAACCTGACGAACGATTCGCCAGGCGCCGGCTCCGAGCGCCGTGCGAATTGCCATTTCGCGCGCACGCGCCGTGGTGCGAGCGAGCATCAGGTTTCCGATATTGACGCAAACGATTAGCAAGACCGCCCCAATCGAGCCGAGCAGAACCAGCAGTCCGCGGCGGGAGCCGGATACGATGCGGTCCTGCATCGGGGTGATCACGATGCGTGGATCCGATTCGATCTTCAGTTCGCGATTGAGAGCGCTCTCCACGGAATTCAGTTCCGCCATCGCTTGCTGCACGGTAACGCCATTTCGAAGACGAGCGATCACGGTGTAGTTATAGTCACCGTCCGCGCCCTCGTGCTTATTGTCGATAGCCGCCGGCCGCAGGATTTGAACCGGCAGTGCGCTGGTCCCTAGTCCGGCCAGCATGTCTGGCCTGGGGAACCAAAAGTCGGCGGGCAGTATTCCGATCACTTGGTTCGGCACGCCATTCAGCAGGATGGATTTGTTAACAATAGTCGGATCTGAATGAAAGCGCCGCCGCCAAAGCGGCTCAGTTATCACGACTCGATTGTTGCCGGGACGATCCTCTTCGGGAGTGAAGTTCCGGCCGAGAAGCGGCTGGACACGCAAAACCGCGAGAACGTTAGCTGAGACATTTTCGATTCCCAATCTTTCCGGAGGGCCATCGTTCCCGGTCAGATTGATGCCGTTGTCGCGCAGGATCGTCATGCCGGAAAACGATCGGGCATGCGACTGCCAAGCTTCAAAATGCCTGGAGTTCACCGGCAGATAGGGATACAAACGGCTGAAACGGGGAACGACCTCATTGATCAGAACGAGCTGCTCGGGCTGATTATAAGGAAGCGGACGAAACAGCACCGCATCTGCGACGGAGAACACGGCCGTGTTAGCGGCAATGCCCAGAGCAAGGACGCCGATCGCGGCCGTTGCGAACCCGGGACTTCGGCGGAGCGCCCGGACAGCCAGGCGGATGTCGGCTAGTAACGTGTCCATCAGCCCTTATGACGAGCGCAACTTGCAAAAGTTCCCGCCCGGCGGCTATTTCGTTTTATCGACCACGACTTGGCCCGCTTTCATGACCCAGCGGACGTTCTTGACGACGACGTCAATATTATCCAGCGGATTGCCTTCCACGGCCGCTACATCCGCAATATATCCGGGCTTCAGCGCGCCTAGGCTGTCCTTGCGATCCAGCAGATCGGCGCCGTTGACCGTCGCACTGCGCAGCGCCTGCTCTGGAGTCATGCCGGCCTTGACGAACCAGGCCAACTCGCGTGTATTTTCGCCGAACATAGTGTATACGGCGTCCGAACCCATTGCGAAGGGCACTCCCGCATGAAACGCTTTGCGGGCGGTTTCGAGATTGCGCTGGATGAATGCGTTCAGATCCGCCAAAGCGGATTCGGGGTAGTTCAGCTTTTTGTAGTTGTCCGCGTAATAGCGGTTATGGTCGATGGTGGGGACATAAAAGATCTTCCGGAGCGCCATTTCGGCGATTGTCGCGTCATCCAGATCGGTCGCGTGCTCAATGGAGTCAGCACCGGCGCGCACGGCATCGCGCGCGCCTCGAGCGCCATAGGAATGAATCGCGATGCGTTTGCCAAGCGCGTGCGCCGCGTCCACAGCGGCTTTCATTTCCTCGTAAGTGAATGTTTCAAATCCGGTCACGTCTTGACCCGACCCAGTGGATCCGTACATCTTGATCCAATCCGCGCCGGCGGCGGCCTGCTGCCGGACCACACGCAGGACCTCGGCTACGCCGTCCGCTGTCGCAGGCGAAGGATTGCGCCCGCGTGTAATCTGCAGTCCGTATCCGGAGACAAACATCCGCGGCCCAACCATTAGGCCGCGATTGATGAGGTCGCGCATCGCGATATCGGCGTACTCCGCGGCACCCAGATTCCGAACCGTGGTGACGCCAGTTTCCAGCGTCCGTCGCGCGTTGTCCTGCGATAAAAATACCACCGCCGCGGACCGGCCGGACTGCGTAACCGGATTGTCTAGGATATACGTTAGGTGCGTGTGAGCATCTATAAGGCCGGGGATCGCGGTGTACCGGGAAAGATCGACGGCGGGTGCATCACAGGCGCCGATGCGCTGTATTTTGTCGCCCTGGGTCGTCAGGCAAACGTTGGGTTGTAGCTTTTCGCCGTCCCATAACGCGCCGAAGCGATAGGATGCGGCAAATGCCTGCGCCGCGAACAGCAGCGCGATGGCGGCTCGGCTATTTGCCATCCACGGAAAACGCCAGCAGGACGTTGCCAGGGAGTCCCTGCCACAAACCGTAGCCGGAGTTGGTGAAAACCATTCCGTTGGCGATGGTCGGGCCGGCCGAATCGAGCGAACCGCCCTTTCCCGGAACCCCGTTGACGGTCTTGTAATCCTGTACCGTGTTGAAGTCCCAAATAATCTCGCCGGTCTTAGTGGAGTAAGCCCGGAAATGCCCGTCGACAGATCCCGAGAAGACAACGCCCGGCATCGTAGAAATAGCCGCCGATTGTGCGCCCGTGCAACCTTTTCGGCCGAGCCCAAAGTCGCCGTTCCCGCCCTGCTGCGGGCAGGTCACCGGTGGAGCGGGCGTGCTCCAGACCTTTTCACCCGTCGCGAGATTCACGGCATGAATACCGCCTGGCTTCGCACCATTCAGGCCACCCATCAAGTCCGAAACCGCTGCATACGCGTTTTGCTCGTCGGCGCTGTGGCCCCACTCAATCCCGCCGAGAGCGCTTCCCTTCCCGAGACGAGTCTGCCACAGCACTTTGCCCCGATTGTCCGGATCCAAGCCCCATAGCACTCCGGATTTTTGCCCGATAACCAGCACGCGTTTCCCGCCAGGCAAATCGCGAAGAACCGGGGAAGTCCCGAAGTCGAAGTCGGGTCCAGGTTCGCCGGGACAATTGACCCCGCGGCTGCAGCCCATGGTGAAATTGTCCTTCGGCTGAACCTGACTGGACCAAAGCAAGCTTCCCGTCTCCAGATCGAACGCCAGCACCGCGTTGCTCGTGTTGATGGAGACATCCGTATAAGAATTCCCCGTGGCAGCGTAGACGATCTTCCTGTTCGGGTCGACGGTGGGCGACGACCAGATGGCCGCTCCCGCCGGTCCCCACTGCTCCTTACCTTTAGCGCTTGTGTACTGCTTGGGAGGATCGGTAACGCTGTAGCTTTTCCAAATCTGCTTTCCGGTGCCTCCATCCAGCGCCACTACGCTGCCTCGGAACTTGCAGCACGCGTATGTGGGCAGCATGGCCGAAGCTTCTTCGATGGAAGAGACCGGCACATAGAGTCGGCCGTTATAGAAGGTGGGTGCGCCAGTGATCCGCGATGCCGGGTGATCCTCCACTTGCACTTTCCAGAGTTCCTTGCCCGTGGCTGCATCCACGGCATGGGCGAAGGAACGCGTATCGCCGAAATACGCCACTACCTCGTTTCGTCCGGCCGGCTTGCCGATTGCGATCGCGGTCCGCACCGTCGCGCCCGCGTCATACTTCCAATACACGCAGCCGGTCTTCGCGTCCAGTGAGTAAACCGTGCCCGCCGTGCTGCCGACGAATACACGATCGCCGACAACCGTAGGTTGGGCCGAACGAATCGACTCGTCGGGAAAAGCAAACGCCCATTTCAGCTTCAGCTTCGGAACATCAGCCGCACTGAGGCCGGGATTAGGCTGGTAACGCGCGTTGCTCGGGTCATTGCCCCACCCGTTCCAGCTCCCATCCGTCAATCGGACCTGGCCAGGCGTACCCGGACACTTGCCCGCGATCTCGTTTGATGCCGTGCTGAACTCTTTGCCAGTCACGAACCGAGCGATGGCCCGGCCTTCCTCAGGACTGATGCCGGCCGATTGCGTCATCATGGCGCCTTCGAACATGGCACGATAGACAAACTCTGGCGTCCGCTGCGCAAGTTCATCGTGAGATGGCATGCGAGCCTGGCCCTTAACGTCGTGGCAGATGCCGCAACGCTGTTTGTAAAGCGTCTCTCCGTCCGGCGCGGCGGCATAAGCCAGCGGTAGAGTAGCGCCGCCGAAAAGCAGAAGGAATGCAGTTAACTTCATCGGGATCACCTCGGCGTGCGGTTCACCGCGGCACGCCAGCGCGGGTGTGCGGGCCTACCGGCCGCCGCGGCCGGCCGACGATGGCGGAACAACACCTTTTAAGCGGAGATAGACGGACAAATATCCGTATTCTTCCTCGGTGTGAATCGTATTAAACTCCAGCGCTTGGAGCTTTGAGCCCTTCGGAAAGCCTAAGTTGGATGATTCAGCGGCGGTCTCCGGTGTCAGAGCATTCCAGGCGGCCTCGCAGATATCGACGGAAGCTTTTAGAGCGGCCACCAGGTCGGCTTTAGTTGTTTTCGAGGCTGCACCGACCGACTTTTGTGAGCCGGCTGCCGCGGAGCAGAAGTGCGCTTGCGCATCGGCCACATGAGCAATGATTTGCCCGAAGGTCCGAATGTCGTTGGACGCCTTGAAATTGTAGCCTTCATCAGGCATTTTCTCTGCCAGCGCCACGAAGTTGTTGTTGACCATGCCGAACAGTTGCTTGCTTTCAGCAATGTGGGAGGCTGGGATTTGAGCTTGGAGGGCGCACGCCGAGGCGAGCGCGCAGGCGACGATAATCGAATAGCGGTTCATGGAGTCTCCTTTTGCAAATCTGCGTTCCGGGTACGAATCATTCAGTATGACATTGGTCGAAGGCCGGTCACAACGGGCCGGTCAGGAACAGCGTCGGTTTAGGAGTCGGTGAATTGACATGCAGCGCCAGCGTTTGATGTAATTGAATTCGAGCCGTTTCCCGCCTTGCTCCTCAGTAGCTCAATGGTAGAGCATTCGGCTGTTAACCGAAGGGTTGTAGGTTCGAGTCCTACCTGAGGAGCCAACCCAGTTTCATAAGCAACAGTTCAGATCGGAATTGGCTCGTCGGCGTCGAACATGCCGGGTATGCGGTCACAGCTGGATCGCATACGCGGCGGCTCTCTACAGGCAGAGCAGAGCACATACAAAAACTTTTCCGTTTACTGCGAAGACGCCGCTGTGTTACGCTATGAGTAGCTTGCATGAACCGCATCCGCGTGGTTCCATCGAATCCCCCAAACGGAGCTAAGAACACCCACGAATGAGTTTTACTGTCTTCCTCGGAAATTTGCCGGTGTGGGTCACCAAAGACGACATCAAGTCCTGGTTAACTGCAGAAAACCTAGCGTTTGATGACGTGAAGGTGATCCGGAATCCGGAAACACAGGAGTCCAAGGGTTTCGCATTTATCGATACCCCGAACGCCGAAGAGATGAACCTGATCATCCGGCGCTTCGATCGCGCGCCTCTAGAAGATCGTTTGCTGAGGGCCAACCAGGCGCAGCCGCCCAAGTCGAAAGGCCACGGTGCGGCAGCCCCAACACAGCCCAATCGAACACCAACCGGCCCGCGACGCGAGCGCGGAGGCAAGAAGCACCGGCGTCACAATCAGAACGGTCCCCAAGGTCCGCATAGCGCTTTCGCCGAAGAACTCGCCAAAGCACTCTAGTTCTCCTAGCCCGCTTCCCACTCCATTTCCTCTCTCCTATAGCAGTCCTGGGCTTTAACTCGCCGCGTTTTTCAGTGGTATACTCAATGCACCCTTGTAACAAAGGGCCCCGTATTGCTTTATAGTGAATCCGCTCGTTTGGGGGTGGTTTCGTGAGCCTTTTTATTGTTCGCTTCTTCTTCGTTGCAGTGCTGGGCGCCGCAGGTTGGTTCTTGCGGCCGTTCGAACTGCCCAACGTCTATGCGGCTGCCGCCGGACTGCTGATTGGCCTGGCTATCGTTTTGTTCGAAGTGCAAGTGCGCAAGACTACACTCAAGCGCCTGTTCGGAGCGGCTTTTGGCTCGCTGCTGGGCATCGTAGGCGCGTATCTCATCTCGCTAATTCTCGGTCACGCATTTCCGGGCAATAGCACCACCATTTCATTTGTGCAGGTGATGCTGTTGTTATGGATGGCGTACGTCGGCCTGGTGGTCGGAGCCAGCAAGGGCGAGATGCTAAATCTTGGCGCGCTCGGCGGGCTGTTCGGCGGCGAACAAACGGCCAGCCAGTCGTTTAAGATCCTGGACACCAGCGTCATCATCGATGGCCGTATCGCCGATATCGTGGAAACCGGTTTTCTGGACGGCTCGCTGGTGATACCGCAATTCGTTTTGCGCGAGCTTCAGCTAGTCGCCGATTCGGCCGATTCCCTTAAGCGCAACCGCGGCCGGCGGGGCCTGGACGTGCTCCAGCGCGTTCAAAAGATGACGCAGATCAACGTTCAGATCCTGGAAGACGACTTCCCTAATGTCCGCGAAGTCGACATGAAGCTGATCGAGTTGGCGAAGGCGTACGGTTGCAAAATCGTGACCAACGATTTCAACCTGAACAAAGTCGCGCAACTGCACGGCGTGGACGTCCTTAATATTAACGAGCTAGCCAATGCGCTGAAGCCCATCGTACTCCCCGGTGAGACGATGCGCGTGTTCATCCTCAAGGAAGGAAAAGAGTACAACCAGGGTGTCGCCTATTTGGATGACGGCACAATGGTTGTCGTCGATAATGCCAAGAAGATGATCTCGCGCACGATCGATATTTCCGTCACCAGCGTACTGCAAACCACTGCCGGTAAAATGATTTTTGGCCGGTTTGACGAACGGGTGCACGGCGTACACGATAAGTCGCAAAGCTCCGAGCGCGCGCATGCTTCCTCGCGTGAACAGCCCGCAACGCAGTCCGCGGAGGCACGCGGTTCGGGCGTAGGTGCGACCGGCTAACAGGATCTGAAACATGAGAGTCTCGGTAATTCTCCCAGCCGCCGGGCTGGGCACAAGAATGGGGCGAACCGCTCCCGAGAAAGCCGGCACCAGCCGCAAGCAATTCATGCTGCTGGAAGGCTCTCCGATTCTACTGCATACCATCCGGAAGTTCGTTGACACGCCCGAGGTGGTGGAGATCGTCGTCGCGCTGCGGGGTGACGACATCGGCTGGGTGGGCGATCTGCTCGCGGCCGAGCGCTTCGGCAAGCCCGTCCGGCTGGTGGAGGGCGGGGATACGCGGCAGCAGTCGGTGGAGAACGCCCTTGCGGCTCTGGGTTCCGGAACCGATCTGGTGGCCGTGCACGATGCGGTGCGGCCTTTCATCGAGCCGTCGGTGCTTGAAAAGGTTTTCGCTGAGGCGGCCGAAACCGGCGCCGCGATCGTTGGAATTGTTCCGGTGGACACGGTAAAGCAAGTCCATCGTAATAAGATTCGTCAGACCATCCCGCGCGAGCGGCTGGTGCTCGCTCAGACGCCGCAGGTGTTCCGCTTCGAACTCTTGAAGAAAGCCTTCGCCCAAGCGCGCGAGGACAATTTCACCGGCACGGACGAATCCAGCCTGGTGGAGCGGCTCGATCAAGTGGAGGTTAGCGTCGTCATGGGAAGCGATCGCAACCTCAAGATCACCAAACCATCCGACATGGATCTTGCCCGCTTGTTCCTGGCCGAGGAGATGGCCGCGCGGGTATCGTCTTGACCCCGGTCCGCATGGGCCAGGGCTGGGATGTGCATCGCATCGCGCCCGGCCGGCCGCTGATCCTGGGCGGCGTAACGATTCCCTCCGATTTCGGTCTCGTAGGCCATTCCGATGCGGACGTGCTCGCACACGCGATCACAGACGCGATCCTGGGCGCGGCAGCTTTAGGCGACATTGGAATGCATTTTCCCGATTCCGATCCGCGTTGGGAGCGTGCCGATAGCCTGGTGTTTCTGCGGCACGCGCGCGACTTGGCCCGTGAAAGGGGCTACGAAGTCGTAAACGTGGACTCGACGGTGATCCTGGAGCGTCCGAAGCTAAAGGATTTCCGGTCCGCTATCCGCGAGAAGCTGGCCCATACTTTACAGCTCGACGTGGATCAGGTATCCGTCAAGTTTAAGACCGCCGAACAGTTGGGGCCGGTGGGCGAAGGCCGTTCGGCTGAAGCTCAGGCACTCGTCACAGTGTTCCAGCGGGACTAAGACGCTTACCGCCGTTCCGTAGTTCAGCTCATTTGCGGCGGTAGCATGTGATCTCAATACCAAGCCCACGTTCGCTGTAGACGATGCGATGCGCACCCAGCGGTTGCAGCTCAGGAGGAACGCTGAGCGGGGAAGCGCCGCTGACCAGCAGGACCGCGCCTGGATTCATCATCTCCGCAATGCTCGCGAGCGCAAGCGATTGCTCCACCCGGTCGTATTCGGCCAGCTTTTTGAGAGCGACCACGACATCAAAAGCCTGGCCGGGCGCGCTTTCCACGGCCTGCGCGACGATATCCAGATCGTTTACGCTGATACGGGCGCCGGCTTGCGGCTTCACCGCGACGGCGCGCACGTTGACGTGATGCAATCCCGCGGGAACGGGAACCGGTTCAGCCGGAGACGCGATCAGTTCGCCAAACCGGCTCCAGTATGACATCCCCTCGGCGTTCCAGCCAGCGGCTGTATTGAGCGGAAGCTGCAAAACGTAATGGCCCGTTCGAACTTTAGCTGCAAGGGCGCGCAGGTGCGACAGCACGAACGGGTTCATGTCCATGGCGGTCAGCTGGACCTCGCCGGCATGCACCAGATCCAGGCGCTGCAGCGCTTCCATAATTGCGAACGGCTGAACGGCTTGGAGCGGATAAAAATCATAGCCGTCGGGGCCGCCGTAGAAGTCCAATTCCGGCCCCACTACAGCAACTCTGCGAACGTGTGGCGGCATGGCGCCGCTGTTCTTCAAGGCGCGCATGGTCTCCG
Source organism: Bryobacteraceae bacterium (assembly GCA_035293725.1). Taxonomy (GTDB): domain Bacteria; phylum Acidobacteriota; class Terriglobia; order Bryobacterales; family Bryobacteraceae; genus Palsa-89. Next base: position 184,252 of record DATGMH010000141.1, read on the forward strand.
ATACTGCGAAGTCAGTGAGTAGCGGCGCCACCTCGGTGCTCGACAGCATGCTGGCGTGATCGAGCGCCGAGCGCCGCAAGATGCCGCCCAAAAATGCCGGCAATTCTTCCTCAGTGACCCGCAAACGAGTGACGAACTGGAAAACGTCGTGCCATCGCTCGTCATCCCGCGTGTCGAGCCCTTTTATGAAATCCTGCACCCGTGCCCGCGCCGTAGCCGTAAGCTCGCCTGGCGGGGTAACGGCGTCCTTACGGCTGGCCAGAACGGGCTGCGTGGTGAAAGAAGTGCCAAAGGTGATCCAGCCGCTGATCAGGTCTTCCACCGCCTGGTCGGTGCGGCCGCGGAGTTCCCAATCGCGCTGCCGGATCCACGTGTCCCAGGCGCCGGCGCTCCCAAAGTCCGGCATTCTTTCGCCAGTATTGGCGATGTTCACCGTAAGCGGCTGGATCTGTTGCCAGCGAAGGTAGCGGACGCCTTGCCCGTGAAGTCCGCACAGGCTGGCAGAACAGAGGATTAGGACCCGCCGCGTCATGAATAGCGAATTACTATTCTAAACAGCGGCGAGCCGTTGGCGTCGAGGCCTCGGCGTCAGAACCTGGCGCGGCTATTCGCGGTGATGCCGCTTGTAGCGGTCGTAAATATATCCGGTCGCCCCGCCGGCCACCGCGCCGATACCCGCGCCTTTTCCGCCACCGGCAAGAGCGCCCACCAGGGCTCCGCCGCCTGCGCCGACACCCACGCGCTTCAGTGTCCGCACGTGCCTTCTATGGCGTGCATAGGAAGGCGAGTAGTATGTGCGCCGGTAATGGCGGTTATGCCGGTAAACAACGGCTGCCGAACTCGAGACCGGCACGAGCATCCACAGTGCAAGTAAGAAGAAAGCAATCAATTTGCGCATAGTGCAACCATCCTGGTTTAGGCAGTGCACATTATGTGCCAAGTTAACACGCTGTCACTACTTTCCGAACGTCCAGTCGATTCCGGCCATTGGAACAAAATCGTGGAGCCATCCGTGAATGCGGGCGCCTGACGCAGCAGCAAAAAGCTTTTCAGGAAACGGTGTTAGGTAATAGCGAACGTCCACACGAAACAGCCAGTGTTCGCTAATCAAGGCCTTCAGCCCGCCGCCCGCGCTGAATAGCCCTTCCACTTGGCTTGCGTGGGTGAGCATGGCAAAATTGCCAAGCGATTGCGAAAGAGGCTCGCTGTCGGTGATCATGTACCGTTTTATTCCCGCGCCTGCGGCGGCGTACGGACGAATCTTAGTTCCGCGAGGCGTAGCATAGACCAAAAAATCATAGTGAATCGCGTGAGTTTGACCGTCCATGTTGACTTGACGTCCGCCCGATCGCAGTTGCGCTTCGTCACCTCGATACGTATATCGAAGTTCACCGCCGAAGTAGTTTCCAACGTTCTGGCCGAGCACGGCGCTGGCGGCCACACGCGGCGCGAATCCCGCCTCAGCCGAGCCGCCGGCATTGGTTATTGTGGCGTTGTTATAAAAGCCGTATCCGGCCGCGCCACCGACAGACCAGGACTGGGCGAAACAGCCGCAGGCTACCAGCATGGAAGGGAAAAGGAATCGAAAGGACATGCCACCTCGCTAGTACCGATTTTAGGCCGGGCTGCCGAGCCAAAGCACTACCACGATTACCTTAGTTTCTCGGCTCGGGGCACGAGAATCCAAGCGCTCTGAGCGGATGCGTAGTACTCCAGGCTGCAGCGCGCACAGGTCAAGTCCTCACAAGGCGCGGAATATCCTTAGGCTCTTCTTCTGCTTTGACTGGTACTACAGATCCAGTGATCAGCCGTGCCCCGCGATTGTAGGTCAGGTAGAGAAACCCCCAATGTATGAACACCAGCACGCGGTTGGAAAACTCGACCAGGTACATCAGATGGATGAATAGCCAGACGAACCAGGCTACCAAGCCCGAGATGTGGAGGCCCCGCAGATCCGCTACAGCCGCCGCGCGTCCGATTACCGCTAAGCTTCCCTTATCGAAGTACCGGAATGGCAGTAAGGTTTCGCCGCGCAGCCGCTTTTGGATGAACTTCGCAACGTAAGCGCCGCCTTGCATGGCGACCTGCGCCACACCCGGCAGTGGTTTGCCATCTTGTTCGAAGTGCGCCAAGTCGCCGAGCACAAAGATTTCCGGGTACCCGGGCACGCTCAAGTCTTGATTCACGAACACGCGGCCGCCACGGTCACGCTTTGCGCCTGCCCGGCTTTCCAGCACTTTGCCAAATGAGGACGCTTGCACACCGGCCGACCAGATTACCGTTCGGGCGCGAATTCGTTCGACGCCGTCGCTGGTCTTGACGGCAACACCGGTCGCATCGACGTCCGTCACAAGCACGTTCGTTCGCGTCGTTACACCCAGCTTAATGAGCGATGCCTCCGCCTTTGCCGAAAGATCGGGAGGATAGCTTGGAAGTACGCGGACGCCGCCTTCGAGTAGCAGGATCACGGCGTCTTGCGGGTTAATGGAGCGGAAATCACGGCGTAGCGTGTCGTGCGCAATCTCGCCGAGAGCCCCTGCCAATTCCACACCGGTTGCGCCGGCGCCGACAAGCACGAAGGTCAGCCATTCGCGGCGTTTTTCGGGATCCTGTTCACGCTCCGCGGCTTCAAACGCGTACAGAATTTTATGCCGGATGGCGGTGGCTTCTTCAATCGTTTTCAGGCCGGGGGCGGACTGCTTCCATTCGTCATGGCCAAAATAGGAATCGGTCGACCCCGTAGCCACGATCAGCGAGTCGTATTCAATCTCGCCTTCCGCCAGAATCACGCGACGCCGGTGCGGATCCAGATCCACTGCCTCGCCAAGTAGCACCTGCGTATTCTGTTGCCGGCGAAAAACGGAGCGCAAGGGTGAGGCAATCTCACCGGGTGACAATGATCCCGTAGCAACCTGGTAAAGCAGCGGCTGGAAGAGGTGGAAATTGCGGCGGTCGAGGAGGGTGACTTGAACGGGCGCTCGCTTCAGAGCTTTGGCCGCGTACAGGCCGCCAAATCCGCCGCCCAGAATCAGCACTCGATGCTTCGCTTCCATGCAGCACCTCCGCGCTCGAAATTGTTAGATGCTCCGCCCACTATCATGGGTTCAGCATGAAATATCGGCCGCTTGGCAGGACCGGCTTTCGAGTTAGTGAGATCGGATACGGAGCGTGGGGCATCGGCGGTAATTTGTGGCAGGGCGGCTCCGACGATGAGGCGCTGCGGGCCTTGCACCGCGCAATTGAATTGGGCGTCAATTTCATCGATACGGCCCTGGTTTACGGGAACGGCCACAGTGAGAAGCTGGTGGGCAAGGTGATTCGCGATGCACGGCATCGCATGTACGTGGCCACGAAGGTTCCACCGAAGAATCGCTTCTGGCCGGCGCGGCCCGGCATCGGCATCCAAGAGGTCTTTCCCTTCGAGTACATCGTCAACTGCACCGAAGAGAGCCTGCGCAATTGAAGCTCGACACCATCGACCTGCAGCAGTTGCATGTCTGGAATCCCGAATGGCTGCAGCAAGACGAGTGGCAAAGAGCGTTCGAAGAGCTGAAAATTTCGCGAAAGGGTGCGCGCGGTGGGTGTTTCCATCAACGATCATCAGCCAGACTCGGCGTTGGATTTGATCCGCACCGGACACATCGACGCGGTCCAGGTCATCTACAACATTTTCGATCAGAGCCCGCAGCGAAACCTGTTTGGACTGGTGCAGCAAATGAATGTCGGGGTGCTGGCGCGAGTGCCGCTGGACGAAGGTGCGTTAACCGGGACCATTACCGAACAGACGGAGTTCGATCCCAAGGATTTTCGCGCGGCGTAGTTTCGCGGCGATCGGAAAAAACAAGTTGTGGAGCGTGTGAGGGCGTTGGAGCGTGACTTGGCCGGTTTAGATGGGAACCTCCCGGAATTAGCGCTGAGGTTTGTGCTATCCCATCCCGCGGTATCGACGGTAATTCCGAGGATGCGGACCGTGCGAAACGTGGAGCGAAATGCGGCAGTACCCGACAAAGGACCGTTGGACACGCGGACCCTGGAGACTCTGAAGAGGCATACGTGGGAAAAGAATTTTTATGCGTAGCCCGGAAGCGACGCGCACGAGAGTGCAGCGTGGAATTTTTGCTTACGAATGCACGGCAATGTACAACGTTTGTGCTCCATTGGTCCCCACCAAATTCACTGTCAGCGGCACCAGGTCGTTATCGGGCACAGGTGGCACCACGACGTTGAACTGATATAGCCCTACGTAGCCGGGCGCCAAACCCTCGTAAGTGAACATTGCTGGAGTTTGGCCGAATAGGACTTGTAGCGGTAGCGCGAGTTTGGTGTTGGCCGGCGCGATGAAACCGGCCGGTGAAGGCGGAATCACCAATCCGAACCCGATGCCGTATAGGACGATCGTTTCGCCCGGCTTTGCGGGCCGGGAGTTAACCCCCGCGATTGCACCTGTCGGAAGAACGTAGCTGCCATCCGGCAACAAAGCGGTCACATACTGTTTTCCGTTTACGACGAACGATGGCGGCGCGAGCAGCCCCGGCTGCACTCCTTTGACCATCACACTGAATGGCGCGCTTGCAACGCCGTTGTTGTTCACAACGATATTTACGTTGCCTCCGGTGGGAATGTCCGACGGCACTTGGACGTTGACTTGGCCAGGGCTGGATTGAATGTAGCCGACAAAAGCCTTTTCCCCATTGATCGTGACCTCGACATGATCGATATCTGTCGGAGCAGCAATGCCGTTGAAGTCACTGGATGCCCAGCTTCGCGTGTCGGGCGCAAGGTTCGAACCATAAATTTCAATCCAGGTTCCGGGCGTAATCGTGGTGAACGCGCCAAAGGCGCCGGCGCTGATGACGGAGGTAATGATCGGCGTGCCAGTGCCGCCCCAACAGTTGCCGAACGCGTCGATGGTGTAGAACTTGGTGGGAGATCCGATCCCAATGTAGACGCGCCCTGGCGTGTTCCATTGCGGCAGCGCGGGCAGGGTTGGATCGAATTTACCGTCGGGGATCAAGTCCCCGGTACCCTGGAGCACAGCTTGCAGATTAATCGGGCCGCCCTTTGCGATTTCGATCAGGAAAGTTGTGAGATTCCCGATAGTAGGTGTGTAGCCTATACTGGCATCGCCAACGACGTTGCTATACGTCTGCGTCGATCCGCCGGACGTAAGCGTAAAATCGCCGAAGAAAATCAAATTCGTGTTGTGGCCGCCCTGGCCGTCAGGGTTGGGACCACTCAGCGAGACCACCGAATTGATTTTGACCGTGAGACTCACAGCGTTCTGGCAGCTCGAAAAGCTGTAAGTTTGCGCCGCAGCCGGCCGGACCAGGGCTACCAGTGGAAAGCCCAAGAGGACGAGCTTAACGGCTTGCGTTCTGAGGGAAAGCATACATGTCTATGGGCGAACGGGACGAAATCTTTCAAGTGGCCATTCCGCCGCCGCCCTCCAGCGAGACCGGCGTTCTCCAAGGGTTCTGCAAGAAGGCGCAGGGCTGCCCTGCCCTGCTATGATGAAGGCGGAGGTTTTCCCCCATGGGTCCCGTCGGTGTGCAGGAGATGGTCGTTATTTTCCTGGTCGCACTGCTCCTGTTCGGCCCCAAGAAGCTGCCGGAACTGGGCAAAACGATCGGAAAAGCGATCACGGAGTTTCGCCGCGCCCAGAGCGAACTCAAAGCCACATTCGAAAGCCACATGCGAGAGTTGGAGAAGGAAAACGAGTCCATCAAAGAAGTTACTCGCAGCTACACCAACGAGATTTACAACAACTTCGCCGAGTATGACTCGTCCTATAGCGACGCGGCAGCCTATCAGGCTCCCTCGCAAACACCCACTACTGCAAGTCCATCCACTGTAAGCGCATCCGCACCTCAGGGCGCTGAATCCACCGTACCTGTTGTTGAGCACCCGGCGAATGGAACCGTGCCGCGCAGTCCAGCTTCGGAATCGATTTCCCATCCGACCCATCCGAGCGCACCGGAACATTCGGTCAATAGCTAGTACGGAAAAGAAGTAAACACAGCATGGATGACGATAAGCAGGGAGTTCCGACTCCCGACGGTGAGGCACCATACCAGGTCCGGGTGGGCGGCGGTGAAGCCGCGTTGACCCCATCCATGGAGGTGGTTCCGGTGGCGGTTGCACCGCCGCCCCCGCCCCCACCGCCGCCGCCCGCCCCTCCGAGCACGCCCGAAGAGGAAGAAGAGCAAGGCATGCTGCGCATGTCCTTCATGGAGCACTTGGAGGAACTGCGCGGCCGGATCATCAAGGCCGTGTACGGCTTGGTAGTGGCCTTCGTTATCAGTCTGGTTTACGCCGGCAAGCTTTGGGATATCATCAGCGACCCGGCTGTGGAAGCCTTAAAGCACCTGCACGTCGACCCGCCCGAACTGGCACAGCTCACTCCCATGGAAGGCTTCTCGATCATTTGGGTCAAACTGCCACTGCTGTGCTCGCTTTTCATCGCTTCACCCTGGATTGTGTACCAAATCTGGGCCTTCATTGCTCCCGGCCTGTACAAGAAGGAACGGCGCTGGGCGCTCCCGTTTGTGTTGATTACCGCCGGTCTTTTTATAATCGGCGGCTTGTTCGCTTACTTCTTAGCCTTCCGCTTCGGACTAGAATTCCTGCTCGGCATCGGCATGAGCAATCATGTCCGGCCAGTGGTTTCGATCACGGAATATTTCGACCTGTTCATGAACGTGACGCTCGGGGTCGGGCTCATTTTCGAGCTGCCGGTCCTGATCTTCCTGCTCACGCTGCTGCACATCGTCTCCCCGCGCTTTCTGCTGCGGCATTCACGTTATGCCATCCTGATCATCGTAATCGCTGCGGCCATCATCACGCCGACACCCGACGTGGTCAACCTCATGCTCTTCGCGGTGCCAATGTGCGCGCTGTACTTTGTGGGGGTCTTTCTAGGTGTCCTGGTGGTACTACGCCGCGAGGGGCAGAGTTTCCCCTGGAAGACAGCCATTCGGATCTGTGTAATCGTTGCGTTGGTACTGGCCGCGCTCTATGGCCTCTTCTCTTATTTCCATCTGCACCTGCAGCGGGCCTGGCCTTACATTACGCGCTAGAGTACTGCAAGAGCGGGACTGGAATTTGAGTCGAAAATCGCCTAACATGAGAGACAACTCTCCCATGGATGTCGAAAGAACGCTCCGCGAGCTGTATAGCGAGAAGAAGATTTTAGACTCAGCCATCTCAACGCTGGAGCGCCGTTTGCGGCAAAACCTCCGCACAAATGGGCCGAATCGGCGCGGGCGGAGGAACATGAGCGCGGAGGAGCGCCGCGCCGTTTCGGAGCGCATGACACGTTACTGGGAAGCCCGGCGCGCCCAAGCACAGGCACTGGAGTCCGCGGCCTCGGCGGCCGCGCGTTCCTCTGGCGACTGATCAGCCTTTAAAAAACCACAGCCAAAAGTACTGGTCGCCCGCGCCGTGCCGGTAGCGTGGCTCAAAACCGCAGCGCAGTGCCATGTCAATCGCCTGCTGCTCTGAAAATCCAACCCCCAACCATGTGTCGTCAGGCCGCGTTTGAACGGTGCTGTCGCCCTGGACTTGAAACTTAAACAGAGCCCCGGGCCGTAGCAGCCGGTTCACCTCGCGCACATAATTCTCGATGATTTCGCGGCTAGGAATGTGCTGAAACACGATCGAGGAGAATGCGAAATCAAATTCCAGTTCCGGCACGACGCTCAGATCCTTGCCATTGTTCTGGTAGACGAACGCACGCGGGTAGTCTCGCAGGGAAGCCTTCGCCAACCGCACCATTTCGCCGCTCACGTCCACGGCGTGCACTTCCCCGAAGACGCGGGCCAAGGCCCGAGTAACGCGCGCCGCTCCGCAACCAATCTCGAGCACGCGCATTTCGGACGGCTCTTTGCCCTGGCAGATATTGATCATGTCCGTCTGAATCTCTTCGGCCACGGTCTTCTCGCCGGAGGCGAAGAAGTCCTGGTCCGACCAATCCGTGCTGCCGGTATGAACGTAGTGCCGAGCGTTTTCGCGGGCCCGGGCGTCCCAGTCGTGCCGCATCTTTTCGAGTTGTTGTTCCATGCTGATCTCGCTCATGGCCCGATTTCAAAATAGTAACCATTGTCCCATATGGGCGCAATCGCTTGACACGCATCAGTGCGTCTTGTCATCTCGGCTTCTGCCACGGCGACGCTCGACCGATTTCAGCCCGGTACTGGGGCGGCCTGACTTGGATGACCGCGGCCTCGAAACGCGATACTTCATCGACGATCCGTGCCGCGAAACGTTTAAGTACTGGAACTATCGCAGCAGCAAAATGCTCGTTATGTATTGACGTTGAAGGGCTTCTCAGATTAGATTCTTATAGGCGTCCACACATGGAGCAACGAAAAGCGCAAAGATTCGACCTGCGTCTCCCCGTCGAGCTCGTTCGCGGGGGAGCGCGATCCCTCTCAGAGGTGGGCGAAACCAGAAATTTGAGTTCGGTTGGCGTCCTTTTTCATTCAGACGCGCGCCTACGAGTCGGCGAGCCGGTGGAATATGTAATCACGCTTCCAACTTCCCCTCCCGGGGATCAGGTCCGCATTCATTGCCTGGGGAAGGTGGTTCGATTCGCGCGCAAAACGGAAGTCGCTGCCACGCTGGAACGCTACGAATTCGTGCGCTAAGCCGCGGCCAATTCAGTAAGGATTTGTAAAGCGGCTTGCTTGCCGCGCTCTCCAACTTCTCCCACCGGGCCGACGCAAGCTGGGCATCCTACCTCGCACGGGCACGACCTGATCACATCCAACGCGCCCGTAAGGAGCTTCGAAGTAAGCCGGAACAGCGGCTGGCTTTGACCAATACCGCCCGGATACTTGTCGAACAAGAACAGGTCTGGCTCGAAAAGGCGCGTGCCCTTTGAAATATCTTCGGAGATCGCGACTCCGAGGTCGCGCGGGTCAGACATGAGTAGTAGCGCCGCTACTGTCCGGAGCACGTTGGCAGTGCCGGTCAAACCCTGCTGCTTTTCCGAAGGCGTGAGCCCAGGAAAGCGCGCCAGAAAATCGGTTGGAAAATGCAGCCAGAACGCAGTAGTATGCATTTCCTGTTCGGGCATGGAGAGATTACCCGCGCCGATGTTCTCGAGGGTGTAGAACCGGATCTTCTTAAAACCTACTACTTGGGTGTTCACCCGCACATCGCCGTGGAGGGCACGCGCGCCGTTTACGTCACGCGATTCGAATGGCTCGAGTTCTTTGACCTGAGTGTAGTCGATCGCGTCGGTAAAGTAGTCCGAATCGACGCGGCGCACGTACGCTTTGCGCCCGTCGTAGTCGAACCTTTCCACCTGATATTCGCGCGCCTCGTGGAGGTAAATCGCTTTTCCGTGGAGAGTGGTGAGTGCTGTGGAGAACGAAACCTGGGCGATCACTTCGTGATCGTTGGTGGTGTCTACCACGACGAAGTTGTCGCTTGATACAGCACGCAGGCTCACGGCATCGGCGGGATAGGTATCCGAGGTCCAATGCCAGCAGCCGGCGGAGTGGTGCAGGAGCCCGGCCTCCTCGCCGAGAAACCGGCACAGCTCCGTCGTATCGTGCGGTCCGAATTTCTCGCCGTCATGAATCGGCAGTTCGAACGCGGCGCACTTCAGGTGGCTCACAAGAATTTCGAGGTTATCGGCGTTGATATAGGCGTGCTCGGGCGAGCGGTCGAAGAAATACTCAGGATGCTCGATCACATACTGGTCGAGGGGCGCGCTGGAGGCGACCATGACAGCCAATGATGTGGTTTGCCGCCGCCCTGCGCGGCCGGCACGCTGCCAGGTGGAGGCGATCGATCCGGGGTATCCAGCCATCACCACGGCATCGAGCGAGCCGATGTCAATGCCGAGCTCCAGGGCATTGGTGGCAACTACCGCGTGAATGTCACCGCTACGGATCTTGCGTTCGATCTCGCGCCGCTCGCGCGGCAGGTAGCCGCCGCGATATCCGCGCACGGTGTCGCCCGGCAGAGGGCCGCGCTCGCAGGCGTCGCGCAGGTATTTGAGCAGAATCTCAGTGGCCAGCCGGCTGTTGGCGAAGACCAGCGTTTGCTGGTGGCGCTCGATAAACTCGGTCGCGATGCGGCGCGTTTCATGCAAATAGCTGCGGCGGATTCCGAGCTGCTTATTGACGACCGGCGGGTTGTAAAAAACGAAGTATTTCTCGCCGCTGGGCGCGCCGTTGCGGTCTACCAGATCGAAGGGTGACTCGGTCAACGCCTCAGCAAGTTCTTTGGGATTGGCAATTGTAGCCGAGCAGCAGATGAATTGCGGCTTCGATCCGTAGAATTCACATATGCGCCGCAGGCGCCGCAGCAGATTCGCCATGTGGCTGCCGTACACGCCGCGATACGAGTGCAACTCGTCAATCACGACATAGCGGAGGTTTTCGAAACACTTTACCCATTTGGTGTGGTGCGGCAGCACACCGCTGTGCAGCATGTCCGGATTGGTCAGGATGATATTGGCGCGCTCGCGAATGGCCCGGCGCGCGTCCTGGGGCGTATCGCCATCGTAAGTGAAGGCGCGGATTCCCGAGTCCATGGCGTCCAGCGCCGTTTGAAGCTCCTGCAGTTGATCCTCGGCCAGCGCCTTGGTGGGAAACATGTAAATGGCGCGTGCGCCCGGTTCTTCGGTGATGCGTTGGAGGACGGGAAGGTTATAGCAGAGCGTTTTTCCGCTGGCGGTCGGCGTGACGACAGCCACGTTCTTCCCCTCGAGCGAAAGGCGCACGGCTTCGGCTTGGTGGGCGTACAGGCGGGGAATGCCACGCGATTCCAGGACAGCGCGGATCGCCGGAGCGATGCGCTCCGGAATAGCCGCGTACTCGCCCTCACGCGCCGGTTGATGGCGGATGGCGCGAATCGGGGAATCCGGGTCTGCCATCCACTGCTCGAAGCGCGCGACCGACGTTTCCACCCCCGTAGCTCGGGTGACGCCGAAAGCCGTCCCGTCCGATAAGCCGAGTGACAGGTTCATTGCTGTTCGCCTTTTCTTTGCCTAGCTTACACGAAAACAATGCTCAAGTCTATTGTTTCGGCGTCGCCAACCAACGTGCCGTTGAGACGCGCTCGGCTACAATTCGGTTGTGCAGCTCACGTTCACCGACTGGCTCGTCGTCGCGCTTTATTTCGCGTTCAACCTTGCGATCGGGCTGTACTATAAGCAGCGGGCCGGCCGGAGCGTGAGCGAGTTTTTTCTGTCCGGCCGCAATGTTCCCTGGTGGCTGGCCGGAACTTCTATGGTGGCCACCACGTTCGCAGCCGATACGCCCCTTGCGGTGACCGGCATGGTCGCGATGGGCGGCATCGCTGGCAACTGGCTCTGGTGGAATTTCGTGGCTAGCGGCATGCTGACTGTGTTCTTCTACGCGCGGCTGTGGCGGCGGTCCGGCGTGATGACCGACATTGAGTTTTCCGAAATCCGGTACTCGGGCAAGCCTGCCGCATTTCTGCGGGGCTTTCGCGCGCTTTATTTAGGCATCCCGATCAACTGCATTATTCTCGGGTGGGTCAACCTAGCCATGGTGAAAATCCTGGGGTTGGTGCTGGGGGTCAGTAAATTTCAAGCGCTGCTGATCGTTATGGGCATGATCGCCCTCACTTCATTCATATCCACGCTGTCGGGCCTCTGGGGCGTGCTGGTCACCGACATGTTCCAGTTCGTGATCAAAATGGGCATGGTCACAGCGCTGGCGGTCTTCGCGGTGGAAGCGGTTGGAGGAATCGACGGCCTGAAGGTAAAGCTCGCGGCGGTGGACCAGGCGCGCGGCGTTGTAAAAGGCGGCCACGGCTCGGTTCTCAATTTTATACCCGACCTGAATTCGGCGTGGATGCCGATGATCACGTTTCTTGTTTACATCTCTATGAACTGGTGGTCCACTTGGTATCCGGGCGCGGAGCCGGGCGGTGGCGGCTATATTGCGCAGCGGATGTTCAGCGCTAAGGACGAAAAGAATTCGCTGCTGGCGACGCTGTGGTTCAATATCGCGCATTACGCGGTGCGGCCTTGGCCGTGGGTGCTGGTGGCGCTGGCTTCGCTGATCTTATTCCCCGGCCTCGCAGATCCCGAGACCGGGTACATTCGCGTCATGATTGCCTATCTGCCGCCCTCCTTGCGCGGGCTCATGATCGCTGCCTTCGCCGCCGCCTATATGTCGACCATTGCGACCCAGCTGAACTGGGGCGCGAGCTATCTGGTCAACGATTTCTATCGCCGGTTCTGGGAAAGGAACAAAAGCGAGCGGCACTACGTTGTCGTCTCGCAATGGGCGACGGTTTTTTTGACACTGGTTTCCGCGGCGGTGACGTTCTATATGGATTCGATTGCGGGTGCCTGGAAGCTACTGCTGGTTACGGGCGCCGGAACAGGGGGCGTGCTGCTGCTGCGCTGGTACTGGTGGCGCATCAACGCCTGGAGCGAAGTCTCGGCAATGATCTCCGGGTTCGTTGTATCGCTGGCGCTGCAAGCCGGTTGGGGGCTGGACCGCGATCAGCCGCGCGATTTCGCCTGGATCATGATCGTAACGGTTTCGATCACGACGGCGGTTTGGCTGGTGGTCACGTTCCTGACCTCGCCGGAATCGAAAGAGACCCTGATCGCCTTCTACCGGCGCACACACCCTTCGGCGGCCGGATGGCGGCCCATCGCTGCTCTCGCGCCGGATGTCCGTCCTTCCACAGGCGGTCTTTACAACCTGCTGGACTGGATCTGCGGCTGCGTGTTGATCTACGGCGTGCTGTTCGGAACCGGAAAGCTGATCCTAAAGGATTTTGTATCCGGCTCGCTGCTCATGGGCGCCGGAATCGTGGCCGGCGCGATCATCTACTGGGATCTCTCGCGGCGCGGTTGGAGCTCAGTCGTGGATTGATCACTGTTGCTGCCGGCCTGAATTGCCGGGCTGAGGCATTTTCTTCAAGAATTCCACTAATGCCTGGCGCTCCTCTGGATCAATCTTGCCGTTCTTGTTCTTGTCAAACGCGTTAAAGATAAACTTCATCTGCGTTCGCATGCGCGCCGGAATCTCATCGAACTCAAGCATTCCGTCCAGGATCGAGGCCAGAAACTGCGCGTCGGCATCGCGCTGGAATTCCGCGACCTCGGCTTCCTTGTCCAGAGTCAACTGCACGAAAGTGAACGCCATCTCATTCGTGGTCTGCTCGCCGAACTTCACCTCGCGCGGGGGATTACTGGGATTTCGCGGATTCGCAGCGGAATTGTCGTAGACATACGTCATCGAGATCTCCGTGCCTTTCGGGAGCTTAACCGGATCGGAAAAGCGATAGGAGCCCTGCCAATTAAAATCCCAATCCTTGATCCAGATGAGCGGCTGCACGGTACCGTCCGGCAGTTTTGCATCCACCTTCATGTCCTTACATAGATAGTGGGCGTGCGGAAAAACACTGATCGCCTCGGCATCCATGGGAACCGTGGCCGACGCCTTCACGACGTAATGGTCGTCACCGGCAGGAATGTCGATGCTCGCGTTCCCCACCGTCATGAGGGTCAACCCTTTCACGGGCGGAGTTTTCGAAAACCTGATTCCCACTCTTGACGAGTCCTGTTCGGGTTTTCCGGACAGATGATAGTGGATCTGCATGACCAGATCCGCGCCTTTCGGAATCACTTGCGCCACGCCGTCCGGATAATGAACAGGAGTGGCGCCAGGGGCCCAGCCACCCAGCCCACCCGATATCGCAAGACCGGGACCGCCGACACAGCTATAGCCTTCTCCGGGGACCTTCTCGCGGTTTTTTGCCTGTCCGGTTTTATCGAGAAATAGAATTGCGTGATGCACAATGCGCCGATTGCCGGGGCGGAACTCCACTTCGGAAGCGTATTCTTCCTGCGCGGCGTTCAGCGGAATCACAAAACAGCGGAACACATCCGGTCCCTCGGCTGGCAGCGAATAGGGCTGCGGCATTGCAACTACCTGGTCGGGCTCCCCGATTTGCCAACCGCTAGTGAACTTAGGGGGCGTGGGCTTCTGCCCGGGGTCGCCTTCCGGAGCGCCGTTAGCGGCCCACTCGCGGATGATCGCGATTTGCTGATCGGTGAGACGGCGCTCATTCTGGAAGTGTCCATATCCAGGCTCGGCCTTCCAAGGAGGCATGAAATGCGCCTGTGTGACGGCGGCGATTTGCTTGGCGCGCTTGGCGGCATCCTCATAAGTCAGGAGCGAAAAGGGTGCAACCTCGCCCGGATGATGGCAACCGCTGCAGTTTTGGTACAGAACGGGCGCAACGTCGCGATTAAAGGTCGGCGCGGCCGGCGAATCGGTTTCAGCGGCGTGAATGCTCGCCAGCGGCATCACTGCCAATGCGAAGGTCGATAAAATCAGAGTCGGTCGCATCAATTTACTCCTAGAATGGCGCAGCCCAGTACGTTGGTGACTGGATTTTTCACGGGTTGGCCGGAAAGAATCTGGTCCAGCGCATCGCGCAGATCTTCGTGCGCGGGACGATAGCGAGTCTTTCCGTATTCGACGAAGCGGTCGTCCACGCGCCCGAGATAAAGGACTTCTCCGGCCGGCGACAGAATCACAGCCTCTGGCGTGGATCGAGCGCCCGTACCCAGCGCCAGTGTGTGATCTGGATCCAACAGCCCCGGGTATCGGATCCGGTATTCGCCGTCGTGTTTCTCAACAGCGGCAGCATTGTCGGAGGGATCGGAATAGACGCCCAGGAATTGGACACCGCGACTCGCATATTCGCGATACAGACGCGCCAGTACCGGCGCGTACGTATTGGAATTAGGGCAGTCGGTGGCGACGAACAGCAAAACCGTCGCCCGCAGCTGGCGTAATTCGGCCGAGCTATGGGTTTTGCCGCCGGCGTCGGGCATCGAAAATGTTATCTCCCGCGCAGCCGATGAGGCCGCGCATACGACTGCGAAAATAGCGATTCGAAAAGCGGCCCCCATGGTCAGGTATCTACCATTTTACCGGGTTGCGCATAGTCGGATATAAAGAAGACCCACTCTAAATCCAAATGACCCTCCATTCAGCCTCGGATCCCCCCAGTTGTTGCCGTGGAAAAGCGCCGGCGGTAGGCGGCAGGCGAAATCCCCAGGACGCGCGCGAAGTGAATCCGCAGCGTGGCCGCCGATTCCAGACCCACTGCCGTCGCGACCTGGTCGATACTCTCCGTCGTCTTCTCCAGGCGGCGCTGCGCCGCCAGCACGCGCTGATGTATCAGCCACTGGTGCGGCGTCGTACCATTCTGCCGCACGAACTGGCGCGCAAAGGTGCGCGGCGACATCGCGGCGCGCCGCGCCAGATCGTCCACGCGGAGCGCGCGTGCCAGATTCGCCTGCGCCCACGCCAGCACCGGCGCCAGGCCCGCCTCGCGCCAGTCCCGCAGCGGCTCGGCCACGAATTGAGCCTGCCCGCCATCCCGATGCGGAGGCATCACCAGGCGCCGCGCCACCGAGTTCGCGATTTCCGCCCCATAGTCGCGCCGCACAATGTGCAGACACAGATCGATCCCCGCCGCACTGCCCGCGGAAGTGAGAACGCTGCCCTCATCGACATACAGGCGGTCCGCTTCCACCTGAATGCGCGGATAACGCATGGCCAGCGGTTCCGCATATCGCCAATGCGTGGTGGCCCGTTTGCCATCGAGCAGCCCCGCGGCGGCGAGCACGAACACACCCGAGCAGATCGACACCAGCCGCGCCCCCGCCGCGTGGGCCGCACGCAGTCGGCGCAGCAGTCTCTCGGGCGGAGCTTCGTCCACGTGCCAGCCGGGGACGACTATGGTCCCGGCGCTTCGCAGCACACCCATCCCATACGGCGCCTGAATGGAAATCCCGCCGGTACCCCGCAGAGGCACGCGGTCCAGAGCGAATACGCGGAACTCATACCAGGGGACATTCAGCTCCGGCCGTGGCAACCCGAACACCTCAGAAACGATTCCCAGCTCGAATGTGCTCATGCCGTCATACGCCATGGCGGCAAGTTTGCGCAGGTTGCGGGGTGGCATGGCAGGATTTTAGCTCAGAATGGCATTTCTGCCTCTCGACTCGGGCGGCCCACATGCACGAAAGTAGTCCTATGACCGCTCTAGAACACTTCGAACACCTACTCGAATTCGAAACCGACTGCTGGGATGTGCACCAGGACCTGAAGTCCGGCAACCCCCATTACGTCATCCTGGATGTCCGCAGCCCGGAAGCGTATGACGCCGGACACGTCCCCGGGGCCATCAACCTGCCCCACGGCCGAATCGTCGAGCGCAACCTGGCCGCATTCCCTGCCGGCGTCGCCTTCGTGGTCTACTGCAGTGGCCCGCATTGCAACGGTTCGGATAAAGCGGCAGTCCGCCTCGCGCGCCTCAATCGAAACGTAAAGAAGATGCTCGGGGGAATAGAGGGGTGGAAGTGGGAAGGCTTCGAATTGCAGTTAACAAGTCGGGAACTGGTCGGCGTCGATGCTGCGGCCTCGGATTGACTCAAGCGAAAGATAACGAGTGGCCGCGAAGGGGACGACGCGATGGCAACCGGGCCTAGAGGTGTCGGCGCCATGCACTTACCGCGAAAATCTATTCAACTTGCTGGCGGGCCGGGATCCAATCGAGGTGTTAGGGCAGACGCCATCCATCCTAGCGGATGTTGTGGCTAGACATCCGGCGGAGATCCTGCGCGGGCGAGCGACTCCAGGGCAATGGACTCCGAACGAAATCATCGGCCATCTCACCGATATCGAATGGGTTTATGGATATCGCTTCAGGTTGATTCTTTGCGAGCATCAGCCGGCTATTCTGGGCTTCAGGCAGGATGCCTGGGTGGCCTCCCTGCGCCACAATAAAGGCGACCCGTCCGAACTTGTCGAAACGTTTCGGACGCTGCGCGTACTCAATTTGTCTTTGTGGAGACGAATGTCACCAGAGGACTCGCAACGCACCGGGCAGCACAATGAGCGTGGCGCGGAGTCTTTGACCGTAATGCTACAGCTGCTGGCCGGTCACGACGTTTCGCACCTGCATCAGATCAGCCGTTATATTCAAGCCCTCGAGGCATCGTGAGGCATGAACAACAAGGCTAAGCTCATTATGAGAAGATCGTACCGCGTGTCGAATTCGCGCCATATCACTCACTTGGCGAGCTGCCCCAACCGGATCTAGCACGATTTCCTGAGGAACCAAAATTTCGGTGAACCTTTTGGACATTCGTACGTCATAGTCTCTAGACATGATCCTTCGGTCCAAGAGCCGGCCTGCAGTGTGGTTATGCATTCCCACTCTGATAGCGATCGCCGTGTGTGCCGACACTTCGGGCGCGCGGCTTGGCGGGATTGCGGGCACGGCGCTAGTGGGCGCGGGTGAGCGGTCCCAACTGCACAGCGCGCGTGTAAGCCGGCGCGTCCTGTCAGCGCACCAGCTAAAGCGCCTGAGAGCGCTCTCGACCGAGACCGGCTCGGCCTCTTTCGCTGTCCCGCATGCGCCGGAACTGCGGGATATTGGCGCCGTCGCGATTTCCGCCGAACTATATCCGGCGATTTGCCTCGAATATCGTCCTCCCAGCCGGGCTCCACCAGCAGCCTGATCGCGCGGGCGGCGGAGTTCCGCCGCTCGCTTTCCATTTCAGTAATGTTGCGCGAATCGGAAAAGTTTGCGCAATTGACTGCGTGCGCGACACGGGTTCGCCCACACCATGAAAAAAGCGACTCAAGGAGAAAGAGATGCTCTATTTGGTATGCGTGGTAGATGTCACAAAGAGGGCGCGGCAGGCCGGCGGCGCGCGTCTGATGCCGGCGGCTGGACGCGTTGAGCCGATCCGGCTCGGCCCCAGACTGGTCCGCAAACACGAAGGGCGCGGCCGTGTCATTGCGATGCCCCGGCCAGCCATGCCGCATGGATTTGACAACGCCGGTTAAAAGCGTAAACACCGCTGTACAACTGCGCCCGCAGCCATGCGTCCGGTATACTTCGGATGACGATGGCCACGAAAGTTCGTGCCGCTGACACGGCCGCCGATACCCGGTTCTTCGGCCATCCCCGCGGCCTGGCGACGCTCTTCTTTACAGAAACGTGGGAGCGCTTCAGCTACTACGGGATGCGCGCCATCCTGATTCTCTTCATGACTGCGCCTACGCGCAGTGGAGGACTTGGATTCAGCGTAGCGACCGCAGGCGTTATCTATGGGCTTTACACGTCCATGGTCTACCTGCTGAGTGTACCGGGCGGATGGGTGGCGGACCGGATCTTTGGCCAACGGCGAGCGGTGCTATATGGCGGAATCCTGATTATTTTCGGCCAGTTCAGCTTGGGTGTTCCGCGAGTGCCGTTCTTCTACGCGGGCCTCGTGCTGCTCGTGCTAGGAACAGGGCTTCTGAAGCCAAACGTCAGCACCATCGTAGGCCAGCTTTACGCTCCCGGGGACGTGCGCCGCGACGCGGGTTTCTCGATTTTCTACATGGGCATCAACCTGGGCGCGTTCATTGCGCCGCTGGCGGTCGGGTACGTGGGACAGCGCGTGAACTGGAATCTCGGCTTCATGCTGGCGGGCGCGGGGATGACGCTCGGGCTGATCCAGTATTCGCTCGGCAGCCGTTATTTGGGGGAAGCAGGATTGCATCCGGTTCCAAGCGAGTCGGAGGAGGCCCGCGCAAAGCTGCATCGTTCCGCCTGGACGGCGGCCGCGGTATTCGCGCTTCTGATCGGCGCTCCCGCTCTACTGCAAACGATGGGAGCGATTCACATCACCGCTGCCTATGTGGGGACTGCAGGCGGCGCTTTGCTCCTGGTAGTCACCATCGGAATTTTCGGATGGCTGCTCTCGAGCAAACAATGGAGCGCCGTGGAGCGGGCGCGTCTGCTGGCAATCCTGGCCCTGTTCGTCGCGTCTACGTTGTTCTGGTCTGCTTATGAGCAGGCCGGGTCGACTCTCACGCTGCTGGCCGATCGCAGTACCGATAATCGCGCATTCGGATTCTCGTTTCCTTCCAGCTGGTACCAGTCAGTTCCGGCGATCTTCGTGATTGTGCTCGCACCCGTGTTTGCCTACCTTTGGGTCCGGCTGGGCAGGCGCGATCCGTCCACGCCCGCGAAGTTCGCGGCCGGCCTGATTCTGGTTGGCTTAGGATTCGCCGTCGTTGCGATCGGGGCCGCGCGGGCAGTCAACGGCGTACGAATCAGCCCGCTGTGGCTGATTGCGACATATTTGTTGAGTGTCTGCGGGGAACTGTGCCTGAGCCCCGTGGGTCTGAGCGCAATGACCAAACTTGCGCCGCAGCGCGTTGCGGGTTTGATGATGGGCGTGTTCTTTCTTTCGATCTCGATCGGCGACTATATCGGAGGCCTGTTCGGTTCGATGTATGAGCGATTCTCGCCTTCAGAGCTTTTCACCGTGGTGGCGGCCGGCACGATTGGTGTGGGATTGATCATGGCGCTTCTGGTGCGTCCGATCAAGCGGCTGATGGCCCTGTAACCAGTTCAGGAATTGTCCGGCAGCGCAAACGCGACGTATTCGCCGGAATACGCGCCACCGCTGATCGCGACCACGACGTATTGTTTTCCGTCCACCATGTAGGTCATGGGCGAACCGCTCTGCGGCGCCGGCATCCACACGGAGCCCACTTCTTTTCCGGTCGCCTTGTCGTAGGCCCGGAGCATGGCCCCACGCGGATGTTGCGCGGTGGTGGTGAGCTGGCTATCGCCGACGATTAGAAGCGTCTTGGTGATCAGCACTCCGACGCTTCCAAGCTGGCCGGTATTGGGAATATTCATGCCCTTCAGCGCGGGATGATTCCGGATATTGTCGGGGGTTTCGCCATACGGCACCTGCCAGGCGATTTCGCCGCGGTCGAGGTTTACCGCGGTGATTACGCTGTATGGCGGCTTCACGATCGAGAGGCCCTGAACATTGAGAGTGCCGACTCCCGGACCGGCGGTTTGTTGCGGCCGTCCGAGCTGCTTTGCCAGAGGCGAATCGGCCGCCGTGCCGAAGCCAGGACCGAAGGCCTCGCGAAAAGGCAGGTCCTGCCGGCCCGAGAGATAGCGCATATCAGAGAAGCCTGCCGGCGGCTCACGAAGCGAGATGACGCTCAACGCAGCCTGCTGGGCCTCCGCATAGAACGTGTGCGTTTCAGGATCGTAAGCGGCGCCCGGCCAGTTCGTGCCGCCAGTGCCGTTTCCGAGATTAATGGCGCCGAGCCACTTCCCTTTCGGATCGCCGACGACAGGAGGCGTGAACATGCCTTCGACGCGGTAGCGCGATACGACATCGCGCGCCTGGGCGCGCATCTCGGGTGTGAAGTCGATCAGATCGTCGGGAATCTTTAAAAAATTGCGCGCGTACGCAGGCGGCTTGGTGGGGAACGGTTGCGTCGGCGAGGTCTTCTCCCCCGGGACATCGGACTGGGGCACCGGCCGTTCTTCAATCGGCCAAACCGGTTGACCGGTTACACGATCGAACACATAAAGGAACGCTTGTTTGCCGGGCAGCGCGACCGCCTTAATCGGCTTGCCGTTGACGACGATGTCGGCAAGGATGGGCGCCGATGACAGGTCGTAATTCCAGATGGGATGGTGCACCACCTGGTAATGCCATTTTCGCTGGCCGGTTTTCAGATCCACGCAAACCAAGCTTTCGCCGTATAAATTGTTGCCCGGCCGATGTCCGCCGTACCAGTCGGAGGTCGGCGACTCGACCGGGAGGTATACCAGACCGAGGTCTTCGTCGACGGTGATTTGCGTCCAAACGCCCGTGTTGCCGTTTACGGCCCAAGAACCGTTCTCCCAGGTTTCATTCCCGAATTCGCCGGGACGCGGGATGGTGTTGAACGTCCAAAGAAGTTTTCCGGTGCGCGCGTCGAAGGCGCGAACCAGGCCCTTGGTGTTGTTGTGCGTTACCGGAGTCTGGCCCTCTTTCATCGACGAGCCGATGATCACGGTATCCTTCACGACAACCGGAGTAGAATGAATGCCGATCTCGCCGGTTTCCAAATCGATTTGTTGACCGGTGCCGTAAACGACGCCGGCCTTGAGATCCACCATGCCCTCTTTTCCGAATGACTGGATCATCTGCCCGGTATGCGCGTTCAAAGCGACCAGACGATAGCCCGTGGTGACGTAAAGCACGCGGTCGTCGCCCTTGCCATCGGTCCAATACGCGAGGCCGCGGCCGGAAAGCTGCCGCGGAGCGACGGCGGCGCGGTTGCCTTCGCGCAGGCTGTGCGACCAGATCAGTTCGCCCGTTTTCGCATCCAACGCGACAACGGACCGGCGCGTGCCTGCGGTGGCGTAGAGCACTCCCTTGATCATCAGCGGCGTGCCTTCCAGCTTGTATTCGGGGCGTGGACCCAGGTTGTCCGTTTTGAAACGCCAGGCGACTTCCAATTTGCTGAAGTTGGAGGCATTGATCTGATCGAGCGGCGAATATTTACTGCCCTTCAGATCGGCGGTGTACTGCGGCCACTCACCGTTTTTCGTAGAAGGCGGAGCCGATTGTGCGAACGCGACTGCGGCGGCGGCGCTCAGGGCCAGCGGCAGAATCAGAAGGCGAACGTAGTGTGTCTGCATAAAACCTCGTGACGTCCTGCAATTCTATACCCAGCAGGCGGGGCCTTGCTGTCCGGGCGTTGCAACCCACTTTGCCAGGATCGTCCCGCTGTTTCTACTTTTGAGTTTTTTAAAGTTCTAGTTTAAAAAACTCAAACCTTGTTTTTTGGGGAGGATCAGCCGGCCGCCGCAATGCGCGCCGATCCGTGCGGGCTGCCATTGACGGTGGCAATGAATTGGCGCAGATCGAACGCCTCCACCCCCGGCGCCAGGGCATGCATGGCAGGCGCGCTGAGGGATGGTCGATGCACCACCGCCATCCGCACCGTCTTCGCTCGAATGGACCGGCGCAGCGACAGCAGCGGGCCCGCCATGGCGGGCCGAACAGTTTTCGATGCCTTGCATTCCACCATCCACAGGCCGGCCCTTACCCCGGGGAAAAGAAGATCTACTTCCAGGCCTTGCTGATCGCGAAAATAGTAAATCTCTTTTCGCCGCGCGTGATTGACCTGGTCCTTAAGAATTTCCGCCGCCACGAATCCTTCGAACAAAGCTCCCAGGAACGGGGACCGTTCCAACTCGGCCTTAGTCTGAATGCCCAACAAATAACAGGCGAGGCCCGAGTCAGCCAGATAGACCTTGGGCGACTTGATCAGTCGTTTTCCGAAGTTCTCGAAATACGGAGGCACCAGGATGATCTGACCGGTGATCTCCAAAACGTGCAGCCAGTCGGATACCGTGGGAACGGACACACCCAGGGGAGCCGCCAGATCGCTTCTGGTGAGGACCTGCCCGTGACGGCTTGCGACCAGTGCTAGAAAGCGCCGGAACGTGGCCAAATCCCGCACATTGATGATTGCGCGCACGTCGCGTTCGAAATAGGTCTGCAGATAAGAACTGAACCACAACGCCCGCCCACGCGGATGCGACAAAACTTCAGGGTATCCCCCGAACAAAAGAGTGACGCGATCGGTCTCGGCTAGACTCAACGGAAGCAACTGGAGGATGGCGGCGCGGCCCGCCATGGATTCAGAAACGCCTTGCATCAACGGAGCCTCTTGCGATCCGGTGAAGAGCCACTGGCCTTTTTGACGAGGATGCTGGTCGATTTGCGTGCGAATGTAACCGAACAGCTCAGGAACGTTCTGGATCTCGTCGAAGATGACCGGAAGGCGTAGCGACTCGATCAGTCCGCGTGGGTCCGCACGCGCGCGGGCCTGAACGTCGGGATCCTCGAGCAAAACATAGCGCGCACGCGGAAACAGCCGGCGGAGTAAAGTTGTCTTGCCAGCCCGGCGCGGCCCGGTAATAATAAGGGCGGGAAATCGGCGCGCGGCTTCCCGAGCGACATTTTCAATCGCTCGGGGCACAAAGCGCATATGAGAATTTTAAACTATCACTTTAAATTTCTCAAGCGCCGAGGCCCGGCGCACCGCCAGCAGCGGCAGAATCGCGGTGAAGAGAGAGGCTACTACTTAACGGTGACTTTGACCTGAGCGCTGGTCCAGCAGCACTGGAATCCGCCGCCGCCGGCGCCGGACAGGTCATTGGCGGTGACTTCGAGAATGTAGTCGCCAGGTTCGGTGAAGGTCGCAGTCGTGGTGGCCTTGCCGGTGAACTTTGCCTCGCCAGGCGCTTTGAATTCGGTTTTCTCGGCCTTGGGCCTCGCGTTCGCGAAGGCCACTTCGCCAGTACCACGGAACTTGCTCCATACCACGGTGACGGCGGGCAGCATTTTCGCAAAGTTGACGAACGCAGGCGGCACAATGGCATCGTCCGCTACCCACACGTTTAGCGGTAGTGGCGTGTTCGGAGCGGTAGTAAGCGTCGTCGCCGTACTACGCGGCGGTCCTTGTAAAAACGGGCCCGACTCTGCGAAACCGATGAACGGCGGCGTGTTGTCCGTAGCGTCCTTGAATGGCGAGATCACCCACAGTGGATTCAAGCTGAATGGGATGGTGGTTGTCTTCCCGTTGGAGACGATGGTCCACGTAATCTTTTTGTCCGGGCCGAAGTTCTTTGGAACCGTGATCGAGAACACGCCCCACTGCCGCCCCGTCAAGAAGTGTGTCGGCTGACCTTGATCGGGACCGCCCGGGTCCACGTGATTATTTGGCCCGACCGGAATGTCTATCACCTGGTTCAAGTTGCGGTTGTAGTAGCCAATGAGGATCGTGTTCGTTCCGTCGGGATTGGTATACCAGCCTTCGTACGCCGGTGTAATCGGTTGCCCGGATTCATGCGGCGGCTCTTTGTAGGCGTTGGTGATACCTTGCCCGAAGGCCAGGCTGGCGAATAGAAATACACTCAAGAAACTACGAGACATGGCAAATTGGCCGCGGATGAACGCCGACACATGCAGATATCGACATCCTCATCTGCGTTCATCCGCGGCTTCGATTTACTCCTTAATTATTCCCGCTCAGAAAATCCAGCGGATTGGCCGGGCCCTTCGGCTTGTGCTGGGCGGCCCATTCCTTGTAGTCGTCATCGCTGATGTAGGTGACGTTCACCCATGCATGCGCCATCTCATCAACCGTCCGGTCGCCCCAACCCACCCACTGGTTCGGATCCGGGTTGGATGACTTGGCCGTGGTGTTGTCATGCCACGCTTTCACGTGGATGATAGTGCCCTTGGGAAACACGGGCGCCGCATCGTCAGCGTAAATGTAGTTGTTCATCCAGTTGAAGTTGAAATTATTGCAATAGCTGATGGTCTGAACCCGGCCATCCGGCAGGATCGCTTCCAACAGCATCGCTTTGCCGCGCAGATGCATGTGCGGCTGGAAATTCTCGAGCCGCGCGGCCTGTTTCAACACATGGAAATTTTCGGTCTCCGCCACCGTGTTCGGCGGAATGTCGAGCGGGCTGCCGCCGCCGGATGCCGCGGCATTGAACATCGTCAGATAAGTACGATATTTCGGCGTTTGGTCTTTGGGATAGAAATAGACCGCTAGTTCGACATCGTCCGTGATCGTATCGCCGACCGCATGATAGTGAATGTCCCAGCGGATCTTCGAGCCGGGCAGCAGCAGTTTTCCGGTGTTCGGACGATAAATGTCGTACTGCTTGCCAACCGCCCATTCCATCAGGATTCCGCCGCCGATTGCCGCGAACGGATCCGCGTCCGCCACAGGAGAGCCTTTCGGCTCCGTCTGCATCAGATACGCAATTGCGTGATGCGTGATGCGCCGGCCAGCCTTGGTACCCGGACGCATTTCCACCGCCCGAACCCAGCGTGGCTCTGTCAGTGGAATGTCAACTACCGGCTGCCACCACTGGTCCTGGTTCACGCCAGGCATGGTGTACTTGGTCGACTTGATAATTAGTTCGGGCTGCCCAAACTGTTTGGTAAGCTGCCACGCGTCCTCGTTGGGCCACTGCTTGGGTGGCGGCATATCCTTCGCGTCGCCCATCGGCGATCCGGAATCCACCCAGCGCACGATGGTCGCGATCTGTTCGTCGCTCAAGGACCGGTCGTTCTCGAACTTCTGAATTCCAACCGTCTTATCCAGATGCCATGGTGGCATCTGATGCGTAACGACGCGCTCTTTAATTGACCGGGCCCAGGGCCGAGCTTCTTCATAGGTCACCAACGACATCGGCGCCATCGAGTCCTTGCGATGACATGCCTCACACTTCTCCTGGAAAATCGGAGCGATGTCCTTAGTGAAGGTAACGGGTTTCGCCGCGGCCGTCGTTTTCGAAGGCTCGCCAGCCATTAATGCACCGGCGGCGACCAGCATTGCCCCGGACGCGAATACGGTTGCAACTTGAAATCTACTGCGAGTCATGAATTGCTCCTTAGTCGGCAATTATTTGTTCCCTCTACAACCAGCTTGCGGTTATCGGGATAACGCTACCTGCATCGGCTCAGGTTCCCCAGAACCTTGCGCGGGTGCTGTCATCTTGGTCATCAGTTCCAAAAAAATCTCGCGCTCGGCCGGACTCAGCGGTTCCAGCATGTTGCGGCACATGGCCAGCCGGCAGTCATGGAAAGCATCGTGCAGCCGCTTGCCTTTGTCACTCAATCCGATCTGAACGATGCGGCGGTCCTCGTCTACGCGCGTGCGCTCTACTAGTTCCTTGGTCACTAACTTGTCAACGGTGTTTGTCGCAGTGCTCAGAGCCAGGCTTAAGGCGCGGGCCAGGTCGCTCATAATCGTTACGCCTTTTCGACCCAGCGTCATAATAACCCGCAACTCCTGCGGCGATAACTCCACTTCTGACGCGGCCGTGGGGGGACGCGTAGTCACGAAGCGCCGGTAAAGAACATCGAAGTGCGCAATCAACTCATTCAGCTGTTGCTCGATCGGCACATGTTTTTCTTCGATATGGAGATCCATCACGTCTACGGTTCGTTGATCGAATCGCTCTATCCAGTATCGAATCAATTCAGCCGTTTGTCAAATGATTTGTGTTAAGAATAGTTCCACAATCGAAGAATTCACTTCTTGCACTTTTCCAGGTTCGCGTGTACAATGCGAGTAATCAGGGGTTACTTGCCTCGTAAGCCATAAGAGGGAGTTCTGCGCCCCGGGAACGGTACAAGGAGGAACTGATGCGATTTCTGTCGGTGGTGTTGGGAATAATGCTTTTCGCCCTGTTTGCGACGGCGGCGGACGTGGATGGTAAATGGAGCGGCTCGGTAACGACGCCGCAAGGCGATTTCAACGTTGCCTTCAGCTTCAAGGCCGATGGAGCCGCGCTGACGGGCTCCATGGTCGGAATGGACGGGAAGGACAACCCGATCAAGGATGGCAAGGTCGACGGAAATAACATCACCTTTTCGGTCGATCTCGATTTCGGAGGCCAGTCGTTCACATTGAACTACAAAGGCGTAGTGGCCCAAGACGAAATCAAGTTCGACGGCGAAGCGGGCGGCCAAGTGTTTGAGTTAACCGTCAAACGCGACAAGGATAAGCCGTAAACGAAGGATCGATTTTATCGCGGCGCAATTTTGCGCTGCGGCCATCAAGTAAGCAAGTACGCACTTATGAGCAGCCCAGCCATCCAGGTACGGTCCGCGCGCGCGGCCTTGAGTCGCCGCCGTATGTCCGCCGAGGAGCGCAAGCGCCAGATCCTTCGCAGTGCGATCGAGAGCTTCGCGCAAAAAGGATTTAGCGGGACCAAGACCCGGGACATCGCCGCCGCGGCGGGCGTGAGCGAGGCCATTCTGTTTCGGCATTTCGCGACCAAAGAGGATTTGTATCACGCCATTCTGGACATCAAGGAAACGCGCGAGGGAACCAGCCAGCGCATGCAGGAATTGGAAGCGCTCGCTGCGCGGCGCGACGATGCGGCGCTGCTAAGCGAGTTGGCACAACAAACGCTGCGGTCGTTCAAAAATGATCCCGCGTTTCACCGGCTTCTGCTTTACGCCGGGCTGGAAGGGCATCTCTTGGCCAGCTTGTTCCACGAGCGCTTCGGGTTGCCCACAGGCGACTTCCTGCGTAAGTACATTACGCTTCGGCAGGAGGAAGGCGCCTTTTGGCGATGCGATCCGGATACGGCGGTGATGTTCTTCTTCGGCAGTGTCGTTCAGTACGCCATGTCGCGTTATCTTTTCGGCGCGGAGAGCGAGTTGCCTCCGGATGAACCTGTAGCGGCGGAACTGGTGGGGTTGGTCTTACGAGGGCTGGCGAACCCGGGCCATAAACGCATTGCGAGAAAGGCTGTGAATGCAACCAAAGTCTAAGCTGTCAGCGATCGCGTGTGCGATTTCGCTGGCGGGGATTTTGACCGTCGTGGGCTGCAACGCGCGAGAAAGCGCCGAGACGGTCAGTGCCTCGTCCGCGGAACCGGGGGCCGCTCGCGTGCCGGCGGTGAGAACGGTGGAAGCGGTTACCCGCCCGATCGCCGCTTCCGTGCAAGTCACCGGGAGCTTTGTCGCAAAGGAAACATCCGACGTAGCCCCTGAGGCTGCCGGACGCGTGGTAGAGACCTTCGTCAACGTCGGAGATTTCGTCAAGGAAGGCCAGGTGATCGTCCGTTTCGAGGATCGTGACGCGCAGCTACGCCTGGAACAGGCCAAGGCATCGGAGCAGCAGGCGGAGGCGCTGTTGCGCCAGGCTCAATCGCGGATCGGGCTCGATGAAGGACGGAATTTTAACCCGGATAACGTACCCGAAGTGCTCTCTGCCAAAGCCACGTTTGAATCTGCATTGGGACAGGCGAAGCTTGCCAAGGCCGATGCGCAGCGTTACGAGAATTTGATCAAAACCGGCGACGTATCCCGCAGCGCCTACGAACGCGAGCGCACCCAGGCCGAGACCGCCGAAGCACAGGCCAATTCGGCCCGCCAGATGTACGAAGCGGCACTGAACTCGGCGCGGCAAAATTATCAGGGCGTTCTTACGGCGCAGGCCTCGCTGGCAGCGGCCCACGCTCAGACGGCTCTGGCGCAGAAGGCCGTGCAAGACACAGTGGTTCGTGCGCCCTTTCCCGGATTCATCAGTGCGCGTCCGGTGGCCGCGGGCCAGTACGTTGCGCTCACGTCAAAAATCGCAACGCTGCTGCGCATCACGCCCATCAAGCTGGATCTGCAGGTGCCCGAATCGAATGCGCCGCAGCTCCGGCTCGGAGTCACAGTGGAAGCCAACGCGCCCGGTTTTCCGGGCCGCGTGTTTCAAGGCAAAGTGACCGCGCTCAATCCGGCAGTGGATCCGAATTCGCGTACATTCAGCGTCGAGGCGGAGTTCCCCAACTTGGATGTGGCGCTGAAGCCGGGCATGTTTGGCACCGCGCGCATCTTTTTGACCGGTGCCACCGATGGCATCTTCATCCCGACTGAAGCGATTCTGACCGACGCAACCACGAACTCCTCGCAAGTCTTCTTCCTGCGCGACGGCAAAGCGCGCGTCGCCGTGGTGCAGTTAGGCGCCAAAGATGGCGGTATGACGCAAATCTTGTCCGGCTTGTCAGCCGGAGCTGTGGTCGCGACCGACCATCTGCAAGACCTTTACGACGGCGAGACGGTGCAGACCGCTCCGGCCCGGAACGCGGCTGCGAGCGCGAAACAGGGGAACTAACCTTGCATAAACTCGCGGAACTCTGCGTTCGCCGTCCCGTTTTCGCCACCATGCTGGTTTTGGCCCTCATGGTGGTCGGTGTATTTTCGTATTTTACGCTCGGCCTGGACCTGTTGCCGAAGATCGACCTGCCGACTGTCGCCATCGTCGTGTCCAATCCCGGCGCATCGGCTGAAGAGGTCGAGACCGAGATCACTAAGCGGATCGAAGACGCAGTAAATACCATTAGCGGGATCGAAGACATCACCTCGACCTCGGCCGAGGGTACTTCTTCCACCGTCATCCAGTTCTCGCTCGACAAAAACGGCGACGTGGCGGCGCAGGAAGTACGCGATAAGGTAAACATTGCGATTCCGGACCTGCCCGAAACTGCCAAGCCTCCGGTGGTGCAGAAATTCGATCCGGACGCGCAGCCCATCCTTCAAATGGTGGTATCGTCACCGCGCCCGCTGCGTGAAGTGACAGAGATCGCCGATAAACAGATCAAGCCACGCCTGGAGAATATCAGCGGAGTGGGCCAGATCGAGCTAGTGGGTGGATTGAAGCGCGAGATCCGCGTCTGGGTCGATCCGGACAAGATGCGCGCTTACAATTTGTCAGTCGCCGAAGTGGCGAACGCGCTGCGCCAGCAGAACATGGAACTGCCTGCCGGTAACGTGAACGCAGGCGCCACCGAGCTTTCGGTCCGGACCCTTGGCCGTTTAGTGGATCCGGCGCAATTTAACGAGATCGCAGTAGCTACGCGCGGCGCTTACGTTGTGAAGCTGCGCGACATCGGGCATGCCGAAGACAGCGAGGAGGAACCTGTGACAGCGGCGCGACTCAACGGCGACCCGGCCGTCACGCTGGTCGTCTCCAAGCAATCCGGCCAGAACACGGTCGCCACCGCGGACGCGATCAAAGACAAGCTCAAGGAAATCGCGAACGTCCTGCCCAAAGACATCCACATTCAAATCGTGAATGACCAGTCCGTGTTCATCAAGAACACCGTGCATGCGCTCGAGGAACATCTGATCGAGGGCAGCATTCTTGCGGCGCTAATCATATTTGTTTTTCTTGCGAACATTCGCACCACATTAATTTCCGCCATCGCGATCCCCACCTCCATCGTCTCGACGTTCGCGCTCATGGCGGCTATGGGATTGGCGCTGAATCAGATCACCATGCTCGCGTTGACGCTGATGGTCGGCGTGGTGATCGACGACGCGATTATCGTGCTCGAGAATATTTATCGCTACATGGAGGAGAAGCAGTTCCCGCCATTTCAGGCGGCCATCGACGGCACGCGCGAAATCGGGCTGGCCGTCATGGCCACGACGCTGTCGCTCATGGCGGTCTTCCTGCCAATCGGCTTCATGGGCGGCATTGTGGGGCGCTTCATGTCCTCCTTCGGATTCACGGCCGCGTTCGCCATCGGTGTGTCGCTATTGGTTTCGTTCACGATGACCCCGATGCTCAGTTCGCGTTTCATCAAAATCCCGCCGCCTAAAGAGCCGGGCTCGCACAGCGCATCCAAAGAGTCAAAATTCTTCCGATTCTTGGATGGCCACTACACGCGGATGCTGGAGTGGTCGATGGCACATCGTAAATCCATGGTGGCGCTGAGCCTCGCCGTCATGTTGAGCACGGTCCCGCTGTTCATGCTGGTCGGCAAGAATTTCGTCCCGACCGACGACCGCGGCGAATTTCAAGTCACCATCAAAGCACCCGAGGGCAGTTCGCTGGCGGCGACCACCACCGTCGGAGAGCGAATCGCGCGCGACATTCGCGGCATCCCGGGCATTATCGCGACCCTGACCTCCATCGGCAATAGCTCGAGCGGCTTCGGAAGCATTTCCGTCGG
Source organism: Bryobacteraceae bacterium (assembly GCA_035293725.1). GTDB lineage: Bacteria > Acidobacteriota > Terriglobia > Bryobacterales > Bryobacteraceae > Palsa-89. The sequence continues at coordinate 214,627 of DATGMH010000141.1, forward strand.
CGCAACGAACCGCGCTTCCATCTATGTGAAAATGGCGCCGCGCGACCAGCGCGACGCGAGCCAGGAAGACGCGATGGCACGCACGCGCCAGTTATTGGCACGCTATCCCAAAGACCTGCACACTGCGGTTTTGAATTTCGGCGGCGCGGGTGGCGGGATGGCGGACATCCAATATGTGCTCGGCGGGCCGGACTTGGACAAGTTGAACGTCTATTCGCAAGCGGTCATGGCCAAGCTGCGACAGCTTCCGAAAGTGACCGATGTCGACAGTTCGCTGGTGTTTGGCAAGCCCGAAGTACGGGTGGAGATCGATCGCCAGCGCGCCGCGGATCTCGGCGTCCGTGTCGGAGACATTGCACAGGCGTTGAACACACTGGTTGCCGGCCAGGTAGTCTCCACCTTTCCTTCCGGCGGCGAGCAATACGACGTGCGGCTGCGAGCCGCGCGCGAGTATCGCACCAGCATCGAAGGATTATCGCAATTGACAGTGTTTTCGACCAACAAGCAGGGCTGGGTTCCGCTCGATCAAGTAGTGCGCCTGCGAAACGGCACCGCGCCCTCCAGCATCGGACGGCTGAACCGCCAACGGCAGGTCACCATCAGCGCCAATGTGCTGCCGGGCGGATCGCAGGCCGAAGTGCTGTCGGCATTGAACAAGATCGCGAAAGATTTGCACATGGACCCGGGCTATGGCACCGCGCCCACGGGAACAGGGAAAGAACTGGGCCGGGCAGTCTACTATTTTGGGCTGGCGTTCGCGCTCACTTTCATCTTCATGTACATCGTGCTGGCAGCGCAGTTTGAGTCCTTCATCCATCCCTTCACCATCCTGCTGACATTGCCGCTTGCCATTCCATTCGGCATTCTTTCGCTGCTGCTGATGGGGCAGAGCATCAACATATTCTCGGCTCTGGGCATGCTGCTGCTGTTCGGAATCGTGAAGAAGAATGCGATTCTACAGATCGACCACACCAATGGCCTGCGCGCCGCGGGCATGGATCGCTATGACGCGATCATTCAGGCCAATCGCGACCGCTTGCGTCCCATTCTGATGACGACCACGGCGCTGGTCGCGGGCATGCTGCCGCTCGTGATCTCGAATGGCGAAGGCTCGGCCACGAACCGGTCCATCGGCGTTCTCGTCGTCGGCGGGCAAACCCTGTGCCTGGTGTTGACGCTGCTGGCTGTGCCGGTGTTCTACTCGCTATTCGATGACATGAAGAACATGCCGCTGATTCAGAGAATTTTCGGCGGGCGGCGTTTCAAGCGCGCCACCTCCGCCATTCCTGAGCCCGTGCATTTTGAGTCGGGAGAACCTGTTTAGATGTCGCAGGAAATTTTACGACGCTGTAGCTGCCTCGCGGCCATATCAACCTTGCTGGCCGGACTAGCAAACGCGCAAACGCTGAGCACGCCGGGAGAACGCACGCTAGTGCCGCCGGTTCGCCCATTTCAGCTTGCACCCCGAGTCGGCGTGATCGCGGAACAGCCCCTCAGTCTGCAACAGGCGCTCACGCTCGCTCTGGCCAACAACAAGGACGTGGAAGCTTCCCGAATTGACCAGCAGGAAGCCGACTATAGCGTGCTCTCCGCCAAGGGGGTCTATGACACTGTATTCGCGATCAACAATCTGTGGGAAAAGCAAGTCAACCCCGTCGCTTCCACATTAGGCGGCTCATCCACCGGGGCATTACTGACCCGCATGTGGCAGTTCGACCCCGGGTTTTCGGGCTACAGCCCGTGGCTCGGCGGAAGTTATCGGACCGACTTGTCGAACGAGCGGATTTTCACCAACAACACTTTTATTACTCTAAATCCGCAGTATCCGACATTGCTGAGCTTCCAATACACTCAGCCGCTTTGGCGTGGTTTGCGGTACGACACGAACCGCCATGCGATCGAGGTCGCCAAGAAGAACCGCTCTCTCACCGACGAACAGTTCCGCCAGCGCGTGATGGCGGTTGTCGACCAAACCGAACAAGCGTACTGGGAACTGACGTTCGCATACAATAACCTGCAAGTTCAGTTGCAGGCCGTCGAAATTGGGCGCGAGCAGGACGAGAGCAACAGGCGGCAGGAAGAGCAGGGACTGCTGGCACCCATCGATGTGGTGGCCGCCCAAACGCAATTGGCGAACTTCGAACTGGCCGCCTATAACGCGCAGACGATGCTAACTCGCGCCGAAAACAACCTGAAGACCATCATTCTGCCGGACCGCGAGTCGCCGCTGTGGTCCACCGGTTTTGTGCCCTCCACTCCAGTGATCACCGAAGCGCCGATTGTTCCGCTGGCAACTGCAGTTCAGGAAGCACTCGCGAATCGTCCGGAAGCGGCGGAAGTGAACATTAACTCCGAAATCAATCAGAAGGACACGCGTTTGTATCGCGAGCAGGCCAAACCGCAAGTCGACGTAACCGCCAGCTATAGCCGTGCCGGACTGGCTGGCGCGCAGGTGCCGCCAGGGCCAAATCCTATTACGGGCGCTTTCGGACCGCTCATCGATAGGCTGAACACGCTGTCGGCCGCAGCCGGCTTGTCGCCCATCAATTTAGGGGCGTTCGGCGGCAGCACAACACCCGCGCTGCTGGTGGGCGGCTATTCGGAATCGCTTGGAAATTTGTGGGCTGGGAATTTCCCAACTGCGGAAGTGCAGCTGCGGATCTCGTTACCTCTGCGCAACCGGACGGCGGAAGCGAACGTGGGCCGGGCGCTGGCCGAGGGCCGCAAGCTTCAGAACCAAAAAGAGCAGGTGGCGCAGGTTATCGAAGCCGACGTGCGCAACTCCATGCAGGCCATCCAATCGGCACAAATGGCGTTGACTTCGGCGCAGATCGCGAGGGCCTCGGCCGAGCAGCAGTACGAAAGCGAGCAGCGCCAGTTTCGCGCCGGAACATCCACGCTCTTTCTGGTCCAGCAGCGCCAAAGCGCCATGATCGCCGCTCGCAGCCAGGAGCGCCGCGCACAAGCAGATCTGGCGGAAGCGATAGCGCAGTTCGAGTTCGCGACCGCGTCCAACCTGCGGGCGCACAACGTCACGCTGAAATAAATCTTATCCGCGCAGCTACGGTTCGAAATGGATCGCTCGCGCAATACCGTCCACGCCCGGCCGGTCCGCACCGGCCGGGTCATACTCGACGCGGACTTGAACCGGCTTTTGAACTCCACAGGACAGGTCCATCGTGTCCCCGTTTTTTCCGTTCACTAGGAGCTGTGTCGGGTCGTCAATCGCCAGCACCTTCTTGCCCTGCGGGGTTTGCAGCACGATTTGCGCCCGGTTCGCGCATCGCAGCTCTGCGAATGTCCCAGTAAGTGCTGGCCTCGAAGGCGCCGCCGGCATTAGGTCTGTCCCCTGATCGGGACTGGGTAAGTTCGGGCTGCGTTCGGCCGCGTCCTGCGGCAGGCGGGGCTGGGCGGGCCGCTTCTGCAAGTTTTCCACGAACTGGATGATCTGATCTGCGTGGGCACGATCTTCCGGCTTTGAAGAGACAGTTTTCAATTGGTTCGCAGCGGCGACTGCCCTCTCGCGATCGCCGCTATTCAGATCCGCATAGGCCAATAACGTCAAAAATCGCGGCGCATCGACGGCGGAGATTTTCTTTACAGGCGCTAGAGTTTCGAGCGCGTCCTTGGCGGCGTTCGCTCGCAATTGTACTGACGCCAACTCCATGCGGACCTCGAGCCGGTCCGGCTGTAGCTTCAGCAATTCGCGCAACGGTTCAATTGATTGGTCAGGATCGGCAGCCGACGCCGCGACGCGGCCATAATCCCACAACATGCGCGGATCGCGGCTTCCCAACTCGTATGCTTTGGCGAACCTTTCTCGCGCCTCTTTCAGCCGCCTTTCTTGCCAATCCAGTTCAGCAAGCTCGATATAGGCTTCAGGGCGATCCGGTTTTTCCGCGATCAGCTCTCCCAAAACTTTGTACGTTTCGGCGCGCCGTCCGGGCCCGTTCCCCACCTCTGCCAGCGCAAGCTTCACTTCAAACTCGTCCGCGGCTTCGGCGTTCAAATCATTTCCGACTTTCTCGAGTTTCACGGGAAACAAAACGCCTTGAAAAGAACCGCCGCGCAGGTAACTCATCAACTCCTTTTCAATTTCCCAGAGGCGCTTCCCCAGCCCTTCTTCCAACGCTGTAGCCGAGGGCTTCCCATCCGATATCGCTCGAAACACTTGTGGCGATTTCAATCGATATTGCGGGCTAAGCACAAGCATATGCGTTAGCGCCCAGCCTTCGTTGTACAGGCTGCCTGCCTTATTCTTTTCGTTGTAGTACGGCGAATTGTGATCCGCCGCCAAAAGTGTTGCTAATGGTACCCATTTGTCGAGAAGCAACGCCCGGTATCGCCCCGGAATGATCGAGCCTACCAGAATGTCTTTTCCTCGCGGCTGAAGTGTAGAGTACAGTTCGGCGAGGCCTTCATCCAGCCATGGCGGCAGTTTCAAATTTGAGTGCCTGACCACGAGATGGACATATTCGTGGATTGCTGTTGGAAACGTCTCCGCGCCGGTGTGGCTCATGACGATGTAATCGTGGCTAACCGTCTGGTGGTAGAAAGCGATTGCGAAGTCGGTTGGCCGGTACGGCTCATACTCTTTTTCAGAGTTAAAGGCAACAATTCGAACCCGCGGCGCCCTGTCGTTCCAACTCGGAATGGCCTGCGAGAAGAAGCTGTGCACCTGCTCGAAATACCGCAGCGTGTCCTTGGCGCTACGTTCGCCTGCGGTAGTGTACATCTCGAAGTTCGGCGTCTCGATTCGGATCCAGCGCGTTTCCGCCATCGCTGTCATGCTTAGGACAAATAAGACCGAAACTCCGAACTTAGTCGGCTGCGGCATTTCGCCATTATAGGTTATTTCGATTTAAACCTGCTCCGAAAGCCGCGTTCTCTCTCTATGGTAGACCGTAGGCAATCGAGCGTTCTCGCTCGCGATTAAGCGTGGCGGAGAGGCGGGAGCCTTCGGACAAGGCTGACACTGGGGCGGCTGGTGGGATTCGAACCCACGACATCCAGAACCACAATCTGGCGCTACTACCAGCTGAGCTACAGCCGCCGCGTGTAGAATCATTTTACCATCCGCGCCGCCGTCCTCCTTACGCCGCCCCACTTCGGCTGGTCACTGAAGACCCGCCGGACCTCCGGCCGGATCATACTTGATACACTTGGATTCGAATGGCAATCAGCAAAGACTTGCTGGAGATACTCGTTTGTCCGCTCTGCAAGGCCAGCCTGGAGCTGAAGCCCGATCAAAGCGGGCTGAAATGTGTCCAGTGTAAGCGCGTGTACCCGATCCGGGATGAGATTCCCGTCATGCTGGTGGACGAAGCCAAGATCGAAGAATAGCGTAGCCGCTGTTGATGACGACAACCGCAACAGATCCCGTGCCGGCGGCCGAGCCGTTCTCCACAACGCGCACAACGGAACGCCGCGGCAGCGCGTTTTCTCGGGATGACGCCGCCGCGGGCTCCTGTGCGCTCCCGTCACGTTGCCCATGACCCGGCTGCTGCGCTTCGTTCGTCCCTATTCGGCTCCGCTGATTCTGTCCGTCATCCTTATGGCGGCCGTAGGGGCTGCGCAGGGACTCATGGCAGTCCTGGTTGGACCCATATTCGACCGCGTTCTGAAACCGGATTCGCCGGACGCCCCGGTTCTGCTATTCAAGATTCCGGTCTTCGATCACGCCGTGTACCTCCAAGACATCCTCCCCTCCGGTATCCACAACATCTGGACGATGGTCTTTGTCGCCATTCTAGGCGCGTTCACGATCAAAGGAATCTGCGACTATTTCGGCAATTATTTCGTCAACTATGTCGGCTTCTCCGCAGTAACGGATCTCCGGCAGCAGGTCTTCGATCGCGTGCTCCGGCAGGACGCACAGTTTTTTGAGTCCAATTCCACCGGGCGCGTGATGTCTTCCATCATGAACGATCTGGAAAAGATCCAGGTGGCAACTTCACACATGCTGGCGGACTGGCTACGCCAATCATTTTCGGTAGTGTTCCTGCTGATGGTCGTAATCCAGAAAGACTGGCGCCTGGCGCTGGTCAGTCTGACACTACTGCCGTTCGTTCTGGTGCCCACGGTTCGGATCGGCCGCCGCATCCGCCGGACCACGCGGCGCGCGCAGGACGAAGCCGCCGAATTGAATCAGATCCTGCAAGAAACCCTCAGCGGCCATCAGGTGGTGAAGTCTTTCGGGGCAGAGGACGTAGAATCGAACCGTTTCCGTCTGGCCGCCAGCCGGCTCAAGGCCAGCAATCTGCGATACGTCCTGCAGCAGGCCCTCGCCTCTCCGCTCATCGAATTTTTCGGCGCGCTGACGATCGTCGGGCTGCTGACCTACGCGCGCACGCAAATCAAGTCAGGTTCTTTAACCGCGGGTGAGTTCACCAGCTTCGTGATCGCGCTGCTCATGCTCTACGAGCCCGTGAAGCGGCTCACCGGCATTCACAACATTTTCGAGCAGGCGGCCGGCGCGTCGCAAAAGGTTTTCGAGTATCTGGATCGAGATCAGCAGATCTCCGAGCGGCCGGGAGCAGTGAAGCTTTCCAGGTTCCAGGAATCCATTCTGCTCGACAACGTCGGCTTCCGTTATCCGAGCGCGCCGGACGGGTTTTCGCTCAAGGAAATCAACCTGCAGGTGCGCGCCGGCGAAGTGGTCGCGCTGGTCGGCCCGAGCGGTGCTGGAAAAACAACCGTAGCCAATCTCGTGCCGCGCTTCTACGACGTTACTTCGGGGGCAGTCCGCATCGATGGCAAGGATGTTCGGGATCTTCAACTCGCGTCGCTGCGCGCCAAGATCGGCATGGTAGCGCAGGAAACGTTTCTGTTCAATGACACCGTTGCCAATAACATTCGTTACGGTAAACCGAAGGCCAAAGAGGAAGAGATTCGCGACGCTGCGCGCGCCGCTCTGGCCGACGATTTCATACTACAGATGCCGCATGGCTACGATACCGTGATCGGCGAACGCGGTATGATGCTCAGCGGCGGCCAGCGGCAGCGGCTCGCAATCGCGCGTGCGTTGCTGAAGAACGCACCCATTCTAATCCTGGACGAGGCCACTTCTCATCTGGACACCGAGTCGGAAATTTTGGTGCAGCGCGCGCTGCAGACGCTGATGGCCAATCGAACCGTAATCGTGATCGCCCACAGGCTGTCTACGATTCGGCAGGCCGACAAGATCGTGGTCATGGATCGCGGCCGGATCGCTGAAGTCGGCACGCATGAAGAGCTGATCAACCAAAGCGGCATTTATCACCGGTTGCACGGCCTGCAGTTCCTGGAAGCGGACGCGCCCGCGCATTCCGCCGGTGCCGCGTCTAATGGAACGCCGGCACAGGCGCTGGAAGCAGCGGCGCCCAGGCGGCCTATGGGTCAATGAGCGCGCCGATCCGCAGCATGACCGGCTTCGCCCGCGTTCGAGAATCGACGGCACAGGGCGAAATCACGGTAAGCCTGAAAAGCGTAAATCACCGCGGTCTGGATCTTCATTTCCATTTGCCATCCGCGTTCGATCCCTTCGAAGCCGCTATTCGAGCGGCCGTCAAACGGACTGTCTTGCGCGGTCACATTGATATCCGGTGCTCATGGACGTCGGCCGCCAACAGCGCGGCGGGCGGTCTCAACGTTCCTCTTTTTCGAGCTTACCTGGCAGCCTTCCGGCAGGCCGCTGCCGAGGAAGGCTTGAGCGCCGAGCCCGATTTGAACCGGATGTTCCAGCATCCGGGGATGTTCGGCGCAACCGAAGAAAAGGAGCCCGATCCGGCGCTGGAGGGGATGATCGTCTCGGCCCTCGACCAAGCCCTGGAAACACTAAACGCATTCCGGGCGCGCGAGGGCGCCGAGCTTGCGTCCGTTATTCGAGCACAAAACCGGGTGATCCAAGATTGCGCGGCGGAAATTGAAAAGATCCGCTCTCAAGCCATGCCGGCGTTTCAAGTCCGCCTGCAGGAGCGGCTCCGGGAGTTGCTGGCCAATTCGCCGGTGGATCCCCAGAGGCTGGCCCAGGAAGCCGCACTCCTGGCCGACCGCAGCGATATCGCCGAGGAAATCGCGCGCCTCAAAATTCATTCCAAGCAGCTCGACGAGATTCTAGACGCGGGCGGCGAAGTCGGCAAGAAGCTGGATTTCCTGCTTCAGGAAATGAACCGCGAATCGAACACGATTCTCTCTAAGACGGGCGGGATCGGCGAACTCGGGCTGCGTATCACAGAACTGGCGCTCGAAAGCAAATCCTGCATCGAAAAAATCCGCGAACAGGCCCTGAATCTCGAATGAGCGATTTGCGATCCGTGTTCATCCACGTCTGGGCGCGGCCTACGACATGATTTCCGTTTTCATTATCTCGGCTCCCTCCGGTTCGGGAAAATCCACGCTGGTGCACCGCCTGCTGGAGACGGTTTCAAACCTGACTTTCTCGATTTCGTATACGACGCGCCCACCGCGCCCCGCCGAGACGAATGGCGTCGATTACGTCTTCATCACACGCGAAGATTTCGAAAAACGCCTCGCGCGCAGCGAGTTCCTGGAACATGCGGAGGTATTCGGAAACTACTACGGAACCAACCGGGAAAGCTTCGAGCGGGCCGTCAGCACCGGCCGCGACCTGGTACTCGACATCGACGTCCAAGGTGCGCGACAATTGAAAGCAGCGATCCCGGAAGCGGTAAGTGTGTTCGTACTGCCGCCATCCCGCGAGGTTCTCGAGCAAAGGCTTCGCGCCCGGTCTCAAGACAGCGAGGAAGTGATTCAACGCAGGTTGAAAGGCGCCGCGGCCGAGGTCAGAAACTATACGCAGTATGATTACGTACTGATCAACCGCGACATCGAGGAGTCCGCCGCGCGGCTGGCGTCTATTGTAAAGGCCGAGCGGCTGCGCAAGGCCCGCATGGAAGAGGAAGTCCGGCCTATCCTCGATAGTTTCGAGCGACAGTAATGCTGAGCAGGAAGGTTCGATAAACGCATGGCTGAGAGATTGAAGAATAACGCGATGTACGCCATCCCCGACGATGGAGAGCAGAGCACGTACCGCTTCATCATCGTGGCGGCAAAACGCGCGCGTCAATTGCAGAACGGCGCTCGCCCATTCTTGCCTACGACCTCCAAAAAGCCCACCGTAACCGCCATGGAAGAGGTGCGCCGCGGCTTGGTGAAGTACGAAGACGCCCTGCGCGAGCAACCGCAAGAAGAACTCGCGCCGCAAGAGTAGCCCTTTGAGCGGCTACTGTGCCGAGGAGAGCTGATAGATGAACGCGATCTTGGGCGTGGGCGGCGGCATAGCCGCGTATAAGTCCGCTGAACTGGCGCGCGCGCTTATGGAACGCGGACTGCGCGTTCAAGTCGTTCTCACGTCCGCCGCGCAGCGATTCATTACACCGCTGACGTTCGCGGCTCTCACCGGCCGCAAGGTAATCACAGACCTGTTCGCGTCCGGATCTTCCGAGGAGACGCTCTCCAGCGCGATCGAACACATAGCGGTCGCTCAGGACAACGAACTGATGGTGATCGCGCCTGCGACTGCCGATTTGATGGCGCGCCTGGCGCATGGCCACGCCGACGATTTTCTTACGACCTGCTACCTGGCGTTCACCGGCCAGGTAGTCGTCGCGCCTGCAATGAACACAAACATGTGGCTGCATCCGGCGACGCAAAAGAATCTCGCGATTCTCCGCGAGCGCGGACACCTCATCATCGAGCCGGAGGAGGGAATGCTCGCCTGCGGATTGACCGGCCCTGGCCGGCTCGCCGAGCCGGAGCGCATCGCGGATGTGGTGGCCGGCTTGGGCTTGCATCGGCACGAGCTCGAAGGCGAAACGGTCCTCATCACCGCCGGTCCCACGCAGGAGCCGTTGGATCCGGTGCGCTTCATTTCCAACCGCTCCAGCGGCAAGATGGGCTACGCCCTGGCCCAAGCAGCAGCCGCGCGCGGCGCGCGAGTGATCCTGGTTTCCGGCCCCGTTCAATTGCCCGAACCGTATGCCGTTCAGGTGGTGCGCGTAAGAACTGCGGCCGAAATGCGCAACGCCGTAATGGAGCATTTGGGCGAGGCCAGTATAGTGATCAAATCGGCGGCCGTCGCCGATTATCACCTCGCGCATGTGCCGCAACAGAAAGTCAAGAAAACGGCGATGCGCATGTCGCTGGACCTGGAACCCACCCCCGACATCCTCGCTGAAGTCGGACAGAAGAAAGAAGACCGCCTTCTGATTGGATTCGCCGCTGAGACCGAGAAACTCGTCGAGACTGCGCGGCAAAAGCTCGCGTCCAAAAACTGCGACATGATAGTCGCAAACCTGGTGAACCAGGAGGGGACCGGCTTCGAAGCCGACCAGAATGAAGTCGTGCTGGTCTTGCGCACCGGCGAGACGATTCCACTCGCGCGAGCGCCCAAACGCGAAATCGCCGAGCGCATTCTCGATCAGGTGTTGAAGCTCCGGTTGGCGCTGCACGCCGTCCGCTAGTAAAGCCGAATGACACAAGACCAGCTCCGGCAGTACCTCGAGTTCTACCAGGACCTGGGGGTGAAGACGCTGTTCCGGCGCGACGCCGCGCAACCGGCCGGCGTCGCAACCCAGGCTACTGCAGTAGCTGCCGAATCCTCTACCGGTTCCCAACCACTCCAGGCGCCGAGCCTGCCGGCTCTGGAACCTGCCGGCGACACGTTGCTTAAGATCATCGAAGACATCGGCGATTGCAATCGCTGCCGGTTGCATGAGGGACGCAACAAATTGGTTTTCGGAAGCGGCAGCGATCAGGCGAAGCTCGTGTTCGTCGGCGAAGGTCCCGGCGCAGACGAAGACGAACAGGGATTGCCATTCGTCGGTCGCGCAGGCCAGCTTCTCACGCAGATGATCGAAGGCACCGCGCGCAAGGAAGGCATCCCGCTCCAGCGTCCGGACGTCTATATCTGCAACGTGGTGAAATGCCGTCCGCCGGAAAATCGCACACCGCAGCCGGACGAGATGGAAATCTGCGGACAATTTTTGTACCGCCAGCTTCAGGCCATCCGGCCCAAGGCGATTTGCGCGCTCGGTTCCACGGCGGCCAAAGCTTTACTCGGAACCAAGGAGGGCGTCACGCGGCTCCGCGGAAAATGGCAAAAGTGGCGCGATATTCCCGTCATGGTGACCTATCACCCCTCGTATTTGTTGCGTCCCTACAACCAAAACGCCAAGAAAGAAGCCTGGGACGATCTTAAGAAGGTCCTGCACTTCGTCTATGACTAGCGATAGTGGCGCACGCACTCATGCGTGCCGCGTTCCCACTCGTGCGAACGCAACGGCGGGCTAATGCCTGAAGCGCCCGCACGCCGCGGATTGTTCGTGACCTTCGAAGGTCCGGACGGCAGCGGCAAAAGCACGCAAGCGCGCCTGTTCGCCGAACGCCTTCGCGCCGCAGGCCACCAGGTGCTGGAGACCGCTGAACCCGGCGGCACGCCGATTGGCCAGCAGATCCGCCGCATTCTCCTCGATCCAACCAACCAGGAGCTCCGCCCGATTACCGAACTGCTGCTGATGTTCGCAGCCCGCGCCCAAAACGTGGAGCAGTGGATTCTTCCGGCGCTCGAAAAAGGAACAATCGTGGTCTGCGACCGCTTCACTGACTCCTCCATCGCCTATCAAGGCGCCGGCCGCGGCTTAGGTTGGAAAACGGTCTTAGAACTCGACCGCATCGCGTGCCACGGCCTGGTCCCCGATCTCACGCTCTGCATCGATATCGATACCGAAACGGGCCTGGCGCGCGCTCGTTCGCGCAATCGCAGTGAAGCCGAGAAAAAAGAGTCGCGCTTGGACGAGCAGGCGGTAGAGTTTCACAGAAAAGCGCGCGCGGCTTACCACGAGCTGGCACTCCGCGAACCCGGCCGGTTCCGGTTGATCGACGGGCTCGGGACGCCGGAAGCGGTCGCCGAACGAGTCTGGGCCGAATTTACGGCCTTTCGGAATAACGTCCGGGCCTGATTACTCCTCCTGGATCGGAGCTGCAAGCTTCCCTTCGCCTGCAATCCCGGCCCGTTTACGAGCCGAGAACATCGCGCCTCGCGCCGGCTTCTGCGCCGCAAATTGCGCCAAGCCTAACGGGACCTTTACATCGTCGTAGATCGCTTCAATGCCTCCGCGTTTGAAGTAAGTCTCATGCCAAAACCCGGTGCCGCCTGAATCCCGTACGAAATCTACCCACCACTTCTGATGCGGCATGCTGCGCGACCAAGCCTCGAGCGATTCGAAATCGCGCCAATACTGGCGCATCCCCAGGTGCGGCGGGAACAGGCCGAAGATTAAATTCTCATGGAGAAGCAAACCGTCTGGCTTCGCTTCCACCGATCTCTGAATGCGCGGGCCGAACTTGAATAGCGTCGCCAACCCCCGCAGTGCGTTTACCCGCATCCCCAAATAGATGACCACCAGATCCGGGTACGCGTCCAGGTCAACCGTCACACGATTTACGCTCGCCGCCATGGGCCTAGTGTAACCTCGGCCCAGTTGTGCTCGGCAAGGCCGTTCCGGTAATGTCTTGAGAATGGCACCCCGTCGACAATACCTGTTCCGAATGGCCCTCGTGCTGGCCTGCACGGCTTCCTCCCAGGCCCGCGTCACACGCATCGTGATCGAACATCGCGATTCGCCTGCTTATAAAGGCCAGAGCTTCGGCGCGGCCGGCGCGTACGAGCGCCTGACGGGCCGCTTTTATGGCGAACTGGATCCCAAAGATTCACTGAACGCCATCATTACCGATCTCGCGCTGGCGCCACGCAATCAGCACGGGAAGGTGGAATACTCGGCAACGTTCTCGCTTGCCAAACCAATTGACCTGTCCAGAACCAGCGGCGTCCTCATCTACGAAGTCCCCAATCGCGGGCGGGTGGCGCTGGCGGGCGCAGCCCCCAACCCGGGCGCCATGGTTGACTTCTTCAAGTTCGGGCACGTGCTGGTGTCGAGCGGATGGCAAGGTGATATACCGCCTGCGCCTGGCATGGAAACGCTCACGGTGCCGATGGCACAGAACCCGGATGGTTCGCCGATCACTGGGCCGGTAATGGTCCGCTTCGTCGATATGAAGCCCGGAGCCACCACACTCGAAATGACAGGCGGCCTGGGCGCGGGTGTCCCGTCGCCGCTTCCCGCGAGTTTGGATACATCCAAAGCCGTTCTAACCCGGCGCGCCGGCGAAGGCCGCGAGGTAATTCCGCTGCGCTCCACCGACTGGGCGTTCGCCGATTGCACGAAAACCCCGTTCCCCGGCGAAGCGGACCCGCACAAGGTTTGCGTGAAGGGCGGCTTCGACCCGGCTTATTTGTACGAACTGGTTTACACCGCCAAGGATCCGCTGGTTCTCGGTATCGGCTACGCCGCGACGCGAGACCTGAACTCTTTCCTACGTTATGCCACCGCCGACGACGCGGGCACCGCCAATCCCGTGGCCGGAAAAATTACGCACGCCATCGGGCGAGGCACATCGCAGTCGGGTAATTTTCTCCGCAGCTTTATCCATCTCGGCTTCAATCAGGACGAAGCGAAGCGTATCGTGTTCGATGGCGCGCATCCCAATATCGCGGCCCGGCAAAATCCCATGGACTTCCGCTTCGCGGTGCCAGGAGGCGCGGCGGACCTGTATCAACCGGGTAGCGATGGCATCGTGTGGTGGAGCGACTATACCGATGAAGCGCGGCAACTAGCCTCCGGTGGTCTGCTGGATCGCTGCACGGCGACGAAGACTTGCCCCAAGATCGTAGAGACGTTCGGTTCTTCAGAAATCTGGGGGCTGCGCGCTTCGCCGGATTTGGTCGGTACCAGAGCCGATCGCGATATTCCCCTGCCCGCGAACGTGCGCCGCTATTACTTCCCAGGCGTAACGCACGGCGGCGGCCGCGGAGGTTTCTCGACCGCGATCACGGCCGCGGCTGGTCGCTGCGAGTTGCCCGACAACCCGAATCCGTCGTCCGATACAATGCGCGCTTTAAGCGAGGCCCTTACGGATTGGGTGGTCAAGGATGTTGCTCCGCCGCCCAGCCAATACCCGCGGCTCGATCGCGGCGAGCTGGTTCCGGCAACACATCAGGCACTCGGATTTCCGGTCATTCCCGGAGTCCCGCTGCCCGACGGCATCCAGCTTCCGATGTACTATTACGACTTCGGCCCGAAACTCAACGTCCGCGATCTTTCCGGATGGATTACGATTCAGCCGCCGCTGATTAAAGAGGTGCTGCCCAGCCTGGCGCCCAAAGTAAACCCCGATGGCAACGAAACGTCTGGCGTTGCAAGCGTCCTGCATCAGGTTCCGCTGGGGACGTATTTGGGATGGAACGTCACTGCGTCAGGCTACTTTAAAGGTACGGAATGCGGGTTTGCCGGAGGCTACGTTCCGTTCGCCAAAACCAAGGCGGAACGCGAGGCGGCCGGTGACCCTAGGCCATCGCTTGAAGAACGTTACGGCACGCACGATAAGTATGTCGCGCTGGTTCGTCAGGCTGCGGTGAGGCTCGTGAAGGACCGCTTCCTGCTCCAGGCCGACGCCGACCGGCTGATCGCCGACGCCGAATCCAGCAACGTTCTGCGCTAAGTCTTATTTCGCCTCCGCCGCGCAGGCATCATAAGCCTGCTTGCTGAGGCGGCTTGCTGGAGCGAGCGAGAACGTTTCGCCGTTGAAGATGTAATCGATACGGAAATTCCTGAAGGGTGCGGCCGGGCCAATGTCCTCGAATCCCGGCCCACGCGCGCAAGCAGCGCGAGACCTCGGACTCAGCGGTCCGCGCCGGCATCGCGCGGTTACGTTCAACGACATCTTTCCCCCGGTCCCGGAATTAAATCGCACCTCCTGAAGCGCGGACTGCACCACCACGCGCTTCGGCGCTTCGCATGCTCCGCCGGTATTGTCGAGCGCGGAAACCAATGCCGTCTTCTGCTCTGCCGGTAAATAGGAAAATTCCAGCCGCGCGTGCTCCAGATCCTGCGTCACCGTAGCCGAGTAGCACACCAATCCATCCCTGCCGTCACGCCCGCGAAGCTTGCGGCATACGCCATCCGGCAAATCGCGGCTTGAATCGACGAACCACCCACTCGACGAATGCGTAAGCAAGACCGGGCCGCAGCCGTTCAGGTCCAGCAAGAGATCGTCCGAATCCGGCTTTAGAAGGCGCCCGCGCAGCGCGCCGATGATACTGGCATCGCCTCGCGCACCCGCATGCGCGCTGGCAGCCGGACAAGCGCGGCATCCGCTTTGGTCCCCAATTACTTCCTGGCCGGGACATAGCAGTCCGAGGATTTCGCTCAGGTCCGCGCGTTCGAGCTTCGCGGAATCGGGCGCAAACGGCGGGCTTGTGAGCTGTGCAGCGCACCCGCCTGCTAACGCGAAAACCACCAGAATCCGCCGCATTGCGCTCCAGCGTAACACCTCCGGTATCTCTCCCTCAGCCCAGCATCTTCAGTTCGTGGACCCGCTTCACGTCCAGAACTAAATCGCCGTTTTCGTCGACCCGGAATGCAGGCTCGAATTTGGCGCCCCACAAAATCTCATCGTGCCGGTAGGAGAAGCGCGAATGCACCGATTGGCTGAAGGTGTCGTCAAAGGCCTTGATGAGAATGAGTAACTCCGCCTCTTCGCTCCTGAGATCGTCGGCGGTCTTACCGTACAGCGGGCTCGCGGAATCGATGGGATGTACGATGGTCCAGGTTAGAGGAAAGAAATAAACCTGACGGCGTTCGAGCTCCAGATCGAAGTACGACCGCTTTAGCTGGCTGTCTGCGCGATTTACGGTCATCAGGAGAACACGCGCCTCCAGGTTGATTAGGACGTTATTGCGAGCGTTCGTGATCCGAAACTGCAGGCTCGTTCCGTCTTGATAGGGCGCGATCAGCGCGCGATGGCTGAACAGAATCTTGGCTGACGGCCGGGAAAAGCGTCCGTACAGAAGCCCGGTTCCCAGAGCGAAGATCATCAAGCCCATCGTCGCTTCAACGGCGGAAATCGCGTTCGCTGCGATTGCTCGCGGAAACACGTTGCCATAACCGACCGTCGTCAGCGTGTGCACGCTGAAAAAGAACGCGTTTACAAACGCCCCCATTTCCGGCTCGACGCCCTGCAGATGTTCGATTCCGACAGCCAGGTACAGGCCGGCAAACAGCACATTAATCAGAACGAACGTGACGAGCACCGCCGCGAAGAACCGCGTCCATGTGGTGTCGATCAGCATCAGGTACAGGTTCGTGTCGCGGAGCCGTAGACCTTGCCGGCGCACGTTGAATGTTCCATCCGGATTGATGGTCCGGCGCAGCGGTCCGGAGAACTGTGTCGTTAAGCCTGGATCGAAGGATTCCGGTTTCATAGGAATGAAAACAGCTTAACAACCCCGGTCGTCTCGGCGGCGAAAGGCGCCTGCATCCCGCGGCATTTCCCTCTTGAGACCAGCGGCCAATCGTCGCCGGTCACAAAAGGAGACTTTATATGAAAACAGCAGCTGGAAGTGTGTTCGCACTAGGCGTGGGGGCGGTGCTGATCGCGATGTTTGCCTTCCGCGGTCTGGCGGCTCAGACGCATCGAGCGAACGAGTATCGCGTCAGCGGTCCGTTCACGCACGACAATCTGTCGATTTTCCTGATTCACGGCGCGCCAAAAGACTCCAAAAAACTGCTCACTCTTGAAGACGCCATCGCGCAGGGCAAGGTGGTCGTATATGAAACGCGCAACGTCAACGAACTGGCGATCGAAAATGTCTCCGCCGAAGAGGTCTTCATTCAATCCGGCGAGATCGTGAAAGGTGGCGCGCAGGACCGCACGCTCAAAGACGACATTATTCTGCCCACAAAGTCGGGGCGGGTCAACATCAGCGCGTTTTGCGTCGAACATGGCCGTTGGAGCGCGCGCGGCAGCGAGTCCGTTGGAACCTTTAACTCCTCAACCGAAGCCGTCGCGACCAAAGAACTCAAGATGGCCGTGCGGCTGAAATCGGATCAACGTTCGGTGTGGGACCAGGTCGCGGCGGTGCAATCGGGCATTGCGAGCGCCCTTCGGTCCGACGTTCGCGCCGCGGCCGCGCCCACCAGCCTGCCCATGACCATGCAAGCACCCGCCGTCCAGCAGTCAATCGACGGTTACCTTCGCGATCTGAAAAGCATCGTTGATGGGAAAAAAGACGTGATTGGGTACGCGTTTACGATCAATGGCGCAGTAAACAGCGCCGACGTGTATTCCTCGCACGAATTGCTCGCACAATTGTGGCCGAAGCTCCTGCGGGCCAGCGCGGTTGAAGCGGTCTCGAAGTACAACCCGGACAAGAAGTTTGCGCCACCGTCGCCGGCCGCCGTACAGGCTGTCCTCCTCGACGCCGGCTCCGCGCAGCCATCCGCGCGCCAGCTAACAGACAGAACCAGCGTATTAGTGAAGGAAACACCCCGAACGATTCTCTTCGAGACGCGCGACAGGGCGCAAGGAGACTCCTGGATCCATCGCAGCTACTTGACTAAGTGACCCCGTGGGTCCTCCAGTATCCAAGCTTCGTCCCGATCCACAATAAAGAGGTGACTGGGTAAAACAACAACGGCTGTAGCCTCACCACAAGTTCGGAAAAGCGCTGAGTTGAGGATGAATGATATTCGCGGCCTCGCGAGTGGTGGAATGATTCTCCCCAAGCAGCTCATCGCAAATTGCGGGAGGTCCTCCGAACGGCAGGCATGGCTCGACACCTTACCAGCAATGCTGGAGGATTTGACACGCCGCTGGTCGCTGCGCCTCGGTCCACCGTTTGAGCACTCGAACGTAACGTGCTCATGGGTCGCTCCAGTTGTGTGCGCCGACGGCACACCCGCCGTCCTGAAATTGGGAATGCCGCACATGGAAGGCGCATCTGAAATCGACGGGTTGCGATTCTGGAATGGCACCCCGACCGCGCAACTGCTTGACGCGGACGACGCCCTTGGCGCCATGCTGCTGGAGCGCTGTCAACCCGGGGACTCGCTTCACTCCGAGCCGGAGCACACGCGAGATGTCGTGATCGCAACGCTTCTCAAGCGGCTGTGGAAACGATCTGAGGGGACGGATCTTAAGCCGTTCCGGCATTTATCAGAGATGTTAGACTTTTGGCGCGAGGAGACACTTGCCCAGGCGCTCCAGTGGCCGGATGCCGGATTAGTGCACGAAGGATTGCGGCTGTGGAAGGTGCTCGGAGAACCCACACCAACTGACGTGCTCCTCGCGACGGATCTTCACGCTGGAAATGTTTTGCGATCCGAGCGGGAACCCTGGCTGGCTATCGACCCGAAGCCGTTCATCGGCGATCCAACGTATGACGTGGTGCAACATCTTCACGTTTGCGAGGAACGGCTTCATGCAGATCCCATCGGCATGGTCAAGCGGCTTGCCGATTTGTGCGAGGTGGATGCGGAGCGACTCCAGTTTTGGACGTTTGCACGTGCCGCCGCAGATCCTAGGGCAAACTGGAGCAATCCATTATGGATCGATATAGCCAGGGACTTGGCCCCGTAGTTCTTCGAGTCAGGTTCTTACGACCACGTGGGGATCACCGGTTCAAAACGTCCAGAGCGAACGGTTCGTACTTTGGACAGCACCTCTAATCCATACTTGCCAGAGGCACTGGAATACTGGAACTCTAAGAAAGCAACTGGTAGGCGCGGCTGGACTCGAACCAGCGACCACCTGCTTAGAAGTCGGTTTATGGCCGTTTTCGCAAATCCTCTATTTTCAATGCATTCTGTTTCAGCAAGGTGGCGCGCCTTGTTGAAGCCTGTTGAGCTTTGTTGAACTCTGGGGATCTCGCATCCTCAATTTCATCTACATCAAATGACGATGCCGCACGTCGGGGATTGGATCTGCCTTCAACCGGCAGTCCAGTTCACGCCTCGTTAGCTAGGCTCGCTGTTCGGCGACGGGCAGTAGGAAGTGGCCGGGACCCATTCCTTCACGGCGTTGGCACCACATTCGAATTCGTCACCTCGCGGGTGAAGTGTGCAATCGCGATTTATTGGAAATTCTCGATGATCCAAGCGTTACTGTTCGAACTGACTTCGCCCCAAGCTAAATAGTGGCCATTCGGCGAGGCGGCGGGACGCTCAATCCACATGCCTGCTTTGCGCAACGCTTGGGCATCCCCGTTCAGGCCAACGCGTAATAGCGTGTCGCCGCTAGAGGCGCCTTTTGAAACGAAAAGTTGACGTCCATCAGCGGACCAACCGACAGTGGTGAGGTTGGCCCATCCCTTGACTTCAATATCAGACACCGTACCGCCATCAAGTTGAAGAATATGCAAGGTACCGCTCCGGGCGTCTGTTTGTCCGAAGGCGATGCGCGTACCGTCGGGTGAAAGATCCCAGAAGAGGTTTACTCCTGGGTTGATATCGATTCTGGCTAATTCGACACCCCGACCCCGTAGTGGATCGAAAGCCGAAAAAAGAAGATGATTCGCCTCAATTTCGCTTACCACGCAGGAACGTCCTGCGATAATCGGGCAATGAAAATCCGGATGACCCCGCAGAGTGAGTAAGAATCCTGCGCGCTGCGCGCGTGCCGAACCTGGATATCCTTTGACTTCAAGAACTGGCTCAGGAGGACCTCCTGCAACGGGAAAGCGCATTATGTGGCCCGTTTGGGCGACGGACTCGCCGTTAGATTTGTTCCATGCGATGTAAAGTATCCATGCTCCATCAGGACTCATTTGTGGCATTCGCTTATCCTCGGTACCGCCGACGATCGTCTGGGGATTCTCGTCTTGAGGACGCTGCTCAAATATGTCGAGATTGCCGCGTCTATCGGAAAAGAAAAAGATAGATTTGCTATCGAGGGACCAACGGCCTGGCCAATCGATACGATCATCCTGAGTGAGCCGCCGAGGATTTTTCAAGTGAACCGGTGTCCCCTCCAGTTCTGCGACATAAACGTCGCTTTGATCGCTGCGCTTGAGTAGTGCCAAGCGTTTTCCGTCGGTGGTGATCTGTAAGTCGCGCACTGCGAACCCCGCGAAATTGGTCACCAGACGCGGCACGCCAGACAGTTTGCCAGTTCGCTCATTCACTTCAACTTGCCAGAGACTGGAGTTTGACGAATCAGAGGAGTCTGTCAGTTCGTAATATATGCGGCCGCCGGGTGCCCAGGCGAAATTCCTTAGGCGAGCGTCCGAAACGATTCCCGCTGGCGCGCCGTCAAGCCCGACGCTTTCGAGTGTCAATTCTGGCGCCTTCGGCGGACGTAAGACGTATCCGAGCCGCCGCCCATCGGGTGACCACTTCAATCCGGCTGCTGTGTGAAACACCCCACGTGTTCCGGACGACGCGAGTAGCTTCGCATTCCCGCCATTTGCATCAGTCAGCCAGATCTCGTTACCCACGCCGGCCCGCGGATCTTTCGACCTATCCTTAATAAAAGCGATGTGCAAGCCGTCCGGAGATACAGCCGCACCGGTCCCGTCGTCTTGCAGCTTTTGAAACGTTCCCTCAACTACGGAGACTGCCCATATCTTTGGCCGGTCATCCGATCCGGACAGTCCACTAACCGCCAACCGGGTTCCCTCCGGGAACCAGCTTAGGTCAGCTCACCTAAAACAAAGCTTATCGGGCGACTGAAGGAGACGGCTCTCGCCCGTGTCCACCACTAGAACGTGAATGCCCGTTTGCCCGCTATAGGCGAGGTATTTTCCATCCGGAGATATTGCTGAGCGTAGCACCGGGTCTTGCTCGGTGTTTGCTGTAACCTGACGCTGAATCCATTGTCCAACACTCGAAGTAGCCGACGCGTGTCTGAAACGCAGCCCGAAAACGATAACTGTCAGAACCGCGAGCACCGCAACCGGAACACCAAATTGTTGCCAATGCCTTATAGTCCGTCTTTTCGCAGTGGGTGCGCCGCCACTAGGCATACGGTCGGCGGGGTTCGCCGGCAAAGGCTCCAACTGTTCCTCTGCGGCCAAGTACACAGCGTCTTCCGCAATCTGTCTAACGCTCGCGATCAAACGGTAGCCTCGTTTTGGAATCGTCTCAATGCGCACACTCTCGTCCCCCAACGCCTTTCTCAAGGCCGAGATATGCTGTGCCAAGTTGCTTTCTTCGACGAACGAGGAGGGCCAGACGACTGCGATTATTCTTTCCTTATCTACGACCTCTCCGGCGTTTTGAACCAGTACTATCAGAGTTTCGAGCGCCTTTGGAGTCAATGGAACGACCTGGCCGTCCCGAAGCAATAGCGGGACGGACGCATCCAAGCGGAAGGGGCCGAACTCATACAGACGCTTTGTTTTCAGAGGAGCAGCCATATTCAAAACTCGTTGAGAAGAATTTTAGATCTTTCTCAAGACTTCCTGAGCATTCTTCCGCTAATCTCAACGCGAGTTAAGCCAGTGCGCGGACCAGAAACGGCTAAGGATTGTATCAGAAGGTGAGCGCACAGGCAACCAGCGAGGAGGCCACCTATGAACTGTTATGTGCTTAAGGCGCGGATCTTTCTTTTCTGCCTTGCTGTTGTCGGAGCATCAAGCGTTTGGAACGAGAACGCGGATGCGGCGAACATCAGTGGCACGATAGCGAGCACCTTGACAATCACCGAGGACAGCGCCCTTGTTGGGGACGTGACATGTACGGTTAGCGGGGCACCCTGCATCGTCATCGGCGCACCACATGTGACGTTAAAATTGAACGCCTTTACCATAAACGGCCAGGGAGATCCCCAGACGGGCTGCGGTGGGGCCGCAACCGGGAACGAAATTGGGATTCTGGTCAACGCGCAGGTGGCGGCGACCATTCAAGGGCCTGGGCTGGTTCAACGCTTTCGAAACACCGGAGTCCTCCTCCTCAACAGCACCGGTGTTACGGTCACGGGCGTAACGACTGCGACTAATTGCGCCTCTGGAATTCTCGTCGGCGGAGGTGGTGACAATCAACTGATCCGGAATGTTTCGGTGCGAAATGGAAATGGAGCTTCTGCCTGCGGCGGCATATGACTGGCGGGCAGCTCTCGCAACCGGCTCCGTGCGAACCGGATAAGTGGAAATGGGTATGCAGGACAGGGAAGTAATTTTGGGATCGGCCTTCCGAGTCCCGTGGATGCGAACAATATTATTGAGGACAACACCATCGTTGGGAACGCCAACGGTATTTTCATGACGTCCGGCGTTCACGGCAATATCGTCCGCAACAACCTTATCGTTGGCAATCCGCCTGTGCAGGTCTCTGTGGATCACACCTCGTCCAGCGGGTTCGATATCAAGAATGCTGCGACAGCAGGTACGAATACGTTTGGCGGGAACGTATGCCTGACCGGGGTTAACGCCCCTTGTCCCGCGCTCGCACCACCCAATAACACACTACTGATTGATGAGCTGCAGTCACTTGGTTGCGGCTCGTATCCCCCTACGGCATCATGCAAGCTAACGGTCAATCAGTGGAACTACTATCTAACGATGGACATCAATCCGAATGCGCCTGTTCTGGACTTCGGAAGCGATGGTTCGCAGTTGATGACAGTGCAGGAATATGTGCAGGCACGTCAGGACGCGGGTATATGAGGAGATCTGGCATGAAGAGACATTCGACACTACTCTTTGGCTGCGGTTCGATTTTCCTGGCATTGTGTTCCCCTCAAGCCGCGCTGGCGCAGCAATCCTCCAAGGACCCTGGGCTTGATCGGATGATCGCCGGAGGCAAGACTCAGCACGAGTTGGCTCAATACGTCTTCAATACCCACGGCTGCAAGGGTTGTCATACCCTCGGTCACGACGGCAAGCTCGGCTTCACCGCAAAAGGCGCGGAGAGGGCCAAGGGCTTTGAGGGTTGCATCAACATGCTGACAGCAATGACTGTCATCGTCCAGGTGCCAGACGACAAACGTTCTTCTGAGCAGCGCCAAAAGGTAGCACGCTTCACCGAGTTCGGGTGCACTTCTTGCCACCAGGTTACGCCCGGCAAGCTAGGCCTGACGGAAGTAGGCGCCAAGCTCCAGCACCTGCATCTGGGATGCGTAGATGTAGAGAAGGTCGTAGCGAGTAGCACAGCTCACTAGATCACTCACCAGCTTAGGTTCGACCAAATCCCTGCAACACGCGGGATAGATCCGCTGTGTAGTTGGATACGGGTTTGGTTAAATCCGATTCTCCTCGAACCGACGAGCAACGAGAGCCGAATCAAGGTAGGCTCGCACTTCCACGATCCTGTCGTCAGCGAATCGGTCAGTACTTACGCACAATGTCAGTCAGCCTGGGGCTTATTCTTGGTGCCGGGCGCAGCTTGTTGAATGTTGTTGAGCTTTGTTGAATTCAGGGAGTCTGGCGTCCTCAAAATCATCTACATCCTTTAATTACTGTCGTCGCCAAACGGAGCAATGCGACGTTTCAGTCGATAATGCTGTCACGCGAAGGAAATGTTTTGAATGGAAGCCCACTTGCAGCATTTGTATGCCCACGTCGCAATCAACTCCTTAGTGGCTCTAGTGTCCCCGAACCTGTGCCCCTCCGCCGGTGCGGCGACGAAGGATCGAGGTTATACACCGCTGGTTTGCTTTCGTTAGCGTTTCACTCTTCGAGAGCACATCGTACACCTGTAGGCCGGCGCGATAAATCGGCGCAGTGTTCCCGTTTACCTGGCGACAATCCCGGACAATACCGAACGCCAAATTCGATTGACTCTCGATGCCGACGGTGTCGCCGACGTTTAACCTAAGGGCGGACTCGAACCCAAGACCGTCTCGCGAGATATCTATTATCTTTGCTTCAACCGCACTTCCGCCGTCCGGCGGGTATAGCTTCCCCGGCATATGGACGACATATCGAGGATCGCGCCGAACGCCCTTTTCATCGACGTCGGGAATAACGACGTGGGTGTCGTATAGCTCCCTTTGCGTTCGCAGAGCAATACTTCCCCATCAAACCAAAACCCATTAAACTCCATTCGAACCTTCGTCTCCTTAAAAAACTGTGGTCGAGGAGAATTGAAGCCTCGCCTGCCATGAAGTGTTCGAGGACGCCTTCAAATATATAATCCGCTCCCGACATCGTCACCTCCACGTTCAGCCCCAAGCAGCCTCTCTTAGCCTCTGCCGGCGTGGGCACGTTCCGTTGGAGATTGTGAACTGTTCCGTCGGTCATCATGCCGTGTCTCCCTGAGGGGGAAGCCGTCTCTGCTGCACTGCTCTCGTTAATTCGGACACTCTTTTCGCACAAGACGCGCATGTCAAAACATGATCCTCGATGCGCAAGCGTTCACCCCGCTTCAACCCCTTGCCTTCGATATAAAATAAGACCTCCTGCTGCTTCAGGTGTTGCGCAGCTCTGTATTTCGCAGATACGAACTCCTCAATGCGCACGCCGGCATAGAAGGTCGCATCGGACCTTCGACAATATCGCACCTCCCCGACGATCGTGACTTGACTGGCCGGAAGGAATATCTCGATCTTCGCGCCAGTCGAGAGGCCTTGGCCCAATGCGAGTCTGATGCCGCTTCTGGAGACGTCGACTGCGATTGCGGAAATGCTTTTTTCGTTTGGAAGGATTTTGAGCAAAACGGCGTCGTTGGTGGGGTAACGCCGTTCTTTGCGCTTTTCCACGAACGGTGCAACCGCTTCGGGGAGAGTTTCTTCGACCATGGACCTTGGCCGCGACTTCATAAACGCCTCCAGCAGTCTCATGTCTGGAACCTCATGAGCGCCATGAGATGCGGCGTATCACGCCCGATCATCCGTCGCTCGATTGACTGCAGTGTACAATTAAGACATCGCAGTATTCTTTGCAGAACTGTAGGTAATTAAGGCCGCTCTGGACAGAGCACGAGCGTCTTAAGAGAGATCTAAATCGCTGCCTTTTTGGGACGCAAAACGTGACTTTCGTTCTGTTTTCCGAACAGGCACGGAAAATGTCCTTTCTTTTCATCAAACAGCCTGACGCCACACAGACGCGTCTCGCGTACATTGTTCTGAATACCGAACAGGAATCCAACATCGAACGTCGGCCAGTGACGACGTTGTTACTTTGGGCCGAATGTTGTTTGAACACCAATTGTATGAATACTGCCCGCAATTCCTACGATAAAAGGTAAGGAGAATTGATGATCGTGAAGATTGGGGCAATCGAAGACACCCCAGGCGCCAATCTAAAATTGCACGAAGAGCTGCAGAAAAGAACTAGCGGCACAGGAGTCGGCTCCAGCAATGCGGCCACGATTGCTGTTCCGCTCAATGATCAGATCGCGTTGTCGCTCGCCACAAAGTTCCTTCAGAGTGCAAACCTGGGGCAGGATCTTCGCCTGGAACGTATCCTTGAACTGAAAACGGCGATTCTGAACGAGCAGTATAGTTGCGATCCTTTGCTGGTAAGTCGCGCCCTGATCGAAGAGTTATTGCAAAGCCAGTAAACTGCGATTTACGATTGAGGCGTTATCAACGGATAACCCAGTGCGGCCATGACACCTGGCCGGGCGGTTTATGGTTGCTGTCGCTCGTCACGGGGCGGCAAATGGCACGTCGTAGTTGATCTCCACGGCTTGGCCGGGTATCTAGCCTGACGGTTCAAATACGGTAGCAGCACACCCGAAAGGCAATCGTAGGTGGCGCAGAAAGAGCGCCGCAAAGTATTGAAGGGGTTGGTAGGCGCGGCTGGACTCGAACCAGCGACCACCTGCTTAGAAGGCAGGTGCTCTATCCACCTGAGCTACGCGCCCGCTCGCCGAGAATTGCTTCTACGACGAGTGTAACGTGCTTCAGTGGACTGCGGCCGCCGTCCACGCCGGCGCATCGCTCGCCGGAAACGACTCCTCGCTCGCTTCGTCTACCTCGTCTTCCGGCTCTGGTTCCGGGTGCGATTCTTCCCGCTCGTCCGGCCGTTTAGGGTCGTTTTTCTCCGCGCTGGGCTTCATGGCCAATTCCCCCTGATCATAGGATAAGCGCCAGCCGTCGCCGGTTTCACTGGTTGTAAGCGGCGGCTCAGTGACGTCGAACTGACCGTTACATTCCACGTGGTCACTCATCTCGCAGAGCGACGGCCGGCTCGATCCGCAGCGCGCGCCGCGTCGGAACGTAGCAGGCGATCAGGGCGACGGCACTCATGAGCAGCAGCGCCATCGCGTAGGTCGCCGGATCGCGTGGGCTCACCCCGTACAAAATAGGCGTAAAGAACCGGCCGAGAACCAGCGCCAGCCCCGCTCCCAACACGCTCGCCGCACCGATAATCAAGACCGCGCGCCGGAGCACCAGTCGCACGATGTTGCCGCGGCCCGCACCGATCGCGACACGAATGCCGATCTCGCGCGTCCGCCGCGAAATCGAATATGCCATCATGCCGTACACGCCCGTAGCAGCGAGCACAATCGCGATCAGCCCGAACGCCCCCAGCATGCTGGCGGCAATGCGCGCAGGCATAAGCGGCAGCTTCATGTAATCGTCCAGGCTGTCGGCTTGAAAAAATGGCAGCGTCGGATCCAGCGTCGTTACGATTTGCTGAATGCGGTGCACTACCTGGTCCGGAGGCAGTGACGAGCGGACCACAACCGTGAAGGCGGAGTCATAACGTTGAGAACGCGGCCAGAACAGCGCTGGCGCGTTGTTGTCGTTTAGCGATTGGTACTTGCCATCTTGGACGATGCCTACGATCGCAGCCCATTCGGTGCGTTCGGGATTGGTCCGGAAGCGTTTTCCCAGCGCGTCCTCACCCGGAAACAGGCGGCGTGCGAAAGCTTCATTGACAATCGCTACGCGGGTGCTATCCCGTGTGTCGTGTATGTCGAAATCGCGGCCCGCCACAAGCCGCGTCTGCATGGTGCGAAAATATCCGGGGCTGACGCTGTAAAACGTTGCCATCGGAGCATCGGCGAATTTCGGCACCGGCTTGCCTTCCGCGTAAATTGTACTGTTTGACTGAGCAAGTCCCAGGGGAAGCCAATCGGCGAGCGCGTACGATTCGATGCCCGCCAACGATGCAAGCTGATCCATCAGCCGCCGTTCGAAGGCTCGGCCGCGCTGCTCGTCATAACCGTTTAGGCCAAGATCGAACGACACAGCCGCCGCGTGATGCGGATTGAATCCGACGTCGATGGTAATGGCGCGCTGCAGGCTTCGAACCACCAGCACTGTTCCCACCAGCAGGATCACCGCAAGCGTAACCTGGGCCGCTACCAGGAGGTCCTTGGTTTGAATTCTTCGGAATCTGTCAGAGATCTGGTTTTTGAGGGCCGAAACCAGGTCGATGCGGACCGCTTGGATCGCGGGCGCTAGCCCGAACAGAAGCGTCGTCAGTATGCACACCGCTGCGCTGAACAGAAAAACGCTGGTATCGAACGGGAGTTCGGTTGTGCCAGGCAAATCGATGGGAAGCTGAATGCCTGCCAGCGCTTTCAAAATCCAAATAGCCAGCAACACGCCGGCCGCTCCTCCAGCCAATGAGAGCAGCAGGCTTTCAGTCAGCAGTTGCCCCACCAGCCGGCTGCGCGCTGCGCCGATCGCGAGACAAATGGACACCTCGCGGCGCCTCTCCGTGGCCCGCGCCAAGAGCATTCCCGCGATATTGACGCATGCGATGAGGAGGACCAATCCCGCCACGCCCACGAGCACGGAGGCAAAGCCCACGACGGGACCGCGCAGAAAGGAACCGAACAGCCCGGGCCGGGAGAGCTGAATCCGCATGCCGTCGTCTTCGCGGTGAATACGGCCAAGGTCGGCGGCAATGGCTTTTAGGTCGGCTGCCGCTTGCTGTGCGGTCACACCTGGTCTTAGCCGCCCGAGCGCCCAGATGTTATGGGTGGCGCGTCGATCCAGCCACGGAGTGTTTCCAGGCTCGATTTGAGGCTCCATCGCCATCGGAACCCAAAATTCGGGCGCCAGCAGAATCTCGGTTCCAAAGAAGCCCTTGGGTGCTACGCCGACGATGTTGTAATTAAGGCCATTCAGCTTGACTTGCTTTCCGATTACATTTGGATCACCCCCGAAACGGTTTTGCCAACTGGAGTAGCTCAGGACGATAACGGGGTGAGGCGACGATCGCTGGTCGTCTTCGGGTGTGAAACCGCGCCCCAACATCGCACGGACTCCGAGCACGTCGAAATAGTTGCCCGTGGCCTCGTAGCCCCAGAGATGGATGTTTTTGCCGCCTTGGCTCAGAGCGACCGGCGCGATCCGGTACGCAATGAGACCCGAGAGCGTTCGATTGCGATCGCGGAAATCGCGATAGTCTGGATAGGATTGCGTGATGCCGTTAGAGCTGATCGTCACCAGTTCATTGGGCCGATCCACCGGCAGCGGACGCAGCAGGAAACGGTTGAGGGCGCTGAACGTCGTGGTGTTCGCGCCGATCGCGAGCGCCAGCGTCAGCACGGTTACGGCCGTGAATCCGGGCGTTTTGCCCAACCGGCGCAGAGCAATGCGCAAGTCTTGCCCCATGCCTGCTATACGCCAGCCGGCGCGGCCAGGTTCAATATAAAACGGACGGCATCCACACGGGCTGCGGTTGTTCGTAGGGACCCGTGACCATCAGATTGAAAATCTTAACCGTCCGGCAACCCGCCCCGAGGAAAGCGCGGAAAGCTGACCCCTCATCCAAAGGGCACAGGCAATATGCTCGCTCGGCAGGAACGACGCCTGCGGCGTGGCATGCGATCGCGACGGCGTCTTGTTCAGACTCGGCGACGCCATGCCCGAAAATGCCAGGAATGAGGTACCCGGTGAGACGGCCGTCCCGCACCCGCGTAAACGGCGAGAGCCCGGCTTGCAGTGCGCCGGCCAGTTCATTCCGGCGGCTCGACTTGTAATGCCGGCGGCACAGGTCATCCAGCGCATCCAGGTCGCGTTCCTCCACCGGCCGGACACTCGCATCCGGCTTCCCGCCGGTGGACAGGCGAAGATACGCCACCGGGTGTTTGGTATCGAATCCTAGCGATCCATAAAGAGAAATGGAAAGCGTATTGAACGAATCCTGGAGGAGCCGCACGCGCTCGATCTTGCGACGGCGCGCTTCGTCGATGACCGCTTGCATCAGTTGACGGCCGATGTCGCGCCCCTGGAAGGCGCAGTCTACGGAGATCGGGCCGACCCCGGCCACTTCGTCGGTAAGCGAGAGGAAGTTGGAGCCGGCCAGCTCGCCATTCACAACAGCAGCGACACCGTAGACGTCGGGACGGCGGACCAGCATTTCAACAACGAAACGCCCCAATCGCGCGTTGGCAAAGTCCGGCGGAAAGTGATGGCGATCGGCGATGTCTTTAAACGCTTCGTAGCAGATGCGGCCGAGTTCGGGAACGTGCTCCGGTTTGGCTTCGATGAGCTGGACCGAAGAACGGGCGGCGGCGGCTTCAGACATGCGGATCTCCTTTGGCAACGTCAAATCATTATACGCGCGACTAGTGATGCGTGGACGCTCGGAGCTACCCGGCAAGCTTCGGCGTCAGATACCACTTCAACACCCCGTGCGGCGCCCTCGCGAACCCGTCCATTTCCACGCATACCAGCCCGCCCTTTTTGAAATCGATCTGAAATGCAGGACAGCCCAACAAATACGCGGTCAAGGCGCTAAATAACGGCTCATGGCCCGCTAGGAGGATCCCGGACTCGTCTTTGTGAACGCGGATCTCGTCCCACGCGGCGTCCGGTTTCGCGCTTGGCTCCAGACTTCTGGTACGAAGCAAATTGCCGTCGTACTTGAGCATCTCGGCTGCGATATCCGCAGTCTGAAGCGCGCGCTTATAGGGGCTGCTCAAGATCAACGACGGCCGTACGCCGCTTTCCGCCGCAACTCGCAATATGTTGCGCAGTTTCTTCTTGCCTTCCGATGTCAACGATCGCTCGGAGTCCGGTTCGCCGGCCCGGCCGTCTTCGGCGATTCCGTGGCGAAGAAGATAGATGTCCATTCCTGGTAGCCTAACGATTTGAAACCTTATCTGGATCGAGCCGCGTTCTACTTGACCTGCGGCTCGCTTATCTCTATCTTATTCTCGATAGCAGTCTCGCAGATTTTTCTCGCGCTAGCCTTGGCGGCATTACTCCTTTCGTCCGAGCCTCTGCGCCTGCCACCCATCAAGCTTCCACTCGCGCTGTTCATCGCCGGTACGGTACTGTCGCTCTTACTCTCGGGCCACATCCGTAACGGCACACCGCAAATCCGGAAGTTCTTCGTGCTGCTCGTTCTACTGCTGGTCTACAGCACCTTCCGCAGCATTTCCGAAATTCGCGCTGTTGTGCTGCTGTGGGCGTTGGTCGCGACACTCTCGGCCATCCGCAGCATCTTTCAGTTCTGGCAAAAATACCAGCAGGCCGCCGCGCAGCATTCCAACTTCTACGATTTTTATGTCGGCTCGCGAATCACGGGATTCATGAGCCACTGGATGACATTCGGAGGCGAGGAGATGATCGTTCTTCTGATGCTGGCCGCCTTCCTGTTCTTCTCGAATGTGGAGCGGTGGAAGGCCGCGGCGTGGCTCGCTGCTCTGATCCTGGTGGTTTCAATGGTCCTGGGCTACACGCGCAGCATTTTCCTGCTTGGGTTCCCAATCGGGCTGCTGTATCTCTTCTGGTTCTGGCACAAGTGGCTGGTGGCGGCGGCTCCCGTGGCCGCGCTCGTGATCTTCCTCGTCTCGCCTTCTTCGCTGAAAGAGCGCGTCACCTCCGCCTTTCAGCCCCACGGCGAAACAGATTCCAACCTGCACCGGGCCATCACGCGCGAAACCGGATTTGCCATGGTACGCGCGCATCCATGGTTCGGCCTCGGTCCGGAGCAGGTAAAGGCTCAGTTCGAGCAGTGGGTGCCCGCCGACGTCGAGCGCCCGTTACCGGAAGGCTGGTACGGCCACTTGCACAACATCTACCTTCAATACGCGGCCGAGCGCGGCATCCCGACCGCGCTGGCACTGTTTTGGATGATCGGCAAGATCCTGTGGGATTTCGCGCGCGCCCTGCGCGCCAAGCTCGCCGCAACCGAAATGCGTTTTGTCCTGCACGGCGCCATCGCCGTAATCCTCGCCATCCTGGCCGAAGGGTTCCTCGAATACAATCTCGGCGACAGCGAAGTCCTGACGCTATTTTTAGCGGTGGTCGCTTTCGGCTATGTCGCGCGGCAGGCCGCGGATGTCAGTGCGTGAGCTCGAAATCCTGCTGGTTGGCGGCGCGGGCGGGCTCGGGTCGGCGACAGCGGATCTGCTCAATCAAGAGGGCGCCCGCGTCGTCATCAGCTCGCGGCGGCACGGCACCCGCGCCGATATCACGAACGCCGCGGATCGCAAGCAATTGCTCGATTCCGTCTCGAATCTGTACGGCCTCGTGGTCTTTGCCGGCGACCCCGCTCGCGGCCCGATTGACGAAGCCATGCCGCGCTCGCACGCCGTGAACTATGAGGGCCCGATTCTGCTGGCCCGTGAAGCCGCCGAACGCATGCGGGCGCGCGGAACGAAGGGCGCCATTGTGCTGTTCGGAACCATGCAAGCCGTCGTCCTGTTTCCGGGTTCAACAGCATACGCGGGCCAGAAAGCCGCCCTAATCCATGCCGGGCGGATTCTGGCGAAAGAATGTCGCGGCCCGGCGGACATTCGCGTAAACGTGATCGCTCCCGGCGTCATTCGAGCCGGTATGGCCGAACCCAGCATCGCCTCCGGCAAATACGATCGCTACCTGGCCGAAGGCGTTATCTCTCGATACGGAAAAGCGATCGACGTCGCTCGCGCGGTCCGCTTCCTGCTGGAGCCCGACAACTACATCACTGGCCAGGTTCTGTGCGTGGACGGCGGCATAACATTGTAGGCTGCGTCCGTGCATCACCCGCTTAGAAGTCTGCCGCTATCCTCTTTGAGAGCAAAACCGGTGAGCTTCAGGCGCCGGGCTTCGTTGATAAAAAACAGCAGCTTCTGTGCGGCCGCCGGATAGCTGAGGCCTTCGGCACGGATGTTTGAGATGCAGTTGCGCTCGGCCTCGGTCCTGCCGATCCGCGGTTGCCAAGTCACATAGATGCCCATGCTGTCGGGCGAACTCAAACCCGGCCGCTCGCCGATCAAAACGATCGCCAGTTGGGCATGGAGCAGCTCGCCGATTTCGTCGCCGATCGCGACCCGGCCTTGTTCGACGATTGCAATCGGCGCGATACGGCCGTCGAGTCTCGGAAGAACGTGATCGAGGAGCGGGACCGAATGCCGGTGGACCGCAAGTGCTGAAAGACCATCCGCAATGATGAAAACGACGTCGCACGCGCCGGTGAGTCTCGGGCGCGATTCGTGGCTGAGCTGGCGGCCCAAATCGGGCCGGCGGAGGTAGGTTATGCGATCGGGCGCGGCACTCGCCAGCGTCACGAACTCGAGCTTCTTTTCGCGCAGTTCGGCCGCGAGCAGGCGAACGTCGAGCGGCGTGTGCACCGCGTCCCGCGCTTTGGCATGCGCCAGTTGAAAATCCAGCAGCTCGCGCGTCGGCAAGCTATGGCCGGCACGCCCCATGTCGACGCGGGCCGGCGTGAAGTCGCGCAGGTTCATGCTTCGAGCAGCAGCGCCGCCATGCGCGGCAGTTCCTGGCGCATTCCACCGAGCCACGCTTCGAATTCGGGCGCCGGCTTCAACCCGAACAGGTCGCGCAAATAGAGCGCGTCATGAAAGGACGTGCTTTGATAGTTCAGCATGATGTCGTCGGCGCCGGGCACTCCCATGATGTAGTTCACGCCTGCCGCGCCCAGCATCGTGAGCAGAGCGTCCATGTCGTCCTGATCGGCTTCGGCGTGATTGGTATAGCAGATGTCGCAGCCCATCGGCAGCCCCAGCACCTTGCCGCAGAAATGGTCTTCCAGGCCGGCGCGCAGAATCTGCTTGCCATCGTAGAGGTATTCGGGGCCGATGAATCCGACCACGGTGTTAACGAGCATCGGTTGGAAATGGCGCGCCAGCCCGTACGCCCGCGCTTCCAGGGTTTGCTGATCCACGCCATGATGCGCGTTGGCCGAGAGCGCGCTGCCTTGGCCGGTTTCGAAGTACATCACATTGCTGCCAACACAACCGCGTTTCAATTCCAGCGCTTGCGATCGCGCGTCTTTGAGCATGGAGATGTTCACACCGAACGAAGCGTTGGCTGCCTCGGTCCCCGCGATTGACTGGAATACCAGGTCGACGGGCGCCCCGCGCCGCATCGCTTCCATTTGCGTGGTGACGTGAGCCAGAACGCAGCTCTGCACAGGAATGCCGTAGACCTGGCGGAGGCGATCCAGCATATTGAGGAGCGCTTCTACTATCTGCACGTTGTCCGCGACGGGGTTAATGCCGATTACGGCGTCGCCGCTTCCGTATGACAGGCCGTCGATGATGGCGGCCGCGATGCCTTTGGGATCGTCGGTCGGATGATTGGGCTGCAATCTTGTCGAGAGGCGGCCCGCGAGGCCGACTGTCGTGCGAAATCTGGTGACTACACGGATTTTGGCCGCCACCGATACAAGATCTTGCAGGCGCATGATTTTGGAAACGGCCGCGGCCATTTCCGGCGTTAAACCAGGCGCGAGAGCCGCCAGCACTTCGCCGGTTGCGTTTTCGCTGAGCAGCCAATCGCGAAAATCGCCTACGGTAAGATGGGCCACGGGGGCGAAGGCCGTCGCGTTATGTTCATCCAGGATCAGGCGCGTCACTTCGTCGGCTTCGTACGGAATCACCGGCTCATTCAGGAACGTGCGTAGCGGCAGTTCGCTCAACGCCATTTGCGCCTCCACGCGTTCCCGTGCGCTGGACGCCGAGATTCCGGCCAGATCGTCGCCGGAACGCGCTGGTGTTGCTTTGGCGAGCAGTGTCTTAAGATCCGCAAACCGGGAAGTCACACCGCCGCTCCCTGTTTTGAGCGCTCCCGATGCGCGAGTGCAAACTCTTCCTCAGGCGAGAGGATCAGACGTTTGCGCGCGTAGAGGGCGAAATACGCAATACCGCACAGGAACCAAACGGCCGCTCCGATCACGCCTTTGTTGTAATCGGTATTCAGAAAAAGCGCGATCAGCGTCACCATGGCGATGAACATCGCGATGACAGCACCGGTTATCCCTGCGGGGCTGACGTAAGGGCGGGCGATGCGCGGGAATTTCCGGCGCAGCAGAATGAACGATAACATCTGCAGCACGTAGGCCAGCACCGCGCCGAATACGGCCATGTTTAGCAAAATTGCGCCTACCGTGCTGCTTTGGCCGGCGAGTTGTATCGTCAGCGCGGCGGCGAAGCCGAGCGCGGATCCAGCCAGCAGCGCTCGGTGCGGCGTCTTGCGGCTGCCGTGCGTGATGGAAAGCCAGTTGGGAAAATATCCCGCGCGGGAAAGCGAATAAATCTGGCGGCCGTAGGCATAGATGATCGTATGAAAGCTGGCCAGCAGCCCGGTGCAGGCAAACAGAGCGAGAAGCCGGGTGCGGATGCCCTCACCGAAGATCGCGCGAAACCCGAGAAACAGCGGTTCGGTGGATTGGCTGACCTTAGCGGCGCCCGGGGGGATGCCGGTGTTCAGAATGACGGTCAAGAAAGAACAAACAATCAACGTGACCAGGCCGGAAAGGATTCCGCGGGGCATGTCGCGCGCCGGATCGTGCGATTCTTCAGCCGCAAGCGGCAATTGTTCGATGCCCAAATAAACCCACAGAGCGAACGGTAGCGCACGCAGCACGCCGGGCCAGCCGTTCGGTAGCCAGCCTGAGCCTTCCAAGGCCCAGCGGTGCAGATCGAACAGCGGTGCGGCGCCGGCATAAAAGAAGATCAGGACCGCCAAAGCACAAAACGTGATACCAACCGAAACGCGAAAAGAAAGCGCGACACCGCCGATATTGAGCGCCAGGAAAACGGCGTAACAGACAAGCCACCACAGCGGGGCCCAGGCGGGCGGTGTCCTGAAAATCGCGCCCAGATATCCGCCGACACCGACTACGATCACCGCGGGCGTCAGAATGTATTCCATGTTTTCGGCGAGCCCCGTGATATAGCCGCCCCACGGACCCATGGCGGTGCGCGCGAACGAATAGGCGCCGCCGGTGTGAGGCAGTGCGGGCGACATCTCCGCGATGCCGAAACACAGGCCGATGTAAAGCGCGGTCATCACGCCGAGTGCGGCGAGCATGCCGCCGAACCCGCTCGCGAGTCCGAAGTTCCAGCCGAAAAAATCGCCGGAAATGACCGCGCCCACGCCTAGGGCCCACAGATCGAGAACTCGCGCGTGCCGCTTCAGCGCCCGCTTCTCCAGGTAGCGCGCGTCGGGCCGGATGTAGCCGGGCTGGTCCACTGCACACGTTGTATCACAGCGGGCAGCGCATACCGCGGGTGAAGGGCAGCACCAGGACGTCACGTCTCGGAGCTACACGATGCAGAACACGGTCATTCGGGCCGCCTGCGGCTCCCGACGCGTAACGTGCCGGAGTCGTCCAGCACGAACCGCCAACCCGGCGGGATCAGCGTCGTCGATCCATAATCGACAACCAGCGCTGGACCGCGGCGCGCCGTCCTGGATAGCTCTCCGCGCGTGAACACGGGCGCATCGTGCCATGCACCTCCCGTGTACACGCGGCGCCTGGTCGCCCGTTGACCCGCGCGCTCCTCCCGCGCAGGCGTTAAATGCGGCTTCGCCACTCGCTTCGTCGCCCGTATCCGCACCGTGACGATCTCGATCTGCCGATCCGGATTGGCATAACCATACAAGCGCCGATGCTCGCGATGGAACGGCTCGGCAGGATTCGCCGGCTGCCACGGAACCGTCAGCTCGTAACTCTGCCCTGCATACCGGACGTCCGCGGACCGCATCAACTTCGCCCCGCGCAGTTCCCGCTTCGCCATCCGCTCCAGCCGCTGGAACTCGCGCTCCATATCCGGCCGGTTTAGAACGCCCGCGGCATAATCGCGTACATGGTCCGCAATCAGCATACCCAGCGCCGATAGCGCGCCCGCATGCTCCGGCACCAGCACCGTCCGAATTCCCAACTCCGCCGCCATCTCACAGGCGTGCAGCCCGCCGCAGCCTCCGAACGCAAGCAGCGCAAAATCCCGCGGATCGTGCCCGCGCTCCACCGATACCACGCGAATGGCGCGCTCCATATTGGCGTTCGCCACCCGGACAATCCCAGCCGCCGCCGCAATGCGGCTGAGCTTCAATTCACGCGCGATCGAATCCACGGACGCCTCGGCGCGCGCCACATCCAAATGCATCTCGCCGCCCACCAGTTGATCCGCACCGATCCGCCTCAGCACCACGTGCGCATCCGTCACCGTCGGCCTGTCCCCCGCGCCGTAGCACGCCGGACCCGGATCGGCGCCCGCGCTCTCCGGCCCAACGCGCAACAGGCCGCCTTCATCCACGCGCGCGATCGATCCGCCACCGGCACCGACAGTGTGGATATCGAGCATTGGCACGCGAACCGGAAAGCCGTCGACTGAGGCTTCCATCGTCTCGCGAGGCACGCCGTCGCACAGGCTAACATCGGTCGATGTGCCGCCCATGTCGAACCCGAGAGTGCGAGGAAAACCCGCTAGCCGCCCGGTTTCCAAAGCCCCGATAACCCCGCCCGCCGGCCCTGATAACACGGTTCGGATCGCGTGCCGCCGCGCCTCGCGCGTCGACATGAACCCGCCGTTCGACTGCATGATCGAAATCGGCTGCCGGCTGGCATTCTCCAACTCGCCCAGATAGCGATCCATCAGCGGCCCGACGTAGGCGTTGATCAACGTGGTCGACGAGCGTTCGTATTCGCGAAACTCCGGGCAGACATCGTGCGAACAGCACAAGTAGCCGAGCCCTTGCAGCGCTTCCGCCGCCTGCTTCTCGTTCTCCGGCGTCCGATAGGCGTGCAGAAAACAGATTGCAACCGACTCAACTCCTGCGCGCCGCAACTGCTGTTTCAAGCGCGCCAGCTCGCTCCGCCGCGGCTTCTCCGCGACAGTGCCGTCGAACCAGGCGCGTTCCCGCACTCCAAAGCACATCTTGTGCGGAATGATCGGGACCTTCAAGCGCGGCGTCAGGTTGTACAGCTCCTTCCGGTTCTGCCGCCCGATATGAATCACATCTTCGAAACCCGCCGTCGTTACCAGCGCCGTGCGTGCACCCTTGCGCTCCAGCAGCGCGTTGGTCGCTACCGTCGAGCCGTGGATCACTTCGGCTTTGCGCCGCCCGGCTGCCTGCTTGAGCCCGGCCAGGATCACGCTCGCGGGCGATCGCGGATTGGATCGCAATTTGAACGTCTCCAGCCGTCCATCGTCGTGATAAACCACGAAATCGGTGAACGTGCCGCCCGCGTCGATCCCTATGCGCATGTGCAGAATTGTTCGGCGATAAGACATGATAGCTAATAGGTGATCCGGCTCGCTCAAATCCGCAAGGTCTTCCGCGGGAAAACTCAAGTAACCGCGCTTGACGGCATTGATCTTGAGATCGCGCGCGGCGAGATGGTTGCCATCGTCGGGCCATCCGGCTCGGGCAAATCGACGCTGCTGAACCTGATTGGCGGCCTGGATACGGCAACCTCGGGTGAAATCGAGATCGACGGCTCGCGGCTGGGCGGGCTTTCCGACGATCAGCTCACGCGCCTGCGCCGCGACAAGATCGGCTTCATTTTCCAGTTTTTCAACCTGCTGCCCACGCTGAATTGCCTGGAGAACGTCTCCATTCCGCTGCACCTGCGCGGCTGGCCAAAAAAACAGACCGATGAGCGCGCCCGCGAACTGCTGCAGCTGGTCGGCCTGTCGCATCGAATCCATCACCTCCCCGATGAACTTTCCGGAGGCGAGCGCCAGCGCTGCGCCATCGCCCGCGCTCTGTCTGTCTATCCGCCGGTGCTCCTGGCGGACGAACCCACCGGCAATCTCGATACCCACACAGGTGCCGACATTCTGAAACTAATTCGCGACCTCCACCAGCGCCTGGGCGCCACCATCCTGATCGTCACCCACGACCTGCATGTCGCTGAAAGCTGCGCCCGCGTTGTCGCGCTGTGCGACGGCCGCATCGAAGAAGACCGCGCCGGAAAATTGGGCGTGCCGCTGCATGATTCTGCTCAAGCTCATTAGCTGGCCCTATGTCCGCAGGCACCGCCTGCGGTGGCTCCTCACGATCGCGGGCATTGTGCTCGGTGTCGCCGTCTTCGTCGGCATGCATACGGCCAATCAATCGGTGCTCTATGCGTTTCGCCAAACCGTAGATCGTATCGCGGGCGCAACACAGTTGCAGATCACGGCCGGCGAAACCGGCTTCGATGAAAACGTTCTCGAGCGCGTGCAATCCGTTTCCCAGGT
Source organism: Bryobacteraceae bacterium (assembly GCA_035293725.1). Classification (GTDB taxonomy): domain Bacteria; phylum Acidobacteriota; class Terriglobia; order Bryobacterales; family Bryobacteraceae; genus Palsa-89. The sequence goes on from DATGMH010000141.1 coordinate 252,792, forward strand.
CCGCGTCGCCGTCCCGGTTATCCAGGCCGTCGTGAGCACCGGCCTTCCAGGCCAGGGCAATCTTTTGATCCTCGGCGTAGATATGACCGGAGATCGTGCCCTCCGCGACTACGATCTCGAACGCGGCGACCAGGCCATCATGGACGATCCGCTCGTCTTTCTGGCGCAGCCGGACTCACTCATGATCACGGAAACGTTCGCGCGCGAAAATCACCTCGCGCTCGATTCCACCGTACCGATGAAAACCATGCAAGGCGAGAAGCGCTTCACCGTCCGCGGCATCATGAAATCCGGCGGCCTGACCAGCGCGTTCGGCGGCAACCTCGCCATCATGGATGTCTATGCCGCGCAGCAAGTGTTCGGCCGCGGCCGCAAATTCGACCGCATCGATATCGCCGTCAGGCAAGGCGCAAGCGTCGACAGCGTGCGCCGGCAAATCGCCGCGCTGCTGGGCCCGGGATTCCAAGTCGAAGAGCCTTCCGCGCGCGGCCAACAGTTCGAATCGATCTCGCGCATCTACTCACTGACTGCCGACATTACCAGCGCGTTTGCTCTGTTCATCGGAATGTTCATCATCTACAACACATTCCAGATCGCGGTGGCGCAGCGCCGATCGGAAATCGGCATTCTGCGCGCGCTCGGCGCCACGCGCGGCCAAATCCGCGCGCTCTTTCTCGCCGAAAGCGCCGTGTCGGGTTTGTTCGGGTCCGCTCTCGGGCTGCTGCTGGGCATTGCAATTGCTCGCGCCATGACCGGCTACATCGGCGCGTTGCTCGGGGAGGTTTACGGGATCGCTCAGAAGGCTGAGCAGATCTCCACCGATCCGAAACTAATGCTGTTCGCCGTGGTACTGGGAATCGTTACCAGCGTTGTCGCGGGCTTCGTTCCCGCCAGCAGCGCTGCGCGTGTCGATCCGGTGCAGGCCTTGCAGAAAGGTAAGTACCAGCAACTGAGCGCCGGCGAAAATCGCCTCCGCCGCATGGCCGCTCTGGCGCTCGCCATTCCGGCGCTCGCGTTCGTCTTCTTCAGCAGGAACCATCTGCTCGCGTACCTGGCGGACGGATTGTCTGTGCTCGCGATGCTCCTGCTCACGCCCTCGCTCGCGCTTTGGGTGGCGCGTTTTCTCCGGCCTGTGCTGAAATGGCTGCGCCCCGTGGAGGGAACCTTGGCGGCCGACAGCCTGCTGCAAGCGCCGCGTCGCACGTCCGGTGCAGTCGCCGCGCTCATGTTCTCGCTCGCTCTCGTGGTCGCGCTCGGCGGGCTCACTCGCGCCAGCTACGATTCCATCTTCAAATGGCTGAACCTCGCTCTGAATCCCGATTTGTTCGTTACGCCGTCGGAAAGCCTGACATCACGCGATTTCCGCTTTCCGGCTTCCATGGAGGCTGCGCTACGGGCGATCCCTGGCATCGCCGACGCCCAGGGCGTGCGAGACGCGCGCATACAAGTGAACGGCGCGCCGATCTTGTTCGTCGCGGCGGACGTGCAATCCATCACCCGGCGCGCGAACGTTCCGCCGGTCTCGGGCGACCCTAAGACGATGTACCGCGACGCCGCCGAGGGTCGCGCGCTGTTAGCGTCGGAAAACTTCGCGCTGCTGCGCGGCTATAAAGTCGGCGATACGATCGATATCCCCAGCCCGCGGGGTGTGCTGCATCTCCCGATCGCCGGCATCGTGACCGATTACTCAGACCAGGAAGGCAGTATCCTGATGGATCGTAGTCTCTACCGCCGCTACTGGAACGATGACACGTTGAACGTCTTTCGCGTGTATCTTGCGCCGGGGGCCAACGAAGCCGATGTGAAGCGGCGGATTCTGTCCAAGTTCGGGACCGACCGGCGCCTGTTCGTGCTGACCAATCGCGAGGTGCGCAGCTATATTCTCCGGCTCACGGACCAGTGGTTCGGCATCACCTACGTGCAAATCGCCGTCGCCGTGCTCGTGGCCGTGCTTGGCATCGTGAATACTTTGACCGTTTCCATAACGGACCGCAGGCGCGAGTTGGGCGTGCTGCAAGCAGTCGGCGGCCTCCGAAACCAGATCCGCCATACGATTTGGCTCGAAGCGCTCTCGATCGCGGCGGCCGGCCTGATCCTCGGGCTGGCGTTCGGCGCGCTGCAGCTTTACTTCAGCCTGAAGATCGTGGCCGAAGACATCGCAGGACTGCGGCTCGGCTATGAGTACCCGTATCAAATCGCGCTGGCGCTCGTCCCCGTGATTCTGGCCGTCGCGTTTCTCTCCGCGATTGGCCCCGGGGAGACGGCCGTGCGCGGGTCGCTGGTCGAGGCGCTCGAATATGAATAGACTGCTTGGCTGCTTTCTGGCGGTGGTGGCTATGGCCGCGGCTCAAGATGCGCGGCAGATCGTAGCCGAGTCGCAGAATCGCTCGCGATCCAAATCGCTTCAATACGAAGGCACGCTGGAGGTGATCGGCCCTTCCAACAAGTCCAGCGTGAAGCGCTGGCTTTTCGAGCGTATCGGCGCGTTCGGCACGAGCAGAGCGATCCTGCGTTTCACCGCACCGCCCGAGGTCAACGGCGTGACGCTGCTAATCGTGAATCATCCGGATCGCGCGTCCGAACAATGGATGTGGACCCCGTCTATCCAGCGCGACCGGCCCATCGCGCTGCAGGACCGCGCCACGCGTTTCTTCGGCACCGGCTACAGCTTCGAGGATATTGAAGAGCGCGACCTGAACCAGTTCGACTATAAGCTCGCCGGCGCCGATACCGTCGACGGCGCGCTTTGCTGGAAAATTGAATCGCGTCCGAAAGAATCGAAGTCTTCGCAGTACACTCTATCCGTGCTTTCGATCCGCAAGGACAACTACGCGGTCGCGCAGATCGATAATTACACGCAAGACAAATTAATCCGGCGCATTCACAACAGCGAGATTCAGAAGGTGGATGGAATCTGGACGCCGCGCATGCTTGAAATCGAAGATCCCGGCCGCCAAATCCGCACGGTGCTGAAACTGGAAAACATCCGCTACAACCTGCCGCTGAACGAGCAGGACTTCACACTGGAAGCGCTGCGCTCGGCCTCACCGCCCAAATAGCCGGCGCCGCTTCTGCTCGACAACCGGAGTAGGCGCGCTCAGCTTGTTGATCGCTTCCAGCACCACCGGCGCCATCAAGCGATAGCCCCCGCTGTTGGGATGCAGGCCGTCATCGGACAAATCCGCTTTCATGTAACCCGAGCCATCCACCAGCTTGGAGTAGTAATCGAGGTAGATGAGATTGCGCTTGGCGCAAAAACTTTTAATCCAGTCGTTCAACGCGCGGATCGTGGCAGGCGGGCGGGTGCGCGTCCGCTCATAGTTCGGATTTGCATCCTTATGATAATCGCTGACCGGCAGCAGCGAGCACAGAATTACTTTGATCTTGTAATAATCCCCCAGATCGGCAATCGCCGCCAGGTTGTCTTCAATGGCCGGCAGCGGTACGTCGCGCCCGATGTCATTGATGCCTCCCAGCACAACCACTGCCGCGGGTTGAAGGCGAATCACGTCCGGCTCCATGCGCCCCAGCATTTGGCCGGTGATCTGTCCGGCGATGCCCCGATTCACGACATCGCGGTCTGGAAAATATTCGTTGAGGCGCCAAAAATCGGTGATCGAATCGCCCAGGAACACGATGCGCGGCTTACCGGCCTTGGGCGCGCCAAGCCGCGTGTCGTCCTCGGCGTAGCGGGCGCGATTATCGGGATCGGGATTGCGAAGCTGGCGGTCTTTTTGCGATATCAGCGCACGGAAATGCACTTCAATGCGCGCCTGTTCATCGCGCAATTCGTGCAACTGTTTCTGCGCTTCCTGGGAAAACGGAAACGGTTTCGGCACGGCATCGGAAAGCGCGACGTACGCCCGGAGATTCGCCAGGAACGCGTAGTTCGAATCGGCGCCGGCCGGGTCCGAACGCACGCTGGCGAGAATCTGGCGCGCATTCTCAACCAGCGGCGCGCCCGCGCGGGCGAGATCCGGGAGCGCGACACCGGTGGATTCCATCAACTGAATCGCGCGGCCGTAAGACTCGAGGAGTTGCGGCGTGCTGAGGAGCGGGGCAGCGCCTTCTGGCGGCTGCGCGGGCAGGCACAAGGCGATGCACGCCAGCCAGAACGCTTTCACAAACGCTCCTCTTTGTCTAGTTCCAACGTAATGGTGCCGATAGGGAAGCCCATGCGCGCGCGAAGCTGCACCGGCAAGTGCCGGGTGTCGTCAGTGAGCCAGACCTGAAACTCGCCCTTGCGGTTATACAGCACGCCATTAAAAATATTGGCTTCGCAGCGAATGGTGTTGAACGTTCCGGACTTGGTCTTGAGCACCTCGCGGCCTTGCGGCTCGATGCGCGCCGATACGGTTTTCTTTCCATCGCTGATTGCGATCTGTTCGGGATGGCCGGCCTCGAGTTTCAACGTGCGCAATTTATAGAGCGCGCCGATGATGTCGCTGACGCAGGGTGGGATCTCGGTTTCGGCCGTCTTGATGACGGCGTTCTTCAGCAGATCGCGCTCAACGTAGTTCGCTTTACCCCGCGCGCGGTCATACTGGACATTTGTTTCATGATGGCGGTTTCGCTCCATCGCGTCCAGATTCGTGCTCGCGGCGCAGAACTGGTCGTCCATCTCGGCCAGGTAATTGTCGTCCAGATGGTAGAGCTTGGAAACCAGCCCGGCAGACTCGAGATGCAGTTTCACTTGCCAGGGAGCGCGTTCGCGCGCGGCGGTCTGATCCACCGTGAGCACCGCGGTTCCGGCGTATATCAGGCGCCATTCGACCGAATAGGACAGCTTTTCCTTAGAAGGAAACTGCTGCGCGTTGCCATCGATGCGGGACTGAGGTAGCGACGGAAAAACTAACAACGGAAGCAGACACGCAGCCGCGAGCTTTCCCGCACAGCGAATTGGCATGAACCTTTGAGTGTGACAGAACCAGGAATCAGGCCGCAATACCAGCGAGCACGGGACGGTAGAACGGGAGCGAGTTGCTGGAAATGCTCCTAATGTAGCGACGCAGTCATCGGCTTTTCGGTTGCGGCATAAGAGAGCGCCATGCTGGACCAGGCAGTGGCCGTGGCCGAGATCCACTGATCGTGATCGTGCGGGAAGCCGCTCTGGAAATACGGCTGAAATTTGGGGGCGCGGCTGGCGACATGCCAAGAACCGTCCGGCAACTGCGTGCGCAGCAGAAACTGCACACCGCGCTGGTAGACCGGGTCTGAAGGTGCAACACCGAGTTCGTGTAGGGTGTAGAGCGATGTTCCCGTGGCGTAAGCATCGCTGGCCAGGTCGGGCGTTTGCGACCAGCCGCCGTCGGGGCGCTGCAGCGCGATCAATTGTTTCAGATGTTCGGCGATGAAACGGCGGTCGCCGTTGGCCCACTTCAAGCCGAGCAACTGCATGTTGCGATCTTCCGTGGTCTTGGGCATGTTGTCGCGGAGCCAAGCGGCCGCGCGGGCGATGCGCTGCTCGAATTCGGCCTTGCGTGCGGCTGGGGCGTAAGCCGCCAACGCGCGAACGCAGATCGCGGTGCGGGAAAAATCGCCGTCTTCCATCGGGGGGCGTTGGATGCCGGAAAAATGCCAGTTACCGTCCTTGCGCTGCAGCCAAGCGAGGTTGTGAATCATGGCGTCGATCGCCCGGTCAGCCGGAGCGCCAGCAGCAATCAACTGGAATAGGGAATACATGACCGTATCCATTTCGCCTGGAACGGTAATGCCCTGGATGAGGATCTGGTCCGCCGAGGCCCACTGCAGCTTGACCGCTTTCAACTGTTCGGCTTCAGCCGTTGCATCGATGTGAATGCCATTAGCGCGCGCTACACTCGCGGCGGCGCCGGACAAATTCTGCGAGTGGCAGGACACGCAGCCGCCTTCGGTGAAGAAGCTGCCGGCGCTCTTTTGCAGCAGAGCCACACTTTTCTCGGCGGCCTGCCGGGGGGACGGCAGTTTAGCCGCGGCGGCGGGCTGCCGCGGGACGGCCACAGAGGCCTGGCGGAGACCCAGGATTTTCAGGACATCCGGCTGGTTGAATTTTCTGGCCCAGTCCAGCGCGGATTCTCCGGTTTTAGATTGAATTCGAGGATCGGCGCGGTTGTCGAGCAGGAGTTTGACGGTGCGCGGGTCGGCGCGATCGCTGCTGACGGCGAGCATGAGGGGAGTCATGCCGCGCACATCCTGCGCGTCGACCTTAGCGCCGGCGGCCAGGAGCAGCGCCGCCGCTTCGGGGCCCTGTCCAGTGGCAACGGCCAAGTGAAGCGGTGTCAAAAGACCAAGCGCGAGGGGGCCATTCTTAACCTCCTGCCCTCTGGCCGAGCTGACAGCGTTCACACTGGCGCGTTTTGCCAACAGCATTTTCACAAGTTCGGCATTGCCCTCCCCGGCGGCGCTCATCAGCGGGGTCAGACCGGTGGTTCCAGTGCCGCTGCCCATCCCTACTTGGGCGGCGTTCACGTCGGCGTTCTTCTCAAGTAGAAGTTTGACAATCGCGATATCGCCCGCAGAAGTTGCTTCCAAGAGAGCGGAATCGCCGGAGGCGTCGCGTGCATTCACGTTCGCACCCCGGTCAAGCAGGAGTTTGACAACGTCGGAGGCGCCGTTATGTCCGGCTGCAATCATGAGCGCGGTGCGGCCTGGCTTCGATTGGGCGTTTACGTCGGCGCCTTTATCGAGCAGCAATTGGACTTTAGCGAGGTCGCTGGCGCAGACGAGCAGAGCCGTGGAATCGAATGCGTTCTTGGCGTTGACATCGGCGCCCGCAGCGATCAGCGCTTGCATTTCTTCCAAACTGCCGAACGCGGCGGCATACATGAGGGGGGTGCTACCGCGCCCGTCCTTCGTGTTGACATCCGAAGTCTTTATTAAGTTGGTCAGCGTGGAGCTGTCATTGTTGCGGATGGCTTGATAGAAGCGGTCGCTGTCATTTTGCGCAAATGCCGTGCTCAGTCCCGTCAGCAACACTGTAGTGTAGATTGCAAAAAGTCGCATAGGCATTAATCCCCGATGTTCTACCTTCATATCCTAAGTACGCGTAAGAAGCAAGTCCGGATGGATCAGGGTTGCGACGAAGAGCGGCGGGGTGGTTAGTGCCGAAATATCGGCACCGATTTGACGCATCTCGCGGTTTTTCCCGGAGCGTTAGGATTTTTTTAATCCAATTTTACCGATCCGGTAGCCAGGCGGCAGGTGGATACCCATGCCCGCTGTACCGGTTCGATGCTAGCACGCAAGTTTGCGCCGGAAGGCGTGGGGACTTCGTAAGTAGCTGCTGGAGCACATCCAATTTTCTGAACAGCGGTGGTGAATGCCGGTGCGGGCAGGCTTCGCGGCGGGCAGAAGGCTAGTAAACGCTGCGGCTTGGGTCCGATGTTTTGGAGGCGAGGGAGAATTTCGGTTCGGGCGCGGTTTTGCCGTCGATGAGCTTTGCAAGGTATTCGCCCACGGCAGGACCGTGCTTGAATCCATGGCCTGAACCGCCTCCGGCCAGCCAGACATTGTCGAAATCCGGGTGGCGGTCGATCAGAAAATCGCCGTTCGAGCTGTTTTCGTACTGACAGACACGAGACTCGAGCAGCGGGGCGTAAGCGAGGCGTGGAAAGCGCTCGGCAAGAAATTCGCGCGCAGCGGGGAGGCCGGTGGCCAGCCGGTCATCGCTGTCGGGATCGAAGTCGGGGCCGTGGCGGTCAAAGGCCATCTTGAATCCGCGATTTTCGATTTCCGGCAGCACGTAGGGGCAGCGCGGGTCGGCGAAATCAATCCAGGCGGGCATTTGAGGCGGCGCAAAGCTGCGGTCGCCGGCCGGCGTGCCGAAATAGAAAACCTCCTGGCGCGTGGCGCGAATGCGGCCACGCAGCCGATCAGGAAAGATCTTCGGCAACCAGGGCCCGCAGGCGTAGACGAACACGCCAGCCTCGAGAGTGGCGTCCGAGGCCAACTTCACGCGCCGGCCTTGGGGCGCCGAGGCGGATTCGCGGAAGTATTCAATGCCGGCTGCGATTGCGTGCCGCACGACCTGGTTCACTGCTTTTCGAGCGAGCAAGATTCCGGCCTGCGGCTCGAAGACACCAGTCCGTTCGGATTCGAACTGGAACTGAGGATAGCGGGCTCGGAGTTCGGCCGCATTCAGATCTTCGAAGGGGACTCCACATTGGCGGAATGTCGCGCGGGTTTCTTGGCCGCGCCGGTCGCCGGGCGCGGGCGTCCACAGCGCCCCGGTTTGCTGGAACAACTCCGGCTGCTTCACGGCATCGAAAAGCTCAATCCACAGCTCGCGAGCTCGTAACGCAAAACGGGTATAAATCTCAGCCGAGCCGTAGCCCATGCGCAGGATGCGCGATTCGTCGCCCGAACTGGCGCGGCTATTGGCAGGACCGTAGGCATCCAGCAGCGCGACCGAGCGGCCGGATTTGCGGAGATGATACGCCGTCCAGGAGCCGAATACGCCGGCGCCAACAACGACGGCATCGTAGGAGTCACGCAATTTCCAAGCCCTTGCCTTTCTGACGCGCGCGCCGATGTGCGAATTCCGCGGCCACAAGGTCTTCGACCGCCAAGCCGAGCGATTTGAAGATGACGGTTTCGGTTTCCGATGCGCGGCCCAGCTTGGGGTTTGCGACCACTTCTCCCAATTCGGCGGCGATGTGCTGTTCGGTAAACCGTCCTTCCCGGATTCCCTGGACGATGTCGCCGGATTCCTTGAGGGCGGAGGAGCGCGCGTCGACAATCAAGCGGCTGCGAGCGACCAAGGCAGGATCCATCTCGCGCTGGCTCGGGAAGCAGGCTCCCACCGAGATGACGCAGGCGCCGGGCTTGACCCACGCGTCCTCGACTACGGGAGTGGAAGACGCGGTTGCGAGCACCACGACGTCGGCGTCGAGAAGAGCGGCCTCGGCGCTTTCGGCGGCGCGGATCGGATAATTCGCCGATTCGGAAACGAAAGTAGCGCGTTTCGCACGCGACCGGCTCCAACATCGAACTTCGGAGAATTTCCGCACCCGTGAAAGCGCTTCCAGATGGCTGCGCGCCTGGACCCCGGAGCCAACGATGGCGAGCACATTCACCTGCTCGCGCGCGAGGTAGCGCACGGCAACGGCCGAGACCGCCGCGGTCCGCACTTCGGTAATAAAGCGGCCATCCAAAATTGCGAGCAGCGCGCCGGTGGAGGGATCGAGCAGGATAATTGTGGCCAGGTGAGTGGTCAGGCCTTTGTGCTCATTGCCTTCGAACACGGTCACTAGCTTGGCACCCATAGCGGGCGGGCCCGCGGTGTGCAGCGGATCGACATATGCGGGCATCGACGCGAAAACCCCGCCCGGCGCCTGAATCACAGTCCGCACCGGCTGTCTTACGCGCCCACTGGAAAACGCAGCCAGAGCTTCCTCCATCGCGTCAATCAATTCCGGAATCGATAGCAGTGCGCGCACGTCGGCCTCGGACAGCCAGATCGCCATAAGCGTCCAGTCTGCCACAGAAAGAGGCGGCGATCTCAACGGCGGGGTTCGGGTGGCGGAGATCGGCGGCGCACGTCGACACTAAAAGAATGCTTCGCCTTGCGACAACCTCTGATGTGCCCGGCATTCGAATCTTGATGGAAACCGTTCCTGGTTTTTGGCAGCCATGGTGGTCCCATAAAACCATTGAAGAGGCAATCCAGTCTTCGAAAGGACTCGCCTTCGTTTGGGAAGGCAACCCTCGGGTTCTTGGCTTCGTCTGCGCTCACGATCTAGGCTTCCGGGCGTACCTAAGTGAGTTGATTGTGGATGCCGGCATCCAGCATCGGGGCATCGGAACCCGTCTGGTTCTGGCGGTCGAGGAAGCTCTTCGCGATCGAGGCCAACGGATTCTGATCGCTGACGTTTGGCGCGATGCTGAATCGTTCTATCGCTCGCTTGGTTGGGAACCACCCGATGCCATTCTTCTCAGACAACGGTTGCAATCGCCTTGCGCGCGGGACTCAACCGATCCTGGTTGAGCTGGCGTCGTGATCCAGGCGGGTGACCGGAGCTGGAAGCGTTCCGATGACGAACGGCGCGGCGACGATTCGATGACGCCGCGACACGCCAGCTTCGCTAACTTGAGAGTTTCGGCGCCAGTTATGATGAATGCTATGTCCACGGTTTCACCCGTCCAGCCAGAAGCCAGCGCGCTGGAGCGCATCCAGAAGCTAGAGTCCGAATACCTGCTGCAGAACTATGCGCGCTATCCGCTGGTTTTACATCGGGGAAGGGGCTGCTACGTATACGAGCCGTCGGGTAAACGCTACCTGGATTTCATTACCGGGATCGGCGTGAACGCGTTGGGGCACGCGCACCCGCGCCTGGTGAAGTGCATCCGCCAGCAAGCCGGACTGATGCTGCACTGCTCCAACCTGTACTACCACGAGTATCAAGGGCCGCTGGCCGAGCGGCTGGCCAAGGTCAGCGGACTCGAACGCACGTTCTTCTGCAACTCCGGCACGGAGGCGATGGAAGGCGCGCTGAAGATGGTCCGGTCGCACGGCCGCAAGATCTCGGCCGAAAAATACGAAGTGGTCTCGCTGCACAATTCGTTTCACGGCAGAAGCCTGGGCGCGCTCTCGATCACGGGGCAGGAAAAATACCGGCGCGATTTCGAGCCGCTGTTACCGGGAGCGAAATTCGTTCCGGCGAACGACATCGTGGCGCTGGAACAAATGGTCAGCGACCGGACCGCCGGAATTGTAATCGAGTGGATCCAGGGCGAAGGCGGAATTTTCCCGATGAGCACCGAGTACGCGCGGAAGGCGCGCGAGCTGGCGGACCGCTACGACGCGCTGCTGGTATTCGATGAAATTCAATGCGGCGTCGGGCGCACCGGGAAATATTTCGCGTATCAACTTGCGGATCCGGTCGTACTGCCGGATATTATGGTTGCCGCCAAGCCGCTGGCGTGCGGCATCCCGCTGGGCGTGATCGTGTCGAACGAGCGCGCCGCCAAATCGATCGGCAGCGGCATGCATGGGTCGACGTTCGGCGGCGGCCCGCTGGCGTGCCGCGTAGCGCTAGAGTTTCTCGACATTCTCGAAGAGCTGCTGCCGCAGATTCAGCAGGTGGGCGAATATTTCCGCCACCAATTGGAGGAGCTGCGGCCGAAATTTCCGTTCATCAAAGAAATCCGCGGCCACGGCCTGATGGTGGGCGCGGATCTCGGCATTCCGGGCAAACAGGTGGTGCTGGACGCGATGCAAAATGGTTTGCTGATCAACGCGACGCACGATACGGTGCTTCGATTCCTTCCGCCCTACATTGCCGGCCAGAAGGAAATCGATCGTGCGGTGCGAATTCTGCAGAAAGTTTTTAAGGCCGCGGCGAAACGCGGCGACGCGAGTTGAGCCTCGCGGAGTGGAAGCAGCGGTATCGGGCGGGCGAGCAGGTTTTTGAAACTCCCGCTCCGCTGGTGCAGGACTTTGCCGCAAAACTGAACCCAGGCCGCGCACTGGACCTGGCGTGCGGGCCCGGCCGGAACGCGCTGTATCTGGCTGAGCGTGGCTGGCAGGTTACAGCCGTGGATGGATCTCCAATCGCGATCGATTTGCTGCGCGAGCAGGCGCGGAGGAAGCAGCTTCAGATCGATGCGCACGTGGCGGATCTGGAGCGCGGGGGTTTTGAACTCGAACCGGCAGCGTACGATTTGGTCGTCGATTCCTACTATCTTCAGCGCGATTTGATCCCAGCGATGGAACGCGGCCTGCGGCCGGGCGGATGTTTAATCATGATCGTGCATCTGGCGGATCCCGATCAGCCGGAAGGCACTCCGACGCGCGCGATACCTGCCGAATTGCGGTCGTATTTCAAAGGCTGGACTATTTTGCACTATTTCGAGGGTCTACCGCGCGAGTCGTATCACAAACGCGCGGTAGCCGAAATTGTTGCGATGAAACCGCCAGAAGAATAGCGCTCGCGCTACTTCCGCGCCGGCTCATTCAAGAAGCTCACCAGGTCACCGATGTCGGCCGGTTGCAAGACCGGCCATTCCACGCCAGTTTCCTCGGCGCGATCCAGCATGTGCGGGCCGTGTCGCCACAGGGCGGTTGTAAACGAGACGCCCGTGAACGGTTCGGCGCCCGCGCGCAGCTGCGGGCCGAGTTTGGTGCCTTGCGCCGCTGGACCGTGGCAGTGAGCGCAGCCGCGCTCGGTGAAAGCGCGCTCGCCGTCCAAAGCTGAACCGGAAGGCTCGAAGTAGCGCAGGCTGACCAGGAACGCGTGCAGGTCCGCTACTTCGCCGGCTTGCAGCAGTAGCGAGCTTCCGCCCATTTTCCGCAGCATGGCGGGAGCATGGTTCCACAAAACGGCGGCGAAATCGGCTTCGCCGAGCGGCATCTCGCGATCCGGTCCCAACTCGGGGCCAACGCTTCCGCCTTGGCCTCGTACGGAATGACATTCGGCGCATTTGCGCTCGAATACCTGCCGCCCTCTGCCGGCGTCGCCCGGCGAAACCTTTGCGTCGGCGGATTTACCGGCAGCGCCCGCATAGGTCACCAGGTCGTTCATCTCTTCACCCGTAAATTGCGGCCAGCGGCCGAGCGCCTTGGTTAAGGGATGCAGCATAGCCTGAGCATGGTTCCACATCGCACCGGTCCAGATGCTGGTGTTCGCCGAAACGGCTGAGAGGTCGGGCGCGGCATGGGCTCCCGAGGCGCGCACGGAATGGCAGTGTGAGCATCCTTTTTCTTGAAAGACACGTTCACCGGATTCCGGATTGCCGCGGCGGCCACGGCTGGCCTCGCGGTACAAGAACGCGAGCACGTGCGCCATTTCCTGCGCATCAAGCTGCGGGTAGCCCACATTGCCGTGGCGCATCTGCCGGAACATCCCCGGCGCGTGATTCCATAGCACGGCCGTGAGCCAGCCCATGCCGGGTGTACCGGGATGCGTTTGGGAAAGATCGGGAGCGACAGCACCGCCCGATCCGTTAATGGAGTGGCAGGTGGCGCACTGCTTTTTTCCGAAGAAAAGCGCGGCTCCCTTATCAGGATTTCCGGCCACATAGGCAGAAGCACGCGTAAAGCGCGAGCGCTGCCATACCAACGTACCGGCCAAGACCGTGAGTACGATCAGCGCCGCCATCCAGGCACGGCGCTGGTATCGATCTGGATTTGAGCGTGGCATCTGGCTCTCCTTTCAGGCGTCAACACGTTCTCGTGCCAGCCAACCGTGAGCCAGACGCAGCTAGTCCTTGAGCGTACGCACGAATGCGATCACGTCCGACACTTGCTTGTCGTCGAGCCCGCCGACCGGCTTCATTTTGCCGTGGCCTTCGACGATGGTCTTTTTTAGATCCGCGTCGGACTTGGCTTGAATGTCTTTCGACCCAAGCACGGGCAAGGTGACGTTGAACATTTTCGCGATGGCGGGTTTGCCTTCGCCGTTCGCGCCATGGCAGCCCTGGCACTTGGCTACGTAGACGGATTTACCTTCCGGCGCGCCCGCGTAGGCGACGGCCAGGCAGGCAGTTAATGACAGAGTTGCGAATGCGGTCAGTTTCATTTGAGTGCTCCTTCAGAGATTTGTAGTACAGACGACGAGCTTCATTTCGGGACCGGTGCGCCGGCGTCGCGCCAATGGCCGCCCTTTATTTCTATTCGCCGGATCAAAAGCCAAATTGCAAAAATAGCGATGCCGATGAGCAGCACCGACACCGCCAATCCCCAACGGCGGAAATCTTTTTCGCGCAGCGCGGCCTGGCCTGCGCGCAAGGTCTCGTTCGCGATGGCCATGCCCGCGTCGACGGGCTTTTTGACTTCGCTCAACTGCATGGAATGCAGGGCCAGCCGCGCTTTTACCAGGTTCTCGCGGCCGTCGCCGATCCGCGCCTGCGCGTCGGAAACTTCCATTCCGTATTTTTCGGCGCTGGTTAAAACTGCTTCGGACTGTTTGAGCGAGGAGTCCAAGCCATCGATCCACGTGGCCATCTGCGCGGCGGCGTTCGCGCCGGGCGTGCCGGGATCATGACAGCGGGAGCAAACCGCATTGGGACCTTCCAGCATCGCGGTGGACGGCTGGTGAATGGCATGGTTGCTGTGGCACACGATGCAACCACCGCCGCCCGACGCCGCGGAAAAAATCGGCTCATGCACGCTCTTCTGATACAACTGCCCGAACGGGACATGGCAACTGCCGCACACGGCCGCGACGGATTCCACCTGCGGCGGCTTCGCTCCGTGATTGCCGTGGCAGGAGGCGCAATTGGGCGCCGAAAGATCGCCTCGGATCTTCAATGCATTCCAATGGACGCTGGTGCGGTAATCGGCTAGTTGGTTGGTGGGAATGCCGTACTTGGCCATCTTCTGACTGTCGGCGTGGCAGCGCCCGCAAGTCTCGGGAAGACGCAGCGGATGGACCGGGGCGAGCGCATCCTTGACCTGGCGGATGTCGTGCACGCTATGACAGTCGATGCAAGTTGCGACGGTATAGTCGCCGGAAGCCAGGCGTTTACCGTGGATGCTGGTTTGATAAAGCTCGTACTGATCGACACGCTGCTGCGGCCGGAACTTGCGCATGAAATCCGGATCGCTGTGGCAGCGGGCGCAGAGTTTCGGGATGGCGGTGCGAGCCGGTTTGCCGATGAAGCCTTTGGCCGGATTCATGGCGACGCTGGGATCGTCGCTGGTGCGGTCGCCGCCGTGGCAATCCGCGCAACCCAGGCCATTGACGGTATGAACGTCGGTCTTGCTCAGCAACGAGGGACGCTGCGCGGCGCCATCCAAGGCCGAATGGCAATCCAGGCACGAATTCTTGGCAGCCTGCTGGCCAAGCAGAGCCAGGGGCGCGAGCAGCAGAACAATAGCCGGCGCTCTCATTTGATGTACCCCAACACGGTAAACACCGCGAGATAGCTCACCATCACGATTCCGGCGCCGGTGACCAGGCGGGTACGCGCGGCGCCCAAGCGATCCACACCCCAGAACGGCAGCGCCGCCCAAGCGGCCGCAAGCAGACCAAAACCGAGGATGCCGAGAATCTCGCCCTCGAAGATCAGCACATGGCTGGGAATCAGTTTGAGCGTGTAGAACTGCGCCAGGAAATACCACTCGGGACGAATGCCGGCGGGGGCGGAAGCGAACGGGTCGGCTTTTTCGCCGAGTTCCCAAGGAAAGATGGCAGCCAGCGCTCCCAGAGCGGCGAGCGCGCAGTACCAAACCATCAATTCGCGCAGGAAGAAATTCGGAAAGAACCGCATCTGCCGCACGGAGGAGGCCGAGAGCCAGGGCGGGGTGCTCATACCCTGCTTTTGGATCATCAGCACGTGCACGGCGATGAGCGCGGCGGCGCAGAGCGGTAGAATCATCACGTGAAATGCGAAGAACCGAGTTAGGGTGGGCGCGCCTACATCTTCGCCGCCTCGCAGGAAGCGCGCGATGGCGGGCCCGATGAAAGGAGCGTTGGCGGCCACGTCGGTTCCAACCTTGGTGGCGAAGTAAGAAATCTTGTTCCAGGGCAGCAGGTAGCCGCTGAATCCGAAGAACAGCATCAGGCCCAGCAGAGCGATGCCGCTCAGCCAGGTGAGTTCGCGCGGGCGCCGGTAGGCATGCGTAAACACCACGCTGAACATGTGCACGAACGCGACGAAGATCAGCAGGTTGGCGGACCAACTATGGATGGATCGGATCAGCCACCCAAACTCGACGCGCGTCATTATGAAGCGCACGCTTTCAAACGCCTCGGCAACGGTGGGCCGGTAATACAGCATGAGCAGGATGCCGGTCATCACCTGGATGCCGAAAAGAAAAAGGGTGATGCCACCGAAGTAATACCAGCGCGTGGCGGAGTGGACCGGAACGGTTTTGTGTTCGATCAGCTCACGAACGGCGCTTAGGTCCAGGCGCTCGCCCAGCCAGCTCGCCGCTTTCATTTTCGCCTCGGTGGCCGTCACTTCATTCACCTCAATGCGCTAAGCCCGGCGTGAAATGACAACCTCGTCGCCGCGAACGCGGACGGCGAATTCTTCCAGAGGTTTAGGCGGAGGGCCGGACACAACGCGTCCGGTCATCAAGTCGTAAGTGCCGTTGTGGCAGGCGCACCAGATCTGATGCGTTGTTTCCTGGTACTGCACGGTGCAATTCAGATGAGTGCAGACGGCGGAAAACGCCTTCCACTCGATGTCGCTGACGCGCACCAGCAGCGCGGGCTTGCTTCCGAACCTCACGATCTTACCGGAGTTCGGCTTGAGGTCCGCGACCTTGCCGCCTGACACCTCGTCCACCGCGGCTTCCGTAACATGGGGAGGATTCAGAAAGCGGATAACGGGATATAGAAAAGAGATCAGCGAGGCAGCTACGCCGCCGCCTACCAGCCACGACAACAGCGACCGCCGGCTCTGTTCCGAGTTTGGCGATGCTACGGCACCGCCTGCGAGGGCTTCGCGCGATTTTTCACATCCACAACAGCCCTGGCGGCCATCCTGGTCCATGCTCTTGGCTCCTTCCGGTGATAGACGTTAAGCACGTCTGCGTCCAGATCCGCGGCAGGTCAGAGCGGCAGCGGAAAAACGAGGGCGAGTATCCGGCGCGATTAACGCGAGTTCAGATATGCGATCAGGTTCGACATCTCATCCTGCGAGAGTTGCGGCCAACCGATATGTTTCTCTTCCATGCGGTGCAACATGGTGGGGCCGTGCCGCCACAGTACGGAAACTATGGTAATGGCCGAGTAAGGTTCGGCCGGTTTCGAGAGACTCGGCGCGCCGGAGGATGGATCGTTATGGCAGACAGCGCACTTCTTGGATTCGAATACCTTGCGCCCGCGGGCCGCATCTCCGTGCGTCGCAAAAAACTGCTTGGCCCATACGTAGCTGATCAGCTGCCGCCATTCGGCGATATTCAGCTCGGGCGGAGGCTGGCGCATCTGCGGCGCATGATTCCACATGGCCGCGGCGATATCGGTTAGCGTGCTGTCTCCCAGCCGGTTCTCCAGCGCGAGCTTACCGACGTGGCAGCCGATGCAACCCTTATCGCGGAACAAAGCCTCGCCAGGTTC
This sequence comes from Bryobacteraceae bacterium, assembly GCA_035293725.1. Taxonomy (GTDB): domain Bacteria; phylum Acidobacteriota; class Terriglobia; order Bryobacterales; family Bryobacteraceae; genus Palsa-89. The sequence continues at coordinate 269,777 of DATGMH010000141.1, forward strand.
GGGCGGAGGCAGCTGGATGAAATGCTCGGTGGCGCGGGTTTCCGGCAGGTTCTGAAGGTAGACCAGCAAGTCGCTCAGGTCCTGCGACGTCATTTGCGGCCATGCAATGCCGCGCGCCGCCATGGCGTTGTGCATCTGACTCTGGTGATTCCACATGTGCTGGATCAAGAGAATGGGAGCCTGCAGCGATTCCCATTTCTCGACTGGCGGTCCGATTCCGCCCCCGGAAGAGGTCAGCGAGTGACAATCGATGCAGTGCTTTTCCTGGAAAAGGCGCTTGCCGCGCTCGGCTTCGCCGGGTTTCTCAAAGAAGCGGGCGGCATAGAAGTAGGCGAAAAGATCGGCTGCTTGATCGGTAGTGACTTGCGGAACGGCAATATTAGCGTGGCTCATGGCCGACCACATCACGGGAGCATGGCTCCACATACGGGCCGCGATACCGGCGGGAGTGTAATCGCGATCGAGGCGCCGGCCCAGGTCCGGCGCTTTCGCGGCACCCGACCCTTTCAAGGAATGGCAGTTCACGCAGCCTTGCTTCGCAAAAAATTCGGCTCCGCGGCGGGCGTCCGCGTCAGCGCCCCGTATGGGTAGCGAAAGCACAGCGGCGATGGTCGCGACGACCGGTATCAAGCCGAACCTCAGCATAGGCACATGGGTCCCCTCTCCTAGCAGATCTCAAGCCTAACAGGTGTTTTCGCACCGTCAAGTACTTACCTGCGTATAGAAGCGAACGATTGGGGGTCTGTGCGCTGATGATTGGGTGAAAGCACGCACCTCATTCCAGCGCCGCCGAACATTTCTACTTCGGTGCTGAAAAGTTTGGTTACAATCCGATCGGGTAGGCTTGGCGGGCGGGCTGATCGAGGCAGTTCAGTTCGTTACGGACTTTTGCGTTTAGGTTATTGGATTGCCGCGGTTGAAGGCGCTGGGAGCGATTCGAGTCTCAGCGAGGGCCGCCGCGTCGTCGAGCGGCTCAGCTTCGAGCGCTCCCAGCATCTATTGGATTCCTTGTCCCTGTCGTCCGCACTTTGCTTTATCGAACTCCAGAGCGCGAAGTTCGGCCGATCGCGATCGTGCACAACGGCGCGCCGGTGTCTTCGAGACACCGAATGTGGGCCGGACCAGGCGGTATATTGATCTATCGCGCTACGTGCAGCAAACAAATTGCGCCAGAGATACCTAGCGATTGTTCCCGTACAACCTAGTATTTGTTCCAGTATTACTAGTAATTGTTCCAGGATGAATTGGTAGCAGCAGTAAGCATCCCAGGCGAGAGTTCGCGGGTTCGACCTGGGGCAATTTCGCGTACGGCCCGCTCACGACTCATGGTCACCCCGTTCACGTCCGCCGAGGTATAATAATTCAGAGGCATGAATAATTATTCTAAGCGGTTCCGGGCTGGCGTGGTCGGCTTTCGAGGCTACAGCGGCGCGGAACTGGTCCGGCTGCTGGCGCACCACCCTTCCGTCGAGCCGGTGTTGCTGGAGCATCGTTCCGATGCGGAGGAACGGCCGCAGCCGTTGAATGCGCTGGCGCCCACGCGAGTTCCGTTTGGGCGGGGCGTGGCGAAATCGGAAGGGCTCGGGGCGGTTTTCTTGGCGACACCGGCTGAGGTATCGATGGACTTGGCTCCGCCACTGGTAGAAGGCGGTGTCAGGGTAATCGATTTGAGCGGCGCTTTCCGGCTGGGGGACGTCTCGACGTACGCGCGCTGGTACAAGGAAAAACATACGGCCGCGGAGTTGCTGCCCGAGGCGGTGTATGGCCTGCCGGAATTTTGCCGGCAGCGGATTGGGGGGGCGAAGCTGGTGGCGAATCCGGGATGCTATCCGACCGCGGCCAACCTGGCGATTCAGCCGCTGGTAGCCAGCGGGATTGTGGACCGGAGCGCGGGCATCGTGTGCGACGCGAAATCGGGCGTCAGCGGCGCTGGACGTAAGCCGGCGCTCAAGACCAGTTTTTGCGAGGTGACCGAGAATTTTTCGGCTTACTCGGTGTTGGACCACCGGCACGTGCCGGAAATTCTTATGGCATCGAAGTTAGAAGAAGGCGAATTGAGTTTCACGGCGCACCTGATTCCGATCGACCGCGGGATTCTGGAGACGATTTATTTCCGTACTCGAAATATTTCCGGCGTGCACGATCTGGCGGCAATCTACAGCCAGCGATACAAGGAAGAACGCTTCGTGCGCCTGTATCAGCCCGGCGTAATGCCCGACGTGCGCGCAGTGGATCGCACGAATTTCTGCGATATTGGCGTAAGGTTCGACGCGGGTACGGGACGGGGCGTGGTGGTGAGTGTGATCGATAACCTGATGAAAGGCGCGGCAGGCCAAGCAGTGCAAAACATGAATTTAATGTTGGGCCTCGAAGAAACTGAGGGCCTGTTGTGAAGATTTTAATCAAACTGGGTGGGACGTTGTTGGATTCGCAAGAATCCAGGCTCCGCCTGGCGCGCGAAATCGGCGAGGTGGCGCAAGACGAAGCGGGCGTCGTGGTGGTCCACGGGGGCGGCAAGCAGATGACGCGCTTTCTGGCGGAGCGGGGCATTGAAAGCCAGTTCATTCACGGGCTGCGAGTGACCACTCCGGACGTTCTGGACGCAGTCCTGAAAGTCCTGGGCGGGACGGTGAATAAAGAATTGGTTGCGGCGTTTATCGCGGCCGGCGCCAACGCAGTGGGCTTGACGGGCATGGATGCGTTGCTGGCCGAAGCGGAGCCCATGGGCCCGGAGCTGGGAGCCGTCGGAAAGCCGATTCCATCCAGCGGCCGTTTACTGGCGCTGCTACTGGAAAAAGGTTATTTACCGGTGGTCGCGTGCCTGGCGGGGGACCGGCAAGGCCGCTTTTATAACGTGAATGCGGATCAGATGGCCGTATCGGTAGCGTCTTCCATTCAGGCCGAGAAGATATTTTTCTTGACCGATGTGGACGGCGTTAAAGGGAAGGATGGAGCTATCCTTCCGGAAATTTCTCTGGAAAATTGCAGAACTTTGATCGATAGCGGCACGGCCAGCGGGGGAATGCGCGCCAAGTTGGATGCAGCGGCGCAGGCTGCGAGCAGCGGGGTAGACGAAATTTTCATCGCGCCGGGAGCGGCGCCCCATATTATTAGCAGGCTGTTGCAAGGCCAGAGCGCTGGGACGCGCCTGCTTGCTCGCAGAGGAGCGCGGTCGCATGCTTAGCTTACGCGTACCGTCAAAGGATATCCATCCGGAGACGCAGGGGCTTGCGTTGCGCAAAGCGACGATGGCCGACATCCATGAACTGCTGAAGTTGATCAACAATTACGCTGCAAATGGAATTATGCTGCCCAGAACAGAATTTGAGATGTCCGAGAACATACGGGACTTCACGGTGGCATATTCAGGCCAGCGGCTGGCCGGCTGCGGAGCGCTGCACTTCTACACTCCGACGTCCGCAGAGGTGCGTTCCCTGGCGGTCGATCCAGAGCTAAAATCAGCGGGAATCGGGCGGCAAATCGTCCAGGAACTCGAAAACGAAGCTATCGCTAACGGTCTACATGCAATTTTTGCATTTACATACGTACCGGATTTTTTCCGCAAGATGGGCTTCGTAGACGTAGAAAGAGGCGAACTTCCTTTGAAGGTATGGAAGGATTGTCTTCGCTGCCCGAAATTTCACTGTTGCGATGAAATCGCGATGCTGAAGGCGCTGCGCCCCCATCCGGTACTGGCCGGTATTGCAGATTCAGAACGAGAACTGGTTCAACTACCACAACAAATCTAGCGCAATCGCTGTCCGACGATCGCGGCCCAAAGGCTGGGTAGCAGCTCTACTAGTTTAAATATTCGATAATGGGGACAATTGCCGTCGAACGGAAGCCATCAAATCCTCCCAATTCCGAGCCCGCTTCTCCGCTGGATCAAAGCTACCGCAGCTCCATGGGCGCTCCGACAGAGAATGTCAGCCGGGTTATGCATCTATAGCTCGAACGGGCTATTTCGGATTACTGAGAATTTATTGTGGTATTCCCACATAGGAAGAGTATAATTTGGGTGCGAAGGACGGGACTGGGATGCGCGCGCAAACAATCGATGTAAAAGAGGCAGCAGGGCGGGTACTCTGCTGTACCATTTTCCGGGCTGGCGGAAAAAAGCTTTTGGCCAAGGGCCACGTAATTAGCGACGAAGATGCGAAGATGCTCGAGATCGAAGGAATGAAGCAGGTCTGGGTCACCGAGCTGGAGGAAGGGGAGATCGGCGAAGATGAAGCGGTGATGCAGGTTGCGAGCGAGATCGGCTGCGGATCGCTCGAAATCCGGCTCGCCGCGGGAGGAAGGGCCAACTTATTTTCGACCGAGCCGAGCTGTGTCCTGGTGGATGACGAGCTTTTGAAACAGATAAATTGCGCCGCGAGCATGGTCATAGCGACCTCGCCTAATTTCTCGTATGCGCATGCCGGCCAGCGCATCGCGACCGTAAAGAGCGCGCCGTTTGCGATTACCCAACCGCAATTGGAAGCGGTGATCTCGATTGTGAAGGAGCGCGGACCGATTTTGCAGGCGAGGCCGATTCGAACGCCCACTGTCGCGGTGCTTTATTGCGATCCATTGGCGGGGGAACGGGCGCGGCAGTTGTTTGAGAACATCATGCGGCAGCGGCTGGACCGGTTGGGCACCAGCGCAGGATTCGTGCTATCGGCGGTGGAAGAGGAAGGCGCGCTGGCGCGGTCGCTGCAGCATCTTTTGCGCGCGCGTCCGACTTGCATTCTGATCGCATCCACCACGGCGCCGGCCGGGCCCGAGGATGTGGTGGGCCGTGCGATGGTGAAAGCCGGATGCACCATCGAACGGTTTCTGGCGCCGGTCGAGCCGGGTAATCTTTTATTGCTGGGCTATAAAGATGAAATTCCGGTGATTTCGGCGCCGGGCTGCTTCCGGTCGGCCAAGCCCAACGTCGTGGATTTGATCTTGCCTTCAATGCTGGCCCGCTATCGCATCTCCGGCTGGGAGATTGCTGGGCTCGGTCACGGGGGCCTGCTGAGTTGACGGGGTTGCCGCGCGCTCGAACACTCGAGCAATCGCGGCCTGCTTCAATTCACGGCGATGGTGACCTGATCGGAAGTGGTGATACCTCCCAGAGCGATTTGGAGCGGCACGATCCCTGTCACGCCTTGCGGAACCACGACATTGATTTGATTTACGCCCACGAACTGCGGCGCGAGGCCCGAGAACAAAACTTGCGCCGGTTGGCCGCCGATCAGCACCGTAGGGGATAAGAGCGAGTTGCGCACTCCGTCCGATGCAGCAGCGCCATCGGCCACGTTCGGCGACACTGCGCCCAGTCCGGTGCAAAGGATCAGCAGCACGTCTCCTGCACTGGCCGGATGCAGGGCCACACCGGGAATCGAGCCGGATGGACCGGCCAATGACCCGTCGGCGTTGTTAATCGCGATCGCTTGTCCGGTGCCGGATTGTGCGGTGAAAACGCCGGGGCCCGCGGGCGCGATAGAGGCGTGAAACGGCGGCAACAGAGTTCCGTTCGCCGTCACGACGACATCGGCAGTGCTGCCGGTCAGTTCCCAGGGCACCTGCAAGTTGATCTGAGTGGGGTTGACGAACAACAGCGGCGCGGGTATGCCGCCAATCGTCACTGAAACGTTCTGCAGCCCCAGCGGCAGCGGGATTGAAGCCGCGCTGGCGCTCACGTTGGGAGACGTGAAGCCGGAGCCGAAGATGGTAGCGAGCGATCCGGGCGTCACCGCTTGGCCTTTGGCGAACGATGCCGCGTTCAGGCCGGCGGTCACGCCCAGGTTTGTGGAACTGTTCAAATAGACGCGTAAGGTGTTCCCCACAACGGCTGCCAGGTCGGACTTGCCGTCTGCGTTGAAGTCCGCTATCAAGCTGTACGGGTAGAGTTGATTTTGAATGAGGTTGAAAGGATCGACGCCGGGCGTGCCGGTTAGCAGTTGGAATGTGCCGTCGCCGTTGGACAGATAGAACCGGGTGCCGGCGGATCCGGCCTGAACTAAGTCCGCTTTTCCATCGCCATTCAGCTCCAGCGCGGCAATAGGGTCGTTAGAGACAAGGTTCACCAAGGACACCTTCGGCGCCTGAAACGACCCTGTTCCTGTTCCCAGCAGCGCCGAAAACTCTGACGGCGACGAGAGGAGCCGGACTATGTCCAAGTTCCCGTCGGCATTGAGATCCGCCACGGCGAGAGGCGAAGCCGGTCCGAGCGTCACCGGGGGCGCGAACGTAAGATTCCCTGTGTTCATCACAAGCAAGGAGAGCCCTTTGTTGAGTGTCTGGACGGTGTAGAGCAGGAGGTCCGCTCTACGGTCATTATTAAAGTCGCCAGCGGCATCGATTCCGATACATGCGCCCGTGGGAGCAGGAACGGAGGCCATTGAGGATAATCCATGGTCCTTGCTGCCAAGCATGACGCCAAGATCAAGCTGCGTGTCGTCATTGAACAGCAGGTCTGGAATCCCATCGCCATTGAGATCGGCCACGCCCCAAAGCACATAAAAACCGTTCGTGGGTAGCAGGTTCGGAGGCCCAAACGTGCCGTCGCCGCGCGAAGGCAGCGTCACGAGCGTGTTACTAGATCCACTTTGTTTGCCGGAACAGGTGGGAACGTTTTGGAGCTCGGGCCCGCCGGTGGCGGTGAAGACCAGATCGTCACGGCCGTCGCCGTTCACATCAACGGCCAGAATCGGCGACTGATTCAGGAAGAGGTTCGGATTGGCGGTCAGATGGGCGGGTGAGGATCCGACCACCGGAGCGTTGAACGTGCCGTCGCCTTTTCCGAGGAGTACCGTTAGCTGAGGTTCGCACAAGAAAGCAAGATCCGTTTTCCGGTCGCCGTTGAAATCCCCGGCTATGATACCCGGCTTCGACGATGTTGGACAGCCGGTTGCGAGTGTAGTGGTTTGAAACGACAGTTGAAACGAAGTTTGGGCGTGGGCCGTGCCGGCGAGCATCAAGACAAGAATCGTCCGGGCTGTGGTTCTCATGCGCTTAGGGATGCCTTCATTGGATTGCAACCGTCACTTGATCCGACGTCGTGATTCCGGCGAGGCTGATCTGCAGCGGCACGGTGCCAGTTACGCCGTCCGGAACCACCACGTTGATTTGATTGACCCCCACAAACTGGGATGTCAGGCCGGAAAACAGAACCTGGGCAGGCTGGCCGCCGATCAGCACGGTAGGGGTCACGAGCGAGTTGCGCACTGCATCCGATGCAGCAGCGCCATCGGCCACGTTCGGCGACACTGCGCCCAGGCCGGTGCAAAGGATCAGCAGTACGTCTCCCGCGCTGGCCGGATGCAGGGCCACACCGGGGATCGAGCCGGATGGACCGGCCAGCGATCCATCGGCATTGTTAATCGCGATCGCTTGTCCGGTTCCAGATTGTGTGGTGAAAATTCCTGGACCAGCCGGCGCAATCGGTGCGTGAAACCGCGGCAAAGCAGTTCCATTTGCGGTAACTACGATATCCGCCGTGCTGCCGGTCAGTTCCCAAGGCACCTGCACGTTGATCTGAGTAGCGTTGACGAACAACAACGGCGCGGGTATGCCGCCCATCGTCACCGAGACGTTCTGCAGAGTGAGCGGCAGGGGAATGGAACTCGCGCTGCCGTTTACGTTCGGAGCCGTAAAGCCGGAACCGAAGATGGTGGCTAGCGATCCCGGCGTCACGGCCTGACCTTTGGCGAACGATGCGCCGTTCAACGCGCCGGTGACGGAAGCAAAAACCGTGGTGTTGATCATCACCACAACCGAGTTTCCGGCCACGCCACCCAGATCTGGTTTGCCGTCCCCGTTGAAATCGGCTACAAAGTCCGCCACGCCGGGACCATAAAAAATGTGCTGGAACGTTCCGTCGCCGTTCGATAAATAAAAATGGAGGCCGCCGCTGCCTAGTTCAGCGAGGTCGGCTTTGCCGTCGCCATTGATGTCCAAAGTCAGCCACTGCGAGGCCGGGAAAAGGTTGAGCGATCCTGGCGCCTGCTTGAATGCACCCGGGGTGGTTCCGAATAGTACGAAAAAAGGAGCGGCGTTCGCGAATTCAGTGCTTATACCCAGATCCAATATGCCATCGCCGTTGAAATCGGCCGCCGCGGTTTGAATGTTTGCACCGAGACTCTGGTTGGTGCTCGATACCAAAGCGACGGGCATCGCGAAGGACAGGTTGCCGTTATTGGCAAAGCGAAATACTGCCGGAGAAGATCCGTCAAAATTTCCCGAATTGACAATGAGGTCGGGCTTACGATTGTTCTGGAAATCGGCTACAGTCCCCAAATTCGAACATAGACCGGGCGTCGTCGAAATCGACGTCAGCGGCGAGAACGTTCCGCCCTTGACGCCCAGCATGAATCCAACGTCTAGTTGCGTATCGTCATTAAATAGTAAATCCGGAATCCCATCGCCGTTGAGGTCGCTAGCGCCCCAGAGCGTGTAGAAACCGCCGGTTGGAATCGAAGGTAACTGATTGAAATTCCCGTCTCCTTTTGAGATCAACGGAATCAGGTCATTGCCATGCCCACTTTCGGATCCCCCAAAGCAGGTAGGCACCCCGGTAAGCACTTGCTGTCCAAAACTCGTTAGGAGAAGGTCAGTGCGGCCATCGCCGTTTACGTCCAGTGCGAGTATGCGGCCTCGCGCGGTGGGAAATGGCCCGTTCAGGACAGGGGGTCTAAAGCTGCCGTCGCCATTTCCAAAGAGCACGGAAATTTGCGAGCCATACTGACAAACGACGGCTATATCTGGTTTATGGTCGCCATTGAAATCCCCGATCACGACCTGCCCACCTCCAAACCCGCCGGAAACCGGGCATGCAGTCGGAAGAGTTGCACTATTGAAAGAGGGTTGGAAAGCGCTTTGGCCGTTAGCAGAAAAGCACGCGGTCGCCAGAATCAGCGATTCCAGCACCAAACAACGGCGCGCATCGATTGTCGTGTAGGGCATCAAGTCTATTATCGCGATGGCGGCAGTGTTGAAAGCGGTTGCGCCGCCCGTCGCCGCCAACTACCGTCGCCGTTTCCAAACAGGACCGCGATTTCCGGCCTGTACGCGCAAATGATCGCGATATCGAGTTTATGGTCGCCGTTAAAATCCCCAGTCACGCATCTGCCGGCTGCATAGCCGGGCGTGGAAGGAACCTGGTACCCGCTTGCGAGAGCCGCAGCGTTAAGCGACGCCCTGAACGAAGGATTGGGCGCACGCGGGGCACGCAGGCGAACCCGAGAGCTACGAAAGCGAGAACGAATTGCAGGCGCCGGCTCATTCCGATGCGCTATGTCATTGCTTAGCACTGATCGCGATCGTGGTTGTATCGGTGGCGCCGGCGGATGATGAGATCGCGAGCGGCACGTCATCGCCCGGCGCGACGCCGCTGGGGATCTGAACATCCACCTGATAGAGACCTGCATAACCTGGCGCGACACCGCTGAAGATCACCGTAGCGGGTAGACCGCCAATGGTGACGGCGGGAGTCACGACGGTGACATAGAGAGGACTGCCGCTGGCGGGCGCAACCTGGCCGCTGGGAAGCACGGCGCCCCCCGGATCGCCGTTAGGAGTGGCCTTTCCCAATCCCGTGGCGTAGATCTGAAGATAATCGCCGGGATGCGCCGGCTGGCCGCACAGCGCCGCCGCACCGAGCGCGCTGCAGTTGGTCGGCAAGCCCAGATTGGCGGCCATCGAGAGCGGCAGGACAATCCAGGCCGTGTTCGCCACCACCGCGACGGCGTTTCTTCGCGAAGTAAGCAGAGGATCGGTGTAGAAGAATGCGGCGGGGACCGCCGGTACAACTTTAAGGGAAAACGGCTGCGAAGTGCCGCTTGCAGTCTGCACCGTGAGACTAATATTCCCGCTGTCCAGTTCGGTCGGCACCAGCACATTGATTTGGCCTTCCTTGGCAGCGGAAGCGAAGATCGGCGCGGCTGTGCTTCCAAACAGCACGCTGAGGCCGTTTACGTTCGTCGATGGAAACGCAGCCAGATTGTCGTTGTTACCGAAGCCGGCGCCGAAAATCGAAATTATGGATCCCGGCGCAACCGTTCCCGCGGAGGCAAAATTGGCGGCGTTGAGCACCGCGCCGATCGCAGGAGCCGATCCTACCGGTAAGCTGGCGGTATTGCTGTCGACCCCCGCCAGATTCACCACCACCGGATCAATGCCCAGCGGCGCGCTGTTCGGAACGACAAAGAAGATGGTCGCGTGGCCCGGCGCAAGCGACTGTGTCCCGGCAAGCTGGGCAGTAATCCCTGCGACGGTCACCGTAGGGGTTACCGATGGCGGCGTATTTTGCGCCAAGCCGTAAACATCCACTCTCAGCGGTTCTCCCTGCGCGGCAGGCGAAGACGGCGTGATCTTTTGGCTCGTGCTGGCGTCCGAGAACGGATAGTAAGGCTCGTACTCGGGCAGCGGCGCCGCACTGACAACCACTCCGGCACCCTCGATTTCGGGCGCCATGGCCGAAATAGTTATGGGAAACGCGTTCGAGGTTCGTCCCTGCCAACTCACTGTTAAGGTGGTTTGACCCGCCGGAGTTCCGATGGGAATCGTGGCAATCAATAAGGCCGCAGTGGCGGCGACATTGATACCACCAGTTTGGCCTCCCACAGTGATCGAGAAGTCACGCCCAGCGGCCGGATGTGGGAAAGAACCGAGAACATAGATGTTCGTACCGGGAGCAAAATTGTGGTCGCGAGGCCCAGTGGTGGTCACGTCGGTGATCGAGAGGCTTTGAGCCCACCCGTTTACAGCGAGAATTGTGGAAAACAACAGTATTAGCTTCTTCATGGCATTCGGGAACGCGGTGCCGGCAGCATTCAGTGTGTGGCATACGGCCGGGCTGCGGCAAGTTTGAATGGGATGCAAGGCCTCGCTCACTTGGTTTCGGTTTAAGAAAGAAACGACTTGGGGCGGAGCCGTAGCCGGCGCTACGGCTCTGATTCGTTGCGTTTTGTCGGCGCCCTCAATGCGGATCGAAACAATGGAAGATAGGGCTGGCCATCAATTCCGCAGTACGAGCGCTAGGAGCCCTGCTGTACCGCGATGTACAGGGTTTGCGTCCCCGCGATGCCCCCTAAATTGAATGTCAGCGGTGTCAGAAGATTATCCGGAACCTGAGGCACCACCACATTAATTTGATAGAGCCCCACGAAATTCGGCACCAGACCATCGTAGGTCACCTGCGCCGGCGTCTGGCCGAACATAATCTGCAACGGTTGCACCAGCTGATTTTGTTGGGTAACAATTTGACCCGCGGGAATGGCCGGCGTCACCGCGCCGAATCCAATCCCGTAAAGCGTGATCGTGTCGCCGGGTTTGGCCGGACGCGATGCCACACCCGAGATGGCTCCCTGCGGAAGAATGTACGTCGCCCCGTCGGGAAGCACAGCGACCACATACTGCTTGCCTCCGATCACAAACGAAGATGGCGCGAGCAAACCCGGTTCAACGGTATGGACCGTAACATTAACGGCGTTGCTCGTTGCAGTGCCGTTCATGACCGTAATCGGCAGCGGGCCACCGGCCGGAATATTCGACGGCAGTTGCACGTTGATTTGACCCGGATTGGTGGCGATGTACTCGACGAACGCGTTTTGGCCGCCGACCATGACCTGGACGCCGCCGAGCGAAGTGGGAGCGTTGCCGTTGTTAAAATCCGATCCAGCCCATTGGCGCGTAACCGGCGCCAGATTCGAACCGTAGATTTCGACCCAGGATCCGGGCGCGACTGCCGAGAAGCCGCCGTATCCAGAGGCGCTCTCGACCGAGGAAATGGTGGGTGTCGGCGGAGGCGGGGTAACCGCGCCACCGCTCCAGGTCCAGGTGTCGCCCAAAAAATCGTTAGCCGCATCCCTGCCACCGAATAAGACAGCTTGCGCATGCGCGGAGTCGAATGCCATACCGAATCGGTTCCGCGCCGTGGGACTGTTTGCGGGCGCCGCTTGCGTCCAATTGGAACCATCCCAAAGCCAGGTGTCGTTGAAGACGCCGGTTTGGTCGGTGTTTGACGCTCCGCCACCGAAAAGAACCACTTGATCGTGCACAGAATCGTAGACCATTTCGTGGAATGACTGGGCGGGAGGGCTGTTCTGAGGCGTGCTTTGTTTCCAGTTGGTGCCATCCCAAGTCCAGGTGTCACCGAAATTCGTCGAATTATTGGCTCCACCAAACAGGACGACCTGGCCATGCGCGGCATCGTAAGCCATGGCGAGACCGAATCGGGGCGCCGGGCTAAACTGCGAGTGCGCCAGAGTCCAATTGGTTCCATCGAAGAGCCAGGTGTCGTTCGATGGGTTGCCATTGACATCCTTGCCACCGAACACGATGACCTGGCCGTGCTTAGCATCGTACGCCATGGCATGGAAACCGCGTGCCGGTGGGCTGTTTTGCTGAAATTGGGTCCAGTTAGAGCCATCGAATATCCAGGTGTCGTTCAGATACGTGCTATTGGCAGCCACCCATCCGCCATACATCACCATCTGGCCGTGTTGAGAATCGTCAATCATGGCGGAGTTGGAGCGCGGCGGAGGCGATTGCGCCGTATGGAGTTGGATCCAGTTGGTGCCGTCCCAAGTCCAGGTGTCGTTCGCGACGGCGGTGTTGGCCGTGGCTCCGGCGAACAGGACGACCTGGCTGAGCTTGGAATCGTAGGCCAGAAGCGCCGTTCCTCTCCCGGCCGGAGAACTATGAGGGCTCTGCTGGGTCCAGTTGGGTTTTTGCGCTGCAAGCTGCGCCCCGAAAAGCAATAAAAAACAGCTCCATTGCTTCGGGCCTATGGACATTACAAGTGCTCCCATCCGCGATTGCGAAACTCGGGGACCAGTTTACTTTGAGCACTCTTTTCGCACAAGCTTCAACACGTAACGTAACGTTGCAGGCCTCTTATTTCAACGTTGTACGCCGGAGTGCGGGGAGGATTCCCATACCCGAGATCGCGAAGGTGGGCTAGAGCATCACGCGCCTTGTGCGGAGTGGGTGGAAGTTTCGGGGCGTACGTCAGACCCCATCGACAGTTCTGGCTCTGGCCACTTGCGATGGCTTCTGGTTGCGCGGATCGTTTTCTGGATCGGAGATCTACGGCCGCAGCGCGTAAGCGAACAGCGAGTTGCCGGCGGCGACGGCGACGTACTGGCGCCCGTTGACTGAATAGGTCATCGGACCCGAAGCGACGTGGCCACCGACAGCCGTTTTCCACAGCAGCGAACCATTACGAGCATCCAGCGCGAAGAAATATCCTTCGCGTCCGCCGCTGAACAGCAGGTCCGACGCGGTTGTGAGCACGCCGGCATCGGTCACATCGTCCATGCGGAACTCCCATTTCTTTTCGCCTGTGTTCGGATCCATGGCACGGATTGCGCCGTATTGCTCGCCTTCCTTGCGGTAGTTGAAGGGGCCCGTGGTAATCGGCGCGGTCAAGTTCCTTGGCCCACCACCACCGAAGGTCTGCCCTTTGGTGTAATCCTGGTCCTGTTTCACGAAGAACGACGAATAGTTATCCCACGTCGGGATGTAGAACAGTCCGGTGCGCGGACTGTATGAAGGGTTGTACCAATTCGTTGCGCCCTGATTGCCAGGAAAGATCAGAGTTCCTTGCTTGCTGGACGCTGCCTCGGGAACCTTCATGGGACGCCCGCGCTCGTCAAACCCATTCATCCAGGTAACCTTGGCGAACGGTTTGCCCAGCAGGAACTGGCCCGAACTCCGATCGATCACGTAAAACAGGCCGTTGCGATTGGCCCACATCATCATTTTGCGCGGTTTGCCCTGCCACTGGCCATCCACCAGAACCGGGACCTGCACGGAATCATAGTCGAACTCATCGTGCGGCGAGAATTGGTAATACCATTTCAACTTACCGGTGTCCGCGTCCAAAGCAACGACGCAATCGCTGTACAAGTTGTCGCCCTTGCGGGCATCGCCGTTCCAATCCGGCCCGGGATTTCCGACTCCCCAATAAGTAAGGTTGAGCTGGGGATCGTAGGAGCCGGTGACCCAGATGGAGGCGCCGCCGTGCTGCCAGGAATCGCCCGCCCAGCTTTCATTGCCGGGCTCGCCTTTCCCCGGTATGGTGTAGAAGCGCCAGACCTCATCGCCGGTTTTGACGTTGAAGGCCGCGATGTAGCCTCGAATGCCGTACTCGCCGCCGGCCACGCCCACGATCACCTTATCTTTCACCACCAGAGGCGCGTGCGTGATGGCGTATCCGGAAGCCGGATCGCCGACTTGCGTGTTCCACTGCGGCTTGCCGGTTTTGGCATCGAGCGCGATCAGATGCGCATCGATCGTTCCCATGAACAATGTGTTGCCAAGCACCGCCAAGCCGCGGTTCACGCGCCCGCAACAGGGCCGCGCGTCCTTATCCGGGCTATAAGAGTACATCCAGAAAATCCGGCCGGTAACGGCATCCAACGCGACCACGTCATTGGGCGCCTGCACCGTGTACATGATGCCGTCCACCACCAGCGGCGTGGCTTCGAATTTTTCCAGCGAGTGGGCTTGGAACATCCACTGCAGCTCCAGATTTTTGACGTTCGCTGGCGTGATCTGCGTGAGCCCGCTGTAGCGCTGGCTGTTGAAATTGCCGGAATAGCTGAGCCAGTTCTGCGGCTCTTTGGCCGCATCCAGAAGGCGATCGAAAGTCACCTGCGCGGGCAGCATCCCGGCGGTTAAGACAGCGAATAGACTAATGCGGTGCATGAGATGTCCTTTCAACGGGCGCCTTTCAGGGTGACCATGTACGCGATCAAGTCGGCCAGTTCCGGCCGGCTGAGTTTGTCCTTATACGAAGGCATAGGCGAGTCCACCGACTTGACCTCGCGTAAATCCGACTTCTGCAATGAAAGCAGACGGCCGCGCGCATCGATGAGCTGCAAGGTGAACGTGTCCTGGTTGAGAATTCTTCCGGTGACCGCGTTCCCATCCCGAGTGACAGCACGGAAAGAACGGTTCTGCGGAAGGAGCGTGCCTGCGGGATCGAGCAGCGTCTTCTCCATTTCCGCGACGCGCCGCACAGAACCGATGTCGCTTAGGTCCGGACCTACCCACGCGCCGCTCTCTCTGACGCGATGACAATTGAGACATCCGCCTTTTCCCTCGAAAATGGCCTTGCCTCGCGAGGCATCGCCGGGCGGCAGATCGCTGGGCGGTTCGGCGGCGAGAGATCTGAGGTAGGCGACCACGTATCGCACCTGCTGCGGCGGCATATTGGTCTGGGCCGGCATGCCGGTGCCGGGAATCCCTTTGCGAATAATGTCGGTGATTTCGGCGTCGGTGGTGGCGTGTTTGAACTTGCCGGAACCCAGCTTGATGCCGGGGACCTGATCGCCGTCAGGACCGTGACAATACACGCAATTGTTGAGGTAAATCCGCGCGCCGATCTGCGCATCGAACGGATTGGATTCGTGCTGCGCCAACAGAGCGGCCGCGCCTATAAAGAAGATACAGAATCTGATGCTCCAGGTACCCATGGTTACTTCACCTCAGGAAAACGCCGCCATCATACCAAATGACGAGGGTAGTATGCGCGGAGAAGAGGCGAGTAAGCGTCAGGCCGAGGCTGATTGCTTCAGCCGCGACTCCGCAATTTCCACGCTGTCGAAGAGAGGAATCATTCCGTCCACATGGGCAACGGTGAACAACGTCCGGATGCGTTCGGTGATACCCGTGACTCCGAAGCCGCGGCCATGCCGCTGGCAGGAAGCGAGCACGCCCAGAATTGCGCCCAGACCAGCCGAGTCCATGTACAGAACGCCCGATAAATCCAGCACCATTGCGGGGCCGGATTCCCGGCGTGCGAGGTCCTGAAATTCGAACAGCGTCTGGATGGTAAGCGGGCCTGCGAGCCTTAGAATGCTGGCTCCTGAAGCGCCGCGGACCGTCTCGATTTTCAGCTCGTCCATGATGTTCCCCTAGCGCACCGCAGATTAATCCCTAAGCTTATCGCAGTTTGGATTACAGTATCATGAATGCGTTCGTCGCCAGGACCGCGCGCTACGCGTTTCAGGATCGGCTGCGGAGCTTACCACGCGTCGATGGTGATCGGATTGGCGGGGGGCTTGCCCTCGCACCAGTAATGATCGAAGCCGGTAACGCCCGCCAGTTCCGTGAGACAATCCTCGTCGATCCACTCGCGGCCGGTGGAGGAGCAAGGCTCTTGCGCAAAGATGGCGAGGGAGGCATCGCAGACGATTTCCGGCGTGCGCCATTGCGAGCGGTCGGCCATGCCGAGATTGATGGAGGCCTGGCTCTCGATGATGGTGCGCGGCCAGAGCGTGTTGGCCGCAACGTTGTCCTTTTGGTGCTCGGCGGCCAGCCCGATTGCCAGGCGTGCCATGCCGAGCTTGGAGATCATATAGGCGACCTTGCCGGGCGACGGTTTCACCGAGAGCCGCGGGCACATGTTGAGGATGTGTCCCCATTTCTGTTTGACCATGTGCGGGAGCGCGTAATAGCAGGCGATGTAAGCGGCGCGGACGTTGACTCCAACCATCAGGTCGAAGCGCTTGGGCGGTGTTTCCAGGATGGGCCGCGTCCAGATGGCGCCGGCGTTATTGACCAGAATGTCGATCCGCCCAAGTTCGGCCACGGTCCGGTCGATCATGTTGCGGATAGCGTTCTCGTCCCGCACGTCGGTCGGGATGGCGATCGCGCGGCGGCCGAGCGCGCGGATTTCTTCGGCCGTTTCATAGATGCTGCCGGGCAGCTTTTCGGTGGACTGCTCGCTTTTGGCGGCAATGGCAACATCCGCGCCTTCCTGGGCCAGGCGAATGGCGAGCGCCTTGCCGATACCGCGGCTGGCACCCGTCACGATGGCGACACGGCCGTGGAGGTCGGGATGGAGTGTGGAGTTGGACATGGCTTCATCGAGGTTACCATTCGAGGGCGAGACTCAATACCCGCTGGCAAGCTCGCCACGATGCCGGGCGTCGAGACCTCCAAGGGCAATTCCTTGGACGCGAGCGCCGCTGCGTCGCGTACTTATGGTTGTGCCGGATTTTTGAAAGTAATGGGATCCCGCAGCCATTACTGATTGGGGCGTAGAAATACCAGCCGGGATCGATGCGAGAAAGTCACCAATGCAGACCCATCCTACACGTTTAATAATCGCGCTCTTGGCCGGCATGCTGGCCGCGCCGCTTTGCGAGGCGCAGACGATAACTATTGTTGCGGGCAAGGATCCGTCGCAACTTGGCGACGGCGGGCCAGCATTAAACAGCACTCTCGCAGAACCCACGGCGGTAGCTTTTGATTCTCTCGGAAATCTATACATTGCCGACTACCAGGACAACCGCATCCGCAAAGTAGACACGAACGGTATTATCACCACGGTTGCCGGGAACGGAACAGCCGCTTCATCCGGAGACGGCGGGCTGGCCACCAACGCCGCCATCCACCTGCCTTGGGGCCTTGCAGTGGATGCCGCGGGCAATATCTACTTCGCGGAGCGAATTGACAATCGCGTGCGGCGAGTGGATCCGGCCGGCATTATCACCACTATCGCCGGGACCGGCACACCCGGGTATTCAGGCGATGGCGGCCCGGCATCGCGGGCTCAGATTTACAACCCGTTTGGGCTGGCGACGGACAGCGTGGGAAATCTCTACATCGCTGACACGGCCAATAAACGAATCCGGATGGTGAAGCCGGACGGAACAATTACGACGGTAGCCGGGAATGGCCTGCCCAGCGAAAGCGGTGATGGCGGATTAGCGACCTCAGCGCAGATTAGTACTCCAACGGCTGTGGGTGTAGACAGCGTTGGAAATATCTATATTACGGAGGGCAATCGCGTTCGGAAGGTAACCGCCGGCGGAATCATAACCACGTTTGCGGGGACGGGAGCACCGGGTGCAACCGGAGATGGTGGATTGGCCACGAGTGCGACACTGCAGGGGCCGCAAGGCGTAACCGTGGATGGCACCGGGAACGTGTACATCGGCGACACGAGCAACAACCGTATTCGAAAGGTGGATACAGCCGGCATCATCACGTCCATCGCGGGCGCCCACCCCGGCCCGGTTATTAGTGGCGGGCCTGCCGCAAATACCAGCGTGGGCGCGATCGGATTGGCGCTTGACTGCAGCGGTAATCTTTACGCTGCCGATTCTGGTCACAATCTCGTGGTTAAGATCACTGGCCTCGCTGCGCCGGGAGGACCTTACGTTTGTGCGGTGCTGAATGGCGCCAGCCTGCAGCCGGGTATCTCGCCGAACTCGTGGGCGACCATCAAAGGCACCGGACTGGCTGCCGCAGCCGATACTTGGGATAAAGCAATTGTCGCCGGCAGGCTTCCGGCAACGCTGGACGGAGTTTCGATAACCGTGGGCGGAAAACCAGCGTACATCTACTATGTCAGCAGCAACCAGATCAATTTTTTGGTACCCGATGTCTCGCCAGGACCGCAACCCGTGGTGGTGACGAATGGCTCCGTTTCTAGCCCGCCGTTCACGGCCGAAGTATTGCAGTATGCCCCTGCTTTCTTTTCGTGGCCCGGCAGTCAGGCTGTGGCTACCCGGCAGGATTTCAGTTGGGCCGTCAAAAACGGAACGTTTTCCGGAACTCCAACGGTTGCCGCGAAGCCGGGTGAAGTGATCATACTTTGGGGCACCGGATTCGGGCCCACCACTCCTCCAGCGCCGCTGGGAGTGCAGGTGCCGGGAGACCAAACTTACTCGACGCCGCCGCCGATGGTGATCATCAATAATGTTCCGGCCGCCGTTTACGGCGCCGCGCTCGCGCCAGGCAACGCCGGTCTGTTTCAAGTTGCGATCCAAGTGCCGGACTCGCTCGCTGACGGAGATTGGCCGGTCCAAGCCACGATCGGAGGCGTGCCATCGCCGATTGGCGCAATCCTTTCGGTGAAGCACTAGATTGCCGCCGGCTTTTTGTGCCGGTGACACAGGCCGCGGCTGCTGAAATTACATCGTGCCGCAGCGTCATTCTTGCAGCTACCGGCGGCGGGGCGTGCGGTACGCCTTATGAGTGAATACGTTCTGCGCCTCACCTCGATCTAACGCTGAGTGGCACTGCTCTTGCTCAAATCCTCTGCGGAGGTGCGATACATGCTTTGGTATGCGTGGGTGTTCTTGGTCATTGCCATCGTCGCGGCCGTTTTCGGCTTCGGTGGGATCGCCGCGGGGGCAGCCAGCATTGCGAAGATCTTGTTCTTCATTTTCCTCGTGATCTTCGTAATCAGCCTGTTGGCCGGACGCCGGAACGTGGTCTGACGCGACCTGCCGGCTTGGCAAAACGTATGGCAGCTCGCTAAGTAAAGCTGCGTTTAGAAACTAATTCGCGCCAGGCCCTATCTACAGCGTGGGGGCCTTTTGCAATTATGTTGCAAATCTTCCCGCTGGAAGGTCTGGCGCAACTGTTTCGAATCTTCGTCCCATTTTTTCTTGCCGCTATTGCTTTTCCTCAAGTCCAGAATCCACCCGACGACGGCCAGTGGACAATGCCCGCGAAAAACTACGCGAGCACGCGCTACAGCTCCCTGGATCAGGTCAATACCGGTAATGTAGCGAAGCTGCGCTTAGCATGGACGTTCTCGACAGGCCTGACTCGCGGCCATGAGGCCGCACCGCTGGTGGTGAACAACACCATGTACATCGTCACGCCGTGGCCGAATCTGCTGTACGCGCTGGACCTGACGCAGCCGGGAGCACCCGTCAAGTGGACCTACGATCCTCAACCTTCGGCCAGCGCGCAAGGCGTCGCTTGCTGCGATGTCGTAAATCGCGGCGCCGCTTATTACAACGGAAGGATCTACTACAACACGCTGGACAACAACACCGTCGCCGTGGACGCTGCAACCGGCAAGCAAGTGTGGAAAACCAAGCTGGGCGATATCAATCAGGGCGAATCCATGACGATGGCGCCCATTGTCGCCAAGGGCAAGGTCATCGTGGGAAACAGCGGCGGGGAATTCGGCGTGCGCGGCTGGCTCTGCGGCTTGGACGCCGATACCGGGAAAATCGTCTGGCGAGCGTATACAACGGGCCCAGACAAGGATGTTCTGATCGGCGCGAACTTCAAGCCGTTTTACAAAGCGGACCAGGGAAAAGATCTAGGTCAGAAGACCTGGCAGGGCGAACAGTGGAAAATCGGTGGCGGGTCGGCCTGGAGCTGGATCTCTTACGATCCAGATCTGGATCTGATTTATTACGGCACGGCCAATCCCGGTCCGTGGAATGCCGATCAGCGCCCCGGCGACAACAAGTGGACGTCCACTCTGTTCGCGCGGCGGCCTGAAACGGGCGAGGCCATCTGGGCTTACCAGATGAACCCGCACGATGTTCACGACTACGACGGTGTGAACGAGAATATCCTGCTCGACCTCAACATCAACGGGCAGACTAGGAAAGTGCTGGCTCATCCCGACCGCAACGGGCGCATGTATATCATGGATCGCGCCACGGGCGAGGTGCTTTCGGCCGAGACGTTTGCGTTCGTCAATACCACCGAGTCGGTCGATTTGAAAACCGGCCACCTCACAATCAATCCTTCGAAGACAACCGGTTTTAAAACAGTTCGCGATATCTGCCCCGCGGCGCCCGGCGGCAAGGACTGGCAGCCGTCGGCCTACTCGCCCAAGACCGGTTTCATTTATCTCCCGCACAACAACCTGTGCATGGAATATCAGGGCACCCAGGCCAACTACATCGCCGGCACGCCCTATGTCGGAGCGAACGTCCGCATGTACGCGGGCCCGGGCGGCAACCGCGGGGAATTTTCGGCCTGGGATCCGGTGCACGCGAAAACGGTCTGGACGGTCAAGGAAATGTTCCCCGCCTGGAGCGGCACCGTAGTGACTGCGGGCGACGTGGTCTTTTACGGCACCATGGACGGCTGGTTCAAAGCCTTAAACGCGCGCAATGGATCGCTTCTCTGGCAGTTCAAGACCGGTTCGGGAATCATCAGCCAGCCGGTCGTCTACGAAGGCCCGGACGGTAAAGAATACGTGGCGGTGCTGGCCGGCGTCGGCGGATGGTCCGGCGCAATCGTCGCCGGCGGCCTCAATGCGCAGGATGGCACCGGGGCGGTTGGATTTTTGAACGCGATGGCCGATTTGCCCAAGTACACCACGAAAGGCGGCACCCTGTATGTTTTTTCGCTGCCTTAGCGGATTGCTGGTGCTCGCCTGCGCCGGAACGTGTGCTGTGCTGCGGGTGTGCGCCGACCCGCAGAACCTCCCATTTTCGAACCAGGCGCGCGAAGGTCTGGATAATCGCGTGGCCGAAATTGTGGCGAACGGCCTCGACGCCACGCTCGAGTTCGTGTGGTGGCCCGAACGGAAAGCGTCGGTCGCGCAGTTTCTCGATGCAGGGAACTGCGATGTTTGGTTCGGCGCGCCTTCCGGCCTGCCATCGGCGCTGACCACAAAGCCGTACTATCGCTCCAGCTATGTTTTCATCTCGCGCCGCGATCGCGTCGGATCCATCTCGTCGCTCTTCGACGAGCGTTTTTCTAGTCTCCGCATCGGTGCGCAGATTGTGGGCGACGATTACGCGCCGCCCGCGCTGGTCCTGGCACGGCGCGGGTTATCCGCCCACCTGGCCGGTTTCAGCCTGTTCGGCCCCGAAGGTGAACCCAATCCCGCAGCGCGGATCGTCGAAGCGGTCGATACCGGCGCTGTCGATGTAGCCATCGTATGGGGACCCGTGGCTGGCTACTTCGCCAAACGCGCCAAATCGCCGCTGGAAATAACCTCCGTCC
>DATGMH010000142.1:0-5090 GCA_035293725.1 Bryobacteraceae bacterium
AGCAGACGGCGTGGAGAATTCTCTATCAGCGCGCGAATGGCAACATAGAGGGCCGTGGCAAGGGCTAGATAGGACAAAACGGGGAACAAATTGCGGGCCGCATCGGGGAATAGCGGAACGATCAGTTTTGCCACCAAAAGCGCCCCGAAATGGCCGTTCAACAAAAGAGCCGTCGGAATTGCCGGCCCGTTCTCAGCCGCATCCGCTACCCAGGCGTGTACCGGGCAGATGCCCTTTCGAAAGACTACCGCGACGACCAGCAGCCAGAATACCGCCATACCTCCCGGGCTGCGTTGCTGGAGCTCATCGACCACCATTCCTTTCCCGGCCGCTGCGATGAAAGCAATTGCCAGCGCCAAGGCAAGAATAGATAGTCCCATAGCTACCCGCGGGCGCCAGGTTCTGGCTGGAAGAAACTTTGTCCAGAAGAATGGCAGAGCTGTCAAAATCCACGCCAAAAGGAAGATCAAGAGGTCCTGGGTCGTGTATGCCAACAGCGTAGAGCCCAGCACAAAGAGCAACTCTGCCATCACACTGGCTTTACAGTCCCGCTGTGGCAACACGAGTGTCGCCATAACAGCGAGACAGGAGAACAAAGCCATCAATGTTTCCTCCAACCGCGCCGCAGACGCTGTGGAATGCAGAAGGGTCAGGCTCGCCATCGCGGATACCGAGGCGGCTGTACAGGCGATGATGCGGGCACGGCGAGCTAGGATCGCAACTAAAATCGCTCCACACCAGGGCGTGGAGACCGCTACCAGTCGAAGCGCAAATTCGGACGCCGTTGTCATTCGCTCCTCTGGCGCGCCGCACTCTGCATGAATAGCGGTACTTTTTCAGGCTGGCGCATTGGCCCTTGCAGTCCTAGGTAATCCAGCTTGGCAAATAAGTGTGATAGTCGGATGAGGGGATCCACCACGAAGCGGTCGAGAATGGTATCGAGATGAGCACGATCCATCGCCCACCGGTACAGCCACAGTTGAAAACGCTCCGGAAACAGCATCCCAAGATGCCGACCCGCTGGCGTGAGCACGCCGCCAACAGCGGCGTGCATCTTGTGGTAGTCGTGAAGCATCGACGGCGCGCGCAGGAACTGGAGGGTGCGAACAGTGGCGTGTCCCAGGATATGGACCACCGCGAGCCATTTCCAGCCCAGCCCAATTTCAACGAAAACCAAGCCCACCTGCGTCAATGAGGCATAGGCAAGCGAGGTCTTCGCATCCGCGCTGGCCCGCCCGACGATGGTCCCTTGAATAGCCGTAAGCAAGCCAATCAAGACTACCGCAGAGGAGGCCCACATCGATTGAGCGAGCAGCGGCTGCACGCGAAGCAGCAGATAAGCTCCGGCGTGGATCGAAATCGCGCCGTAGAAGATCGCGCTCGAAGGCGTCGGTCCTTCCATGGCACGTGGCAGCCACCCGGAAAACGGGATCTGCGCAGCTTTTCCTGCGGCCGCAAGGAGCAGAAGCAGGCCAATAATCGCCGATTGCGTTCCGTTGAGCGAAGGAAATCCGTTCGCAAACGACGCGGTTCCGGCCCAGTGATGCAGAGCGAACACGCCCACCAGCAAGCCGATGTCGCAAGCTCGATAAACGGCGAAGACGCGCAGACCGTTTTCTACTGGGGCCGGCCGCTGCTGGAAAAAAGCGATCAGCAATACCGACGTGATGCCTACGATTTCCCAACCCGCCGCCAGCAGATCAAGAGAACCTGCGGCAAATGCCAGCAGCGATCCGAACGCGAACAGTTGGAGCAATAAGAAAAATCGCAGGTAACCGCGCTCTCGATGCAGATAGGTCGCCGAGAATTTCCCAATGAGACCCGAAAGCGCCGCCGTGAGAAGCAGAAACGGAAAAGACAGGCGATCCGCCAGGAGCGCCAGCGGGAAGTGATAGTCGTATACGGCGAACCAGTTGCCGAACGTGATCACGATTGATGAAGCCCCGGCTGCCCTGAGATGCCAGATCACCGCTGTGAGCGCAAGAATGATGAGTGAAAAGGTCAGGTGGGTGAGTCTCGATACCACGCGCTCGCACGGAACCCAACCCATCAACCATAGCAGCGCCAGAGCAGCAAAGATGGCGCCGGGAAGCAATACCACCAAAGAGAGCGTCGCTTGCCAAAGGTCCACGATTATCGTCCTCCGGAAGCTTGTATCCAAGCCATGGGAAGATGCTGGGATTTGCCGCTGTACCATTCGGCAGAGGACAGCACTACCGGCAGGCGTTCCACAGGACCGGTGACTTGTTCAAAGCCTTTGTTTCGCAAAACATGCAACACCCCGGATATAGGATCGATCGTGGCGATCCGAATCCAGCGATTCTCAATCCATCGCCGTAAGGGTGCGTTGCCTTCCACTGCCCTCATCAGTTGTTCCGGCGTGCTCTCAATGACGAAGAGAATGCGCACTGGCTCGTGTATTTCTACCATTTGCCAGGGCAACCCCGTTCGCAAGTCGCTGGCATGTCCGTCCATTACGCCCACCAGGCCGGTCACATTGTGAGGCAGTTTCGTGCCGCAACCGTAGCGATCGTTATCCACGAATGAAAAGTAGTACTCGAGACTGATACCTGCGCAAACAGGTACAGTAGCAGCCAGCAGGGCCGCCAGATTTCGGCCCTCGGGGTCTTGAAAAGGATCGTAGGAGACCAGAAATGCCCGCCGGTCCAGAAATAAGCCCCGGGTTAAGCTGCGCCGCCCCACAATGCAGATTGCATTCGTGCAATGGCCATACTCTGGCCGGGGCTCCGCCAGATGTTCGCTACGCTCTTCGACATGCCGCAGCGCGTCTTCTGGGGACGCGGTGTGCGGGCAGGACTCAAATCGCCGAGCGCGTTCGTGAGCATTCCGCGCTCGTGCTTTGTCTAGAGATTTCAGAATGCGCTCCAGATCTTGCTGGTGTGTGGGGGGAACGGCGTCCAGATCGTATAGTTCCACGTCGTCACTGCAGGTGTCGTGATACCCGCCGATAAACCAGGTGTCGGCGGGGATATCGATCCCTTTTGCTCGCAAGCGATCCCGCACTTCTGGCCGATTGGCCATGGCGGCGAACAGCCGCGCGTTGGGGCCGCCGCGGCGCCCGCCACATGCGCCGCAGTCGTGCGCCGATTCGTGAGGATTGTTCAGACTGGTGGAGCCATGGCCCACAACGACCACCAGCCGCGCAAAATTGTGAGTCAGTCCCGCAGGCCCCAAGATGCTTGCTACTCGTTCCGTCTTTTCCTCGGCCGAGAATCCCAGGAGCAGGCCGGCCATGGAGTCCTGTGATCCCCCCGTGTTGCGCATGAGAGTCAGTTCCGTGCGTGGTTCGGGGAGGAACGCCCGGTTTAGCCACTCACGCAGTTGGGCGTACCGCCTGGGCGCAAGCAAATGCCCAATCAGAGGAACCGCCGAAAGCAACCCGAGCACACTGGTG
This sequence comes from Bryobacteraceae bacterium, assembly GCA_035293725.1. GTDB lineage: Bacteria > Acidobacteriota > Terriglobia > Bryobacterales > Bryobacteraceae > Palsa-89. The sequence goes on from DATGMH010000142.1 coordinate 3,416, forward strand.
GACAACCACCCGCGTACGAGTGTTTTCGATGACAGGTACGAGTACCGCATCCACTGGCCGAGCATGCGCCTGCGTACGCGGCGCGTCTCCAGCAACTGACGATCCTCCCCTTTCGGCTGTTCGAGCACGGTGTGCTGCGGTTTCAACGCCACCGGACAGAGTGCGGTTCCGTGCAGATCGTCGATTCCCTTGTAGTCCACGGCGACGACGAAGTATCCCACGGCGCTCAAGGTCTCTACGTCCGGATCCACTTCTTCGAGCGCCCGCCGCATGGACTCTTCCCGTTCATCGATGCAGAAGAACACCTGGGCAGCGGGCCTCGTTTTGCACTCGGCCAAGCCGCGATAATGGCGATGGCTCGCCAATCCATGAAGGATCTCGCGTTCATGCCGCCGTTCATAAGCCAGGTGGAGGATGCGGCGCCGCTCCAGTCCGTTGCACGCTTTTACTTCGTCTGTAAAGGCCGTCCACTCTGAGTCGGAGAGGCTGGCGACCTCGGCTGCGGATAGTGACAACACCCGAGCCGCGTCGTAGATGCGCGCGGCCCGGCTCAACCGCAGCTTTTCCTGAGTCTTGAGTGGACTCTCCTGGGGAATGGTTTCGGCAGCTTTCATACGAGCAGCTACTCGCACCATCGTCAGCCGTACTGCGAGAAAGTCCATGAGGGATGATGGTACGGGCTCGTGAGGCGCCAGGCCGGGCTCTTCTTCGAGCCGGCGCATCAGACCAGCCCACCCTGGCAGGGCCAGCAACTCCGACAGAATGACGTACTTCCAGCTTGTTTCGGAAACCTGTTGGGAATCGAGATAGTCCAGCACGGCGTCGACTGCTGAGAAGCCGAGTTGTTCTTGCCGCCGGAACTCTTTGTCCAGCCCGATCAAATACCGAGGGAAAACGCCATATGGCTGCGAAAGCAATGTGCGTACAGCGGCATAAAAGCCGTTCTGGCGGCCTGGCATGGTCCAGTAAGCCATGCCTTGATCCAGAAACACCGAGCACAGCCGAATCAGCCACGGGTGGATGATTTCATTCACCGGATTTGGCAATACCAGCTCTTCTTCATGAGCGACCGCCCGGTTGAGGCAGGCCTCAAACAAAGTGCGGAGGGCAGCCTGCCGGAAATCGCGAGCGAGATCGCCTTGTTCGGCCCGCCATAGGATCGTGGCGGCGTCAAACTCGCGCACACCGGGTGTAATCATCGCCCGTCGGAGCGAACGGCGCGTTAACTGGGGAAAAATGATTGCGTCCGGTTCGGCATCTAGCACCGCGTCGATGTCTTCGATCCGAATGCGCCCTCGCGCCAGCTCCGCGCGATACGCAGCCTCACTCATGTACGGCTCGGCGCCAAACAGTTTTCGAGCTTCCAGTACTGCCGTCTCAAACGGCAGATGTTCAAAAGCGTGCAACGTGTTGTGATGGACGAAAACTCCAATGGGGCCTTGCTGAGGAAGCAAATGTGCCGCTTCGTCAATTACCTGACGAAGGCGATCATGTCTCGCCGGTGTGAAACTCACGTCTTCGGTCGAGGGAAAATCGCTGCCGCGCGGCTGCGCCGCCTCGGAAGAAGCCTTCAACGAGCCTTCCTCTCCGCCTGAATTTCGCCGAGCATTTGCACGGTATCTTTCAAATTCGCCTGAAGGTAACGCCGCATGATATCCAGCACTTCAATCAGAAC
>DATGMH010000143.1:0-3925 GCA_035293725.1 Bryobacteraceae bacterium
GGCGTCGGTAAGACGGAGCTGGCGCGGCGCCTGGCGCGCCTCGCCAATTCGCCATTCCTCAAGGTCGAAGCGAGCAAGTTCACCGAAGTCGGCTACGTGGGGCGCGATGTGGAGTCCATGATCCGCGATCTCGTCGATATCGCGATCGACATGGTGCGGGAAGAGCGGCTGGATGAAGTCGCCGACCGCGCCGAGTTGAACGCCGAGGATCGCCTGCTCGATCTCCTCATGCCGCAGACGCCGGAGACGAGCGAAAGCGCCGAGCGGACGCGCGAAAAACTGCGCGAGCGGCTGCGCGAAGGCAAGCTCGACGAGCGCCTGGTCGAGCTCGATGTCAAGGACCGCGCGCCAACGCTCGAAGTCACCACCAACACCGGCATCGAAGAGATGGGGATCAACCTCAAAGACATGCTCCCCAACCTTTTCGGCCAGAAGACGCGGCGGCGCAAGATGCGCGTGGCCGAGGCGCTCGACTACCTGGTGCAGGAAGAAGAGCAGAAGCTCATCGACATGGACCAGGTGACCCGCGTGGCTCTGGAGCGCGTCGAATCGAGCGGCATCATCTTTCTGGACGAAATCGATAAGATCGCCGGCCGCGAGTCCGGCCACGGCCCGGATGTCAGCCGCGAAGGCGTGCAGCGCGACATCCTGCCCATCGTGGAAGGCACCACCGTCAACACGCGCTACGGCTTCGTGCGCACGGACCACATCCTGTTCATCGCCGCCGGCGCGTTCCACGTTTCGAAGCCCAGCGACATGATCCCGGAGCTGCAGGGCCGCTTCCCCATCCGCGTCGAGCTGAAATCGCTTTCGGTCGAGGACTTCATCCGCATTCTCAAGGAGCCGAAGAACGCGCTCGCCAAGCAGTACACGGCGCTGCTCGAAACCGAGGGCATCAAGCTGGTCTTTACCGACGACGCGCTCGAAGAAGTGGCACGCTTCGCCGCGCAGGTTAACGAGAGCTCGGAAAACATCGGGGCGCGGCGCCTGCACACGATAATGGAGAAGCTTCTCGAAGAGGTCTCGTTCGAAGGGCCGGACCTGAAGAAGAAAACCGTCCGGGTGGACGCGGCTTACGTGCGCAAGCAGCTTGCCGAGATCGTCAAGGATCAGGATCTGAGCCGGTACATTCTGTAAATCCCCGGCCTCCGCACCAAGCGCCGGCAACCCGGCCGCAACGCCGGCGACTATGACAGATTCATATCTGCTGGCTTTGGTGCTTCATAACACTTTTCCGAAATTCGGTACTATTTACAGACCAGCGTCCTATGGCTCATAGTACTTCTGTCGTGCACGGGTATTCCAGCTACAGGCCCAGACCCCGAAGGCCGCCCGCAGGTACTTAGCGCTCTGTCTCTCCAGGATGCACGCACAGGAGGAACCACGAAGATGAGAAGACGCGAAGACGCGAAGACGCGAAGACGCGAAGACGCAGTTGGGCAATCTCTGTCATTACAATTTCGCTTAGTCTACCGGTAGCGATGGCTGCCTCGATGCCAATGCCGTCGGTGGCGCCCCTCTTTATTGAGGATCAGCAAAGGACCAGCGTCATCACGATGGTGAACGACGCTCCCGACCCGCTCGGCCTCGACGTGCTCCTTTACAGCCTGAGCGGACTTCAGCTTGCTAAGCAAGCGGTATCGCTCCAGCCGCATTCGCAGCAGGTACTGGCGGTCGCCAGCTTACTACAGGCCTCCGGAAATCAATACGGTTCGGTGGTTCTGATGCCGCACCGGGCCACCACGATGGCGGCTCAGTTATCGATTAGCGGCCGGAACGGCACAGAGGCCGGCGACATCGAGGAGGAATTTCAAATGCTCATGAGCCCGAAGCCTGCGAACTACCGGGCCGTGAGCCTTTCGGCGAGCCCGGTCGTCGCTATCACCAGCTTGAGCGCAACGAAGCAAGCGGTTTCTGTTTCTTGCCTGGGCGGCGGTAACCCAAATGTGGCGCCGCTATCGGTCGGCCCGAACCAGACATTGCTGGTAGATGCCTGCGCTAAAGGTGGGCCGGTAACTCTTTCGGCACTACCGCCCAATCAGCCGGATACCGGCGGCGGACAACAGCCGGCCGCAGTGACCGTGTCCTCCTCTGCCCCGTCAATGGAGTTGGCGGTGTTCGGGGTTGGGTTAGTCCCACCCGCATCGAAGGGCCATCTCGCCGCGATTCCATTCGCGGATGTAAACGGCTTGCAATCGTCGACTGCCCTCTATCCTGGAGTATCGGGCGCCGGGCTCGACTGGAGTGCATTCCGCGGTGCAGTCGCCAACTTCGGGGCGCAGGAGCGGCAAGCGACCGTTTTGCTCAGCCAGGGCGCTGGTCCGGCCGCCGGAACACAGCGGACATTAGCGACGATCAAACTCGCGCCCCACACAGTGTCCCTGATCGACGGTATCAATCAGCTAAACGGAGTGAATTCCGATGCATCGCTGGTCATTGCAACTAACGGCGCACCAGGCGAGGTCCTTAGCGGCATTCAGGCCGGACGAGCGTCCGCTAGTTCAGGTCCGGTGGCGCTCCCATGGAAAGATGCCGCTCAAAGCGCGAACGGCGGACAGCATCCATGGCGGACGGACCTTGGCGCCACTTCCACGCTGATACTCTACAATCCGGATAGCAGCCAGCAAGCTTCCTTGCCGGTGACGATCTATTCGGGCACCAGCGCCTGGACCAAAACCATCAGCATTGGCCCGCTCTCGACCGTGCCGATTCGGATCAATGACATCGTGAACGGCCAGGAGCCCGACGATCACGGGTACAGGCTGTCAGCTGGGGCTAGTCAAGGCATCGTGCACTGGTTCACCCTGATGACGCCGAAGATCGTCGGGTTCATGCTACAGAGCGATCCAGCCACCGGGGTCGCACGGCCATTCGCCTGCGCCTCAATTACGATGGCATGTGCGATGATCCTTCCGAACGCCACGATCCCTGTAGGGGGCTCGACCGGCAACCTGAATCCTATCGTGTCAACGTGTGGCAGCAACGGCGGTTGCACTTGCTCCGACAGTTGCGGGGGGACCGGTGGGAATCTTGCCACGTACGCTTGGTCGTCATCGAACTCGAACATCGCTCTCCTGACCAGCCCTCCCAATGCCAACTATGGAGTCTACCAGGGTGCCGGTATCGGCATCGCGAACGCTTTTCTCTCCGCGACCGACAATAACGGTTGCGCGGTCAGTTCAAACGGCGGCGGGGAGATCACAGTGCAAGGCCAGGTGCAAATTTCGTCGACGACTAATGCGGGGCAGAATAATATACATCTGAATTCACTCAACGGTCCGAACTGCGGAATAGCCACCGTTCAGGTGTATGTCAATGGCTTGAATACGGGACTAACTCCCCCGACGGTTAGCGTAAGTATGATAGAAGCCTCCAGTAACCCGCCAGGCTTTACAGTCAGTATCGCCCCTCTAAGCCCCGATACCGGTCAAGAGACGGTTTCCTCCTCACCGGGCACCTTCACTTTCAACGTGTGCGCAACGGGTGGCAGCGGCACCGGCTCGGTAGTGGTGCAAGCCGCCATCAACGGAGTTTCTCCTGCGAACCAATGGCAGATCCTGAGTTCAAGCAACACTCAGGCGACCTTCAACGTCTTCCCATGAGCGCCGGCGTTGCCTGAGATTCGTCCCGAGGTGTTTCGATGCCTTCACTCGGGCACCTCGGGATGGACTAGCACATAAATCCTTAAGAGAGGGTACACGAATGCTCAGTACTTTGCTTAGAGTCGTGGCATTGATGGCCTGCTTTGGGTCCCTCGCAGTCTGGGCGCAGACGCAGGAAAACCAGTTGGTGTAACATCCTTTCTGTAAATTCCGTTTGGAGCGCGAGCGACATAAGTTGAGTTGGGGCCGGAAAGCCAGTGTGAACTGGTTGAGTTCTTGTTCTGGGCCGGAGCGGAGGGCGCGCAGTTCAGCGCCCGTAGCGG
>DATGMH010000144.1:0-4748 GCA_035293725.1 Bryobacteraceae bacterium
CACGCAGCCGGAGGGGCCGGGTTTCACCGTCGAAAACGGCGACGTGCGCTGGGACAAGTGGCGCTTCCGCTACGCGCTCGACCCGCGCGAAGGGCTGGTGCTCTATACCGTGGGCTATCAGGATGGCGCGCGGCTGCGGCCGGTGCTCTATCGCGCCTCGCTCGCGGAAATGGCGGTGCCGTACGGCGATCCGGCGCCGGTGTGGTTCTTCCGCAATACATTCGATGCGGGAGAGCTGGGACTCGGGATGCTGGCGAGCCCGCTGCGTCCCGGCGTCGATTGCCCGCAGAACTGCTCGGTCTATGACGCAGTGATGGCGTCGGAATCGGGCGAGCCGCGCGTGCTGCGCGGCGCGGTGGCGATCTACGAAGCGGATGGCGGCATCGCCTGGAAACACGCCGACAACACGCGGCGCGCCCGCGACCTCGTGGTCACGTACCTGAGCGAAGCGGGCAATTACGAGTACGGTTTCCAGTGGATCTTCCACCAGGATGGAACCCTGGAGATGAAGGTGCAACTCACCGGCATCATGTCCGTGAAATCCGTGCCGGATGGCGAGCACTCGCCTTACAGCCACATCGTCGCTCCGAATACGGCGGCGGTGCACCACCAGCATTTCTTCTGTTTCCGGCTGGACGTGGATGTCGACGGGCAGAATAACCGCGTGCTCGAAATGAACAGCGCGCCGGTTCCGGCGGGCAAGCAGAATCCCTACGGCGGCGCGTTCACCATGCAGGAGACGCCACTGACCAGCGAGCTCAAAGCGCAGCGGCGCATGAACCTGGAGACGAGCCGCCGGTGGATCGTGGTCAATCCGGAGGCCAGGAACGCGCTCGGGCAGCCGACAGGCTACGCATTGATCCCCGGCGAAAACGCCGTGCCCTTCGCGCTGCCCGATTCGTGGATTCGCAGGCGCGCCGGCTTCCTGAACGCGCACCTTTGGGTGACGCCGTACAGCGATGCCGAGCGGTACCCGGCGGGCGATTTCCCGTACGCCGCGAAAGGCGGCGACGGGCTGCCGAAGTGGACCGCCGCCGACCGCCCGCTCGACCACCGCGACGTCGTGCTGTGGTACACCATGGGGATCACGCACAACCCGCGCCCGGAGGACTGGCCGGTGATGCCGGTCTACGAAGCGGGATTCAAGCTCGTGCCGTGGGGGTTCTTCGCGAAGAATCCGGTGATGGATTTACCGCTGCCGCGGCCGTAGGCGAGCGCGATTTTGGGCTTCATCGGGGGGGACCTCCCGGGAGCTACGGTAGCGGGCCGGGCATGCCCGGCCCCTACGGGAATGCGGTCGAGCTCGCGGCGCACCTCGGCGACGGACGGCCGGTCGCCCTCCGGCTCCTGCGCGATGTAGGCGCGCAGGCAGCGTTCGGCGCGGTCCAGGGCTTCGGTACGGGCGAGCAGGGCTTCGGCGGTGCGGAAGAGCGGGTACCGGTCGTCGGGGACTTCGCGCGCCGCGTCCGGGAGCGCAGTGTCGACTTCATTCCAGAAAGGTAGCTTTGCCTCATGGTTGAGATGGGATTTCTTGGGTCATGACCTTTTCGACATCATTTTCGTCGATTTCCGACTTGTCACCAAGGTATCTCATCTTCCGCAGAGCCTGTGCGAGAAGGAAATTTGTTTACAATCACCAATCGTTCACTTGTCGAAGCGGCGGTTCTACTGAAGTAGGTGACCAAGATCCCCAGCGCGGTTCTCGCATTGTCCACCGCGGTTGTTTGACCCCGCTAGTCTCGGACCGAATCGGGCCACCGAGTCTGCTTTGCGAACGCCAGCTTCTGCGATCGCAAAAGTGAGACCCGTGGCCCTCGGCCGGGTTGTGGATACTGTATATCGGCTCCGGCGCCAGCCCATTATTGTTGCGGAGCCGCCGGTTTTTTATCATCGGCGGATATCATCGCCGTCAAACGCGCCGTTTCCTGGGCGATCCGCTCTTTCAAAGCTGGATCGTCGGTCGCAGCCCCGAAGTGCTTCATCACGAACAGGGCCGCCCGCGGCTTCCGGTTCACGGGGCTGATGATCGATTCGGGGTGTTCAAACGCAAGGTGAATGAGGTCCAAGCTTGCCTGCATCTCTGTGGAGGATGGCGAGGGTTCGGTGCTGAGCACCTTCATGACATCCACGGCCGCTTCATCTCCCATTCCCCAGAGCTGGACCGCACCGTTGGTCACGGGACTGGGAAAGGACATCAAGCGCTCAACCAGTTTTAAGCGCCACTCTTCGCCGGTAAGAGGCCCGTTATCCGTGGGGAATGGTTGGCGCAGGTAAGTCGGGGCCTGTGCGCTCGCCAGGCCGCAAAGCATCATCGCATAAACAATGTACATCCTCATCTTTTTGCTCCAGTCGAAATATTTTACCACTGCGGTTTTCTTCGCATCAAGACGCTACAGCCGACCGCTATTGGCTATACGAGAAAGTTCCCGAGAACGAGCCGTGGCCGGGTGCCGACGAACTCGCAGACTCGGTGTACGAGGCGACGGCATAGGAATTGTTCCCGATGAAAATCGCAATCGTCACCGATGGCAGTGCGACGTTCGAATAGGGTACGTTCGCACAGTAGGCGAACGGTATGTCATAAAAAAGTCCGGTGGATGAAGCGTACTTAGCGGACGGCGGACTCCAAAGGAATCCGGAAGGGCAACCGCTGCCGGTACATCCGATGTCTCCGTAGCTGCCTCCACCGACGCTCTCCTCCGGTTCCAACATTATGCCGAGCCCTGTATTGGGCACCGTCTCGCTGTTCCCCGTCGAACCAACTATTTGGTATTGAACACTGGCGGATGGGCCGTACGGCTTTCCTACGCTTGGAGGATAGGTACTACCGCAGGAGTCAGGGCTCGAGCTCGACACCGACCTTGTAGCGCTTGTTGGCTTGTCGAAGACCTCGAATGAATACACCGGACCAATATTGGTGCCACCGACGTTCCATTGCTCCGTCCAAGTGCCGATGAAAGACGCGTCTTTGGGAGCAGAGGTATTGGACCAATTGCCGCTGTTATCGGTGTAGCCAGCGTTCCATGTGCCTGGGTTGCCGTTCTGGGTATAGTTCAGTTGAACCAAGGAATTGGCGGCGGCGCCAGAGATTGTCACCTGGTAAACATCTCCGACAACTGCGCTCGGCGAGATAGCCGCGTTGTTAATGTTCACTACCGAGATGCTTTGGGCCGACAGGGCGGCCGCCAGCATTGCTGATATGCTTAGCGCGAGGAGCGCAGGCCTTACTTTCATCGAGTGACTTCCTTTCTGGGGGCTTGTGTACCGCTGAGGTTCACAGCCGCACTAACTGTAGCGCTTCCACTAAGGTTTGACTACGTACGAGAGGACTGTCTGCTGGTTCCGTTCGTTTAGCCCGTCCAGTGGGCGTCCAAGAGTACATCCCCGGCGCGTGATTCGTGGCCCACTGCGGTTCTGTCTGCGGCTCCACTATTGGTTGCATCGCAAAGCGGCACGGTCGTGCCGCCACCGGGCCATCTCCATCTCGGCGGCAACTCCTCGTTCACGGCGTTCGATCTCAAGGCCAGGCTGACCGAATTGCAGAGCCCGAAGTCGTGCGCTCGAATCCGGCGATAGGGAAATCCCCCCAGGCGGGTTAGCTCCCTCGATATAACTTTTGACAAATCCACATAGCAGAGAGATACTGGTCCCTCTAGTACTGGATGGTGCCTTTATGAGGGTCGACAGAGGCGATGACGTAAAAACCGATAGCTCCCGCAGAAGGCTGACCGCGACCCATGAACAAGTGCTATTGCTGATCTCAAAAGGGTTACGGAACGGGGAGATTGGACGACTACTTGGCCTTTCGGAACGTACCGTCAAAGGCTACGTTACGCAACTCCTTTTAATTTTCGACGTCTCGAACCGAACCGAATTGATTGGGCTGTTTGCGGAAGATAAGCTTGCTAGCAACAAGGGGATCGATGGCCCGTGTCATCCACAGCGGCGTCATGATGCGGCCAAACGGTAACGCGCCGCGCCCGGCATAGACCGCGGCGAGCGCGGCGTAGGCATCGGCGCGGCTCGGATCGATACGCATCGCATCGCGCGCGGCGGCCTCGGCGGCGGACGGGTCGGGATGCTCGTGCCATGGAGGTTCTTCGCGAAGAATCCGGCGATGGATTTACCGCTGCCGCGGCCGTAACTGGAGCGGTTATGATCCCAGCGGAAAAGAACGCTGCCGTGTTTCAGGGCGTGCGTGAAGCTTTCGGCGGAGCCGCGATCGAAGACATTCGCCGCATGCCCAGCGCGCCCGGTTCGGATCTCGTGTTCCGGATTGTCGTGCACGGGGCTTCCTATCTGTTGCGCATCATGACGCGCATGGATGAAAGGATGGATCCCGGCCGCATCTTCGCGTGCATGAAGGCAGCGGCAGAGGCAGGTCTGGCGCCTGCGGTGCGATACAGCAGCGCGGAGAACGGGATCTCGATTACCGACTTTGTGGAAGCTGCGCCGTTTTCCCCAGCGCAGGCGCTGGTTGAGCTTCCCGGCAAGCTGCGAAAGCTCCACGCTCTGCCGCCATTCCCAAAGGCATTTAATTACGTAACGGCGCACAACGGGTTCATCTGGCGGTTCCGGGGGGCCGGTCTGCGTCCGAAGAATGAAATCGTTGGTGTAACATCCTTTCTGTAAATTCCGTTTGGAGCGCGAGCGACATAAGTTGAGTTGGGGCCGGAAAGCCAGTGTGAACTGGTTGAGTTCTTGTTCTGGGCCGGAGCGGAGGGCGCGCAGTTCAGCGCCCGTAGCGG
>DATGMH010000145.1:0-38406 GCA_035293725.1 Bryobacteraceae bacterium
GCACTCGGTTCGAGCCGGATTTCTGCTCCACCAGCGTCGCGTACAGACCATCCTCCGACAAATGCAACGTCCGGCCGGGCTGGTATCCCGAAGGCGTCCGGTACACTTCACGAGTCCGGAGATTTGTCAGGTTCGCCTGCACCAATAGCTCGCCATCCACGTAGCAAAGGCCCCGCTCGTCGGGCGTCAGGGCGAGCGACTCAGGCACGAGTTGATCGGCCGCAGTGAGCCCGTGCGACTGGCCGGTCTTCAGATCCAAGCTATACGCCTGTACCGCTCCCGAACGATCGCTCGCATAGATCGCGGAACTACCTCGCCTGGAAACCGCGCGGCCCGACGTCGGCAGCCAGCTTCGATGAGCCGGGTCGGTCAGCCGGAAAACGTCCAGCTCCGTTGCCAGGTCGGAAAAGCGGTGAATTTCAGACGGGTAGATCTGCCCGCGATCCACCGCGCACGTTGCGCTCGCGGCGGCTAACGAACACAGAAATGCTCGACGGCTCAGACCCAAAGTGCTACCGGTGGCTCGTTTGGTAATGCTCTTTCAGCAGGTCCAGCCCGAAATCGCCCTCGAAATCGCGCCAGACGCTGTGGATGTGGTTGGCGTTGTCCTGCGTGTCGTCGAACTCGATCAGGAACGCCGCTGTCTGGATGCGATAGTAATGTGGATCGCGGTATTTTTCGCCGCCCGCCCAGGCAAAGTAAATGTTGTTTCCTGCTTTCTTGATCTGTTCGTGACGAAGCTGCGCCACCTGTTCGGGCACATTGTTTACGTACTCGTCCAGGAGATTATTCAGCAGTTCACGCTGCTGCGCATTCAGCTTGGTAGCCTCCAGGCCGCTGGGCTGGCCATTGAGCGCTGCCTTTCGGGACGCCTCCGTAAGAATATCCTTGGGCGCTTCTTTGCTGGTCACGGCGGCCTTCTTCTGCTCCGGCGCAAGCGAAGCAATGAACTCGCGCCCCAGATCGTCCTCGCGCGCCAGCGCGCGCAATCCCTTGCGCGGTCCATCCAGCACCTCCGCCGGATTCGATCCAAAGAAACTGGGCGCGTCCTGCACCTTGCCGTTCACCACGGTGAAATTCTGGCTGATATGATGCCCCTCGATACGATATCCCCAGTTTCCGGTTTCAGACGGTTCGCCGAAGATGGTGAAGAAATACCCTTCCGGATCGCGCCGCGGGCCCTTGCCGTTTTCCATGATACGCAAGACCTCGTCCAGACTCATGATGGTGGTGGCCTTAATGTACCCGCGCTGGCTCAGCCCCGCGGCTAGGAGCGCGTGCGCCAGTTGTTTCTGCGCCGGCGTCATGTCCCGCAACGCGAGCCCGTTGCGCGGCTTCGGGATGTAATGCCAATCGAAACGCTCGCCGTTCTGCAGCGGGAAAGTAGCTTGCGCGCGCTGCTCGGGTGTAAGCGAAGCCAGGAAGGCTTTCGCGCTCTCGGTCATAATGGACGCGGTCTGGAGCCGCGAATAAGCCGAGGTCAGCAATGCGGCACCGATTCCGATCGCAAGAAAACGCAGGACAACCGTCTTCATGTGAGCCTCCAGCGTTCTCTTAGAGTAGCTTATTTAAAACGCCAACGAACGTAGAGACGCGCGGATATATGTCTGGGTGTTTCCGCGTTTTATTCGCGACTGCGCAATCTTCGTGCGATCAGAACCCGAGATCCGTCTGCGCGCGCGCCGGCATGCTCATAGCCGACCGTGCTAAGAACGGATACGGGTTGACGGGCGTACCGCCCATGCGTACTTCGTAATGCAGATGCGGCGAGGTCACGCGTCCGCTTGCGCCTGATTTGGCGACTACGTCGCCGCGCCGGACCTCTTGTCCCTCCACCACATCGAACTGCGACAAGTGCCCATAGTAAGTCTGCAGTCCGTTGCCGTGGTCGATGATCACTAGGCGCCCGTAGCCGCTGCGCCACTCGGCGTAAACCACGATTCCGTCCGCTGCCGCGCGCACCGGCGTCCCCATCGGCGCTTGCAGATCGACGCCCGTGTGAATCGCGCCTTCACCCGAAAATGGATCCGTACGGCCCCCGAATGGGCTCATCAGCCGCCCTTCCACCGGCCACAGGCTCGGGCGAACGTTCACCTGCCAGCGCTTAGGATACGCCCGGTACACCGTAGAAATCGAAGCCGATTGCAGGAAGTTGTACTCGTTCAGCGATTGGGGAAAGTTTGGCGTCAGCGCGCGCCCGTTGGAAACATCCGCTGATGTTTCCGGCCGCCGCTTCAGCCCGTATGCCACCGATACTTCGCTGGCAAATGTCTCTAACGTCGCCAGCTGCTCGTTTTTCTGATTCGTAACGCGCTGGAGTTCCTGATATTTCAGCCGCAATGAGTCCACTTCCTGGCGCAACGAATTGTAATGCGCCACTTTCCAACTCATCCGCAAGTAGCTGGATAGAAAGCCGAAAATCGTCAAGAATCCGACCAAAACGAAGGCGAACGCAGCGTAGATGGCTTTGTGCGGAATGTGAATGCGGCGTAGCCTGCCGTGCAGAGAATGCGCTAGCACGAGGACGAAATAAGGCTGGTGTTGCACGGATCTCCTCAGATTGATTCGGCACGGCCCAGAAATTACTACAGACGCGGTGGACCGTAGGCCGGAGAATACCCGCGGGAGTTCAGGCTCCCGACGCAGTTGATTAGAACGAAGGCTAAGGATACTTCATGTGAACGAATGGTGTCAAGCCAAGACTTGGTTGTATAGCTTACTGTATTAGCCCGCCACCAGCTGTTCCCTTGCGCCGTACGTCAATATTCAACCGTTTGATCTTCTGGTTCAGCGTAGACAGAGGAATTCTCAGCCGTTCGGCGGCCTCGGTCTGGCTCCAATTCGCAGTTTCCAGCGATTCGATAATTTTGCGGCGCTCGAAATCCGCGACCATTTCGAACAGAGAAGCGTCCGATGGAAGACCGCCGCTTTCGTCCTGACGGATACGGACGCCCGCAGCTTGCAGAATCGAGTCTGGCAGCACGTCGACAGACACGGTCGATTCCGAGGCAAGCACCACGGCACGCTCGACGGCGTTCTCCAACTCACGCACGTTGCCCGGCCAGTTATATTCCATGAGCAACTGCAATGCGTCCGATTCGAAACGAAGCAAGCTTCGATGCTGCGAGTCCAGGAATTTCTCGTTCTCCCGGCTGTACTTGTCAAAGAAGTGTTCCACCAACCGGGGGATGTCTTCCTTGCGCTCGCGCAACGGTGGCAGAGTCAAATTGATAACGTTCAAGCGATAGTAGAGATCCTCGCGGAACTTGCCTTCCTCCACGAGCTTTTTGAGATCGGCGTTGGTGGCGGCGATGATTCGCACGTCCACCTTAATCGTCTCGGTCGATCCTACCGGCATAAACTCGCGCGCCTGAATGACGCGCAGCAGCTTCACCTGTGTTTCCGGACTTATGGTGCCGATCTCGTCAAAGAAGATCGTGCCCTTGTTCGCTGTTTCAAAATAGCCTTTCACGCTCGCAATCGCGCCCGTGAACGCGCCTTTGACATGTCCGAACAGCGCCGACTCCAGCAGATCGGCAGGAAAGGACCCGCTGTTCACCGGCACGAAAGGATGATTGGCACGCGCCGAGTTAGCGTGAATCGCCTTGGCGATCAGCTCCTTCCCGGTCCCGGTCTCGCCCGTGATCAAGATGTTGGCCCGGCTGGGCGCAACCTGCGTTACCAGGTCCAGCACCCGCAGCATCCGGTCATGCTTGGCGATGATGTTCGGAAAACTATATTGCTGCTTGAATGCGCGCTTGAGCTGGACGTTCTCGCGCTCCAGCCGCGAGTGCGCAATCATCCGGTCGATCTCGATCAGTAGCTTTTCGTTATCCCACGGCTTTGAGAAGTAGTCGTTCGCGCCGGTCTTCAACGCGTTTACTGCCACCTCCACCGATCCATACGCCGTGATCATGAAAATCGGAGTTTCGTGATCGCGCTCGCGAATTTCCTTCAGCACTTCCATGCCGGAGCGGTCCGGCATCATGAGGTCCAACAGGATCAGGTCGTAGTTGCCCGTTTCGGCCTTACGCAGGCCGTCGGTTCCACTTTCCGCCAGGTCGACACTGTAGCCGTCTTGCGTCAGCAGCGCGTCCAGGCTCTCGCGAATATCGGCCTCGTCGTCTATGACCAGGATTCGTTTGGGATGTAATGAAACAGGTGAGTCGGGCGGTAGCGAATCAGGCATGCACCGTCTTTCTAGCTAAAGGAAGTTCCACTTGGAACCGCGAGCCAGCGCCGAGCCGGCTGTCAACTTTGATGTTACCGCCGTGCTCGCGTACGATGCCATATGTGACAGCTAAACCCAGGCCGGTGCCCTTCCGCGCCGCCTTGGTCGTAAAGAAAGGATCGTAAATCCGTGCTAGATTTTCCGGAGAAATACCTTGACCGCTATCGGCTACCTCGATGCGGGCGAACCCTTCTTCGCACCGGCTGGTCACTTTCAGCGTGCCGCCGGACTCCATTGCATCGCGCGCGTTCAAGAAGAGGTTCAGGAACACCTGCTGCAACTTGCCCGAATTCCCGCGCACTGTGATGGCGGCCTCGTCCAATGCAAGCTTCACCTCAATTGAGGACTTCTGCAGTTGGTGCTCGATCAAACCGAGCGTGTCCTGGATTACCCGGTTCAGGTCCACATCGGCGTGCGCGGTTGTTGACGTGCGCGAGAAATTGAGCAGTGAGTTGACGATCTCGCTCGCCCGGAAGGTCTGTTTGGCGATCTTATCCAGAAGCTTGGACTTCTGTTCGTCGCCCGAGATCTGCTTGGCCAGCATCTGGGCGTATGTGGAAATGACCGCCAGCGGCGTATTCACTTCGTGCGCCACGCCCGCCGCCAATAAGCCGATAGAACTGAGCTTGTCGGCCTGAACCAGCTGCCGCTCCAGCTCATCGCGATCCGTAATGTCGTCGAAGATGATGAGCCGCCCGATCTGCTGCATATCTTTCGAAACCAGCGGCGCGATGGCGATGTTTAGCGTGTGGGCCGGGTGCGCGGACCCGTTTCCGCTCCCGTTGCCATTGCCATTCCCATTGAAAGCCTTGGGCGGCTGCAACACGAACTTATAAATGTTGTGAACCCCCGACGAGTCGCGCGCTTGCTCGAATTTCTCGCACAGCTCGAACGGGAAAAGCTCCGCCAGGCGCCGGCCCACCGCGGACTGCCGCGGGATGCCCGTCAGCCGCTCGATCTGCGTGTTCCAGCTTTCCACCCGGTCCTCGAGATCGGCCGCGAGAATACCGACATTAATCGACTCGACGATGTTCTCGCTGAACTCCTTGAGCCGCTCATATTCATCCACCTTGCGTTGCAACGAGCGGTACAACCGCGCATTTTCGATCGCAATACTCACCGAGCCGGAAAGCGTGGTCAGCAGTTCCACATCGTCGGTGGAAAGAAAATCGCCCTTATCGGTCCGGCTTAGGCCGAGGTAGGCTATCGTGCGGCCGCGCACCGTGCACGGGAAATAGTAGGTCAGGTCCAGCTCCGCGATCGTGCTGCGCACCGACATGGGCCATTCGTGCGACACGACGTCCAGCAGCCGCCGCGTTCGCTCGAAGAATAAGTACGGTTTGTCCGGACGCGCGCTCAGAAAGCTAAGGTCGAGTTCCTGAAACGCCTTCTGCCCCCGGTCTTTCCGGGTCCCTAACGCCATGCTCAAATGGAAGCGATCCTCGTTCTCGTCCAATAAGAAAAACGCCACGTGTTGGATCGAGAGCGTGTGCACCAGGCGATCCGCCACCGAACGCAGCATCTCGTCCAGATTTGTTTCCGAGCCCAACTCGCGCGCGAATTCGATCAGCGTCCGCCGGTAGTCGTAGCGGTCTTTATAAAAGAAATACCGGTCAAGCTGCTCCTGCAGCCAGTCTCGAATGGGCTGGAAAATAAATGTCGCAAACAGGATCAGGCCTACAATCGCGGCCGGGCTGATGTCTTCCGGCCGCGTAAACGAGAAGATCAGGCCGTAGAAGATGCCGAGTACCACTAGCGTGGCCAGGGTGTAGACATATCCTTGCTGGAAGATAATATCCACGTCCATCAAGCGATACCGCAGGATCGCGTACGCCCAGGTGATCGGCACCAGGATCAGGGTCAGAACGGCCATTTTTTGATAGTGGTTCGGGAGCGCTCCCAGAATGTAGGGAATCGAGTAGATTGCCGTAAACGGCACAATGCCGAGCAAAGCGCCGTTGCGCAAGTACTTAAGCTGCCGCCGCACCAGCGGATCGTCGACCCCCGGCGCTTTAAGCGACAAAACCAACGTCCCCAGCAGATAAATGGCGCTCAGGAACAGCAGCGAGGCGCGATCCAGAAACCAGTTGACCTCAATTGGCGACGCCGCCACCCGCAGCATTCCCTTGGCGACCAGAACATAGACCGCCAGTAGTACAGCGCCGGGCGCGTATACGACAAAAACGCTGGCACGCCGCGCCAACCATTTCGCTCTTTCGGGGAACACCAGACAGAAGTGCAGGAAAACCGTGGGCGCGAAAATCGAAGCCACCACGTTGCCCCAATAGATCGACTGGTCGAACGCGTTCAGCTTTCCGGTGTAGTGGAAACACGACAGAACAAACGACAGCAGGCAAAGGACGTAGAAATGAACCGAACGCGGCGCGCTGACGCGGCGATAGTAGACAAACAACCCGATCATCAGATAGACCGCGCCCACCGCGTACTGGTAGTACACCGCGCGGTCTGGCACCCGCTCGCCCACGATTACTTGCGCCGGGAGCTGCACGTTGCCCCGCCGCAGTTCGTACCGGGCTTGGCTCCAGGAGCCAATCTGCTGGAGAACTCGCGGTACGTCCGTGCTCTTGTGGATGGCGTTGCCTGAGATCTCGAGCAGAATATCGCCGGCATGGATGCCCGCGTTCTCGGCTTCTCCGCCGTGCGTTAAGTGCAATGCCTGCACTACATCGCGTCCATCTGCTAAAGTGCGATCCACCCAGATCGCGCCGTCTTCCGGAACCGTATCGATCTTTTGATGACGGAAATTGATCGTGGCGCAGCACACCGCCGCCACTGTGAGGATGAACAACAGCGCACTCACGAATTGGGTCTTGAGGTCCCTCAAACGGCCAACTCCGTCATGCGAAGCTCGAAGACACCTTGAGTTCGCCTTTTCCTTTAGTATGGAGCACTTGGAATGCCAGCCGAATCGTTAGCGCTTATTCATGAGAATACAGGATTTGTGCTTCGAGTACAAACCCCCCGCAGGCGCCGATTCGCTTTTTGGGATACGCACTACAGGAAAGTGTATTAAAGCCGCGTCTAGCAAATGTTCCAAGTGCGAATCCCTCTGAATACTATTGACAAGTCACTTAGTTCGGCCTTAAGATTCTGTAACTGGATTTCAGCCGGACGCCTAACAGGCCGGCCCGGTGTAAGGGTCAGCGTATGACCTTGTTCCGCATTGGCGAAAAAGTCGTTTATCCCAATCATGGGGTTGGGACGATCGAGAACATCAGCAGCCGAAGCTTCGGCAGCCAGGTGGAACGCTTTTATCTGCTTCGCCTTACCTACAACAGCATGACCGTGATGGTGCCTTTCTCTCACGTGGAGGAGATTGGACTACGCAAGGTCACGCGCAATGGGGAAGTGGCGCGCGTCCTCAATTTTCTGGCCGAATCGCCCAACAAGCTTAACGCCGATTGGAAGGACCGCTTTAAGGAAAATTCCGATCGCATGCGGCACGGCAGCCTTCTTGAGATCGCTGAAGTGCTCAAGATGTTGTTGCTGCTGCAAAGCGAGAAGCCCCTGTCGTTCCGGGAAAAGAAGATGCTGGACCGTGCCCGGCACATGCTGATCACCGAGCTTTCCATCTCCCGCGACTTGCCGGTAGTCCAAGCGGCCGAACTGCTGCAAGGTGCGCTGACCAAAGCCTCCCTTTCGCTTCCCGCGACTGCCTAAAGCGCTCAGGACGGCGCCTCGAGCCGATGAACGGGCTACGGAAGCATTCCGTTGCGCGTTTCTAGAGACGGTGTTATCGGCGGTATAGATCTGGCCGGCCCGTACGGGTAAATCCTTAGCGTCCCTAGGGCTTTTCCTGCGTGGTATTTCCCCCCCTTTCGCCCCTAACATGGGAACAACGCGCACAGGACGCAGGATTCGTCTTAAGAAACGCGCTGCTGCGGCGTTTCCGTTCTGCGCGTTCTGGAGAGTTATTCGGCCGATGACGTGTAAGTATTGCAACGGCAAGCTCGCTCCTCTTCGCAGCCTTACCGATGGTGAGTTTTGCAGCGATGACCATCGGCATGCGTATTTCGACGAGCACCCGGCTGAAGCGGTAGAGGAAGCCGAATTTCCCCTCACGACGGCGTTCGACGCAGGGCTGGCTCCGTTCGCCCCACCTCCGGCAGAGTCTTCGGCTCCATCCGGCTACCGCGTTTCCTTCGCGCCCCAGGAACCAGTACCGCCAGTAGCTGCGCCCCCTGAGGCCGTCGCCAGCGCCGCCATGCTCGCCGACGTCCAGCCATCCGCCGCCGAGCCCGTCGAGCCGCCCCGTTTTCTCACAGCGGACGCGGAGCAGCGTTCGGCTCGCGAGGGCAACTTCTTCCAGAAAATAGGTTTTGCCGCCAAACGGGAAGTCTGGCGATCGGGAAACTGGTTGGTGACCGCCTGGAAAACCGCGCCCATCGAGCTCAAGGCCATGGCCCTGCTGCTGCCGGTTCTTCTGGCCTTGGCTTGTTCCCCGCTCATGCCCACGCTGCGCGCCCACGTTAAGGCGGAGCAAGCGAGTGCGCTCCGGGCGCAAACCCGCGAGGCTCTCTCGAATCAATGGAAGGTCGTGTCGGAGCGCATCTCGGATCGCGCAGCGATCGCGATCACGGACGATTTCCGAGCTGGACTCGACGCTTGGGAAAGCCGCTCGAACTTAACGACCTCCTGGTCCTTCGATACCAATGGGTTTGTTCAGCCAGGTCCCCTCGCCGTTCTCAAGCCCACCCGCGAACTAACGGATTATAGTTTTGAGTTCCTGGGCGAGATCCAGCGCAAGGCGCTGGGCGCCGCATTTCGCGCGCGCGATCTCGAGAAT
The DNA here is from genome assembly GCA_035293725.1 of Bryobacteraceae bacterium. Taxonomy (GTDB): domain Bacteria; phylum Acidobacteriota; class Terriglobia; order Bryobacterales; family Bryobacteraceae; genus Palsa-89. The sequence goes on from DATGMH010000145.1 coordinate 9,039, forward strand.
TTCTACGCCGTCAAATTTGTCCAGGACGATTCCGGCCCGCTGCCCGGTATGCGGCTGATTCGTTATGCCGTTATCAATGGCAGAGAAGGACCGCATGTCGAAAGGAAATTGCAGTCCTCCATTCGCTCCGACATGTTCAATCGCTTCCGCGTGGAGGCGCACGGCAGCGATTTCACCATCCTGGTGCAGGATGAAGTGGTCGACTTCTTCTCCGACCAACGCTTGAGCTCGGGCGCGGTCGGCTTCTTCTGCAGCCGCGGCGAGAAGGCGCGCCTGCGATGGGTCGAGGTTTCGCATCAATACGATACGCTAGGCAAACTGTGCGCGTTCTTCTCGCCGGTCAACCTGGCAGGAGTGAGCAAACAATAATGGGTCAAGGCAAATCGAAAAATTCCGGTGATTCAAAAAACGGCCGGCCTGCTTCACTGGCGCAAGCCGTTTCTCTCCATCTGGACGGCAAATTGGATAAGGCGCTCGAGGAAGTCAATCGCGCGCTCCAAAAAGACGAAGGTAGCCTGGAGCTGCTCTCCGCCAAAGCTCAGATCCAGTTTGAGCTGGAGCAATATGAGGAGGCCGCCAAATCGTACGCTCGCGTCCTGGGTATGAACCCGCGGCACGCCCACGCCAACTTGAACATCGCGGTGTGCATGGAGCGGATGGGCCGTTGGCAGGAGGCCGCGGAATTTTTCGAGAAGGCCGTCCAAGCCGAGCCGGATCGCTTGGACGCGCGGCTGGGCCTCGCCGTCACGCTCCTGCATGTTGACAAAGTAGAGGCTGCGGCCGAAAAGTTCGACCATGTGCTGGCCGCGCAGTCCGATCACCCCACCGCGCTGTTCGGAAAGGCAGTGACGCTCCAACTCCGCTCTCAGTCCGAGGAAGCGGCCCGGATTTACGAGTCCCTGCTGGATCGGAATTGCAATCCTGAGGAGTGCCTGGCCAATCTGATTACCATCCGGCAAGCGGCGCGGGATTTCGCGCGCGTGGCGGAGTATTCGGAAAAATTGCTGACCCTGCGGCCGAATTCGCAGGCCGCGCTGGAGGGTTTGGCGGCGTGCGCCTTTGCGGCCGAGGATTATCGGGCCGCCCTCCGGTACTGCCAGAAGCTCACCGAGTTTGCGCCCGCCAACTTCGACCGTTGGTTCAACCTGGGCGTGGCGTATCAAAACACGGGCAAGTTGTCCGAAGCCATCAAGGCGTACACGGAAGCCGCGTCTTTGCGGCCGGACGCAAAACAGGCTTACGTCAACCTCGGCGCGGTTCACCAGCAATCCGGGGAACTGCCTCAAGCCCAGGCCGCTTATGAGCGCGCGCTCAAGATCGCTCCCGATCTTTTCGAGGTACAGCAGAACCTGGCATTTGTGCTCGATAAGCAGGGCGCCAAAGACGAGGCCGAGCGGCTTTATACCAAGCTCCTGAACCGCAATCCGGAAAGTGAAGAGCTATGGTTCCGGCTCGGTTATTTACGCATGCAGCGCGAAGACCATCGCGGGGCCGTGGAAGCTTTCCTCGCCTGCGTCGACAAACGGCCCGATTGGCTGGAAGCGCAGTCCAACCTGGGCTTGGCGTGCTGGAACAACGGCGACCTCGACGGCGCAGCCAAGGCGTTTGAAACCGTGCTCGCGCTGAATCCCGATTCCGTGGATGCCCTGCGCGCGCTGGCCGCGCTCGGAGTCGAGCGCAATGACTTCGAGCAGGCTCTCCAGCATCAGGCCCGCCTCATCGACAAAGGCGAGCGCAGCCCGGAACTCTTCTACAATACCGGCCTCATGCTGCACCAAACGGGCCAGTTGGACGATGCCGAGCGCCTGTACCGCGAGGCCCTGAGCGAGCGTGCTGAGTTTCCTGAGGCCCTGCTCAATCTAGGCCACGTGCTCAAAAGCCAGGGCAAGCAAGACGAAGCGCGCGATTGCTGGAAACAGGCCGTCGACCAGCGGCCGGAATTCGCTCAAACCTATTTCGCTGGAGATTGACGCGGACGGCACTAAGGCCACAGCAGCAGGCCCAGAAACAACGCCAGCCAGAGAACCGTTAGAAAGTGCCAATACAACGCCGTAATCGCCGTGCGGCTGCGCTGGCGCAGAAAATGAAATCGCGAGCGGTCCGGCAGCCGCAGCGCGCATAGCAGCAGGTACAGCAGCGCCGCAATGCCGCCCAGCAGGTGCAGTCCGTGCGCCCCGGTGAGGACGTAGAACAACGAACTGTGCGGGTTGTGGCGCAGGTACAATCCCTGGCCGGCCAGTTCGCGCAGCGCGAGTACCTGGCAAGCGAGAAACGCCAGCCCCCCGGCGACCGTGAACTCGAGCCGATGCATGTATCGCACGTTATTGCGCCGCTCGAAGGCGCTCCGTGCCGCCTCCAACATCCAGCCGCTGGCCAGGATCAGCGCCGTGCTTAGCCACAACATATCGGGCACGCGGATATGCTGCCAGTTGACCGGAGATTTTGCTCGTTCGTAATACGCGAGGCCGACGGTGATGAATAACGTGGTGATGGAGACCAGCACCAGGCGCATCGCGAGCAGGCCTGCGCCCGGCACGTAGCGCGGGTCTGGATTACCGTCGCCATCGCCGCCCCTGCCATCGTCGCCCCGTCCTACGCGGGGAGGTCCGCCGCCACCGATGTCGGCCAGTTGCAGTTCCTCGGTTTCAGACACCGGGACCATACCTATAAGATAAACCCGCGCGCGGAAGTTGGCACTCGCTCCAAAAGGTCTGACCCGAAACTTGCCCGCGCGGTCGATGACCCTGCTCAGCGCGGGCGCAGCGTACCTGAAACGAGGGGTTCAGGCGTTTGCGATCGCTGGGACGGGATCGGGAAACATTGGGTGCCGCGCCTTTTCTAGTCGCTTGACTTCGGTCGCGAGAAGCAGGACGATCTACTGCATGAGCGGCGTGATCCGCGGCATATTCTGCTTAGTTTCGGCGACGCTTGTCACCCTGGGCGCGCGCTGGTCGGACGTTAGCGGCGGCTTGCCGCCGACCGTAGGCGGCTTACGCGCACTCATCGTTGATAACGCCGGTTCGAACCTCTATGCATTGACCACGGGTAGCTTGCTGTACAAGAGCACAGACGCCGGCGCGAGTTGGGCTGCGGTGAGTACCATTGCGGACGTATCCGCTGTGGCGGCCGATCCGACGACGCCGTCCACTGTGTATGCCGGGCTGCGCCGGGGTATGTGGAAGAGCGTCGATGGCGGCGCGACGTGGCGAGGCGCGGGCCTCTCGGGTACGTGGATAACGACCGTCATCGTCCATCCAAGCAACCCGTCGACACTGTACGCTAGCGACGGCTACAAACTGTACAAGACCACGGACGCCGCCGCGTCATGGGCTGAGATGCCGGTCGTACTGCCGAGTCTCGCGCCGCAGCTCCCGCCTCCATTAATTTGGAACTTTAGGATCGATCCGCGCGATTCATCGACGCTCTATTTAACGCAGCTCGGGCCGGCGGGAGGTCCGCTGTTTAAGAGCACGGATGGCGGCGGAACGTGGAGCCAGATCAACTCCGGGCCATTTGCGTCACTGCTCGCCGTGAGCCAGGACTCGAAAATATACGCCCTGCGAGTCGATCAGAACCTCGTAGTGAGCACCGACGGCGGCGTTACATTCACTGCTACGGGCTTCCAAACCAGCTTAACGTCATTCGCTATCGTTCCGACCGACTCGAATACTCTCTACGCCGGCACGTATGGACCGAATCAATCGATTATCAAGAGCACGGATGGCGGGCGGACCTGGAATACGGTGGATACGACCGCGCCGCCAACTTCGGCTTTAGTGGTGAATCCGGCGGATTCTTCCGTGGTATATGCGGCCACCTTTGTGCGCGGCGTTTTCAAGACATCCGATTCGGGGGCAACTTGGAACCCCACGAACAGCGGGCTAATCGTGCGCAATCTGTTTGTACTCGCGGCCCATCCGACTGACTCTGCGACCGTATATACGGGCGGGGATGACGGATTGTTCAAGAGCGCCGATGGAGGAGCAAGCTGGGCCAACCAGTCCGTCCCGCCAATCGTTCTGAATGTTCCGCAGGGACCCAATGGTTTGCCTCTACCGCCCTCGGCCATTGCGCCGTTCGATCCGGTTGCGCCGGCGAGCATCCGATCGTTGTTGATCGACCCCATGGATCCGCAAACGATTTACATCGGCACGCACAGAACGAACGGCTGCTTCTTTATGGACATGCTCTTGTACAAGAGCACCGATGGCGGAGCCAATTGGGATAATACTGTCACGCCGAAGCAGAGCGGCTGCCTGGCCGACGCGCTGCTCGCGATCGATCCGATAAATTCGGGCACGCTATACATGCGCTGGGGCGACGATTGGGATGGGTTTGGCCTAATCAAGACCTTGGACGCAGGCGCGAATTGGACATTTGGATACGCACCGCCGAACGGCGCGATGTTCAACACGCTCGTGATTGATCCGAAGACTTCATCGACGATTTACGGCGCGACGGACTTCGGTGTATTCAAAAGCACGGACGCGGGTGCGCACTGGTCTGCGACCAGCCTGGCGAACAAGAACATAACTGTGTTGGCCGTTGACCCGCTGGACACGAGTACGATCTACGCCATCGGTGATGACGTATATAAGAGCACTAACGCCGGCGGGACTTGGTCGGTGGTCAACCGCGGTCTCGAAGACGCAATCGCGCGCGTCGCATCCATCAATGCGGTTGCGATCGATCCTGTTCACAGGGGTACGGTTTACGCGGCAACATCCGGCTTCGGCGTGTTCAAGACTGTAGACGGCGGCCGCACATGGTCGCCATACAGCGACGGGTTGACGCATGTCGACGTCCGGCTTCTGGCGATCGCCAACAGCGATCCGGCAGTGCTGTACGCCGCCACTCCGGCGGGCATTTTCACGCTCGTGGAGGACCAAGACATATTGTCGCCGCCCACTTCGGCCGCGCTACGCTAATCCATTCAAAACGAATTGATTTCACATTATCGCCTGGCAAGATGCCTCAAGCGTGTTAACCTCTGAATCTCCACTCGCGCCCCAAATAAGCGAAAATGAACCCCATGGAGGAACCGGCAGCCGCGAGCTCGCACGGCATGGCGCTCGCTCGGGATGCAACTCGCGATTACCGGCGGCTGCTGAATGCATTGGCATCGCGAGCCCGGTGGCTTGGCTCGCGCGACCCGGAAAGCGCCGCTCAGGAAACGCTGGCCCGTTCGCTTCACAACCAGAATTCGCAGGCCGCCATCGAATACTATTTTGCCGAGGAGTTGTTGCCCGGTACGCTCGCCCCCGCCTGGCCTCTGGACCACCTTATGGCGTGGCTGCATGGGGTGCTAAACTTCGTGGTCCGGGAAGAACACAACCGAGCGAGCAGCCGCCGCGAAATCTTCCTAGGCGGGGCATCTCCTGCCGGCTCGGAGTGGAGCGCTCCGCTCGACCCGCCCGACCCGGCACCCGACCAGCTCCACAACCTCATCCAGAAAGAGCTTCAGCAGATCGTCGTCGACTGCCTACCCAGGCTTGACCCCGAATATCGCGCCGTCCTAAAAATGCGCGCGCAAGGACTCAAATACGAAGAAATCGCCACGCGCCTCGGAACCAATGAAAATACGGTAGCCACGTGGGTCAGCCGCGGCATCAAGACTTTAGGACAATGCGTGCGGCGGCGCACCCAGCAGCGCGCGCGCCGGCGGCAGGCCACGTGAGGGAACATGTCTGGATCTGAAGAGCGCCAATTCGATCGATATCTCCGGGGAGACCTGACGCCGGCCGAAGCGCGCGAACTTGCACGGAAAGCGCTCGACAGCCCCGCGCTGTTCGAAGAACTGACGTTAGCCGCAGTTGGTATCCATGGCACAAATTTAGAACCGTCTGCCGGCCGTCCCGCTAACATCGCGCGGTTCCCCCGGCGATTCCGCACCATCTCCATCGCTGCGGCAGCAGCGGCCGCGCTCGCCGTCGCGGCGTATCTGTGGAAACAGGCGCCCAGCACAGGGCAACCGGTTCACGCGCCGCAGCAGCCAGTTCTAACCGCCAGTCTGGACCCGGCGGCCGGCGAGCCAACGCTCCTGGCACCGGATCTCAGTTCGACCCCCGCTCGCGCGACAACCGTTTTCCGCAGCGCCGATTCGGACACACGCGCGCCGCAGCCCGAAGGTACAGTCATCGTCCTCGACAATCTGACCGCTACCGTCAGTCTTGGGGCGATCGACGGTCTGGAAAAAGGAATCCAACTCGAGGTTTCCCGCGGCGCTTCCAAGCAACCCATCGGACGCATCGAAATCGAAACCGTTTTTCGTGACCGCGCGCGCGCCACGATCCTTAGCGGAACATCCATCCATCCTCAAGATCGCGTTCAAGCAAGTCCGCCGGTATACTTGGCCGCGGTGCTCGATCGCGTGGAGTCGCTCGCCTCCCGCGGGGATCTAGCGGGAGCGCGCAAGACCGCGCGCGAGGCACTGAACTGGTCCGATCGAAACAGCGTTTCTCCCGGTGCCACGCGGCAGATCCTGGCGCGACTCGGGTCGTTCGATTACCAGAGCGGCGACATCACCGCCGCCGTAGCGGACTATCGCTCGGTAATTGAAAACTTCAATTCGCCGCCAGCTGCGAATCCGGCGGAGCGGGCCAGAGTCCTTAACGATCTGGGCGTTCTGCTGTTGATGGGTGGCGACGCCACAGAAGCGGAAGCACAATTCCGGCAACTCACGCCTTCCGCCGCCGAGGCCCTGAACAACCTGGGCGTGAGCGCCGAAGTGAGCGGAGATAGGCAAGCCGCGAAAGCGCTGTATGCCCGAGCACTGAGTGCGCTAGACAGTTCTCCCATCGCGTCCCCCAGCGACCGGCGCGCCATTCAAACCAACCTGGCTCGCGTTTCGGGGGCCACGCATGAGAATCGTTAGATCCGCGATTTTTTTCGGGTGCGCCCTCGCCGTTTTCGCCCAAAATACTCCCAACAAGGACTGGGATGCTCTCGACCAGCAACTCGAGCAGGCCTATCTGAAAGGCGATCTCCCGGAAGCGCTGCGCGTCGCGAAACTGGCGGCAGCTGCCGCGTCCACGCCGCAACAGTCCGGCCGCAGCCTGGATCGTCTTGGGTATCTCTACTACGTTTCCGGCAACCTCAAAGACGGCGAGAAGCTGCTGCGCCAGGCGCTCGAAATCCGCCGCAATCAAGTCGGCCCCGACACAGCGGATTACGCCGAGAGCTTGAACGACCTCGCGCTCTTTTGCCGCGATACCCGGCGTCTGGACGAAGCCCGCAAATTCGCCGAAGAAGCCGTTGCGGTTCGGACACGCGTACTGGATGCCAAAGATCCGTTGCTCGCCGAAACCATGGAGACGCTCGGCTCTATTTACGACGCCCACGGGGAATACGAGCTGGCGGACTCCGTCTTTTCTAAGGCGCGGGCCATTTATGAGGCGCAACTCGACCCAAAGAGCCCGCCCGCTGAATACGGGACACTGCTCATCAATATCGCAGGCAACGACCAGCGGCTCGGGAGATATCAAAAAGCCGAGGCAGATTTCCAAACCGGCCTCGATGTGCTGAGTAAAAACCCGGGCGTGCAGCACCCCATCTACGCCACCAGCCTGACCGGACCGGCGCTGCTGGAGATGGAACTCGGCCATTACGCGCTTTCCGAGAAGTATTACAACCAGGCGGCAGAGCTTCTGAAAAAAGAACTGGGGGAACAGCACCCGATCTACATCCAGGTGCTGGATCACCGCGCGAATCTCTACCAAGCCATGGGCAACGTCACGGCCGCCGAGGCTGACTTTACGGCCGCGCTTGCCGCGCGCAGAAAGATCTACGGTCCAAACCATGAGCTGGTCGCGGCCACGCTGCGCAACTATGGCAGGCTGGTTTTCGCGCGCGACCCAAAGGCAGGCGCAAACCTTCTGCAGGAATCTGTCGAAATTTTTTCCAAGTCCTCGGACCATCCTCCCTTCGAGTTTGCCAGCGCCCTTCTCAGCCTGGCGGAGTCGCAAAGAAAGCTCGGGAATCTGGCGGATGCCGTCAAGAACCTGCAGCAGGCTCTCGATGTTGCCGAAAAGGGACTCGGACAAAAGCACCCGGTTTATGCCAGCCTTTTGGAGAATCTCGCTCTGGTTCATCAAGCCGCGCATGAGTATCCGCAGGCCGAGGAACGGCTACGGCAGGCCATCGCGATCGTTACGGAAACCCAGGGAGCCAATCATCCCGACGTGGGCCGCTTCGACCATGAGTTGGCGGCGCTGAACGATGAACAAGGCAAATATCGAGAGGCCGCTGCGCTCTATCGCCGTAGCTTCGAAATCAACGATGCCGTGCTCAGCGATATTTTGGACACCGGATCCGAGACAAGCAAGCTCGCTGAACTCGCGACCCTGGATGACCCCATCCCCGCGCTGATCTCGTTCCAGCAAAGAGCAGGTGATCGAGTCCCCGACGCCGGGGCTTTGGCCTTCGAAGCCGTAGCCCGCCGCAAGGGCCGGGTGCTGGATGAGGTGCGCGATTGGCGCGAGCGGCTGCGTGTCAGTTCCGATTCCGCTGTCTTGAAGCGATTCAACGAATGGCAAGAGGTGGTCGAATGTCAGTCGTCCATAAGCATCGCTCTCGGATATCGGGACCTGAAACCCGCCGTGGTGGGCGGCTGCTCACTGCCTGACACGCAACTCGCGGGACGTTACGAGCGGCTGCTCGCGGACTTACGGACCAAGTGGAGCGCGGAATCAGGTAAGGACGCTGTAGCCGCGATTCAAGTGCTACAACAGCGCCGGGACGCACTGGAGACCGCGCTCAGCCGGGAGGCGCCGGGATTGGCGGGCGGGTTCAAGCCGGCCCGATTCGAGGATATTCGGGCGCACCTCGCGCCGGACGAGGTTTTCGTCGAATTCGTCGCCTACCAGCCAAGCACGCGCGAGGCTCGTTCGCCGGCGCGCTACGGCGCGTTCGTGATGGATATCGCACGGAATGTGCGTTGGGTCGACTTAGGTCCCGCAGCACCGATCGATCAGGCCGTGTGCGACCTTTCCGAGGCTGTACACGACTGGAGCGATGCGCTGAGCGGCGGCGAGCGCAGTCCCGCCCGCACTGCCGAACAAACCGCACAAAGGGAGCTCCAGCAGTTGTCCAAAGCCGTACTCGCTCCCCTGGAGCCTTGGCTCGCCAGTCAGACAGTCCACCGCATTCGCGTCGCCCCCGATGGCATGCTCACGCTCGTCCCCTTTGGTGCGCTCACGGATGCGCATGATCATTTCCTTATCGAGCGGTTTGCGATCGGCTATGTCCCGGCTGGCCGCGACCTGGTGGCGCAGCATTCAGGTACCATTCCGCTTTCGACACCCGTGATTGCGGTTAGCCCGGGCGCGGCACGCACCCGAGCAGCGAGCGCTGCACCAATCGCCAGCGTGTTCCGCGCCGAACGCCTCAGTCGCCTGCAAGGAGCCACAACGGAAGCCCACCGGCTGCAAGGCATCGTTCCCTCGGCGCGCTTGCTGGGTGAAGGCCAAGCCACCGAACAGCAGGTGAAGCAGCTTCGAAGCCCAGCCCTGCTGCATGTGGTCGGGCACGGCGTTATTCGAGGAAACGAAGATTGCCGGAGCGATCCGAGCTCTCCGGGCTGCGCCGCGGGACTAGATCCGGCGGCGCGCGTGATGAGCCTTTCCGCGATCGTACTGGAAGAAGCGTACGGACGTGGCGGCCCTTCGACGCAGGACGGTCTGCTCACCGCATCGGAATTAGAAAACGTCGATCTCGAGGGAACGGAAATGCTGGTCCTCTCGCAGTGTCAAATGGCGGGTGGCGTACCTTCGTCCGGCGAAGGCGTCTACGGCATGCAGCGCGCCGCCGCAATCGCCGGCGTCCGAACATTTGTAGCGCCGCTCTGGAACGTGGCCGACGCTCCGCAGCGTACGCTCATGGAGCGTTTCTACAAACAGCTGGCAGCGGGCATCGATCGTGCCGAAGCGTTGCGCCAGGCTCAGTTGCAACTGCTCAAGACGCCGGCGACACACTCGTTTCTGTACTGGGCGCCCGTGATTCTGTCGGGCGACACCGGCCCGCTGCCGCATGCTATTTTCGCGCGCTAACCGCTACTTCTTGATCGTCAGCAGCGTGGTCGACGGCGAAGACACACCGCCTACATCCACGACCACGGGATAATCGCCGTCGCTCAAATCAGGAATCTGGATCGCAACCTGCACCAGCGCGGCAAAAGCAGGAGCATAAGCTGCCCCATACACGGTCGCGTTCACGCCGCCCACGCTTACGTGAACTGGGTTGGCGACATTGTAGGTCCGATCGCTGGGCACCTGATGGCCAGCCGGAACCTGGGGGCTCGACGGACCGAAACCAGTGCCCCAGAGGATCAGGACATCGCCGGGTTTAGCGGGGGTCGTCGTCACTCCCGAGAGTGTTCCGTTCTTCACCCGAAGTTGGAAATTCTGATCGGTCGCCACTGCGTAGCCGCCCGGCCAAAGGAAAAAGGCGGGCGCGAAGGCTTGAACCGAAACTGAGACGGGTGCGCTGGCCACCCCATTGTTCGTCACAACGACCTGCGCATTGCCGGACGGCAGATTGTCTGGCGAGACGACGTTCAACTGCCCAGGGCTCAAGTAATACAAATACGCGGGCAAGCCGCCGATGCTGACCGTTACGCCATTGAAAACGGTTGGATACGAGCCGTTAGCGAAACTGGCGATCGCCGGTTGAAGGTTCGCCAGGTTGTTGCCCTGAATCGTCACCCATTGGCCGGACGAGAACGCCGGCGCAAAGCTGGCCCCGTGTACTGCGGACGTGATGGCCACGCAGGTTCCGCCGCTGCACGAGCAATTGTTCAACAGGACGGAGATGTCATTTGAACCCCCATTGGCGGTGACCAGATCCGGTTTGCCATCGCCGTTCAGATCACCGGCAACAACGAACGATGTGCCGTTGCCCGCGCCATACGGAAACGGCGCCGCAAGGGTGCCGTCGCCGTGATTCAGCAGCACGGAGACGGTCCAAGGCAGGAAATTCGTCACCGCCACGTCAGCGAAACCGTCGCCGTTGAAATCCGCGATTGCAACCCACTGTGGCTTGTCGCCGGCGTTGTAATTGACGGGGCTCTGGAATGTGCCATCGCCGTTTCCCATCAAAACGGCGAGATTGCCCGTGATGCTGGCATCGCACGAATTACACCCGAAGTTCGCCACAACCAAATCCGGTTTGCCATCGCCGTTCAGGTCGCCCACTGCCACTGATTGAACGGACAATTTAGTGTCGGCGGTCACGTCCATGTTCGCCTTGAATGTTCCGTTGCCATTACCCAGAAGCACAGAGACGGTGTTAGAGCTGATGTTGGCGACGACTAGATCGAGGTTGCCGTCTCCATTGACGTCCGCGGCCACGATGTTGCCGTTGCCGGAGCGCGTGCCCGCGGTCACCGGCGCCTGGAAGGTGCCGTCGCCTTTACTGAGCAGAATCGTCACACCGAGCAGGCTGACCAGCGCCACATCGGCCTTGCCGTCCTTGTTGAAGTCCCCCGCGGCCAGGCCGAACGCACCAAATGTGATCGTGGTGTCGATCTTGGGCTTGAACGTGCCGTCGCCATTGCCCAGAAGCACCGAGACCGTCCCGGCTCCGACGTTGGCGGTTGCAATGTCGAGCTTGCCGTCGCCGTTGATGTCGGCGATCGCGATCGAAAAGGCGCCTTGGCCGGCTGGATAACTTACCGCGGGCTGAAACGTGCCGTCTCCTTTTCCGAGAAACACCGTAGCGGTGTTCGAACCGTTGCTGACCGCGGCTAGATCGGGAATGCCATCCCCGTTCAGATCGCCGATTGCAACGCCTTGCGGAAAGCTACCGGCCTTATATTGCGCGGCGGTTTGAAACGTGCCGTCTCCATTACCAGGGATAATCCAAACGCCGCCTGGCAGACCGACGAGCTGCGATACGGCGACCAGATCGAGGCGGCCGTCGCCATTAAAGTCCGCCATCGCGAGCCTCAGGACCGGATTTCCACTAGGGATGTAGTTCACGGCGTTCTGAAAAGTTCCGTCGCCTTTTCCGAGCAACATAGCGATCGCAGGAGCCGTCCCGTCTCCTCCCGCAACGGCGAGATCTTGCCGCCCGTCGCCGTTGAAATCGCCGACGACCACGCTGGAGGGCAGATTCGACACGGTGTAGTTGGTTGGTAATTTAAACGTGCCGTCGCCGTTCCCTAGCCAAACTTGGATATAGTTACCGCTGCTGTTGAGAGTGACAACGTCGAGCTTCCCATCGTGATTGAAGTCGCCGAGTGCACTCAGAAGGAAGCTTGCGAACAAGGTCTGCGTTCCGGAAGAAACAGCTTCAAACGTTCCGTTGCCCGAGTTCAGCCAGGCCACGATATTGCCGGTTGTTGCATCCGGCGAGACGATGTCCGGCCTTCCGTCGCCATTGATATCGCCAATGGCCATTCCCGGGCCGCCTTGGCTTGGAGAAGTGACTCCGGTAGGTGATTTAAAAGCGCCGTCTCCATTGCCAAGAAGCAGTTGAGCCGAGCCTGAACCGAAGCCGGCGACCAGCAGGTCCTGCTTTCCATCCCCGTTAAAGTCGGCGACAGCGACTGTGCCGGTGCCGCTCGGGATCACGTTTACGGCCGCCCGGAACGTGCCGTCCCCGTTGTTCATCAATACCCAAGTGCCGCCGCCTAAAACTCCTGGCTTGCAGGGAGCGCAGCCGGCGCTCGCGACGGCTAAGTCAGGCTTTCCATCGCCGTTGAAATCGCCTACTGCAACAACATTCGGACCCGCGCCGACCGGGTAAGTGGCCGCCGTCTGAAGAGTCGCATCACCGTTGCCTAGCAGCACCGACACAGTATTCGAGGTTTGGTTCGCCACCGCGACGTCGGCTTTGCCATCGCCATTGAAGTCGGCGGACGCTACGTACCACGGGCTGTCGCCGTGCGCATCGAACGAGCGTGCGGCGGCAAACATCGGGATGCTGCATTGCGCCGCGATAACGTTCGGCACCATGCTGATTGCCAGAACACAGGGCGTGAGGCGCCGAATGGTTCGGGCCAGCGCGGCGCGCGTACTCGTGCCAACCATGGAACGCCGCGGCAGCGCGATTTCCGTGGACGAGCACGCCGCGCCGTCCTGTGCGCTCGCGTGAACGCTAAGTCTGCAACCACGCTCAAAGTGTTCGCGTGAGTCCGAACACGGCACGCAGGCGTGCGCACGCCACAAGCTGATCCGCTTCATGTTGCTCGCTTTCGTTTTTAGGACGCCGAACTAACCGGCGATTAGGTACTCAGACACGAATGGAGCAGACTGGCGGAAACTTTCAAATTTCCGTGTGGCTATTTCCAGCCCTTACGGTCGCGGAGGTTTGTAATGTGCGCCACGTGATGACGGCCGTGCCATGCGTAAAGCGCCGCGTTCTTATCGAGAGTCACAAGTCCCAGATCGGGGTGGCGGAACGTGCGTTTCCATTGCTCGCCGCTGAGCGATCGTAGCAGGCCAACCCAGCGAGAGTGGAGGCATTCCAGCAGGCGCAGAGAGACCTCAATGGGGGCGGTGCGCGCATCGGCAAGCTCGGCCCAGCGGCCTTCCTCGTAGGGCTTGATCGTGGGTTGATCCTCCGTCAGAGCCAGGCGAAAACGCGTGTAGCTGTTGATGTGGCTATCGGGCACATGATGGACCACCTGCCTCACTGTCCAACCGCCCGGACGATACGGCGTATCGAGCTGCGCATCGTTTAGCCCGGCTACTGCCGCCCGCAGGCGTGCCGGAGCTTCCGCGATTTGTTCAACAAACTTACTCCGTTCTTCTGGGGTAACCGAGTCAGGGAAATGGAATTTCCCGACGGGATATCGCAAATCCTCATTTTCCATGAGTCATCCGATTCGGAAACGTCTGTTTGGGATTCAGCTATTTTTCTAACGGAGATAAGGGTTGCGCGCATGTTATGCTGTGTTGCGGAATGTTCAGCCGGCATTACCGGAAAGTCAAGGCGATCTTCGGACTTACGGACATGATGCTGGTATCGTTGGCCTTCGTCGCCGCCTACCAGACCCGAATCCGGCTGCATTTCGAGCATGACTTCTTCATCGACGCTCCCGTTGCGGCAATTCTTCTGATCGTCTCAGCGCTATGCTGGGTGTCCATCGGTTACTGGTTCAATGTTTACGAGAAATTGGATTCGGCGCATCCGCGCGTAGTATTGCGCGACACGTTCCAGCAGTGCCTTGCCGGCGCTGTAGCGGTGGTTATTGCCGAGTTCGCTCTGCGGCTCGACCTCAGCCGCTTCTTCGTGGCGCTGTTCGCTGCATACGCCTGGATTCTGCTGTGCCTTTTCCGGCTGAATGCCTCGCGCGTGATCGGCGCGGTGCGGCGCGAATTCGGGGCGGCGCATTACGTGATGGTGGTCGGCTCGGGCGACAACGCGCGCAAGCTGGGCCATGCGCTCGAGAAGTCGTCCGATTACGGCATCCGCCTGGTCGGCTTTCTCGACGATGAGCCCGGCCAGATCGAGTTATCGCGGAGCTACCGCCGGCATCCCTTGTCCGATTTACCGGCATTGCTGCGCCAGCACGTGATCGATGAGGTCATCTTTGCCGTCGACAGCAGCCGTCTGGGCGCCATGGAAGAAGTGTTTCTTCGATGTGACGAGGAGGGGGTGCGGACGCGCGTGGTAGTGGACTTTTTCCCCCACGTCAACAGCCAGGTTTATCTGGACCGGCTAGGTGCTACACCGCTGCTGACGTTTTCGGCCGCGCCGCACGATGAAATCCGGCTGCTGGTCAAGCGTGGTATCGATATCGGCCTGGCCGCGGCGGCGCTGGTTTTTCTGTTCCCGTTCATGGCTCTGATCGCGCTGCTCATCCGCATCACGTCGCCGGGCCCCGCTATATTCCGCCAGGAGCGCTGCGGGTTGAACGGACGCCGGTTTGTTTTTTACAAGTTCAGGTCGATGTGCGACAACGCGGAACAATTGAAATCCTCGCTGGAGCATTTGAGCCACAAATCCACCGCGTTCAAAATTCCCGACGACCCCCGGCTGACGCGCATCGGGCGTTTCCTGCGGAAATTCTCCATTGACGAATGGCCGCAACTGTGGAATGTGCTGAAGGGTGACATGTCGCTGGTCGGCCCGAGGCCGGCTGTACCGGAAGAGGTGGATCGGTATCAGACCTGGCAGCGGCGCCGTTTGCGCATGCGGCCCGGGCTTACTTGCTTGTGGGCCATCATGGGCCGTGACACGCTGGATTTTGAGACGTGGATGAAAATGGACATGCAGTACATCGATAACTGGTCCCTGGCACTGGACTGGAAAATTATGCTGCGCACCATTCCGCGCGTGCTGACTGGAAAAGGCGCTTACTAAGTATCTCCCAGGCGTCATTAACCACGAGCGGATCGCCAGCTACAGCGGATAATAGAAAGAGATATGCATCTTGTCCCCACGCAAGAAGAAGTGGTCGGCCTGCTGCGGCGCACGGGTGCGATTCGCGACGGCCATTTTGAGTATCCGAACGGTCTGCATGCCACCGAGTACATGCAGGTGCAATTGGCGATGCGTTATTACCAGCACGCCAAGGTACTCAGCGTCGGCCTGAGCCGTTTGCTGCGCGCCAATTCGGAAATTCGCGCCATGATCCCGGAGCTGTCCATCGTGTCGCCCGATACCGGCGGTCTACCGGTGGCATACGGGGTGTGCGAGGCGTTGCGCGCCCATCAGGTATATTGGGCGGATCGCAAGCAAGAAGGCGGCCCGATGCATTTCCGCCAATATCTGGAGCAAACTCCCGGAGAAAAGGTGCTGCTGGTGGACGATATCCTCCGGTCCGGGCGAAACCTTGCAGAATTGAAGCGGCTCGTAGAATCGACCGGGGCGCAGGTGGTTGGGCTGGCGGTGATCATTTATCAGCCAACCCCGAAGACGGTGGACTTCAGTCCCCTGCCCTTCTACTATTTGGCGAAATTAGACGCGACTTACTACAAAGACGCCGGCTCGTGCGAGATGTGCAAGCGCGGCGTCCCCGCCGAAAAGGTTTGGATTTAGCCAGTAATTAATGCGCTTGCGGCGATTCCTCGAGGTACGCCGCAGCGAGTGTGCCCTTGGCTTTGGCGACCGGCAGTAAGGTCGGATAGAACTGCACAAAGGTATTATCCACGGCGCCTTTGCTGGGATGACAGGTGTAGCACGACGCGGAGCGCTGGATCATCTTGGCCGTCTTGGCATCACCCAGCGCGAAAAAGGCCCAGCCATTGCCCGGGAAGCGGGAGCTGTCCTTGACCTCGGCCTCAAAGCCGGCGCGCTCGCTCTGATAGTGGCCTCCGTTGTTGATCGAACCCTTGCTGATGCTCGAGCGCGCCTCCAGCACGAACATGGTCTTCTCCGGCCATTTGCCGGTCGCCATGAACGCGCGATAGGCGGCGGGCGCGACGAACACGTTGTCGAACAGTAGAGGACGGTTGCCATTGGCCTCCCCTATGGGACCGTATGTCATCCCGAGCCCGGAGCTGAGGAAGATCCACTCGCGGTAATCGCTCGGCACGACTAATTCGTTGTTAGCGGTGAATTGCGGCTCGCCGGGTGCGGTGGAGCTTTGTTGGGCGATCATGACGGCAACGGTGGCGGCAGCGAGAAGAACCGCAAAGAGAGGGCGCATTTATCTATTGTCCGAGACCGGCGGCGCCGCTGCAATATTGGGATATTAGCGTTGCTAAGAAGAAATTCACATAACGTCGCGTGGCGCTTCAACGCGGGAGAACGCCGTCCGCACCAGTGCGCGCCGCGATTCAGCGGAAAGTGACTTCGCGCAGGTGCGGGGTGGTGTTGAAGCGGTCCAGCGATACGCGATCGCGCGTGAAGACCAGTTCGGTGATGGAGCAATTGCGGACACGCCAGTGCAGCTCGATTGCGGTCTGCTCCGGGGCGCACAAGGCAATTTGAAGCATGACGCCGATGGGTCCGGCGGAGGTGAACACGACGACGCGCCGGCTCGGCTTGTCGGCATCGATGATCTGACGGAAGCCACGTTCAACCCGGCCGTGAAAATCGGCCCAGCTTTCCACGCCCGGAGCCTCGAGCTTAGCGGCGATCCACTGCGGCAGGGCGACATCGAACATTTTTTGCAAGTGCCGGTTGTCTGTGGGGGGCGCCCAGTCGGGGTGCGCGCGGAGAATTGCTTCGGCGTTGTACTCGTTGAACTCCGGAAGCGCTTGGTAGTCTTTGAATCCGGCCGCTTCGGCGGTCTGGCGATGGCGCAGCAACGTCCCGCTGTACACTTCGTCAAACGCGATGCCATGCTCGCGCCAATATTCGCCGAGCTGGATGCCCTGCTGAATGCCGGTTTCCGAAAGACAGTCTGAGTTTGGCTGAAACGGCCGCGCCTGACCGTGGCGGACCAGAACCAGAGTGCTCATCGGGCCGAGACGGTAGCCCCAGCCTTGCCGAGCACCTTCTCGAGTTCGAGTTTGGCAACGCTTTCGCGGTGCACTTCATCGGGGCCGTCGGCCAGGCGCAGCGTTCGAGAATTGGCCCAAGCCGCGGCCAACTGCGTGTCCTGACAAACGCCCGCGCCGCCATGCGCCTGGATGGCGCGGTCAAGAACGCGCAATGTCACGTTGGGCGCGACGACTTTGATCATGGCGATTTCGGAGCGCGCGGCCTTGTTCCCAACCGTGTCCATCATGTAAGCGGCCTTGAGCACCAGCAGGCGCGCTTGCTCGATCTCCATCCGAGAGTTGGCGATGTCGGCGCGAATGGTGCCTTGCTCGGCCAGGCGCTTGCCGAAAGCGACGCGCGCGCCGGCACGGCGGCACATAGTTTCAAGCGCTCGCTCCGCGACTCCGATCAGCCGCATGCAGTGGTGAATGCGGCCGGGCCCCAGACGGCCTTGCGCGATCTCGAAACCTCGCCCTTCGCCCAGCAGGATGTTCGAGACCGGCACTCGCACGTTTGTGAAGCTCACCTCGCCATGGCCGTGCGGAGCATGGTCGTAGCCGAAAACCTTCAGCATGCGTTCGATCTTGACGCCCGGCGCATCCATCGGAACGAGAATCATGGACTGCTGTTTATGTTTCGGGCCGGCGGGATCCGTTTTGCCCATGAAAATCGCTATTTTGCAGCGCGAATCGCCCGCGCCGGAGGACCACCATTTGCGGCCGTTGATCACGTACTGGTCGCCGTCTCGGACGATGCTGGCTTCAATGTTGGTGGCGTCGGAAGAGGCCACGGCGGGCTCCGTCATCGCGAAGCAGGACCGGATCTCGCCATTCAGCAGCGGTTTCAGCCAGCGCTCCTTCTGCTCGGGCGTGCCGTAGCGCGCCAAAACCTCCATGTTGCCGGTATCGGGCGCGGAACAGTTGAACACTTCGGGCGCCATCGGCGAGCGGCCCATGATTTCACATAGCGGCGCATATTCGAGGTTCGTGAGCCCGGCGCCGTGCTCATCCTCAGGCAGGAAGAGGTTCCAGAGCCCGGCCGCGCGTGCCTTGGGTTTCAGTTCCTCAATGATGCGCGAGGGCTGCCACCGGTCGTTTTCTTCCGCCTCAGCGAGATAGCGCTGCTCATTGGGGTAGATGTGCTCATCCATGAAAGCTTGGACCTGCTTTTGGAGAGACTTCACTTTATCGGAAAACTCGAAATGCATAGGAATGGAATTTCCTTACCGGCCGGTAAAGGCAGCGGCTCTTTTTTCTAGAAAATGTGCAACGCCTTCCTTGAAATCGTCGCATTGCAGGCTCTTCAGCATCTCCTGCTCGGAGCTATCGAAGGCCTCGGACAATGTTTCAAACATCGCGTTGTAGACTTGCTGCTTCATCACGCGCATCGATCGCGGGCTGACGCTATAGGCGAGTTCCTTGGCGTAAGCCAGAACACCATTCATGAATTGATCCTGAGGGAACACCCGGCTAACCAGGCCGATGCGCAGGGCTTCGTTGGCATCCACCATTCGCGCCGAGAAGAGCATATCGAGCGCATTGGCAGGTCCGATCAGGCGCGGCAGCATCCAGGCCAGGCCATATTCGGCGATCAACCCGCGCTTGGCGAAAGCGGTTCCAAAGCGCGCGGCATCGGAGGCGAAGCGCAGGTCGCAATAAAGCGTGATCACAAAGCCCAAACCGACGGCCGGTCCGTTCACGGCGGAAATTACAGGCTTCTGAATGGAAGGAAAATACGAATATTTTTTCTGAAAGTCCGGACGAACCCCGGCGCGTTGGCCATTGCCGGTATTCGCGAGCGCATGTTCCCGGCCGGCTACACCCTGCTGCGCAATATTGCTGAGCAGCGACATGTCGGCGCCCGCGCAAAATCCGCGGCCGGCGCCGGTCAGAATAAT
Organism: Bryobacteraceae bacterium; assembly: GCA_035293725.1. Taxonomy (GTDB): domain Bacteria; phylum Acidobacteriota; class Terriglobia; order Bryobacterales; family Bryobacteraceae; genus Palsa-89. The sequence continues at coordinate 28,309 of DATGMH010000145.1, forward strand.
GACGCGAACGTTTTCGTCCCGCTCGGCTTCATGGATGGAGGCGCGAACCTCCTGCTCCATGGTTCCGGTCCAGGCATTGAGCTTGTCGGGCCGGTTTAGAGTGATGGTGGCGACGCGGTCAGAGACTTGATAAAGCGTTTCCTGAAGGGCCATGCAGTTCGGATTATATCAGCGCGGCAGCCTGATCAATCAGATTGTGAACGCGCTTGTCGAAATGACGGAAGCGCTCGTCTTGCGTTTGGCCGCGATGAAAACGAACGTAGATCTGCTGCAGAACGACAGCGAGTTTGAAAATGGCGAAGACTTCGTAATAGCTGATGAGCGACATATCGCGGCCGGTCTTTTCGGCATATCGGCCGATCAGTTCGCCGCGAGTAAACCAGCCCGGTTGAGCGGTGATCGAGGCCTTGGTACCGCCCGGATCGCTGGGCTGCGCCCAATAGCACAGGATCAGGCCGAGATCGACCAACGGGTCGCCTACCGTCGCCATTTCCCAGTCGAGCACCGCTTCGATGCGGCCAGGATCTTGCAGGTTGAGCATCACGTTATCGAGCTTGAAATCGTTGTGAACCAGCGTGGGAGGCGGCGATGCGGGCAACCGGTCGGTGAGCCACTGGATGATGCGGTCCATCAGCGGGATTTCTTCGGTCTTAGCGCGGTTCCAGCGCTCGAACCAGCCGCGGACCTGGCGCTCCAGAAAGCCCTCCGGCTTGCCGAGCGCCACCAGGCCGTGTTGAACGATATCGATGGAGTGCAGCGCGACCAGGCAATCGACAAAGCCGCGGCTTACGCGCCGCGGGTAATCGGGGAAGACGGCTAATTCGGGCGGGACACGATCGCGAACCACGATCCCATGCCGGCGCTCCATGATGAAAAAGATGGCCCCGATGATCGAGGGATCTTCGCACAGGTGGAACACTTCGGGCGCGGGCGGAAAAAAAGGATGGACAGCCTTAAGGACCTTGTATTCGCGCGCCATGTCATGGGCCTTCGGAGCTACGGGCCCGAGCGGGCCGCGGCGGAGCACATATTCGCGCGCCGGGGTGCGCAGCAGATACGTGAGATTAGAGTGGCCGCCGGGGAATTGCTCGATCCTGAGATGGTCTACGTCCTCGAGCTTGCCGTGCAGGTACTGAATCAGCGCCTCATGGTTCAGTTCTTCGCCGGCGCGGACGGCGGCGGTGTCGAGCATGCGTTGTCGGTTCCTTTTTTTCTTGGCCTACTGGTTATCATACGGAACTTTGGGCATTCACAAAGAGTTTCCGTTCGCGCCGCGGCAGGTGCCGCGTCCGCGAGGATTCCCATCAACTCCACCTTGCCGCCCCCGAGCCGATTACGCTCCGCGCACTAACTCCAAAAACGCCCGCGCCGCATGGCTCAAGCTTCGCTTGGCCGGATACACCAGACGGATCGGCCGATCCATCGCAAGCTCGGTCACCTTGATTTCCCGCAGCGCGTCCTGCTCGACATCCTGCGCCACGGTCATGTGCGGAAGGAATGCCACTCCTTCGTTCCGCTGCACCATCTTGCGAATCGTCTCCACGGTCGGCATCTCGACGTCCATGTTGAGCGGCACTTTGTGGCGCTGAAACTCTTTGATCACCACGGCGCGATAGGGCGACAAAACGTTGTGTGCTATGAACGTCTCCATCCCCAGCTCGTTGATGCTTACCTGCTTCCGCCCGGCAAAGCGATGCTGCGGCGAAACCACGAACGCCAGGTGATCCGTATAGATCACGATGCTCTGCAGACGGTCGTCTTCAGGATCGTAGCTAACGACCCCCAGCTCCAGATCCCCATCGATCAGCTCGCCCGGAATCTTGCTCGACAGCGCCCGCCGCACCTGCACCTTCACCTTCGGATACTGCCGCCGGTACCGCTCGATGTGCCCCAGCAGATACAGCGAAGTCGATTCGTTGGCCCCCACCACCAGCCGCCCTGCCGAATTGTCGCGCAATTCGGCCAGCGCGTTCTCCAGCTCGCCCTCCAGATTCTCGAACCGCCGCGCGTATTCGTAGACGATTCGCCCGGCATCGGTCAACAGCAGATCCTTCCCCGACCGGTCGATCAGTTTCTCCTGGAAGTCCGATTCCAGCTTTTGAATCGCCAGCGACACCGCCGGCTGGGTTCGCAGGAGCTTCTCGGCCGCGCGGGAAAAGCTCTTCTCGTCAGCCACCGTGAGCAGAACCTTCAAAGGATACAGTTCCATAAGCGCCATTTATAACATTATCATTACTTATGATGCTGCGCAATATTATAAATTTGCTAAATCCGCGGCTGGCTTCGATAATGAAAGCGAACCCAGAGAGGACTCATGACCAATCGCGTCTATATCTTCGATACAACCCTCCGGGACGGCGAACAATCGCCCGGCTGCAGCATGACCGTACCCGAGAAGCTGCGTCTGGCCCGAAAACTAGTGGACCTCGGCGTCGACATCCTCGAAGCCGGATTTCCGATCGCCTCCGAGGGAGATTTCGAGGCTGTGGATGCGATTAGCCGTGAGTTCTCCTGGGCGCAAGTCGCCGCTCTGGCCCGCGCCAACACGCCCGATATTGAGCGCGCCATTGCGGCGCTCAAGCACGCCCGCCGCCCACGTATACACACCTTCATCGCGACCAGCGAGATCCACCTCAAGTACAAGCTAAAGAAAAGCGCTCAACAGGTTCTGGATGAAGCAGTTGCCGCGGTCGAACTGGCCCGCCATTTTACCGAGGACGTCGAATTTTCCGCCGAAGACGCCACCCGCACGGATCCCGATTTCCTGGAGGAAATCTCGCGCGCAGTGGTCGCGGCCGGCGCCCGAACCGTGAACCTGCCCGACACCGTCGGCTACTCGGTTCCCGAAGAATACGCGGCCTTGATCGGCCGTATGGTCCGCGCACTGGGCGACAGCGCCATCATCAGCGTGCATTGCCATGACGACTTGGGCCTTGCGGTGGCCAACTCGATCGCAGCGGTCCAGGCCGGAGCGCGACAGATCGAGTGTACCGTGAACGGAATCGGCGAACGCGCAGGCAACGCCTCGCTCGAAGAGATCGTCATGGCGTTCCGGACCCGGCAGGATAAGCTGCCGTTCGAAACCAAGATCGTGACTGAGCAGATCTACTCGACCAGCCAGCTTTTGGCACAGACCATCACTTTCGGCCCGCAGCCGAATAAAGCCATCGTCGGCGACAACGCGTTCGCCCACGAAGCGGGGATCCATCAGGACGGCTATCTGAAAGAACGCACCACCTACGAGATCATCGAACCGCGCACCGTCGGAGTGCCGGAAACCAAGCTGGTGCTGGGCAAGCATAGCGGCCGGCACGCGCTGAACAAGCGCGCCGCCGATCTGGGTTTCGACCTGAACCGCCCAGAACTGGACGCGCTTTACGAGCGCTTCACCGCCCTGGCCGATCGCAAAAAAGGCGTACGCAACGAAGAGATCATCGCGCTGATTCACGAGATTCTGGGCCAAACCTCTGTGGCAGCCGCTTTATAGCGCACCCACTCGCGCATGCCGCGTTCATACTGGTGCGAACGCTTTGACTGTAGTTGCAATTCGAGCTGTTCCAAGTTTGAATAGCCTGGCAAGTGATACTAAGAACATAAATGCAACTCAACGTCCTCATCCTCCCCGGCGACGGCATCGGCACCGAAGTGACATGCGAAGCAGTCAAAGTTGTTGAAAAGATCGCTAGCCGCTTTCATCACGAGCTGAAACTGACCGAAGGCCCGCTCGGTGGGATCGCGATCCACAAGACCGGTAACCCGCTGCCGCAGGAAACTGTCGACCGAGCCCTCGCCGCCGACGCCACCCTCATGGGCGCTGTCGGCCTGCCCGAATTCGACAACGCACCGCCCGAGAAGCGGCCCGAGCGCGGCCTGCTCGGTATCCGCAAAGTCCTGGGCGTCTACGCCAACCTCCGCCCGGTCCGCTCCTACAAAGCCCTGCTGGACTCTTCACCACTCAAGAACGCATTGGTCGATGGCGTCGACATGATCATCGTGCGCGAACTGACAGGCGGCATCTATTACGGCACCCCGCGCGGCATTTACCAAAACGGCGAAGAGCGCGCGGTCAACACCATGGCCTATACACGCTCGGAGATTGAACGCGTCACGCGCATGGCGTTTCACCTGGCGCGCAACCGCCGCAAGAAAGTCACCAGCGTCGACAAGTCCAACGTGATCGAAACCTCGCAGCTGTGGCGCAAGGTGGTGGTGGAAGTCGCCCAGGAATTTCCTGACGTGGCACTCGACCACCTGCTGGTCGACAATTGCGCCATGCAGCTGATCCTGAATCCGCGCCGCTTCGACGTGCTGGTGACCGAAAACATGTTCGGCGACATCCTGAGCGACGAAGGCGCGGTCCTGGCTGGCTCCATCGGCATGCTTCCGTCCGCCTCGATTGGCGACCGCAAGCCGTCCGGCGCGTGGGTCGGCTTATACGAGCCCGTGCACGGCTCGGCGCCCGATATCGCCGGGAAAAACAAGGCCAACCCCTTCGGTGCCATTGGATCGGTCGCCGCCATGCTTGAATATAGTTTCGGGCTTAAAGAAGAAGCCGCCGCGGTTAATCGCGCGGTCGAAGAGGTCTTGAACTCGGGCCGGGTCACGGCGGACCTCAAACCCGCCGGCGCACCGGCCAGCACGTCGCAAGTCGGAGACGCCGTAGCGAGCGTAATATGAAACCCCGCACGATCATCGAAAAAATCTGGGACAACCACGTTGTAGCGCAGCAACCCGATGCGCCCGCCCTTCTGTTCATCGACCTGCACCTGACGCACGAGGTCACCTCGCCGCAGGCATTCGAAGGACTGCGGAAGCGCGGACTCAAGGTCCGCCGGCCCGATCTCACCATCGCCACTGCCGATCACAGCACGCCCACCACGCCGCGCTCGTTTCCCATCGTGGACAGAGTCGCAGCCGCACAGGTCGCACAGCTAGAGGCCAATTGCCGCGAATTCGGAATCCGCTGCTTTGGCCTGAACAGCGACAACCAAGGGATCGTACACGTCATTGGCCCCGAACAGGGATTGACGCAGCCCGGCATGACCGTGGTCTGCGGCGATAGCCACACCGCTACGCACGGCGCGTTCGGCGCTCTCGCCTTCGGCATCGGAACCAGCGAAGTGGAGCATGTGCTTGCCACCCAGTGCCTGCTCCAGAACAAATCGAAAACGTATCAGGTGCTGGTGGAAGGCTCGCTGAATGCCGGTGTCACCGCCAAAGACATCATTCTGGCCCTGATCGCGCGCATCGGCATCGGCGGCGGCACGGGTTGCGTTTTCGAATATTGCGGCCCGGCCATTCGCGCCCTCTCGATGGAAGAGCGTATGACGGTCTGCAACATGTCCATCGAAGCGGGCGCGCGAGCAGGCTTGATTGCGCCCGACGAGACCACCTACCAATACATGGCGGGCCGGCACTACGCGCCGAAGGGTGCAGACTGGGATGCAGCCCTGACGCGCTGGCGTACTTTGCCCAGCGATCCGGGCGCGACCTACGACAAAAGCATCACCATCGATGCCTCTTCGCTTCAACCCATGATTACCTTCGGAACGAACCCGGGCATGGGTATTCCGATCGGCGCGCCGGTTCCCGATCCTGCCGGCATTTCCGATCCGTTGGAGCGCGAGTCGCTCGCCAAGGCGCTGCGCTACATGGACCTCGCGCCCGGTAAGCCGCTGCTCGGCCATCCGGTCAACGTTGTATTCATCGGAAGCTGCACCAATTCGCGCATTTCCGACCTTCGCAACGCCGCCCACCTTTTGAAGGGCCGCAAAGTCCATCCCGGCGTGCGCGTCATGGTGGTTCCAGGCTCGCATCAAGTGAAAGAGCAAGCGCAAGCCGAGGGCCTCGATCAAATCTTCCGCGATGCCGGCGCCGAGTGGCGCGAAGCAGGCTGCTCCATGTGCATCGCTATGAACGGCGATCAGCTTCAACCCGGCCAGTACAGCGTTTCCACCAGCAATCGCAACTTCGAGGGACGGCAAGGCAAGGGTGGCCGGACGTTTCTAGCCAGTCCGCTTACCGCGGCCGCGGCCGCCATTACGGGAACGGTCTCCGACGTCCGGGAGTTACTGCCATGACCAAGTTCACACCGTTCGAAAGCCGCATGGTTCCGCTGCCCATCGACAATATCGATACCGACCAGATTATTCCGGCGCGGTTCCTGAAGACCATCTCTAAAGAGGGCCTCGGTGACCAGCTCTTCTACGACTGGCGCTACGATGCCGGCGGCAACCCCAACCCCGAATTCATTCTCAACACGCCCGCCGCCAAAGACGCCAAGATTCTTCTTGCCGGCGATAACTTCGGCTGCGGCAGTTCGCGCGAACACGCGCCCTGGGCGCTCACGCAATATGGCTTCCGCGCCGTGATCAGCACTTCTTTCGCGGATATCTTTCGCCAGAATTCGTTGAAGAACTCCCTGCTGCCGATCGTCGTCCCATCAGATGTTCACGCACAACTGCTCGCGAACCCGGATGCAACGGTGAAAGTCGACCTCGCCACACAAACGCTGACCCTGCCGGGAGGCCGCGCCATCGAGTTCCCGGTCGATAGCTTCGCCAAGCACTGCTTGCTCGAAGGCATCGACGAACTCGGCTACATCCTCCAGCAGGAACCGGCCATAGCGGCCTACGAAAAAGCCCATCCAGCGGCAATCAATACCCTGGCCTGATCACAGCGCCGCGGCCGCGCGCTGCGTTTGAACATTACCCCCGCGCGCGCGCCGCCGAAACCGCCTCCGCTGCGAGCAGGCGCCCGGCCTCTTCGCGGTGCAACATCCGCCCGAACAAATGCCCCTGCGCCATATCGCATCCCAGCAGCCGGATCAGCTCCAATTCCGCCTGGGTCTCCACTCCTTCGGCCACTACCGCTAGTCTCATTCCGTGGGCCAGGCGAACAATACTTTGCACCACCGGAAGCGAACCGTCCATTTGCGCTATCCCCCGCAGGAACGATTGATCGATCTTCACAGTGTCCACCGGCAGCTTATGCAAGTAGCTCAGCGACGAGTATCCCGTGCCGAAGTCGTCGATCGCGATGCTTACTCCCAGCTCGCGAAGGCGCGCCATCCGCCGGGCCGAAGCGTTTACATCACGCATAATGCAGCTCTCTGTCAATTCCAGCTCGAGCGAGCGTGCCGGAAAGCCACTCATCGCCAGCGCGGCCGAAATTGCGTCCACGAAGTCGTCCCTCTCGAACTGGCGCGCTGACACATTGACGGACATCCAAAACTCAGGGCCGCCGTTCTTCCGCCATCCAGCGCCCGCCAAACAGGCCTGCTCCACTACCCAACATCCGATGTCGGCAATTATTCCTGTCTGTTCGGCAATCGGAATGAACTCACCGGCGGCAAGCGCGCCGCGTACGGGATGATTCCAGGTCAGCAGTGCCTCAAATGCTTGCACCTTCCCAAATAGACTGACCACGGGCTGGTAAAGCAGCTCCAGTTCGCCATTTTCTATCGCGCGCCGCAGCGCGTTCTCCAATCGCAGCCGCTCCATCGCTGCGGCATGCCGCGCGCTGTCGAACAGTATCGCCGACCTCGTTCCCGACTGGTGTGCGTCGCGTAGCGCCCACTCGGCATGCCGCAATAGATGCTCTGCGCTGTTGCCATGCTCCGGAAACATCGCTATCCCAACGCTAGCAGTCAGTCGAACTTCTTCGCCCTGGATGCGGTACGGCTCGCTGAGAGTATCCCGCAGGCCGCGTGCTACGCCGAGCACGCTGTCAGGGTCCGCCGTCCCGGTGAGGATTGCCGCGAAATTGTCGTACAGCCGCGCTGCGGAGCCGCTTGCGCTTGACAGACCGGCCGCTAGCCGGCTGCTCGCCTGTTCCAGCAGTTGATCGGCTGCGCCATAGCCCAAGAGTTCGCCAATTTCGTGAAACCGATTGAAGCCGATGCTCAAAACCGCCGGAGTGCCTGCGCATGGGTCGCATCGCAAAGCTGCCTCGGCCGCTTCGAGAAAAGCATTTCGTGGATCCAGGCAGGTCATGTCTTCAAGGTTTACCCGCGACCGGCCGGATTCGGGCGACGCCAATCGGGCGAGTTAAAGGCCAGATCACTGTAGCAGGTTTTGACAGATTTGAAAATGCTATGCAGGGGAGCCGTACCGTACTGAGCAGTACCGAGCTAGCTCCCAGGCGCGCCATTTCCCTCCAATCACCCAAGTGAGCGGCCCGCGCTCCGTTTTTGGGTTGCTTCTAGAAGAACAGATCGCTCTGGCGGCCGGTCTCCACCGCTCTACCGGCATCCCTGTGTGGCACCGCGGGCGATCCCAGTTCCGTCCTTGGCTCCTCGGATACGCTCTCCAGCCGCTTGGCCCGGCGAATCGGCGCGTGAAAAATGATCGATAACAACGTGAAGAGCAGCGAAGAACTGCGTACTACAACCTTCATCTGGGGAGGTGTCCTGCTACATTCATCATAGCTTCCTATGAAGGAGTATCATCCGTCCCTTGCCAGTGCGCCGGAAGTCCGGCAACAAACGGATAACGAGCCGCGCTGGCCCGCCGTTCTCGCGGTGCTCGCCACCGCCGCTCTGCACTTTGCTCTGCCTGAGCCTTTTCGTTTTGGCCCTGGCTGGTTGCTCCTGGTAGTCGTGTCGCTGTTTCTGGTTCCCACCATTCTGGCGCATCGCGCCGGACGTCTGGTCCTCAATCGAGTGCTCGGACACATCGTTCTGGGCAGCTTGACCGCTTCCATGGTGTGGTCGCTGTCTCTGCTTATCATGCGTCTGCCCGCGCATCGCGACACGCCGCAGGTGCTCCTGCGTGCCGCCGTCACGCTCTGGGTTGCGAACGTGCTGGTCTTCGCTTCCTGGTATTGGCGGCTCGATGCCGGCGGTCCTAATGCCCGCGATTTACGCCGCACGCATACGGAAGGCGCATTCCTCTTCCCCCAGATGATGATCCCAGGCAAGCACGATGGCAGTTGGCGTCCCGGCTTCGTCGACTACCTGTTTCTCGCGTTCAACACCAGCACGGCCTTTTCGCCGACCGATGTCCCCGTGCTTTCACGCTGGGCCAAGCTCATGATGATCGTGCAAGCCTCCATCTCGCTCGCAACCGTCGCGCTCATCGCGGCGCGTGCCGTCAATATTCTGTAACGGCGGGATTGGACCCGAGCCAAGCCTGCACGGCGCGAACCGCACCGCAACCCCACGCGACTGCCGTGAAAACCATTGGCAGGACTCTTACACTGGCGCCGTCCTGACCCGGAAGCGCACGCCCTCCCGCTGCTGCAGGAAACTGACAATCTCGAAGAGATTGCCGGCGCGGGGATTGCCTGCAGGGCCAAGCATCCGCATGAGGCTTTTGGAGGGAATGTGCGTGCGCTCGGCAAGTTGGGCGAATCCGACCGTGGCATTGATGTAGTCGCGAAGAATGGTCTTCGCAGTTTCGATGTCGCCCGCGAGCATGCACTCGACACCTTCTCGCAGAAGCTCCTTGCGGAACCTTGGGTCCCGTTCTGCACGGGCGCGGATGGTTTCCTTAAAATCGCGCGTCAAAGCCATGGTTGTCCTCCTATTTCCTTCGTTCGGCGCACACTCGTAGGGCGACGGGGCCACTCGAAGCTGGTGGACCAGCTGGAATGCGCCCAGGACGACCAGCCATCTCATCTGCTCGGAACTCGCGTTGCCCGGCCCCTTCCGGCAGCCCGCCCTCAAAGCCCCGGACCCGCCGCTGCCCTTCGAGTTAATCTAGCGAATCGCCGCCCCCGTCGCATACACTGGTATTTCTTATGAAGCTTCCGAGTCATACCATTACTCAGGGCAAGGAACGCGCTCCTGCGCGCGCATTCCTAAAAGCTATCGGCCTCACCGACGACGACATGAAAAAGCCGATCATCGGCATCGCCAATACCTGGATCGGCACCATGCCCTGCAACTTCAAGCTGCGCGAGCTGGCTCAGGACGTCGCGCGCGGCATCCGCGAAGCCGGCGGCACACCGATGGAGTACAACACGATCGCGATTAGCGACGGCATTACGATGGGTACCGAAGGCATGAAGGCCTCGCTCGTGAGCCGAGAAATCATCGCCGACTCAATCGAGCTGGTCGCGCGCGGCCATATGTTCGACGGCATCGTCGCTCTGGTG
>DATGMH010000146.1:0-4800 GCA_035293725.1 Bryobacteraceae bacterium
GCCTTCCTCACGAAATCCGGCGACGTGGGCGTCATCCTTCGGGTTCACGGCGTGGATTATGAATGCCTGGACGGAAACGCGCTCGACACTCTCACCAAACGGCTCGAATCCGCGTTTCGGCTTTTTGACAGCAACTTCCGCGTCTACCAGTATCTCTTCAAGCGGAACCACGAAACGATCCCGCACCGAAAATACGCGAACCCCATCGTCAACGCTGCCATCGAGAACCGCATTCGTCACTTCGAGCAAAAGGCCGACAGCCTATATGCGCTTCAAGTGTTTTATGTCGTGATCTTTGAGGGCTTCCGCTACAAGCAAGCCCTTCTCAAATCAATCTCCGAGTTTCCGAAGAATCCGCGTAACGCGCTCCAACAAATCCGCGCCGCTCTTTCTTCGCGCAAGCAGGTCGCGTTGCTCGACACAGACCTCTCGAAAGCGCTTGCCACGCTCCATCAGAAGGCGAGGGCCTTCATCTTGCAGGTCAGCGACTTCGTTCGAGTTCAGCTGCTACCGAAGCAGGAAGCATTTCGAGTCCTGAAGCGAACGCTCAATTTCGCGCCCCAGAAACTCCAACTCGCCCGGATCAAGCACGATACGTTTCTCGACTATTACCTCTGCGAATCGCACCTCGAATGCCATCGCGGGCATCTCAGGCTTGACGATTACTACGTGAAAGTCCTCACGCTCAAGGAGCCGTCAGCCCAAAGTTTCCCGCTGATTTTCAAAAGCCTTCTCGAAATCCAGGCAAACTTCCACATCGTCATGGAGTGGAAGAAAGAAGATTCAGGCAAAACCCGCAAGGCGATCCAGTCGAAGCGCCGCCACTTCCACAACACGAAGCGCTCACTCATGAGCCATCTCAATGTCTCCGATGCTCCGCCGACAGACGTTCTTGTGGACGACTCCAAGGAAGCCCAGGTTCGAGAGCTAGGCGAGAGCATCAAGCAGCTTGAAATCGAAGGGAACTACTTTGGTCATTTTTCGCTGAGCGTTGTCATCTACGAACTCGATCCGGCTAAGGTAGACACAGCTTGCGCCGAATTCTACAAAGTCTTCAGCGTCCACGACGCCCAGCTTTACGAAGAGAAATACAACCTTCTTAACGCATTTCTAGCAACGGTGCCGGGCGGGTCCGCTTTCAATCTCCGTTCCATGTATTTGCTCAACACGAACTACGCCGACTATTCGTTTCTCTTCACCCTCCACTGTGGCGAGCCTGAGAATCGGCATCTCCGGCAGGAATATGTTGCGGTCCTCGAAACGAACCACAACACGCCGTACTTCCTGAACCTCCATCACCGCGACGTGGCCCACACAATGATTCTGGGTCGCACCGGATCAGGCAAATCGTTCCTTTTGAACTTCCTCATCACCAACATGCAGAAATACGATCCGTACACCTTCATCTTCGACTTGGGCGGCAGCTTCGAGAGCCTCACTCGGCTATTTGGTGGCACGTATGTCCGCGTCGGCCTCAATTCGCCTGGATTCAAAATCAATCCGTTCTCGTTGCGGCCAACCAAGGAGAACCTCGATTTCCTCGCGCTCTTCGTGAAGGTTCTGATTCAAGGCTCCTCGCCGATGGAACTGACGCCCGCCGAGGAGCGCGACCTCTATCAGCAGATCGAGAATCTGTACGAAATCGAGCCAAGCCTTCGGACGCTCACTGTCCTGTCGAATACACTTGACCGGCGTCTCGCCGACCGCCTCGCCAAGTGGACCACAGAGGGGCAGTTCGATTTCGTCTTCGACAACGCGGAAGACACCATCACGTTCTCCCGATTCCAGTGTTTCGACTTTCAGGGGATGAACCAATACCCGGAAATGCTGGAGCCGCTGCTTTTTTACATTCTGCATCGCGCAAACGGCGTGATCCGCGACCCGAAGATCAGTCACGTCTTCAAGGCGTTCTTCATCGACGAAGCTTGGCTGTTCCTGAAAAACCCGATCATCAAAAGTTACATCATCGAGGCGCTCAAGACCTGGCGGAAGCAGAACGCCGCGATGATTCTCTCGACGCAATCGCTCGACGAGCTTCGCAAGTCCGAAATCCTCGATATCATCATCGAAAGCTGTCCAACAAAAATTTTCCTCGCCAACCCGGACATGGATCGGGATCTGTACCGCCGCCAGTTCAATTTGAACGACAACGAAATCGAGCTCATCTCGACGCTGCGCCCCAAGCAGCAGCTTCTCATCAAGACGCCGGACCTGGCGAAAGTCGCCAACCTCGAAGTGGACGCGAAGAGCTATTGGCTGTACACAAACGACCCGTTCGATAACCGGAAGCGGCGCGAGGCATTCGAGACCTACGGGTTTGAAAAGGGATTGGAAATCTTAGCCGGAGGCCAGCCATGAGGACGTGCTTGGCTCTGTTCTGTGCGCTCGCCTACGCTCTTGATGCCGTCCCAACATCAGCGTCGAGAAGTCCCCTCGCCCAGGCGAGAACGAATGGGGCAATTGGCTTCAGCCGGACTCCACTCCATGTAAGTTGTGAGCCACCTGAATCGAGAAGATGGCGTGCGAGCGGAATCGCATGAAAGCTAAAATCCACCTGATCGATTCTGATATACAAAATTGGCGTTTTGGAATGGGGCAGGCCCTCTGCCCACAAGTTGACTCCAGCGAGCTGCGATGTCATAGCCCAATTCGCGAGCGAATCAACCTTCTGCTTGAACGCATAGAATTTCTTGCGTTGGGGAAATCCTAACCGACGTTCGCTCTCGACCCATGCATTCAGAACAACTGCGGCAGCCAACTGATATCGGAGCTCCGACTTTGAATTGCAGGGACGCTTCAATGCTGCGAGCGCTTCATGCACGTCTGCCTCGACCAAATTGCTGGCCGGTGCTTTGGCCAATCCTAAGATGATCGGCGCAAGCTGTTCAGGCCTAGGTGTCTCGGTGGGGAGTTCAAGTCCTCGCAACAGAACGCGAATCAGGTCAGCGTGTCGCCCGCCCAGTTGCGTTGAGTCAATATCTGCTATCGAAAGGACAGTCGCTTGAGGCGGCAGGTCGAGCTTGAATTGATATTTGGTGTCGGCAAAGTAAAGAGCCACTACTCGCGTAGCGTTCCCGGCCGCGCGCCTAGCCCATTCATAAGCATCTTCCGAGAAGAAGCGATATCCGACCCACAGGTCATCGTCACTCGCAAGTATGGGAACGGCACTACCGATGAGCCTACTCTTTGGGTAGTGAATTAAGGAATATGCTCGAAAAGCATCTTCTGCCACCTCGCCAGCGATGCTTGCAGCGAGGAATCTCGATACTGCAAGTGTTTTAAAGATTGCGGGCTTCAGGTCGGCCCACCTTCGTTTAAAGAAGGCCCGAGCGATTTTCTCAAGGGGTTCTTCCTTATTCTTATGGAAGAGAGTAACGAAGGAACCGTCTGGGGCCCCGCACATTTCAAATTCGTCGGCGTACGAGCGCGAATGCCATCCAAGGCCATCTGATTCCACAAACAGGCGGAATTTGTAGGTGCCACGATCAGGCTGGAATCGAACGCCTTTGAGTGTTACCTCATACTGCGCTCCGTCGTAAGCGATTCGTTGGGGCCGACCTATTTGCGCAGCGTCGCAATCAACCTGCGCCAAGACTGGCCAGGGATAGAGCTCGCGAAGCCATCGTTCCCGAGCGGTCTTGGACCCGTGGCTACGCAGCCAATTCTCGAATGTTACGTTCCGCAGTCGCAATGAACTTCCCGATTGCCAGGTGATTCCCACGCCGTGACGAAAGTCGCCCGGCAGCAGGTTTCAATTATCACAAAAGGAGCACCACTGTGACCTTCAAGACTGCCATTGGTAGCCGTAGTTTTTTCAGGCTCTTTCTAGCTGTCATTTTTCCTTTCCTCGCGCTTGCCCAGCTCCCAGCACGGGCCGCGACTGACACGGCCCGTGTCGTGAAATACGGCCAGGACGATATCGTCACGGTCCATGCCAAGCTGCGCTATTCAACGCTCATCGTACTGCCCGAAAACGAGGAAATCCTCGACTTCACGACCGGCGACAAAGATTTTTGGATCATCAACGGTGCACATAATCTCTGCTACATCCACCCGGCTCAGGCGGGCATTCGCAGCAACCTGAATCTCATCACCGCCAGCGGACACGTTTATTCGTTCCTGCTTGAGGAAATCAGCAACGAGCCGAACGTCGAGCCAGACCTGAAAATCTTCATCGAGCCCAAGGAGCAATCCGGTATCGGCGGGACTGCTTTCGCGCAGGGTTATGTTTCAGCGAGCGAAGCGGAAGCGTACAAGCACGAGATGCAGACAATCCGCGACCAGGCAAACGCGCAGGTTCAGGCAGCCCAGGCCAGCGCCCAACAGCAGATTCAGAAATTCCGCTCCGAGTACGCGACGAAGCTCCAGTTCGATTATCGGTTCGAAGCCAAAGGCACCGGCCAGCCGTTCCTTGTCTCCGTGATCTACCACGACGACCGCTTTACCTACATCAGGTGCGCGGCTTCCGAGAAGCCCGCAATATACGAACTCAAGGACGGCAAACCGAACCTCATCAACTTCGATTTGGTGAACGGCACCTACGTCGTTTCCAAGATTGTGGACAGCGGATATCTAGCCATCGGGAAAAAGAAGCTCGCGTTCTCACGCCAGAGGTAGTGGCGCAGAACGAAGGCCGCTTGTTGTCATCTGCGGTACCGCCGAACCCAAGCACGAAGATCATCTTGAACACCGCAGATTGCCCTGCATTTCATTACGCCGAGACCAATACGCGTTCGCTCACCGGCGGGCGGCAGCGCAACCAACCAAAGCCAGGGCTGTTCAATAAGTTCGCCGGTGGAC
>DATGMH010000147.1:0-4130 GCA_035293725.1 Bryobacteraceae bacterium
GGCCGCCTGCACCGGCAGCGCTCGCGCCGCAATTTGCAGCTCTCCGGTCGCCTACGGCTCCCTACGAGCTGCAAATTCCACAAGGGGTTTTCTGATGTACACTCTCTCACAACCCTTGGTACAAAAACTCGGGCTGGTCACGTTTCTACAAGACTGAACAGCTCCAGCGTGCATTTGTTGTAGAAGCGGACGGCGGGTTCGGCAAAACTACGGACGCCTGAAAAATAGTCCGGCTTAGCGCTGAAACAGACGCTGAGGTTGACGCCCTCGACTCCGAAACTCTGAAACTGGTCCCTCACTATTAATGCCGTGTCGTGGACAGTTGGAGTGGCAAGATTGTGCAGGTCATCAAGGAAGAAGATTGCACCTGCGTAGGCCGGTCGAATGAAACGGTCCCAGGCTTCCCCGAGAGCGTGTCGCAGCAAGGCGCTTCCCGAACTCAAGAAATATCGCTGTGAGTGGCGATCAATGGTCAGTGCTCCTAAGCTGACTCGCGTGAGTTTCCAATTTTCAATTTCGGCCCGAAATCGGGTTGCGAGCGAGTCCGATGTCAGGAGGGCGTGAGCAAGCCGGTCACAAAGCGCCTCAGCAAACTTCATATAATCCGAAATGTCATTTGAAAGGGAGAGCGTGACAGGCAGCATTCGGAAACTAGAATCCGGGCAATTGGCGGCCAGTTTGAATAAAAGGCTGCTTTTGCCGATGCCCCAGTCTCCAAGGACTGCGAAAGATGCCATTCTTCCGGTCAAGGTGCTGTATTGAAGGGCTTCAGTGAAAGCGTCGAGATGCGCTTTTCGACCGATAAACTCCTGGGGGCTTACAGGAAAGTTAGGCTCTGGAAGCATGGAAGGCGGCCTCCTGACAGAACTAACAAAACTAAACGTTTAGTTTTGTTAGTTTTGTTATTTTCCGTGGCTCAATCGGCGGTGGGTGGGCTGCGCGGTGGGGCGGCGTGTGCTCATGCCCCACCGCGCAGCCCACCCACAAAGGCCCCGACCAGGCGTGAATCTGCACACCCTGAGGCCAAAGTGACAGAAGTGACAGATGTGAATCGCATTTTGTCACTTCTGTCATATCCCCGCTACGCCGGAGACGCTGGCCGTGATACCAGAGCCGAATTTCCCTGCGCGACCCGATGAATTCGTTGGCAGGAATGGCCCAGTCGAAGCCTTTCGCCAAGTGCTGGCCCAGGCAATGCTAACAGGCAGAACGCCGTCATTTGCCGTGCTCGGAGACTGGGGCGTTGGGAAGAGCAGCCTGCTCTTGAAATACTTCGCGATCTGCTCGCGGCCAGAGTACGCAATGCTGCCAGTGTTATTTTCTATCTCCACGGAACTCTCCGACTATAAACGTGTCGCTGAGGGCCTACTTGACACGTTTACTCGCGCGCTGGAAACCTCCAGCTCCCTCGAAAGGAGATTGAGAAGCGAGCTCCAGAAATGGAAATTGAACAGACTGTCGGTCGGAGGCGCATCTTTCGAGCGCCAAAGCACAGAACTATTCCTCAGCTCAGGTACGGCGATCCTCAAGCACGCCTTGCACGATGCTTGGAGGCAATTCATCCGCCCAGCCCAGCTCAACGGCGTGATCTTCTTTCTTGACGACCTGCATAACTTCGTCTGTCCAAGCGCGGAAGGAATTGCCTTAATGCTGCGGGATCAATTCCAGGAATTCGCAGTTCACGGCCTCAACTACAGCCTGTGCTTCTCCGCTCGCGCCGATTATTTTTCGGAAATCAGAGCTTTCGCGGAACCTGCAGTGCGGTTCTACGACAAGGTTTATCTGGCGTCGTTCACTCCTGCTGAAACTCAGGAATATACAGCGGCAGTATTCGGAGATTCGGCCAGCATTGATCACGTCTCTGAGTGGCTTTACGCGAAGACGCTCGGTCACCCGTACTTTCTGGCTTTTGTAAGCCGCCAATTATTGACGCTGGTACAAGATTCTCTTTCCGACCTTGAACTGCTCTGGCCTGTAATCTTCAAGCGTCTCGAACACGAGAAATTCCGCTCTGACCTCGCGAACGTAACTGAACGAGAGGCGCAGCTCTTGAAAGATGTAGCCGTCTCAGAGAGCGACGAAATCGGTCCGAGCGAGCTGAGCAATCCGTATGATCGGAATTATTTCAAACGACTCACGGAAAAAGCCCTGCTTCTGCGCGTCGGGCGCGGTCGCTATAAGCTCTTCCACCCGTTATTCCGCGAGTTCCTCAGACAAACACAATGAACCAGAGCAACTGTAAGAGCGAAAACGTTCGCGCGGGGACGCGGGGGCGAGCTTGCCGCCGCGTCCCGGCCTCCCTTCCCTTTCGATAACCACAGGGCGGAATCCATTCCCTTAGCCCTTCCGCCCCTTACCCATTCCCGTTATCCATTCCCGAACGGCCACCTTTCCCTTCCATTCTGCTTCGTCCACAAGACAGATCGATTGCAGGAGTGGATTTGTGGCGACCGGGCAAAGGATGCAAGAAACCACCGAGATCAACGGTGATCGAACGCGGAAGCCCCCAACCGGGCCAGCAAGAAAATTGGAAGTGTCGCCGCAGAGTTGCCTGACCCCATCATTGCCTTCTACCGTTCGACGACCGTACACTTGCGCCATGCACAGGCAGTGCCGCCAATTCGACAAAGACAAGGAGAAAATCATTGTCGCGTCGATTGGTGGAATCAGTAGGGCAGCAGGAAGTACGGCAGCACGGTTACGTTTACCAGAAGAAGCGCAAGCAGTCCGACAAGTGGATTCCGACGGAACGAGCTTACGGGCGCTATCGGGTAGACGTGCCGGGCAAGCCGGGGCAGCGCGAGGTGCGCGTCGCCCTGGGCTTTTGCAGCGACAGGGTATCCGCAATGCTCAAACTCCAAAACGCCATGAGCGATGCGGGCGTGCTGGATGCCGCGAAACTGCGGGAGCGCGTCAGTTCCACGGCAACTTTCGCGCAGCAGGCCCAATGGATGATTGCGGAGATGAAGGCAGGGCGGATAGTGAACGGAAAGACTCGGGAGCGAATCGGGGATCGCACTATCGACTTCTACTCGACGGCTATCGCGTATCTGAACGAAGTGCTCGGCGAAAAGCCGCTGGCGGGTATCGACAATGCGCAAGCCCGAGAACTCGTCAGCCGCATGAGAAACGAGCGGGACAAGGGTGGGTCGAAGCGGTTCTCGGTCAAGACGCTCAACGAGTATTTCAAGAAGTTCACGAAGGTCGTCAGGTCGGCAGTCGATGACAATGGGAATCAGGTACATCCTCGTAACTGGAATCTCGCTTTCATTGGCTTGCCGACGGTTGACAAGAAGAAGCAGCACCGTCCCACGCTGACGGGTGAAGAGATGACACAGCTTGTAGCGAATACGGCGGGCCGGTATCAGATGGGAGCCGCGCTTCTTGCGGGAAGCAGCGTCCGCATCTCGGAACTGCTGGCGCTTCGTATCGAGAAGCACATCTCCAACGACCATAAGACGCTATACATTCGTCAGCAAAGAAAAAAGGATGGGAGCGGAGTCACCGACGTTCTCAAGACTCCCGCAGCTTGCCGTGATATCGACCTGCATTCTTCCCTCGCGAAGATGCTCGACGACTTCATCGGTGGCCGAAACAGTGGATTCCTCATCCAGACCGAGAACGGCACGATGTTGTCTCCGGAGAACTTCTTCCGGGGTGGCTTCGAGTCCGTACTCAAAAAAATGGGGAGAACAGGCGTGCGCTTCCATGCATTCCGTCGCTTCCGTGAAGCGGTGCTGCAAAAAAGCGAGGCTCGGCAACTCCTCATCGATTACTGGATGGGCCATGAGAACGACGACATGAGCGCCCGCTATGGGAAGCAGCTTCTCGAAGACGTCACCTACCGGAAGGAATGGGCTGAGAAAATCGGCCTCGGTTTCGACCTACTCACGTCGAAGCCGGTCCTAACTGGGCTACGTGGGCTACAAAATGAGGTAAGCGAAGTCGCAGCTTGATGTCAGGTAACTCGAATTTGCAGAGGGAGATAGAAGTGGTCGGGGCGAGTGGATTTGAACCACCGACCTCCTGGTCCCGAACCAGGCGCGCTAGCCAGGCTGCGCTACGCCCCGACGATTGCTGTATATCAGTCTACGATGGCCAAACGAGGACCGCAACCGCGGCCCGCGCTC
>DATGMH010000148.1:0-2311 GCA_035293725.1 Bryobacteraceae bacterium
TTGTTCTCGAAATAGTCCGTGAAGCGGTCACGCACATGCGGATCGAATCCCATAAAGGAGTAGTGAGTGAAAAATAGCGGCCCTCCGGTTCCTACGCCGACGTCCAGCTTGATTCCAAAGTAGACGTGCCCGTTGACATAGTTATCGCCGGCCGTGGTTGCGCCCCATGCCTGTCGATACCTAACCGCGGCCATCGAGCGCCCGGCCCAGCCGGTGTAGTAAAGATCAGCCGGAACAGCGTGCGTGGGCGACGCTATCGCCAGCAGATATACGATCATGGTCTCATTGAAACCGGTGAGGCGATGATGGATGTGCCAGGCCCAGTCCGGCGACCAGTGCCAATACAAAGCATCGTTGTCTGCTGATTGCCGGTACCAGTCCCATTCGACACCCTGCCATAACGCGGTAATGCGTTCCCGGATTCTGCGCTCAGAGTCATCTGATCCGCTGAAATACTGCCGCGCTGCGAGTAGGCCCTGCATCAAAAATGCCGTCTCCACCAAATCGCCGGCGTTGTCGTACATGTCAAACAGGGGAATGCTTCGCGCTGTTCGGCCATCCATAAAGTGTGACCATGCTCCGTGGTACCGCGGTGCCCTTTCGAGGAAGTCCAGAATCCGCTCAAAGCGCCTCACCGATTGCTCCCGAGTGATGAACCCGCGCTCGGTCCCCACGATTAATGCCATCACACCGAACCCGCTCGCACCGGTTGCCACAATCCGGTCGCCTCCTGGTATGTTTTCGAGAGCCAGGCCAGAAGTGGGATCCGCAGCCTCCCAGTAATAGCGGAAGCAGGCCTCTTGCAGCATGGTCAGCAGTTCGTCGTCCGTCATGGGGTGCGTGCTTGCCGTCACTGCGGGGGAAGGCGCGGAATCACGGTACTCGCGATCGACCGACACCACCCGGTAAGTGGCCTTCTGCCCGACGCGGCCCAAGAAATCGGTAAACCGCGTGATTCCCGGGACCTGGATTCCGACGCCCATGAATGGCCCGCCTTCGCTTGACCGTTCGATGCGGTAGTGCTGAAGCTCCGGGCTCGCCAGGGCATCCCAAGTCAGATCAATGTGTCTTTCGAAGCCAGTCGCTTTTAAATTCGTGGGCGACGCCAAACTAGATCTTTCGGAAAGAGCCTCCTGGCCTGCCGCCCCTTGGGCCGAATCGATCTTGATTTCATCCAAAATCAGGGTATGCGACAAACCGTCCGCCTCTCCCTGCGACAACACAATGCTTTGCAGGAGATTCGGTGTCAGCTCGTGGATCGATGCGGACCGAAAGGTATCCAGCGGTATTCTGATCTGGGTCCATCGTCCCCCTGGCAGGTCCCCCGTCAACGAACCGAGCGGTAGTCCTCCTGAAAATTGGGAATTGATGTCCAGCACCCTCAGGATGGGCAGCGCTCTGGCCGCAATTCCCTCCGTCGCATAGCACCAGATATAGAGGTCCGTGCCTTCAAAGCGTATCTGCCGGTTTCGGAACCGGACCACGTCAATTCTGGCGTCCCAGCCTCCGCCTGCCGCGGAAGTCCACTCAAGTCTTAGGGCATTTGGAGGCGATATCGTTATCTTTGTTTCGAGCGGCAGCCTGCCGTGCTCCAGGCGCAGCTTGCTTGGCGCCGAAACGCTGCCTGTACTGTAGTAATAGGCCTCCGGCGCGAGGCTGTTGTCGAAAAAAATGTGCCGGTAATAAGCCGTATCGCCGTGCGCAGTGCCTGCTGTCACCAGCCACGCCGCGCAGCAGCACAAGGCCACCACCCTCACGGCGGCAACTGTGGCCAGGCCGCGGAGACAGGACTCAGGAGCTTCGAAAAACGGTGTGTTCAGGCTGGCGAATCTCCCCGCAGGGTCCCTTCGCGGGAAGTTAAGCAAGCTTCGCCCGACAAGACTCGCGAAGAGCCGACCGATTGGTTTCGTGCCTGGTGCTGACGTCCTCTCCCACCTTTTCTCGCCGGCCATTTTGGCGCTCCTGGCATCGAGGGTTTGTGTTCTTGACAGCAGAAACCCGCATTACTATACTCCGCGCCAATGCGGCAGTGAATCGATTTATTCAAGGCTCGAAGCGCTTCTGGCCAGCCAGGCAATTCACTGCTTAAAGGGGGGCAGTATGAAGTGGGGATCTCTTGCTCTTCGTTTTCTTTTTCCGGTTTTTGCCGCTCTCCTAGGTTTGTCCGCCACGACATCCGCGCAATACCGGGCTTCGATCCAAGGCGTGGTAACCGATCCAAACGGCGGCGTGGTCTCGGGTGCGCAAGTCACCCTGCGTAATCTCGAGACGGGCCAAAACCTCGTGGCCGTCACGAATGACGGCGGAATTT
>DATGMH010000149.1:0-6921 GCA_035293725.1 Bryobacteraceae bacterium
CAATCCGCGGCCACGCATGGACAGTGACCGCGCTGCTGCGGCGCTGCTTGCGCGGTCCAGCGCAGAGTCGAGCGTGAGCTGAAAGAACGGCTCAAAATCGCGTCACCCGTTTGGGATGGCGTTTGCCTTCTTTTTGGCGTAGAGCCGAGGGGGAGAGTATTCGGAAATTTGGTGGAGGCGGCGGGAGTCGAACCCGCGTCCGAGAAAGCCCGCCGTGAAAAGAACTACGTGCGTTTCCGGTTCAGTAATTGTCGGCCGCCGCATTAGAGCCGGCAAGAAAACGGCGGCTTAGCCCGATTGTCGTCAGCCCTCGGCTCCGAGCAGAAGCCTGCGGCCCAATCCCCGAAAATGACGCCCCTTGGATACCGTCGAGGCCCAGCACCCGGAGCGGCTACCTAAAAATTAGGCAGCGTAAGCAAACTGCTGATTGGCAGTTATGGTTTCCGATCGTTTTACGGGAGCTCGGAACCCGGCACGCCTTCCCACAACGATTCAATCCCGTCGAATCCGTTGCGCCCCCTTCCTAGATAGATGATAACACCCAGGATCGCGATACATCGCTATCATGAAGAATCGACGATGCCTAGCACTACCGCGGCACCCGGCGTCCGCGAGGAGAGGAAAGACCAGCTGACGCCGCTGTATAACGTTGTTCTGCTGGACGATGACGAGCACACCTATGAGTACGTCATCGAGATGCTACAAAAGCTGTTCGCATTTTCGGAAGCCGATGCGTTCCAGCATGCGGTGGAGGTGGATTCCACTGGTCGCACGGTCGTGATGACGTGCGAACTGGCGCAGGCGGAGTTCGGCCGCGACCAGATTCATGCCTATGGAGCCGACTGGCGGATGCCGCAATCGAAAGGTTCGATGTCGGCAATGGTGGAACCTGTCGCCGGGTGACTGCGTAAGACGCTTCAGTGCTCCGTGTTACCCTAAGTCTCAAATCCCACTTCCCGCAAAATTGTCCGAGGAGAAGAGTATGCACCGCAAGTTGATCCTAATGTCATTCGCGGCGACTGTGCTGGCTACGTGCCTGACTGCAAAACCCAACTTCAGCGGCACTTGGGTCCTGAATGTCTCGAAGAGCGACTTTGGCCCGCTACCTGGTCCTTCTAACGAAACCACGGTTATCGAGCACAACGATCCAACGCTCAAAGTGGCCGTGAAGGCGCAGACGGCGCAAGGCGATCAGGATTTCGTCCTGAATTTCACCACCGATGGCCAGGAGGCGACGAACCAGCAGGGTCCGCTGACGTTGAAGTCAAAGCTGTCCTGGGATGGGGACAGCCTGGTTGTGGACTCGACCACCAGCCTGCAGGGCAATGACATCACGATAAAGCAAGTCTGGACGCTTTCGGCCGATGGGAAAACGCTGACACAGAACGCACATTTATCGGCGGCGGCGCTGGGTGAAGCGGACCAGAAGCTGGTGTTCGAAAAGTCAGCGGGGGACGCAGCGGCGGCCAGCGCGGGTGGCAGCAATGCCTCCCGGGCGAGCGCACCGGCGGCTGGCGCATCCGCCGCTACGCATGCCAATTACAGCGGGACCTGGAAGCTGAACATCGAGAAGTCGGACTTCGGGCCTCTGCCTCCCTCTAACAGCCGCACCGACATCATCCAGCATACCGATCCGATGTTGAAAGACTCGGTTTCCGATGACGGAGCCCAAGGCAAGCAGGAGTATGTGCTCGCGATGACGACTGACGGCAAAGAAGCGACCAACAAGGCCGGGGAGTTGGAAGTGAAGAACACCGCGAGTTGGGATGGCGCCAACCTCGTCGTGGATACTAAGCTGAGCTTCCAGGGGACGGACGTGGCCGTGAAGGCGACTTGGGTCTTGTCACCGGACGGAAAAACGCTGACGCAGAACGCGCACATCACCGCCGGGGCGCTGGGCGAAGCGGATCAGAAATTCATTTTCGAAAAGCAGTAAACGGGGAGCTTCTCAACCAGCAGCACATGGCTGCACCGGCCATTAGCGTGTCGGGACTTGAAGGAGCCGGCGGCCGTTACGGGCTAGCGGGGCGTCGGGAAGGTTTTGGAAATGTGATCGTGCCAGGTGAGCGTTTCTTCGTCGACCAGCGCCCACAGCAGTCCGAGCCCGCCCGCCGCGAGGCTGAGGAATCCGGAGGCAGTGCGCGCCACCCGCTGCCGCCGCGTCGGCGCCTGGCCGTCGAAATTGATCAAGGCGAGATTGGTCCAGCGCATTCCCGGCGAATCGCCGCACGCAAAGCACCACAGCAGCCGGTAGAAGACGATAATGGCGGCGGCCGCGCTCAGGAATAACGGAAGCGTCCGACCGTTCAGCACAACCTCGCCGCCCGCCAGGCGGAAAACCAAGCCAAACATCCCCAGCGCGATCAATACCAGCGCGCCGTCCAAGGCGCCAGCCAGCACGCGATGCGTCGAAATCGCGACCGGCGCGTCGCAGTAAATCGCACCCTCTAAATTTTTCGACGTTCTGGCAGCGGATGAGAACTCGAGGCTTTGCTGTCCGGCGATGACTTTTCGGGGCCGTTGGCGCGGGGGCGCCGCAGGGGTCTTGCGCGGAAGCGGCTGCACCGATCCCGGCGCTATGGTTTCGAACGGGACAATGCGCGGCACCTCGCGCGAAGGAAACAGCGAGGGCTGGTAGGTGATGGCACGGCGTGGGGGAGCTGCTTCTTCAGGCGAGGAGGTCCGTGCAACCGCCGGTTCGTCCATCGCGTCGTAGCTAAGAGCCGGGGCGGCAGCCGAGGAACCAGTGTAAACGGCCATACTGCGCAAGCGCCGGCCGCAGCGCCGGCAACGATGGTCGTCCTCGCTGTTGGAGGTCTGACAATATCGGCATTCCGTCATATGATCCCTAGCCCTGCATTCATTGATCCCACCCTACGGCGCATCGAACCCAGCTTGCGCATGGAATCCAATTTGCCGCTCAATTTTTGGTTGCGGCCAGCTTTGAGACCGTGCTACGGTTCTCGGTTGGAGTCTTCACTTTCCACCGGCTGGCCTTCCCCGTTCTTTCCACTAAAACGGGCTATCTTTCTTCGTAACATATTTACCCGAAAATGTCACGAACAATTTTTGGAGCGGGCGGGTCGCTTAGGCGTGTTGTTGGGAATACTGACGGCGCTGCCGCTGTTTTCGCAGGCGCCTCCGCCGGCCTTCGGCCCGCCAGCTCCCACGGAACAGCCCAGCGTGGCGAATCCGAACCAGCGATTGAAAATCCAGCGGCCGTCAGCGCCCGGCCCGAACGACGTGAACGTGGATGCGCAGACGCAGGAGGTGGACGGCGACCTACGTCATTTGCGCGGGCATGTTGTCCTGGAGACGTTCGATAAGAGACTCGAAGCCGATGAGGTGGACTATAACGAGGATACGGGCGATGTGGATGCGCGCGGGAATGTGCATTTTGAGAATTTCGCCGACGGCACCAAGCTAAATTGCGATCACGGCACGTACAACGTCAATACGGAAACTGGCATGTTTTACGATGTCAACGGCATATTTCCGACCAAGATCGTGTCGCGTCCGGGCCTTCTGACCACCACCAATCCGTTCTACTTCGAAGGCAAGTGGGCGGAGCGCAAAGAGGACCGCTACATCCTGCATCAGGGATTTGTGACCGATTGCAAAGTTCCCAAGCCATGGTGGCGGCTGACGGCGCCGGTGTTCGACATCGTTCCATATGACCGGGCCATAGCCTACCATTCGGTATTTCACTTGAGAAGCCTGCCGCTGTTCTACGCGCCGCGTTATTACAAATCGTTGAAAAAAGTTCCGCGGCAGAGTGGGTTCATGACACCCAACATCGGACGCAGCTCCTTGTACGGAATGATGGTGGGGCTGGCCTATTATTGGGCCATCAACCGCAGCTACGACACGTTTTACCGCATTCAATATTTCTCTCAACGTGGTTTTGCGCATACGTACGATTTCCGCGGCAAAGTGACGCCAGGAACCGATATCAGCTTCAACCTGTATGGGGTGAACGATCGCGGCATCCCGATCGGCAACGGAAAGGTGCAGAAGCAAGGCGGTCTTCAATTCACCTTCGACGGCAAATCGAGGCTGCCGGATGGGTGGGAAGCAAACGTCGAGATCAACTACCTCAGCTCATTTTTGTTCCGGCAGGCATTCACGCAATCCTTCCATGAGGCGATCTTCTCGGAATCCCGGTCGATCGGTTATCTGACGAAGCACTGGTCGAGTTTTGGAA
This sequence comes from Bryobacteraceae bacterium, assembly GCA_035293725.1. Lineage (GTDB taxonomy): Bacteria > Acidobacteriota > Terriglobia > Bryobacterales > Bryobacteraceae > Palsa-89. The sequence continues at coordinate 4,205 of DATGMH010000149.1, forward strand.
CCAATATTGTGATCGACCGCGACGAGCAGTTCCAGAGCGTTCTGCCGGACGACAAGGTCATAATCCGGAAGCTGCCGGAATTCGATTTCTTCAGCCGCGAGCGCCAGTTATTGAGCGGCCCGATTCCGCTTTGGCTATCGTTCGATTCCAGCGCGGGCTTTCTGGACCGGACGCAGCCGACATTTCAAACGCGGCAGTTCGTTAACCGGTTAGACGTCTATCCGCACTTGACGTCGGCGTTTCATATCGCCGGCTTTAACGTGCTGGCCAGCGGCTCAGTGCGGGAGACCGAGTACGGGTCGAGCAGATTGAACATGCAGCTTTCCGGAGCGGACGTACTGCGCAGCGCGCGCGAGGCGCGGATCGAGATTTTGCCGCCTTCTCTGGAACGCATTTTCCAGGCGCCGAAGTGGCTGGGAGGCGGGAAACTGAAGCACGTGATCGAACCCCGTGTCGAGTATCGTCTGGTAGACGGCATCGACAACTTCAACCGGATCATTCGCTTTGACGAAACCGACATCATGGCGAACACCAACCAGCTCACGTTCTCCATAGCCAACCGGCTGTTCGTGAAGACTAAAGACGGCAACGTGCAAGAGATGCTGACGTGGGAGGTATCGCAGGCCCGCTATTTCGATCCAACGTTTGGGGGCGCGGTGGTCCCGGGTCAGCGTAATGTGATCGACAGCACGGAGGAGCTGGACGGCTTTGCATTCCTGAACGGGCCGCGCAATTACTCGCCCGTGGTGTCATCGCTGCGCTTCCAGCAGAGGTTTGGCTTCGAGTGGCGCCTGGATTACGATCCGCTGCTCAAGCACATCAGTAATAACGAGTTTGACGCGAGCGTCCGGTTTTCGAAATACTTCGTTTCGTTTGGCGACAGCGAAGTACACACGGACCCAGTGATTGCGCCGAACTCGAACCAGATCAAGGGCATCTTCGGCTGGGGCAATCAAAACCGCAAAGGATGGAATGGCGCGACGAGCCTATATTACGACTATATGCGCCATATTTTGGTGTTCGCGACCACCGAAGTCACCTACAACACGGATTGTTGCGGAATCAGCGTGGAATACCGGCGGTTCAATATCGGGCCACGGGACGACACGCAGTACCGCGTAACGTTCGCGGTATCCAACGTAGGCTCGTTCGGAACGCTGCGGAAACAGGAAAGGCTGTTTTAAGGGCCCGGCGCTACGAGTCGGCGGCGACCGAAGCCGGCGCCCGCAGATCGGCCTCGATGGCCTGGTCCAAGAGCCGGCTGAACTCTTCGGCTTTCTGATCGAGGCGCTCCTTCAGCATGCTGTACTGGTGCTCGATCCCTTCCAACTGATCGGCCAAGTGCAGGCAGGCCAAGACCGCGGCACGGGTGGCGTCGATGTGGCCAGACCGCGCCGAAATCTGGGACATCAGGTCGTCCACTTTCTGGGCCAGCAGTTCGATGCGGCCCGCCTCTTCGCTGGCCACCAGCGAATAGGTCTGGTTGAAGATGGTCACACGGACCGGTTCCGTGCTGGGCATGCTTAAGGATGGCACCGTTAGGTGGCGCTAAGCAACTCCATTTGACCGAGGAGCTTTTCAATGCGGGTGCGGACTTGCTTGCGTTCGGAACGGAGCGCGTCCAGTTCGGAGCGGAAGGCGTCCCGATCGGCTTCGGCTGCGGCCAGTTGCTCCTGAAGCTCAGCGTTTTGGGCGCGTAGATGCGTCACCAGCTCGACTGCTTTTGTGATGCGTTCTTCCAGATGCGCGAGGGAATCCAGTTCGTCTCTGGTTGGTTGTGCTGCGTTCATATAAACCTCAGGCCTGTTCGTGCGCTGCTTTTGCGGTGGCCACCAGTGCGGCGAACGCCGTATCGTCGCTGGCCGCCAGGTCCGCCAGGATCTTGCGGTTCAGCTCGATGCCCGATTTTTTTAGGCCGCTGATGAACTTGCTATAGGAAATGTCAGCGGCGCGGCAGGCGGCCCCGATACGGACGATCCACAGCGAGCGGAAATCGCGCTTTTTGCGCCGTCTTCCCACAAAACCATACCGCAGCGCCTTCTCAACGGCTTCCTGCGCCGCACGGTTCAGCTTACTCTTGGTAAGAAAAAATCCCGAGGCTCGCTCCAGCGTTTTATGCCGGTAGGCTCGGCGTTTCGGTCCTCTTTTAACTCTCGGCACGTTTGACTCCTTGAAGTAACCGGCGACAACGGCACGTGCGGCGCCGTTTCACTCGGAATTTAACAGCAGGCGAGCCTGCGATTAATACGGAAGCATCTGCCGCAGCTTGGCCTGATCGGACGCATCGGCGACTTCCCCGTGTTTCAATTTCCGCTTGCGCGAGCGCGCCTTGGACGTCAGAATGTGGCGGGCACCCGAATGATGCCGGACCACCTTGCCAGTCCCAGTTTTCTTGAACCGTTTAGACGCACCTTTGTGTGTTTTCAGCTTGGGCATTGAAATGTTCCAGGATTAGACTGCGGCGTTTTTTAGTTTACCACAGGTCGCGATCTGCAAACGCACTACTTCTGCAGGGCCTCGGCTCTTGTGCCACTCGCTTGTATTCAGCGCACTACTGGGCGGGTAAACGCGCGCCAGATTTCAGACCGGGCCGGTCCCGCTGGCGAGGCTGGACCGGATGCAATCACCGCAGGTCGATGGTGTTGGCGCCGGTGATGCGGAAGGTGCCGCGTTCCTGTACAAAGACGACGGCACGCAGTTTATCGCGGCGCCACTCG
>DATGMH010000150.1:0-5098 GCA_035293725.1 Bryobacteraceae bacterium
TCTCGCGCAGATATTTCCGGTCTGCGTCGGCCGCGACCGCATTGCTGTGGGCCGCTGCTGAATAGTCTCCCACGCGCATATAGGTGTGCGCGGGCATATGCACCAGATGGCCTGCAGCCGGGGCGAGGGTTTCTAAACGCCACGCGCTGGCTAACGCCCACTCGGGATGGGGGGACGCTTCGGTGGCATGAACGTAGTAGTGATTGGCGCCCAGGTGGTTCGGATCGCGGCGCAGCACGGCTTCCAGCACGGCAAGAATCTCCTCCGTCCCTTCGGTGGCATGACCATCGAGACTCCAAAGCTTCCACGGGTGAAGGTCCATCAAGCTCTCGGCATAGAGCGTAGCCGCATCGAGATCGTCCGGGTAACGTCTCGACAACTCCCGCATCGCCCTCGCGTACTCCGCGTCGAGCTTCCTTAAGTCAGCCTTGGGGTCAGACGAATAGCGTTTAGCCAAAGCATGGATGTAGTCGCGCTCGCGTTGCGTTGCGCCCGGCGCGAGCAACAATGCCTTCTGCACGGCCTCGTACGCAGCCTTCTCGTGTGGTGGATCGACATCCAGATTGATGCACCGACCCAGGGCCAGCCCGGTGCCCCAGTATGCCATCGCTGACTGCGGGTCCAGTTCCGACGCGCGCCGGAATGCACGCACGGCTTCCTCGTGGTTAAAAGCGAAAACCAATGTCAGTCCCTGATCGAAAAATCGTTGCGCCTCCGCATTCTTCGTGGAGATTGCGTGGTGATGTTGACCCAAGGCCGGAATTGGCGCCGGTAGCTTGCTCTGAGCCGATAACGAACAGCAGCCGGCAAAGAGCGTACCTGCCAAGACCAGAGCTTTCATCGAGATTCTCCACTCCCTGCGAGGGCGTCGCCTGACTCGGCTCAGGAATGTTCGACCTGCTCATACGACGTATATGCTCCGACCGACAAAGTGTCAATCGAGGTCATCTGCCCTTTCAAGCGGCAAATCGATTGTTGGCTCGGCGGAAATTCAACGCTCGTGTACGCAGCGTTCATCTCCGCGTAGCACTCTCCGCCCCAAATGTGGGTCACGGCAGGCATGTCCTCGGAGCAGCACGTCCGCCGCGCGCGTCCTTGCGCGGTGCTTCTCCGTGCGGTGCCGCTCTGGACGTCCGATGCCGGGCTCTTTTCGGGGGTGAGATATGCGACGTTTTTGGGGGCTGGCCGCGTGCCGCGCGAGTGCATCGCTACTGATCCTGGCAGCACTCGTTTTCCTGCCGCCCATCGCATTTGGCCAGGCGGATAAGGGGTCCATTGCAGGGCAGGTGACGGACATTGGAGGAGGTATTTTGCAGGGTGCGCAGGTCACCGTCGCCCCGGGCGGCGCAAGTGCAATCTCCAACGCTCAGGGCCGATTCCTCATTACCGGCCTGAGACCCGGGGAGTACACAGTCTTGGTCAAATACGTCGGATTTGCCGACATCACCAAGGCTGTGACTGTACGAGCCGGCGAAACCGTGAATGCAGACGCCTTGCTGAATGTCGCTTCTCAGAACCTGCAAGTGCTCGTGACGGCTGAGCGCGCCACCGGCGAAGCCGAGGAGATCAACCGGCAGCGCACAGCCGACAATGTAGTGCAAGTCCTCACGGCGGACGTGATCCGCAGCTTGCCGAACGCCAATATGGCGGATGCTCTGGGACGCCTGCCAAGCGTCACGATTGAACGCGACGAAGGTGAAGGAAAGTACGTCCAGGTGCGCGGCACCGAACCTCGCCTCACCAACACGACCATCGACGGGATCAACGTGCCCTCACCTGAATCCGGAGTCAGGCAGATCAAGTTCGATGCCATCCCCGCGGACATCGTGGAATCCGTTGAGATCAACAAAACGCTCCAAGCAAACATGGACGGCGACGGCATCGGCGGCTCCATTAATTTGGTCACCAAAACGGCCTCGGAACGCCCGACCGTATCGCTCAGCGGCATGGGCGGCTACACACCGATCATCAACGGCCGCGGCGTCGTCGAAACGACCGGAACCATTGGCCAGCGTTTCGGAAGCGGCAAGAAGTTCGGCGTTTTGATCGGCGGCTCGTACGACTGGAACGGCCGCGGAATTGACGATATCGAGCCGGTCGCCGATCGCGCCACCAACCTCCCTGGCCAGCCGCTCTATTTCGATTCGATCGACATCCGCGAATACCAATACTACCGTTCCCGCTGGGGGCTGGCAGGAAGCGCTGATTACAAGCTCGGGGACGGCTCCGACGTTTATATTCGGGGACTGTATTCGGACTTTAAGAACTACGGCGACCGGTGGGTCTATTCACTCACCGACAACAATCCCAATGTCCAGTTACTCGGCTCCAATGGTTGCGATTCTTCCGGCGTATGCACCGGGACTCCGAGCTTTAACGTGCAAATCCGGCGCCCCGACATCGCCATCGGCAGCGTCTTGATCGGAGGAAAGCATGTCTTGACCACCACTTGGTACGCCTGGGATGCCTCCGTGTCGCGGTCACGCGACAACAACGTTTCGCCGGGAACGGCCAGTTTCAACAGCACTCTGCCCGCCAGCTCCTGCCAGTTCGATCCCTCCGCGACAAAGACCAATCTCCGGCCACAGTGGTCACCCGCCTGTTTTACCGAAGCCTACGATCCCGCCACCATGACCCTTGATCGCCTCAGCACGGATCACGGTTTGAGCGCTCAATTAAACCTCCAGGCCACCGCCAGCATGGCCAAGCGATATCACCTTGGCGCTCGCCTTTCCACCATCGAATTCGGCGGAAAGTTCCGCAATGCTCACAAATTCGATGACACCTTCAGTATCCGCCTGGACCCCGATGCGCCCGTTCTCCTCTCGCAGTTTCCGAACCGCCTCACCAACAACAACTACTACGATGGATCCTACAAGCTCGGCCCCAACCCGAGCTACCAGGACATCTTCGCCTTTGCCAGCTCCAACCCGGGCGCCTTCACACCTACCAGCAGCTTGGGCATCGATCCTGCCAACTACGACCTCGTCGAAAAGGTTTCCGCGGGCTACGTCATGAACACAATCGACTTCAGCAGCCGCCTCCGCCTGCTTGCAGGCGTCCGTTTCGAAGCGACGAATCTCACCACACTCAGTTTTGACACGCAGGCGAACAGCCTTTCTGACAAAGCAACGGGATCCTACCTCAAAGTCTTACCCAGCGCTTCCTTGCGCTACCAATTCACCCCGGACACGGACATTCGCCTCGCGTACGGGCGCGGCTTATCTCGCCCCGATCCTCAGGATATCGCCCAGGCCGTCACGTTCACCACCGTCGGCAGCCCCGGCTCACTGAAAAACACCGCAACGCTCGGTAACCCCGGCCTGAAAGCCGAAACGGCCGACAATGCCGACGTCCTGCTCGAGCACTACTTCCATTCATTCGGGATGATTTCCGGCGGCTTCTTTTACAAAAGGCTAACCGATCCGATTGTGACCAACACGTTTGTGCTCAACAATTTTCAGCCGTCCCCAACCGCTCCCGTTGGCACCTACACCGTCACACAGCCGATCAATGCCGGAAGCGCCTGGATTGCCGGTTTCGAGGCTGCCTACCTCCAGCATCTGACCTTTCTTCCCGGCAAACTCGCGGGTCTCGGCATTTCCGCCAATTACGGCTACACGGACTCCCGGGCGAGCGGACTGGCCGGTCGCTCCGACCATCCGAGGCTTCTCCGGAATGCACCCAATACCTGGAACCTGAGTCCGACATACGACCGCGGTCGTTTCTCCCTGCGTGTCGGACTCTCCTACAACCAGGCCAACATCGCCTCCTATAACTACACCGATGGAACGGGAGGTTCGGACGTCACCCCTGGCGGATTAAGAGGTCCCTTCGGGGACGTCTATTTCTACTCCCACCTGCAAGTGGACGCGGAGGGCAGTATCCAAATGGCCCACGGCTTGTCCTTCCTGATGTACTGCCTGAACCTCAACAACGAGGTCTTCGGGTTTTACCAGGGCAGCCCACAATTCATGATTCAGCGCGAATATTACAAGCCCACCATCGCCGCCGGTTTCCGCTGGTCTCCGGTTCGCGAGCATCAGTGATGGAACGACGCGTCGCGCGCAGGGAGCGCCCCACGGCGGCATTCAGCCACGCTGTAGCCATCCTCGGTGTGGCTTTGGTCCTGCTCGGATGCTTTGGGGCTTGGCGGACAGCCTCTGCCAGGTTCTCTCCGCGAGCGGAGCACCCGCAGACCTCTCAAGAGATTGCTGTTCTCGTCGGCGCCGGGGATATCGCCGATTGCAAGGACTTGTCTGGAGCGGAAGCGACCGCCCAAATTCTGGAGCACACCCCCGGCACCGTCTTCGCCGTCGGCGATTTGGCTTACCCGGATGGAACCGCGGAAAATTTCGACTGCTACAACCGCACCTGGGGACGCGTTAAGGCCAGGACCCGCCCGGCCCCCGGAAATCACGAGTTTCATTCCTCCGGCGCAACCTACTACTTCCACTACTTCGGTGCCGCCGCCGGTGACCCGAGCCGTGGCTACTACAGCTACGAGCTGGGAACCTGGCACGTCATCTCCTTGAACAGCGAGTGCCAAGCTGTCGGCGGGTGCGGCCCTGGTTCGCCGGAAGAGCGGTGGCTGCGCAGCGATCTCGTGGCTCATCCCGCGGCATGTACTTTGGCCTACTTTCACAAGCCGCTCTTCAGTTCCGGCAGCCCCCACGGAGACGACCCGGAAATGCGGCCCCTTTGGCGGGCGCTCTACGAAGCAAGCGCCGACGTGGTTATCAGCGGCCACGACCACGACTATGAGCGCTTTGCCCCTCAGACCCCTGAAGGCATCCCGGATGCTAAACGAGGCATTCGTGAATTTGTCGTCGGCACGGGCGGCAAGAACCATCGCCCTTTTGGCCCACCCCATGCCAATAGCGAGGTGCGCGACGCTACCGCCTTTGGTGTTCTTGCGCTCACGTTGCGCCCCGGCGCGTACGACTGGAAGTTCATTCCCGAGCCCGGAAAAACCTTCACCGACGCCGGCAGCGCCTCCTGCCACTAGCACGCAATTCGAACTCCCCGATCCCCTGCCTCATTTCAGCAGCCCTGATATCCCCATCCCGCGCTCACGCCCTCCCCGCCGCCATTTTCT
>DATGMH010000151.1:0-4009 GCA_035293725.1 Bryobacteraceae bacterium
CCGCGCGTTTCTACAACTTTCCGGGTGTTGGTCCGGACGGCGGCACCCTTGTCGATGTGACGTGCGCGGGTGCCGGGCTGCAAGAGGGCGTCAACTGCCACTTTATTCCGGGCCAGGGATTGGACATCGGAAGGCCGCTCACTGCGCCCTTGGGTACTCGCGATGCCGGGTTCGTCAACAACAATAACCCGGGCACCGGAGGCGACGGCAGCGGGGGCGCGAACAACCTTGACGGAGTACCGGATATCGCTCTCTACGAAAACATTCTGAATCCCAGCAGCAGCAGCCACATGCAGTACAACGGCCGCATTGACTTTAATGCGACCAGCAGGGACTTGGTCGCCTTCAGCATCTATTGGGTGCCCAATTCTTCTACCTCGCTGAATGGCAACGGCTCCAGAAAGATGAACCTGTTCAATTCAACTTCGCTGAACCGCGCAGGCACCCTCATTTGGGACCATACCTTTAGCTCGACCCTCGTTAACGAAGCTCGTTTGAATGCGGCCGGTTGGATGAACAAGGATCTCGCTAACAACCCGGACGCCCCCTGGGGGCTACCGCAGATCAGCTTCAACGCGACGGGCGGCCAAACGCTGCAAGGTTACGGAATCGGATCATTTAACGGGTTCGACCAGTGGACGTATGCCGCTAAGGACGTTCTGACCAAGGTGCAGGGAGCCCATGAGATGAAAATGGGCGGCGAATTCACGCGACTTCTTTCCGTGGACGCGCCGTTCTGGGCCGATCGTCCCAATTACACGTTTAACAACATTTGGGATTTTCTGAACGATGCGCCGGTTTCAGAGAATGCGCAGTTCGATCCCAAGACGGGTGTTCCTTCCGCGTTGCGGAAGGACCTCCGATCCAACATCGTCGCGCTGTTCTACCAGGACAACTGGAAAGCCAGATCCAATCTGACGCTGACAGCGGGATTGCGCTGGGAATATTTTGGACCCATCTCGGAGAAGAATGGCAAGCTTGCTACGGTCATTCTCGGCACCGGCGCCAATATTTTTTCCGACATCCGGGTTCGTACCGGCGGGTCGCTCTATAATGCCCAAAAGGGCAATTTTGGCCCGCAGCTGGGTTTCGCCTGGAGCCCTGCTGAAATCATGAACCACGAGCTCGGTAATCGCTTGGTCATTCGCGGCGGCTTCGGCATGGCCTATAACGGCCTCGTGCAATCCAACTCGCTGGATGGCCGCTTCAATCCGCCATTCGTGGATAATGGCCAGAGTTTCAGCGGCAGCCAGATTCTCTACATCAATAGCTTCCCCTCGAACGTGCACGATCCCAATGGTTATGCCGCCAATCCCAACGCCATCCTCACGTTCGCCAGCAACAACTTGCCCCTGCCGAGTTGTCTCGGCCCAAGCCAAGTCAACGGCTGCATCGATTTGACGGCCTTCCCCACGAACTGGCCGACCACCTACACTTACCACTACACACTGGGCGCGGAGTACGACCTTGGCGGACAATGGGTGGCTTCTCTCGGATACCAAGGCAGCACCACCCGACACCTTACCGAGCACTACAATCTTTACGACGTGGGCGCAGCTCGCGGCTTGGCATTCAACCGCTTGGTCAATGGCGTGACGTACTATGCCGACGACGGATCCGCCCGCTTCAACGCGCTCCTCGCCGGGCTCAGGCACAATTTTAGCCGCAGCTTTCAATTGGATGCCGAATATCGCTTCAGCCACAGCATGGATTCGGGTTCCAATGCCTACCAAGGAGGCTTTTATCAGTGGGACCTTCCCACCGGTTTTGCGACTTCGGACTATGATGTCCGGCATGCGTTCAAACTCTATGGCATCTATTCGCCCACCATCTTCCGGGGCGGCAGCGGGTGGCTGGAAAAGCTGGCGGGTGGCTGGACGGTCTCAGGCATCCTCAATGCCCATTCTGGTTTTCCCTGGACCCCACAGTACGGTCTTGGGGAAATCACCGGCGGACTCGATCCGGTTTTCAGCTTCGGCCCGAATGCCGGTGGTTCCTCGGGTGACGCTGGTTCCGGCTCCTTGCTGCCGGCTGTCTACCTGGGCGGCTTCAGCCCCAACTTCCGCAGCAGTGCAACGATTAATGGAAGCCAGTTCTTTGCACCACCCGTTGCGCCCGGTGGCACACTGTTCGCCTGTTTGTTTCCCAATCCGCCCACGTCCATCTGCCCGCAGGGTCAGCAAGGGCTTGGGCCGCTTCCCGCGTTCCCAGGAATTACTCGCAACTCCTTCACCGGCCCAGGATACTTCGATATTGACGCGACGCTTAGCAAGTCCTTTGGCCTGCCCAGAATGAAGATCATCGGCGAGAACGGAAAAATCGAGTTCCGCGCCAACTTCTTCAATCTCTTCAACAAGCTGAATCTGTGGAATCCGCAAACCGACATTTTGAACCCGCATTTCGGCGAGGCGCAGAATGCTCTTGGAGCGCGGGTTATCGAGATGCAAGCCCGCTTCAGCTTTTAGCCCCCGGGGACGCTGTACGGTTCCCGCGATCATGGTCCCGGCAATCGACTGGGCCCCGGCCATAACCGCCGCAGGCGCGCCAGCCACGCGCCGTTGACAGCGTTGCGTTTCCTTTTGATAATTTTTTCCGGCAACTCCATGAGGAGCAGTGTTACTAGGCCGTTCGATTCGCGCAAGCCAACGCAACTGCTGCGCGGCGCCCTGCTCCGACGCCTGGCTGCTCGCGCCGCCATACCCATTCTGCTAACCGGCATCTTCACCGCGCGCGCACAGACACCCGCATCCGCTTCTTTCGATTCGGTCGTTAGTGCGGCCCGGCAAGCGAGTGAGGAAAATCGCCTCGCCGACGCGGTTCGCTTGTATCGCCGTGCCCTCGCCCTGCGGCCGCGTTGGACCGAGGGATGGTGGTCGCTGGCAACCCTAGAATATGACCAGGATCGCTATGCGGAAGCAGCAGCCGCTTTTGCCACGCTCATCTCGCTGGATCGCTCGAACGGCACCGCTCATGCCATGCTCGGGTTGTGCCAGTTCGAGCTTGGCCAGGACGCTCGCGCCTTGCAGAATCTTTTAGCCGCCGAACGATTGAACATCATAAAGAACGAACAGTTGCGGGAGGTCGCCCTTTACCATTTAGGTATCTTACAGCTGCGAGCGCGCCGCTTCGGCGACGCCCGCGCGACTCTCGATCAGCTCGCGAAAATCGGTGTCCGCAGCAGAGAGTTAATTGCCGCGCTCGGCCTTTCCGCGCTCTTTATCGTTCCTCAAGACGCACCGCCAGCCGGCACTCCTGGCGCCGCCGTTGTGGAGCGAGCGGGACAGGCCGAAGCCCTGCTTTCACTCAAGGATTTCGGAGCTGCCAAGCAGACCTATTCGCGGTTGGCCGCCGATTTCCCGGACTATCCGAATCTCCATTTCGCGTTCGGCCGCTTGCTTCTCGAAGTCAACGAAACCGACCAAGCCGTGGAGCAATTCCAGCTCGAGCTGAAACGCGATCCCGATCACGTGAAATCTCTGCTGGAAATTGCCGCCACCAGCTACCGGGTGGACTCGCAAGAGGGCCTGCGGTTTGCGCAAAGAGCCCTCCGCTTGGCGCCACAGATCCCCTTCGCGCACTACCTGGCAGGCCTGCTGTTGCTAGATACGGGGGACTTCGCCGGTGCCGTGCCGGAATTAGAAATCGCCCGCAAGTCTTTTCCCAACGATTCGCGTGTTTATTTCTCGCTTGGCAACGCCTATTCGCGTCTGGGCCGAAAAGCGGATGCCGCCAAGGTTCGCGCTGAATTCGTTCGCCTCGAATCGCAGGAAGTCCAACAGCAGCGTGCCACTCTTTATTCCGACCGTCCCTCGGGTCTTGGGCTCGAACAAATGCAGACTTCGGGTCACGAGCGTTCCCAGCCGTGAAGCCCTCCCTGCCCCTTCTCCGCTTTCCTCGTGTCCGGAGTGTCCAACCCGCCTTCACGCGGCGCGCGTTCCTGCACGCCGGCGCATCGGTTTTCACGGTGCCCGCTCTGTTACGCCACTTTGGCGTTTGGAGAGACGCTGCT
>DATGMH010000152.1:0-85313 GCA_035293725.1 Bryobacteraceae bacterium
CAGTTGCCGGCCGAAGCCGAGGCGGATGGTGATTAGCGTGATCAGCGCGATCAGCAAGGTCTGCACGCCAACGCCGATCAGCGCCCGGCGCCAGACTGCTGCGGTTTGTTGGTCAACGTAGGCGGCGTCGTGAAAGATCGCAAGCACGCCGATCATGAACGGATCGTCGCGCAGCGGAACGGCGATTACGTGCATGGGATCGCCGCCCAGCGTGATAAATCCTTCGTGCGTGAGGCCGTCTCGGAGCGATTTTCTTACCGGATCGGGATATTTGTCCAGGCGATGAGCCAGGCGGGAGGTCACGGCGACGGGTTCGCCTGCCATGTTGAGTACCACGATTCCAGCAATCTGTTCGCGGTTCTCGAACTGATCGACCAGCCGCTGGAGTTGGGCGAAGGAATGGTCGCCCAAGAACGGCTCCGCGGACTTCGACACGGTTTCCGCGAGGACGAGCGCGTGCCGCTCGAGCTCACGATTCAGGCTGCGCCGGTTGGCCCGGGTTTGCATGTAGGCGAATGCAAGCGAGACGAGGCCCACCGTGGTGATCAGCGAAATCGAGAGCTTGGAACTCAAACGCATGCCAAATCAGTGCTTCGGCTGAGGTTGCAACCATAGGGCCAGAACGAAGGTTTAATCTATGTTGTTGAACCAGGATACGCGGCCTTGCGGCGCTCCTACAAGTTACAAGGCGTTAGGAATTTTTTGCCGGGCGAAGCGGGTAACGTGTAGGGCGCGTTCCGGCGATGCGCTTCAGGCGGCGCTGGTGCTGAGCACGCGTTGTAGAAGCTTGAGCGGCGTTTTGGCTCTTTCAGGTTCGGTGCGCAGCACCTCGCTCATTTCTTCCAGCGCCTGTTCGAGCAGGAACGCATCCAGCAGAACGCGAGCCTGGGGATCGGGCTCGCTGAGAACGGAAGAGCCACCGATCCCGCGAAAATATCCGTTCAAGAACATGGCGCTGGCCCACTGCAGCCAATAGGTGGATAGGGTCTCCAGGACGGCCGCAGTTTCGGCGCGGAAACTAATGCCGGGGACCTGCCCATAGAAGACGGCGTCAGAGGCGACTTGAAGGGACATCAGGAGGCTGGCGACGTCGCGCATCGGAGAACGCTTGATGCGGCGTTCGCTCAGAGGCCGGCTGGACCGGCCTTCAAAGCCGATGAACACGAAATCCTTGCCGGTGTGCAAGAGGCGGCCGAGACGAAGGTCATCATGGATTCGAATTCTTTTGGCGGGGAGCCGGCGATCCGAGATCAGACGAAAAAGCTTGCGGAGCTTATCCTGCTGATCGAGGACTTTCTGCGCTTCCGCTTGAGTCGCCGTCGAAAGACTCTTCATTTGGAAGCGGAGGAATTGAAAAGCTTGGTTGGCCAGGGCGATTAAACTATGCTGCAGAGCCTGGCGGTAGTGATCGCTGAAGACTTCAGGCGCGAAAGTCGGATCTTCGGGGGCCGAGCTGAGAGTCAGATGGAGCTCGGCGGTGCGGCGGCCCATCATATTGGCCGATTCAAGGTAAGCGCGCATCATCTCATGCACGTGAGGAGAAGGGTCAAGGTTGCGGAGCTCGAAGGGATGACGGTTGATCTCCGGAGCGGTGTATTCGGATTCGCGGCGCGCCAGTCCGGCTTCGAAAAACTGGCTCAGCGAGTCGAGGGTGTAGCGCCAGGCGTCACCTTGATTTTCGACGAAGGCATGAAGAGAGGCGATGACGGTGCTATCGCCGTTAGGAGCGCGATATTCAATCGATCCGGCGAAAGGCGCCGAGTGCGGGAACTCCCGCTCGGTAAGGAAAGCGCCCATTTCCACTTCGGGATGAATGCCAGGCTCGACGCGGCGGTACAGCTTGAGCAGAAAACGGCGGCCATACACGATTGCGGAATTGCTGTGCTCGGTGGTAAGGACGGCAGGGCCGAGTTCGGGGTGACTGGCGCCCCAGGCTTTGCGGAAAGCGCGGGTGTGGGAGCCGATGAGCTCGCCCACACGCCCTCGAAAGCGGCGGCGGCGCGCGATGGCCCCAAGCAACGCATCGCAGAAGGCGGGATCCCAGAGAGCACTATACATTACGCCCTTTGAGGTATCCTCGGCCTGGAGTTCGGCAACGGAGACGTCTTTCAGCCTGGATTTGAGCTGCTCGGCAGCTTCGCCGATCGCGACCGAACCGGGCAAGACGTAAGTCTCGGGGTCGCCGTCGTTGTACTCGACCACGCCCAAGAGTACGTGCGCCGGCGTGTTGGGGATGGGAATATCATCGACAAAATCAATGGAACGGATGGGCCGGTTCATGCCGCGGAACCAGCGGCGGGTTCTGAGAAAGGCGGGGAGCCGCCGGAGAAGCGTCGCGAGGCTGCGGCCTTCGAACACGTGATCCCAGGATTCGACAATGATGAGCGGGAGCAGGCCTCCAGGCATTGCCGGAGCGACAGCCTCCTGATGGCTGGCGCGGGCTTCCATCGAGAACCAATAGAAACTAAGCGCGCCGAGGGTCAAGTTGTAGAAATTGTCGCCAACCGGCGGGAACTCCGTCTTACCGAAGATCTCAACCGGCGTCGTTCCTTTGGCGCCACTGAGGTCGAGCTCGACGTACTGCGGAAAACGGGACAGGTTCGCGATCACGAGAATGGTTTCGTCCTGATAGCGGCGGAAGAAGGCCAGCACCTTACGATTGGAGGGGCGCAGGAATTCCAGAGTGCCCCGCCCGAACGCCTTGAACTGCTTGCGCTGTTGAAGCAGGTGCTTCATCCACCACAGCAGCGAGTGCGGATTATTCTGCTGCGACTCGACGTTGATGGCTTCGTAGTGGAACTCAGGATCGATAATGACCGGCAGGTAAAGCTTCTGAGGATTGGCGCGGGAGAAGCCGGCGTTGCGGTCCGCACTCCACTGCATGGGCGTCCGGACGCCATTGCGGTCGCCAAGGTAGATATTGTCTCCCATGCCGATTTCATCGCCGTAGTAAATGACGGGGGTGCCGGGCAGAGAGAACAGTATGGCGTTCATGAGCTCGATTTTGCGGCGATCGCTTTCGAGCAGTGGCGCGAGGCGGCGGCGGATGCCAAGATTGATGCGCATGCGCCGGTCATGGCCATAGACACGATACATGTAATCACGTTCCTCGTCGGTGACCATTTCCAGCGTCAGTTCGTCGTGGTTGCGAAGAAATAAGGCCCACTGCGCGGGGGCCGGAATGGCGGGGGTTTCCTGGAGGATCTCCATGACAGGAAACCGGTCTTCCATGCGGATTGCCATGAACAGGCGGGTCATCAATGGAAAATGAAAGGCCATGTGGCATTCGTCGCCGGATCCGAAGTAGGCGACGGCGTCCTCGGGCCACTGGTTGGCTTCGGCGATGAGCACGCGATCTTTGTACTTGGCATCGAGATGGGCGCGCAGGGTTCTGATAAAGCCGTGGGTTTCGGCCAGGTTTTCACAGGAGGTACCCTCGCGCTCGTATAGGTACGGGACAGCGTCCAAGCGGAAGCCGTCGACACCCATGTCGCACCAGAAGTCGAGGACATCCAGGATGGCGCGTTGTACGTGGGGATTGTCGAAATTCAAGTCGGGCTGATGGGCGTAGAAGCGATGCCAGTAGTAGGCCTTGGCAACGGGATCCCAGCTCCAGTTGGAGGTTTCGAAATCCTGGAAGATGATACGGGCATCGCGGAATTTCTCGGGCGTGTCGCTCCAGACGTAAAAATCGCGCCAGCGATTGCCTGGCAGAGCGCGGCGGGAATGCTGGAACCAGGGATGCTGGTCCGAGGTATGGTTAAGAACGATTTCGGTGAGAACGCGAATGCCGCGGCGATGGGCCTGCTTCAAGAACGCTTGAAAATCGCGAAGAGTGCCGTAGGCGGGATGAACTTCTTTATAGTCGGAGATATCGTAGCCATCGTCGCGCCAGGGAGATGGGAAAAAGGGCAAGAGCCAGACGGCAGTGACGCCCAGGTCCTGCAAGTAATCGAGCTTGGCGCTGAGTCCGCGAAAATCGCCCATGCCGTCGTCATCGCTGTCGAAAAACGCACGCGCATGCACTTCATAAAGGATCGCGTCTTTATACCAAAGGGGATCAGCTTCCAGAGTTGCCGAAGAGTTAGGGATCACTTTTCAGTGTGACAAGCCGGACAATCGGGTTGTTACATCAGATGGGCTCACACTTTCCGCGGAGTTACCGCGGGCCGGCAATGCCGAACCGTCATGGGGGGGCCGTTCGGCTGCTATGGAACGCGCCCGGCGGAGGGAGGCAGCACTTCGAACGAGTTTCCTCGCTCGGGCCCCAAATTCGGGACCGTAGTAGAGAAGACTGCGTTGTCCGCAGGCTCTGCAGCGGAAAGCGCGGACGAAAAATACTCGCAGGGGTCGTTCCCAGCTTCTGCGCTGGGACAACGCGATCTGACACGAACTACATTTCGGGCAGGTGAGCACTGCCGGTTGGATGCGAAAACCGGCGGGGTTGTTACCTTAAGTTCCGGCGAGGGCGTTTTCCGTTGAAATGAAAGAATCAATTGCTGGTATTCCTGCGATTTTGCTAAACTCGTAAGTTCGTTAACGCTGTGACAATCTACGCTGGTCGCTGCGCCATTCTTTTTGACTCCAAGTTCTTGAATCGAAGGTTTCTGGCATGAACATTTCTGTTGTGGGATTAGGCAAGTTGGGCGCTGTATTAGCCGGCGTAATGGCCGACCGCGGGCACCATGTTACGGGAGTCGACTTGAACCCGGCGCTGGTGGACGCGGTCAACCAGGGCCGCGCGCCCGTGAGCGAGCCGGGCCTGAGTGAGCTGGTACACAGAAACTCCGACCGGTTGTCGGCAACCGTGGACCTCGCCGAGGCGGTGGGCAGAACCGATTTGACATTTGTACTCGTGCCGACGCCATCTGGGCCGGATGGAACGTTTTCCCTAAAGTACGTCTTGAAGGTGGTGGAAGGCATTGCTCAGGTGTTGCGAAGCAAATCGACTTACCACCTGGTAGTGATCACCAGCACGGTTATGCCGGGATCGACCGGCGGCGAGGTATTGCCGATGTTGGAAGCGATTTCGGGCAAGAAGTGCGGCGTCGATTTCGGGCTTTGTTACAACCCGGAGTTCATCGCGCTGGGCAGCGTGATCCAAGACATGTCCAACCCGGACATGCTGTTGATCGGCGAGTCCGATCCGCGAGCCGGCTCCATACTGGAGGACCTGTACCACACCGTCTGCAGAAATCGGCCGCCGGTGGCGCGCATGAATTTCGTAAACGCCGAGTTGGCCAAGATCTCGGTGAATACGTATGTGACGACCAAGATTTCCTACGCCAATATGCTGGCCGAGGTTTGCGAGAAAGTAGCGGGCGCGGATTCGGAAGTGGTTGCGGCAGCGCTGGGACTGGATACACGGATCGGCAGGAAATATCTCAAGGGCGCGGCGGGTTATGGCGGACCCTGCTTTCCTCGCGACAACACGGCCTTCGCGCGGTTTGCCGAACAGCAGGCGGTGGACGCGACGTTGGCGAAGGCGACCGACCAGGTGAACCGCCGGCAGGTGATGCGGCTGCTGGAACACATCTCGGCGGAAACCCCGGCGGGCGAATCGATCGGACTTCTCGGCCTGTCGTACAAGCCGGATACCGAAGTGATTGAGGAGTCGCAAGGCTTGATGCTGGCGTCGCAACTGGCGGATGGAGGCTACCGTGTGGTGGTCTACGATCCGGCCGCTATGGACAATGCCCGCCGCGTGTTGGATGGCCGCGTCGAGTATGCATCTTCCATGGAGGCGTGCGCGGGTCAGGCGGCTACGTTGGTCATAACGACTCCATGGAAACAGTTCCAGTCGCTGCGTCCGCAGCATCTGCGACAGCCGCCAAAACCAGCCGTATTCGATTGGTGGCGCATTCTGCCTCCGGCGGTGTTCGAGCCGGCCACGCGTTACCATGCCTGCGGGCGGGGGCCGTCGCTGGCGCGGGCTGGAGATTTTGCATTAGCGGCGGCCGATGGCGTCGCGCATTCAAGCTAGATTATTTGCGAGCTGACAAGCTTTGCGAACTGACAAGCATGAGGGGAGCTGACAAGCCATGAGTACGCGGGTTTTAGTGACTGGCGCGGGCGGATTCATCGGACACCACCTGGTGAATTTCCTGAAGCAGCAGGGCTGCTGGGTGCGTGGCGCGGATTTGAAGGAACCGCTGTACGCGCCGACAGCCGCCGACGATTTTCAGGTGGCCGACTTACGGAACTGGGAGAGCGCCCGCAATGCGACCCGCGACGTCGACCAGGTTTACGCTCTGGCTGCAGATATGGGAGGGATGGGCTTTATCAGCTTCAATCACGCCACCATCCTGCACAATAACTCGCTGATCAATCTCAACACTCTGGAAGCTGCCCGGCAGAACGGAGTGAAACGGTACCTGTTCACGTCCTCAGCGTGCGTTTATCCGGAGTTCAAACAAACCGAGACGAATGTTCCGCCGCTCAAGGAAGAAGATGCGTATCCGGCTCAACCTCAGGACGCGTACGGGTGGGAAAAGCTGGTAACCGAGCGGCTGTGCCTGCACTACGCGGAAGATTACAAGATGGAAACGCGGATTGTCCGGTTCCATAACATGTTTGGCCCGCTCGGCACATGGGATGGTGGACGTGAGAAGGCTCCGGCGGCGTTGTCGCGTAAGATTGCGGTGGCGAAACTCACGGGCAACCCCGAAATCGATATTTGGGGCGATGGACAACAAACGCGGTCATTCTGCTACATCGACGACTGCATCCAGGGACTGTACCGGCTAATGCAGTCGGATTTCCGGCAGCCTCTGAATCTGGGACAGGACCGGATGGTGACCATCAACGAGCTCGCGCACATCATCGCGAACATCGCAGGCATCTCGATCCGGATTAAGCACGTCCCCGGGCCGATGGGCGTGCGCGGACGCAACTCGGATAATACGCTGTTGCGCAAAGTTCTGGGATGGACCCCGCAGATCTCGCTCGAAGAAGGCCTGCGGCAGACCTATCCCTGGATTGAGGCGCAGGTGAAGGCCAAGATAGCGAATGCCGTTCCGGCGGCTGCCACACGGGCATAATAAGCAAGGCTAAAGCTTGCTCGGCCGGCGGTGTCGTAAGATAGCCGTGCGTCACCAAGGGTGGGCGCGATAAAGCCAATTGGCGCGCTTACGCATTTCGCGTAGCGGAGACTCCAGCGAGCGGTCACTCAAGAACGACTTTCGACATATCGACTGTCGGTGGCGGGTACTTCAGCCGCAAGTTGTCCAAGGCCTGCACAACGAGAGCGGCGACAAGATAATTGCGGAACCATTTCTTATCGGCGGGAATGACGTACCAGGGCGCGTGCCGCGTGCTGCAGCGGGTCAGAGCGTCTTCGTAGGCCTGCGTGTAATCGTCCCAATGCTGGCGTTCCTCGAAGTCCGGCAAGGAGAGTTTCCAGTTCCTGGATGGGTCCTGGATGCGCGCTTCGAACCGTTTTTTCTGCTCTTCCTTGCTGATGTGAAGAAAGAATTTTAGGATCGTCACGCCGTTTTCGGTCAGCATCTCTTCGAACTCATTAATCTGGCGATACCGCTTATGCCAAACCTCTTTGGGGACCAGCTTGTGGACGCGGACGATGAGCACATCTTCGTAATGGGAGCGGTTGAAGATTCCGATGTTGCCCTTGCTCGGAGTTGCTTTGTGGATACGCCAGAGGAAGTCGTGCGCCAGTTCCTCATTGGTTGGCGCTTTGAATGAGACCACCTCGCAGCCCTGCGGATTCACCCCGGACATGACGTGCCGGATGGTGCCGTCTTTTCCGCCCGCATCGAGAGCTTGCAGAACGATGAGGAGTGCGTAACGCTTGTCGGCGTACAGGAGGTGCTGCAGTTCGCGCAGCCGGTCGAGAGTTTTTTCGAGCGCCTCGTCGTTGCGACGATGTCCGAAGGTATCGTCGGAGTCGCGATCTTTCAGGCGGAGCTTTGCGCCAGGCCGGACGATGCATTGTTTAGCTAGGTTCATCGGAATCACGGTACCAGATTGTGCCGGCGCGAGTTCCGGCACGGGTTGTTGCGAAGAGCCGCGTCGCGAATCGGCAATCAGCGGTAGGTTTCGACAAAGAGATGCGCACCGTCCGTACGGATAGTGATAAGACCCTGTTGGTCCGTGCGATAGATGGCGGCGTGGTGGGTGGCAAGGCGGGCTAGAACCTGGGAATGGGGATGGTGAAATGAGTTCGCGTAGCCGTCCGAAATAACTGCAAAAACCGGGGAGACGGCATCCAGGAACAGATCGGTGCTGGAGGTGTTGCTGCCGTGGTGGCCCACCTTGATGACATCGGCGCGAATCGGGTCGCCGGGGGATAGCAACCGCTGTTCCATAGGTTTTTCCATGTCGCCGGTCAGCAGGAAGGAACGGCGGCCATAGCTGATCCGAAACGCGAGCGAATCGTTGTTCGTGGGCGCGTCGCCGGGAACGTAATCGAGCGGAGGAGAGACGATCTCGACTCGCGCTCCGCCAAACTCGAAAGTGCGCCCGCCGCGCATCGAGACAATTTTGACGTGCTCGGTTTGCGCCTTGGCCAGTATTTCTGACCACGCTTCGCTGGTTGGCGTCGCGCCCGTCCAAAGTTCGGTGGGATGGAAATTTTCGATGACCGCGGGCAGGCCGCGCGCATGGTCGTCGTGCGCGTGCGTAAGCACAGCCACGTCGATCTTGCGAATGGAACGTGTCCACAGGTATGGCGAAACCACCTCCTCGCCGATATCGAAACGCGGTTTGGAATTCCGGCCGAACGACAACAGGCCGCCCGCGTCGACGAGCATAAGTTTCGAGTCAGGGAATGAAACCAGCAGGCTATCGCCCTGACCGACGTCAATCGCGGTCATTTCGAGCTCGCGTGGATGAACTTCGGGCCGGAAAGGATGGCTGTAAAGCAGGGCGAAGAGACAAACCACCGGTACTGCAGACGCCCATGCCAGGACGCGAGAGCGGCGCATAGCCCAAGCGAGCCACAGCACAGCAACTGAAAGCGCCATCGATAGCCAAAGGGGAGGGTCGGGTATGCGCCAGTCAGGCTCGAACCGCAGATGCCAGGTGGCGACGCTCTCGCCGGCTCTCAGGAGCAACTCGGCCGCGGCCGCCGGTAAGTGCCACCCGGTGAAAATCGCGAGGAACCCGGCCGGGACTACTAATCCGAGCAGCGGAACCGCGAGGATGTTGGCCGAGAGACCCGTGAGCGAGATTCTGTGGAAATAAATGGCCATCGGCAGCGCCACGCCAATCTGAATCGCGGTGGAGACGACGGCAATTTCATAGGCGTAGAAGACGAGCCGCGCCGTGAAACCGAGAGCGTGGAGCGCCCAAGCTTTAGGAATCTTGAGACAGGCGCGAAGCGTTTGCGCCAAGAGGCGCAATTCCAGGCGAAACTGCGCCGCGAGCGGTTCAAGACGTGGATCGCGGCTCGGGTCGTTAATTCCGGCGAGCGCGCGCGAATAATGTCCTGAGGTAGCCTCCAGAACCGGAACGGCAAGCGCGCCTATGGCGGCCACAGCGAGAAAAGACAACTGGAATCCGGACTCGAACAGTTGGCCCGGATCGACGGCCAGATACACAATGCCGGCCGCGGCTAGCAGGTTCAAAAATCGGCCGCGGCGATAGAAATAGCGGGCGATGACATACAAAGTGAATCCGCCCGCGGCTCGGATGGCGGGGGCGTTCCATCCCGAGACCACCGCGTAGAGCCACGCGCCTGAGGCCGTCAGGGCGAGAGCCGGCAACTCCGGCACGAAGAGCAAGCGCAACAGGAAAAGGAGGACGGCGGCCAAAACAGTAATGTGCAGCCCATCGATGACCAGCATGTGATACGTTCCCGTGCGGCGGAAATGATCGGTCCAGATAGATTCCAGTTTTTTCGCTTCGCCGATCAAAGTAGCTTCCATCATGCCGATCGCGTAAGCGTTGCCCGCGTACAACCGTTCGATTCGATTCAGGGCTGCGGTGCGCAGGCTAAAGATAGCGGCCAAGGACCGCGAGCCGCAGCGGTCCGGAAGAACATCCAGGCGCGCGCTGGGGGGCACGGAAGCAGTCCAATAGACGGCTGAGCGAGCGAGATACGCCTGGTAATCGAATGCTCCGGGGTTTTGAAAGTTGCGCGTGGGCCAGATACGGCTCTCAAACTGGATCCGTTGACCGTAGCGTAGATCGGGGGGAGTTTCGCCGTCACGAACAGTGAGGGAGACCTGGGCACGGGCGTGGGGGGCGAGTTCTACAGTAAATTGATCGCGCCCGTCGTAAAATGCAGGCGGAGTGACGACGCATCCATTCAACAGCACGATTTCACGCGCACCCGCTTCGATTTGCGGGGGCGTGCCAGGCCGGCCTCGCGTCTCAAGCATCGCACCGGCTGCCATCGCGGCGAACAGCCAACAGAGGCCGATCAGACGCCGGGCGCGCCAAGCGGCCAGCATTCCCAGCGCAACGGCCGCGACCAAGGCACCCATAACGGGTCGAGCATCGAGTAAAAGCAGGCGTGAGGAGACGATGCCGGCCGCAAAGGCGACTAAGGGCAGGATGAGCGGATTCTTCACTGGTCGTTAAGAGCTAGTGTGAGCGTTAGGGGAAAAGTTGCCGGAAATCGCGCGGTAGAGCCGCTGGAGCTATGCAGTTCTCTATAATGGCCGCATGGCCAAGCTAATTCTCGGTCCTTTTCTCGTCCTGGCGGCGTTTGCCCAGACGCCGACGATCGAGCAGTCGCTCAGCATGCGATCGACCAGCGGCGCGCAGATCTCGCCCGACGGACGTTTCGTCGCATACACGGTGCAGCAAGCCAGTTGGGACCAGGACGAGTTCGTCCAGCAGATCTGGGTTTCGATGGTGGCGACCGGCGAACGGTATCAGCTGACCAGCGCGAAGAAATCCAGCCAAACGCCGAAATGGTCGCCCGACTCGAAACGCTTGGCGTTTGCTTCCGAGCGCGACGGCAAACGGCAGATTTACATCATTAACCCGCTGGGGGGCGAACCGCAGCAGCTCACGAGCGATGAAAACGGGGTGAGCGAGTTCGAGTGGGCGCCGGACGGAAGCGCGATCGCGTATATTTCCAGCGGGCCGGAATCCAAGGCGAAAAAAGACCGCAAGGAGAAGTACGGCGATTTCGAGGTGGTCGAGGGAGATTACGCGATGATGCGCTTATGGCTGGTTAAAGCGCCCGCGGAAATTCCCGCCGATCCGAAGCAGCGGGCCACGCCTGAGCCGCTCACCGAAGGCGGCAAGTTCAGCGTGGAGGACTTCTCGTGGTCGCCGGATGCGAAGCTGATCGCATTCAGCGCGCAGCGCGATCCGGCTCTCAGCTCTTCGGCCACCCAACAGATTTACCTGGTGGATCTGGCTGACAAGCACGTCAGAAAGCTGCTCGATTCCAACGGGCCGAACCGGAAGCCTCGCTGGTCACAGGACGGAAGGCAGATCGCGTTCAATACGGCGAATGGCGATCCGTTCTATTACTACTCGAACCTGCGCGTCGCGGTAGCGCCCATTGCGGGCGGGCAGCCGAAAATTCTCACGGCTAATTTCGACGAAGACGCGAATCTGATCGATTGGGGCCCCGATGGCATTTACTTCTCCGCGCTTCAAAAGGGAGCCGCGCATGTTTTTCGGGTGAATCCAGAAAACCTGACGATAAACCGCATTTCCGGTCCCGATTCGTTCTACGCTTTAAACGCTTCCTTCACGCCGGATCACCGCACGATGGCGGCAGTGGGCGCGATGCCCAATCATTTCGCCGAGGTGTTGGTGTCGCCTGTGAAGGATTTTTCGCCTCGATATTTGACGGCAGTCGAAGACCAATGGAAGAATTTCCAGCTTACGACGCGGGAGATGATCGAGTGGAAGTCCACGGACGGCACGCCGATCCAAGGCGTTCTGGTCAAACCGCACGATTACGATCCTTCGCGCAAATATCCGCTGCTGGTAGTGATTCACGGCGGGCCCACCGGGATGGACACGCTGGTCGCGGCTGCCGACCGGTATTATCCGGTAGAGCGGTTCGCGGCAAAGGGCGCGCTGGTGCTAAAGCCGAATTACCGGGGCTCGGCGGGATACGGAGAAAAGTTTCGGGCGCTCAATGTCCGCAATCTGGGATTGGGCGATTACGCGGATGTGATCTCGGGCGTAGACTACTTGATCACAAAGGGCATGGTAGATAAGGATCGCGTAGGCGCGATGGGCTGGAGCGAGGGCGGTTACATTTCGGCGTTTATCACGACTTATAGCGACCGTTTTCGCGCGGTATCGGTCGGCGCGGGCATCTCCGACTGGACGACGTACTATGTGAACACCGACATTCACCCCTTTACACGCCAATATCTGAAGGCGACTCCGTGGGAGGATCCAGGCATTTACCAGAAGACTTCGCCGATTTACTACATCAACAACGCCAAAACTCCCACGCTGATCCAACACGGCGATCAGGACAAACGCGTGCCTCCACCCAATTCGTTCGAGCTTTATCAAGCCCTGAAGGACCGTGGAGTCCCGGTAAAACTGATCCTTTACAAGGGATTCGGCCATCCCATTGACAAGCCGAAACAGCAGCGGGCTGTAATGGAGCACAACTACGACTGGTTCGCTAAGTACATCTGGGGCGAAGATCCGCAGCAAGAGGCGGCCACAAAGTAAGGTGACGAATATGAAATTGGGCGGTTTGCTCCGGACGGTTCTCGTTGTGGCGGCGGCATTGCCTGCGCTTGCACAGCCCGTGGTGCTGAAGGCCGCGCGGATGTTCGATGGCCGCAAGATGATTACGCCGGGCGTAGTAGTGGTTAGCGGTTCGACCATTCTCGCGGTAGGTAGCGACGCGCCCATGCCGGCTGGTTCCCGGACGCTCGACTTCGGCGCCGCAACTCTGTCGCCGGGGTTTATTGACGCGCATACGCACTTGTCGATCATGTACAGCACGGACTACCGCCAGTCGGCGCTGGATGAACTACAAAAGACGATTCCTGAACGAACCTTGCTCGCTACGGAAAATCTGAGGAAGACGCTCATGGTGGGCGTCACCACCGTGCGGGACGTAGGTTCGAGCGATTTTATGGATGTCGGGCTGCGCAATGCCGTGCGCGCGGGTGTGATTCCCGGGCCGCGCATGCTAGTCGCCGTGCATGCCATCGGCGCTACCGGAGGCCATTGCGACGATCAGAACGGTTTCCGGTTCGGTCTTTTCGGGCATGAAAGCGGAATCGAAGACGGCGTGATTCATGGCCCGGAGCAGGCGCGCCAGGCGGTCCGGTTCAACATCAAGTATGGCGCAGACGTGATCAAGACCTGTGCCACCGGCGGCGTGCTCTCGCTCACGGACGATGTAGATTCCCCGCAACTCACCCAGGAAGAGTTGAACGCGATTGTCGACGAGGCGCACGCGTTGCGCAGAAAAACCGCGGCTCACGCGCACGGCACTGAAGGAGCAAAGCGCGCCATCCGGGCCGGCATCGATTCCATCGAGCACGGCACATTTTTGGATGACGAAGCGCTGGAAATGATGAAGGCGCGTGGCACTTACTTCATTCCCACGCTGATGGCGACGCAAGGCGGGCGCGAGAAGCTCGGGAAGGGTATGTACCCGCCGGCCGTGGAAGCCAAGATGCGCGCGGCGATTGAATCTATCAACCAGACCGTGAAGCGCGCTTTGGCCAAAGGGGTGAAGATCGGGCTGGGCACCGATGCGGCGGTCTATCCGCATGGGCGCAACGTGGAGGAGTTTCACTTGATGGCGGATCTCGGCATGAACCCGCTGGATGCATTGCGCGCAGGAACGTCTGTGGATGCGGAACTGCTTGGCATCCAGAACCGGGCGGGCACGCTCGAAGCAGGAAAGTCGGCCGATATCGTGGCCATGCCAGGCGATCCGACGCAAAATATCCGCCAGACGGAGAAGGTTTTCTTTGTCATGAAAGAGGGGATAATCTACCGCAACGACGCGAGCCACTAAGCGCGCCTCACCCGTCTCACGACTGCTGCCGTCTTCCTGCTCAAAACGCGCAGCGATTTAATCTTCCGCCTTGCTAAACTGAATGTAATGCCATCGACTACAGCGAAACCTGAGGCTCAACCTCAGCCCACACGCTCCTGGTATCCGATCGTTGGCCTCGGCTGGCTGATCCCCGGCGGCGGCTACTTTCTGCTGAAGCGGCCCGGCCGCGGCGCGCTGGTTCTGGCTTCCGTGCTCTGCATGTTCATACTCGGTTTGATGATGCGCGGCGCCATGTTCCAGCCTCAAACCGGGGATATTCTAACCACCGTGATCTACGTTGGAGGCTTCATCGGGGATCTCGCATCGGGTCTCCTGTACCTGTTTACGATCTGGCTCGGATACAACCAGCCTGATGTAGCCGGGCACGTCCACGACTATGGAACGAAGTTCCTGGTGGCCGCGGGTCTCCTCAATATATTGGGCATGGTGGACGCGTATGAGATCGCGATCGGGAAGAAGGACTGATGCCTAAGATGAACCTCTCGCATTTCGAAGCCTCGCTGCTGTTCGCGCTCTTTTCCTCGATTGTGCTGGGCGTAATCACTAAGCGCACCGACAGCGACCGGTTTCGTTATGGTCTGCGCTGTTTCGCTTACTTCGTTGCTGCCTTAATTGGTTTAGGGTGGCTGATGCATCTCGGCCACGGGTAGGAATCAGAGCGACCGGCTAGGGTTTGCAGTTCCCTTTACAAAGCGTTTGAGAAATTTGTCGGGCCGGACCTAATGCGTTTGGATCCGACACGCTGGGCCGGCGTACGCTGACCGTTTGGGTAACGGTATCGTTCGGGCCTTTCTGCGTATCGACGAGCTGCTGCTCCTGCAGTTTCAAGGCTGACCCCGGCGTGCTCACTGTTCCTGGAACATTCGATCCATAGATGTTGAGAACGGTTTGCTTCGAACCATCGGAAGCCGTAATCGTGTTGGCGACCATCTGGCTATGGACGCGCAACGAGCTGTCAGGGCTCGCCTCATATTCCACGGTGTTGTCGGTGGTCTCCGAACCTCTTTCGGTGCGGTCTGTGACTTTCCGCACCGCCGCATAGAAGTCCCCGTTCCCAGTGCGGCGATAAGTGGTCGATTCCTGCTTAAAACCGTTGGGCTCAGAAATCTTCGTCTGCTCTTGCTTTTCCACCGTATCCAGCGAACCGTTGACGGTGGGCCGCTGCACTATGGTCTCGCTACGCTCTTCGGTTCCGCTCTTGCGCGCTTCAGTTACAGATTTCTCCGCCAGTTGCATATTGCCGTTGATGTCGCCGCGATAAGTGGTGGCAATCGTGGTAGAGCTTCCGTCCGAGCGCTTCTGTTCCTCAATTCTTTCCCGCACCGGCGCGGTCGGATTGCCCTGGGGATCGTAGCGGTGAATAATCCGCTCCACAACTTTGCCAGCTGCGTCGTCGCGCAGTACCCGCTCTTCCACGCGCTCCAGCGGAACGGTTCGTCCATTAATCGACTGCATGATTTCTGTCGTCTGCACTCCGGCCGGTGTCTTACTGGTGATCACCTGGGGTCCTTCGGCAACACGGTGTCCGTTGATATCGACGCTAGTGGCTGAGGAGACACTGGCACTCTGGGCACATAGCGCAGCAGCCGAGAGAAAAAGACTCGCGAGTAGCTTCATCACGATTCCAGCCTAGCGCTCCCAACCTGAGGCGGCAATGCAGCAAACGCCTTAGTTGATCCCCCGCATTCGTGGGATTGCCTCGGCTTACGTGCCTCCGAAGACGCGGTTCAACCACGGCCGCACAATGGCCGCGGCTTTGGAGGGGAATCGGTGCGGCCCCGGGATCATGTGGAATTCGACGTCCTGGGCACGTTCGCGTAGCCGGTCGCCGAACTTTGAAGCTACCTCCGCCGGATAAAACTGGTCCTCATCCCGGGAAATATGCAGCAGCGCTGCGCTGACCGGTTTATATTTTGGTTCGTGCCAATCGCGCGGAACGCCGCCACAGATTCCAATGATTCCTCGCACCTGATCTGGGTGGGTCGCGGCAAAGCGATAATTCAATCCGACGGGCTGGGAGAAGCCTAGCAAAGCGCAGCGGTCCGGCCCAACGCGAAGCCGCTCTCGGACAATTGCTAAGACCTTCAAAACCATTTCATGATGCAGCCGCACGGTGGAATCCCAATGATTGCTGATTCCCCAGTTGTAGCCTGCCGCCGGGCGTCCCTGAGGAAGCGCGGCAGTGACGTAGTGCTGGTTCGGAGCCTGTACGGAAGCCACGACGTGCTCGTCGCCGACAGCCATTCGCGCCAGCCTTAGCATGTCCTCCGCATTGGAACTGTAGCCGTGCAGCGCTACGACGAGCAGCGGATTGGAGCACAAATCGTCTGGAACATCAATAAGATAGCGGCATTCCAGAGACGCCGCGAACGCATGTTGTTCTGCGCGAGCCATATGCATGGGAATACTCATCATAATCCGGCAAACTGCCGATAACTAATTTGAAGCGCCAATAGAACTAACAAGCATGTTGAGTAAACTTACGGACCGAAGAAGCCATTTGGGCGAAACCTCGCTGCCGCTTCTTGTCGCCGCTATGGAACATGCGTGCAGAACTGAGTCCGTGCGGGGGAGGCTTTCGTGACAAATCTTGACGCGCAGCATCGGCACGTTGAAGAGCAGCTCCGGTTTCTCGATGAAGCCGTCGCGCTAAGCCGCGTCGGTGGAGACCGCGACCTGTTGCGCGAGATCGTGGATCTGTTTCTCGTTGACTATCCGAACACTTTGGAAAACATTCGTGCCGCGGTTTCAGCGTGCGATGCTGTCGCACTGGAACATCACGCTCACAGTTTAAAAGGCTCGGTTTCGACCTTCGGCGCGGAGCAGGCCTTTGAAGCCGCGCTGGCGTTAGAGTCCAAAGGGCGGAATCATGATCTGTCCGGTGTTGAAGACGGGCTACACCAGCTCGAATCTGCTCTTCAGGCGCTACGTCCGGAACTCGAGATGCTCCAGACACGGTAGCCCCGCGAAAACAACTTTTCACCCGCCATACCACCGCCCTCTTGGTCATCCGATCGAAATATTCGTTCTGACTGCGTCAACCGCTTTGGTATAGTGAAAGTCTGCGTTTGTCTAAACCTGCTTTCCTATGTCCAGCACCTCGGTAACAGAAATCGTCTGTGCGCATAGCCCAGACTCTGATGACGCCTATATGTTCTACGGTCTGGCCACCAAGAAGGTGCGGACAGGCATGCTGACCTTCCGCCATGTGCTCGAGGACATTGAAACGCTGAACCGTAAGGCTATGCAAGGCGCGTATGAGCTGACCGCGATATCCTATCATGCCTACGCCTATGTTTCTGACAAGTACGTCCTTATGGCGAGCGGCTCGAGCATAGGCGACGGCTACGGCCCCATCCTGGTTAGCACCCGGCCCATGGCTCCCGAGGAAATCAAGGGCAAGCGAATCGCTATACCAGGCAAGATGACCAGCGCGTATCTGGCGTTACGTCTGTTCGAACCGAATTTCGAGGAAGTCGTGATTCCCTTCGACAAGATTCTGGACGCGGTGGCTGAGCACGCTGTCGATGCCGGGCTAATCATTCACGAGGGGCAACTCACTTACGGCAAAAGCGGTTTCCAAAACGTGGTCGATTTGGGACGATGGTGGAAGGCAGCCTACGATCTGCCGCTGCCGCTAGGAGCCAACGCGTTGCTGCGGTCATTGCCTGAAGAGGTAAAGAGCGAGTGTTGCAGGTTGATGCGTGAGAGCATTCAATACGCTCTCGATCATGGAGAAGAGTCTCTCAACTACGCCATGCAATTCGCGCGCGATCTGGAACCTCGCTTAGCCGAGAAGTTCGTGGGAATGTACGTGAACCACTTTACTCTCGATGGTGGCGAGCTGGTACCGAAAGCCGCCCAGAAGCTGCTGGACCTGGGTTACGAAGCAGGTCTAATTTCTAAGAAAATCAATGTGGAATTCGTGCGTTGAAGTACCCCGCATTTCTCCCTTGATGCGGGTCACGATCTGTGTGTTGCTTGCAGTTCTGACGCTCAGCGCCCAGGACGATGCCAAGCAGAGGGCCAAGGCGGTTCGCGAATATGGCAAAAACGCAACCTCCGATGCAATTCCGAAACTGGAAATTTATATAACCGATCCTGACGTCGATGTGCGGCGCGAGGCGGTGAAGGCCATCGTCGATATCGGAACCGCACGTAGCCTGGACCCATTGGCCAAATTTTGCTCCGACAATGATCCTGAAATCCAAATTCGCGCCGTCGATGGTCTGGTTAACTTCTATCTACCCGGGTACATCAAAACTGGCTTGACCGCGTCGCTGAAGCGGGTGGGCGCTACGATTAAGAGCAAGTTCACGGATACCAACACTCAGGTAGTGGACGTCTATGTTCAGGTCCGTCCCGAGGTCGCTGTAGCCATAGGCAGAGTGGTCCGCGGCGGAGCGAGTCCGGAAGCGCGCGCCAATGCCGCCCGCGCGGCTGGCGTGCTGCGAGCGAAGGAAGCCGTTCCGGATTTGGAGGAGGCGCTTCGTTCCAAGGATTCCGAGGTACTTTATGAGGCGCTGATCGCACTGCAGAAAATCCGGGACCAGAGCGCCGGCCCAAGTGTTGCCATCCGTCTGCACGACTTGGACGAGAAAGTTCAAATCGCAGCTATTGAAACGACAGGATTGCTGGATAATCGCGCCGCGGTCAATGACCTTCGTGGAATTGTAGACCGGTCTCGCAACATGAAAGTCAAGCGGGCTGCACTCACCGCGATGGCTGAAATGCCCGATCCGCAGTTGCATGGCGTGTACACGGCATATCTGGAGAACAAAGATGACGGTTTGCGCGAGGCAGCCGCCGAAGGGCTTGCACGGATCAACGATCCGGGGGACAATGCCACGCTGGAGCGCCTCTATGAATCGGAAGGCAAAACCGGCCCCCGTCTCTCGCTCGCTTTCGCTCTGGTCGCGATCGGCAAGCGAAGCATGGGTGAGTTCGATCCCTTGCGCTACTTGGTGAACAATCTGAATTCCGCGGCATACCACGATAGTGCACAACCATACCTAACTGAATTAGCCCGCAATCCCGACGTCCGCCGCGCTCTCTATCCGGCACTTCACGATCCTATGGCAACCAAGGACGAGAAGATTGGTCTGGCTCGCGTATTCGCTGCCAGTGGCGGTGAAGATTCTGTTGCCCCGCTGGAGACTTTGTCTGCGGATACGGACACCGAGGTATCGGAAGAGGCGCGACGGGCATTGAGAAATCTTCGCGCGCGGCTGCCGTAATCTTTCAGTTATAGGATCGGCACAAGCTTTTCCTGCACCTCGCCTGTAACTCGGGCGCCGTCCTCACCCACATAGACGTTGACTTCCGAGCGGATTCCGAACTCGGGAAGATAGACACCGGGCTCAATCGAGAAGCAGGTCCGCGCAATTACGCGGCGCTCGTCGTGGGTCTCCAGGTTGTCCATGTTCGCTCCGGTACCGTGGACTTCCTCTCCGATCGAGTGCCCGGTGCGATGTATGAAGTAGTCGCCCAATCCGTGGTCGCAGATGTAGGTTCGAGCGGCGTTGTCAACTTGGAATCCGTACAGTGTCTGTTTTTCGGAAACCGCATTCTGGACGAGCGCAATTGCACGGTCGCGAGCGCAGCGTACGACTTCGAAGACATTTTCAATGGCCGAGGGAGGCTGCTGGCCGCAATACCCAGTCCACGTGATGTCGTAGTATACGGCTCCCGGCCGGCCGAGCTTGGCGAACATATCGATTAAAACCGCGTCGCCGCTGCGAATCGCCTGATGGCGATCAGCGCGAGGGTCGTAGTGCGGGTCGGACATGTTCGCGTTCACCGCAACCGTGGGGCCATGATCGGTCACCAACCCTGCCTTGTCGAACTGGTCGCGAACGAACCTGTTCACGTCCCATTCGGAAATCGCCTCTCCTGCGCGTAAGGCATTTGCAATTTTCTCAAAAGCGGCTGCCCGAATACGATCCACTCGCCGGCCCGCTTCGAGGTGCATCTCCAACTGCTCCTCGCTCCAGCGTGACTCGAACAGCTGGACCAAATCCGCCGAGCTAAGGACCTCGACTCCTATCGCGCGCACCAACTCCAACGTTCCGCCGTCAACCAGCGAAACATACGGAATCGAGCATTTCGGCGAATATTGCATCGCAATGCGCCGGCAACCACCGAGCAAAATGCTCAGCCCTTCAGACTGCGAACTCCAACTGGAATAGGTCCGGATGTTGCCTGGCAATCCCGAAAGAATGCCGGACTCAATCGCATGAACCAGCCCTCGCGGCTCCCCATTTGCCGGGATCAGATAATACCAGCGACGCGTGACCGTACGTCCCTGCGGGAGGCCCAAGATCCTGTACGCGAGCGGATCGCGTTCGTGGTGATCGAAAAAAAGCCAGCCATCGAGTTGCTCCTCGCGCAATGCCTTTTGGATTTCGTTTATCTGCACGGTCAAACCTCAAGCACCCTCTGCGCGTTGTCGATTTGCAAGCCGCCGGTTGTTCTCCGATAACGTACGCGCGCGTTCAGGTTCAGCACGCCGGCCACATCCTTTGAATCGACTACCTGGAAGTCCAGTACGTCGTCCAACCAGTCCTGGCTCAAACCGTTCCAATACTGTGTAGCGGCAGTAAGGGTATATTCCTGTCTGCTCAGAAGGCAGTCCAATTCGAATTCTATTTCCAGCCGGTCGCCCGCCTCAAAGTTTCCAAGTTGGATTCCTTCCAGCCGCGTGTTGGTTCCGAAGACATCCATCCCGATGCGATTGCGAATCAGGATTCCAACCACGGGCTCCGACACACGGCGATGAAACGTAGCTTCGACCCGGATAACAAATGACTCAGCAGGCCGGAGCGTGCGTGTCGGTTGGCCTTCGGAATCTAGCAACTGAACATCGACAATACGGCTTGTACCGTCCCCGTGCCGGAAACTGCTGGTGGCAGCGGCGCCATCGCGCGCCACGTGCTCTTTATCATGCTGCTCCTGCTCCAAGGCGAAACCGACGTAGCGATTCACGGCGTCCTTAGGCGTCCCTTCCAGCACGATCTCGCCGTGAAGCATGAAGGCAGCGCGGTCGGCCAGCCGCTTCACAAGACCAAGATCGTGAGAGACGAGCAGCACCGTGATCTTCCTTTGGCGCAACTCTTCGAATTTCTGGATGCAGCGGCTGGCGAAGATCGCGTCACCGACGGCTAGAGCTTCATCGACAATCAGGATTTCAGGATCGACATGGATCGCCGTCGAGAATGCCAAACGGACATACATACCGGTGGAGTACTCTTTCACCGGGCGATCGATAAAACTGCCGATTTCGGCGAATGCTTCAATTTTCGGAAAGGCCTGTTCCATTTCACGCCGCGATAATCCCATGATTTCACCGTTTAGAAATACATTATCGCGGCCGCTGAATTCGGGGTTAAAGCCCGCCCCCAATTCCAGTAGCGCCGCAACACGCCCCCCGCGGAGCACGCGACCCGTTGTAGGCTGCAGTATCCCACTGATGATCTGCAGCAGGGTGCTTTTCCCTGAGCCGTTAGGCCCGATCAGAGCGAACACTTCGCCACGTTCTACCCGGAAATTGACGTTGCGCAGCGCGTAAAAATCCGTGCTCCGGCGCGTACGTCCGAAGCTGCCGAGGAGCCGGTCAATCGGATGGCGGTAAAGACGGTATACCTTTGAAACGTTCTGAACCGAAATCACGGTGCATACTCAATGTACCGCGAACATCGCAAGGCGCGCGCTGCTAACCCAGCCGGATGCTTCGGCGCATTCCGCGAGACAGGGGCAGGTCGTATCCGATCAAGCACAGCTGGTCCAGCGCAAATAGAACGACCGATTCAAAGCCGTAGCCTTGGGCCATCCGCGCTTCTTTCAACCAAGCTGTCGAGGAATCCCCAACACCGACCAGGTGGCTCCGCTCGGCTGGCAGAAATCCGAATGCGCCGCCAGTCTGCATCGATGACCTGGCCAGATTGAGATTCCGTTGATCCGTGTAGGTGAAGCTTTCTGTCTTGAGGCAGTTTAGGGTCGCCGATGTCCACGCATTGCGCGGATAGTTGATGACTTGGTTTAGCGGCGTGTTGTTGACGTCCGTTGGGTATAACACTTCAAAACGGCAATTTGGATGAGCCGAGCGAACGTAGTTAACGATCTGGGTGGTAAACGTCCCGATTAATCCTGGCAGAAAAGAAGCTTCGTCCGGAATTGTAGCCGGGTCTACCGTGTTCGCCGTGATCACTGCCATCGAACGCCCGTACTGCGTCTGAAACGCGCTCGTTGTGTAGGCATCGTAGAATGGCATGCCGGAGCCATCATCCGGGAAATACCACCACTGCACTTCGCCGAACTGCAGATACGGGGTTAGTCCCGCCGAACTCAGGATTCCGGCCATATCGCTGTAAACCTGCTGCCAAAAGGCGATGCTGGCAGGAGAGAAGTTGGTCTGCCAAGACGGAGTGGTCAGATGGCATGCTGCCTGGCTAGGATAACGCTGCACGATGCCGGCATCGGCGGATGGGTCGGCATTTCCCAATTCCATGCTGAACGACGCAACCACGTCGATTCCGTATCCCTGAAGCGCTCGAAAGAAACTCAAGCTCCAATCTCGAGCGGCCCGGTTCAATCGCGGCGTCGCTTCGAGGTCCGTTATCCAAGCGCCGTCTGTGCCCCCAGACAGCGTCGCGCCTGACGTCTGTATCGTAAGGTTAGAAGTATTTGGGCTGGTCGAAATCGTGATCGCGTTTCCGTCGGATCCGAGCGAGCGAGAATAGATGATCAGCTGATTCCCAATCGCTTCCGCGCGAATCGCCGTGTATCCGCGGTTCAGCTCCAGAGCAAAAGCCGTCGCCAGAGTTGCCGTTGTATCGCCGATCAGATTCAAGTGTCCGATTACATTCTGCGTTGAAGGGGGCTGATCGGTCCGACCGATGATAACTTCCGTGATCAGGTTCGGATCAGGCGCACCCGTGAATGTGATGGTTCCGGAAGCGTATTGGTTCTCCGGATTCGTTAACTCGTAGAACCACAACGCGCCCGCGTAGTGATTCGCACGGCCCTGGAAACCCAGGCTATTTATCAGCCAAGCGGTGCGCTCCGGCGCTAGGGCAAGTGAATGTTCCGTGTCCCAGTCAGTCGCAAGTGCAAGCGCCTTTTCTACCCTCTCAACCGGGAGGTCCGTCGTCGGAATCACAATTTCCACGAAATCAAAATAGAAATACGTGCCCTCTGCCCCGGCGTGCGTAGCAGTGACCGAATGTGACCCGGACGCAAGCTCACCCAAAGGAAGCCGCATCAGCACGTCCTCACCGGCAACGTCAAGGTTCGCAATCAAAGGTGCTTGCCCGTCAATGGAGACCGAGATCTGAGCGCCGCTCGCGACCAAACGGGTACCTAGATACAATGAGTGTTGCTGGGCGGCCGTGTAACTGTACGATACGCTGGATTGGCTTTTGCTCGTCGAATGTATCGTGCCGCCGGAAAAGTTTCCGTTCCCTGCTGTCCACAAGCCCACATACCGGATATCTGTGGAATCATCTTCGATACGCCTGCTCCCCGGTCCGGCCACCGAATATGTCCGCCCTGATCCTGATACGTTCCAGTCGGATACGACGACCTGAAATTCAGTCCGTGAAAATGGCCCCGGTTGCAGATCGGCGGAATAAGTCCATCGCAGCTTTCGGACCCGCCTCGCCGGGACGGTTCCCAAATTCGGGTCGGCCAGCGATGCGAACGGCAACGTAATCTGCCATTGCGATGACGATATGCCCCCACTGAACATCTTCCACGATCCATCCCATTGCTCTGTCCGTGCGCCAGACACGTATGTATATACGCCGATTCTGTTTCCATTTGCGCCGGTGGTGTAATTTTGCGACGGCTTTGAACCAACATACGTAAGCGTTATTGTGGCACCGTTCGGTTCCGCGACGGTCGTTGGTGAAAAGGCGTTCACGCCTTGCGCTATGTTCTGAATCGCGATCTCAGGTGTGTCTCCGTCATTCATCAGATACGGGTAATGCTCGCCAAGAAATGCGATGCCCACATAATCGCCGGCGGTAACGGCACCACCGAGTTGAAATTGGACGATAGGGGACTGATAGTTCCCCGCAACCGGGGTAGCGTAATTTTTGATTGGAACGTGGTAGACCTTCTCGCCCGAGCCATCATCGGCCCATACACGAAGATTCGGCCAGTCCACCGTAGCATAGAGATCCGAATCGAGTGGTATGCAATTCTGCCGCGTTTCTTTGTATGTCAACGTCAGGCCGCTCAGATCGCTATCCGGCAAGGATCGAAACGCAGGATGCTCGAAAACATTGTCTCGATTCCACTCGATGACCGCCCAATCGAACTGTTGGCGCCAGCTGCCGGACACGGTAAACCCCGACGCGCTAGTGGCGCTCAGCGCCGCCATGGCGGATGGCTGAAAGAAATAGCACTGTAGATCGTGATCCGGCCGCAGCTTCTCCAGAATTTCAGCCATTTTCTATAGCCGGATCGTTACGGTAAGGTCGCTACCCGGTGCCGTACCCGCTGCCTGCGTCACGCCTGTGATATCTACGTTAATTTCCGCCTGAGCATGCAGCGGGCCGAGCCCGGCACCGTCTACAACATTGGACATCGTTGCATTGATCGGAATCGTGAGCTGGCAATACGGCTGGCCGTTTTGAGTAACTTGTAGACTGACTGCTGCCTCTGTCGGCGGCTCGCCTACAACCGCATAGACGTCTCGTACCGAATGCGTGCTGTCAACCATCAATGGAGGAGCTGCACTCGTCTGGATTGCAAGTGGGCCCTCCACTTGAATACAGAGTTGCCCTCCCGACAGCGTACGGAGACCGAAATTAGAGGTCGAAGTGAACGACTCGCGCGCAACATCGCTGTTGCCTTGACTGTTCGTCATAAACAACTCAGCAGCCGCGATCCGCACGTCAGGAATGACGATCGGATAGGCGTAGCTGCCGCTTGCCGGACTCCCAATGAAGTCTCGCGCGAACGGCAAAACGTATGTCTTCTTAGCAAGGAAATAAACCGGCGTCAGCGGATTGTGCGCGGCTGCCGTCGTTCCTTCCGCACCCCGTGTCACGGGCACTACGGTGCCGTTGTTAACGTCGCCGCTGACCATCAGAATCTCTGACTCGATTTGGACCAAGTCTCCCGATTGTGCGGATACTGCAGTCCCCAGTGTTAGTCGTACGTCGTTGGCCGCAACCGCCAGGCTCAGTTCAACCGAAGACGAGCCGCTCAGTTCGTCCCAATAGGCGAGCGTTAGCGTCCCCGCTGTAATCGTCCTGGTGTTTTCTAAGCTCGTGAATCCGATTCCGCCGATTTCCACCGTTCCTTGGCCTGGCGCCGACAA
The DNA here is from genome assembly GCA_035293725.1 of Bryobacteraceae bacterium. Lineage (GTDB taxonomy): Bacteria > Acidobacteriota > Terriglobia > Bryobacterales > Bryobacteraceae > Palsa-89. Next base: position 25,299 of record DATGMH010000152.1, read on the forward strand.
CCCGAACATGGGAGTTCCAGAAACGTCAGTATCCAGGTTGCTGCCTGCTGCTCCAGAGACTCGCCAATCCGTAATCGGACACAGTTCGTAAAGGCTTTCCTGATCGAGCACGTTAGCCGCCCGCCCTGAAACTTGGATCGTAACTCCTTCCCGGTTCGGCACCGAGAACGATACCGGCGATGCGACGCTCGTCGCGCCAAAATGCCAGCTCGAATCGGCAATCATGAACGTGCTCGTCACATCCGGCTCTATGTCCCATTTCACGAGCGTCGTGACTGTCGTATTAGTGTTCGCACCAATGATCCGTTCCTGGCCCATTCCAGTTCCTGCTGCGATGCGAACGGTCGCCCCTGCGTATTCATTGGGCAACATGTTCAGCGTGCTGTTGCCTATTGTGTTGGCAGAATGCAGATCCACGGTCTCCCCCGGTTGCAGTTCCAGGCGCCAGTAGAAGTTGGCGTGATCATAGTTAGGATCCGGAGGCCCAATCAGGCTCGTACTCAAACCTGTGTCCGTGAACTGTGAAGCCAGCGCCACCCCCGAGGCGATCCGCAGCAGTTGCGCCGGGTTGGCGCCGCGATAAACATCGAATGCCGTCGCACCTGCTGAAAAGCTCAGACCAGTCAGCGCCACTTGGTTTGTATTACCGCCTGCCGGAATGCTCGCTGGTACCGTGAAAGAAAGTGCTCCTTCCGCCCCAGTGGCATCGGTTGCGCTTATCGCGTAATAAAGCGTCTGGCCGCCCATCAGCGTTCCGCCGCTGCTACCAACTTGTGCGTTAAGCCCCACAAGCGGGATTCCCGCGCTGCTGGCTGTCGGCGATCGCGGCGCCGAAAACCCTACCGTCAGCTCGATGTCGATGCCTCCATCGCTGGCGGTGACCGCCGATTGCGTGATCCCAAACTGAGCCACACCATTGGCGTCGACGACACTGCCCACAAGCGGGCGTGGAAGACGGGAGTCGAACCCAGGTTGCCGTCCCGCACCGGCCGATCCGGGACTCGCTACGCTGTACCAGGAATCATCGTGCATTTGCGCCGTGATCCGTGCCGTCATGAAGTTCACGCTCGGCGAGACTTTGGTGATGCGAAATGGATTCCTGTTGAAACCTTCTCTCGCGTACGTCAGCGCTATCAGATCTCCGGGCCGAAGTCCTGCACCCTTTACGCTGGTTTCAAATTCAATATATGTGTTGCCACGAACTGATTTGTATAGCTGGAGCCCAGCTGCTCGAGTTGCCTGATCGAAGTTCGGCAGCCCTAATGCCGTCAGAGTTACGGTGATATCCTGCCCGTTTAGGACACAGTCGTCAACATCCACCAGCGATAGGCTGTCTTGTTGGTATTCGTTAAACTCGTCTTGAAATTCCGCTGTATATCGATTCGGCGTATCCGACGTTGCGCGGCTGCTAATCGTCAGCGATGCTTGTCCGCTAGACCGACGCACAATACCGGAAAAGCTGTCGCCAAATTCATAAGCCGGCCACCCGCCATTCAACGGTTCGCTGCTGTTGCTACCCGCTCGCTTCGCCGGCTGTTGGACTGCTAACGTGTCTTCCCCGTTCAGTTGTAGGCGGCCAGTGCTATCGAAGCTCAAATACAGAGCCGAACCGTTGCGAATCCCGCGCACGATGTCACCGGCACTGCGCCGTCCCGTCAACATCAGATTGCACTGATACCGGGGAATCAACGTGTCGTTGCCGTGCAAGTCCGTCGTATGCACGAGCGCGTCACAGCTTTGGGCTACGGTGGCGAAGCTCGGCAGGTCCAGCAAATCTGTTGTCCATCCGCTCCGCAGAAGTACATCCAACATTACCCACGCCGGATTGTTCGTAAACGACGTGTCGAGCGGATTTCCGTTCGAATCAAACCGTGCTAGTTTCAAACCTTGAACGAGCACTTTAATAGCGGGGAGCGAGGTTCCGCTCGACATACCGTTCGGAACCACAACCGAAATCACTCCCATGCTTCCGTAAGGGTCCCCCAGTGAGTTTCCCGCCGAATCGCAAAAATCCAGGTTGAAGTTGCCGCTCCGCGTTCCCAACGTTACAATGCTGTACCAACCAGTTGCAGTCATGTTGGCCCCGCTTACTCCAACCGGGATGTCGAAGTCATTGACGATCACTTTCAGAACGCTCGTGAGCTCGCCGGCTCCCAATAAAACTTCGAGATGCGTGAGATTTCCGTCATTACGAGCAAAAACAATCGGCGGCTCGTACCACCCCGTTCCATACACCAGCGGCACGACATCGTTATAAAGCGCCTGATTCGGAAGAGGGATTGCCAGGTGCGATCCCTTTTCCCCATAACTTCGAACTTGTATTGCCGGCGGCATGAACTCGATGCCCCCGAATCGTCGGGTCACTAGCTGGTTCGCATCGAGATTGAACATTCCCCGCTGCTGGCACTGTAAGCGCGAGTAGTCGCAGGCGGTGTATGGCACTGATCCATTCAGTGTTCCGGCTCCGCCAGGTTGGTCGGCAGAGTACCCACACCGGTAAAAACGCGAAAACTGGCCCTTGCTACCGCCCGCCACCGCTTCTTGCCGCTGCGCGCTGGTGGAAGGAAACATCCAGGGGCAGCGCTTTTGGATTGTAACATCGGGCAGGTACACGCGCTGCAGGTTCAGCCTATTTGTAAAACTGAGTCGAACCGTGGCATCGGTGACTTGATCGGGAGGATTGGCCACGCCACGAAACACCACCTGCGTATCTGACGCTGGAACGCCCGCCTTCAAGTCAAAGAACAGAAATGTCACCCCGAGCTGGCTTCCCTTCCAGCCGGCATTTCGCTCAACCTCAGACAGAATGCCATCGGCATTCGCAAGCGTGACGGAAATCTTCGAAAGGCCGTCAGTAGCCGCCTCAGGCGATGAGGTCAGGTCGAAGGCGTTATGCTGCAACACCCGGGCAGAATAGCTCTGCCCGTTAACACTTACGTTATGCGTGCTCCACCTCTGGATGTCCCCCGAGCTTAACGTACAGTCGAATAGGAATAGCGGTGTGCCCGGCGTTTCAAGTTCTTTAACGTCGTTGATGGTTGGCATTGAGATTTTCGGCCGGCGCGGTCAGGACAGTTTACTCATCACACGCACGATACAGGAGTTCTGGTTTGGGCCGTCGACCGCCCTTACGAGTACGTCGCTGTCAAACCGGGCATTCGCATAAACCCCGCCAAGGTCCGTCGTTTTCTTGTACGTCCCAGGCGCAAGTTGCGCCTCCACCTGTGCCCCGAAACCATACACGCGAGCGCCCGCTGGCACTTCTATGCTGAACGTCACTCCGTCCTGAACCACCGACAGGGCTGCGCTCCCCGATGCGCGGTTCCAAGTTGCTCCAACCGCCACCGCCGTCGCTACCTCCTGACTGCCAGTCGAACAAACAAGCTGTACCTGGCATGCCGCATCGGTTCTCAGGAACACGCTGAAACAGTACTGAAACCAACTCGGTCCCCCAATAGCTTGCTTCATGCGCTGAGTAGTTTGGGCATTGTTCGTGAGCTGGATCGCATTGCTACCAGCGAACGGATCCTGCGCCCCGATTCCAACCGTCAGAAGCGGATCCGCGCTCCACCCTCTCTGGGTCCAGTCCTCGCTCCACACAAGCAGATTGTCACTCGGATCGAGAAATGTGAAGGTATTGAACTGCCCTTCGGCAGCTTGGAATAGCTGCGCGATGGACAACCATTCGGCATCCGTGAGTCCACCATAATGCAGTTGCCACCGAACTGTACTAGCTCCGGGGTCTGCGGCTCTTATGTTCTCGCCCCCAAGCAGTTCATTCGTGATCGTTCGCGACTGAACCGACCGCTGGATCGGGAACTGCGATATCGATCCGGTCACGAGCTGTGGAAAATAGAGCATTTCAGGTTCGGTTCTCTCGGACGATCAACTGGGTTCTTCCGTCGGACACATCGCCCAGCACATCGCTCATAACGTCACTCTCAAACGAACAACTCGGATATACGGTCCCGTCCCACGGGTCGGTAAATCCAAACGTCCCAAGCTGGCCGGCTTGGGCGCGAAAGAACTCACGTACCTGGTGAAGCTCGCCTTCATCCAGCAACCTCAGCTGTACCGTCCATCGATGCAGAGGCGCTGCCTGGAGTCTGTATCTCTGTTCAGATCCATCCAAAAAGCGCACGATGGAGGTGGCGCACGTAATCCCCGTGCCCGCTGGGTATTGCATCACTGCTCCGGTTTTCAAAGTGGGAAACTGGTTCATCAGAGAGAATTAATCACATCGCTCAGTGCGTTCGAGTTCAGTAAGGCCGTTCTTACAGCGTTCGCAATTTCATCCGAATGGTCTAGAAAAGACCGGCTGTCCATCGCATTCACTTGAACCGTCACTTGGGGTGCCGGCTGTACCGATTGCGCGCGGGGCTGGCCGCCTTCTGCGTAACTAACCGGCGTAACCGCTCCTCCCGGGTTGGCTGTCAATCCCGCGTCGTATTGAACCGGCGCCGGAAGCATGAATGGTGTCATCGCCGGAGCCGGCGTACTGCTGCCTCCCCCAAACAGCGACATAATGCCACTGATGATCGGGGATAAACTCAGTGCGCCTCCGAACAGGCTTTCTGCAACACCGGCAGCTTGGCTGCCCGCGGAAGTCCCAGCACCTTTTGATGACGTGTTCTGCGTGACGGCCTGAGTGTTTCCTTGTAAAGCCGTGATAGCGGCCTGTTGCGTTGAGTTGAGTCCCGCGATCTGCGTAACCAGCGACGACATTTGTTGAATCATTTCGTTGCTGTTTGAATTCTGCTGCACAGCCCCGCTACTGTTCGCGCCGGTTACGCCAGAGTTCGCAGTCGATAAGGCCGTAGCTGATGAGGTAATGCCTGCGACTTCGCGAATCACGTCACTGGAAGACGTACCTCCAACCCCGCTGTGGCTTAGTAACTGCTGCCATTCACTCCGCGCCATCGCCCCGCTCCGTTCTCGACTCGTTTTCCAGCACAAACATCGCTTCCACCACCCGCGCCGGGACGGCCCGATAGTCTGTCACGCCAAGTAATTTCACAGTCTGATATTCCTCAAGCAGCGAAATGCTCTCCGCCGAAATGTATGAAGTCGGGCACTCGGACGTTCCCGTCCTGCCGCGCGCCCATACTATCGGTCCCGGGATGACGTGGGCTCCAAGCCACCCGCACTGCCGCCGCTTCTCCAAGCCGCTTGCCCTGCAGTTGTCGCATTTCCACGCGGCTTGATTCGCAAATTGAAAGTGGAAAGCGACTATGAGTTTTTTCTTTCTTCTTCGCTCAAGCCGCACTGCGCCTTAATTGCTGTCACGACCTCTCGTGTAAGCTCTTCAGGCCCCTTCTCGATCAGCCGCTCCGCTGTTGCCGGTTCTCCATCGATCTTCAACCCATCGATCCGAACCAGCCCCCAGCGAATGTAGATCGCTTCGATTTCTTGTTTCAGCAAGTTGGCATCTATCTTGTCCTGCAGCTCCGTGCCGGCTTGCAGGAACTCTGCCTTCTGGCTGAGCTCCCGTACCTGTCTCGCCAACTCCATCCGCCGCCCGAACGAGATCCGGTGAATCGAAAACAGCACGGCCGGCATTGCCTGCGATCGAATATTGACGACACTTTCATACGATGCGACGCCGCTCGCACTGCTGGGAGCTGTTGCATCAGCTTCCCGATGAGCTTTAACCAAATGCGACAAAAAGTTCATCATTCACGCTCCCCTGCGCCCGGCACGATTGAAATTGCCATTGCTGCCGCTTGTCCGAATCGTCGAATTCGGGAACCTCAGGAATTACACTCTTCATGTAAATCCCGAACAGCTGCCCCGCCTGCTGCCCGAGCTGAAGCATCATGCTGACCGGGGACCTCTGGCGTGCGGCCTGGTATAACGCGGCCGTCGCCGCGTCGTCCTGCTGATAGATGCTGAAGTCAACAGTCACAGTGCGTTCCCCGGGGGCGATGGCCAACGGCAAGCTCGCTCCAAACTCTCTTGTTCGCAGATCTAAATTGTTTTGGAAAGTAATCTTGGCTTTAGTGAGCGTAAAGAACTGGTCGGGCGTACTACCCAGCCAGACTTGCCCCAGATGCCCTGGAACAATCTGATAATTAATCCCACCTACGCTAGGCTCGGCTGGAAACGCACTCACCTGCGCTTGCCCACTGACAAAACTGGAGCTGTCTAGCAAGTCCTGCGCTTGGCCCGCGAAAACGAATTCGTGAAAATCTCCGTTCACCGCAACAGTGAACGAATCGACTGCTGCTCCTGACAAAATGCGCTGGACGGCGCTTCCGGGACTCCAGTAATCGAAAATCGTGACGCTGCTTAGATCCGTTGCGGGCTGGATTGCCGCCGTCGGACCCGTCTGCGCCCCGATGTTTAGGGGCGCGCTAAACGGCGCGTTTAATTGCACGGTCTGGTTGTCCACGATTGCCGCCGCGAACCGGATCTCGCCACCGCTCGTCAGAGCCTGTCCTGGAGCGAGCCCGTGCGGTGCTGCAAATACAACGTTGCCGGAGGTAGAGGCCTGCGCCACGGCTCCCCCAGCTGATTGCATCGCACCTCCACCCAGGCAGGCTTGAAACAAGGGCCAGCACGCCGGCAGCGCCGTCTGGTCCGCCCAGTTCGTCATATACGTCCTCAACTCGAACGTAGTCTCTTTCCTTAACCCGCTCGGGTTCCCCAAGAACGTCCGTGACCCGCTCTTGTCCCTCCTCTGCACCTTCTCGGACCTCTGCCTGGTCGTGAGCTTGATGGCGGGTATCCGATTCGTACTGGTAATTGATCCCGCTTTCCCATAACTCTGCTCGGGCGCAACGTAGAACCGATTGTTGTTCGATGAAATGTATGACATAGTTATTTGCGTGTTTGCTGCTTTTCCCTAGTACATCCGGAGCTAACCCGCGCTGACCTCGAGATCGAAAGAAATTTCCGCTGTTTGAAGAAAGTTTCGCCCGCCGTGCTTAACCTTCCCGAAAGTTACTTCATATCCGCCGCCGTAAAAAAATCCATCGCCCCAATCGCCACGGTTGCCGTCCAATACCGACGCGATCGCGTCCACGTACATGTGGAGGTTTGACTCGATACTGTCTAAACGGTCTTGCGACACTCGCGCCTCGATTGACATCTGAGCGTCGCCGGAGAACGTACGAAATTTCTCACGCAGATCGTTCACTAACTTGTTGCAGTAAACGTAAATGAGCGGATACTTACTCGGCAGGCTCTTCTCCGCAATATCCGGCGCTACATTCTGGCCGATAATCTGCTGCGGCCCAATCTGAGGCAGCGGTACGCTCTGCTGCGAACTGAGAGCCTCCACCGCCGCTGGGACGCCGTTGCTAGCCGCTAAAATCGATGCCAGCTTCCTCGTTGCGGCGCTTGCAATGGACAGCATTGCTATCCTCTCTCGATCACTTTCTGATCGACGCAAAACCAAGTTGGCATTTGTCCGGGGCCCGGCGGTCTTCCCGCCGCAATCGAGCACGCAGTCCAGCTATCGCTGAAACCGATAGGACTGCCGTTTTGCAACATGAGCTGGCTAGGCGCCTCGCCGGCAAATACATTCCATCCGGATGCATTCGCCGGAGGCCCCACCACCGTAACCGCTAGCTCCTGTCCATCCGACGTCGTTATAACCGCCACCTCGCTTGGGCTGCTTTCGTCACCCGCGGCATTTGTCCAAGTAACGGCGACGTAGTACGTGGCGGCTTTACCGGGTCCGTTAACTCCTAATAGCAGGGGTACCGCCGGCCGCGGAAGCGGATCCGATACCAGCCCCACCCCGATTTGCAGATATGTTTCCGCGCTCGTCTTCGCGAGGCTTTCATACTCATTCCATTTACTCAGGTACCGATCGTTTAGCTGATTGTTATAGCTGTCGCGATAAACCAACGCCAGCGTTTTTAGGGCATGCCACTGCTTCAGCGGCGCCGTGATCACCACATCGCTCGTGCCTCTCGCTCGTCGGGTGTTCCAACGCAAATCGGAAATCGGTAGCCGCCGCAGAAGAAACATCATTAGCTCGCTTGCGATCTCGTCTTGCGCGAGCATCATCTTCCCTTCCAGGTCGATTCCTTCGGTGCTGGCCACCCCCAAAATACCGCTCTCGTAATTTTGGAGATCGATCTCGGAACTGATCGGCCCATCGTTGAATAAAGCCATCCGCTTTTACCGCTTCTCCGTTTTGGAATTCCTTACCGCTCGTAGTTCCGCTTCTGTGATAACGTTCACCTGCACTCGTTCCGCCATCGCACGCTGCTCGGCGTCCCGTAGCGCCGTTTCCACGCCGGCCCGATACTCCGCTGCTTCTTCTGTTGTTGCCAGACGCGCTCGTCCCTCTAGAATCGAACGCGCTGCGATGCATCGCGAAACCTCGGCCTTCTGCCCGGCCCGGCCTCCGTCTGGCGTTTCATTGCTGACAATGATTACGTGCGGATCCGTGATTTCCTGCTCGATCTTGCGAAGTTTTTGATAAAACAGTCTTAGGTCCATGTTCGTCCTTGGTCGCAAACCCGCTGAGACGCGGAGAACCGCCCAAGTACCTCCGCGCCTCCTCGAGTTCACCCACTAACAGGTCACTTGCACCCCAAATGGATTACGCAGCACCGCCGTTCCGTACAAAACGTCTACAGTGAACTGCTGCGCCAGCGTGTTCGGCTGGTAACTCATCACCACACGAATCCCGAAGTTGCCCATCTCGGCGTACTCCGCGATCGCCCCGGTACCCGGCAGTGGTTGCGGGAGTCGCCGGATCACGAGACCAATCGCGTCCCGCGAAAATGCCATGTTGTGCGTAGCCACCGGCCCGCTTCCCGTCTTCGGCACTAGTTGGGATCGGAAGACGAAAAAGTCTTTAATCTTTCCAACCGCACCTTCTACCAGCGCCCGCAATCCTGCGTCGCCTGCCGTATAGTATTCACTGAATCGTGGGATCTGCCGTAAGGTCGAATAAGTTGCTGGGTCGACAACCAGGTACTTGCCCGCGCTCGGAGGCACCTTGGCTTGGAACAACGTCGTCTCCGCCGAATCGATCACGGCTTCCGTCAGCGGCATCCCCGCGCTACCAATCGCTGGATTCGCGGAAAACTGCGAATAGAGACTCAAGATGTCTGTTTCGATTCGCTCCGCAATTGCAACCACAGCGGGTTGCATGTAGAGTTTCAGTAAGTCGGGAACCGCCAGAACCTTCGTGACATCCGGAATCTGGAAGGTCGCTTCTGCGTGCGTGTTCAGCACGATTTGTGCGTTCCCCAGGTTCGGATTTTGTGCCTGGACCGTTCCGCCTTCGGCTATGTTGTTCGCCACTAGCGTAGGCGGTATCGGCACGTTCACCGTGTCGCCGGCGTGAGCTAGTGTCGGCTCATAGTCGCGGTTTACCAAATTGCCCATCACCAAATTACTGACTAGGGCGGGCAAGGCATCCACGGCTACCAGTTTTACGATCGCATTCGCGACATTTGCTGATGTAATTGCTGCCATTGATCTGTCCTTCTCCTTTTGTCAACTCTCGCGCTCGATCGCGGCTTCGGCCGCATCGGCGCCTTGCTCATCAAGCCCCTCGCAGCGCCTGATTGGCTACCCGCGAGATCTCTTGGCGAACCTTCGCCAATTCCTCCTCGTTCATCCCCGGACGGATCTTGTCCAGATCGATACTCGACGCGCTCGCAGGCGCCTTCGTGCCCGATCCCATACCCGACCCGCCCGGAATCCGCGCCGGAAGAAGCTCCGGGTTCTCCTGCACAAAACCGGCCAGATAATCCTTCAGCGGAACGTCTCCCCGGTCCGCCCGCACCATTAATCGCCCGTCCTCGGACCGTTTTACGTCGTCTTTGACGGCGCGGTATGCCAAGTCGACCTTGGCCACCCCAAGCCGTTGCAGTTCTGCGCGAATGGATACGCTCCGTTCCGCCTCTTCGGCGAGGTGACGGCTCCTCTGGTTCTCTTTCACCAGCTCGTTTACGCGGTTCTCTAATTCCTCCCTTCGGCGCCGTTCGTCGATCAGTTCTGCTTTGTAGGCAGGTTCCGCTTTCACCTGCTCCGCTTTCACAAATTCCTCGATGACGCCTCGAATCAAGGAACGCAGCTCGGTCCCTTCTGTTTTTGTTTCGTCCATAAACCCCCTTGGTACCTGTGGCACACGCACTCATGCGTAACGCATTCAGACTCGTCTGAACGCGTGAGCAGACCTCTTCCTCTTCGCTCGCGGACCGGACTGCTCGAGACTACCCCGCTTGGTCGATCTCCCGCCCAATCCGGTCCTTCACCTCCTGCCTGACATCGCACAGGAACTGAAAAGCTACTTTCTTGAACACCTGCCTCTTCAGCGTCGGAGACTCGATCCCCAGTGCTAGCAGCCTCTCCGCATCGCTTAGCTCTGTGCCAAAGTCCCCAATATCAAACTCGTCCACGCCGGAAACATCTATACTCAAACCGTCCTCGCGCGCCTGGTCAATAGCCCGCAGTACGCGTTTCATCCCATCCTTCACGGCATCCCCGTAAGCCCGCAGCACTTCTTGCGTGATCGCGAAATCCCTCTGCTTACTCGCCCCCGATTGCGCGACGGCACCCGAAATTGCCCCGCCGGCGTGCGTCACATAGCAAACCCGGTAAATCTCTTCCTGCAGCCGCGTCAGGTTGTCCGCCGCGATCTGGTACACGTTACCCTGTGGCTCGGTCCACCCGAACCGGTCTTGCGGGCCCAACTGAATGTAATAGGACTCCCCCATCACCTGGTTCCAGTCGCGCTCGGAGTAAACCACCGGCATCGCAAACAGGCCCATCGTAAGGGCCCAACCCAGAGCATTCGATTTATTGAAGTGCTCTAGTTGCAAGCTTCCGGCTTTGTTGAGAAGCCAAAGTCCCTCCGAAATTCGCAACTCCAGAATTGGCACCCGCAACTGCTTGGCCAGGCCGTGCCGGCCTTCTGCCGTCATCTGGATTCGCCCACGCTCCTGCCCTTCTCCGGACTGCTCGTAGATTCTATAGTTCTCCTTGTCGTAGTAAACCCAGCGAGTCTGTTTGTCCCATGCCGCGTCCTCAATCTTGTCCTTTCGCAGACTTTCGGTCCGAAGCACCACCCACTGGAAATGGCCGTGTTCGTCGTAGCTCCAGTTGATTAGTTCGTCCGCCGAATAACCGACCAGGTAGGCTCGCGACGCCCCGCGTTCGTCTTCTTCTGCCCGCGTTCCCGCCGGCCGGATTTGCCGCGGAAAGTCAACCAGGATGTAACTCTTTCCGCAGATCAAAGCTTCTATGAACTGCCGCCGGAAAAATTCCGCGAAGCTGGCGCCCTTCAGGTCGCAATCGTCGATGAACTTCCCATAAAATCGCTTCGCGCGATCGTTGTTTCCCTCAAACGTCAGCACCGGCTCGCGCCGGAACAGTGTCGCCGTATACCAATCGATGATCGATCCGATATAGTTCTCGTAAAAGCTCCGGCTCAATCTCTCGGCATAAACATCCAACGGCTCCTTTTGACGTCGCACTAGATAGTGATCTGCACGCGTTTTGAATTGCTCCCCGCCGACATACAGATCGCGGTACTGGTGCCACACTCTGCGGTGTGCCGCGTATTCCGGATGCTCCTGGCTGATGTCGAACCCGCTGGCCGTGCTCGTCTGTGTTAGTTGCATCAAATCAATCGCCTGTTCTGCTCGCCAAAACTCACTTTCGGCCGGCATTCTTGCCAGACCAGATAACCAAGCGCGTCCGACAAGTGCGTCCGCCGCGGATCTCTGTCCTTGTCGATTACGCTGCTGTCCGGTTTGTACATCACTTCCTCGAAATCCGTGATCAGCTCCTTACACCGCGGATGCACCCACAAGTGCACTTCCTCGTTAGCCGAGAACAATTTCGCATTAACCAGCGCCACACGTTCCCGCACGCTCGGATTGCTCGAAGGAACCCGAAACTTCACCGCCTCATACCCTTCGCGCCGGAAGAACTCCCGAATGATCCGGTAGTCGGTCGTGCCTGCCGTTTGCAGCCTCTGCCCGGATGCGTCCCCATATATCACGATCCCTGCCGCATGATTCGGATACCGCGCGTGAAACTCCTCGCACGCCTGCAGCGTGCTGGCCCGGTTCAATACGATTTCGTCCAGCACATGAATGTCGTCCCCGACTTGTTGCGCCACAATCGAGCTCATAGGATCTACATTGAAATCCAACGCCCATAACAGTCCCGCATTCGGATCTACCGCCGCTTCCCGTAGGTTTCGCGTACGCTTGAACCCCTCATAGACAACTCCAGCCTGGACGCTCAGGTACTCGCCCAGAACCTCCTGTTCGAAAAACTTCGGATCGTAGCTGCTCTTCAGGCGTTCGTAAAAATCCGGAATGCAGTCCAACACATACCGGTTCTCATACGGCCGCGCCAGCACCGCATCGTATCCGTCCACCCTGTCACGGATGAAGCGCCTATATACCCAGTCAAATCCTTTCGGCGTCCACACCGCGTAACCGCACAACCGCTTCGCCGCTGGATCCCGCAGCCGCCCTTCTAATCTCAACCAGGCTTCTTCGGTCGTGTAAGTCAATTCATCCACGCCGAACCACGCCAGGTTTGTCCCGCGCAGTCTTTCAAAGTCGTCCACGGCGCGGAAATGAATCCGCGATCGCGTGTCCTTCATCACCAGCACCAGTTCTGATTTGTTTAGCTCATGCCGGATGCCGTTACGGTTGAGAACCTCTAGAAAGCTCGACAGTGTCGCGTCCCGCAGCATTGGATACGTAGGCGCGCCAATCAAGCCCTGCCTGCCGGGATTCAAGTAACTCAGCCGGATTGCCTCTTGGCACAATGCCTGGCTCTTACCAGACCCAATCGGCCCTGAAAATCCCTTGAATCTCGCTCCCGAATCGTGAAACCTTCGCTGCGACGGCAGCGGCACATAATCTATTTCGAGTCGGACCGTACCACCGATGCCTCTTTCCACGTGACGATGATCTCCCTCGGCTGTTCTTCCTCCTCCAGCTCCCGTTCAAGCTGCGTCAGCCGGATGAAATCTGCCAGCGTGAACTTCATCTTGTTCACATCTATCTTTTTCCCCATCTTCTGCAGCATTTCAGTGATTTGTCGCCTTCGCGTCCCCGATGCTCGTTTTGCTTGCGCCACAAAAAAATGGGCGCCCCTTTTCGGAGGCGCCCCAAACAACTCTCTCCTGCACAAAATCTATCAATGGCTATTGAACACGCATCAGCAACTGGCTCCTAACCGCTTGAAAACGCGGAAAACATTCTTCGACACATTCTTGTGAACGCGCGATCGCGCCCGTCTTGCACCTACACCATCACGCTGTCTGAATCTGCGCTGCCGCTTCTAACCCGCGCTCCTGAATCTCCACCTCCCGCATCCGAAACTTCTGGACTTTGCCTGTCACCGTCATCGGAAACATGTCCACAAACCGGATGTACTGGGGAATCTTGAAATGCGCGATTTTCCCGCGGCAAAAATCGCGAATCTCTTCTTCCGTCGCCGGCTCCTTTAAACGAATCCACGCTGCCACCGACTCTCCTAACTTCGCGTCCGGAACGCCCAGCACCTGCACGTCCGCGATCTTAGGATTCGTATACAGAAACTCCTCCAGTTCCCGCGGATAGATGTTCTCTCCGCCCCGGATAATCATGTCCTTGGCCCGCCCAGTCACGCGGAAATAGCCGTCCGGCCGCATGGTCGCCAGATCGCCCGTGTGTAGCCACCCGTCTTTGTCCACCGCGCGCCGCGTGGCCTCGGGCTCCTGATCGTAGCCCTTCATTACCAAATACCCGCGCGTGCACAGCTCGCCTTGTTCGCCTACGGGAACCGTTTCGCCGGTCCCCGAAACGATCTTCACCTCCGTGTTCGCGCACGCCTTTCCTACCGTCGAAACACGCCGCTCCAGGCTGTCGGAGACATCTGACATCGTGATCACCGGCGAGCTCTCCGTCTGCCCGTACATGATCGTCATCTCCGGGCAATGCATCTCGTTCACAACGCGCTTCATCACCTCGATTGGACACGGCGCGCCCGCCATCACGCCCGTCCGCAGCGAAGTGAAATCGAACCGCGAAAACTCGGGATGCTCGAGCTCGCCGATAAACATCGTCGGAACACCGTATATCGTCGTAACGCGTTCTTCTTCGATCGCCTGCATGGTTGCCAGTGGATCGAACGTTGGTGCCGGCAGAACCAGCGTCGCCCCCGTCACCACGCAAACCAGAGTGCCTCCAACACATCCAAAACAGTGATACAGCGGAACCGGTGCGCAGATCTTGTCTTTTTCGGTGATCTTCATTCCGTCTGCGATCACCACCGCGTTATTCAGCAAATTGCGATGCGTCAACAACACGCCTTTAGGCGATCCGGTCGTCCCCGACGTGTACTGGATGTTCGTGACATCGTCCGCGCTAATTCTCTCCTCGGCGATGTCAATTCCCTCCCGCAACAGCGCCTCCCATTGGTTCGTCCCGAAATAGACGATGTGTTCCAGCGCCAACTTCTGCCCGGCAGTCGCCTCGCGCAATATCGCTGCGTAATCGCACCTCGCATCGCGTTCCCACAAAAACATCGCCTTCATCCCAGACTTTCGCAGCACAAACTGCAGCTCGTACGCTCGATAAGCCGGATTTACGTTGACCAACACCGCTCCGATTCGCGCGCAAGCCAGGTGCAATACCACCCATTCGACGCAGTTCGTCGACCAGATTCCGATCCGGTCCTGAGCGCCTAGTCCCAACTTCGCGAGTCCGCGCGCCGCGCGCTCCACCTCCCGCTCTAGCTGGGCGAAGCTGAATCGAATCTTCTGGTGCCGTGCAACCACTGCATCGTTGCTCGGATATTGGGCCGCCGTCTTGTGAAAAATCTCCGCAATCGTAGCCTCGATAAGCGGCGTATCCGGCCCTTTTGTGTAGCTCAACATGGAACTGACAGCCTCCAAATCTGCGTACAGTGTATAACAATTAGGCTATGAGCCCCCGCATCCTTCTGACCTTCGTCGCCGCCGCCCTGCTTGCCTCCGCCGCGCCGTCCCCGCGCTTCACGCTGGAGCAAATTATGAGCGCCCCGTTCCCCAGCGACCTCACCGCCGCGCCTAAGGGCGGCGCAGTGGCTTGGGTGCTGGATGAAAAAGGAGCCCGTAATGTCTGGGTCGCGGAGCCACCTGCCTACCAAGGCCGCCGCCTCACCGCCTATCGCGCCGACGACGGCCAGGAAATCGATCAAATCACCTGGACCCCCGACGGCCGCTCGCTCGTCTTCGTCCGCGGCGGCGACTTCGAGATGCGTCGCGATAACCCCAATCCCGCCAGCCTCCCGCAAGGCGTCGAACAGGATGTCTGGATCGTTCCCCTCTCAGGCGGCTCGCCCCGCAAGCTCTCCGAAGGCAACTCCCCCGCCGTGTCCCCCAAGGGCGACCGCATCGCGTTCTTGAAAAAAGGCGAAATCTGGTCCGTCGGCCTTGACGAGAGTGCCAAGCCCGCTCTGTTGCTCCACGCCAAGGGACAAGCCGACGAACTCCGCTGGTCACCGGATGGCTCGCGGCTCGCGTTTACTACCAGCCGTAACGACCACTCTTTCGTCGCCGTCTATCGCCTGGACCCGCCCAGCCTCGTCTATCTCGATCCCAGCGTGGATCGCGACTCCGGCGCCGTCTGGTCGCCCGACGGCCGGCAGGTCGCATTCCTCCGCATCGCTGCCTCCACTCGCGCCTTTTCTTTCGGCCCCGTCCGCACGGCCGAACCCTGGTCCATCCGTCTCGCCGACCCCGAATCCGGAAAAGGCCGCGAGCTTTGGCGCGCATTCGAAGGCGTCGGCAGCGCGTTCCACGCCATGGTCGCCGACAACCAATTATTTTGGGGTGCTGGCGATCGCATCGTTTTCCCTTGGGAGAAGACCGGTTGGATGCACTTGTACTCCATCTCCACCCACGGCGACACGCCCACGCCTCTGAACCCCAACGGGCAGTTCGAAATCGAACACGTCTCGCTCTCCGCCGACCGCCGCACCGTCCTGTTCTCCTCCAACCAGAACGATATTGATCGCCGCCACCTCTGGCGCGTCTCGGTCACCGGCGAGAACCTGACCGAAGTCAGCCCCGGCGATGGCCTCGAGTGGTCGCCTATCGAAACCAGCGACGGTAAAGCGGTCGCCATGCTTCATTCCGACGTCCGGAATCCGGCTCGGGCCGCCATCAAAGTCGGCAACGAATCCATCCGCGATCTAGCTCCCGATTCCATTCCCGCCGATTTCCCGGCCTCATCGCTCGTAGTCCCGCAGCAAGTGGTCCTCTCCGCCGCCGATGGTCTCCTCATCCATGGCCAGATTTTCCTGCCCCCCGCCCTCACGCCCGGCGAGAAGCGCCCGGCGCTGATCTTCTTCCACGGCGGATCTCGACGCCAGATGCTGCTCGGCTGGCATTATATGGACTACTATCACAATGCCTACGGCATGAACCAATATCTGGCAAGCCTCGGCTTCATCGTTCTCGCCGTAAACTACCGCAGCGGCATTGGCTACGGGCTCGACTTTCGCGAAGCCCTGAACTACGGCGCAACCGGAGCGAGCGAATTCAACGACGTCATGGGTGCTGGCCTGTATCTCCGCGGCCGCCCTGACGTCGATCCCAAGCGCATCGGCGTCTGGGGTGGTTCCTACGGAGGGTATCTCACCGCCTTAGCCTTATCTCGCGCATCCGACCTTTTCGCCGCCGGGGTCGATTTCCATGGCGTGCACGATTGGAACGACGTGATTCGAAACTTCGTACCCGCTTACGACCCTGGCAAGGATGCGGACGCCGCCCGTATCGCGTTCCAATCCTCGCCCATGTCGTCCATTAGCACGTGGCGCTCCCCCGTACTCCTAATTCATGGCGATGACGACCGTAATGTCCCCTTTCACGAAACCGTCCGCCTCGCCGAAGCCCTGCGCCAGCAGCACGTGGAAATGGAAGAACTCATCTTCCCCGATGAAATCCACGGTTTCCTAACGGAAAAGCGCTGGCTGAATGCCTATCATGCTACCGCAGCCTTCCTGAGCAAGCATTTGACCCCCTAAGCGCGCACGCGTGCGTGCCGTGTCCCCACTCGCGTAAACGCTACGCCTGGTAACGGCACCGCGCAACTGCTCGCTTCCAGCCCTGATACAGCTCTTCCCGCCTCTGTTCTTTCAATCGAGGCTCCCACACCTTCTCGGCTCTCCAAAACTGCTCCAGTTCCTCGATGCCCTTAAAAACTCCTGTCGCCAATCCCGCCAGGTACGCCGCCCCTAGCGCGGTTGTCTCCGCATCCATCGGCCTCACGATCGTCCGCCCCAAAATGTCGGCCTGAAACTGCATGAGAAAATCGCTGGCCGCCGCCCCACCGTCGACACGAAGCTCCTTCAACTTCTCGCCGCTATCGGCTTCCATGGCCTCCACGAGTTCCCTGGTCTGAAACGCGATCGCTTCGAGCGCCGCCCGCGCGATGTGCGGCCGCCCCGTCGCCGCGGTCAGCCCCGTCAGCAGGCCACGCGCCGATGAATCCCAATGCGGCGCGCCCAAACCAACAAACGCCGGCACAAAATAAACACCGCCGGTGTCCTCTACCGTCGCGGCCAATTCTCCACTCTCGGCGGCACTCCCGATAATCCCGGCCTTGTCACGCAGCCATTGCACGACAGCCCCGGCAATGAAAACGCTTCCCTCAATCGCAAATTGCGGCCCATCCATCGTCGCGGCGCGCGTCGCCAAAAGCCGATTCCTGGAAACAGGCCGATTCGATCCTGTGTGCATCAAAGCAAAGCATCCCGTCCCATACGTGTTCTTCGATAACCCAGGCCGGAAACAAGCCTGCCCGAATAGCGCCGCCTGCTGATCCCCCGCGATCCCCGCTATCGGAACTTCATATCCCAAGTGTTCCGGCGCGGCTACGCCGGCAATGGCGCTCGACGAACTAATACGCGGCAACATCGCCCTCGGCACGCGGAAAATCTCCAGAAGCTCGGAGTCCCACTCGCCCGACGAAAGATTCATGAGCATCGTTCGCGAGGCGTTAGAGTAGTCCGTCACGTGCACCGCGCCGTTCGTCAATTTCCATATCAGCCATGCGTCGATGTTGCCGAACAGCAATTCACCATCCTGTGCCTTCTTGTTTGCGTCCCGGACGTTCTCCAGAATCCAGCGGATCTTGCTGGCCGAAAAATACGCATCGATCACGAGCCCGGTCTTGTCGGTAATCGCCGCCGCGTGCGGTCCGGATGCCAGCTCTTCGCAAAACTGCGCCGTCCGCCTGCATTGCCACACAATCGCAGGCGCCACTGGCCGCCCGGTCTTGCGCTCCCAAACGACCGTCGTCTCGCGTTGGTTCGTGATCCCTAGGCCCGCAATCGACCGCGCCCCGGCCGGCGCTCGTTCTAACACTCGCCTCGCAGATTGGATTTGCGCCCGCCAGATCTCTTCGGCATCCTGCTCCACCCAACCGGGCTGCGGGTACCGGCACTGAATTGCCGCCGATTCCATTCCAAGCCGGCATCCCCGCTCGTCATAAAGCGCCGTACGCGCGCTGGTCGTTCCCTCGTCTAAGGACAGTAGAAAAGGCACTCTGGCATTATAGTAAGTACATGTTCTTCCGTAGAGAGAAACCGCACGAACCGACGTTTAACGAACGCATCGCAGGACTGAAAAGCCTCGGCTTCTCCGCCAAGTCGCTGGACTCCAGCCGCTCCCAACTGATGCGTGAAGGCATCGCCGCTATCGTCGAGGATCGTCCCTCGCATCGCCCGCACGTCAATCGCGCCGGCCTGCTGATCGGCGGCGAAGTCGGCCTGCTCGTGAATCGCGGTTATCAGGTCTTTTGGAGAACACCGTCCGGCAGGCAAATGCCTGCGCTCGCTACGCAATTGAAAGCCCTGCACGCATTCGAAGAAGATCTGAAGGAAGGTCTCGGTTTGCCGAGCCTCTACAACGAGAGCCTCGGAACAACTTCCGATCTGCATCTCTACGACCGCGTCGAGGACCGCGACAGCGGGTTGCATAAACCCTGGCAGCAGAAAACCGTCAACGCGTCGTAAGTTACAGCTGCGAGAGATTCTTTCGGGCCGTCGCTTCTTCTCCGAACGTGTCCGGTGCGTCGCCCGTGTATTTCAGGAACAACTCGTAGGCGGTTTTCGCCTCCGCGCGCTTGCCTTCGCTCTGCAGAACAACTGCCCGAACGAACAGGTATCGCGGGAATACCATCGACACGAACACCTCGTCCCCGGACGACAGCGGAAGAAAGTAATTCCCGATCAGGCTTTCCGCCTTCCCGGCACGGTTTGTCTCCACATATGCCCACGCCAGTAGTGTTCGAATCTGTCCGTCCACATGCGGATTTGTCTCTCGGTATGCCTTTTCGAGCAGCGGCGCCGCGTCTGAGAACTTCCGCTCAAACAACAGTGCATATGCGTCCCCGAGTTGCGAACCGGAAGAGCCTGACGCCGGCTGAGAAATAGCCCGGCACGCTGCGCTGAGATTGCGCGCTGCAGGACCCGTCGCATGCGCTTCAGCCGCGCTCGCTAACGCCGCAGCCGCATTCTGATCCCCACTCTGCATCTTCCAGAGCGACAACTGACTTAAAGCGAGAGCCTCTCCATCGCCTTGCAATTGCGGAATCAATTTCTCCAAAGCCGCCATCGCGGCTTTGCGTTGCCCCGTCAAAAACTGCCATTGCGCTCGCACGTATGCCGCCCTGCCGCTATCCCGGACCTGCACAAACGTCACGTATTTCTGGAATAGCCCATTACTCCCGGCGAGATCTCCCGTCATGAGCCGCGCCTGCGCGGCCTTCAAAAGATCTACGCCCGCAAACTCCTCGCGGTTCTTCTGATCCGCCTGCAAAAAGTACCGCTCCGCGGCGGCGAAATCACCCAAATAAAAGCTGACCTCGCCCAAAGAATCCAAGGGATTGACGTCCTCGGCCGGCGCCAGCTTTTGATATTGCCCCTCCGCGCTTTGCGCCCCGTTCAAATCGCCCGCAAATGCGCGCGTATACCCCAGTTGATTCCAAATCGCCGGATTTTCAGGATCCAACTCACTGGCCTTCTCAAAGTTCTGCACAGCCTCGGAAAACCGCCGCGCGCCCGACTCGAGATCGCCTAGTTCCTGGTATACCTTCGCGTCCGCGGGCGTCAGTTTCTCGAGAGATTCCAGCGCTTTCTCCCGCTGAATCGGATCCTCGCGCGCCACCGCCGCCGAGTATTCAAGATCTGCTGTCTCGACGGCATCGGGATGATTGCGCAGACCTTGTTGGATGACCTGCAAGGCCTGCTCCCGGCTTCCAATCGAAAGCAGTAGTTTTGCCCAATCGATATAGGCCAGAGCGAATTGCGGATCGCTCTGGGCGGCCCCCTGCAGCCCAGCAATCACCGCAGTTCCATCGGAGGAACTGATCGCTTGCCCGTATTCCCGAAATGCGTTTTCGCCAACAACGGCCATCGCCTGCGCCGCGGGGCTTAGCTGCTTTGCAGTCTCGTTTGCCGCCGCAATTGCGCCCGGCGCGGCAATAGCCAGGGCTTGCACCGTTCTTCTGCTCGTGAAATCCAGAACGCTGGCATGCACCTCGACACGACCATTCCGCTCGATGAAATACCCTTCCATCACACGTGACGGATGCATACCATACGCGCCATCGAAGGAATCGACCGCTTGCGCATACAGGCCCGGCACCCCAGCCAGGTCATGGGCCACCACCTGGATCAGGGCACGCCGCATCCAGTCCAGATCCGCGCTGGAATTCAGATTCTCAAATGGGACAAGCGCGAGCCGCTCTGGCGCGCCGCTCGTCCGGCGGGCACAGCCGTCGAAGCTAACGATTAAACCCGCCGACAAAATTACGTATATCGCTGGAAAGTAGCGAAGAGTGGGACGAGGCAATCTGTTTGTCTGCGTGGATCCGCGTTTGCCTGCGGCCAATAAACTAAAGCACCCGCGGCTCGGCCGCCAACAGTTCCTTGAATTCCGGGAGATCTTTAATCGCTACAAATGCGGGATCATCAGCGATCTTCTTCCGCTCTTTGTAGCCTTCCTCCAGAGCCTTGCGGATATACTGCAACGCGCGATCGTTCATTCCCTTCTTGGCATACTCCTGCGCCATCATGTAGTGAAACTTTCCGCGTTCCTCGACGCTGCGTTCCTGTAGCAGCACTCCTTGCGTACTGCGGCTCTCAAAAACTTCCGGATCGATCGCCAGCGCCTCCTCCCAAGCCTCCGCCGCGCGTTTGTAATCTTTGCGAGCAAAATATCCGGTCCCCAGGTTGCTCAAAACAGACGCCGACTTCGGGCTAATTCGTAGAGCCTTCTTGTATTCATTCACCGCCCGCCGGTAGCTCTTCCGCGCATAATAAACCGTGCCGAGATTATTGATCGCTTCCGAGTAATGCGGATTCGCCTTAATCGCAGCGCGGTAATATTTTTCCGCCGTAGCCAAATCCAGCATCTGGTGATAAGCAATCCCGGTCTTGTTTAGCAGCACCGCGGAATTGCCGCCTTCCTTGTAAACTTCAGCCGCCTCCCGGTACATCTTCCGGGCCATGAAAATATCGCCGCGCATTTCGAGCGTCACGGGACTGGCCGGCTTCTGCGCCTCTGAGCCCGTTGGCGCCGTTCTGGAAGCCGGACGGAAGGTGTTCTCGGATTGCGCGCTTTGACCCGCCGCGGCCGCGCCTGCGGCGGCTGCGCACAACAATGCAACGGAGCAGAAAGTAGAAGACACGGCCAGCCTCCTTAGATAACCATCGGCTGCTGTTGGACGGGACATAAATGCCCTACCCTGTTAGCTCCTAGACTAGCAGGTCCGCAGGAATGTTAGCGGAAGATGCCGCGCAATTTCTCGAAGAAGCCCTTCTTCTTTTTGGGCTGTTCCTCTGCCGTGGGGATTTGGTCGCCGTTCGCTGCCGGTGGCGCGGCTTGAACCATGCGCTGCTGGCCGGAAGGAACGGCCTGCACTGGGGCAGATTCGGGCGGCCGGGTTCCCGGCGTGGTCTCCCAACTCGCCACCTGTGTCGCGCCTCCGCCGTGTAAACGGCACAGCTCAACAGGTTGCGTGCCCTCGATAAAATACTCGGTCCGAACTTTCGGGCAAGCTGCCGTCGCAATCTGCCCCGAGGCGGGATCGATAGGGACGCTAACTACGCCAGCCGGAGCCTCGAAATCGCTCACATTTCGATACTCGCGATGCTCGTGCGCCCGCTTCATGAATTCCGCCCATATCGGCAGCGCTGATTTAGCGCCTTCCAAGTTCAATTCGCGATTGTCGTCGAATCCCACCCACACGACGCAGATCAGCTTCGATGTGAAGCCCGCAAACCAGCCATCGTGCGATGTGCCCGTCTTCCCGTACACCGGGAAATTGATCCCCCGGCCCCATACCCCCGCGCCCGTTCCGCTCTTCACTACTTCGCCCAACAACTGATCCATCAGGAACGCAACCCGCGGGTCCAGCACCGTTCGATGCTCCGGCTCGCTGTCGTAAATCTGGGAGCCCCCGCCGTTGGCAATCGTATTGATGAAGTGCGGCTTGGTGTAAATGCCGTGATCGACGAAGATCGTGTACGCGCCTGCGATCTCCAGCGGCGTCACTTCGTACGATCCCAGCGCCATCGCCGGAGTCGGCTGGATATCCGCGTTCAAACCAGCGCGTCGAGCCACATCCAGCACCGCCGGATAACCGGCCTCCTCGGCGACCTTGACCGTGGCGACGTTTAAGGAGTGCGCCATCGCATCCCGCAGCGTTACCGCGCCGTAGAATTTGTGCTCGAAATTGCTCGGCTCATATGGCTTGCCGTCAAACCAAAACGTGGTCGCTTCATCCTGCACCATCGTGGCCGGCGTCAGCACTTGGCTGTTGCCCGACAGGGCCGTGTTTAACGCCGCCGTGTAGACGAAGGGCTTGAACGACGAACCCGGCTGCCGCTTCGCCAGAATGCGGTTTAACTGGCTCATCCCATAGTTCCGGCCGCCAATCAGTGCCCGAACCTCGCCAGTGAGCGGATCCAACGCAATAAGAGCGCATTGCGGATCCGGATACTTCGGATCCCGCTTCTTGCGGTTCTTCATGTGCTGATCCACTTCCTGCATTCCAATCCGCACTGCCTCGGCGGCGTCCCGCTGCAGGTTCATGTCCAGCGTGGTGTAAACCCGGTACGTGTTGGACTGGAAGTTGTAATCCGGAAATTTCTCGAGCAGTGTGTCGTTCACCAGGTCCACGAAATACGGTGCTTCCGCCGATTCACTCCCGCCCGAAGCCACCTTCATCGGCGTGGCCATGGCCTGCTCCAGTTCTTCCGTGCTGATGTACTTGTTCTCCCACATCTGCTTCAGCACCAGGTTGCGGCGCTGTTTGGCTCTCTCCGGCCATCGGTAAGGATTGATGTAGCTCGGCTGCTGGATTAAGCCCGCCAATGTCGCGGCCTCCGGCAGCGTCAATTGAGAAATGTCTTTACCAAAGTAAACCTCGGCGGCCTCGCCAAACCCGCGAATGCCAAAACTTCCGCGATTCCCCAGCGGCACCTGGTTGGCGTAATACTCAAAGATCTGCTCTTTGCTGAGCTTCTGTTCCAGGTGCAGCGTGATCAGCACTTCCGGGACCTTGCGCCGCCACGAACGGTCGCTGCGATTGAGCAGCAGCATGCCGGCCAATTGCATGCTAAGTGTCGACGCCCCTTGCGCGTTCTGCCCCCGCTTCACGTCCACATAGGCCGACTTGATAATGCGAACCGGGTCGAATCCGGAATGTTGGAAAAACCGCTTGTCCTCGGCCGAAACCACCGCGTGCACCAGCACAGGCGGGATATCTTCGTATCTCACCAACCGCCGTTTCTCGCGATTTTTGTCGAACAGGTTCGATATGAGTTCCGGTTCCAGCGTGTACTCGGTCCGGTCGGTGTTGTCCGCGAGTGAAATGATCCGCGCCACCTTGCGCCCTTTGAACTTGATCACTCCCTCGTCGCGCTTGAAGTACGAGTCCGGCCCCGGATAGACGTCGATCTCGTCCGGCTTCAGCGAGAAATATCCCATCCGATTCTTGGAAGATTCACTGTACCCGCTGCGCCGAAGCTCGTTCGCAATCTCCATCGGGTCGGCCACATCCCCGACCGCCAAAGTGCGTGGCGCCGCGAACAGCTCCGATGTATTCGCATACGGCCCCGCCGCCAGCTTGGCCTCGATCCGATGCGAATAGAAGGAATAATAGTAGGTGAAGACTCCGACAGCGGCGGTGATCAGAACCGCCAGGATCGCAATGAGAATCTTCCCCGCAGGCCTCAGGAAGAAATGGACGGCAGAAGCTTTCTTGGGGACCTGAACTTTTACTGCCACTCGACTACTATCTTCTCATGCCCCGCCAGGCAAGCGGCAAACAGATTGTTAAAGCCCCTTCACGTGCCTCAAACGGCCGCAACTGCAATTACCGCCTTCCCCCCGGTGTCGCCTCTCTTTGACGTCCGGAAGATCGTGCCAATGTCGCAACCTTGCGCCGCACCATAATTTCAACGATCGGCACAATCACCTCGTCCGGGTTGCCGACGCCAGTCACGCGAACCTCCGGATCGACGGGCGGCTCATAAGGATCGCTCACGCCCGTAAAATGCTCGATTTTACCTTCATGCGCCAGGCGGTACATCCCTTTCACGTCCCGCGCTTCGCACGTTTCGAGTGGCGTATCGACGTAAATTTCGAAGAAGCACGCTTCGCCGATCACCTCTCGCGCTTTCCTGCGCGACTCGCAGTACGGGCTCACGAGTGCACAAATGGCAACCGCGCCCCTTTCTACCGCGGCGCGCGCCGCCGCAGCCACCCGCAACGCATTCGCGTGCCTGTGCTCGCGTGAGAAGCCTAAGTCGGAGGAAACATCCATGCGGACAGCGTCGCCATCAAAAATGACTACTTCTTCGCCGCCACGCCTCAGATACTCCGACAAATGGTCGGCCAACGTCGTCTTTCCGGCACAAGGCAAACCCGTGAACCATATGCAAACGCCTGTTGGCACCTGCCTAGCACTCCCCACCCAGCGCGTCGTAGAAAATGTTCGCGCGCCGGTGTGAATCGCACGGGCGCTTAGTCGCCAGCAAGCGGTTCGCATCACACCGCAGCATCGGCACAATCATCGCTCAGTAATCCCCCAACTTTCGCAGTAAAGTTTTGCGAAACGACTCACGCTTAGCGAAACTGACCCAATATGTACGCCCCAGACTCTACTGGGCCACGGAAAGCGTCTTCACCAGATCGTACAGGAACGTCTGACCTTCATAGAAGGATTGCACCAGCATGCGTTCGTCCCGTCCGTGCGCGCGGTTGTCGCCGCGCTCGCCGAAAAAACCCCGCACGCCGTACGTCGGAATGCCCGCCAGCCGCAGCATGCGTCCATCGCTTGCTCCTGTGCTCATGGTTGGAAGGACCACCACGCCCGGCCACATCGAGTCCGTTATCTTCGATACCGCGCGCATTAGATCCGGACGCAGCGGAGAGCCCGGCGAGTTTTCTTCCTCGTTCGTGACGGAGATCTTGACTTGGTCGTCGGCGATGGTCTGGTTGAGCGTATCCATGACGTACTGCAGCGAATCGTCTCCCTCAACGCGGCAGTTGACGTTTGCCGCCGCCAATTGCGGGAGTGCATTGAGGGCGTGGCCGCCTTCCAGCATCGTGGCTACGCACGTGGTCCGGAGCATGGAATTCCAGGCCGGCGACTCGGCGGCGATTCGCTTCATCGCGTCTTGATCGCCTGACGCGACCTTTGCGAGATCGGGACCGGCGCCCGTCGTATCGATCTTCGCCATACCCGCGAAATACGCCTTGGTCACCTCGTTCACCTTCATCGGGAAGTTGAACTGGCTCAGCCGCACCAGCGCACTCGCAAGGTGATAAATCGCGTTGTCCGGAACCGGAACTGAGCTGTGCCCACCCTTGTTGCGCACTTCCAGGCGCAAATCGAGGTACCACTTTTCGGCTGCTTGCACGGAATTTGAAATGCGTTTGCCGTTCACCATCTCGCCGCGTCCGCCCTCGTTAAGGCACAGCTCGGCGTCGATGAGGTTCTTATGGTTCTTAATTAGCCACGCGACGCCGTTGTAAGGTCCGCCGCCCTCCTCGTCGGCAGTCAGCGCGACAATGATGTCGCGATCCGGCTTGAATCCTTCGCGTTTGAAGCGAATCAGTGTTGCCACCCAAATCGCGGCTTGCGCCTTATCGTCGGAAGTGCCGCGGCCGTAGTAGAATCCATCCTTCTCGGTGAACGTGAACGGATCCATGCTCCAGTCCTCGCGCTTGGCCTCCACCACGTCCGTGTGAGCCAGCAGCAGAATCGGCCTGAGCTTGCCCGTACCGTGGTAGCGGACCACGACGTTCGCCTTGGTGGGGATCGCGCCGCCGACGAAGATGTCCGATTCCGGAAAACCAGCCGCGCGTAGCCGCTTGACCACCGCTTCCACAACCGGCGTCGTGGCTCCAGTCGAGAAGCCCGATTTGATCTCGATCATCTCTTTGTAAATGTCGTGGGCCAACCGCTGGTCGGCTTCGGGAGGCATGTTTGTGGCTGCAATACAGGCCAAAGGGGCGATCAGGAAGAGCGCGGCGCGAACCATCCGGTCATTATAGCTGTGTGGAAACGGCCATGCGCGGAGTTCACTACTCGCCGGTGGCAGCCATCAATGCCCGCGCGCCGCTCCAGTCCCATTCCAGCGATGTTACGCTCAGATTTGCTCCTATGAAAAGCTACCGCCTCACTGCTTTTAAGAACCCCCTCGAACTGCACACTGGCCCGATTCCGGAGCCGAAGGACCGGGAGGTCTTGCTGAAGGTCAGCGCCGCGGGTATTTGTCATAGCGACATCCACATCTGGGAAGGCGGTTACAACATTGGCAACGGGAAGATGTACAGCATCATGGACAAGGGTGGCATTGCGCTTCCATTGACCATGGGCCACGAAGTAGCGGGTGTCGCTTTGAAAGCCGGTTCCGAATCCGCGCCCGTTACCTTGGGCCGCCAGTATCTCGTGTTTCCCTGGATTGGCTGCGGGCAGTGCGCCACCTGTGCCGCCGGCGATGAGCATCTCTGCAACAAGTCCCGGTCGCTGGGCATTTATCAAGACGGCGGTTTTGCCGACCACATCCTCGTGCCCGACGCTCGCTACCTGCTCGAATTGGACGGGCTCGACCCGGTCACGACGGCGCCGTATGCCTGCTCCGGGCTCACTGCTTTTAGCGCTCTCAAGAAAGCGGGTGACATCATTCACTCGGAACCCATCGCGGTGATCGGAGCCGGCGGCTTGGGCCTGATGTCGATCGGACTGCTGAAAGCTCTGGGCGGCAAGGGTGCTGTGGTGGTCGACATCGATGAAGAGAAGCGCAGAGCCGCGCTCGCCGCGGGCGCGATCGCCGCCGTTGACGGCCGCGCGGGCGACGCTTCCAGCCAGATCGCGCGCGCGGCTGGTGTGCGGCCGCGCTTTGTAGTCGACTTTGTCGGCAGCGAGAGCAGCACCGCGTTGGCCTTCAACGCCGTCGCCAAGGGCGGCAAAATCGTGATTGTCGGCTTATTTGGAGGCGCGGCTCCCTGGTCGCTGCCAATGATCCCTCTCAAGTCGGTCACGATTCAAGGCAGCTATGTCGGCAATCTGGCTGAACTCAAAGAGCTGGTGGACCTGGTCCGCTCGAAGCAAGTGCCCCCGATCCCGATTGCGCGCGCCCCTCTGGAGCGAGCCGACCAAATGCTGGGCTCGCTGCGCGAAGGCAAGGTCGTTGGCCGCGTTGTCTTAACGCCGTAAAACTGTGGCGTACGGCTCGACCAGCGTGCCGCCCACGACTACTTCGAGGCGACTCCGCGATCGACGCACGAGAAATTCGCCGCGTCATCCGTGCTTCCGCTGCCGTTGTATTTCGCCACCGTCGGATATTTGCACAGCGGGCGCGTACGCTCCACACCGGTCGCAGGCGTCATACCCTTGTACTTGGTCGCGATGATCTGCTCGGGCGCCGTTCCCTGCTCCACCCAGCGCTGGATGGCGGCATCCACATCGTGCATTGGATCGCCGCCCGTAACCGCGCCTTGCCCGAAACTGTTCGGCCCTGGCCCGCCTCCGCAGTGCTGCATGCCGGGAACCATGAACAGCCGCACGAAGGAGCTGGTGTCTTTCGGCCCCATCTTCGAGACCACGTTCTTGTAGTACTCCACGGTGCTGAGCGGCGGAATCGCCGCGTCGCTCCAGCCGTGATACAGGATCAGCTTTCCGCCGCGATCCTTGAACTTCTTCAGATCCGGATTCGTGGCATTCAGCGCCCGCGACAAGCTGTCATCGGCGACCTTCATATCATGATCCACGCTGAACGTGTGGTAATCCCACTGCGGGTTCGAGTACACCATGTTCTGAAAGAAGTTGATGCCGAAGGCGTACTGCAGGCTCTTCTCGCGAGCCGGGCCGGTGATCCAACCCGCCCAGCCAGTCATGCCCGTTTCTCCGCCCGGCTCGAATCCCGGAAAGACCTGTTCGCCTTTCAGATTGTGAACGCCGCCGTAGATTTTCTCGAGAGCCGCTACCTGGGGTGCGGTGAGGCACGTATCGTTGTCAGCGCCCTTGCAGAGCAATTTCGAAGGCGTGAAGTGGCACATGGTCGGATCGTCGATCACTCCATCTTTTACCCCGTCCAACGCATCGCAGGCTTCCAGATCGGCTGCTTCGATCAACTTCAGCTTGCTCGCCGGGATGTAACTGGCCGGATCGTCAAGCAAAGCCGTCATGTCCCACAATGCGGCCGTCAGCAGATGCGTCCAATAATACGCCGGCGCGCCGGCCACGATTCCGTCGTAGTCGCCCGGGTATCTTTGCGCTTCCATGAGCGCTTGCCGACCGCCGTTCGAACAGGAACTGAAATAGGAACGCTTTGGACCTTCGCCATAGAACGCATGGATGATCCCCTTGGCCTTGTCGGCGGTTTCGTGGATAGCGCGATAGCCGAAATCGGTCACCTTTTCCGGATGCCCGAGCGCCCATGCCGCGTCCGTGGTGCCTGCGTGGTGGCCGGTGTCGGTGGAAGCAGTCGCGTAACCGTGCGCGACCGCCGCACCCATCTGCCCATAACCGATCGACCCCGCGTAGCCGCCGTTGCCGATCCCTTCGAACTTGCCATTCCATCCCGAGCTGGGCATCCATACTTCGAATTCGATATCCGAGTCGGCCGAGGGCTTGATCACTCCCGCCACACGGCAGAAAGCCGGCAAATTGTGGATGGCCGCGCCACCCGGCGGAGTGAACGCGCCCGCTGTGACAGCCTCAGCCGTCTGTATGGTGGTGTTGGCTAGGTTCAGCTTGGCAAGTCCC
Organism: Bryobacteraceae bacterium; assembly: GCA_035293725.1. Classification (GTDB taxonomy): domain Bacteria; phylum Acidobacteriota; class Terriglobia; order Bryobacterales; family Bryobacteraceae; genus Palsa-89. The sequence continues at coordinate 54,551 of DATGMH010000152.1, forward strand.
TCACAAGCGGTGGGTGCTGCCTGCGCCGCGAAAACCCCGAGAGCGAGCAGGCTGACAACAACAACGTGGCGAGTCAGATTCGTCATTCCTACATTATGCCCCGACGCGTGCGACCTGGGAGCGTACGGTGCCCGAGCGCGAAATAGCCGCATCGGGCCTTTTAGTAGACTAAAATTTCGATCCCGGAAGGCTATTTGCAGCAAGCGGAAAAAGCACCTGAATTTTCCCGGATCCTGGTTCGCGCCACGAACTGGATTGGCGACGCCGTGATGAGCCTGCCCGCACTCCAGGCCCTCCGGGCCCGCTTCCCGCGCGCGCACATCGCGATCCTGGCGCGGCCTTGGGTAGCGGACCTATACGAAGACGAACCCTTCGCCGACCGCGTAATCCGTTTCACCACGCCCCGCGGAGCCCGAGATTTGCTGGGCAAATTGCAAGTCGCCCGGACGCTTCGTAAAGAACGCTTCGACTGTGCCATCCTGCTGCAGAACGCCTTCGAAGCAGCGCTGATCGCGTGGTTGGCGGGAATTCCGCGGCGCATCGGCTACGCGCGGGACGGCCGCGCGCCGCTGCTTACCGATGCGATTGCTGTACCCGCGGCCGGCGAGATTCCCCGGCACGAACGGTTTTATTATCTGGCGCTGCTGCAGCGCGCAGCCCTGATTGACGACCCAGCAGGAGACGCGCCAGTCGCGCTTAGCAGGTCCGCCGATCTGCGCCTCTCCGGCGCCCGGCGGCTCGCGGAATACGGGCTGGCGGGTCCGGTGATCGGAATCAGCCCCGGCGCGGCGTTCGGCGGCGCGAAACGCTGGCTGCCACAAGGCTTCGCCGAAGCGGGCGCGCGCCTGGCTCGCGAAATGGGCGCTAGCGTGGCGGTATTCGGCGCCGGCGACGAGCGATCGCTTTGCGAACAGGTGGTCCAAGAAATCCAACGGCGCGGCGCGCCAGTTCACAATTTCGCCGGCGAGACTTCCTTGCGAGCTTTCGTCGAACTGGCCGCCGGATGCACGTTATACTTGACCAACGATTCGGGCGCTATGCACGTAACCTGCGCGTTGGGAGTGCCGGCCGTAGCCGTTTTCGGCCCAACCGACGAAACTGCCACTGGGCCTACCGGTTCGCTCGCGACCATCGTGCGAGAAAAGGTGGATTGCAGCCCTTGCCTCCTCAGAGAATGTCCGATCGATCATCGCTGCATGGCGCGCGTCAGCGCGGATCGCGTCGTGCAGGCCGCATTGGGAAAGTTAGCCGCAAATGAACGCAGATAAAAAAGCATTGGATCGGCTCCCTTCCGGCGCACGAGTCCTCATCGTCCGCTTGAGATCCATGGGCGATTGTGTCCTGACGACGCCGGCCATCCACATTTTAAAGACAGCACGCCCCGATCTTCAAATCGGAGTCGTGGTCGAAGACCGTTTCCGCGCCATCTTTGACGGCAATGCGGATGTAGCGGCCATTTTGGATCCAAGCTTTGCAACCGTGGTGCGTTGGCGCCCGGCGCTGTGCCTGAACTTTCACGGCGGAAGCCGCAGCATGCTTCTAACCGGCGCTTCTGGAGCGAAGATCCGCGCCGGATTCGGACACCACCGCGGCGCCGGCTTGTACGACATGCGCATCCCGCGCGCTCAGGAGATTTTCGGCGAGGATCGGCCGGTCCACACTGCCGAGCATCTCGCTTCGGCCATGTTTTACCTGGGTTGTCCCATCCATGAGATCCCGCGCGCGCGACTCTTCGCGGAGCCGCATCGACAGCCGCATCCTTACGCGGTGTTCCATCCGATCGCAGCCGCGGAGTACAAGACGTGGCGCGCCGACCGGTTTGTCCAAGTTGCTGAGCACGTCCGCGGCGCGATGGCGCTGGAGCCGGTATTCATTGGCAGTGAAGCTGACGACTTGAGTCCATTTCAATCCTTCCGTGTCGTGAAAGGTGCTCCACTGGCCGATATCAAGAGCCTGATCGCGGGAGCATCGCTATTCTTCGGCAACGATAGCGGACCTGCACACGTTGCCGCGGCTTTCGACATTCCGCTGGCCGTGGTTTTCGCAAGGCTGGACCACGCGGTAACCTGGGCGCCTTGGCGGGCCACTGCCGCCAGTTCGCTGGTCAATCCCCGAGGCATGTGCGCTATCTCGGCCTCGGATGCGGTTTCCAGGTTGGAGCACCTGTTCATTACGCGCCGTTGAAGGCTGGATTGCGCCGGCATCGGTTACATGCGCGATCACGCCTTCCCGCGCCGACGGGCCTGTCGGCGCGCCGACGCGCCCGTCGCACCCGGATAGGGTGATTAGACTGGAAAAATCTACCCTGCCATTCCACTTCCGCGCGCCATTCGGTCGCCTGCAGTGCCTCCGCTGGCAAATGTTACAGACTAGTACGTTCATAAAGGCCCTTAATTTCACGAGGGCCATGCGCCTCTCCTTTTGGAATCGCGCTTGCAACTCTAGATGACTGATGTACTCGTCCTAAAAGGAACGCCGGCTGCCGCTCGCAACGTTCGGAAGCGGGCTGCGTATCATTGGGGCATCGATAAGCATTCTCAGAAGGGAGTAACAGGTATGAAGTATGCGATTCTCACGTTGGCGTTAACGCCGGCGCTGCTGTTTGCGGCCCGCGGCGACGAGATGCAGCGTGTAACCGACGCGGGAGAAGTCTTTCAGGACATCATGAGCGCGCCCGATAAGGGTATCCCGCAAGACATTCTCAACAAAGCGCAGTGCGTCGGTATCATTCCGGGCGTTAAAAAGGCCGGATTTATTGTCGGCGCCAAGTACGGCAAGGGTATTCTGGTCTGCCGCACTGATCATGGATGGAGTGCGCCCGAGGTCGTGAAAGTTGAAGGCGGCAGCGTTGGGTTCCAGATCGGCGCCAGTGAAACAGACGTGGTGTTCGTCGTTCAGAACAGGAGTGGCGAAGACAAGCTGATGCACGACAAGTTCACCATTGGCGGAAGCGCGGCAGCAACGGCGGGCCCGGTCGGCCGCACGGCTTCGGCTGAGACCGATGCGCAACTGCACGCGGAAATCCTGTCATATTCACGTTCGCGCGGCCTGTTTGCTGGTATAGATCTAGGCGGCGCTACGCTCCGTCCGGATAAGGATGCCAACCGCGATCTGTATGGGCGCGATGTGACGCCTCAGGAAATTCTTACGGGCGCTGTACCTCAGCCCGCGGGCGCAACCGCGCTTTACACGGAACTAAACCGGTACGCTGGACCGGCCTCCGCCCGCCGGTAACTGAATTCGGCGGCGTTTGCCAGTCCTACGGGGCGCACTGATTGTAGGGCGAAGGACAGGCGATGCGCGCGTGGCGCCCCGCGCGCATCGCTTGGTGATTTTCCTGCTATTAAGAAGGTATGAAGACTGTCTGCGCTAGGGCGGCGGCTCTGTTCGGGGCCGCATTAATTTTGGCGCCGGCCATTTCGGCCGACGAGGGCATGTGGCTGTTCAATAGTCCGCCGGCGGCGCTCCTGAAGAGCAAGTACAACTTCGATATTTCTCCCGTCTGGCTCGACCATCTCCGCAAAGCTTCGGTTCGGTTCGATAACGGCGGCTCCGGCTCCTTCGTGTCGCCGCACGGGTTGGTTATGACTAACCAGCACGTGGCCAATGACTGCGTTCAGAACGTCAGCAGCCACGCACACGACTACATCAAGACCGGGTTTTCTGCCGCCGGCAACTCGGAAGAGTTGAAGTGCCCCAACATGGAGTTGGACGTCCTGATGAGCATGGAGGACGTCAGTGCGCGCGTAAACGCAGCCGTTCCGGCTGGCGCGAGTCCTGCGCAGGCGGAAAAGGCGCGCCGGGCGGCGATGAATAGTATCGAGAAAGAATCGCTCGACAAAACCGGCTTGCGCAGCAACGTGATCACGCTCTACAACGGGGGCGAATACCAGCTCTATCGCTATAAGAAGTACACGGATGTGCGCCTGGTCTTCGCGCCGGAAAAACAGGCCGCCTTCTTTGGGGGCGACCCGGACAATTTCGAGTACCCGCGCTACGATCTGGACATTTCCTTCTTCCGCGCCTACGAAAACGGCCAGCCGGCCAATACGCCCGATTATCTGAAGTGGAATCTGAATGGCGCAAACAACGGCGATTTAGTCTTCGTGTCGGGCAATCCGGGGGCGACCTCGAGACTCGACACGGTTCAGCACTTGCGGTTCTTGCGCGACCGGTCGAACCCGTGGGTACTGCAACTGCTGCGCCGGCGGGAAGTGATGCTGCGCGTATTCAGCGAGCGCAGCGAAGAGAATGCGCGGCGCGCCCTGGACCCGTTGCTCGAGATCCAAAACAGCCGTAAAGCGTACACCGGCATGCAGGCCGGGCTGCAGGATCCCGCGCTGATGTCGCAGAAACAGACCCAGGAGACACAGTTGCGCGACGCGGTGGGTCGCGATACCGCGCTGCGGGCCGCCTACGGCAATGCCTGGGATGAAGTAGCAGCTACACTGCGGACGGTGGACGGGATTTATGTGGACTTGTCGTTGCTGGAGTCCGGCCAAGCCTTCAACAGCAAGCTCTTCGGCATCGCACGGACGTTAGTCAGGCTCGCGGAAGAAACGCAGAAGCCGAATAACGAACGCCTGCGTGAATACTCGGACGCCAGTCTCCCGCAGCTGAAGGAAGAGCTGCTCTCCTCCGAACCCATCTATGACGATCTGGAAGCCCTAGAGCTGGGCGATTCCCTGGGAATGTACGCCGAAACGAAGGGCATGGGCAACGAACTCGTGCAGAAAGTGCTGGCGGGCAGCTCTCCCGACGAGCGCGCTGAAGCGCTTGTCCGGGGCACCAAGCTCAAGGACGTCGCTGAGCGCAAGCGCCTCGCCGACGGCGGGATGAAAGCGATTCAAGCGTCGACTGATCCGATGATCCTGCTGGCCAGGCTGGTCGATCCCGAGTCGCGGCGCCTGCGGTCTATCTACGACAACCAGGTGCTGGAGCCCAGGCGTCAGGCGTACGGCAAGATCGCTCAATCGCGTTTCAAAATCTACGGAAACAACGTCTATCCCGACGCGACCTTCACGCTGCGCCTGTCATTCGGAGAAGTAAAGGGATACGAGCAGGACGGCAAGCAGATTCCGTGGATGACCACCATCGGCGGCGCGTTCGAGCATGCGGCGAATCACGACCACCAGGCGCCGTTCCAGCTTCCCGAGAGTTGGACGCAGCACAAATCCGCCCTGAATCTTTCCACACCGCTCGATTTCGTGAATACCGCCGACATCATTGGCGGAAACTCCGGCAGCCCGGTTGTGAACCGGGCCGGCGAGTTGGTGGGCATCATTTTCGACGGGAACATTCAATCGCTCGTGCTGGACTATATCTATAACGATCGCCAGGCGCGCGCGGTCGCCGTGCATGCAGCCGGCATCGCCGAGGCGCTCAAGAACATCTATCATGCCGCCAATCTTGTTTCTGAATTGGGTCTGACCGCAGCACACGCTACGTCCAGCTTGACTCACAAGCGCTAGCATGCCGAACGTCAGCAGCAACGTGCGGAACGTCACCAAGCAGCAGTGGAAATTCACGCTGGGTTACCTGATCTGGGTGATTTTCATGATCTGGGTCACGCGCGGGATGTTCGCCCAACCGCAGCCGCGCCAGATGTCCTACAGCGATTTCCTGGAGCAAATCAAAGCTGGGCACCTCGAAGAGGTACAGATTGATGAGCGGCAGTTGATCGGTATCCTAAAGCCGGATCAAACTAAAGGCAAGAAGAACGCCGAGAACCGCATCGAGTGTACGCGCATTCCGGGGCTGGACGCGGGACCACTCGTTCAGGAATTGCAGGCGCAACACGTGAAGTTTTCGGGCAACATTCCTGCCCCCTCGTGGTGGACGGGACTGCTGCTCTCCTGGGGCCCGCTGCTGTTGCTGTTCGTCATCTATCTGGTCGCCATGCGCAGGATGCAGAAGGGCGGCGGCCCACTCAACATCGGCCGCAACAAAGCTAAGATCCACGACGAATCCAGCCGTTTCGATACCAAGTTTTCCGATGTTGCAGGCGTGGAAGAAGCCAAAGCCGAGCTGAGCGAGATCATCGACTTTCTGAAGACGCCCGAGAAGTATCAGAAACTGGGCGGCCGAATGCCGAAGGGCGTGCTGCTGGTGGGGCCTCCAGGAACCGGCAAGACACTGCTGGCGCGGGCGGTGGCGGGCGAAGCTGACGTCCCGTTTTTCTCCATCTCCGGCTCGGAGTTTGTAGAGATGTTCGTTGGGGTGGGCGCCGCGCGTGTCCGCGATCTGTTCGATCAGGCCAAGCAGCGCGCTCCCTGCATCATTTTTATCGACGAGCTGGACGCCATCGGGAAGAGCCGCGCGGCCGGACCCACATTCTTCAATAACGACGAGCGTGACCAAACTTTGAATCAACTCCTGGTGGAGATGGACGGCTTCGACACGTCCAAAGCCGTGGTGATCATGGCGGCCACGAACACGCCGGAAGTGCTGGATCCGGCCTTACTGCGCCCCGGCCGCTTCGACCGGCAGGTGGTGCTCGACCGTCCCGACCTGAAGGAGCGCGAGGCGATCCTGCGGGTGCATGCACGCAAGCTGCGGGTCAGCCCTTCGGTGGACCTGCAGAGCATTGCGGCGGAAACGCCCGGCATGGTCGGTGCGGATCTCGCCAATATTGTGAACGAGGCGGCGCTCAATGCCGCGCGCCGCAACGCCGTCGAGATCGAGATGCGCGATTTCGAGCAAGCCGTAGACCGCGTCACCTTGGGATTCGAGAAAAGGGGGCGGCTCATCAGCCAGGAAGAAAAGGAGCGCGTCGCTTATCACGAGGTGGGGCATGCTCTGGTGGCGCTATCGTCGCCCAACGCGGATCCGGTACGGCGCGTATCCATCATTCCACGCTCGATCGGCGCGCTCGGCCATACGCTGCAGCTGCCCGGAAAAGATCGCTACCTGATGACCGGTCCCGAGCTGGAGGACCGCATCGCGATCATGCTGGGCGGCCGCGCGGCAGAGGAGATCGTATACGACGGCGTGGTCTCCACAGGAGCGAGCGACGATCTGGAACGCGCCACAGAAATCGCACGCCAGATGGTGAAGCGCTACGGCATGAGCAAGCACCTGGGCAACGCCACCTATGGAATCCCGCACGACCCTCGGTATCTCAAGACGCCGTTCGGCTCCGAAGAACAGAATTACAGCGAACGGACAGCGGAACAGATCGACGCGGACGTCCGCGAGATCATGGATCGCCTGTATGGGCGGGTGAAGTCCATTCTTACCGGCCGCCGTGCTGACTTGACGCTGGTCACTAACGAGCTGATCAAACGCGAGACGCTGGAGCGAGACGAATTGGACAGACTGCTCAATCCGCCGAAGCCCGCGCCGCAACCCGAGCCGGTCAGCCCCGAGCCGGTATTGGGCCGCTAGTATCCTAAGTCGTAGCACATTAACGGCACAACCGGCCCGAGGCCGGAAGCGTCTTCAATAAAGAGAACCATGGTGACCCAGCTCCTACGTTGGCAGGCACTGATCGATCTGTTGGCGCTCACGCTCGCGATCTACTTTGCCCTGTCGTGGGCGCGGCGGGCGCGGGCATTGAGGATCGTGCTGCTGCTGCTAGCGCTTTACGCGGCTTCCGTTGTCGCGCGGCAATTTGAAGTGATCATCACCAGTTGGGTTTTGGAGGGCGCGGCGGTGGTGGTGCTTGTCGTTCTGGTGCTCGCCTTCCAAGCTGAGGTGCGGTACGCAGTGATGCGTCTGGAAAGCGGCCTACGCTTCTGGCCTCCAGCCACGCCGTCGATCGAGCCGTCAATGGTGATCGCCAAGACCGCATTTGCGCTGGCTGGTTCCCGGATCGGGTCGCTGATCGTAATCGTGCGCAAGAACCCCGTCAACGAGTTGATTAACGGCGGAGTGCTGCTGGGCGCGAGCATCTCGCAACCGTTACTGGAGTCCATTTTCCAGAAGGAGTCTCCGCTGCACGACGGCGCCGTGGTGATCGAAGCGGCGCGAGTGGTGCGCGCCGGTGCGTACTTGCCGCTTGCCAATCGGAGAGACCTGCCGTTGTATTTCGGCACGCGGCATCGCGCGGCTATAGGGCTGGCCGAGCGATGCGACGCGCTGGTGGTGGTCTCGTCAGAAGAGCGCGGCGAGGTGAGCCTAATGCAGGGTCATACGGCAACGCTGATCACCGCACCCGAAGCCCTAGCCGACGCTCTGGAGCGCGGGCAGGTGCGAACGGAGGCGGGGCTGCAACGGGGCGTAGCGGGGGTGCTGTTCGCGAACCTGAAATACAAGCTGGCGGCGCTCGGGCTGGCGCTAGGAATTTGGATCATTACGTTCCTGCTGGCCGGTACTGCTCTGCGATCGTTCGAGCTGCCCTTGGAGTTCAGCCGGCTGCCGGGTGATATGGAAATCGCAACCTATTCGGCAGATCACTTAGACGTGCAGCTTCGCGGGAATACCTGGATCTTGGACTCCATGGCCACGGACCGTCCGTTGGTGCATGTCAACCTGGCAGGGACCAAGGCGGGCGCAAATGTGATTCGGGTGCGCGCGGGCGACATCAGTTTGCCTCCGGGAGTCACAGTGGCCAGCATTACGCCGCCGAGGATCACTGTGACGCTTGCAAAAAGGCCGTAACGGCCACGCGCCGGTGCAGCTGCGTGCCTGCGCCTCACGTGGGACCAAAACGTCCTGCTTATCTGGCGAAGACGAGGAACCACTTAGTGCCGGGAAAAAGGTCGGGGTGTTCTTCGGCCAGCTTGAAACCGGCGTTCGACATCCACTGCAGGATTTCATCGCGGCCTACCAGCAGTTCGGGCTGGTTGCGATGCGGCGTTTTCGGATCGTCCTTGTTCATTTCGATAATGGCAATGCGGCCGGTGGGCTTGATGTACGTGCCCAGCGCTTTCAGGTACGCGGCGCGATTCTGGATGTGGTGCAGAACGTCGTTGATAAACGCCAGATCGACGTTGCGGGCGGGCAGCTTGGGATCGTTAAACTCACCGAGGACGGTCTGGACGTTGCGGATGTTCTCTTCCTTATCGCGCTTGTCGATGTAATCCAGCAGATCCTGCTGGATATCGACGGCGTACACTTTACCACCGGGCGCAACGGCCTTGGCCAAACGGCGCGAGAAGAGGCCGGAGCCCGCTCCGATATCGGCGACCACCATGCCGGGTTTCAGCGACAGGTCCGCCAGCACTTCATCGATCTTCTGGCCGGCAATGCGCTGCGGGCCTTCAAGGGTGTTGACCCACTCATCGGCTTTGCGCGGGGCCAATTGCGCGAACGACTGGGTGAGTCCGCCGGCGAGCAGGATGCCGGTTAGCAGCCACACAGCGGAGCAGTTTCGGCGAAACATGAGCGTTCTCCGTTAAGGACGCTGCGCGCCGGCGCTCATGAAATGGCGACTTTGCGCGGGAACTGCGAGTTGTCCTGAAGGAAAGTCTTCTTGCGCTTCAGTTCTTCGGCGGTGGGCTGAACCTGGCCCTCGGCGTCGGTGACGCGCGAGACCAGCGTGTGCTCGCCCGGTGTTGCACCCTCCCAGCGAAAGGTGAACAGTTTCCAGGAGTACTGCGAGTTGGTGGACGCCAGCGTCGCCTTTTGCCAGGCGCCGCCGTCGACCTGTACTTCGACAGACTTTAGCGGTGTGCCGTCATTGAGAACAAACCCAAGGACCTCATACGCGCCACCCTTCTTTCGGACGCGCGCGATGACAGACTTCAAGTGGATGCGCGTGATCTCGTTTTCCACCCACTGCGTTTGCGGATCGGTGTCCTGGCCGTCTCCGCCAACGCCGACCAGCGAACGATACCAGCGCGCCTGATAATTGCCGAGATAGCGATCTTCCTGAAGGTGAATTTCGGAGAGCCACTTCACGTTGCAGACGCCGTACCAGCCGGGCATGATTACGCGAACGGGGAAGCCTTGGCCGCGAGTCAGCGGCTCTCCGTTCAATGCATAGGCCAGGAACGGTTCGGGCTTCATCGCGTTTTCGAGCGTGATGCTGCGTCCAAACTGCTGGTCGAGCTTGAAGGTCTGCTGGCGGAAGACTATTTCCTGCGGGCCGCGGTCGGTTCCGAAAAAGACCACTTCGCGAGCTTTCGGATGCACGCCGGTCTTGTTCAGGACATCGCGCAGGCGGACGCCCTTGAACTGGCCGCACGAGCAGAGGCCTTCGACCGAACGGGGGCTGTTCCCGGAGCATTCGTAGCCGATTGCCAACTCGACCGGCTTCATGCCGCGCAACTCGTCGAGAGTTAGCTCGGCGGGCTTGTTTACCAGGCCGGTGAGCTTCAGCCGGTATGCAGCCGGATCGATTTCGGGCTGATTCATGTGCTGCAGGGTGAAAAACTGATCCTTGGGCGTAAACGGCCCGTCGATCTTGCGGATATCGTAGACGCGCGTGGGCGCGTTGGGATTGGCGCCTGGGTTGAAGCCTTTAGGCAGATCGGTGAAGGGTACATCGGTTTCATCCTGCGCCAGCGCGGGGATGGCTCCTTCCGGGATTAACGCGAGAACGCTCGCGGCGGCAAAGGCTCTTTTCAGGGTTTCCCTGCGGGTCATTGCTTCGGGTTTCGATTCAGGCATGGTTTCCTCCCACTCACGCTCGATCACTTGACTTTATTACATTCCGCGGCGGGGATCAACGTGGCGAGTTTGGCGAGGCGTCGGCGGGATCAGCAAAGGGTGTCATCGGTGAGACCGGTCACATCGTTGGGAAGGCGGTTTAGAGGATGGATCGATGCCGGCCGGCTCGAACACACACGGGCTGTCAGGGCGGGCGCTGGCGACCGACGCGGATTGGGGGTGCTTGAAGCGGGCGCGGCAGCATCCTCCCGAGTTTCGGAGGAAATGCCAGGCTGTAACGCACACGATCCATTGGACTGGGCGGGGCTGATGGGTTCGTTTGTGCAAATTTTATTTTCGAAGAGGGGCTCAGGCGCGGACGGCGGAACGGAGGGGCCGCGGCGGCCTTGAATGTCGAGCAGGGCGCGGAGCGCGCGGAAGTAGGTGCGTTCGAGGCGCGCTTGGACGCGGTACAGGAATGAACAAGAGCCGGAGCAGTTTTCGAAGCCCTTAGCGAGGGCTTCAACCGGAGTGAGCGGCTCGTCTTCATCGCCGTCCTCGTAATTGTCCTGATGGTCTTGCTCGATTTCTTCGATGGAGTTGGCCAGGAGCTGGGTTTCTATGAGGATGAGGCGGTTGAGGCGCCATTTTGAGGCGACAATTTCGTGGACCAGGTCGAGTTCGACTTGACCAGCAGGGCGGAACTGCTGAAGGTAGCCGTCCAGCAGGCGCTGGTAGTCGGCTGGGTCTTCGGAGGGGAGGACGATGGTTTGGGCGGTGAGGCCGTGGCGGATCGCATTCTGAGAAGAGCGCATTTTGCCGGCTTCGGTTTTGGGGCCGCGGGATTTGGCGCCGTTTTCGCGTGCGGACTGGGATTTTCGAAGTGAAGGCATGTTGGTGGACCTCGGTGAATCAGGGTAGCGGGGCCGTTCTTGGCGGGAGCAGCAGGGCAACGGCAAGCGGTTGGCTGGTAACAAAATCGAGCGGTGGGAGGCGAGTGATTGGACTGAGGGCGGTCCGCACTGCTGTTATCGGCCGGGAGGTAGTGTCGCGCTAGGTGGGGCGAATATCGTAAGTATGCCACTGAAGCCTGGCGTCACCGCGAATGATGCGGAAGCGGTGGAAAGCATGCTATTCCAGTGCTTCGCAAGCAGAAGGGACTTGTGGAGCAACTCTCGTTACTAATCGAAGACGGTATTCAGTATTGGCATCACTCTCTGGGAGAGCAAGAAAGATGCGGAAGCGTACGGACGCTCTGCGTTTGCCGGTGTAATGAAAGCGTTGGATGCGGTAGCCGCTGGCCCATTCGAAGTAAAAGTTAGCGAGGTGACCAACTCCACGGCTCAAACATCGCAGCTGCTCTATGGTTGCGTAAGTCGCTTACCTGAGAGAGGGGCCGATCGCGGTTTGGGAGGAAAAGCTGTTCTCGCCGCCCGAAATTTCGACTTCTCGCGATCAAGTGCGGGTTGTATGCTGGGTGGTCGCCGTCGGCGATACGACGCTCCATTCCCATACCGACAACTGAAACATTTGCCGGACCGATTACAACGGCATGGTAACAGCGCCCGGCGGCAAAGTTTTCAACATGCGAGAAAAAGCTGGGGCACTGAACTGGCGCCAAGGTGGCGAGCATGCGGTGGCGAACCTTGGCAAGCACCGGTAGTTTGCTAGGATTTTCGCGTAGCTCTGAAGCCCGGTCAGGGCGATGGCTACGCCCGCGCGATAGAGCAGAAAGTTGTTCCCATCCGAGAAAAATTCAACGGTTTCCGCGACGAAATGCGATAGTATCCGCGGATGGGAAGATGGGATCGGCATCAGCTTCTGGGAACGCGAGGAAGACGCACAAGCTTACGACCGGTCGGCTTACGCGGATGTCCGCAAAGCACTCGAGCCGTTCTGCGCGGGCACTCTGGAACTTAACAAGTGTCGCATAACAACGTCGACAGTTCACGCGGCTACCGGAAAGAAGTGAACTTCGGAGAAGGCGATGTATGGTCGGGGTGTAAAAGTGCGACTAGCGTGGGGTGAGCCGATAAGCCTCAGTCCAACGGCGCGGTCATCGATGTGTCTGATAAAGCAATCAATTACTGGAGTTATGGTAATACTAAGCATGCGGGAGACAGTAGATACCCGGAATTCATGTTATACTTGCCAATCCATTTTATTAAGTGCTTTTTAGCGATCAAGCACAGGCATATGGACTTGAATGCTGCCGCTGGCTGACGTCCGGAGAACTTCTGGCGCTAGCTGGCGCAGGTGTAAATACACGGTCCGCCCGGCTTGTTTACCAACTTCGATGAGCGTAAATCATGCAATTCAACATAATAGGGCGGGCACGACTCGTCTTGCGCTCATGTTGCTGTGTGCATCCTGCGCATTTCCCGCTGCGCCGGTCCTGGTGAATTCAGGTGGAGGAGCTTATACGGATTCGCATGGCCAGGTTTGGTCGGCCGATTTCGGGTACGTGGATGGGGGAAGCTACTGCACCACGGCGGCGATCTCCAATACCGCAGATCCCACTCTGTATCAGTGCGAGCACTGGGGTTCCGGATACTTGATCAGCCTGCCGAACGGAAGCTATACGGTAACGCTGAAGTTCGCCGAGATCTTCTACACCGGCGCGGGCCAGCGCGTGTTCAGCGTCGCGTTGAACCAGACCACCGTTGTAGAGTCCCTAGACATTTTCTCGGCCGCAGGCGGTGCGAATCGGGCCTATGATGTGACCTTCCCAGTGACGGTTTCATCGTTCGGGCTCTCGGTGGCGTTTCGTGCGCTTGCGGGAATCCCGAAGGTCAACGCCATCGAGATCGTGCAACAGCAACCGCTGTTTTCAAGAGGAACTACATTCGCGACGGGGAACGGTCCCCAATTTGTCGCAGCAGCCGATTTTAATCAAGACGGCTTTCCAGACCTCGCAATTGCCAATACTCCTGATAAGACGGTAACAATCATGCTCGGCAACGGAGCAGGTGGGTTCGCGCCTGGTTCCGTTTTGCAAACTGGATTTATTCCATACTCGCTGGCCGTAGGCGATTTTAATAACGATACATTCGAAGATTTAGCTGTAGTAACAGACGGCGATGTCAGAATATTCTTGGGCGATGGCAGAGGTGGCTTCAGCCCTTCGGGAACTCCTTACTTAACAGGGATTTCACCGCTGTTCGCCGCCGTCGGCGACTTTGATAAAAACGGGAATTTGGACATCGCTGTGGTGAACGCCGGAAGTAATACGGTAACGCTCTTGCTCGGTAACGGTCAAGGTACTTTTGTGCAAAGCGGGCCATTTTCGACTGGAAGAAATCCCTATGGCATAGCAGTGGGAGACTTCAATGGCGACGGCAAACCCGACCTGGCTGTTGCAAATTGGGCCGAAAATACGGTAACGGTTCTGTTAGCAGACGGCAAAGGCGGATTCACAGAGTCGCCCGGCAGTCCCTTTGCAGCCGGTTCAGGCCCGATTCAGGTTAACGTATCTGATTTTAATGGAGACGGAGTGCAGGACTTAGCAATCACGAACTATTGCAACGCGGTGCCAGGTTGCACGAGTGCAACAATCTTACTGGGTGACGGCAGGGGCGGATTTTCTCTTTCCTCTCAGCCGGGGTCCGCCGGTGCTCTAATATTGGGCACGGCCGTCGCAGACTTCAATGGCGATGGAATACCAGATCTTGCCACTGTGAACTTCAATGGCTTGTCAGTGCTTCTCGGCACCGGTTACGGAACCTTCATTGCTCCAGGACAAAATATGTTTGCCGCAGGGGCCAATCCTTATGCGTTGGCGGTCGCGGATTTCAACAGCGATGGAAAGCTCGATATTGCTGTTGTAAACCAGGGAAGCAACAATTTGGTCGTTTTTCTTGGAACGCAATCGACGCTTGCGAGACCTAATTTGGTATCGCCCACAATTGGGGCAACCGGCATTGACGTGTCCGCGGCCTTGCAATGGAATGCGTCCAGTGGGGCTACCTCCTACGACGTATATTTCGGATCGTCTTCCACGCCACCATTCGTTGCCAACACGACGGCGACTGCGTTTCGTCCCCCGTCTGTTGCACTGTCTACTACTTACTACTGGCGAATAGTGGCTAGGAACGGCATATACTCGGCGAGCTCGCTCCTCTGGTCATTTACGACTCAGGGAACCAGTGTGCCCGCCGCCTTGATAATCAAAAAGACCCATTCGGGAAATTTTACGCAAGGGCAACTGAACGCATCATACGTTGTTACGGTATCGAATGCGGGAAATGCCGGTTCGACCCGTGGGAGCGTGACGGTAAGCGAGGCGATACCCCCAGGGCTCACATTGATCTCGATGTCTGGTTCAGGCTGGTCTTGCGCCGCTAATACCTGTACTCGAAGTGAAGAGTTGAACCCCGGAATGAGCTATCCAGACATCGGCATAGTCGTCAATGTAAACAACGATGCACCGGCAGAAGTCACGAACTCTGTGACGGTTTCAGGAGGAGGTTCTGCTCTTGCTAACGCGAGTGACGTTACCCCGATAGAACCTGCTCCGACAGGTTTGCCCATCCGAATAAACGCGGGAGGCGGAACGTACACGGACTCGCTGATCCAGACTTGGTCGGCCGATTTTGGGTACGTGGACGGGGGAAGTTACTGCACCACGGTGTCGATCTCCAATACAACGGATCCGAAGCTGTACCAGTGCGAGCATTGGGGCTCCGGGTATCAGTTCAGCGTTCCCAATGGAAGCTATACGGTGACTCTGAAATTTGCCGAAATCTGGTACACCAGCGCGGGCCAAAGGGTGTTCAACGTGGTGTTGAACGGAACGACGGTGCTTTCGGGCTTAGATGTCTTCTCAGCGGCGGGTGGAGCGAACCGGGCCTACGACGTGAGCTTCCCGGTGTTGGTGAGCAACGGGGAAATTTCGATTGGCTTCCAGGCCGTGATTGGACTGCCGAAGGTGAACGCCATTCAGATTGTGCAAGGGCAGAGCACGTCGTTCCCCCCAGTCCGAGTGGACTCGGGAGGCGGGACGTACGCGGACTCGCTGAACCAGACTTGGTCGGCCGATTTTGGGTACGTGGACGGGGGCAGTTACTGCACCGCGGCGACGATCTCCAATACCGCGGATCCGAAGCTCTACCAGTGCGAGCATTGGGGCTCCGGGTATCAGTTCAGCGTTCCCAATGGAACCTACACGGTGACTCTGAAATTTGCCGAAATCTGGTACACCAGCGCGGGCCAAAGGGTATTCAACGTGGCGTTGAACGGAACGACGGTGCTTTCGGGCTTAGATGTCTTCTCAGCGGCGGGTGGAGCAGACCGGGCCTACGACGTGAGCTTCCCGGTGTCGGTGAGCAACGGGGAAATCTCGATCGCATTTCAGGCCGTGATCGGACTACCTAAAGTCAACGCGATCCAGATCGAGTAATCCGCCCGTCAACCTTCCGCAGCAATCAGCTAAGCACTACATTTTTTTCGTATCTTCGACATTGTTTACCAGATAAGATCGCTTTGCGCAAAAGGAATGATATTCGAATGATTTTGGTTAAGGGAGCTTAAGCGACGTGGACAGTTCCGGTTTACATAACATCACTATCGGGAACGGCCCGGCGGAGAAGCGATCAGGAGCAGGACATAAGCAGGGCAGGTCATTGGGATCGGATCGTACCTGTTTGCGCCGGCGTTAATCGGTCGATGGGGCGCGTTAGTGCGCCTGATATCAGGCATGAGAGCAGATCAATGGGAGCCATCGGTTCGGCCGGAGCCTGCTGGAGCCGGATCTCCAAAACGGCGGCCATGCCACCGAGCCGTAAGTGCGTAACGGCCGGTGAATGCTGATCGTTGCAGGATCGCCTTGGCGTTTCGGCCTTTGCAAAGTGAAACTTCGATGAACTCGCGAAACGGGTCGCACCGGCTGGCTTGGGCGTCGACCGCTCTCCGGCGATGCGCTGGAGTCGGGGGACACCTCATTAGCTGGTCTTGCCGGTTCGGAATGTTCGTTGGCCGGTTTACCGGGCGGGCGCCGCCCCAAGCTGCCGCCAGCCGGACAGGAGTATCTGCGGCGCTCAGATCCGCACCCGCTGTTCGCGGCGAACTCCGGTCTCTCTCAATGCGCCGCAGAGGCCAGCCCAGAGGCCCAGCGCAATCACCTGCTATTGCTTCTCATCGCTCAAACATTGCTCACGTCGAGCGAGGGCAACCCTCAATCTCGCACCAATGTTCTGCCCTATTCCCGCTGGCCGGTTTTCACATGTCCCTCATGGGCCGGCAGGTCGAGAGTGCCATGACGCGTAATGGGAAGGACACGTATGTGCGCTGCATGGGCGTGTATCAATTAGAGCAGCAAGGTCATGACTGTAGCGCGTCCTCAAGAGCGCTGCTAGTTCGGACGATAGAAAGGTGTGCGGGTTTTCGCGATATTTCTGCTTACTGCCGTTTGCTGGGCGCAGGCCGAGGACAGCCAGGTGGAGGCCGTGCTCAGTCAAATGGAGCACGCCGAACAAACCGGCGACTTCAATGGGTGGTTGGCGCTATGGACGCGCGAGAAGGCGGTGGAACTTGAAAGGCTCCGGCCGTACGCACAATCGCATCCGGATGTTCGCTATCGCCCCTTGAGAGCGTTCGTTTACGGGGATAAGGCGGTGCTGCTGGTTGAAGGCGGCTTGAACTCCTACGCCACGTTTAAGCTCCGAAAAGAGGGCGCGCAGTGGAAGATTGAAGACGAAACCTTTAGAGACACCGCGCCCAATCCGAACGCAGTATATGCATTGCTGCCGCCCGGCCCAGGGGCATTTGCACGGGCGGGCTCGCCTTGGGACCAAGTAGCGCCGGCGATGACTTCCAGTAATGCGGCGCGGCTCGGCTGGCAGATGAAGGCGGTGTTCGACGAGGCGTACTTATATATACGGCTTGAGTCCGACACGGAGTTGCCTGCTCCAGGAAGTACGATCGCGAAGCCACCTGGCGGTTGGCCCGTTCTTAAGATCGACGCTTCGGACGCGGGGGAGTTTGTATTGTATGACGCGGTCAATGTGGGAGACCAGGCGACGTTCGATCGAAGCGGCCGGGCGAACAGCCATCGGGCCTACGCGGCATATATGATCCGGCTCGAGCGCAATGATCATGAGGTGTTCTCGGCGTCGGCCGATTTGGATCCCAGCCCGCTCCTTGAAGTGGCGGGGCGGAACTATGACATTCGGATTCCACTGGCAACGATGGACATCATGGATTCGCGCGCAACCCGGATGACGATCGGGGATGCGCAGTGGCCGAAGAGCGCCATTGTGAGCATGACGGTCCAGCGATATCCGCGCTAGGGTGCGAATCGCCGCGAGTCGCGTTACGCGCTGGTTGGGCGGTTCACACACGAACGCTACTGGATTCCGCGGCCTGGGCGGGCTTTGTCCGTTCGGTGGACACGACTGATCTACTTGCCCGCTCGCGCTCCGGCTTCGTCAGCGCGCGCACCAGCCAGGATGCCCGCTAAGCCGATGTTGCCCTCGTGGCAGGCATACTCATAGACCGGCTGGGCCGAACGCTGTAGCGGAACCATGAGGCTCCACGGCTTGGTCCAGGTGTCCGGATCATCGATGGTAATTCCCCATCGAAGCGTCTCGGCGTCCTG
The DNA here is from genome assembly GCA_035293725.1 of Bryobacteraceae bacterium. GTDB lineage: Bacteria > Acidobacteriota > Terriglobia > Bryobacterales > Bryobacteraceae > Palsa-89. Next base: position 72,678 of record DATGMH010000152.1, read on the forward strand.
TCGCGAGATGCGTTCTGTGACGTGAAGCTTGTCGCTCGAGATACCCTGAAAGGCCAGCGGCTTATAGTTGGTGGTATCCACCACCAGCGTGTTGCCTTCCCAGTGCCCTCGCGAATCGCCCATCCACTCATGGACGTCAGCGGGTGGATGCGGCTTGTTGTCGACTTTGATGACTCGCACATCGTGGAACATTTCGGTCATGATCATGACCGCGGAAGGCGTCTGAACGACCTGGAAATAGCTCTGGTAACCGGCCCCGATCGCCGGCGATCCACGAGTGATGCAGCGTTCGCCTAAAGAGCGATCTTCCGGGCCCTGCGCGGGACGCTGCCGGGCGGTCCTCTGCTGTTCCCGGAGCTTCTTTGCGCGGTCGGTCAACGGCGGGATGAGTCCATCCGGCGGGTCCGTGATCAGCGAAGTCCGGTTGTCCCACACTCTGTGATCGTTCCATTCCGAGCCGTAATCGCCGGTCTCGCCGTCGGTACTGATGAAGCCGAGCTTGACCCCATGCACATTGGCCCAAACGGTCCGAAACATTTGATCGCCGAACGCGGCATCGAATTTTCCGCTGACAAACATCTCCTCAGCTTTTTGCCGCATGGCCTTGACTTCAGCGTCCGTCAGCACCGGATGATTGGCGAGTTCTTTGGGGCGTTCGACCGGCGTGGCATTGTTGTTGGCCCAAAAACCTTGCAGGTCGGGATGCCCATCCCCAGCCAAAGGCGGCTTATACTGCTGCGCTTGGGCGAACGCTGCCAACGCGGTGGCAGAAACAACCAGAACGAAGGATCGCAAGCTCATTTCTCGCTCCTTTCGCGCTAAAGCATGCACCGTAAGGATGTTACAGCCAGCTGATGGGGAGGTCAAGGGGGCCTGCTCCTCGGTGGCCGTAGCCCGGCGCGCGTCGTTCGGCCGAGCCGGGAGAGTTGCAGCACACTTGCTCCATGATTCATCAGATCGCGCCGCAGTTCTTCACCACGGACATCGCTGGTACGGTCGGCTACTACGGAGATAAGCTTGGCTTTGAATGCTTGGGCACGTGGCAGGATCCGCCGATATACGCGATCGTCGCGCGCGATCAGCACACGATTCATTTCCGCTGCGCCGCACCGCCTATGGCCAACCGTGACAAATATACGGACGAACTGCTGGACGCCTATCCCTATATCGAAGATGCCGATGCGTTCTATGGCGAGTATACGGCCAGAGGCGTGGAGTTCGTGCGGGAACTGGCCAACATGCCGTGGCGCGCGAGGGAGTTTGTAGTTAAGGATTGCGACGCCGGTTGCTGGCGTTCGGGGCGAGGTTGTAGTGCGTTGTTCATCGTACCGGATCAACCGGACGGATCGGTACAGGTTATCGTCGAGCCTCTGAATATTCGATTATTCTGGCTGTATGGGCACTCGAAAGTCTCCGTCTCTTCCTTTCACTGTGTTCCTGGTGTCGCTCTGCTACCCGCAGGCCGTGAACGGTCAAACTGCGCCGTGTGCTCTCCTCACACCAAGTCAAGTGAGCGCCGGGATTGGGGCGAGCGTTGGCGCTGGGTCTCCGATTGCAAATACCGGGTGCAGTTGGACAACAACGGGAGGACCGAGGATCGTGGTCACGGTTTCGATGCAAAGCGAGAAGATGTTCGCGGCCGCAAAATCTTCGATGCCGCCGAACACGACCAGGACTCAGATCATGGGGGTTGGCGACGAGGCAGTCTTTCTGGGTATGCAGAATTTCTCGAGCCTGTGGGTGAGAAAGGGTACGAAGTTCCTTCTGGTTCGCCTTTATGGGCTGCCGGTCAGTGAATCGCAGACGAAGCTAAAGGCGCTGGCCACAAATGCTGTATCGAAGCTGTGAGCCGGTTTGACTGGCGCTCTCGGTTTGTACCCTAACGCAGGTGTGCGTGTGCGCCACGACTATACTCATTTCGCGGTTTGGAGCGAGTAGCGGGCATATGGCGCGTCTATGAGCGCCGGTTCAAAAGGCCTCAATCTGAACGATCGCGGCGCTGGCCGGGCGCAGCTCGACTCTGGCTTGCGAATTGGCCACCGGGATGCGCTCTGGTCTGGCGGGTGTCCAAGTTCCAGCCGGCGTGACCTCACTTCCGCCTAGCGTGATGCCCGATTTTGCATCGAGAGACGGTCCTTCCAGCCTGACCGCTGAGGCGTTGCGGATTTGAATCGGACTGGTAGCGGCGAGCACGGTGACGGGCTGGGATCCTTTGTTGATTACGGTGAGCAGCGAAGTGTTGGGATTCGGCCGGGTGGCATACGCCTTGAGGCCGGACGAGGCGGTTTCCAGATCGAGATTCAGCAGTTCACCGCGAGCGGCGCGCGAGAAGGCCAGCATGCCGTAGTATTCCGGCTTGGCAGCATAGTGACCCTGCTCGTCATCACCGATAGGCGAATAATAGCTGACGAAGCCAAGTTGATTCACGCCGGTTTCCATGTTTACACCGGAGCCGCCGGAGGCCAAGATCGTGAACATGTAGTCCAGTACCCAAAGCGCGCTTGCCAGGGTATCGCTCACGCCGGGCCTACCGCCGCCGGAAAAAGAGTTCACTTCGCAGATGCGGTACGGTGCGCCACAATGTTGCGAAGCCGCGCGCAGTCGATCGAGCTTAGGCTGAAGGCTCGGATCGGCACTCAGCAATTTTTCGATGGTGCTGGTGGGATTCTGGTTCTCGCGGTAATAGTGATGCGTCAGAAGCACGGCGTCCTGACCTTCATCATCCGCAAATTCAGTGACCCAATCGGTGAGTATGGCGACATCGGGACCGGCCAGCGGAATGGTGGGTATGCTCTGGCGCAGCGCGGCCTTGGAGCGGCGGTAGTCGGCAAGCCAGCCTGAGTAGCCGTATCCGGCTGCGCGGTGGTGGGCATACTCGAAGAGGTCCGGTTCGTTGCCGATTTCGAAAGCGAGCAGCCGGTCGCCGGCAGCGGCGAGAACAGCCTTTGCGGCATCGACCGCGCCGGCCTCGGTTCCGGTTCCGAGGTTAAGGCCCCAGATCAGTTTCCAGCCGCTGGCTTGCAGGAAGGCGCCCAGATCGTGGAGCACAGCGTCGTTCACTACGGTTGCGTTTGGAGATGAAACGGCGTTACCGGCGGGCGAATAGCTGGCGTAATCTGACGTGTTACCGCCCACGCGGATCACACCGCGCGGGCTGAGAGTACGCAGCAGTTGCAGATAAACGCGGTTGGCAGGATGCAGCAGACCCGGCCGGGCGACAGAAGAAATTTCGTAACCCAGTCCCATGAAATCGGGTGGGATCGGGAAGGCGGGGCGATCGGTGTGGATCAACACACGAGCGGTTGGATCGGCGTCGTTCTGCGCGGAAGCGCACAGTGGGGATATCAGGGCACCGGCAGCACGCACGCTGTTTGTCAGAAAGCTACGGCGATTCATCGCAATCGTGGTTGCACGTAAGGCCTGAACACATTATCTGCAATCGCTCGCACCCGGGATTTATCGCTTTTGCGCGAGAAGGAGCCGGTTTGCCGCGCTAGGTCAGGGGCGGTTCTGAAAGGCTGAAAGCTGTGGAAACTGCTGTGGGGTGAGTGGTACGCCCGAGAGGATTCGAACCTCTGACCTCTTGCTCCGGAGGCAAGCGCTCTATCCAGACTGAGCTACGGGCGCCCTGTGGGTATTATAAGCCCGCTTGCGGCCAGCAGCGTACGTTCACGGAGCTTTCTTCGCGGTGGTGGTCCGGTGCGGCGCGGTTTTCGGGGCCGATGTAGTGGTTGGCTCCTTGGTCAGGGTTTCGATCATCTGGCGCCAGTAAGGTTCCTGGTACATCTTGTTGTCCGTACCCATCGGATTGGTTTGAGCGCGGATGTTGCCCTTGCGATCGATCCAGACAATCTGCGGCACCACATAGCGGTCCATGATCGAGTAGCCCAGAAAAGCCATCACGTTTTCCGGCGTATCGAAGCCCACCGGATAACTGATCCCGTTGTCCTTCACGAAGTCGCGCACGTAGAGATTCGCCATCGTATTGAAGGCGACGTCGATGGGCTGGAAGCCGCGGGCTCCGTACTCGTTGGCCAGCCGCGTGAAATTCCTGGAGGCTTCCTGGCAATGCGGGCACGTGGTGTGCACAAACAAAAGCGCCACCACCTTGCCGCGAAAACTGCTCAAGGGCACCTGAGTCCCGTCGATGAATCGGATCTTGTAGTCGGGGGAAGGCCGGACAATGGGCGGCTCTTGCGCCGGCAGCACCAGAGCTGCCGTAAACAGGAGGGTGGCTCCTACGATCAATCGCATCGAAAGCTCCTTTAGTTTCTAGTGTAGCGGAGATCGCCAGCCTTCGAGGTGTTTGACGGTAGCTCCGTCCAGCCAGACCCGGAAATAACCTGTGTTCGAGTGGCCTTCCAGTTTCGAGGCGGTCTGCGCGTTAAAATCGAGTCCCTCGTTTTTGCCGCGCAGCACTTGGGTGTACATTTCAAAAAACTTCGCCGCGGATTCCGGCGAGTCCCAGGTTGACGAATAAGCCAGCGCCGCCCAACCATCGTGCTTGTGCTCCAGCAGTTCGTAAGAACTGCCGCTGAGGTGCGCGGCCATCTCTTGTCCAGGCTCCTTACCTGCATACTGCGACACAAGGATACGGTAGTCCAGTTCGCCGAGCGTGCCCTCGGCGAGCTTGCGAAATTCACGCGCGGCTGGAATCTCCGGCGCATCGGGGATCTGGGGCTCGGCATGGGCCAGATAGCGGTCCGGATGGATGATCTGCTGGGTGCTGGAAGGCGGGCGGCGGAAGACCTCCGAGAAGCCCTCCTGCCCCAGCTTTTGGAAGACCGCGTTCTGGAACACCATGCCGTCGGCATACGGAAACACGAGCATGTCGCGAATGTAGGCCGGGGACTTGGAATAAACCGGGTACTGGTCGGGCGAGACCTCCATGGTGTGAGTCATTAAATCCAGCACGGCGTCGGATACTTCGCCGCGGCCGCCTGCTTTTTTCGACAGGTATGCTGTCATGAGCCAGGACGCCTGTCCTTCCATTACAGCCTGGCGCGCCGTGGCGGCATCGTCGCTGCGCATGCTTTCAGAAATGTACTTCCCCAGGCGGAAGTGCTGGTCCGCCAAGCCGTGAGCCAGCTCGTGAACCAGGGCGATTTCCTCGTCGGCGCCGCTGCCGTCATCCAGCATGAACAGCTTCTTCTTGTTGTAGTCGTAGAAAGCGGCGGCCTGTTCGGTGAGCAGATCGATTGTGTTTTGCCGCAGATCGAAATCGGCCGGGACCAGCCCCAACAACTTGAGCGTGAGTTCTTCGCCACGGATGTCGGCCGGCTTGATCGTGTCTTTGACGCGCTGTTCCAGATAGCGCCGCAGCTGCTCCTTATTCATCACCGAGTAAGGAATCATCCGGCGGAACTGAAGGCCGGTGATCTCCGACAGTCTTTGCTCCATCGCGCCGATTTCGGAAAACATCGGCGGGGCAGCGGCGACCGGAGCCAGCGAGGAAACCAAGAAAGCTACAAACAGTCGTTTCATGCAACAATGGAACCTTAATGGCAAACGAGAAAACCTATTCAGCAGAAAGCCACGGCAGTGGAACGTTTATCATTAGCAAGCCTAAGCGGAAGTCCGGCAAGCTGCGGCAATCGAGGTTGAAGAAGCCGAGGCGAGGCGCAAGGAAGTAAACACACAAGAGGACTTTTCCGCTAAAGATCGCCGCACGTTCCCGCGCGGCCTAAAAAATGAAGCTGAGCCCACCTCGCAATGACCGCGGGGTCTGGATGAGAAGAATTTGCTGGCCGACATGGGAAACCGGAAGATAGCCCTGCGCGAGCCCGTTTCGTAGCTCCGCGGTGGCCTCCAGCCGGCCGGGCATTCCAGGAAAAGCGGGAATAGGTTGGCGCACCTGGATGTTCAGACCGGCCTCCGGATAATTGTTCTGCGTCAGGTAGAAGTGGTCCGGCATGATGGCCGAGTAGTCCATCCACTGGTAGCTGGCGTTTACCACTGTTCCCGATCCGGGTAAGCGCGCCGAGGCCCGGGCTGACACCCAGAAGCGCTGCGTGCCCGCGAGGTGTGTGCGCAATTCATCGCCAGTGCTTACGGGTGAATTGCCATTCAGGGCCAAAGCCCCGCTGCGACCGAAAGACGCGCCCAGGATCAATCTGTCGCCCAAGGCCTGGTTCACTGCTCCGGCGAACCCGCTGCGCTCATAGCTGCCAGCGTCCACGATGCTGCTCTTGGAGGAAATGTCTGGCAGCAAATCGCCCCCAGCGAACGCACCATCGGGTGCGACCATTGTCATGGCAGCGTTCGTAACCGACTCGCGGTAGACGCTCAGATCGAAAATGGTGCTGGAAAGCCGTTTCTCATAACCGACCTCGACATTCTGGGTCCGCTGAAGTGCGGCGCGTCTATCCAAAAGCGATAGGCGGGGCAGCTGCGATAAGGCCGCGACACCTTCGGCCAGCTCTGCATCGCTGTCGCGGACCTCGCCTTCGCCGCCGTGGGCAGGAGCCATTAACTCGGCAGGGGGCGCGCCCGAACTAAAGGCGATCCGAAGCGAGCTGTTGTGACCCAAATCGTATGTCAAGCGACCGAACTTATTGGAATAGTCCAAAGTGCCCAGAAAACTGAGGGAGTCGAGAGAACCGCCGTAGTCCAACCGCAGCTTGTCCGTCAGAGCCATGCTATCGTGCATGGTCAGGGACACGTTTCGGAGCGCGGGCGTGCCCTCCGGCTGTCCACCGGTGACGTTGAGGCCTGGCCGGGCGGGAAGATAAACCTGCTGAACCGTCATCGCGATCTCCGGGCCGGCCCCGTCGCGGCTATAGCTGGTACGGAATCCGGCCGAGGGCATCGCAGTGCCTTGGTTGTAGCCGACGTTGCCGCTGACCTGAAGCTGGTTGTGGCCGAGGAACGAGGTGGCCACCGCGAACGCTGTCCCCAGGTCGGCCTGGGAAGAAGCGCTGCCTAAAGAGCCAGGATCGCCGGCTGAGACATTGAAGATTCCACGTGTTTCCGAGAACATGCCACTGACTGCGCCCACCCGGCGGTTAGTATCGGAAGCACTCACTTCCTCAGGCAAAACGCGCAGCACAGAGCGAGTGGCGGCCGCGCCTCTCAGTGTCCATTTCCAGTCATCGCTCATCAGGCCGCCTTGGCCGGGGGCGGCGTACACTAGCTCAATCGAGCTCAGAATGCTTGCCAGGTCCACATACAGCAGGCTCTGCATGCCAGGCTGCACTAGGATGCTGTGTTTGACGGCCGGCATGAAGCTGGCCAGCGAGACGCGAATGGAATAGGTATCGGGCCTCAGCGCGTCGAAGCCGAAAATGCCGCGCTCGTTGGTTAGAACTTGCTGGACCAGGCGTTCCGAGCGGTTGAACAAAAGCACGGTAGCGCCCATCTGAGGTACCCCCGATGCGCTCCGTACGTAGCCTGCGATGCTGCCTGAGAGTTTGGTTGCGGGAGCTGGTAGGGCAGTGGGCGCCGACAAAGTCAGCGCGACGATCAGGCTGGCGGCGAATTTGGTGCGACCGATCTCCATGCCTTGCGGTCTACCTGGACGAATCCCTTACGCCCTTCTTCACTTTACCGTAAATGTGGCCGTCGGTGTTAAGGTCTGGTTACGGTTCTTGTCTGTTACCTTCAGCTTAAGCGTGTACTGACCGGGATCCAGCGACTGCAGGGGCAGCAATTTCTCGATGGTTACCTGCTGGGCCGAAGCGCCGGGCAGCGCAGTCACTTCCTCGGTGTAGTCCAGGACCGCTTTATCGGCTCCGTTTTTCATGATCTCGTATTCGATGGTTCCGTTCGGCTTCCTGGTTTTTTCGTCGGGGCCGAAATTGTAGAACTGGGTGTATATTCCGAGCTTCTCATTGCGCTCGAAGGTATCGCTGATCCTTGGCCGGACTTTTGTATCACCCACGACGAAGGGCCCCGAACCAATGCTGTTGGTCGGGACTTTTTCGATCAGGTCCGCCAAAATCAGGCTGCTCTGCCCTAACTTCTCATCGTCAAAGTGCGGAACATTCAGAGCCATAGGATAGGTGGTCATGTTGCCGCCCACGACATCCTTGCAAACCAGCGTCAGCCGGTACATGCCCGGGGCCAGGGGGATCGCCTTCGAATAAATCGAAGAACCCTGGATGGCTTTCCCCAGCATGTTGGATGGCACTTCTACCGTCACCGGATCTTCGAACGTATTCACCACGCGCCCGGCGATGGAGGTCACGCGTCCGAAAATGTTCACAGTCGCTTTGGCGACGTCATCTTTCTGCTGGAACTGAAGGTCCTTACGGTCAAACTGCAGCGCGACCAAGGCCAGAACCGTCGAGTCAGTCACTTTTACGAAATCGGCCTTGACCTTGAACGGAAGCGCGTTGTAACGAATGCTGGACGTAACGGCTTCTTCAAGATCCTTAAACTTCACCTTAGGCGCAGCCTGCAATTTGGCGAACTGCTCCAGCCGCTCAAACTCCTGCATGCTCACCGGCAACGGGTCGCCACCGGTACCGAGGTGGGTACCGTCCGTGCGGTTGAACCGCTGAGTCTTATCCGCCAAGCCCATCTGTTCGGCGAGCGTCAGGCCGGCGTTCGGAACGTACAGCAGCGCGTCTTTTTCCGATGGGTCCATGGTCATGTGATATTCGCCGCTCATGGTGGTGTCGACGAACTCGATCACGATGTTGTTGCCGATGCCATCGATATAGCGATAACGCCATTGCTCAAAGGGATACGTGGATGTAGTGCCGCCGCCCTCTTCATAAGGCCGCTCATAAGTGCCACCCGACGGATGCGACTCGATCTCGTCCGGAGGCCCATACACGATATAAATCCGGCCGCGGTCGGTCTTCCAGCCGGGAATGCCGGATGCGTAGTGCTCGTTGGCGTAGGCGATGCGGCGGTAGTGCTCTTCTTTATATTCGTTTTCTTCCGTATCGGGGGTTGGGTCGCGGCGCAGCCAGAACTGCTCAATAAACTGCTGCCGCTCGTCGTCGGTGCTGAGCCGCGAAAACGCCTTCTTCTCCTCATCGGTGATGATGTAGACGACGTCTTCGTTTAGCCATTTCTTGTAGGGCGTTTCCAGCTCTTTACGGAGCTTTTCTTCCTGCTTCCTGCGCTGCTTGTCGGTCATCGGCTTGGCGACCGTTTCGCGCGCCGAATCCGATGGCTTCTTATCCTTATCGGATTGAGGCGCTGCGTGGATCAACACCGGAGTGGTGCATAAGGCCGCCACCGACACCGGAATCAAAAACAGCTTTGTTTTCATGCAATTCACCCACCTTAGCATGACTCTAGCTCAGCTATCATTCTAGGCCCTTCCCTGTCTGGGGTCAAGAAGGGCTATTTCGGCACGGTTGTGCGCGCGCTTCACGTCGCGCGGGTCCGCACCGATTTAAGGACGGTCACCGGCTGTCCTTGAACGATTTGAATGTCATAGACCGCCTCGGAAATGCGGGATGGACAACATAACGGATCCTGGGGCCGGTAGCGATCGAACTCGGCAGCAATCGTCTTACCGCGGAAGAAAACCCGCCCGAGCGCGCCATCGGTCCGGGCACCCATCAACATCGGCGATAGGGTACCCGCATACTTTCCCGCCACGAACACGAAACCCTGATATCGATTAGGACGGCACATTCCGTCCAAGTCGCTGGCTGCAAGCACGACGGCGCGATCGGCGCTTCGATCGGAACGGATCAGCAGCCACCCTGCCTGGACCACTTCGCGTTCCTCGGCTGTTTGGGGCGTCCGCGGTTCGCTTCGGCAGATATCGGGGATTTCGTCCCAGTTCACTTCGGGCGCCATCGGCAAAACGCCGCCGGGATGATTCCACTGCACCGCTGGGCCATCCAGCCACGCAACCGATTGTGCTGGCGCCGCCTGAGCCAATACGATGAGCGCTACCCCAGCGAAGCGGATCATTTGGGGGCTTGCCTGACGTTGAACTCCAGTTTCCACCGGCGGCCGTCGCGCGCCACGGACCACAGCTCCAGCATGCCGGTTTCCGTGATCACGGTTTCCATGGTGACGGGCACAAACTCTCCGGCGGTGCCGGGCAAGGTGACCTCCACCGGGGAAAGTTCCTCTAAGTCGTCGGTGATGGTTTCGAGCATACTGCCAGGCGGATCGTTTTTCCGGACGGCGGATTGGAAGAAGCGGAACTCGGCCGGTTCGCCGACCACCAGGCCGAACTCGCGATCGCGCATTTCGGCCGAAGTGCCCTCTTCCATTCCGAAAGGAGCGACGGCCAGTGCCTTCACCGGAGCCTGCATTCCCGGAACGGCGGGCATGGCGCTCTCGATGCCGAGATAGTAGGTGCGAGCAATGCCGCCGCGAATCCGCACGCCTCGGCCGGCGCGGGCGAGTCCATAATAAGCGGCGCCGCGTGCGACCGCGTGCATGAGATCTTCGCCGACCAGCGGCGTAACAGGCGCGGCGCCTTCCTCTTTGAGCCAGCCGTTCAGAACATGAATGATACGTTCGCGCACCAGGCCGGCGCGGAGCACACCGCCGTTGAACAGGACGTGCGTAGGCGCGGCCAACCCGCTCGCGGTACGCCGCACGGCGCCGTGTTCGGATTGCGCTGCCTGCTGCCGCAGGAACCGCGCCAGGTGCCGCGTGATGGCTGCATCGGCCGCATAAGGGAGGCCCAACTCGGCGAAACCCATGCGGCGGCGTTGCGGCATATCGTGGCTTGAAACCGCCGGAAGAAAGCCGTCGGCCAGTATGCGATCGATATCCTCGCGCAGCAGCTTGGCCTTGATGGTTCCGCCGACCAGCCCCGTACCGCGCCCGAGAATGGTCACGGGTTCTTCGCGCTTCTTGTTATCCGGTTCCAGCAGCCGCTCCTTGGCGAGCCGGCACTGCTGCCACAGCGCGTGCAACTGCATCGCGTCCAGCTTGGTGCCCTTCTCGCCGAGCTGGTGCTCGAGATGGCGTGCGAGCGCCAAATCCATGTTGTCGCCGCCAAGCAGAATATGCTCGCCCACGGCCACGCGCTCCAACTGCAGGTCCCTGGCCTGTTCGGTAACCGCGATCAGAGTGAAATCGGTGGTGCCGCCGCCGATATCGACCACCAGGATCAGATCGCCGACATGCACACGCTCGCGCCAGTCGGGATGGCGTTCGAGCCAGGCGTAAAACGCCGCCTGTGGTTCTTCGAGCAGACGAAGATTCTTATAGCCTGCTTTTTCGGCGGCCTGCAGCGTCAACTCGCGCGCCACCGCGTCGAAGGATGCAGGTACGGTGACCAGGATCTCCTGCTCGGCAAAGGCCGCATCCGGTGTCTTAGAATCCCAAGCCTGCCGCAGGTGCTCCAAATAGCGTTGAGAGGCCTGCACCGGGGAGAGCTTGTTGACGCCCTCGGGCGCGTTCGGAGGAAGGATCGGCGCGGTGCGGTCGACGCCGGAATGAGAAAGCCAGGATTTGGCGGACGCCACCAGGCTGCTGGCCACCTCAGTGCCGCGTTTCTGTGCCAGCGCGCCGGTGATGTAGCGCGGGGCCTCGTCCCAAGGCAGGCCGAGCGATCCAGCGGGGAAATCGTTGGCCGCCGGAATATATAAGAAGGACGGCAGCAGCGGCTCCTCGCGGACTTCGCCGGGGTTCACCATTTGGGGGATCGGAAAGACCGTGACGGGAGGCATCTCGCGCGGATCGCCGCCGGCGGGCGCATAGGCGAGCGCAGAGTTGGTGGTTCCAAGGTCGATACCGATGACGTAATGGCTGGGCAAGTGTTTTGGCGGGTGTGAGGCTGCGATTCAGCCGTCACTTCACCAGTGTAGCGCCCTCACTCGCGACGATGTTCATTGCGTGACGGATGTTACAATGATGTCTTCGTTTTCGCCAGGATCCCTCGTTACGCGCTGATGCTACGCACTGACACAATGATCGATTCCGCCGGCCGGTGGTTTATCGAATCCGGAATTCAAGAGCCGCACGGTGGAGTGGCGCGCTATTACCGGTCGGACCTCGAAAAAAACGCTAACGTATCGACGGAGATCACCGGCTACGCCGCCAGCGCGTTGTTGTTCCTCTATGAGCGGACACAGAACGTGAAATATCTCGAGGCCGGATTGAAAGCGGCTCGTTTTTTGACCCGCACGGCGTGGGACTCTCAGCTCGGCGCGTTTCCGTTTGAATATGCTCTGAACGGCACTGCGGATGCCTACACATATTTTTTCGATTGCGGGATCATCGTGCGGGGGCTACTGGCTGCCTGGTGGGCGACTGGCGAAGCCGAGTTTCGGGACGCGGCGGTGGCGGGCGGGCGCTCAATGCTACGCGATTTTTGTGGGAAAGATGCGATCCATCCAATCCTGTCGCTTCCCGCAAAAAACCCGGTTCCGTATCAGCCGCGCTGGTCGGCATCGCCCGGTTGTTATCAACTGAAATCGGCTATGGCGTGGTTCGAGCTGCACGAGGTGACCGGAGAGGCAGAGTTCCTTACGGCATACCAGCACGCGCTGGAGGCCGCGATGTCTTCCGAACGCCGCTTTCTCCCTGGCGACGCCAACTGTGAAAAGGTGATGGATCGCTTGCATGCCTACGCTTATTTTTTGGAAGGCTTGCTGCCGGCTCTCGGCCGGTCCGAATGCGCGCTAGCGTTCAGCGCCGGGGTGGATCGCATGGCCGGCCTATTGCGCGAGATCGCGCCACAGTTTGTACGCTCCGATGTTTGCG
>DATGMH010000153.1:0-2144 GCA_035293725.1 Bryobacteraceae bacterium
GCGCCCGCCGAAATTTTCTTTGTTGATGGTGTTTACCATCGCGATCATGCGGCGCGCTATCTTCTTTTTCGGCGGCGTATCGTCTTCCCATTTCGGGTCGGAGGTGCCCGCTCCGGTATGGCAATCGCCGCAACAGACAGCGAGCGCCGCCGAGAAAAGGCCCATCGTTCCCATGAATTCATCCACAGGGATGCCCTTCAGCACCTGGATGTTCTTGAATGCCTGGTCGGATAACTGCGGTTTGGCCGTGGTCTGGGCAAATGCTACGGGCAGGTGAGTGCCGTTCACGGCGAGCAAAGTAGCGATCGACAATGCGACCACTCCGGCAAAAATGAATCGTCTCAAAGCAACCTTCATGGATTACCTCTCCGCGGCTCCAGCGCCCTGGAGTGCGCCCGCGAACTTCCGGATATGAACCGTGATTATATAGAGCCTGGAAAGGGCAAGTCAACGGCTCGAATTGGGTCACCTAAAATATGACCGAACGAGTATCGGTTGGGTCATTTGAAAATATGACCGTAAACGCGGGGCCTAACGGGCCGTCGGCGGCATGCCGAACGGTCTGGCATGGATATGCGCTCACGCGAGCAGTACCTGGAGAGCGTCCGCCAGGAGTATCGGCAGGCAAGCCGGAAAGAAAAGACGCGATTGCTGAATGAGGCGCGCCGGCGAACAAGATTGAACCGTAAAGTGCTCATCGGTAAGTTGGCCCACCCGGCGGCGGTCAAGGAAAACAATTCCCGGCGTCGGCGAGGCGCAAGCTACGGACCGGAGGTGGTGACGGCCATGGTCAAGGTTTGGGAAATATTCGATTTTCCCTGTGGGCAACGTTTAGTGGCCGTGCTGGGGAGGGAGGTGGAGCGGTTACGGAAGATGGGAGAACTGCGCTGTAGCGATGCCGTGGCGAAGAAGCTGAGACGGATTTCGCCGAAGACGGTGGACCGGCTGTTGGCGCGGGAGAAGCAGGTGCGGCAACTGCGGCGGAACCGGACGCCGCGCATGCACCCGCTGTTGTACCAGCGGGTGCCGGTGAAAGTGGCGGCGGACTGGGATACGCGCCAGGTAGGCAATCTGCAAGTGGATTTTGTCGAGCACTGCGGGCGCTCCAATGGGGGCCAATACCTGCACACGTTGTCGACCGTGGACATTGCCAGCAGTTGGTGGGAAGGAGAGGTGATCGCCTCGCGGGGCCAGCAGGCGGTGCGGGAAGCCATGGAAGCAATCCGGCAGCGGGCGCCTTTCCGCATTCGCGAAATCCATCCGGATAATGACAGCGGCTTGGTCAACGAACTGCTCTGGAAGTACTGTAAAGATGCGCGGATTCAGATGTCGCGGTCGCGGCCCTATAAGAAGAACGATAACGCCTGGATAGAACAGCGCAACTGGACGCACGTGCGCAAGGTCGTAGGCTATCAGCGCTTCGACACCACCGGCGAGATGCAGGTGCTGCGTGAACTGTATAGACACCTGCGGCTGTACAAGAACTTTTTCCAACCGGCGATGAAGCTGCAATCTAAAGAGCGGGTGGGAGGGAAGATCCATCGGAAGTACGATCAGGCGCGGACACCCTACCAGCGGCTGCTAGAGTCCGGCCAATTGAAAGCCAGCGCTGAAAGGGAACTTCGCCAGACCTACGAGAAGCTGAATGTGGCTCAACTGCGGCGGCAGATCGAACAGTTGCGGAATCAGCTGCTGGCGTTGGCGGAGCAGAAAACGTCCTCGGTACCCTCGCCCAGGCGTGGCAAATTGGAGCTCAGTTTCGGGGGGGCGGATCGGCGCCGCGAATGGTATCGGAAGCGTGCGGCCGGTCAATGAGGAAAGCCGGCCAAAGGCGGGCCGGCATCTTTCGCATTTCAGTCCAAGGCCTCCGCTCCTCAGAGACTTCACCAAAGAAAGTATGATTTTTTTTCTAAACTGCCAAACCCTCTGGCGACGATGGGGTTGCCACCAGAAGGTTTGGCTGCCGATGCTTTCTTCGGAGCCAGCCCCGTCGTCGCCTCGGCCTTGGAGATCCGCGCGGCGCGACCCGCCCGGACAATTCCAGACTACGAAAGGAGAAAAAAGGCCTGAGCTTTCGGTCATATTTTCAAATGACCCAACAATCCCCAGTTCGGTCACCCCGTTAAATGACTTGACAGGCGGCT
>DATGMH010000154.1:0-10730 GCA_035293725.1 Bryobacteraceae bacterium
GCGTCCCTCACCCACCGCTCTCCGTCTCTTAGTACTTAGAGGCCGGGATCAAAGCTGGCCCGCCAACGGAGCAACCGGATGCCAAACCTCGCGGTCGTTCACGACGAGCATCAAAACCGCCTGGAAACCAAACTACGGCGCGAGCTTGGCGATCAGATCCTGGCCTGTTTAAACGACGAATCGACTGAAGACATTCTGCTCAATCCCGATGGCTCTCTCTGGGTTAAGCGAATGGGTGAAGGCTTCAGCCGCGCCGGTGAGATGTCCGCGCCCCAGACGTCGAGCGCGCTGAACACGATTGCGGCATGGCGTGGTACGGTGCTGAATCACGATCATCCAATTCTGGAAACGGAACTTCCCATTGACGGCAGCCGTTTCGAGGGCATCGTGCCGCCCGTAGTACGTCGCCCGGTGTTTGCGATTCGTTTGCGCCCGCGCCGCATATTTCCGCTTGAGGAATATGAAGCTGCGGGCATCCTTACTGACAAGAGCGATCCGCTCAACCGCATCCGACGTCAAGACGACTTTCTCGACGCCGTTCGCGGACTGAAACACGGCGAGGTCATTCGCGCCGCTGTGCGCGCGAAAAAGAACATTCTCGTGGTGGGTTCCACCGGAAGCGGAAAAACCACCTTTGTAAATGCCTGTTTGGACGCTCTCGCGACTCTGGCGCCGCATGACCGGGTGATCTCGATAGAAGACACGACCGAGCTTCAATGCCCGGTGGAAAACTATTTGGATCTGCGCGCCGTGGGGAACGTGACCATGCTGCAATGCCTGCGCGCGTGTATGCGCCTGCAGCCGACTCGGATTATTGTCGGAGAGGTCCGCGGCGGTGAAGCTCACACGTTGCTAAAAGCGTGGAACACCGGGCATCCAGGCGGCATGGCGACCGTGCATGCCAATGATGCCATGAGCGGTTTGATTCGGCTCGAAAGCCTCGTGGCGGAGGCTACCAGCGCTCCGCAGCAGAAGCTGATCGCCGAAACAGTGGACCTGGTTATTTTCATCGATGGAGAGCCGCAACTCGCGGCAGGCCGGAAGATTCGAGAGCTTTTGCTCGTGACCGGGTACGCCAACGGGCAATATCTGGTCGAGCATGTTTAGGAGAAAACATCAACCTGGAGGTTATTCGTGAAGCATTTCTTGATTTCAAAGCGTTCGGGAGTCAGTTCAAAACTAGGCACTCTGCTGGCTCTCGCTTGGGCATTCAGCGTAAAGCTCAACGCTGCCGCGGCCGGCAATTTGCCTTGGGAGAGGCCCATGCAGTTGATCGCGACCTCTCTTACGGGACCGGTGGCGTATGCAATCGGTCTCATCGGTATAGCTATCGCGGGCGGCACAATGCTTTGGGGCGGCGAACTCACCGAGTTCGGAAGGCGCGCGTGCATGGTCGGATTAGTCGTTTCCGTTCTCGTCTTCGCCGCGCCCATGCTTGCGAGCGCCTTCGGCGTAAACGCGGCAGTGGTGTAAAGCATGACCGCAGACGTGCCCAGAGAAATTGTTATTCACCAATCGGTCAACCGGCCAAACCAGATTCTTGGCGGAGATCGGGAGCTGGTCCTAGTGACGCTTCTGATCTCCGTCGCTCTCGCCTTCAGCCTCGCGACACTGTGGGGAATTGTTCTGGCGGTCGCGTTTTGGCTCGGCGCGATTGCCGCTTTGCAGCGCATGGGCAAAGCCGATCCAATGCTGCGTCAGGTTTACATGCGGCACATACGATATCGGGCCTTTTACCCCGCGAAGAGCGCTCTATTCAGCCAGTGTGTGCCGCATCCTTCCCGCTGGAGATGAGGATCAGTCATATGCACCGCAATGAAAACAGAATTCAACCTCGCGGACTCGCAGATCTCTTGCTTCCATACGCCTTAATCGAAGACGGCGTTCTTCTGCAGCAGGACGGGTCGCTACTCGCAGGCTGGTCCTATCGAGGGCCGGACATGATGTCGGCGGCTGCCGCTGAAATGGACGCGCTGAGTGCTCGTTTAAATCAGGCGTTGCGGTTGGGCTCCGGCTGGATGATGCAGTGCGATGCAATTCGCTGCTGCGCCCCCGGTTACCCGCAGTCGGACGCATTCCCAGATCCTGTTACACGGGTTATCGATGACGAACGGCGGCAGCAGTTCATGCAGGAAGGCGCTCATTTTGAAAGCGAATATTTTTTGACGCTCACGTACTTGCCCCCGCCCGAAATCGAGGAGCGTGCTAAGGGCTGGCTGTTCGAAGGCACCGGAGCAGCCGGCGGCAACAGGGCCGCTGCGCGCCATCTAGATCATTTCCGAATGAAGCTCGATGCGTTCCAGAACGTCTTTGGCCAATTATTCCAGACAGAGCGGCTCCGGCGCGTTACGGTAACCGACGAATACGGCGGAGAGCACATTCATGACCAGCTATTGCGATACCTGCGCCGTTGCATTAGCGGCCTTGATCATCCTTTCGCTTTACCTGAGATACCGTGCTACTTGAACGAGATACTCGCCTGCGAAGATTTCTATGGCGGTATAGAGCCTCGCATCGGGCGCAAGCACATTTCCGTTCTCGCCATCGATGGATTCCCTCGAATGAGTTCGCCGGGCATACTTCGCGAGCTCGATCAGCTCCCGATTGAGTACCGCTGGAATACGCGGGCAATTCTGATCGACCCACAAGAGGCCCGGCGCCTGCTGGACAAACATCGGAAGAAATGGCGATCCAAGATTCGCGGCTGGAAAGATCAGATCTTGCGAACTCACAGCGGCGCTATTGATATTCACGCCCAGGAAATGGCGGCGGATGCGGAGCAGGCAATGGGTGTCGCCGCCGCTGGCGACGTTCAATTCTGCCAATACAGCGCAAACATCATCTGTCTGCACGAAGATCCCAAGAGGTTGTATGAGAATACCCGGTTAGTGATGAAGACCGTGCAAAACCTGGGCTTTTCCTGCCGCAACGAAGATGTGAACGCGGTTGAAGCGTGGCGGGGTTCCTTGCCGGGCGACGGCTACTCAAATGTGCGCCGGGTCCTTCTGCATACGCTGAACCTGGCAGACATGATGCCGATTACCTCCGTTTGGGCGGGTTTGCGAGAGAACCCCAGCTCTCTCATGCCTAAGAACAGCCAGCCCCTTCTTTACGCGGCGACGACCGGCGCGACTCCATTCCGGTTTAATCTCCACGTTTCCGATCTGGGGCATACACTCGTTGTTGGCCCGACGGGTGCCGGCAAATCAACCGCTCTCGGCTTGATCGCGGCTCAATGGTTCCGCTATCCGCAAGCCCAAGTCTTCGCATTCGATAGGGGCTATTCCATCTGGATGCTCACCGCGGCCCTGACCGGCGAATTCTATGATCTGGCCGGCCCCGAATCGGAACTGTCTTTTTGCCCGCTCCGCGACATAGACAACGAGGAAGACGTCGCATGGGCCGTGGGTTGGATTGAAGTTCTCTGCACGCTTGCCGGGCTGCGGTTTTCTCCAAAGCACAGAAACGCTGTTGCAGAAGCGGTTCTGCAACTCCGGCTCTCTCCGACACGTACGTTGACAGAATTATCGGCCAATGTCCAAGACCTGGAGATTCGGGAAGCTCTCCAACATTTTACGGTGACCGGCCCGCTCGGTACGCTTCTCGATGCTGATTACGATTGCCTCGGCGAGGGGCGAATGCTGGCATTCGAAACGGAGAATCTCCTCAAGCTTGACGACAGAGCGGTGATTCCTGTTTTGCTCTACTTGTTCCGCCGGATCGAGCACAGACTCGACGGCTCGCCAACGCTCATTCTGCTCGATGAAGCGTGGTCCTACCTGCAGCACGAGCTCTTTCGTGATCGCTTGAGAGACTGGCTGAAGACGATGCGGCGCAAGAACGCTGTTGTCGTTATGGCGACTCAACAAATCAGCGATATCGCGAATTCGCCTATTGCTGACGTAGTGCTTGAAAACTGCCCGACAAAGATTCTGCTGCCGAATGCTGAAGCAAAAAATCCAGCTTCCCGCGACTTCTACACCCGCCTCGGTCTGAATGAGCGCGAGTTAGACATCCTTCAGATAAGTATCCCGAAGCAACATTATTACGTAGTTAGCAATCTCGGCCGCCGCCTGGTGAATTTCGGAATCGGCACCCTCGCGCTTGCCTGGGTTGGAGTGAACGGCCGCGAGGAGCGCCAGATCGCGGAGACTGTCATGAATGAATATCCCCATACGTGGCGAACCGAATGGCTCCGATTCAAAGGCTTGCCGGAATGGGCGGAGTATTACCAGATGCTCGAAAATGCTACGGGCCTGTGCTATCAACCCGAGGAGGAGGCTGTATGCGCAAGCGCTTGATCGTAATACTGGTTTCGCTGCTCTCGATGCAGACCCCGCAACGACTTCAAGCCGGCGCGTTCGCGACGGAGATCACTCAATTAATGAATCACGCGCAATTGGTCATGCAATACATCCGCCAGGGCCAGCAGCTCGCGAACGAATTAAACATGTACGCAGACATGCTGAAAAACACACGCGCCCTCTCCGCGTACAACTTCGGCGCAATTTCGAACGACATTAATGCCTTGGCGGGAATCGTTCAGGGTGGTCGGGCCCTTGCGTATTCGTTAGGAAATCTCGATCAGATATTCCGGCAAACTTATCCGGGCTACGCCTACAACACAGGCACTTTCTATACGCAATACCGGAACTGGGCGCAAACGTCACTCGATACCACGCTTGGCACGCTCCGCGCTGCCGGGCTACAAGGTCAGCAGCTTCAAACGGAACAGGCTGTCATCAACTCGCTCAGAGCCTCCTTGCAAAGCTCTACTGGTCGCTTAGAGGCGATGCAAACCGTAGGGACCATTGCCGAGCAGCAGGTCGAGCAACTCATGAAGTTGAGACAATTGATGATCGCGGACATGTCGAGCAAGCAGGCTTACCAGGCGGCGATGGTTCAGCAGCAGGCTGCGAGCCAGGCAGCGGCTCAACGATTTTTTACGTACAGCCCTGCCTCTTCCGACGGTCACAAATTTGGTCCAGGATGGAATTAGCCATGAAGTTGCGGCACATCACGGGAATCGGTCTATGTTCAGCGTTTTGGCTAATCGGCGCTGCATGTACTCAGCCGGAACCGCACAGCGAAATTGTGAATAAGGTCGAGCAGGCGGGCGCAGGCGATTTGTCCTCGACTCCGGCACCTCAGATTGAGGATTGGCTGCGAAAGCACGGAGAACTTGCGGTGCAAGTTGATGATATGTGCAAACCGGTACGGGAAAAAGCGGATGCAAATTGGCCGTCCAGCACAGAAGGACGCGTCTGCACAGCGGCCCGGAATGCCTCCATCGCGTATCGCCAGACCCAAAGCCCGCTCAAATCGGACGGCAAGAAATTCGGTCCCGGCTGGCACTGAGAAGCAGTTCCTAAAGGGGTAAACAAAACGGGCTTAACAACGCAGACAGGAGATGTGTGTCCATTCACAGTAACAAGGTCAGGTCATATTGGATCGCGTTGGCCGTGTGCGCGCTCGCGGCGTGTTACGCACCATCTGCAAGCGCGCAAATTTCCTCCAACAACCCGAGCCAGATTCTCCAACAGTATCGGAATTTCCGAATCACCTGGCTTACTAACATCTGGCCTTATGCCAATACACTCTTTGCGCTCCTGGCCACGATTGAGTTCGCGTGGAGCGCGGCGGTTATGGCTTTGGAGAAGGCCGACTTGCAGTCATGGACGTCCGCGCTCATTCGAAAAGTCATGTGGCTTGGCGCATTTTATGCGTTGCTGCTTTATGGCCGGCAGTGGATTCCCGCAATAATTGATAGCTTTAGCCAACTCGGCGGCGCTGCCGCGGGAATCAGCGGCAATCAGGGGCTCGCCCCTTCTGATGTTTTCATGACCGGATTGAATATCGCAGGGTCACTCATGAGCGCTGCCAGCACATCAGCGTTCTTTACTAATCCGGCTACCTCTATCGCGGTCATGATCGCCGCGGCGTTGGTCGTGCTGGGCTTCACTGCAATCACGATCCAATACATTGTCGCGATTGTCGAAAGCTATCTGGTTGTGTCGGCAGGCGTGATTTTCCTGGGCTTCGGAGGCTCTCGCTGGACCACACCATATGTGGAGCGTTATATCGGCCTCGGCGTCTCAACGGGCGTGAAAATCATGATTCTCTACATGCTGATCGCCGCTGGCCTGAACCTCTCTAATGGCTGGCTCAGTGAGGCGAGCGGTATCGGAACCTCGCCGAATCCCAGCATGACGGCCTTCGACGTCATGGGTGCTGGACTCATATTTATGGCGCTCTGCTGGCAGGTGCCGAAACTGTTCGCTGCTGTCCTTGGCGGCTCGCCAGCTCTTTCGGGCGGCGATCTGATTTCCGCGGGAACGGCTGTGGTGGGCGGCGCCGCAATGGTCGCTTCCGTCGGTGCTAGTGCGATTGCAGCCGTTGCGGGCGCTACTGCTGCGGCCTCCGGCGCCAGCGGCGGTACTGCTGCGGGCGGCGGAGCATCTCGCTTAATCCCGGGCATGGGCGGGACCACCGCCACGGCGAGTGTCCCTCCGCCATCAAGCCTGCCCGTCGGCTCATCGGCCAATGGTCGCCCCAAATCGCCAAGTACACCAGTCAGCGGAGGTGCTGCCGTCCCTCCACCAACTCCAAACGCGGGGTCATCAGAATCCGCGCGATCTGTTTTGTCATTGTTGGGCGGCGAAAGCTTAGCCGGTTCCGGTTTTGAAACACAGCGGCCGGCGGCGGGCTTCCGCTCTTATTCAGTTCGGGTTCCGTCGCGTTCTCAATCCGCTTTGCCTCCCAACCCGGTAGACGGAAGTGAGAGCACCGCGCCCGCCGAATCCGTCGCCGGCGCGTCACAGCCGGTATCCGGGTCTGCACCTGACATTTCAAGTTCAGGCATTACTGGCAAACCACAACAGCCCGCGCCCAGGCGCAGAGAAATACTCGCATCCGGTGCTCAGCGGGCCGAAAGAGTTTTTTCCGACGCCGCCCAGCGGTTACGAAATGCAGGCCCGCGATTCCGAGGATTGCCAAGTGATGCAGCTCCCCACACGCAGCCCCCGCGGATGCCGATTGATCACAGCGAATGAATTTTGGAGGTTCGAGTACATGGGATTGGCCCTGCGAAAAGAAAGTTCAAACGAAATTTACAATCCGTACCTTGCGGCGCGGAGAGAGTGGGACGAACGCTACGGCGAATTCATCTCACGGGCACGGAACTGGCGTACCGCAGCGATTCTATGCGCTCTGGCCGCGCTCTTGGGCACCGCGGGAATCGTTTGGTTGGCCGCGCGTTCGCGCGTGATCCCATTCGTCGTCCTCATTGATAGCCTCGGTCGGCCGGTCGCGTCCGGGTTGGCCGAGCAAACGTCACCCGGTGATGATCGCTTACGGCGCGCGGTCATTCAAGACTGGATCGAAAACTTGCGCATGGTCACGACCGACGGTATCGCACAGCGGCGGGCCATTGATCGCGTGTATGCACAGATCGCGAGTGGCTCTAGCGCTCAGACCTTCATCAGCGACTATTACCGGAACGATCCGCCATTCAAACGAGCGCAGACCGGCACGGTGTCCGTCGACGTCAATTCCGTACTGCCCACCAGCGACCGGACGTTCGAGGTGGATTGGATCGAGACATCGCGCGACCTGTACGGAAACGTGAAATCTACTGACCATTGGAAGGGAACATTCACAATTGCGCTGAATCCTCCGAGCGATGAGCGCGAAGCCCGCATCAACCCGCTGGGTTTATATGTCACTGCAGCAAGTTGGTCCAAAGTTTTGTAGTTCCGATGGGGAAGAGAGGGAATGATGAAGAAACGAATTTATTGGACTGGGCTGGCGATTGTCGCCCCCATGTCGCTGACATTTGCACAAGCTCCTGCAACGCCGCCTGGTTTACCTAGCGCACCCATTCAGCTCAAACGCGTACCCGCGGTCCCGTCATTGCCTCCACCGTCACTATTACAGAAGTACGACTTTGGAGATCAGCTTCGAATTCTGGAGGACCCCACCGCAATGGACCCGCAAGGACCATCGGCTCCTTCAGCGTCAAACGCGACGCCGGGGCAAACGGCAAGCGCAACCAATAATGTTCCGAAGGATTATCGGCCTAGAACTGACGTGCCGTTAACTCCTACGGCACTCGAAGCCGTGCGCGTGAGCGAAACGTGGCGTACGCAGCAAATCCAGCCGGCATCGGGAAGAGATGGACGTGTGTTGTATGCATACGGCGCGGGCCTGCCAGTTGTCGTCTGCGCTCCATTGCGCGTATGTACGATCGAGCTGCAGCCGGGCGAGAAGATGACCGGGGAGCCGCAAATCGGCGATTCCGTCCGCTGGAACGTCTCACCGGCCGTCTACGGGCAAGGTGAGGATGCAACGTCGGTCATCGTGCTCAAGCCTCAAGAGCCTGGGCTGGACACGAACCTTCTTATCACTACAGACCGGCGCGCGTATTATCTCCGCCTGGTTTCGAAGCCGCAAGACTACGTTGCTCGCGTCGCGTTCAGCTACCCGGAAGAGGAAAACAGCCGGAAATGGCAGCAGCACCTGATCGCTCAAGCTCGGGGGCGGAAGGCCGATGCCCAGATAGCGCCCGCCATTGTCGCAGCAGACAAGCTGAATTTCAATTACAAGGTAAGCGGCGGAAATGAAGAAATCCGGCCGGTCCGCGTGTTCGATGACGGCGCGAAAACCTATATCCAAATGCGCCCGGAGATGCAAAATCGCGAAGCTCCGGCGCTTCTGGTATTAGGCCCGGACGGTAAAAGCGCAATGACGAACTATCGCGTTCAGCAGCAGACTTACATCGTGGATCGCTTGTTTGACCGCGCGCGACTCATACTAGGAGCCGGGAAAAAGGCCCAGAAAGTAGAGATCATCCGTGAGCAGCAGTCCAAAGGATAATTCGAGCCAGAAAACGCCCTCGGTTAAGCCCATCGAGTCGCCCGCCGGACTTGACCTTCATCCGAAGCCCCAGACCTCGGCGAGGGTGAGCAAGCGGGCGGGAATCGCAGTCGGCGTGATCGCGATTATTCTGCTTGGGCTCTTTGCATACGGCGGATACCGGCGTCAGGTGCGCGCGCAAGTGGCCGCCCACGATTTGGGCCTTCCCAAAGCGGTGGCGCCAGCAACGGCGTCCGCAGGCGAAGTCGAGAAGGACATACCCTCGGGAAACGCTCCTCTGGTTCTAAATGATCCCAACCAGTTGCAGCCGCCAGACACAGGCAAGCGAGCTGCGGCAGCATCGACGTGCAGCATCGATCCTCGCACCGGCCAGGAGTACCGGTTCAATCCCGATACAGGGCAGCCATGCAGCGAATACCGCTCGGCCCGGGTAGTCATTCACCAGCCGCGTTACGCCCCAGCTCCGGTAACAGCGCCATCTGCACAGCCAACGCCTGAGGAACAGCGGATAGCCGCCGAATATCAGCGGGAGCAGGAAGCCATGCTCGCCCCGACCACCATCAGATCGGGCGCCGGTGCGACGTCGTTCGATTCATTACCGAACGCCCGTGCGAAAGAGCAGGGCAACGATGATCTCGCGCGGATTGCGGCGCTCACTCAGGCATTAGGCGGCCTTGACCCAAATGCCCGGAACAGCGTGCCAGCTTCTTTTCCAACCGGCGGTTCCCGAAACGATGCCGATTACGAAGCCCTGAACATGCAAACGGCCAAAGCGGCCTTCCTTGCAGCGGCCGAAAAACAGAAAGCAGACGACTATCTACGCTCAACGCGAACCGCACCGCTGAGTGCGTATGAGATCAAAGCGGGCTGGGAAATTCCGGCGGTCCTGGAGCAGAACCTGAATTCCGATCTGCCGGGCGAGATCAAGGCCCTCATTAGTTCGAACGTGTTCGATACCGCAACGGGTCGTTACCTTCTGATCCCACAGGGATCGCGCCTGATCGGCAAATACGATTCACGGATTTCGTACGGCCAGGACGGCGTACAGGTCGTCTGGGACAGGATTATCTTCCCTGATGCTTCGTCCGTGGACATCAACGGGATGGTCGGCTTGGATGCGCACGGCAACTCCGGCCTGCGTTTTGATGTCGATCACCACTACAAGCGGCTCTTCGGTTTCGCGGCACTTACGAGCGCCTTTTCAGCCGCATTCGCTCTCTCACAGCGCAACACACAAAGCGCCCTGACGTATCCCAGTGTGAGCAGCACAACGGGCGCCGCGGTTGGCCAGGAAATGAGCCAGACGGGAGCGATGATTACGCAGCGGAATATGAACGTACAACCCACGATCAAAGTTCCCGCCGGTTACCAGTTCACCGTTCGAGTCAATCGCGACATATTGTTTGACGCGCCATATCAGCCGATGCAGGCGGATCCTTTGCCGGTGCAGCCGCCAGGCCAGCTTCATCAAAGGAGCAGCTTCACACCGACGGCTTACACGGCGATCCGTTGATGAAAGGAGCCGAAGTGAACGGACCAAAAGCGCGATTATTCCTACGCCTGACGGCTGAGGTTAACAACCGGCTGCGAATACTGATGCGCTATCACGGCGAGCTGTCGGAATACATCGATGAGGCGCTGTTGTCTTTCGACTTGCGAAGTATCGATCTGATTCCAATTGCCGTGGGCCACAGGACTCGCGGATTGACAGCCGTAATTTCACGGGCCGCCAACACCCGCCTCCGTAGCGCGGCGCGGCGGCGTGGCTGCACAGTGACAGAGCTTGCAAACAGCGCTCTTCATAAATGGCTTAGCGAGAAGAAGGAATTATGAATTCGGAAGTGATGAGCCAGATT
>DATGMH010000155.1:0-108424 GCA_035293725.1 Bryobacteraceae bacterium
CCGCAGCGTCTGCGAAGATCAGATCGCGCACCGTTCCGTGGCCCCTCTCATCCAGCGCCCACCCTTGTAGTCTCCACATGCCGCCGGAGCCCGCCGGCAGTAGTTGCTCAATTCCTCCTTCGCACCGTTTCGGCGCCTGACCTTGAAAAAGCTCGCCAATCCTCCGGCCCGCCCATCCTGCGCGCCCATCGCTGAACATGGCCAGGCGACGCTCGCGCAAGAATTCCACCCAGGTGTTTCGCTCGGATGCAACCGGCCACAGTTTTGAAAGCAGTTGTTCATCCGGAATGTCCAGCAGCATCGCGCGGCCCCCCGCATCCACTCCCACGAAGAAATCCGCCCAATCCTCGGCGCTATTCAGTTGGCGGCGCGGCTCGCAAAACATCAGCAAGGCAAAAACCGCCGCGAAGAAGGCGAGCAGCACAGGCCGGCGGCCGCTCAGGCAACACGTCCACACCACCAACGGCGCCGCCACAGCCCAAAACCAGAATACCGGCGTGTAATGCCGGCTTTGCAGCGTGAACAATCCGTGCGGCGTTTGCAAAAATCGCGCGTCCAGCCGTCCTGCCACCATTGCGGCGCAGCTCAGAAAGAGAAAGGAGCCCAGGCCGCAAAGAAAAACGACTTCGCGCGCCGGACTCTTCCGCAGCGCCTGCGTTCCCAGCAGCCCAACCACGCCGGCCCCCGCCAGGCTCACTGCAATCGCCGCGGGCGTCGAGATAAAGTCCAGCGGTCCGGCCAAAACCAACCCGAGCAGCGCGATCGCATGCAACGGATCGCGAACCATGCCACTCACGCCCATCCCGATCGAGGCCGGCTGATATCTCCAAAAATAGGTGGCAATCACCGCGATCCCAATCGCCGCAATCGCAATCGGCAACAACCGCTTGAACCGCAAATACGCGCCTGCGGCAACCAGAACCGGCCACACACACAGCCCATTCGTCATCGAGTACGAACTGACCAACCCGCAGAAAATCGCGCCCCCGATCATGGGCAGCCGCCCCGCGCTAAACACCAGCAGCGCAATCGAAGCGGCCGCCGCCGCATACGTCAGGAAATATTGAATCTGGCCGCTCCAAACGAAATTCTCCATCTGGATCGGATTGAAGCAAAGATTCACGATCACGGCGCAAGTTAAAACCGTGAGTGCAAGTCCGCCCCGGCCGATCAGCCGGACAGCCATCGCCATCAGCAACAGAATGTTCGCACAATGAATCCCAAGACCCGCGAACATGAGCGACCGCAGGGCGCGCCAATGCCCATCGGCAATGAGCACCAGCCGCAGCACTATGGTGCGAATACCGCCTGCGTCGACACCCCAAAGCACCGGCAGCCGCGCCTCGCCGCGATCCAGCCTCCTTAGCTCGCCGATCCGTGCCCATTCATCCCACCAGGGCACGTTCGTCCCGGCACGCGCGATCTGGAACAGCGTGTAAGCGGTCATGGCAAGCGTCGCCACCGCCACAAACGCAACCACGACGGAAAACAGCCAGCGGATCAACCGGGGATTCTCCACCGCTTTTTGTATGCTAGGAGATTAGCATGCGGCTATTCACAGGGATCGATCTCTCGGAACAGATCCGAGAAAGGTTGGAACGCCTGCTGATGCACCTCCGGCCGGCTGCGCACTTGAAATGGAGCCCGGTGTACAACCTGCATCTCACGCTGAAGTTCATCGGCGAGTGGCCGGAAGCGAAACTGCCGCAGTTGTCCGACGCGCTTCGATGTATACCGCCGCGTGAGCCCATCCTCGCTGACGTGAAAGGCGTCGGTTGGTATCCCAACCCTCATCATCCCCGCGTGTTTTGGGTCGGCGTGCACGCGGGCGAGCCTTTGCTGTCGCTCATCCGCGATGTCGAGTCCGCGCTGTCGCCGCTGGGCATCGCAAAAGAAGACCGCGAGTTCAGCGCGCATCTGACACTCGCCCGGATTAAGGAGCCTGTGCCCTTACAGCCGCTGCGAAACGCGATCGCGCAATTGGAATCGCTTGAATTCGGATCCTTCACTGCCGATCGGTTCTATCTCTACCGAAGCCAGCCCGGCTCCGCCGGTTCGATTTACACCAAATTGTCCGAGTTTCCCTTTCAAGCCAAATGACTGCTCTGCTCTCCGCTGTGATCGCCTATCTGATCGGCGGCATTCCTTTTGGATATTTGCTCGTGCGCCTGAAGACCGGTGAGGACGTCCGCTCCAAAGGCAGCGGCAACATCGGCGCCACCAACGTGCTGCGCACCACCGGCCGCGCAGCCGCAATCGCCACCCTGATCCTCGATATCGGAAAAGGGATCGGAGCAGTCTGGCTTGCAGGCCGCCTTACGCAAGGGTCTGCCGCGGCGATGAGCCTGGCGGCGTTGGCCGTAATGGCCGGTCACGCCTACCCGATCTTTTTGAAATTCCGCGGCGGCAAAGCCGTCGCCAGCTTCATCGGCGCTTTCCTGATGCTCACGCCGATTCCCCTCTTGGCCGCGCTGGTCCTGTTCGTCGTCGTGGTCGCCGTAACGCGCCACATTTCCCTGGGATCGATTGTGGCAGCCGGCAGTCTGCCGCTGGCCGTCTATTTGATCCAGCATCCCCCCGCGCCGGTGTTGGCCGCTTCGCTCTTGGCGGGTGTGTTCATCATCTACCGCCATGGCGCCAATATCAAGCGGCTGCGCGACGGTACCGAATACGTGTTCCGGTTCCGCTAGTTTGCCCAACGTGCCAACCTCACTCGCCATCGTCGGGGCAGGCAGTTGGGGCACGGCGCTATCCATCGTGCTGGCGCCGCGCTTCGATGAGGTCCGCCTCTGGGCGCACGAGGCCGATCTGGCCCAGAGGATGCTCCACACGCGCGAGAACGATATTTTTCTGCCCGGCTTCCGTTTGCCGGTCAACGTTCAGCCCGCGAGCGACCTCCAGCCGGTGCTCCACGGCGCCCAAACCGTGATCGGCGTCATGCCCTCGCGCTTCGCACGCGCCCTCTACACCGCGGCCCTTCCCTACTTGACCCCCGACATGCGCTTCGTGAGCGCGACCAAAGGACTCGAGCACGGCACCCTGCTGCGAATGTCCCAAGTCGCGCGCGAAGTGATCCGGGCGCGGTTTGCCCCCCGCATCGCCGTCCTGTCCGGACCCACCTTTGCCCGCGAAGTCGCGCGCGGCGAACCCACTGCTGTCGTGATCTCCTCCGAGGACCGGGAGCTGGCGGCCTGCATTCAGCAGCAGTTCTCCGGACCTTCGCTGCGTCTGTATTCCAACGACGATCCCGCTGGAGTCGAACTGGCCGCCGCGCTGAAGAACGTCATCGCGATCGCCGCCGGAATCTGCCAGGGTCTCGGACTCGGCAACAATTCCATGGCTGCACTCATCACACGCGGGCTGGCCGAGATTACGCGCCTGGCTGTAGCTTTGGGCGGCCAGCCGAGGACCCTATCGGGCTTGGCCGGTTTAGGCGACCTGGTACTCACCTGCACCGGAGAACTAAGCAGAAACCGCAGCGTGGGTGTGGAACTCGCCAAGGGGCGTAAGCTGGCGGAAATCGTCGCCTCCATGGTCATGATTGCCGAAGGCGTCGAAACCACCGCGGCGGCCCTCGATCTGGCCCGCAAGTATAACGTAGATCTACCTATTACCGAACAGATGGATGCCATCCTCCAAGGCCGCCGGTCCCCCCGCGACGCCATCCGCGAACTGATGGAACGCACCCTTAAGAACGAATAATGTAAAGGCGTGTAAACCGTCCTTCTGCTCTGCCGTCGTGAGCTACAGGCACAGATGGATTCCGACCACCTCGATTCCTCGGCGGCGCAACCTTCGTGGAACCCGCGGGTTAACAATAGTAAGACCGCGGAAGCGAGCAAAACCTCAGAACGGCTCCTCGACCGGGATGCCGGATTGATGCTGCGGGTTCGCGAGGGGGAGGAGGCGTGCTTTGCCGTGCTAGTCGAACGGCATCGCAACGCCGTGATTCATTATCTGTACAGAATGGTGCTGAACCAGGCCGTAGCGGAAGAACTGGCGCAAGAGGTTTTCCTGCGGGTATACCGGTTCCGGGCAACTTATGAGGCGACCGCGAAATTTACTACCTGGATGTTCCGGATCGCTACGCATCTGGCGCTGAATTGGATTCGCGATGGGCGCCACGAAAAAACGCAGGAGAGCCTGGATCGGGATGGCGATGGCGCCGTCAAACAGGTCCGGGATCGCTGCCGGACCGTTGAGCAGGAAATGTTGTATCAGGCCAAGCTGAGGGAGGTGCGGCAGGCGATTGAACAGCTGCCGTCCAAGCAGCGGGCCGCCGTGATGATGCACAAGTACGAAGAGCTGGGATATGCTGAGATCGCGAATGTGCTTCGGTGTTCGGAATCGGCGGTCAAATCGCTCCTGTTCCGCGCCTATGAGTCACTGCGAATCCGGCTCGCCCACATGGCGTGAGCTTCAGCTTCGCCGCGTGGTGCAAATGGGAGCATGTGCAGTACATTGAGGGAAGACACGATGGGATGTTCGCTTACCAAAAGTGCCGCTGAGGAACTGATTGTCGGCTATGCCGCTGGAACCTTGGACCCCGCAGCGCGGGCCGAGTTCGGGCAGCATGTAATTTCCTGCGGAAGCTGCCGTGAGCTGCTCGCCCAGCAGTCCGCCGTTTGGTCGGCTCTCGATCAGTGGCAGCCGCTCCCGGTCTCGCCTGATTTCGACGGCAAACTCGCCGATCGTATCGCGCGCAGCCCGCGCGCCAGCGGATGGAACTCCATTTTCGTGAACTGGACGTGGCGCCCGCTCATACCGCTAGCCGCCGCTTGCGCCATTTTAGTCTTCGCGCTGCTTCTTACAAACAGCACGCAGTTGAACAACCCGCCACCCGGAAACCGCTCCACCTTGAGAATCGAACAGCAGGTGGAGCGCGCGCTCGACGATATGGATCTGCTCAAGCAAGTGGGCGCCGACGTTTCAATTGTCAGCCCCGCCCAGCCGCAAAAAATCTAGGCCCTGTATGTTTCCCCGAGGCTCAACTCTGGCGCTAGCCGCTCTGGCGTGCGGTCTGATGGTTGAGCGGCCGGCCTTAGCTCAGCGCGGAACCAGAAGCGGCGGCACCCGTGGCGGTGGAGCGCGAGCCCACGCGCCTTCCGGGCCGAACCGCGAGGCCAGTCAAAACCAGCCCAAGACTCCCATCGAGGAGTTTGAAACCCTCCCGCCGGAGGAGCAACGCAAAGCGCTGGACCGCCTGCCGCCCGCCGAACGCAAGCAGCTCGAACAAAGGTTGCAACGGTTCAACGCGCTGCCTCCCGAGCAACAGCAAGCTCTGAGAACTCTCTACAATCGCCTGCATCAGCTCCCGCCCCAGCGCCAGGAAGCCGTCCGCAAGGCCGCCAGTAAGCTGTCCCAACAATCGCCCGAACGCCAGCAGGCCATTCGCGAGGAACTACGCAACGTCGCCGCGCTCCCGCCGGAAGACCGCCAGGCGCACCTGGCAAGCCCTGAGTTCCGTTCCCGGTTCAACAAGAAAGAACAGGATATCGTTCGAGACATGATTCCTCTCTTGCCCGAACGGTAACGCCTCAAGCTTGTGCCATAACCCGCCGAAACAATAGCACCCGTTGGGGGATTTAGCGCACGTATTGCAGAAAGACTGCGGGACTACACCCTTTCGGCCCGGCGAACTAAGCCAATTAAGGACTTCCATCCCTCTAGTTGCATGGCAGTCTGGTTGCACATCGGTTAATCGCACAAATAAGCATACCGGTGAGCGCCACTGCGCTGGACAGCCTCCCACCGTTCGCGTCGGCGCTCGCTGGTGTGCTTTAAAAAAGGAGACCCGCATGGCATCCAGAGTTATGACGTTGTTCATGATCGCGTTCGTGTTGTTCGCCTGCATTGCTGCGAACGCGCAACCCACTATTAAGAAAGTTCCGGTCACGCCGACCTCGGCTGCATCCGGCCAAGAAATGTTCCGCACCTACTGCGCCCCCTGCCATGGTTTGGACGGTAAAGGCACCGGCCCAGCCGCAACTGCGCTGAAGAAGAACCCCGCCAACCTGACGGAGCTCACAGTGAAGAACAATGGCAAGTTCCCCGAACTAAAAGTTTTCAACACCATCAAGGGCGATGTTGAAGTTGCCGCGCATGGAACCAGGGATATGCCCGTCTGGGGCGCATTGTTCCCCTCCGTCAGTTCCACCCAAGGCGAAGTGCAGCTACGGCTCAGCAACCTTACCGACTACGTGAAATCCATTCAGGGCAGGTAATCGCCTCACCGTTTTGCGCTCGGCTTGATCGCCGCAGTGAACAATTCACGAATCGGACGCCCGGGCAATTCCCGGGCGTCTTTATTTTTGCCCATCAGTTCCAGAATCGTCGGAACCAAACTAAGACTGTCATAGGGCTCCTCGATTTCCCGGTGGCGCGGGATTCCAGCTTCTTCACCGCCCGCAAACAGCAGTACCGATCTTGTCGAGATTCTCCGGAACGAACCGTGATTCCCGCCCGGATTGAAACCGCGCACGTTGAAATTCCAATGATCGGCCGCAAAGATCAGGAAATCCGGCTCGGCCAATTCGCGCTTGTGCCGCCGAAACGCTTCCATACCGTCGGCTCCCGCGCTCTCGCCCACGCGCGAAAACTGTTCATCCAGCGCGATGATGCCGTTGGAGTACTCCGTCCGATGCACGGCGTGCATCCAGTCCAGCTCGGAATGCCACGCCGCCAGCCATTCCGATCGCTCGCTCGCCGCCACCGCAAGATTCGGATCTTCCCATAAGTGCAGTGGAAATCCCGCCGCCCACACCGCCGGCTCGAAATGAATTGCACCCTGCGCATCCTGGCGCAGCGTACGGACCGGGACATATCGCAGTTCCAAAACGCCGCCCGCATCGTGGCGCGATAAGATCAATGCCTGCCGGTCTTGATCGTGGTACAGCCAGATCGCTTGCTGCGCCGCATACTCTCGCGGCAGCGCGCCGCTGTCGATCCTCATCGCGATGTAATCCACCGGATGCGATCCCACTTGCGCCTGCACGTTATTCCGGACCGACAAGCTCGCCAATAGCGGAAAATAATCGATCCGTTCGAAGCTCCGCGCAAAATCCAGCGATCCGTCCTCAGCCAGAACCAGTCCGCCGGCGCTCGGGCCAACGATGTAGTTTTGCAGATCGTAGATGTCGTTCGGATCCCCCATGGCGTGTTTAGGAATGAAAGCCTCGGCCGAGATCCGGCGCTTCTGCAAATCGGCAGGTTTCAGGTCCAGCAAACGGCTCAGCGCCTCGGCGTACTCCGAGTAAGTCCGCTCCTGCTCCCGCCAACTCTCCACGTCCACTGACAATCGGCGCGCCGCCTTGTCTAAACCGGCCTCGCGCTGTAGCGCGGTCCACTTCGCCGGCGCAGCTTGAACGCGCGCCCGCTCTTGCTCGATCGCCTGGTGCAGCGCCTCCAGCTCCCATCGCAGTTGCCGGACCGTCTTTTCCCATTGGTCGCGATGGCTCTGGACGACGCGAAAAAAAGCGCCGATCGCCGCGTGCCTCGCAGCCGGCTGAAGCTCCGAGCGATCGATCTGCTGCAACAGAATCTGCAGCACGTTCCAGACGGAATTGCGCATATAAACAGCCGTGCGCTCGTTGCCATCCAGGTCCAATATCACGCTGGGGTAGTCGTTGGCCTGGTTTTTCAGATAGCGCGACTCCACGCTCGGCGTGATCACTTCCGATACGAACGGATCCAACCCCTTCAGCTTGTATTCGGTCATCGGATGCCGGTTGGTCATCACATGATGCGCTCCGCCGGCTTGGCTATTGAAGAACCGCACTAGATCGTAGCCTTGGCTGAAAACACCCGGCTCGGTGTTCATGCCGTGGTCGGACAGCAGAACTAACGCCGTCGTCGGACCCAGAGAGCTGGCCTCAATCGCCGTCCAAATCCTGCCCACCAGCGCATCCATCCTCTGCATGGCCAGCCGCTGCGCCGCCCGATCCGGTGTGCTATGCGCGACGTGATCGTAGTCGCCCGTAAAATAGTCGAGATACCGCACGCCGGGATCCGCCAGCTTCTCGATTAATTCCCGCTCCGTCTGCTCTTCTATGCTGCTTCCCATCTCAAAACCGATCGCCCACTCGTCCAGAAGCTCCCGCAAAGGGCGCGAGAATCGGTTCGTCAACCCATGCTGTAAGCTTTTCCAACGAACGCCGCGCTGATAAAGCTGCGGGCCTTGGTACACCGCAGCATACGGAAACCTGTCGATCAGCAGTGGGATTTTCAGATCGTCCAGCACCTCAACCCCAGGCATATCCACTTTGTGCGATAGCGCGTATTCAACATAGAACGGGAAAAAGTTCAGGTAGTCGTACGCATGCCCGGTGTAGCGGTCAAACTCCGCATTGCCCCGGATCTCCAGATGCCGGCCGGTGTCCAACATCGACCACGAGGGCGCCGACAGGCTGATGGCGCGCACATAGAAATTGGGCACGCTGGTTCCACCCTGCCGAAACACGTGGTCGATCCAGGGCAGCGCACTCTTGTGTGTAATCGGATTCTCGCGCTGAAGCTCGCTCTCCAGTACCTCGGCCGGAACGCCGTCTACTTTCAAAATCACGATGCGCTGGACCGCTCCCGGCAGCGGTAGCCCGCACAGCAAAACTACCATCGCGCGCGCCAATGCGCTGGACCGCATTAGAACTGCCCGGACGCAGTCCCGGCCGGCCGTTCTCGATTATCGGGGAACAGCGCCACTGTCGCGGCCCGCCAGAAACCGCTCTCCTTCGGATCTTGAGATAGCCGGTCAAGCTCGTTTCGTGCTTGCTGGACATCCAGCCGCCGCAGCGCCGCCAGGCATGCCATGCGAATGTCGAACGCTTCGGAACGTTCCAAAACTTCGGCAATCAATTTCGATGCCCCGTGCACGCGGAACGGCTCACGCGCTAGCGCGGTCACTGCCTCCCGGATCGCCGCTGGATCCTGCACCACGTCCGGACGCGGGCTGGAGGACAGCGCTTGCTTCAAATAGAGCACTTGAGCCGCCGCCTCGCGCCGCGCTTCGAGTTCGGAAACCAACGCGGGATTCTCGGGCCGCCCGCGCCCGACTCCCATGAACCGCCCCACGCCGGTCAGCCAGCGCGCGGCATGCGACCGCTCGTACGCTTCCAACTCTTTTTGCCGGTCGCGCTCCAATTTCGCCGCCAATCCATCGGGCGCTTGCGAGTACTGCATCAGCGCTGCGAACTGTTCTTTCGCCACCCGAGCCTCGGTGTCCAACCCGTTCTCGAGCGGATCCAGCGCCAGCTGATCCAGGCGCCGCAGCAGCTCTGTTTTTAGCGGCGGCGCGATGCCCGAATCCACTGCCAAGAATTGCCTCGCCTCCGAATACGAGCGCAAACGTTCAGATCGATCCGTGGGAGCCCCGTGCCGCCCCCGCACGAAGGTCCACGCCGAATTGGCTGCCAGAAATGACCAGTTGCCGAAACTGGTCACGCCCAGGAATCCAGCCAGCACCGCGCTAAAGCCGTGCTGAACCAGCTCGCGCCTTTTCGCCGTCATGCTGCTCCGGAAATCCACCAAGAGCAGCGGCACGCGCGGATAGTCCAAGCTGTAAAGCGCCAGCGGAATCAGTTCTACTTCGCGCGCGCCCGCGGTGGCCGCCGATACCGGCCGGTTCTCCGCGTCGAGGTAGCGGATTTCGCTGTAGCCCTTCCAGTGCAACAGCCGCTCATCGGACCAGGGATTCGCGATCCCGAGAAACTGCCGGTCGAAATTCCGCCCGCCGCCGTCGTCCAGATCGCCGCGGTTGACCCACAGCATCACTTCCGTGGCACTCTCGCCCGGAAGCGCCAGCGGCTCGAAATATAGCCCGTTCTCTTCGGCCCTCTGGCGGAGTAGCTCCCAGTTGTGCGCGCGGATCTCGGCACGGCGGCTCGTCTCCTTGTCGAAAAACTTCGGCAAGTTCTGCTCCCGCACCAAACCGCCCAACGTCCGATCCGAAAGACTCAAGCGGGAATAGACGTTGCGAAGTTCCGGGACCGGCCAGCCTGCCAGCGTTTCCCGGCTATTATCCAGACTCTCCAGCGCTGCCAGCGCGCGCGAGATCTGCAACTCGCGATAGTCGCTAAAATTCCCACGATAGCTGCGGGTCGAAGACCGGACCGGCGCGCCTAAGCCATCCAACTGCAGCGCTTGAATGCCGTCCGCAGCCAGGTGGCTCCACACCGACTTGGCCGGCGACGCTAAGTCCATTACCGGGGCAGGCACACCGTCGGCGTGCTTCTTGCCCCCAGGCCGAAACCAGAAAAAAGACAGCGCTGATGCCGTCCGCTGCACCAGCGTCGGCCGCGTGCTGGTGAGCACCCACACGTACCGTAATCGCGTGCTGGCCGCATTCGGAGAACCCAGCGTATCCCGCAGCACGCTGACCAATGGAATATCCTGCACTGCAGCTCCCGGGTCC
Source organism: Bryobacteraceae bacterium (assembly GCA_035293725.1). Lineage (GTDB taxonomy): Bacteria > Acidobacteriota > Terriglobia > Bryobacterales > Bryobacteraceae > Palsa-89. Next base: position 10,406 of record DATGMH010000155.1, read on the forward strand.
ACCGATCTCGTTCGCCCGAAAACCGTGATCAATTCCGCCCCTTTGGCCACTTGCTCGCGCTCGGCATGGTACACCTTCGCCGGTTGCGTGGCCCCCTGGGTTGCGATCAGAAAGGTTACGAGAGCTGTTTCGATCAAAAGCGAGCCCCCAATATCTTCAGATTAACATTGCAGCTCCGCAACCAAGCCGCCCCAATGCTTCTGTCAATACTTATCGGGGGAATCCGATAAGAAAACAGGCTGCGGATTCATAACCCACAAGGATCGCAATGCGCGGGAAGCTCACTATCGTACATAAGCCGGCTGGGAGTTTTAGCGCTGTGCTCGTCTTAGCGCTGCTGTTGAGCGATAAACACCTTTGGTCGCGCTACGTCCGCACCGCTCGGCGCGTGGGCAGCCCGCGCTAGTCCGCTGCCGTATCCCGCCGACTTACCGGGTTACAATGAAGTTCTCCCGGCATGGTGAAGGCAGTCCCCAGCATCCTGGCCCAAATTGTCGAACAGAAAAAGCTCGAGCTGCGCATCCGCGAGGAACACATCGAAACGCGCGCGGAAGCTTCCATGGCCCAACGCCGCGATTTCACGGGTGCGCTGATCCGCCGCCGGCCAGCGATTATCGCCGAAATTAAGCAGGCCTCGCCTAGTCGCGGAAACCTCTCGGCCGATTACCGGCCCGCCTTCATCGCGCAAACCTACGAACAAGGCGGCGCCGCTGCGCTTTCGGTGCTCACGGACGAAAAATATTTCCGCGGTAGCCTGTCCGATCTCGAGTCGGCGCGCTCTGCCGTCTCAGTCCCCGTGCTGCGCAAGGACTTCACCATCGATCCGTACCACGTTCATCAGGCCGCCGCGCATGCCGCCGATGCCATTCTGTTGATCGCCGCCATCCTTACCGAACGCGAACTTCGCGATCTCCGCGAACTGGCCGAACAGTATCGCCTGGCCGCCCTGGTCGAAGTCCACGATGAAGACGAACTGGACGCCGCTATCGCCTCCGGGGCGCGAATCATCGGTGTCAACAACCGCAATCTCCACACCTTCGAGGTGGATCTGAACGTCTCGCTGCGCCTTGCCGCAAAAATGCCGCCGGAAACCGTGACCGTAGCCGAAAGCGGCATCCAGTCGCGCGCCGATATCGGCCGCCTCGCCGCTGCAGGCTACCAGGCTTTTTTGATTGGCGAATATCTCCTGAAATCCCCCGATCCCGCGCAGGCCCTCCGGGCGCTGTTGTCATGATGGTGAAGATTTGCGGAATCACCAATCGTGAGGACGCCCTCGCGGCTGCGGAGGCCGGCGCCTCGGCGCTCGGATTTAATTTCTACCGCCAGAGCCCGCGCTACATCTCACCCACCGGGGCCGCGATGATCGCTGCGAAAATCCCCGCCTCCGTCTGGAAGGTCGGTGTGTTCGTCGACGAAACTCCGGACGCCATCGCCAAAATCGCTCTCGATGCTGGACTGGATGTCGCTCAATTGCACGGCATCTCCGAAGCGCGGGGCCTCCGCATCTGGCGCGCGATTCCCGCAGGCGCGCCCGTTCCCGAAGAGATTTCGGGTCCCGCCGAAGCCCTGCTGATCGACACCCCGTCCCAGCAACTCCGGGGCGGCACCGGCGTCGCTTGGAATTGGGCCGAGGCGACGCGCTATACCGGAAAGATCGTTATCGCCGGCGGCCTGGATGTCTCCAACGTCCGCCAAGCCATCCAGGAAGCCCAGCCCTGGGGCGTCGATGCCTGCTCGCGCCTGGAAAAATCTCCCGGAGTGAAGGACCACGAAAAAATGACCACGTTCATCAAGGTGGCACTGGCCGCATGACCACGCCGCAACCAGACCCGGCCGGACATTTCGGACCGTACGGTGGCCGCTACGTTCCCGAGATCCTGATGGCCCCGCTCGAAGAACTCGAGCAAGCCTACCTCACCGCGCGCCAGGATCCGGAATTTCAAGCCGAATTGCAGGACCTGCTCGCCAACTACGCCGGCCGCCCCACGCCGCTCTATCACGCCAAACGCCTCACCCAGATGGCGGGTGGCGCGACAATCTACATCAAGCGCGAAGACCTGCTCCACACCGGCGCCCACAAGATCAACAACTGCCTGGGCCAGGCGCTGCTCGCCCGCCGCATGGGCAAGAAGCGCATCATCGCCGAAACCGGCGCGGGACAGCACGGCGTCGCCACCGCCACCGTCTGCGCGCTTTTCGGACTCGAGTGCATCGTCTACATGGGCGAGGAAGACATGCGCCGCCAGCGCCTGAACGTCTTCCGCATGCGCATGCTGGGCGCGAAAGTTGTCGGCGTCGCTACCGGCAGCCGCACCCTCAAGGATGCCATCAGCGAAGCTATGCGCGATTGGGTCACCAACGTCCACAGCACGCATTACCTGCTCGGCTCCGCGCTCGGCGCGCACCCCTACCCCATGATGGTTCGCGATTTTCACCGCGTCATCGGCGATGAAACGCGCCGGCAAATCCTCGAGCGCGAGCGCCGTCTGCCGGATTCGGTCTTCGCCTGCGTCGGCGGCGGAAGCAACGCCATCGGAATGTTTCACGCCTTCATAGACAACGCCACCGTCAAGTTGATCGGAGTCGAAGCGGGCGGTCGCGGCACCGAGCTGGGCGCGCACGCCGCGCGTTTCTCCGGCGGTGCACCCGGCGTCCTCCACGGCGCTTACAGTTATCTGCTGCAGGACTCCGAAGGCCAGGTCGCCCTCACCCACTCCGTATCCGCGGGCCTCGACTACGCCCTGGTCGGCCCCGAACACGCTTGGCTGCGCGATCAGGGCCGCACCGAGTATGTCTCCGCTACCGATGCCTGCGCGCTCGAAGCGGCTCGCACCTTGGCCCGCATGGAGGGCATCATTCCCGCACTGGAGTCCGCTCACGCTGTCGCCGAAGCCCTCCGCCGCGCACCGGCCGCTAAAGGCGAGCTGTTCGTCATCAATCTTTCCGGACGCGGCGACAAGGACACCGACATCTATCGCGAAAATCTTAAGGAACTCGATGAGCCAGACCAGAATCGGCCGGCTCTTTGACCGCCTGCGCGCGGAAGGCCGCCCCGCGCTCATCGCCTACATCACTGCCGGCGACCCTTCTCCCGATCGCACCCCCTCCCTCGTCGCTTCGCTGGAGCGCGGTGGCGCGGACTTGATTGAACTCGGCGTCCCCTTCTCCGACCCCATCGCCGACGGCCCCGTGATCCAGCGCGGCAGCGATCGCGCGCTCAAGGCCGGCGCGAGCGTCGGATGCGTCTTACAAATCGCCGCGGAAATCCGCAAGCGCTCCCAAATTCCACTGCTCTTGTTCACCTACATGAATCCGATCTTGCGCTACGGCCTCGATCGTCTCGCCAAAGATGCCGTGGCAGCCGGAATCGACGGCTGCCTCCTGACCGACCTGAGCGTAGAAGAAGCCGAACCCTACCTCGCCGCCATGCGGAGCGCCGGCCTGGATACCGTATTCTTGGCCGCACCCACCAGCAGCGAACGCCGTCTCAGGCTCGTGGCCCAATATTCCAGCGGCTTTATCTATCTGGTCTCGCGCACCGGCGTTACCGGCGAACGCGCATCGCTATCCGATAGCGCCGCCCCCTTGGTCCAGGCTATGCGCCGCGTCACCGAACTGCCGCTCGTGGTTGGATTCGGCATCTCCACCGCGGATCACGTCCGCGCTGTTGGCGAAATCGCCGATGGCGTCGCCGTCGGCAGCGCCGTCGTTCGCACCGTCGAGCAATATGCCGCCGGCCCCGAACTCGAAACACGCCTGGAAGCTCTCGCTCACGAGCTTGCCAGTGGTTTACCATCGAAGAAATCCCGATGAGCATCGAAAAGCTGGCCGATTGCCGGCGAAAGATCGACGCGGTCGACTTGCGTCTGTTGGAACTGCTCAACGAGCGCACCCGTATCGTGGAAGAAATCGGGCACATCAAGCAGCATCTCTCCCTTCCCATCTACGAGCCCAAACGCGAAGAGGATGTCTTCCGCAACGTGACCACCAACAACTCCGGCCCTCTCTCCTCAGAGGCCGTCCGTCGCGTATTCGAGCGCATCATTGACGAGATGCGCAACATCCAAAAAGATAAAATCGTCGGACACGATACTTAATCGATTCGGCCAACACCCCACTGCTGTAAACTCGTGACATGATCAAACTGGCCGCGTGCCTTCTGGTCGCCGCTCTCTCTGCGACGCCCGCGCCCACACCCGAACAGCAGATCCGCCAGGTGCTGGACGCCCAGGTCGCCGCCTGGAACAACGGCGACATCCCTGGCTTTATGGAGGGGTATGATAAGTCGGAGTCCACGACGTTCGTGAGCACCACCATTACCAAAGGCCATGCTCAGGTCCTGGCGAGCTATCTCAAACGCTACCCCTCGCGCGCGAACATGGGAACCCTGCAATTCACCGGCTTGGATACGCGCATGCTCGGGCCGGATTACGCCGCCGTCATCGGCAGATTTCACCTGGATCGCGCCCCCGCCGCGGGCGGCGAGGCCAGCGGCATATTCACACTGCTCTTCCACAAAACCGAGAACGGCTGGAAGATAATTCTGGACCACACGAGTTAGACCATGTTGATCAGCACACGACGCAAGGCCCTTTTGTCGGGACTCGCCATCGCGAGCGCATCCATCGCGCGTCTGCGCGCGCAGGCTAAGTCCAAATCGGAAATGGATCGCCTGCTTTCCCTCTTCGACTTCGAGGCGCTCGCTCAAAAAGAAATCTCCCCGGCCGCTTGGGCGCGTGTCCAGGGCGGCTCGGCCGACGAACTGACCCTGCGCTGGAATCATGAGGCCTACGAGCATATCCGGCTGCGTCCGCATGCCCTCGTGGACGTCTCCAAGCTCGATACGCGCGTGCGGCTGCTCGGCCTCGAACTCCCCTTCCCGATTCTGCTTTCGCCCACCGGATTTCAATCCGCTGTTTATCCCGACGGCGACCTTGCCTCGGCCCGAGGCGCGGGAGCCGCTCAAGCTCTCCTCGTCATCAGCAGCAGCGCCTCCAAACCCGTCGACGAGGTCGTCAAAACCGCCACCGCCCCGGTTTGGTTCCAGCTTTACGTCCAGCGCGATCGCGGATTCACGAAAGATCTGGTGCAGCGCGCCGAATCCGCCGGCTGCCGTGCCATCGCCGTTACCGTAGATTCCCCAACATTCGGCGCTCGCAACCGCGAGGCGGCCGCTCAAGGCGAGTTGCCGCCCCGCCCCTTGCCCAATCTCCAGGGCCGCGATTATCTCGATCCGACCCTGAGCTGGAAAGATATCGACTGGCTGCGCTCGTTTTCCAAAATTCCCATTCTGCTCAAGGGAATCTTAAATCCCGATGACGCCGAAATTGCCATTAAGGCCGGTGTATCCGGCATCATGGTTTCCAACCACGGCGCGCGCAATCTCGATACCGTTCCCGCCACCATCGATGCGCTCCCGCACATCGTCGAAAAAGTCGCCGGCCGCATTCCCCTGGTGGTCGATGGCGGTGTCCGGCGCGGTACCGATGTCGTCAAGGCTCTGGCCCTGGGCGCAACCGCCGTCGGAATCGGCCGCCCCTATCTTTATGGCTTAGGCATCGCCGGAGCTGAGGGCGTCACCCGCGTCGTACAGATCCTGCGCAAGGAATTCGAAATGGCCATGATGCTCACCGGCCGGCCAACCCTGGCGAGTATCGATCGCTCCCTGATCTGGCCCAAAGAGTGGTAAATGTAGGGCGCACTCGATGAGTGCGTGCCGCGTTCAACGTTCGCGTGAACCCCTGCCCTCAATACACCGGCGGACCGAGCCAACCGGAACGCGCGACTAAGCATCCGATGCCCACCCCTCTCCCAAGCATCCGCGCTTCTCATGGTAAAAAGAGTCTATGGTCAGGCTCCAATCAATACTCAATTCATGGAAGAGCGTTCGTGAGGACACCGCCCAGGCCGTCGAGGATTTTTCCGCCCAGCCCCTCGACTATAAACCCTCCACCGATCTCATGTCCTTTGGCGAGATCGCCCAACATATCCTGCAAGCTGGTCACGCATTAGCCAGCTTGCTCCTGGATGGCGTCGACAATATGGCCACGCCTGAGTTCCGCCCGATGATGCAGAAGTACGCGGCCGAACTACCGAAAGCGGACGGGCCTGGAGCCTTGGCCACCCTGCTGCGCACCCGCCTGGAGGCCGATGCCGCACGTCTAGCCGCCCAGCCCGCGGAATTCTATTCCGGCGAGATCACCCGTTTCGATGGCCAGCGAGTCACACGCCTGGAAATGTTGCAGATGATCAAAGAACACGAGCTCACCCATCGCCAGCAACTCTTTGTTTATCTTCGATTAAAGGGCATCGTTCCGCCCACCACCCGCCGTCGGCTTGCGAAAGCCAACGCATAGCTGCGCGATTCGAGTTTCTTGTATAAGAGAACTGGAGGGGAAGGAATGGTCAACTGTCCGAAGTGCGACGCCGTGATCGATGTGGATGTAGATGATCTGGATGAGGGCGACACGCTGACTTGCGACGAGTGCGGCGCCGATTTCAGTGTGACCAGCCTCGATCCGATCGAACTCGAACCCGAAGAAGAAGAGGAAGAGGAGGAAGAAGAAGAGGAGGACTTCGATTACGACGACGACGAAGAGGATGAGGACGAGGATGAAGAGGAAGAGGAGGAGTGGCACTAAGCTTCTCCTGCTAGCACTCGCGTTTGCCGTCGCCGCCGGCGCCGCCAAGAAAAAACCAGTTCCCCAGAGTTATGCCATCGTGGCCGGCACTGTTTTCCAGGAAAGCGGATACGCGCTGCCGAATGCCGAAATCACATTAACCCCGGCTCCTCAACCCCAACCTCCGGCTGCCATACTGAAACCTTTGCAGGCACTCTCGGATTCGCGAGGCGAGTTCGTCTTTCGCATCCCGCCCGTGCCCATGCATTACACCGTCAAGGCCGCCCTCAAAGGCTATCAGCCCGCCGAGAAACCCATCGTGGTCGAGGGCGAACAGCGCGTCGACGTAACCTTCCAACTCCAGGCAGAGTCGAAACAGTAGTGGCCTTTCCCGCCAAAATCCGCTTTTTAGCCGTGGGATGTGCGCTCTTGCTGATGGCCTCAGCCGCCGTATTCGGCCAAAATGACTATAAAACGCAAGATTCCACCATTCGGGAACTGGAAGGTACCGTTACAGACGCGTCCGGCTCCCCCGTCGAAAAGGCCGTGGTTCAACTGAAAGACACCAAATCGCTACAAATCCAATCCTTCATAACCGACGCGTCAGGACACTATCACTTCGCCGGGCTCAGCACCGATATCGAGTACCAAGTCAAAGCTGACCACGACGGCGCCACCAGCGGTTGGAAAACTCTGAGCCTCTTTAACACCAAAAAAGTCGCCACCATCAATCTCAAATTGAAAAAGTAAGCATCCGCCGTCCGCGCGCATCGGTCTCTCGCTACCGAACCTGTTCATCCCTAACAGTTACGCCGTGATGCTCCCGCCGCCCAAGCGTCTTCCCATCGAGGAATCCTAATGCTCGATGTCATGCCAATGCCCGCCCGCACCATCCAGCCGCTCGACCATCTAGCCTCGGGCGTTGCCGGGCTCCGGACCGTCATGGTCAATCTCTTCGCGATCTCCAGTCCCAACGGATCCTGGGCGCTCATCGATACGGGCCTGCCGCTGTCGTCCAACCGCATCCTCCACTGGATCGAGCGACACAAAGGGGCGGACGCGCGCCCCACCTGCATTCTCCTTACTCACGGCCATTTCGATCACACCGGCGCGCTCGAATCGTTGGCCGAACGTTGGGATGTTCCCGTCTATGCGCATGCGCTCGAAATGCCATACTTGACGGGAAAATCCAAGTATCCCCCTCCTGATCCTACCGTCGGCGGCGGGGCGTTCACGTTGCTGGCGCCGCTCTATCCGCGTGGCCCCATCGATATTCACCGCCGTCTGCGCGAGTTGCCTGCCGACGGCGCCGTCCCAGGCCTGGATGACTGGCGCTGGATAGCCACTCCGGGCCACTCGCCCGGCCACGTGTCCTTCTTCCGCGAAAGCGACCGCGTGTTGATCGCCGGCGACGCCTTCACCACCACCAAACAGGAATCCGTGCTCGCGGTCATGACGCAGCGCCCCGAGCTGCACGGCCCACCCGCGTATTACACAGTAGACTGGGACGCCGCCAAGCTCTCTGTCGGCCGCCTGGCCGGCTTGCAGCCCAACGTAATCGCGTGCGGCCACGGTCTTCCAATGGATGGCCCCGAGGTCCAGAGCGCTCTGGACTACCTCGCCGAGCATTTCGATCTGGTCGCCCGCCCCGCACAGGGCCGCTATGTGCGAAACCCAGCCATTACCGACGAAAACGGTATCGTGCAGCTTCCGCCGCCTGTGGTCAGCCCCGCCTTCAAGATCGCATTAGGCGTCGCTCTCGCCGGCGGCCTGGCCTATGCGTTCGCGCACCGCCGCCGAAGTTAAAATTAGCGCTACAGCCCACAACCGGCTCATTTGGAACGCTACGCGAAGAACTAAACCGCCGGTGTCCGGCGCCCGGCGTAAGTCTCCATTACCTCCGGCAGCGGGCCTGTCATCATGACTTCGCCGTGGTCCAGCCAGATTGCGCGATCACATAACTCTTGAAGCATCACCGGAACATGCGACACGCAGATGAGGGTTTTACCGGCTCGCCGGAAACTATGGATTCGGTCCAGGCACTTCGCGTGAAACGCTGCATCGCCGACTGCCAGGAGTTCGTCGATGAGAAAAATCTCTGGATTGACGGTTATCGCAACCGCAAATGCCAGCCGCATCATCATTCCGCTTGAGTACGTCCTCAGCGGCTCTGAAATGAAATCGCCGATCCCGGCGAATTCCACGATCTCGTCGTACAGCTCGTTCGTCTTCTTTCTCGACATTCCCAAAAGCAGAGCGTTTAGCCGGACGTTCTCCGCGCCCGTGAGATCGGGATGAAATCCCGAGCCCAACTCGAGCAGGGCGGCCACGCTGCCATTTACCTTTACGGTTCCCTCGTCGGCTTTGGAGAGTCCTGCAATCAAGCTCAGCAACGTGCTCTTGCCGGCGCCGTTCGCGCCGATGATAGCTAAACTCTCGCCGGATTCGACTTCGAACGAGACATGTTTCAGCGCGTGAAAGCGCTCTTTTTTACGGCCGCGGAAAAAGTGGGCAAGGTGCTCACGCACCAGCATCTGACCGCCGTGAAGCTGGAAGCTTTTTGAGACGTTACGAAATTCAATTAGCGCCATGACTCACAAATGATCGTAAAACCGCGGTTTTAGCTTCCAAAACACCAACCATCCGACTCCCACCATCAAAACGGAACTGCCGGTCAGCTTCTCCATCAATTCCATGCGCGGGGCGGCGCCGTCCAGCAGAATGTTGCGAAGCGCCAAAATCATCGCCGCCAATGGATTCAGTTTGTAAAGGTCGCTGTAGGTTTGCGGAATAATCGCAAAACTATAAAAGATGGGAACCAGCCAGAATAAAACGGTGTTCGCCGATTCCACCATGTAGCGCATATCGCGTATGTATACGTTCAGCGCCGAGGTGAGCAGCGATAGTCCGCAAACGAATACGATCTCCATGATCCAGATGTAAGGCAACCACACCCAGTGGCGGTTGACATGCAACCCGAACAAAAAGACCAGCCCGAAAAGTAGAGCCATTTGGATCAGGGACTGGACACAGTTCGACAGCACCGCCGCCAGTGGAATTATCTCGCGTGGAACCCGTACTCGCTTAATGAGATTGACGCTGTCGATAATCGAGACTGTTCCCGAGATCCAGGCAGTGCTAAAGAAATTGTATGGGACCAAGCCGCACATGACAAAAACCGCAAAATGCGGAACGCTATTGTTAGGAAAAATCTTCGTGAATACGAAAGTAAGAACGCCCATCAGCACCAGGGGATTCAGGACCGACCAGAACACCCCGAGCGACATATTGCGGTAACGAATTTTGAAATCTTTGGCAACCAGGTGTACCAATAGAAAGAACAGATCGCCGTGCCAGCCACCGCCCCGCCCATCGGACAGACCTTCTACTACAGGTTTTGGTGCGCTTTGTGCTTCTGCTCGTTGAATCGGCAAGTCGGAAGGTACGTTACTCGACATGAACTGCATCCAACGTAAGCTGCCGCATGGTTAGAATTGTAACATCCGTTGGGCTTTTTGCTGTCTCCGGCGCCCGGTGCCGTCCCGCAGTCAAGGTTAGCGGGCGACTCACGTCTTTGTACCCCGCTCGAGTTCTGCGGCGCGTGCAAGCAGCTCGCGGCGTTGATTCTTGTCCGCGATCCGCGGTTCAAAGTGGCGAATCGTTTCTACCGCCATTCGAACGGAGCTAAAGAGGCGAGTCCGCCTGTCGGCATTCTTGGTGGTTTTTGCGATTCCCAGCATCGTGGAAGCAAGGTCAATCTCGACTTCCAAGAATGTGACCAGGTTCTCTTGAACCATTCGCTGCATCTCAGAAAAAGATCTCGTGGCAGCCACGCCCAATATTATCAATACGCCCGAAGCTCGCCAAATCCTGTTCCTGTTAAGCACACGCCTGCGAAAACTACACTGCCTGGGAGTATAGTAGGACTAAATCCAATGAAATCCGTTCTGAGGCTGCCCGCCCTGACCGCGGCACTGTTCGGCTGCGCGCTTATTCCTCCCATTTCGGCGATTGCGCAGACGGCCGAATCGAATTCACTGGCTTCTGCCTCTGGTTCGAAGACAGGTGTCCCGAATCCTCAAATCACAGGGCCGATCGGCGGAGGAGATCGCAACCAGGCGTTCGGAGCGATACCGTCGCGGGAGCTGGAACGCGCCGGCTACCAGGAGTCTGAATATTTCTACGGCGGCACAGCCAGAGCTTTCATCAATGACGGGCCTTGGGGCGTGGACGGCGTCTGGGCAGCCAAGGTCGCGGATACGGCTCCCTACAAAGTACGCATGCTCGTGCGCCGCCCCATCGATCCGCGACGCTTCAACGGCATCGTTATCGTCGAGTGGCTGAACGTAACGGCTCTGGTGGAAGGCGCGGCAGAATATATCCAAACTCAGGAGCTGCTGCTGCGCGACGGCTACGCCTGGGTTGGATTGGGCGTTCAGGCCGCGGGCGTGAACACCCCGCGGAGTGGGCTGAAGGCGTGGGATGCTGCGCGCTATGCCTCGCTGGAGCATCCGGGCGATCACTTCGCTTGGGACATTTATTCCCAGGGCGGCCAGGCGCTGCGCCACCCGCACGGTATCGATCCGTTGAACGGCCTTAAGATCGATAAGATGATTGCGGCCGGGCGCTCGCAATCGGCCGCGTTCCTGATCGGATACATCAATGCTGTCCATCCGATCGCACATGTGTACGACGGCTATTTCGTCCATAGCCGCGTAGGCGGCACTTACGGTTTTCCGGAAAACGTGCGCGGCATTGTCGCCGCGAACCCGCACATCCGAACCGATATCGATGTGCCGGTTTTCGATCTGCAGATGGAGGGCGACTATGTGGCTCTGCGCTCCCACCTGGCGCGCCAGCCCGACAGCAGACATTTTCGGCTCTGGGAAGTTGCCGGCGGAGCGCACTCCGAAAGTCCGCGCTGGGTAATCGAAGAACCGCCGCCGCTCGATCACAGCACCAACTGCAAGGACCCGATCAACGCCGCGCCCGGCCACGCCGTCGTCAAAGCTGCGCTCCACGCACTGGTGGTTTGGGTTCGCGATGGGCAAGAGCCGCCCAAGGCGCCGCTTCTCGAATTGGGCGATCCTGCGGCCGCCGATCCCATCCTCCGCGACAAGTTAGGCAACGCCAAGGGCGGTATTCGCCTTCCCGAAATCGAAGTGCCCACCGCGTCTGTAAACGGCCTGGTCAACTCTCCCGCCGCCCCGCCGTCAACCGCGGCCGCACCGAATTTTTGCCGCCTGTTCGGCACTACGGTGCCATTTGATAAAGACAAGCTCGCCCAACTTTATCCGACCCACGAAAGCTTCGTAAAGGCGTTCGATCAAGCCGTGGACGCCATCGAACATCAAGGCTTTTGGCTCAAGCCGGAAGCCGATGCGGCTCGCAAAGCGGCAGCCGAATCCCATATTCCGAGGTAATCATAGTGTTCAACTTGAGGCACGGCACGCTCATCGTCGCCCTTCTGATAGCGCTCGGCATTCTGCTCAGCCCTGCGATGGCGCACAACGTCTCGCAGCGGGACGCCAACTTTGTCCAGTCCAACCAAGGCGTCGCGATCTTCCCTTTCATTTATCTGGGCGCGAAGCACATGGTCACCGGTTATGACCACCTCGCGTTTCTTGTCGGTGTTATTTTCTTCCTCTACCGGCTTAAGGACGTCGTTCTGTACGTGAGCCTATTTACGATCGGGCACAGTATTACGCTACTGGCCGGCGTGCTCGGAGGCATCCACGCCAATCCCTATGCGATCGACGCGATCATTGGCGTGTCGGTGGTGTACAAGGCTTTCGAGAACATGAACGGCTTCCGCCGGTTGTTTGGATTTCAACCCAATACGAAACTCGCCGTGCTGATTTTTGGGCTGTTCCATGGCTTCGGCTTGGCGACAAAGCTGCAAGACCTCGATCTCTCGCGCAACGGGTTGGTCGCAAACATTCTCAGCTTCAATGTTGGTGTCGAAGTGGGCCAAGTGCTGGCGCTCACTGCGGTGCTGATCGCGCTCAGCGCCTGGCGCACTCGCGCTGGCTACCTTCGGCACGCGCTCGCAACCAATACCCTGCTCATGGCGGTCGGTTTTCTTTTGGTCGGTTATCAGATTACTGGATATCTGATGTCGGTAAAGGCATAAATATGATTCAGCAACAAGACCTGACTTCCGTCGAAGCACCGTCGAAAGCGGCCATCCTGAAGGCCACGGCGATTGCAGCCGCCATCGCAGCGGTGCTTCTCTTTACCGCCATTCTTCCCGCCGAGTACGGCATCGATCCTCTGAAAACCGGCCGTCTGCTCAGGCTCACCGGCATTTCGCAGAGCGACTCCAATTCCGGAGGACGCGCTACCCCCGTCAATGCCGGCCTCTACACGCTGCAGCCGGTCTCCTATAAAGTGGATGCCGAAGACATCGGCCTGCAGCCGGGCGAGGGGTTCGAGATCAAATATCACATGCAAAAGGGCGCGACGATGGTCTTCGCCTGGAAGGCCGACGGCCCGGTTCAATTCGAGTTTCACGGCGAACCCGATCAGAAACCGAAGCCGGATTACTTCGAAAGCTATCTCCTCGAGAACAAGACCGGCCGCGATCATTTCTACGGATCCTTCACCGCTCCAACCACGGGTGTGCACGGTTGGTTCTGGCAAAACAAAACCAACAAGGACGTGCGCATGCACCTGTCGGCCTCTGGTTTTTTCGACTCCTCAAAAATGTACGAAGCCGGCGCGCCCCCGGAAGACCTGCCGATCGAGGACCCGAAATAAAGACGTCGCGGCGCAATGCTGAATGGCCCGCAAAGCGCCGCCATCCGTGATTAGTTGCTGCCTCCCGATGTGCTCGGTGTGCTGGTTTTGACTTCGTCCGGCGAGTTCTTCAGCAGTGTCGGATACACCCAGCCGGCGGGCAGCACGCGATCTGGATCCGGCCGCACGCTGAGATAGTCGACGTGATCCGTGATTTGGCTCCAGCCGTGCGCGACGCCCGTAGGAATGATAATAATGTCGCCCGCTGACACTTTGCGGCTGTACGCACCTCTGCCCGCGATGCCGCTTCCGCCCGGACCGTTCATCACGTTGGGAACCCCGGTGCCCGCCCTCTTTTGATCGATTGCGCCGCCTGTAGTAAGAATACCGCCACCGGAAACGATGATGTAGGTTTCCGCGGTGTAGTCGTGATACAGCACGTGAATCGGATCGCCCGGTTTGTCGTTGGTAGGTCCTCGATGGATGATGCCCACGCCCATGTTGTACTTGCCCATATTGACGACACGAATCTGCTTGTCGCCGCCGGGATGATCCTTCAACAGCAGATCGATATCGCTCTTCGGGATATCGAAAGCGTAGGCCGGCGGTGCGTTGTCCGGCCCGCCCGGCATTTGTACCACCGGGCCATTCTGCCCGAACGCGGTCGCGGCCAACATGAGTACGGCGGCAAAACCGCCCGTAACAATCCTGTTCATAACTTCTCCTTTTTTACCGGGATCTCGCTCGCACTCCCGATTGCCCACTCAGTATACGCCGAATGACCAGCGCGAGGGCAGGCACAGGCGGGCAGAAATTATCGGCGGCGAGGGTGAGCGCGTTTTCTCTCGCTGCTCGCTGCTTGAAGAATATCGTGCTCGAGCAGGAAATGCGACGAAAGGGTCTTCAGCCCGCCCTCATCGAACAGGATTGAGACCTTGTCGCCCTCATAACCCTTAACGACTCCGGGACCGAGTTGACGGTGCACGACGCGGCCGTGAACTGGAAATGGCAGCGCAGGCTGAACATCGCGCGGACGGGGCTGGCGGGCTGCCTCGGCCGGCGCCGCCGGCCGTTCGCGGGGGCGCTCGCAGTTGTCGCAGCCGCTGCACGGCGCGGAAACTTCTTCGTCGCCGAAATAGCGCAGCAGATACTCGCGCCGGCAATCCAGCAACTCCGCGTAGGCTTGCATTTTCTCCAGCCGCAGCCGCTCGTATTCGCGATGATGCTGGTCTTCTTCGGCGGCAGCGCGGGCGGCGCAGGCGACATCCGGCGCGTTTCGAATCCATGCGACTTCCCCGCCCGGCAGGCGCTGGACGGCGCCCGCATGTTCCAAACGATTGACGATTTTCTCGAGCTTGTGTTTAGAGAGGCCGGTGGCCTTGTGGAGGGCATGAACGGCGACCGCACCTTTCGCATTCTGAATCGCCTGGCCGGCTTGGCAGATCTGTTGTTCGAGGAGCTTCCCGCCGCCTTTCAAGAATTTCGGGAGGCGCAAATCCTCAGGCCGATAGAACAGAACGGCCTCGGCCGGCTCGCCATCGCGGCCACAGCGGCCGATCTCCTGATAATAGCTATCCAGCGAATCCGGCGTCTCGAAGTGATACACGAAGCGAACGTTGCTTTTATCGATGCCCATTCCGAAGGCGTTCGTCGCGACGATGACGCCGGTCTGGCCTGACATAAATGTCTGCTGGATGTGATGACGTTCCTTGGCGGCCATACCTCCGTGATAAAACGCGGCGTTGACACCGCGCTCTTCGAGCGCGCCCGCAAGCTCCTCGCCGTGCTTGCGCGTGCCCACATACACGATCCCGGGTTTGGCGGCATCCTGCACGCGCGCGAGCAGCGCCTCGCGTTTTTCCTGATCGGTCCGAAACGTAGCCACTCGCAGAAATATATTTGGCCGGTCCAAGCCGCGGACGATGACGAGCGGGCGGCGCATCCCGAGGCGCGCGACGATCTCGTCACGCACCAGCGGAGACGCGGTCGCGGTCAGGGCGAGAACGGTGGGATGCCCCAGCTCTTTGATCACGCCGCCCAGGCGCAAGTAGTCCGGCCGGAAATCATGGCCCCACTCGCTGATGCAGTGCGCCTCGTCCACCACAAAAAGCGATGGCGCATCCGCTTGTAGGCGAGCCATGGTTTCGGGTTTGTGGAGCTGCTCGGGCGCAAGAAATAAGTACTCCATCCGATCCTGCTCCAGTTTTTCAAAGGCGCTGCGCACGGCGTGCGCCGGTTGGTGCGAATTCACCACGGCCGCTTCGGCGAGCTGTTTTTCTTCAATCCCACTCAATTGGTCCTTTTGCAAAGCGATGAGCGGCGAGATGACGACCGTAGCACCGGGAATCAGCAATCCCGCGATTTGATAGATGGCGGACTTGCCCGACCCAGTGGGTTGGACCACCAGAGTATCGCGGTGATTCAGCAATGCGAGGATCGCTTCTTCCTGACTGTCGCGGAGAGTGTTAAAACCGAATTTTTCGCGAGCCAGTTTGCGGATTTTAGCGGAAGGCGAAGCGGAAGACATAGTGACCCTGCCAGGTCACTTGCAATTGGGAGACCAGGCGCATTATTTGGAGACTAGAGCTTGAACACTTTCCAACTCTTTCCCGGCTTCGGAAAGTTTTCCCTGCGAAACCAATTCGCGGTAACGGTCGAGATGGCGGCGGATCTCCGCGATTCGCGGGTCCGGAGCACCCGGAGCGGCAGGAGCGCGCGGCGTACCTGGAGGGGGCGGGGTTTGCGTAACCATGGGTTGCTCGGGCTGGCTGGGTGGAGGCGGCGCGCTCTCTCCGGCCAATTGCGCGAGGGCCTGCTCATAAGTATCGGCATAGACCAGATTGTTGCCCATCGCGAGCGCGACCTTTTTCAACTGCGGCATCTTGGCCTGCGAGGCCTGTATGTAAATCGGTTCGACATACAGGAACGTGTGCTCGATGGGCAGCGCGAGCATCTGACCGCGCAGCACCTGCGAACCTTGCTGGTTCCAGAGCGTCAGGTCTTTGGAAATATTTTGATCCTGATTGATGCGCGCCTCGATCTGCATGGGCCCGAGGATGATTTCCTGTTTCGACAACAAGAGCACGACTTTTTCGCCGTAGTGGTCGCCGTCGCAGCGCGCCATCATGAGACCGATCAGGTTATCGCGATTGCGCGGAGTGAATGGAATCATCAACAGGAACTCAGGCTGCGTTTCTCCCGGCAGCGTCGCAACCACGTAGGTAGGCGCCACCGGCCCGGGCTGCGCGCCTTGCTGGTTGGTGAACTTGGCAACATCCCACGCGTCGGACTTGTTGTAGAAGGTGAGTGGATCGCGCATGTGGAAGAGCCGGTAGATATCGGACTGAACCGAGAAAATTGTTTCGGGATAGCGGATGTGACGGCGCAGATCGGCCGGCATCGCGGAAGCGGGCTCGAACAATGCTGGGAACAAATTGCGGTAGGCCTGTAACAGCGGATCCCCGGGATCGAACACGTACAGATGGACGGTACCATCGTAGGCGTCGATGGTGGCCTTGACCGAGTTGCGGATATAGTTCACCGGTCCGATGCCTTCCAGGTCCACGGTGGCCGAGTAAGGATGGACGCGCGAGGTCATATAACCGTCGATCATCCAAACCAGACGGCCGTCCTCGGTAAGAACGATGTATGGGTCGGGGTCCCAGACCAGGAAATCGGCCAGTGCGTTCACGCGCTGGGTAACATTGCGCCGGATCATCATGCGGCTCTCGGGCGTGAGGTAGCCGGTGAGCAAGATATTCCAATCGCTGCGCGAGACCGCGGCGGCGAGCCGCAAGAAAAAGGACGAACTCGGAAACCCCCCCTTGCCGTCGTAGCGGGTCTCGACATTGTGTTCGCCGGCCGGATAATCGAACTCGGGCTGCGCGGTACGAACGAAGACGGGATCCTGGACGTTTTCGCCGTAGTAGAGCTGCGGCCGGGTGAGTTTCAAGCCGGGCGAGCTGACGACGGGCGGCGCGTCTTTGATGATCAGCTCAGGAAGGCCGTTCGGCGACACGCGATTGGCTTCGGCCATGACGACGCCGTAGCCGTGCGTATAAATGAAATGCGGATTGATCCAGGTGGAGCGCGCATCGCCAAGCTGGGTAAGATCCAGCTCGCGCGGCGAGATCATCATCTGACGGGTTTGACCTTGAATGGTGTACCGGTCCACATCGGTATCCGAATAGACGTAC
This sequence comes from Bryobacteraceae bacterium, assembly GCA_035293725.1. GTDB lineage: Bacteria > Acidobacteriota > Terriglobia > Bryobacterales > Bryobacteraceae > Palsa-89. Next base: position 27,960 of record DATGMH010000155.1, read on the forward strand.
GGCCGGTAGGGCTGAAGCTGCGTAATGGCGTCGTGAAATGCGCGCCAGTCCCACAGGCGCACATTGTCGAGCAGGGGCCGATGCTGCGCGAAATCGATTTTTTCCTCCGGTTGAGCGGGGAACTCGATCTCACGCGTGCGCTGGTCGATGCCGAAGGCGGAGCGTGTGGCGGCGATGTGGCGCTCGATAAAGGGCCGCTCGATGGAGATCTCGTTGGGGCGCACGTAAGCAGAGGTAACGATGGGCGGGACGATGCTGCGTACCAAAAAGGCGGCGATTACGAGCAAGACAGCTTTCCACTGTCCGGCGAAGACCGCAGCGGCGGCAATGACACAGCTTCCAATCAACACCCACTGCAGCGGCAGCGCGACGTTCTGGTCGGTGTAGTCGATGCCGACCATGAAGCTGCCGTGCTGGTCAAGCAGCATGCTGTAGCGGCCAAGGAAGAAGCGGACAGCTAATGCGAGCAGGAATACGCCAGCCATGCCGCGCACGAATTGCGATTTGAGCGCGCCCGTCAACCGCAACTCGGCGAAGTTAATTTCCTGAATGCGGCTCCAGTCGCTTACCGTGGACTGAATCTGCCAGCCGCGCGCGGCCAACCAGTAGATGATGCCAGCGATGACGATGATACCGAGCACCAAGCCGAGCAGGTCGGAATAGAACGGAATTTCGAACAGGTAGAACGACAACGGATTGCCGAACGCGGGATCGTGCCAGGCAGCTGCGGCGCCTCCGAGGCCTTTGCCGCCGAAATAGCGGACGACGATCCAGGTGTCGATGGTTCCCAACGCGAGGATGAGCGCGATCACGAGAATCACCAGCGTCGACAGCTTTGCGTACAAGGGATGCTCGCCGAGCCTGGTACCGGCGTGCTTCAGCGCGCGCGCGTGCGCCACCCAAAAGATGAGGAATGAAATGACGGTGGCCAGGGCGGTGGGGATGATGCTATAGGCCAGCATGCTGAACCAGGTTTGAAGCTGGCCCATTTCGCGCCACCATTGATAGTCGATGGCCCAAGAGGAGACCAGGCGTATAGCCACGAACAGCACGATGGCCGCGATGGCGATGGCCAGACAACCTCCGCGGCGTGCCGGAGGCTCAAGCTGCCGATGGCGGAAGGATGGGTCCAATGTTTGTACCTAGCTTTCAGCGTTCCACACAACGCGGCCGTTGACAATCGCCGCTACCGGGCCGCCGCGAAATTCGTGGCCATGAAAAGGGGAGTTGCGGCTTTTAGAGGCGGACTTGTTGACGTCATAAGTCCATGTCCGCTCCAGGTTCAGGACGGTGACGTCGGCCGGCGCACCCGCGGCGAGACGGCCGCGATTCAGGCTCAAAATGCGCGCCGGACCGGTGGTGAAAAGCTCGACGAAGCGCGCGAGCGAGATCTTGCCTGCATGCACCAGGCGCTCGAGGCCAAGGCCAACGGCGGTTTCGAGTCCAATGATGCCGAAGGGGCACTTTTCGAATTCCTGCATCTTCTCGCTGCCGGCGTGGGGAGCGTGATCGGTCGCGATCGCGTCGACGGTTCCGGCGACGATGCCCTGCATGACGGTGCCGGTGTCGCAGGCCGAGCGGAGCGGGGGCTTCATTTTGTAGTTGCTGTCGTAGGGCGGCATGTCGGCGTCAGCGATCGTGAAGTGGTGCGGGGTCGCTTCGCAGGTGACCGGGAGGCCGCGGCCTTTCGCGAAGGCCACCATATCGACGGAATAGCGGGAGGAGATGTGCGCGACATGGAAGCGCGCGCCGGTAAGCTGCGCGAGCAATATATCGCGAGCGACCATGACGTCTTCAGAAGCGGCGGGAATGCCGCGGAGACCGAGGCGGACACTTTCGACACCTTCGTGCATGTCGCCGCCGGCGCTGAGATGCAGGTCCTCACAATGATCGATTACAGGGATGCCGAAAGAGCGGGCAGTTTCCATGGCGCGGCGCATGAGACGCGCATTCATCACGGGACGGCCATCGTCGGAGATGGCGACAATGCCGGCCTGCTTCATCGACCCGATGGCGGATAGCTCTTCGCCGGCGCTGCCCTTGGTTATTGCGCCGATGGGGAAGACGTTCACGATGGCGTGGCGCTCGGCGCGTCCGACGATATAGTTGGTGACGGTCGCGTTATCGTTGACCGGCGAGGTATTGGGCATGCAGCAGATGCTGGTGAACCCGCCCGCGGCGGCCGCATGCGAACCGGACTCGATGGTTTCGGCGTATTCGAAGCCGGGCTCGCGCAGGTGGACGTGCATATCGATAAAACCGGGGGCCACAACAAGCCCGGAGGCATCGAAGCGCTCCGCGCCGGTAACTTGCAGGTTCTGACCCACGGCTGCGATCTGATCGCCTTCGATCAGCACGTCGGCGACGGCGTCGTGCCCGCTTGCGGGATCGACAACCCGGCCGTTGCGGATGATTAGTTTGCGCATGGCTGGGTGCTTAACGTCCGTTCCAGGACGGCCATGCGGACGGCGATGCCGTTTTCCACCTGGTTGAGAATGACGGAGCGCTGCGAGTCCGCGACTTCGGACGAGATTTCGCGGCCGCGGTTGATGGGACCGGGATGCATGACCATCGCATCTGGTTTGGCTCTGTCGAGGTGCTCGAGGCGAAGGCCGTAGAAGTGAAAGTATTCGCCGGCGGGAAACGCGGGCTCGTGCTGGCGCTCGAGTTGGACGCGCAGCATCATAATGACGTCGGCATCGCGGATGGCTTCCTGAATATCGTGCGTCAGCGTAACGTTGGGCGTGATTTGGGCCAGTTCGATGGGAAGGAGCGAAGCAGGGCCGCACAGGACGATATGCGCGCCGAATTTGGACAGCAGATACATGTTGGAGCGCGCGACGCGGCTGTGGGCGATATCGCCGATGATGGCGACGCGCAGGTTTTCGAGCGTTCCGCGACGATCGAGGATGGTGCGGGCATCGAGCAAGGCCTGGGTGGGGTGCTCATGCGTGCCGTCGCCGGCGTTGATGATCGGGGTGGGCAAGTAGCGAGCCAGGAAATGCGGCGCGCCGGAAGCCGAGTGCCGCATAACGATGGCGTCGGGGCGCATGGCGCCGAGCGTGTTGAGGGTGTCCACGAGAGACTCGCCCTTGTCGACGCTGGAGCCGGAGGCGGTAATGGAGATGGTATCGGCGCCGAGGCGTTTGGCGGCGATTTCAAAACTGGTGCGGGTGCGCGTGGAGGCCTCGAAGAAGAGGTTGACCACCATGCGGCCGCGGAGGAGGTCGGATTTGCGGCCTTCGAGCTGCTGGCGCTGGAAATGCGTGGCGCGGTCGAGAATGGCCTGCATTTCGACGCGATCGAGCGCTTCGATTCCCAGCAATCCACCCGGCATGTGGGTTAAGTCTTTTCGACGAGCAGGACCTTTTCCGTCTGATCGATTTCGTGGAACTTAACTTCGATGATTTCGTTGGCGCTGGTCTGGACCATGCGGCCGACGTAACGGGCTTCGATGGGGAGTTCGCGCCAGCCGCGGTCGATCAGAACCAGCAACTGGACGCGGGCGGGACGGCCCTTATCGAAGAGGGCATCCAGAGCTGCGCGGATGGTGCGGCCGGTATAGAGCACGTCGTCCATCAGGATGATGTCTTTGCCGGTGACCGGAAAATTTATTTCCGTAGCGTTGTGAACGGGTTTTTCCGAGACCGTGGAAAGGTCGTCGCGGTAGAGGTTTATGTCAAGGAAGCCGACAGGGATGGCGAGGCTTTCGAGGGTCTTGATCTTCTCAGCCAGGCGCAGCGCCATGGGCACGCCGCGGCGGCGGATGCCGATGAAGGCGAGTTTGTGGAGATCTTCGGTTTTTTCCAGGATTTCGTGCGCCAGCCGGACCAGGGTGCGGTCAATCTCGGAGGCGCTCATCAACTGCGCTTTTTCGCGTGTGGGGACCATGCGGGCTAAACGCTTCAGCGTAGCACATCAATGCTTTAGGCGGTCGTGGATTCGCTTGGCGATTTTCTCGATTTCCTCAGTTTTCTTGAGGGTGGCGATGGAGAGGACGTTGCGATCGTTCTTTTCGAGTTGGAGCTTGAGATCGTCGGCGAGACGGGAGAGTTCGCGGGCGTCGTCGAGGTTTTTTTCGTACTCCGCCTTGAGGATCTCGTCGCGCTGGAGTTTGCCATTGGGCAGGCGGGGTTCCTCGGCAGGTGGCGCGAGGTCGCGGTCGCTCGGTTCGCGCTGACCAGGAGGATAAGGAATCTGGGCGAACATGGCGGCGCAGGCCAGAACAAGCGTGAGACGTAGCCACATGGGGTGTGCCTTGTCCTAATAGTACCGCTATGCTGTCAAAAATCTGCAAGCGAAGTGACGCGTGCGAGGCCGGTGCGGCCAGGCGCCGGCGGTTGCTGCGCGGAGTGGGATTTCGAGCAAACGGAGCCGGCGTGCATGCCAGAACGAGCGTCGTGGGAAGCGGATTGGTGTGCGCGTTGTGACGGCTGATCGCGCGGAGGCGGGGTTTTGAGGCGCGGATAAACGCCTGTTCCATGGAGAGTGTGAGTCGGCGTACGCTTGAGTGCCGAAATATCGGCACCGTTTTGACGCATCCTGCGGTTTTTCCCGGAGCGTTGGGAAAACTTTAATCCAAATTTACCGATTTAGCTGCCATACCTGGAGGCAGACGAACATCGAAAGCTGAAGATTAAGATACCATCGGCGCGTTTGGTGGCGCGGACGGCGCCCGTAAGTAATTGGTGGCAGGCCAGAATGCCTTTTGGATTGGGGGTTACTGGCGAGAGGATGTCCGATTTCCTGCCGTGTTGATAGGCTCTATAGTTGGGTCAAAGTCGCCGTTCCACAATCCTGAGCCTCGAGTTTCGGAAGCCGTAGGCTTGCTGGCCGCTTTCGACTCTGCGGTGCCACGTTTAACGTCAGTTCCCGAAGATGCCGCTACTCTCGATCTCGGATGCGCAGCTCCGGTCGGCTGCGCTGGGCCAACTGGCGCGCCACCGGCTATCTTTCGGGTTGAAATATATCACGTCGTCCGTTCGCGACCGCGGAATGTGGTGATCGAGAATGTCCTCGACGAGTTGGCCGTGGGGGTCGATTAGGGAGACGCCGGCGCCGGCCGAGATGTCCCACGCGATCACGTTCCGGAGGAGCGTGCTTTTGCCGGTGCCGGTCGCGCCGAATATCGCGACGTGCTTGCGGCGGGCGTCGGGCGAGATAGTTAAGATCCGGTCTTCTTCTCGAACCAGTTTTCATCCTTCGTGCCGATCGGGAGGTGTTCGAGCATGGCGGGTGTCTCTGAATTCTAACCGGAGACGCAGAGAGAACGAATACACAGCATAAAAAATGAGTGGCAATTACCACTCTGAGAGGTGGTCAAATCCGGTCCAAACGGGTTTGGAAATGATCCTCCTCGAAAACCGCCCCTTCCAAAAGGGCGGGCAGCCCCCTTCGTTCCGGAGGGGGCTGTTTAAAAATTTAACTCGCTAGGCGTTTTTGAGGAGCTCGAAGTATCCCTCGCGGGTCATGCTTGGATGTACGGAGAAGATTCTTGATGATGAAGATGGGAACGGCGCGGTAGGTAGGAATAACAAGCGGGCGCTTGACCCCCGCTTTAATGTAAATCTGGTGGTCTCCTTCTTGGCGATCGAAGCGAAAAACGCGGATAAGTTGTTGATAGGGGACGGGCCGGAGAGCGGCCATCGATTACTTGATACTCATGGTGAGGCGATCGACTGAGACGAATTCTGGGGCCCGCCACGTTTCGCCCTGGCGTTCGTAGCCGGCTTCCTGGAGGATCTCGTCGAGGGTTCCGAGGTTGGCACTCGATGCGAGAAAGCCGCGCACCGCATCGCGGATATTTCGTCGAGCTTCATCGTCCGTAACGCCGCAGCTCGACACGTCGAGGGCTGGCACGTAGGCCACGTACGTGTCGCCTTCCTTGAAGATATGAACGTCGAAGGAAAAGTCTTCCATATGGTGAATTTCCTGGTGGGTAGGTTCCATGTGTTTATTACTGATTTTGCACGAGTTCGCTTTCAGTGTAGGCGTAGTGGGGCGATCCGTCAATAAACGATGTCCGCGGGGGTAGTGGGTCCATTTGAACCGGCTATCTATTGTCCTGTGGCGTTGCCTTTGCCGGTAGGCGGCGTTGGTTCACCGGCCCCTCGTTTTTGTTGGCCCGGCTTCGCGTGGAGATATTCATGAACTGGTCGAAATTTAAGCGGCGCCGGTCGTTGCACCTTGGGCAGTTGACTTCCTGCCAATAAGGGCCGGTCGCATATTCGTTCTCTCGAAACTGCACACGATCCTTCCCGCACAACATGGAGCCATCGTCAGTTCGGACGTGAATAATTCGCTCTGTCAGAGTCTCCATTAAACAATTTCTGCCTCTGATGTTATTTTATACACCACACGCTCGACTTCATCGAGGGCCCCGGCATCGTTGCGGCGATCGTAGAGGCCGGTAGTACGCGCCGATTCATGCCCGGCCATCTGCTGCGCGACTTCGAGCTTGCCGCCATTCTGCAGATACGTCGTGATGCCGGTCGCGCGGAAACTATGATTTGAAATTTTTGTTTTGATGCCGGCGGCGGTCGCGCGCCGTTGGATCATTGGCGTAGGCGTTCTGTTGGGGCAGGGGAGTGCGGGAAATAATTTTCCCGTGCGGTAGCGTGGGAAAGAGCGGTGCGTCGGGCTCGAGGTGGGCAACGGCGAGCCACTCGTCGAGGAATTGCTCGAGCGGGTGGCGGCAGGGGAGCTTGTTCACTTTGCCGCCCTTCTCGTGCAGCCGCACCCATCCGCGCCGCTTCTGAATGTAGTAGTCCTCGGCTTTCATCTGAACGGCGGCGCCCACGCGGGCGAAGGTATAACCCATGAGGGCGATGAGGGCGCGATCGCGGAGGCCGATGACCGTATCGGTTTTGATGGATGCGAGGAGCGTTCCCATCTCCTCGGGCCGACAGCACGGGCGTTTTGCCCTTCTTCACGCTGTGCTTCGGGCCGCGAACGGCGTGCGCGGGGTTTGTCGAGATCACCTGGCCGGTAACGAGCCCATCGAAGAGCATCCGGATCGCGGCCAGGTGTTGCTTCACGGATGGTTTCCTGTAGGCACGCCGGAAGGCGGCCTGCCGAATTTTTGCGATGAGGAGGGTAGCAAAGATTTTCGTGGGCTCAGAAATGCCTCCTAGATCAACTAGCAAGATTCTGCGAGTGTCCATCGCGTGCGCAATGTTGAGTTTGGTTGCGGGCAGTCAAAGAGCTGCCGGAGCGACGGGTTTCTAAGGAAAGGCGTCATTCGGGTAAGTGTCGGGGCGCACTCTTTGGGGTTCGGAAAGTGGCCGGTATTCCAACGGCGCGTCAGCTCTCGGTCGGTAACCTAGGACATAATAAACGCGCGGCGGCCCTCATCAGAAAGAAAACGATGCACGTCGAGGGAGGTGGCGCGGTGCGCAGCGGGGATTTTTGGATTCTCGGATTGCCGCACGATCTATATTCGGTAAACAGCGCGGCTGGAAAATATCTCTGTGGAATGCCAACCATCGCGGTTTGTGCCATCGCCACGCGCAAGGCGCAGGATTTACTATCTTCCGCCCTTTGACCTACGCAGGCTGATGCGCTTTGAGAAAGGAATGAATTTGGCGCACCGCCAGGGGAATCCGCTCTTTGGGCTGCTTCCATGGGAAGATACTCACTTCGGCTTTCGGCGCGAGCATCGCGCACTCCATAGCCGGGGCTAATGGGTGCGGCGGGACGTCGTCCGGCAGGATGAGTACCGGGTTTTGGCAACTACGCACGAAATCGCGCGTCACGGTGAAGACGAAGTCCGGGTTGGTTTCAAACATCCGAATCGTAAACTGTTCGGCGGTCTGCAGCGGGATCTCGGGGCGTTTCGCGTTAATCTGCGCGGGCCAGCCTTTCCAAAATGCGCCTGGATACTTCGGGTCGCGCATCTCCGGACGCCAGCCGACCGGTTGCGCCACCACCGCCGCCGCGATACGATCCGGTGCGCGTTTCAAAAGGCTCCAGATGAACGGGCCACCGATGCAGAAACCCATCACCATGAACTTGTCGATCCCGAGGTGATCCATTAACCCGAGCTGGTCGTCGGCATAGGATTCCCACGGCCGATCGACCTCGACCGGGCCGGTGGATTGGCCGCTGGGGGCGTTGCGCAGGTCCGCCGTTATGCAGCGATACTCTCCCTTGAACTCCTCGATGGCAGGAAAGGGGTTACCGCCCTTCAACCCAGCAATGGTCGAATTCAATCCCCCGCCGGGGAGCATCATCAGCGGGAAGCCGGAGCCGGTTTCCTCATAATAGATGCGAACGGAGCCCTTTTCGTAGAACTTGCCTGCATCTGCTTTGTCGGCCTGCTGAGCAAATACGCGTGGGACGGCGGCCGTGGCTGCTGCCGCAGCGCCAGCTGCCAATAAGGTGCGTCTGGTTGAACCCATGATCGGCATCCTCCTTAACCTTCTGTTAATGTTTCTCCAACCCCGAGCGCCAGTATGATCCGTAGTTCGAAGGGATTCAAGCACCGGTTCCCTTCGCCGGGGGGACTCTAGCGGCTCAGGACCAATCTAGCTCAAATGTGTTCGATCGGGAAGCGGACCGGCCCAGCCGTAAAATGGATCTGAAGCAGGCAAAAAAGTCGAAGCCGAAATCAGACAGGCTGCCTTGTGCCTCATCCAGCATGGCAATGGGTTCCTAGTCGCGGAAATTCAAGATCCGCAAACCAATCTTGTCCTCCACCGGCCGCCCGGAGGTGGTGTTGAAGAAGGTGAAACACCCGAGCAGGCTGTCCGCCGCGAACTGCGCGAAGAACTTGACATCACACTGACGAGCGTTCTGGCGCTCGGAAAGGTCGATCACGTGTGGTCGTGGAACGGTCGCGAGGTTCCGGAGCGCGCTTGGCTGTTTCTGGCAAGCTCATCCGACGATGCACGTCTGAGTCGTGGAGAATGCCCAGAGCTAGTCGAAGCCGACGGTCAGCGTATTAAGACAGTCTGGCGCCCGATCGAAGAGAACATCTCATCCCTCCCACCTCTTTGCCCCTCCCGGATTGCCGAATTCCTGAGATGACTGCTGCTGTGGATGTTTTCCCGCAATCTGCTAGGGCCGTCCGTGCCGCCGAAATCGCTTGCGCGTTCTCGATCGTTCCGCCGTTTTGTCGAGATATGCTGTGATGCCCGACCGTGCCGTCCGAGCCGCATCTGTCATACCGACGATTTGGGCACTGCAAAAGACCGAGGCTAACGCGCGGCGCGGCTGGCCTTAGTCTTGCGGCGGGCGAACGCGAGCCCAGACCAGGTTTGGTCGATCGCGCAGATTTTGAAATCTACCCATCCGGCCGCCAGTCCGAACTCTCGGACAGCAGGTTGCGTGACGTCGGTCTTGACTCCCGAAGTCTGCTTTGGCCATGCGATCCAGAGCTTACCGCCTTCGTTTAGCGAGCGCTCGGCCTGCGGGAAGCGATCATATATATTTAGCATCCGGTGAACACCGGACGTCGACCGCTTCGTGAATGTGTTGTCACAGATTGCAGGCCGACACGTGACTTTTGGAGAATTGATAACGAAGGAATTGCACAGTCTTTCGGGCTAGGACCGAGAGAACGACGCGGCAAACGTCGTGGCCCTAGCTCCGCGACTTCTTCCGTTTCGCGCCGCTGCGTAGAAGGATCGGTTTGTGAAGGTCCAGGTCGGACTTCTTTACCGAGAGGATCTTTCGCTGCTCACGGGTGAATCGTTGGAGTTCCGACGGCTTGCTACTGGCGGGTTCCGAATTCACTCGCGTGGGATCTACGCCTGGCCCCATCCTAGCCAATGCGGAAAGGTGCAATGTCACACTCGAATCTGAAAATCGACCACCTGTCGGACTTCTTTGATGAGAACGTCGAGGAAATACAAAATCTCACTGGTGTGAGTGCCAGATGGCCCCTGGGCGTGGCTAACGGATATTGCGAAGGACGCTTGGCAGTCATACTGCACATCTGGTTGCGGCGGGGTGAGAGTGAAATAGAAGAATTCTACGCCATTTACTATCGGAGTCTTAAGGTAGTGGAAGGTGGGTTTGCCAATCATGGGTGTGATGAATCCGAAGTTCCCTCCCATGACGTGCTGCATGGTCAAAGAGAGCAGCCTGTGTTTATCAAAGTCATTGAATTCCCGGATGAGCGACAAGAGGGGAGGCAATTGGTGGTGCCTTCTGTTGTACGGTTGCGTTCTCTCAATTCGTGCTTGAGAGTCACTGCTCAGCTTCGTGAGCCTTCGATCCCTTTGCGCGGTAAATCGCTCCGGCTTATCCGTGATTGGGAATTGCAACAGACCGGCGTTGGGCGGAGGATTGGAACCACTGTCCCGGACAGCAACGCCGTAGACAACGTGATCGAGAGCGCATCGAAGGTTATGAACACAATCACCTGCGATCAAAGCCCAACGCTCAAGCGGGGGCGGTTTAATGATGTCAACGCTAATGCTGTAGCGGCTACCATCGGGGTTACATTTTTTGGTAAAGACATACGGGTTTCCATTAACCCAAGAGTCAAGTTCGGCCTCGAGTCCATTGAGATGTTCCTCGGCACGACCTATCTTGAAGAAGCAGCTAGCGAATTCCGAACCGATCACGCCGTTTACGGTATCAAGGACCCTGTAGGTGCGGCAAGTTATTTATTACCGAATCCCTCTTGGATGGCAGGTTACCGGCGATTTGGGCACTGCAAAAGAGCGAGGCTAACGTGCGGCGCGGCTGGCCTTGGCCTTACGGCGGGCAAACGCGAGTCCAGACCAGGTTTGGTCGATCGCGCAGATTTTGAAATCGACCCATCCGGCCGCCAGTCCGAAGGCTCGGACGGCAGGTTCCGTGATGTCAGTCTTGACTCCGGAGGTCTTCTTCGGCCATGCGATCCACAGCTTGCCGCCTTCGTTCAGTGAGCGCTCGGCGTGCGGGAAGTGATCATACATATCGGCCATGCGGGAGGCGAAGAGGACAACCAGGTCGGTCTTGGCGCGCAGGTCCTCTTTAATAACGACATCTTTAACAAGGACATCGTCGGGCAGCGGACCGAGCGTGCGCTCGAAGGAATCCGGTGCGTTAACCAGAGCGACGACGAGGCCCGGTTTGATACCGAGCTTTTTCGGAAGCGGTGTGCCCGAATAGCCAGCCATTACGTTGGGCGCGAGTGGATTGACCGGCCGATTTTTGAGCGCAGCCTTGAGGGCGGTACTAATTTTCGGCCATTCGGTGAACACGGCGTCGGGTAAAACGGCCTTGGCACGGCCGATCTTGTCCGGCTGGCCATCCACGAAAACGATCGGGATATGACGCGTGGCCTTTCGGCTGCGGATGGCGAGCGCAAGATCGCGACCGGCTGAGGGGCGGCGGCTAAGGTCAATCAAGATGACGTCGATTGGGTTCTGCAGCACGCGCTTGAGGTCGGCAAGACCGTTAGGAACCGAGGTGAGGATGAGCGCCGAGAATCCGGCCTGGCGGAGTGTTTGTACGCGGTGCTCGGCTTCGCCTTCGTTCCAATGTATGAGGAGGATCCGGCTCAAGAGGGTAGGCTAGCAAACGGAGCCGCGGCGCGGAAGGCCGCAAAAACGCCGGGTTGGCGAGAACCCCGGAATCACGTCGATTTGGGCCGGTCCCGGTTAAGTCAAGATATACTCGCTTCATGGCACGCGTTGATAAGCATCCTCCGGGAGACTTTTGCTGGCTGGAATTGATGACCAGCGATCAGAATGCTGCGAAGACGTTCTATGGTGGCCTGTTTGGCTGGGCTCCGCAGGACATGCCGATGGGACCGGACCAGACTTATACGATTTTTCGCCTGGATGGCCGGGATGCGGCGGCGGCGTTTGGGATGGGGGCCGAGGAGCGTGAGCGGAGGATTCCTACGCACTGGCATTTATATGTTGCGGCGGAAGATGCGGATGGAGCAGCCGCGAAGGCCGTGGAGCTGGGTGGAAAAGTTTTGGAAGGACCGTTCGATATTCCCGACGCCGGCCGGATGGCGGTGATTCAAGACCCGACCGGCGCGGTGATTTCGGTGTTTCAGCCCAAGCGGCATAGCGGGCTGGCGATCACGGGCGAGGCGAACACGTTTTGCTGGGCGGATCTCATGACGCCGGATGCGGCGCGCGCCAAACAGTTCTATTCCGGATTGTTCGGATGGGACCTGATGCCGGGCGAGAAAGATCCATCCGGGTATTTGCACATCAAGAACGGCGAGCAATTCATTGGGGGCATCCCGCCGGTGCGGGAGCAGACGCGCAATGCTCCGCCGCATTGGCTCGTTTACTTTTGGGTGGAAGATGTAGATGCCAGCACCAAAAAAGCGCAAGAGTTGGGCGCGCGGGTGTATGCGCCGCCGATGACGATCGAGGGTGTGGGGAGGATGGCGGTGGTGGCGGACCCGCAGGGGGCGGTATTCGCGCTGTTTAAGTCGGGCAGGCGGGAGTAGGACGGCACGGGGATTTCGGGGCGCTTGGCGCTGCGCCCTGCGCTTCGGTGGCGAGAGTTTTGTAACTACGGCCAAAGCGTTCACACGAGTGTGAACGCGGCACGCATGAGTGCGTGCGCCACGATAGCCGCATCAATCCACGAAATGCGGAGACAAGGCATAATAGCCACATATGCAGGGAGTGAATATCGGCATGATTGGAGTGGGGAATGTGGGCACGGGCGCGCTCAACATTCTCACCGAGAACGCCGATCAGATTGCGCTGAAGCTGGGGTTTCCGCTGCACGTGAAAGCGGTGTGCAGCCGGTCGATCGCGAACAAGGAACTGCCGGCGGCGGCCGGTTCGGTTCTTCGAACCGCCAACTGGCGCGAAGTAGTTGAGCATCCCGAAGTGGACATCGTGGCCGAGCTGGTGGGCGGCACCGGCGTCGCGCGCGAGGTCATCGATGCCGCGATCCGGCACAAGAAATCCGTGGTCACGGCCAATAAGGAGCTGATGGCGCTGTGCGGCGCGGAAATCTGGGATCGCGCAATCGCCGCCGGGATCAATCTGGCCATGGAGGCCAGCGTGGCGGGAGGCATCCCGATCCACAGCGTGCTGCGGGAAGGAATCTCCGGCGATCGCGTTGCGACGTTGTACGGGATTCTGAACGGGACCAGCAATTTCATCCTGACGGAGATCGAGAAAAACGGCGCGTCATTTGAGGAAGTGCTGCGGGAAGCGCAGGTGTTGGGCTATGCGGAAGCCGATCCGAGCGCGGACGTGGACGGTTATGACGCGCGATCGAAGCTGGCGATTCTGGCGGCGCTGGCGTTTGGCGAGAAGATCACGCCATCGGACATTTACACGGAGGGCATCCGGCGGATCCAGCCGGTGGATTTCGATTACGCGCACCAGCTGGGCCACACGATCCGGCTGGTATGCTCGGCGCGGCAGACGCATGCGGGGCTGATCCTGTCGGTGCGGCCGGCATTGATTCCGCAATCGACGATTCTGGCCAGCGTGCAAGGCGCGTATAACGCGGTGTGGGTGCTGGGCAAGTACGGCGCGGACACGTTTTATTATGGGCGTGGGGCGGGTTCGCTGCCGACCGGGGTGGCGGTGGTCAGCGATCTGATGCGGGTAGCGCGCGAGATCCGGGCCGGGAGTCCGGAGCGGGTCTCCCCGTTCGCGCATGAGCGCTTGGGCGAGTACAAACCGATCCCGGTGACGCTGCAGCATTCGGCGTATTATCTGCGATTCCGCGTGGAAGACCGGCCGGGGATTATTGCGGCGCTCTCGCGGGTGCTGGCCGATAAGCAGATCAGCCTGGAAGCAGTGCTGCAACTGCCTTCGGACAACTGGCGCGACCGGCCGTTTGTGATCACGGTGGAGCCGGCGTCCGAGCAATCGATACGCGAAGCGGTGGCGGAGATGTCGGCCAACAGTTTCCTGGTTGAGCCTCCGCTCGCCATGCCGATGGAGAAATCGTTATGAAGAAGCTTGCGTGTTTGTTACTGGCGTGCGCCACGGCGTTTCCGCAGGTGGCCGAGAAAGCGAACGAAGGTTACAAGACCAAGGAAGGGCGCGCCAATGTCGCCAAAGGTTTGGCGGCTCCGGATCGCGAAGCGCGGCAGCATCCGCGAGAAATCGTGGAGGCGATGGGGCTGAAGGTAGGCGATTCGGTGGCGGATGTGGGGACCGGCGTCGGGTTCATGCTGCCGTACCTGAGCCATGTCGTAGGCGATACGGGGCAGGTGTATGCGGAGGATATCCAAACGGATTTCTTGAACCAGGCGCGGACCCGGGCGCAGCTTCAAAATCTGCACAACGTGACGTTTGTACTCGGGACGGATCGAGATCCGAGGCTGCCGGCGGCGACTTTGGCCGGCGTTTTAATTTTGGACGTCTACCATCATTTCGATTATCCGGAAGCGATGCTGGATCACATTCGGGACGGTTTGCTGAGCGATGGGAAGCTGGTGATCGTGGAGTTTTATAAGCGACCGGGCGCGATGGGCGGAGCGGACCGGAACCGGGCGTTGGAGCACATCCGGCTGGATCAGGACGATCTCATTCAAGAGGTGGAATCGAACGGATTCCGGCTGGTTTCCAAGAGCGATTTGATTCCGAAGAGCCAGTACATCGCGATCTTTCAGAAAAAATAAATTGGCGCGGCAGAGTGAAAACTGCCGCGCCGGATGTTCGAACGGACAAGAGGCCTGGAGCTGGGTTAGTGTCCGGCGTTGATCATGTTCGCGATTGCGGTGCTGAAATCCGCGACGAACGTGGCTCCCCCGTTGAGCAGGTTGTCGAGGGTCTGATAATCCTCGACGGTGTCGGGATAAATCCCCTGGCCGTCATAGTAGATGCTGTAGGGGCCCGGAGGGAAGCCTGGGGTCGCGACGGGCTGGGCGCGAGTAATCAGGCCAAGGGTGACTCGGGCCTGGCCTTCGGAATAATTCGTGCCATTGTAGCTAACGACGTTGCCGCCGCCGCCGTCGGTGCGCGTTCCAAACAAGATGGCGCGTTTGGAATCCTGCATCTGCATGGCGAAAATTTCCGCGGCGGATAAGGTGAAATTGTCTGTCAGGACGAGGATGGGCTTGGTATAAGCGATGACGTTGCCGTTCTGGTCGGCCAGCGGGGTCACGTCGAAAGACGCACCGCAAATCGGAAGTGTGCCTGTATCGCCGCGATTTTGCGAGAGCGCTTGCTGAACCGATGAAAGGTAGCTGGTGTAGAGATCGATGACCCATTGGGGAGAGCCGGAAGCTTTAGCGGAGTAGAGAGCGCTAGAAAAGTCGGCGACCCAGTTCTGCGTAGCGCGGATGACCTGGCCGAGGCCGCGGAAGGTGTAGGGAATGAGGGCTGCTTCGAGCCGCTGCGGGTAACATCCGTTTCCGCCGCCGTTGCCCATAACGTCGATGACCAGGCCATCGGTGGTTTGTTGCATGAACAGGACCTCATTGTAGAACTGAGTGAGCGCCGTGGTTGTGTTGGTAGGCGCCATCGTGTAGATGCGGATATAGCCGACGGTATGGTTGCCGACCGGGAAAGTGCCGGACACGAACTGGTCGGTGGATTTCGAACCGAGCCGCAGCTTGAAGCCCGGAGGCGGGTTGAAAACCGGAGCGGGATTATCAAACGGAAAGATGCCGGCCGAAACCGGCACGAGAGGTGCGGCAGCCTGGCCGTATTGCAGCTTCAGGAGCGTCTGCATATAGTCGGGGACAGGATCGGGCGGGATGAAGGCAGGCTCGCCTTGCCATAGGCCCCAGGAATTGAGGCGGCTTTGCGGCGCGTGATGGCGTCCGGCGACGCCGAGTTTGGCGGGACCACTTTGGCGGATTCCGGCGGAAGCGGCGCCGGCGTGCGGCGAGGGAACCGGTCCGACTTGGACAATGGGGGTGCCGGTCTTATCCCAGGGGATGGTGTAGGTCTCGACGTTACCGTTCTGCCGTTTCACAACGACGGTGGCGTTGTCGCCGACCTGGGCTGCCATCGGATACCAGGACTGCACGCGGTCCATAATGGTGCCGGCGGCAAGGCGCTGCTGGCTGGTCTTGTTTCCCCCGCCGTTTACCGCGTAAGGGATGAAGGACTGCACGAGGTCCGCGGCGGCGGTTCCATCGACGGAAACAACCTCGTCGCCGACTTGAAATGGATACTTGTTGCGCGGCAGGTAGGTGCGATCGATGTCGCCGATCAGGACCTTGCCATCGTAGAGGTCGGTATCCATGTGCAGCCAGGCTTCGAAATCCGTCAGCGTGGTGAATTCGTCGTGACTGTCCTGAAGGCTGGCGACGTAGCGGGTCAAGATATCGTAGAAGGAAATATCATCTTTGGATTTATTAATTTGATCGAGCCAGGGCTGAACGTTGTAGAGATCGAAACCAAAAAGATCACGCCGCAATTCATACGGTCCGTAATTTTTGGCATATAGTCCCACGAGCTGCATGAAATCGGCGGTTTTTTGCGCGGGGGTTAACTGTGCAAAACAGCCGGGCACAAAGGCAAGTAAGGACAAAATAAGGCGCGATAATCGCATGGAATCTCCTTGTTTCCAACGGATGGTTTATTAGTATAGCAAGGGGATGGCGGGCGTGGGACGCTGAAGTTGTCGTATGTTATGATCCTGTTGAGATCCTGCCAGGGCCGGAGAGGTGGCTGAGTGGTCGAAAGCAGCGGTTTGCTAAACCGTCGTAGGGCCTTAAAGCTCTACCGAGGGTTCGAATCCCTCCCTCTCCGCCAGTTTTGGCTGGGCTCTCATTCCTAAAAACAACGAGTTCGCCGCCCGATCGATGTTTGGATAAGACGCCGTCTAGCGCTTAATGCGCGAGTGGCGGCTTTATCGCGAATTGCTCACTCGTTACTCACAATCCGAGCGTTGCGGGACCGCCAGAATTCGGGCGTTTTTTTGTCCTTGTGTTCTAGCCGCCGATGGCGTACATGGGGCGCGGCGGGGCTACAAATTTCGTGCTGTTGATTTCATGGCCGATCCACTTTTTTTGGACGGTGGCGCGGATGGTAGCGGCAATTTCTTCGTCGGGCGCGCCGCTGCGCAGCAGCTCCTTAACGTCGGTCTCCTCGATGGCAAAGAGGCAATAGCGCAGCTTGCCGTCGCTGGTCAGGCGGATGCGGTTGCAGTTGAGGCAGAACGGCCGGGTGACGGAAGCGACGAATCCGACGCTGCCGATGCCGTCGGCGAAACGGTACTCGGTGGCGGGGGCGCGCGGGTCGCGATCGGGAATTTCAATCAGCGGCGCGATTTCGCGCGACAAGATTTCGATGATCTCGCTGGCCGAGAGAACCTCTTTGCGGGACCACAGTCCTTGCGCATCCAGCGGCATGAATTCGATAAAACGCACTTCATAGCCGCGCTCGCGGCCGAAACGAACCAGCGGGACGATATCGGGCTCGATCAGGTTTTTGACCGCGACGGCATTAATTTTGATCTTGGCGAACCCGGCGCGTTGAGCTTCTTCGAGACCCTCCAGCACGCGAGGCAAATCGTCGCGGCGGGTAATGCGCAGGAAGCGATCGCGGTCCAGCGTGTCCAGGTGAACGTTCAAGCGGCGCAGGCCTGCTTCGTAGAGGGGACGAGCTTGGCGGGGGAGCAGAACGCCGTTGGTGGTGAGCGCCAGGTCCTTGATCCCAGGCAGCGCCGCCAGCTTGCTAACGAGCACCGCGAGATCCTTGCGAACCAGGGGCTCGCCGCCGGTAATGCGCAGCTTGGTTACGCCGAGGGAGACGGCCACGCGGACGAAGCGCTCGATCTCTTCGAACGACAGAATCTCTTCGCGCGCCACGTATTCGACGCCCTCCTCGGGCATGCAGTAGAAGCAGCGGATATTACAGCGGTCGGTGACACTAATCCGCAGGTTGTCGTGAATGCGCGAAAAAGTGTCGACCAGCGGGGCTTCCAAGGGCACCTATCTTAGCGCGAGCATACGCTGAATGGGAAGCGCAGCGCGCTCGATGATTTCGGGCGCCAGTTCGACGCGCGGCTCCAGATTTAGCAAGCAATCCCGCAGCTTTTCGAGCGTGTTGCGTCTCATGTACGGGCACTCGCTGCAGTTGCAGTTTTCGTTGGGGATGAAGTGGAAACGCTTCCGGGGCGAGAGCTTCCGCAGCGATCGCAGGATGCCGCTTTCAGTCATAACGATGAACTCATCGGCTTGCTCGGAGGCGCACCAGCGGATGATGGCGGAAGTGGAACCGATGAAATCGGCCATGGCGAGAACATCGGGCGGACATTCCGGATGGGCGGCGACGAGGGCGTCCGGATGCTCGGCGCGAGCCTTCACCAGGCGGCGCGCGACAAACGTGGCATGCACGATGCACGAGCCCTGCCAAATTTTCATGTTCTCGCGGCCGGTCTGGCGTTTGACGTAGTTGCCGAGATTGATATCGGGCAGAAACAGAACGGTCCGGCTGGGCGGGATGGAGTTTACGACTTGGACCGCGTTGCGCGACGTGCAGAGAATATCGCTTTCAGCTTTCACTTCGACGGAAGTATTGATGTAGCTGACGATGACGTGATCGGGGTAGCGCCGCCGGTAGGCTCGGACCTGCTCGGCGGTGCAGCTTTCCACCAGACTGCAGCTCGCCTCGCGGTCCGGAACGACAACGATGCGTTCGGGATTCAACACCTTGGCGGTTTCGGCCATAAACCAGACGCCGCAGAATGCGATGACGTCGCCGGAGAACTGCTGGGCCTGGCGAGCAAGTTCGAGGCTGTCGCCCACCGCATCGGCCAGGTCCTGAATTTCGGCGTCCTGGTAATGATGCGCCAGAATCATCGCGCGGCGGTCGCGCTTGAGTTCCTGGAGTTCATCGATAACCGAGGATAAGGCAGTCACGGGAAGATGACCTGTTTGTTTTTATTGTATCAGGCGGCCTAATTGTAGCTCCGAAAATGGGATGAAACGCCGACATGCTGTCCCGCGACTGAGACATGTTGGCACTGGAACTTCGGCCGGGATATTCCTAGCCGGAGGCTCGAAGTAAATCATTTGACAAGACTTATGTTGGCGCTGCAGTTGGCCGCTGGCTTGCCAATAAGGACGCCATGCGAAAGTTCACTCGACGGAGTACGGCGCTGTGGCTGGCTTTGTGCCTCACTGGCAGCGCGGTACTGGCCGACAATTCCAAGATTTCTCCGGATCTGCAGCCGCTGCTGGCAAATCCGGCCAACAACATCCACGTGATCGTGCAATACAACACGACGACCTCTTCGGGCGGCCTACTCGGCGGGTTGATAGGTAGCGTGGTAAATTTGCTGGGCGGCGTGTTGAACACGGTCTTTTCGCTGATTCCGGCGGTTTCAGCGACGCTGAACCCGACGCAAGTCATAGGCGTTTCGGACCAGGCGAACGTGGCCTACATTTCCCTGGATCGGTCGCTGAACGCCTCTCTGGATTACTCGGCCGGAGCCGTGGATGCGCCGCAAGCGTGGGCAGCGGGGCTGGACGGAACGGGAATTGGAATCGCGATTGTCGATAGCGGCGTCTTCGCCCATCCGGATCTGAACGCGGTCAATTCGAGTCAGAGCCGTATCGTGTACCGGCAGAGCTTTATTGGCGGGGTACACGCGGACGATTTCGGACATGGCACGCACGTAGCTGGGATCGCCGCGGGAAACGGAGCTTCGTCTTCCAAGCCCGGCTCGTTCCGGACGTTTAAAGGACTTGCGCCCAACGCACACCTGCTCGATTTGCGGGTGCTCGATGCCAACGGGGCGAGCAACGACAGCGTGGTTATTGCCGCGATCCAGAGAGCGGTACAACTGAAGCAGACTTACAACGTCCGCGTAATCAATCTGTCGCTGGGCCGTCCGGTGTATGAGGGTTGCTCGCGCGATCCGCTGTGCCAGGCGGTAGAGGCGGCTTGGAGCAGCGGGATTGTGGTGGTGACGGCGGCCGGGAATTTAGGCCGGAACGGCTACGGAACCGTGGAATCGCCGGGCAACAGCCCGCACGCGATCACGGTAGGGGCGATGAAGACCGAGGCGACGGTCACGCGCAGCGACGATCTAATCGCCAGCTACAGCTCGAAGGGGCCGACGCAGTTCGATCTGACGGCGAAACCGGACGTGGTGGCTCCCGGCAACCTGGTGGACTCGCTGCTGGCTCCCGGATCGACGCTCGCGACTGAATATCCGGGGAATATCGTCCAGCCGTCGGAGTATACGACTTCCACCTCATCGCAGGCTCCGGCGTATTTCCGTCTGAGCGGAACCAGCATGGCCACTCCGGTTGTGTCCGGAACCGTGGCGTTGATGCTCCAGAAGGATCCGACGCTGGCGCCGGATAATGTGAAAGCGCGGCTCATGAAGACCGCGACCAAGAATTTTCCCGTGATGAGCGTGGCCGTCGATCCGACGACGGGACGAAAGTATTCGAGCGCCTATGACATGTTCACGGTGGGTGCGGGATATATCGACGTTGCCGCCGTGCTGGCGAATTACGATCGGACTTATAGCTCGGCTGCTTCTCCGGCGGTGACTTATAACTCACTGCTTCAAGCGACATTCCTGGTTCCGAACTGGTCTGAGAATTGGTGGAGCAACTCGTTGTGGAGCACGTCGCTGGTATGGGGCAACTCGGTGCTGGTGCCGGGGCCGCTGGGCACGCCACAAATCTGGGGCAGCAACGCGTCCTGGGGGACAAACGCTTCGTGGGGAACGAACGCGTCCTGGGGCACCAATGCCTCGTGGGGAACGAATGCGTCGTGGGGAACCAATGCGTCCTGGGGCACCAATGCGTCTTGGGGCACATCCACGAAGGGCGAAAAATAGGCGGGGCGGCATAGGTCATGAGCAGGGCGCTTATCAGCGGAAACCGGCAGCGAGTCGCAGGGCTGTACCTGCACGCGCAAATCGCGCTCGGGGCAATGGCACTGTTTTGCGGCCTGGCGCGGTGGGACTGTCACGATCCGCTGCGCTGGATTTCGTTCGCCGCGGTGGCGGCGCTTGGGTCGGTGCTGAAGGTACGGCTACCCGGCGTGGAAGGAGCGGTGTCGGTTAGCGCGCTTTTCGTGCTGGTGGGAATCGTCAATCTTTCGATGCCGGAAACGCTGGCGATTGGCGCCATCTCGATGCTGGTGCAGTGCACCTGGCGCACGGCCCGCAAGCCGAGGCCGGTGCAGGTATTGTTCAGTGTGGCAACGGTAACCACGGCAGTGTTCGTTACCACGGGCTTATTTACCGTGACGCGCGGCAAGCTTCCGGAGCCGGTCACGCTGGCGCTGCTCGCGGTCACTTATTTTGTGTTAAACACGCTGCCCATCGCTTCGATCATCGGGCTCACGTCGCAACAGCGGATTTTTCGGGTGTGGCGGGAATATCGCTGGATGCTGCCTTATTACGTGGTCGGCGCTTCGCTGGCGTGGCTGATCGGAACGGTGCCGGGCGCGATCCAATGGGAGCTGCCGATTATTTGCCTGCCGCTGGTGTACTTAGTGCATCGCTCCAATCAGACTCACATCTCGCAGATCCAACAAGTGAATCAACACATGGCCGACATCAACGGCCTGCATCTGCGCACGATCGAAGCGCTGGCGTGCGCGATCGACGCCAAGGATCACACCACGCACGACCATCTGCAACGCGTCCAGCTCTATGCTCTCGAGGTTGGAAAAGATTTAGGCCTTTCGGAACTCGAGCTGGACGCGCTGCGGGCGGCCGCAACGCTGCACGACATCGGCAAGCTGGCGGTGCCGGAGTCGATCATTTCCAAGCCGGGCAAGTTGACGCGCAGCGAGTTCGAAAAGATGAAGGTGCATCCGGTGGTCGGCGCGGAGATTCTGGAGCGGGTGAATTTTCCTTATCCGGTGGTGCCGATCGTCCGTGCGCATCACGAGCGCTGGGATGGAAACGGCTATCCATACGGGTTGAAAGGAACAGAGATTCCGATCGGGGCGCGGATTCTTTCGGCGGTGGATTGCCTGGACGCGCTAGCATCCGATCGCCAGTACCGGCGAGCGCTGCCACTGGACGAAGCGATGGCGCGGGTCGCTTCCGAAGCGGGCACGGCGTTCGATCCAGGCGTAGTGGCGGTGTTACAGAAGCGCTATCGCGAGTTGGAAGCGCGGGCCAAAGGACTGTCCGCCGAGACTAAGCCGGCCTTGTCGGTGGACATCAAGATCGCGCGCGGAAGCGCTCCAGCAGCCGGATTCGAAGCAGAGGCGCCGGTTCCCGCCAATGTGACCGCGATCCATCCGGTGGCTCGCGTGAGAAATGCCTCCGGCAACCAGATCTCGGGCGGCCTGCAGGGGCGCGAAGGATTGGCGGTGGCAGCGCTCCGCGTCCAAGCTTCGGTTTCCTACGACGCGATTGGGTTCTATTCGTGCGAGGACGGCGTGGTGCGTACCGAATTCGCGACCGGACAGGACTTCCGCCTGTTAACATCGCTGCGGGTGCGCCAGGGAGAAGGATTAGTGGGCTGGGTGGCCGAAGCCGGGAAGCCGATTCTCAACGGTAACCCGACGGTGGAGGCCGGCTATCCGGAACATGGGAGTCTGACCTCCGCGCTTGCGGTGCCGTTACAGGACGACGGGCGGCTGGTGGGAGTGGTGGCGCTATATCGGATGGAGCGGGACGCGTTCGCAGCCGCCGAACTGGTGGAAATACTGCGGATCTGCCCGGCACTGGCATCCGTGGTGCTCAGCGTGCAACCGGAACCAACTGAGTTTGCGGGCGAGCCTGCACTGGAAGCGCTGGCGCAATCGGCATAATCTTGCGCTGGCCGGGCGCGTTCGCATTGGTGTACAGTCGATTTGGGCCCCGTCCAAATCTGAGGAGAAGCCATGCGAACAGTCATCTTAGGAAGTGTCCTGGCCGCCATCGCGTGGGCGCAAAGCCCGTCAGCGCCGGCGTCGATCACCGCGGTGGGCACCGCGTCCGTTTCCGTACAACCGGACCTGGCGCGCGTCGACGTCGGAGTGTTTACCCAAGCGGCTACGGCGCAAGACGCGTCGCAATCGAACGCCAATCTGGCCAATAAGGTAATCACCGCGCTGCAATCGCTGTTGGGATCCAGCGCGACCATCAAAACCGTTAATTATTCGCTTTCGCCGGTATACAATAATCCGGGAGCCGGCCAGACCCCTACGATCGTCGGCTATACGGTGAACAACACGGTGGAGGTGACGCTCACGGATCTGTCGAAGATCGGCCAGACGGTGGACACAGCGATTCAAAACGGAGCGAATCGGGTGCAGGGCATATCGTTCGATTTGCAGGACCGCAATCCGCCGACGGCGCAGGCGCTGAAGGCAGCGGCGGTAAGTGCGACTTCACAAGCGGCTGCCATCGCGGCAGGCTTGAATGTTCACGTGGGCGCCGTACTGCACGCCAGCGAAGGTGCCAGTTTAATCCCGGTTTTCGGCGCTGTCGGAGCGGCACCCGTGGCAACGCCGGTCCAGACCGGCCTGGTTGTGATTCAGGCGTCGGTAACTTTGGAAGTGGCGATCACTCCCTGAGTCCGGCCGAAAATTAACGGATCGAGGGCGGCCGTTTCGCGCTTGGCGGTGCAGAACTGATAACGTTCCAGCATCACGGCGAACTCGGTGGCGCCGGCCCGCACGACTCTGGATTCCGCGATGAGCTGCAAGGGCGTAAGGTCCTCGAGCGCCCACGGCCATTCCAATTTCAGCTGAAGCCGGGCGCCCTCTCTGACTCCCTGACTGGACGCGATGAGAAGACCGCTGCTACTGATGTTCAAGGTTCGGCCGGCTCCCGAAAGCGGCAAGCGCCGGCTGGTGGAACGGTAGCGAACTGTTAATTGCAGCGGATAACGTTTTCTCGCGCGGCGATCCAGCTCTGACATGGCTCTCTTTTTCGCATGCGAATGTGATTCCTTCATTGCGGTATTGTTACGGCAGGGTTTCCGTCGCGCGAAAGTTGTACGAGAGGAGGGCTCGGGCTCCAGCCACTATGCGTTCGTGGAGACAGGCCGGGGTGTGTTTGCGCGAATGCCCGTGCGCTTGCTGGAATGGCGCGCGGGGCGGGTTCGCGATCCGGTTGCGCGCTTGCAATGGCTGAGACGGAGAACCTCCGCGGCGGGTGCTGTCAGTGAATCGAAGCCTCGGCGGGCGGCCCGCTACGATCGTGCGGTGGCAGGCGCGATCGCAATGGCATTCATGCTGGCAGGCGGAGCCGTGCTGCGGCCCCGGGTCACGGCGCCATCGGCAGCGGCGGCCAGGCGTCCAGAGCCGGAGATACGTCAAGATTCGAAACTACAGAGCGCCGCTTCCCCGCCTCGCGTGTGGTTGGTGGAAACCACCGCGCAGTGGGACCTCTACAGCAACGGCCTAAGAGTCGAAAATCAGTTTGCGACCAATACAGCTCCGCGCGGGTATACCGCTCTGTCACGCAGATTGGACAATTCCGTGGAAGTACGGGGCGAGCCGGCGGGAGTTGTTTTCCACACAACGGAGAGCCACTTGTCGCCTTTTGAAGAAGAACAGAACCGCGCGCTACGGCGGGACGGCGAAGGCTTGCTCGAATACGTCAATCGCCGGCGCGCATACCATTTCGTAATCGACCGTTTTGGGCGTGTGTTCCGTATCGTACGCGAAAGCGATTACGCGAATCATGCCGGAAATTCCGTTTGGGCCGACGAGCGTTGGATTTACGTCAATCTGAATCAAAGCTTCTTCGGCATCGCCTTCGAGGCGCGGAGCGACGTCAATACGCAAGATCCGGCAATCGATGCCGCGCAGCTGCACGCGGGACGAATTCTGGTGGAGATGTTGCGGGCGCGCTACGCGATTCCCGCCGGCAACTGCGTGGCGCACGCGCAGGTGTCGGTGAATCCGGGGAACGGACGCGCCGGGTACCACACGGATTGGGCCGCGAATCTGCCATTTGCCGAGCTAGGGCTGGGGAACAACTATGCACTTCCGCTTCCCAGCCTAGCTCTGTTCGGTTTCGAACCGGATGCGGCACTACTCCAAAGCAGCGGCGCGCTGCAACAGGGGATCGAGGCCGGCGCGGACGCGGCGCGCGAGGAAGCTAAAGCGCGAAATCTAACGCTGGAGCAATACCGGCGCGTCCTGCAGCGGAAATACCGGGACGCGCTTGCGGCTCAACAGGCGAGAACCGTCGAGCAATAGAATCGCCCGGCGGTTCTCCGCGACGCCGTGCGGCTTAATGTCCGCGGCCGCCGCCTGCCGCCTGACCGAAACTGAACCCGCGTCCCAACTGACCGCGAATCTCGCCGCCGGCGAATTTATTGGTCAGCACGTTGGCATAAACCGCACCATTGGTAAGAGCTTCGATCGCGCCTGCCATGTCGCCCGCCGCGAGGCCCTGCGCACTGATGGCGGCTATGTCGGTGGCGACTAGAGTGACTGTCACGGTGCCGTCGGCGGTGCCTGGACAAGAGGGTTTCGTGCCGCCGCAGATCGGAGCGATCAGTCCGCCGGTGGTGCCAGGCGCCGCCAGGTAGAGCCCGGCCGATTGAGCGACGCCGGCAAGCTTGGTGAAGCTCAGCGTAACGCTCAGTGATTTCCCATCTGAGGAGGGTGTCACCGTGACTTGTCCCGATCCGGTTGTGATCACAGCTGGGACTTCGTTGAAGCCGCTCAGAGTTCCTTTGAATGCGCCATCGTTGTGGCTATCGGCGAAAGTGCATGTGGCTGCTGCCAGAAGCATGGATACGGTAAGTAGGTTCGTTTTGAACACGGATTTCCTTTCTCGGACGCGGCGTTCGTCGATCAATATAACCGGATGGACCTCGCAAGCAACAGTACTCAGGCGTTTTCAGCACGACGAATAATGCGTTTCACCGAACCGGGTGGTGGGCTCTTGAAACAAGTCCGCCGGAAAGAGAAGGCCTGAAAGCAAAATTCTGTTCGGGTGAGAGGCTTTTCGGCATTCACCCACTACTCAGCCATAGGAATACGCCGTCTGAGGAGAGCATCGAATGGCCAACATCTATTCCCACACCGGCTCCGCGATCGGTCTGGACGTCGGCACCAGCCGGATTGTCGCAGCGCACCGCCAAGACAAAGAGATCCAGTGCGAAACGCAATTGAACGCGTTCGTCACCATTCCGTTTTCGAAACTGACGGAAGGTGTGCTGAGGAAAGAAAGGATTCCGCATCTCGGCGAGACTTCGGAGATCACGGTGTATGGCGACGAGGCGGAGCGCTTCGCCAACTTGTTTCAAAAAGAGACGCGGCGGCCGATGTTGCGGGGCGTTCTAAACACCGAAGAAGGATCGAGCTTGCGTTTGGTACGCGAGATCGTCAAGCTGCTCACCGGCGAAGCGAGTAATCGCGGCCAGCGCCTGTGCTTCAGCGTTCCGGCGGCGCCGCTGGGGGCCGATGAAGAGGTGCGGTCGCATGAGAGCCAACTCACAACGATGCTGAACGAGCTGGGTTACGAAGCGCAGAGCATTCCCGAAGGCTTGGCGGTAGTCTATGGCGAGATGGAAAGCTCGAATTATACGGGGATCGGAATCAGTTGCGGGGGTGGACTCTGCAACGTCTGCCTGGCGTACCTGTCGGTGCCGGTATTCAGCTTCAGCATTCCGAAGGCAGGCGACTTCATCGATTCCAGCGTTGCCAGGCTGCGCGGGGAGCCGGCCACGCGCATTCGTACCATTAAAGAGGAATCGTTCCACTTCAATGGGCACTTCACGAATAAGATTCACCAGGCGCTGAGCACGTATTACGAGGACATGATCCAGGCGCTGGTGGCCGCGCTCCGCGACACATTCGCGAGCGTGCAAAACATGCCGAAGTTGAACCGGCCGATTCCGCTGGTGCTGAGCGGCGGCAGCGTTCTGGCGCCTGGGTTCCGGGACCGGTTCGAGAAGACGCTGCGCGAGGCGGAGTTGCCGGTGGCGATCTCGGAGGTGCGTCTGGGAGCCAACCCGATGCAATCCACCGCGCGAGGCGCACTGGTTGCGGCGCTGAGCGAGATGTAGGCAAGCAGGCAAGCGTTCAGGTTAAGTTACGCCCAACGCGGCGCGTCTGTGATGCACGTTTCGGCCTGCCAGTAACAGACTGACGGCCGCCGCGATTTCCTGGTTGCGAAAGTCGAACGCGGGTCCCGCGATCGCGCCCGATTGCGTCGGTCAAGACCAAGAGATTCCACCTCACTCCCGTTGGCGATTCGCGCATCCGGCACAACCACGCCGCGGGTGCCGGTGGCTCGGCGGTGCAATCCGAAACGCTGGCCGCCTCTGTACAATCACAATCTGAGGAGAAACAGCGGCCGTGCGATTCGACACATCCAACGGACAAAGCACCCAGACGCGCGCACGCGCA
Organism: Bryobacteraceae bacterium; assembly: GCA_035293725.1. Lineage (GTDB taxonomy): Bacteria > Acidobacteriota > Terriglobia > Bryobacterales > Bryobacteraceae > Palsa-89. Next base: position 55,130 of record DATGMH010000155.1, read on the forward strand.
TCGTCCGCCGTCGCGGTGCTACGGCGTATCATCATTGCGGTACTTTACGGCGCGGCTGCACTGGCCGCGCAGAGCCTCCACATAACATCGTTCTCGGTAGGCCCGGATCAGCCGCTCACTTATCCGAACGCGCCATCGAATCCGCCGTACCTGGTGGACCTCTCGGACGAGCACACTACGGTAATCCCGCCAGCGTCGGCGGGCGCGCCATACTTGATCTTTGGAGCGAGTGCATTATCCGGAGGCAACAGCGGCGCCGTAGTGCTCGAGAGCACAGACTTGATCAATTTCACCTTCGCCGCGCCGCTGGGTTACAACCGCCAGGTGATGGCCGCACCTGTGCCGTTCACACAATGCAATCCCAGCTATGAAACCGAGTTCGACGGAAACTACGCCGCTCCGGGGTCGGTGGTTCAGGATCCGACTCTGCCTCCGGGCAACCTCATCATGATCTACGAAGCCGAAAATCATTGCCCAGGCGGAGTGCACAATTCCGATTACTACGCTACCGTCGGCTTCGCGCGATCTTCCGACAACGGCAAGACCTGGCCCGCTCCCATCAACGGCCCTAGCGGCGGGACGGCACGGCACCCGGTGCTTCAGAACTCGATTCCACAACCGACCACCGCGCATGGTCCTCTAGGGGACGCGATCCCCAGCGCGTTCGTCGACCAGAACGCAAACGGCGACCATTATCTGTCCATCGTTTACGAGGATCACATGGATGACGGAAAGCCGAGCAAGCTTCGCATCGCGCGCGCCAAACTCGGCGCCGATCCGCTGACGTTTCTCAAGTGGAACAACGGCTCGTTCAGCGAACCCGGAATCGGCGGCGTGGATACTCCGTTTCTGCCGCCAGGCGGCTGCTCGGGCGCGCAAAACATGGGGGAGATCACTCGCAACGACGACCTTGGTTTGTATGTTGCGCTGTTCGTTTGCACCGGCTCGAACACAGGAACGTGGTATTACTCTACCGCCACCAGCCTCGATCTCGAAGACTGGAGCGTTCCACAGCCCATCGCCAACTCGCAATTCCCCAGCACACCCGCGTGCAGCGCGGACGGACGCGGCCAGCAGTTCGATGGATGGTATCCCTCTGCGATGTCGCCGCAAGCGCCCGCAGGACACACCAAGCTCACCGGGTTCATCTTCTTGATGAACGGATGCGATACGGGCACGCGAAAGTTCGCGTCGCGTACATTCACGATCACCGCCGGGTCAGGTCCTGCGATTTCGCTGGTGGCGAACGCCGAAGGTGAGAGCCCCACGATCGCGCCGAATACTTGGCTCGAAATCAAGGGATTCAATCTCGCTCCGGTTGGCGATTCGCGCATCTGGGCCGATTCGGATTTCAGCGGCGGCAAAATGCCGGCCCAACTCGATGGCGTGAGCGCGACGGTGAACGGCAAGGCCGCATATGTTTATTACGTCAGCCCAGGGCAGGTGAACATCCTCTCCCCGCCGGACGCCATGAGCGGTCCCGTGCAGGTCGTGGTGAACAACAACGGCGCCAGCGCTAGCTTCACCGCGCAGGCAGCGGTCCTTTCGCCGTCGTTCTTTGTCTTCAGCGACAGGCAGCACGTGGCGGCTGTCCATTTGGATGGAACCCTGGTTGGACCGGCGAGCTTTTCCGTGCCCGGCTATACGTTCTCGCCGGCTAAACCGGGCGAAACGATTTCGGTCTATGCCAACGGATTCGGGCCGACGTCTACACCAGTTGTTAGCGGATCGATCCTGCAGTCCGGGACTTTGTCGCCGCAGCCGGCGATCAAGATCGGAGGCATGACCGCTAAGGTGCAGTTCGCCGGTTTGGTTTCGCCGGGTTTATTTCAATTCAACGTGGTGATCCCCCCGGGTTTGCCGGATGGCGACCAATCCATCACCGCGACTTTCAGCGGCACTTCGACCCAGGCGGGCACCTTGATTGCCATCGAACATTGAGGAATTGACGGGATGCGCGGAAGATTCAACGTCGGTCTGATCTGTTTTCATTTCGTGGCGCTAATGAGCGGCGCTGCGTTGGCTCAAAATAATCCCTGCCACAGCGCTCAACCGGTCTCAACTCTCGGATCGGCGCCGGTGAGCCAGGCGGCGGTCGTCTATGACCCGAACCAAAACGTTTGTTGGTTAGCGGACGCCAACCTGGCCGGCGATGCGGCAATGCGGGCGAGCCTGGGCGTCGCAGGAATCAATCCCAACGGATCGATGGATTTTCCGACGGCACAGAAATGGGTGGCGGCGCTGAATGCGTACGGCAACGGTTCGGGCTATCTCGGTCACAACAACTGGCAGCTTCCCGTAGCGCCGCTCGTGGACAAAACTTGCGCGGATACGGGCACGTTTGGTGGATCATTCGGTCCGCAATGCACCGCGAGCGCCCTGGGGAACCTGTACACCGCCGGCCTGAGTCAAACTTTCCCGAATAGCGTTGCGCCGCATTTCGCTGCCACTGTTGGACCGATCTCGAACTTCAAACTCTCTTATTACTGGGCGGCGCAGAATAACGGCGGCACGAGCGGAACCAGCAACGGCGGGCAGGAGACGTTCTCCTTCGCCAACGGCATCCAAGGCGGAACGACGATTAATGACACTTATTTTTATGTGCTGCCCATGGTAGCCGGCGCGGTGGGAACGCCGCCCTCCTGCGCACCTGGCTCGGGAGTTATTGTATATAGCAGCGGACCGGCTGCCGGCAGCGCTGTGTACGACTGCAACACGGGATACACCTGGCTCGCCGACGCGAATCTAGCCGCATTGAACAACTTCGGCATCACGGGCAATATCGCCATTAAGTCCGGCTCTCGCACGATTACGGCGCCGCTGATCGACGGAGGCGCGATGTTGTTCGACACGGCGACTCAGTGGGTGCAGGCGATGAACAAAAGCCAGTACCTGGGTTCCTCCGCCTGGCAGATACCCGCGACCGCGAAGGTGCTGCAAGGTTTATTCACGGATCTGCAACTGGCGCCGGGCGATGCGCGCCTGATGTGGACGGGGAGCACCGGTCCTTTTCAGAATCTGCAGCCATTCTTTTATTGGGCCTGTGAACGCGATGCATCGGGCAACAGCGAATCGCTTTGTACCGGCTATGCTCCGCCGGACGGTGCGTCGCAGCTACAGTGGTCCTTCAATTTCGATTACGGATTCCAGTCGACCAGTTCGATCGTCCAGAAATTTTTCGTGATGGTGTACTACCCGGTGACGGCGCCCACTGTACCCGTCATCTCGCTGGTCGCCAATGCCGAAGGGGAGGATCCAACGATCGCGCCGAACACCTGGGTGGAAATCAAAGGTTTCAACCTCGCGCCCGCGGGCGATTCGCGCATCTGGGCCAGTTCCGATTTCAACGGCGGGCAAATGCCAACGGACCTGGATGGCGTAAGCGCGACAGTGGGCGGGAAGAGCGCCTATGTCTACTACATCAGTCCCACGCAGGTGGATATTCTGACGCCTCCCGACGCGATTTCGGGAGCGGTGCCAGTGCAAATTACCAACAACCGCGTGCCGACGGCAAGCTACACTGCGCTCGCGCAAGCTCTCTCTCCATCGTTTTTTCTCTTCAATGGCGGACCGTACGTGGTGGCGACGCATTCCAACGGAACCCTGCTCGGTCCAGCGAGCCTGTATCCGGGCTCAACCACTCCCGCCAAGCCTGGTGAAGTGATCGTGCTGTACGCCAACGGATTCGGGCCAACATCGGCGCCGATTATCAGCGGGTCGGTGATGCAGTCGGGCTCGTTGTCGCCCGAGCCGGCGATCAAGATCGGCGGCACGGCCGCCAGCGTGCAATTCGCAGGCTTAGTGTCCCCGGGCCTGTTCCAATTCAACGTCGTCGTGCCGCCGAATAGTGCCGATGGTGATCAAACAGTCACGGCGGCGTACAGCGGCGCGGCCACCCAGAGCGGCGCACTGTTAACGGTTCAGCGTTAGAGGTTGCATGGGGAAAACAGCAGCAGTGACGTAGGCCCGCCGCGGCCGGGCAGCGACCGGCACGCACCCCGGTAGAGACCGATCTGCGCTAGACTGGTTTTACCTTCGGAGTCTAATCCTGAAAACTGGCTTGTTCATTGCCGCAGGAATCCTCTGCGTATCCGCGGTCTGCCTCGCGCAGGAACCGCCCAGCGCGAGTGGCGACGTGTCTTCGAGCACCAGCTCCGCGGAAGCGCAGCCGGTTGCGCCGCCTACGGCCGACAAAATCGCGAACGCGATTACCGACGACCGCCGCATGTTCAAGGTGCTGCCGAACTACAAGACGGTTAACGATCCAAGCCAGCCGGTCACGCCCATCGGCGCGAAACAGAAGTTCGGCCTGGTGCTGCACTATTTCGATCCGTTCACTTATGCCTTCACGGGCGTGCAGGCCTCCATCCAGCAGGCGACGAACGCGCAAGAGGGGTACGGGCAAGGCATTGCCGGATATTACAAGCGGTACGGCGCCGATTTCACCGACGCTCTGACGAATGAGCTGTTCACCGTGGGCGTGTTCCCGACGCTGCTGCGCGAAGACCCGCGTTATTTTCGTAAGGGAACGGGACGGGGCGCAGGCCGCACGTTTTACGCGATCAGCCGCGTTTTCGTGGCCCGCCGCGATTCCGGCCGTGCCAGCTACAATTTCTCCGAAATCCTCGGCAACCTGAGCTCCGGCGCCCTATCAAACCTGTACTACCCAGCCTCCGAGCGCCGCGCGGCGGACATTTTCAGCCGCACTGCGTTCCAGATGGGCTACGACGCCATGTTCAACGTGCTTAAAGAATTTTATCCGGACTTGAAAAGAAAGTTCCGGCACAAATAAAAGCGCGCGCTAAGATTTTTTCGTGAACACCAGGACGTCGGTGGCGTCTTCCTTGGGGACGATGGACGTGGTCTCGACGCGCAGCGTCTTGCCGTCATCGGAGAGTTTCAGGCGATAGCGAATCACGTGATCGCCTTTGGTCTCCATCTCTACCAGCATCGGCCCGTTGTACCAGAACGAGGCCTTGGCTTTTTCCCCGCTGGCGTTGCAATCCTTTCCATCGGTCGTACATTTCAGTTCGACGGCCTTGCCACTCTCGTTCAGGGTCAGGTGGATGCTGTTGTCCGCCTCTTGGATGGCCCAGGTCGCGTCGGACATCTTGAGATTGTGCAGTTCAGACTTAGACGCGTCGAACTGCCAATTCCCGCTGAAGTTCGGTCTGTCTTGCCCGTTCGCGAGCGCCGCAAAGAGCGTAAAACCAAAACAGACAGCCAAGCATTCAAGTTTTCGCATAAGCCTCCCTTCTTTACTACTTCACTATGCTATGCCAACCGAAGGTGGGCTGGAAAAATCAGAAGAGATGCGCCAAGTAGGAGACTGGAAAACAAGCCGGTCCCAGTGCGCCAATCAGCGCCACGACGGCTGGACAGTGCGTCGAGCCAGGCACAGCGATCTGTCGCGGCATCATTGGTGGGCAATCGAGCTGCCAATCGCATCCCAGTAGGCCGCACGTTTGGTCGGATCGACCTATTACCGGCGTTTTCTGCCGATATATGAAATGTCGAAGTTCCGATGCTCCTCCCGGCCAAATCGCGCAATTGGACGGCACTCGTTCTCCTGTTATCAACCGCCTGCATGGCTCAGCAGTATAGTTTCCGTAACTACGGAAGCGCGGAGGGTCTTCAGAGTCTCGCGGTTCTCTCCCTTGCGCAGGACGGGGAGGGCTTCATCTGGGCAGGGTCGGAAGGGGGCTTGTATCGCTACGACGGAACCCGGTTTCGACTGATGGGAGCCGCCGAGGGGTTGCCGTGCAGTGCGGAAGTGCAAGCTCTGCACGTATCCCATGACGGAGCGCTCTGGGCAAACACCTGTTCCAGACTGTTCCGCTTCGACGGCAAGAGATTTCAAGCAGTGCCGGGGATCAATGAAATGTTGAACCGCTCGCAGGCGATGGCGGACGGCCCACATGGTCGAGTTGTTGTGGCTACAACAGGCAGCCTTCTGGAGGTGGTGCCGAATGGCCCTGGCGATTCCTTCGCGACCCGTCCGTATCTGGTGGGGACCGGCCCCGCGCCCAAGCGATACGCGGGTATTTTCCGGTGGGGCGCTCAGCTTTGGTTCGGCTGCGAAAAACACCTGTGCGTGGAAGAAAACGGCCGCGTTCTGGAATACGCAGAAAAACAGGGCCTGCCGCCGGACTCCTGGGATGGCATTGGTGTCTCCTCCGATGGGACAGTCTGGGCCCGCAGTCCTAATAAGCTTTACCGGAAGTCTCCCGGCGCTGGCCGATTTCAGCGCGAGACGGTCGAAATCGCACCGAGCGCGTACTGGGGTGCCCTTTCCATAGGCGCCGACGGAGCCGTGATGGTGCCGACGGATAAAGGCGTGGCAATCCACAAAGACGGGCGCTGGACGTTGCTCGATGCGTCGCGAGGACTGAGCAGTCCGATGGCGAGCGCGGTTTTGCGTGATCGCGAAGGCTCGCTCTGGGTGGGTCTGGTCGGAAGGGGGCTGGCCCGTTGCCTGGGACGGGGCGAGTGGGACGGTTGGACGGAGGCGCAAGGCCTGCCCTCCAACCTGATTTGGAACATCCTGCGGGATAAGAGGGGCGCGCTCTGGGTCGGCACCAGCAAAGGGTTGACGCGGTTCGAAGGACCACGGCCAATGCGGACCTGGACGGTGAAGGATGGATTGGGCGGCCAAAACGTACGCTGGTTGGGCGAAACTGCTGACGGGGCGATTTGGGCCATTACCAAGCCAGGCCGGCTGGCCCGTCTCGATCCTAAGACCGGCAAGGTCCGCCCCGTGGGGGAGCGAGATGGGTTAAACGCCGAGACTCCGCACCGAGGTCTTATCGACCGTGTCGGGCGGTTGTGGGTGGCCGCGAATTCCGGGCTATTCCGCAATGACACTCCCGGATCTTCCTACCGGTTCGTCCGCGTGAATCCCCTGGATGTGCTCGTAAAGGGAGTGTGGTCGATTTCCGAGGACAAATTGGGGGCCCTATGGGCTGCGGGCGCCGATGGGCTCTGGAGATTGCAGAACGGGCGGTGGCGGCGCTATTCGAAAGCCGACGGCCTTTTGAGCAACAACCCCTACATTGTGTTGGTCGCGCCCGACAACTCGCTATGGCTGCGCCACAGGTTCGATGCGGGCGTGGAGCGCGTCGAATTCGACGGCGACCGGCTGGTGCGCTCGACGGCGATCGTGCCGGTCGACGCCGCCTCGATCGATGTCACCGCGTTCCACGGTTTCGATGCCTTTGGCGGCTTTTGGCGGGGGACAGCCAACGGAGCTTCGGTTCTTCGCAACGGATTCTGGACTCAATACAGCACGGCGGACGGGCTGATCTGGGACGATTGCGATGGCGAGGCCTTCTGGGCCGATTCCGACGGCAGCGTCTGGATCGGAACGAGCGGTGGTCTGGCCCATTTCCGGCCGCAGTCGACGCAGATAGCCGAACCGGTAGCCAATCCGATTCTTAGCGGGCTTGAGGTCCGCAAACAGCCGCGGCTGCTGCGGTTTTCATTTTCCTCGCTGAATTATCAATACGAACAGGTCGTGCGGTTCGCCTACCGGCTGGACGACGCCGCCTGGACAGCGACGCCGGAACGCTCCGTCTCTATAGGCGGCTTGGGGCCGGGCCGGCACCGCTTGGAGATCCGATCGCAAGTTCGAAACGGCCCGTACTCGCCGAAGCTGGCGCGTACGGAATTCGATGTGCAGCCGTTTTGGTGGGAGACGTGGTGGTTCCGGAGCCTCGTGGTGCTGGCGGTCGTGTGCCTCATCTATGGGGCCGTGCTATGGCGGCATCGCGCTCTTCGACAGCGAAACGCAGCACTGGAACAGGCCGTGAAACAACGAACCGCGGAACTGGAAGCCGAGCGGGCCAAAGTGTTGGAAGAAAAGAAGAGGGCCGACGCAGCCAACCAGGCCAAGGGACAATTCGTGGCGAACATGAGCCACGAGATCCGAACTCCTTTGAATGGGTTGCTCGGGCTGTCCAGCCTCCTGGCCGGCATGCTAGATCCCGTGGAATTGCAAGAGACCGTAGCGTTGATCCAATCGTCGGGACAGATGCTCCTGGGAGTCATTAACGAGGTGCTGGATTTCTCGAAGGTGGAAGCCGGCAAGCTGGAGCTTAACGCCGCGCCGTTCGAACTCGGCCCCGCTTTGAAGCAAGCCGTCGGCTTGTTCAGGGCCACAGCACTCAATAAAGGTCTGCGCCTGCAGGCGGATCTTGCGCCCGATTTACCCGCTCGCGTGGTGGGCGATGAGATCCGGTTGCGGCAGGTGATCCAGAATCTCATATCCAACGCGCTGAAGTTCACTGAGTCGGGCGAAATCGTACTGTCGGCGCGTGTGCAGCATCGCGACGCGAATGGGTGCGTGATCCGGATTGAGGTCCGGGACACCGGTATCGGCATTCCGCCGGATGCAATCACGCGGCTGTTTACATCCTTCGCCCAAGCCGACGCGACGATCAGCCGTCGCTACGGAGGGACTGGTCTCGGCTTGGCGATCTGCAGACGATTGGTCGAGCTGATGGGCGGCAGGATCGACGTGAAATCCCAACCAGGAGTGGGAACGACGTTCTGGTTCACGATACGGTTATCTCATGCGAGCGCGCCGGAACCCGTGCTGATCGACGACGCGGCCATGCAGCAAGTGAGCAGCCTGAGAGTGCTGCTGGCGGAGGACAACAAGGTGAACCAGTTGATTGGTTTAAAACTGCTGGGTAAACTCGGCGTCTCCGCCGACTTGGCAGAGAATGGGGCGCAGGCCATCTCGGCGGCCATGCGGAATGTATACGATCTGATTCTAATGGATGTCCAGATGCCCGACGTCGACGGCATTGCCGCTACTCGTGCCATACGCGCCAACGTTGCCGCCGACCGGCAGCCGTTCATTTGTGGCTTGAGCGCACATGCGACCACGGAGTTTCAGGAGTTATGCATGCGTGTCGGAATGGATCGGTACCTGACTAAGCCGCTGGATTCTGAGAAGCTGCGAAGCTTGCTAATGGAACTGGCTGCGAAAGTAGTGCTCCAGTGACATCCATGTAGTCGGATACTCCGGGGCTTCCAAGCCCGCGGCAGGCCAGCAGCGCTCCGGATGCGAAGATCGCATGCTAGGATGAATCGGATGCGCAGCTTGGCGCTATGAAGCTCTCCGACAAATTCACACTGGAACATGGCCGAGTTTACCTGACCGGCATTCAGGCGCTGGTGCGCCTGCCCATCGATCAGATGCGGCGCGACCGCCGCGCGGGGTTGAACACCGGTACGTTCATCTCGGGCTACGAAGGCTCGCCGTTGGGCGGCTACGACCTGGCTCTGGCGCGCGCGGGCAAGCTGCTTTCCGAATACAACATCCATTTCCGGCCGGGCGTCAACGAAGATCTTGCGGCAACCGCCGTGTTCGGGAGCCAGATCTTCGAAGTGGTGGGGAAGCCCAAAGTGGACGGCGTGGTCGGCATATGGTACGGCAAAGGTCCCGGCGTGGATCGAAGCGGCGATATCTTCCGGCACGCGAACCTGGCAGGCAGCGGCAAAAACGGGGGAGCGCTGCTGCTGTGCGGCGACGACCCGATCTCGAAAAGCTCTACCATCCCCAGCCAGAGCGATTTCAGCCTATACAACCTGGGCATTCCGTATTTATATCCTGGCAACGTACAGGAAATTTTAGATTACGGTTTGCTGGCGATCGCGCTTTCGCGCTTCAGCGCCGCCTGGGTGGGCATGAAGATGGTGACGGATGTGTGCGACGGCGGCGGCACGGCGGAACTGGATCCGGTGCGGCCTGCGATTCGTTACCCGGAGGGCTACCAGCGCCACAGCGACCCCAGAATCGTCGCGCCCATTACCCTCGGCCTGGAACACGAAGTGAACGTCCGGCGAGTGGAGGCCGCGCGACAGTTCGCGCGACTCAACGGTATCAACCGGCACAACGGTGCGGACGCGCGTATCGGCGTGTTGAGCACGGGTAAATCCTATTTCGATCTGATGCAGGCGCTGCGCGATCTCGGCGTGCGGGAAACGGTGCGCATCGCCAAAGCCGGCATGCCGTTCCCGCTGGACCCGGAATTCGTGCGGGATTTCGCGCGCGGTCTGGACACGATTCTGGTGGTCGAGGAAAAGCGCAGTTTTCTCGAGACGCAGATCCGCGACATTTTGTACGATCAGCCCACGCGGCCGGCGGTTCTGGGCAAATCGCATTTTCCGCCTACGGGCGAACTGGATCCGGACAAGATTGCCGAGGCGCTTTGCGACGTGCTGCACAAAACGCCGCGCACGTTGTCCGCAGCTCCGCCTTCCGCGTTGGTGGCTGCGAAATCCATCGGCGCTCGCCCCGCGGCGTTCTGCTCAGGCTGTCCACACAATCGTTCGACGCTGCTGCTGGAAGGACAGATCGCGGGCGGGGGCATCGGCTGCCACACCATGGCCATGCGCTTGAACGACCCGGCGCGCAGCTTCGTTTTTCTGACCCATATGGGCGGCGAAGGCGCGCCGTGGATCGGCATCACGCCGTTCGTCGGCCAAAAGCACATTTTCCAGAACCTGGGCGACGGCACGCTTTTCCACTCCGGTTATTTGGCGATCGAGGCCTGCGTCGCGGCCAAGGTCAACATTACTTATAAGATCCTCTACAATGGCCACGTCGCGATGACCGGCGGGCAAGATGCCGTGGGCGCGCTGCCGATTCCCGAGCTTACGAAGAAGCTCCAGGCCGAAGGCGTGCGCAAGACCATCGTACTGGCGGAAGACACCGACAAATACTTAAACGCCAGCGAACTGGCATCCAACGCCGAGCTGCGGCCGCGCGACGAGCTGCAGCGCACCTTGCGAGAGCTGGAGCAGATACCCGGCGTTACAGTGATGATCTACGACCAGGAGTGCGCCGCCGAAAAACGGCGCAAACGGTCGCGAGGTATTTATGCCGAGCCTACCCGGCGCCTGGTGATCAATGACGAAGTTTGCGAGGGCTGCGGCGATTGCGTGAAGCAGGCCAACTGCATGAGCCTGACGCCGGTGATGACCGAGTTGGGCCAAAAAATCCGCATCCATCAATCGTCTTGCAACAAGGACTATAGCTGCGCGCTGGGCGATTGCCCGTCTTTCGTTTCCGTCGAGCTGAAGGCCGGCACCGGTCTCAAACGGAGAACTCTGCCCAAGCTACCCGCGGCCGAAGTGCCTGCGCCGCGCGACGTGGTGAAGGCGGGCGAAGGCTACAGGATCATAGGCCCGGGAATCGGCGGGACCGGCGTCGTGACCATCAATGCACTGCTGGCCACTGCGGCCTGGATCGACGGCCTGCACGTCGCCACGCTGGATCAAACCGGCAGCGCGCAAAAGGGCGGCGCCGTCGTGTCGCATCTGCTGGTCAGCGAAACACCGATCGAAGCGCCCGCCAAGGTGAACGCGGGTAATGCCGACCTTATTCTGGGATTTGATCTGCTCGGCATCCTGGAGCCGAAGAATCTGGCCACCGCCAACGTGGGGCGCACCGCCGCAATCCTGAACACAGATCTGGTTCCCACGATCGACACGATTCGCAACCGGACGCCGCTAAGCGGCCCAGGCCAAATGCTGGACGCGGTGAATGCCGTCACGAATCGCGGCCGGAATATTTTCGTGGATGCCAACCGCATCGCGGAGGGTCTGTTCGGGACGCACATGGCGGTCAACATGTTCATGACCGGTATTGCGTTCCAGGGCGGCTTGATCCCGATCTCCGCGCAGGCCATCGAGCAGGCGATCGACTGGAACGGTGTGGAAGTAGAGCGCAACAAAGAGTGGTTCGACTGGGGACGCAAATACTATCAGGACGCCGCCTGGGTGGAGAGCTTGCTCAAACCGGAAGCGGCCAAGGCCAAGCCTGCATTCGATCGCGTGGCCGAGCTGCGCGAGTATCAAAACGAAGCCTACGCGCGATCGTATGTGGAGTTTTTGGAGAAGATCCACGAGCCTGCGCTGCGCGAGGTCGTCGCCCGCTACCTTTACAAACTGATGGCGTACAAGGACGAGTATGAGGTGGCGCGGCTGCTGACGAAACCCGAATTCGAGCAGCGCGTGCGCGATATGTGGGAGGCGCCGGAAGCAATTTCTTACAATCTGCATCCGCCGCTGCTGCGCAGCTTCGGCGTCAACAAAAAGCTGAAGCTCGGCCCATGGTTCCGTAGACCGCTCAACATTCTGAAACGGTTGAAGGGTTTGCGCGGCACACCGTTCGACATTTTCGGTTGGCCGGCGCATCGCCGCCTGGAACGCTCGCTCATCGATTGGTATCGCGGCTTGATCGAACAGTTATTGCCGCATGTGACACCTGAGAATCTCCCGCAGGCGCTCGAAATCGCGGCGCTGCCGGATCAGATTCGCGGCTACGAGAAAATCAAAGAACAAAACATCGCCCAGGTGAAGCAACTCGCCGCCGAAAAATTACCCTCCCTGAAAACGGCAGCGCCTGTCGCTTCGCTCTGAGCTGCGGTAAACTTAAATTTCGTCCGGAAGGTGGCAGAGAACTAATCTTCGCCTGCGGCACTAAGCGTTTGTTTCGTGCCTGCAAATGGTCTGGACAAAATCCGCAACGCGCTTAAGCCAGATGGCGTCCTAAGCAGAAAAGCTTAGCGCTCTGAAGGCAAACGCCGGATGGCCGTTTACATATAAAGCCGATATTCTTACTTTCCTCGTGTCCAAAGAAGGAAATTTCCATCGCTTGGGGTTTATCCATTTGAAAGTCATGTCACAACGTTTTTATAAGCACTTGCGCGTGTTTGTGCCCGCCCTGCTCGGGCTGGCGCTGGTTCCGGCCGTTGTTGCGCAGTCGCGCCCGCAGCATTTTATCCTGATCCTCGAAGACTCGCCGGTAGCCGAAAGCTATCGATCCGCTGAGCAGGCCCGATCGTTGGCTGCGGGGAATTACCGGCAGCAGTTACAGGCCAAACACGAGGCACTGAAGAGCGCACTGGCGTCGCGCCACATCCAAGTCAGCGGGGAAACCAGCTCGCTTTTGAACGCCGTCTTTGTGGTCGCGCCCAAGGAGCGCGTGGACGAGTTGAGAGCGCTGCCGGGCGTCAAAGGGGTGGTCCCGGGCCGCCGCTATCATCTGAACCTGAATCGGGCGACACAGCTGGTGGATGGGCCGGGCGCATGGAATGTGTTGGGCGGCACCGGCAATGCGGGCGCGGGCGTCAAGATCGGCATCATCGATACGGGAATCGACCAAACGCATCCGGCGTTTCAGGACAGCTCGCTGGCCGTACCGGCTGGTTTTCCCATCTGCAAGACGGCCTATCCGAACGGGCCGGAGGTCAGCATTCCGAACTGCTCCGCGTATACGAACAATAAGGTGATCGTTGCGCGCAGCTATACTGCGATCGACGCGGCCGGAAGCGATCCATCGAATCCGGCGGCGGATTCCAACCCCGACGATTACACACCGCGCGACCGCGTGGGCCACGGCACCGGGACTGCTTCGGAAGCGGCCGGCGTTTCCAATACCGGCCCCGCCGGCCTCACGTTCAACGGCATGGCTCCCAAAGCGTACCTCGGAAATTACAAGGTATTCGGGTCGCCGCTGGTGAACGACGGAGCGGCGGATGACGCGATCATTATGGCGCTGGAAGACGCGCTCAGCGACGGTATGGACGTTGCTTCGCTGTCGTTGGGTGGTCCTGCGTTCACCGGCCCGCTGGATACGGGCGCGGCTTGCGGGCAACCTAGCAGCGTGCCTTGTGATCCATTGGCCGTGGCGGTGGAGAACGCGGTTCACGCGGGGCTGGTGGTAGTGATCGCGGCCGGCAACGATGGGGACGGCGCCTCCAGCTATTTCGCGCCAACTCTGGGAAGCATCGAGAGCCCCGGCGACGCGCCTTCGGCCATTGCAGTCGGTTCGACGACGAATTCTCACTACATCGCCAATGCTCTGCAGGTCCTGGGCTCGGGAGTTCCGTCGAATCTGCAATTGATCCCGGGAGAGCTGGGCGACGGCCCGCCTCCCAACGGTCAGAGCGGTCCGCTGCTCGATGTCACCCAGCTCGGGGACAATGGCTTGGGCTGCAGCGCGTTCCCGGCGGCTTCCCTCAATAGATCGTTCGCGCTGATCGAACGCGGCACCTGCAATTTTTCCGTGAAGGTGACCAACGCCCAGAACGCGGGCGCGATTGGAGTGGTGCTCTACATGGCGGACTCTTCCCCGCCGATCACGCCGGGCGGCCTGACATCCACCAACATTCCCACCATCATGATAGGCAACTCGGACGGGACCGCCCTGAAGTCCTTCATCGGCGCGAATTCCGGCTATGCAGTGACGATCCCGCGCACCGGCATCGAGATCGTGAAGTCGTCGAGCCTCACCAACCTCCTTTCTTACTACTCGTCGACCGGGCCGTCCACCGGCGACAACGCGATCAAACCGGACCTCGTGGCCACGGGCGGCAGCGAGAATTTCTTCAGCGACATTTACCTGGCGACACAGAACTATGATCCGCTCGGCGAGCTATACAGTCTCGACCGCTACTTTGCGGGCTCGGGCACGAGCTTTGCGACACCATTAGTAGCGGGCGCAGCCGCGCTGGTCAAGCAGGCTCATCCGAATTTTTCACCTGCTCAGATCAAATCGGCGCTAGTCAACTCCGCTTCGCAAGTTGTCACGGTGGACGAACAGGGCGGCACGGTGGGGGTGCAACAGCTCGGGGGAGGCTTGCTGGATGCGGGCGCGGCGGTACAGTCCACCGTCGTTGCCAATCCGCCTTCCATCTCTTTCGGCGTGGTCTCCACGGTGCCCGCCACCAAATCGTTCCAGATCACGAACAGCGGCACGGCGACCGCGAACCTATCGCTCGTAATTACCCCGGCCGTTGCGGCGAGCGGAGCAAGTGTGACCATCGATCAAAAGAGCCTGACATTGGCTCCCGGCGCTACGGCTACGGTCAACGCGACGGTGTCAGGGTTCGTGCCCTCAGCTGGTTCCTACTCCGGATTCGTGACGGTTCAGGGCGGGCCTATCCCGATTCACATTCCGTACCTGTTCCTGGTCGCCAGCCCCGCCGTAGGCAATATGATCGTGCTGTCGAGTCCAGCCGACACGCTACCCGGGCAGGATGCCGGCCCGATCGTCGTGCGGCTGGTCGACAACAACGGCGCACCGGTAGTAGGACTGAACGTGAGCTTCACCGCGCAATCCGATGCTTCGCTTCAGGACGTGCAAGGCGTAACGGACGCCAACGGGATCGCGAGTGCGGAAGCATTCCTTGGGAGCACGCCGGGCACGTATAACTTCAGCGCACGCTTCGGACGCTTGAATATCCCGATGAGCGCCACGGCGCTGCAGCAGCCGCGAATCACCGCCGGCAGCGTGCTGAACGCGGCGAGTTTTTCCCAGCCGATCGCGCCGGGATCCTACATCTCGATCTTTGGAACAAACCTGAGCACCACCACGGCGGCGGCGAGCACGTTGATATTGCCGCTCACCATCCAGCTGGTAACCGTCAGCTTCGACGTTCCTTCGGCCCAGCTCAGCCTTCCCGGCCACATGGTATTCGTGAGTCCGAACCAGGTGAACGTGCAGGTGCCATGGGAATTGCAGGGGCAGAGTTCCGTGCAGATGAAGGTGACCGCAGGCGACGGAGCCGGCCTCGCATTCGGCAACGTGGTAACCGTACCGCTTTCGGACTACTCACCCGCGTTGTTCAAGGTGGGCGATCAAGTTGCGTCAGAAGATTTGAAGGGAAATGTGATCGGCCCGTCCAATCCGGCTGCGCGGGGGCAGACAATCCAACTCTACGCAAACGGTCTGGGTCCCGTTACGAATCAGCCCGCGAGCGGCGACCCGGCGCCCTCATCGCCTCTGGCTAGCTGCAAGTCGGCTGCGACGGTGACCATCGGGACCACGCAGGTCTCGCCCAGCTTCTGTGGCCTTGCGCCTGGTTTTGCGGGACTTTATCAGCTGAACGTCGCGGTTCCCTCGGGCTTGACGCCTGGATCGTATCCCGTGTCGGTCAGCATCGGCGGCCAAACATCGCAAACGGCGAATATCGCAGTTCAGTAGCGGCGCGGCGGCAGGAGCTACTGGCCCTGTCCTACTTGGAACGATGCACCCGCGATACTGATCGTTCCTTGGCGGGCGGCGCCGGTAGTGTTCGCGGAAGCGGTGATTGTCACCTGCCCGCTGCCGCTGCCGCTGGCCGGCGACACGGTAATCCAATCGAGGTTGCTCGACGCGCTCCAGGCGCAGCCTCCGCCTAGCGCGCCAATGTTAACCGTAGCAGAGCCGCCCGCCGCCGCAAATTGCTGGCTGGTCGGAGAGATTCCAAAACCGCAGGTTCCAATGCCGGCGACGAAGATGTCGGTCTTGCCGGCGGGCGAGATCTTGCCTACGCCGCCCAGTTTGTCGAAAATCGGGCCGCTCGTCGAGCCGACCACGTAGGTGTTGCCGGCCGAATCGAAATCCACCCCATAGCCGACCTGTACGCCGTCGCTGCCGAGGTAGGTGAAGTAATCGATGCCGGCCGTACCCGCGCGCGACGGGTTAAGGCGCAGCAAGAACGCATCCATGCTGCCGTCATACGACGCTTGCAGCGCGCCCGCGCTGGCCGGCAACCCGGCAGACATCGTCATGCCGGAGATGTAGAGCAGCCCATTCGGGTCGCGTTTCAAATCGAACGGGACGTCAGGCCCGGCGCCGCCAAAGTAAGTCGAGTAAACCAACTGGCTGGCGCGATCGGGGCTCGCAGGATTCAGAATCGCGATGAAACCATCCGTATTGCCGCCGTAGCTGGTCTGGAGCGCGTTTCCGGTTACCGGGAAATTGGAGGAGTTTGTGTAGCCGGTAACGATGACCAAACCGGCCGGATCCAGCACAATTTTGCGCGCATCGTCCAGGTCACTACCGCCGAGATAAGTGGCATACAATAAACCGCTGGAGCCCAGCGCCGGATTGATGTGGGCCACATAAGCGTCGCCGCCGCCGCGATACGACAACTGGTAGCCGTTCTGTACGGGCGCATCGTAGTAGTAGCTTCCGCCGGCGATCCAGACCGTGCCGTCGGCAGCAACGGCGATTCCGCGTCCGATATCCCAACCGGAGCTGCCCAGCAGCGACGAATACAACAACGAATTGCCGCCGCTTTGGGTGGGGTCGAAACCGGCGATGAAGATGTCCTGGAGCCCTGTACGCCCGCTCTGAATTCCGCCGGCGTTCGGAAAATCGTTGGACTCAGTGCCGCCCGTTACCCAAACGGTTCCGTTGGGAGCGATGGCAATTCCAGTCCCGACATCCGAACCGCTGCCCTCGATATAGCTTGCGTAGGCGAGGTTCTGATTAGAATCGATCCATGCCAGCCAGCCGTGCGTATTGGGAGCGCTCTTGAAGCTGGTTTGAAAACCGCCGGAGGTGGCAGGGAAATTCGTGGATTGAGTGCCGCCCGCCAGATACACATCGCCGCGCGGGCTTACGGCCATCCCGCCGAAGGTTTCCGCGCTGTTTCCTCCCAAGTACGTCGCAAAGACCAATTGGGAGCCCGGCGCCGCGTGCGGATCGATCTTCGCAACGAATACATCGCCGGATCCGCCCGCAGTTTTTTGCGAAGCATTTCCCGAGACGGGGAAATCGCTGGAATTGGTGGTGCCCGCGATGTACAGAAACCCGATCTGGTCGTGCCCAACCGCGTAAGCGATGTCTTGATTGGATCCGCCGAAGTAAGCGGATAATGTCAGCACGGGATCGATCACCAGCTCGCGGTTATGGTTGTAAGCACCCAGCGCGAAGCCGAATGAGCCGTCAGCATTGCGGCGATAGCAGCTTTGGACCGGAACGCGCGCGCCGTGCTCATCCATTTGATACGCGACCGGCCGCTTCTGCACCAGGGCCGCGATCAGGTCACCGCTGCGATCGAGCTTAGCGCGCGCACCCGCTAGCCGCAGACGGATCCGGCCTGGATCGGCGCCCGGCGCAACGTTCAGATCGTACTCCAGTTCGCCCGCATTGCCGTAATAGACCAGATCCACGCCGGGATAAATGCCGGAGACGCGTAAGCGGCCGTAATTGTCAATATGTTGGCGCCACGCCGCCGGATCGTTTCCGAAGAACAAGCTGGTCGTCGATCGCAGCTTCTCCTGACCGTCCGGGCGCGCATTCGGATCGGCACCCTGGAAGCGCAGCGAAACTTTGCCGCCCGCGGTCTCGAGCATCGCGCGGTTCTTGGAAAACTGGAAGCGATAGCGCGCGCCGCGAGCGACGAACGCGGCCCGATCGCTGGCCGGCTCGAACCGGAGCGGCGCATGATCGAGCAGTTGAACGGCGTCTGCCGGGGCGGCGGCCCGCACCGCGCTACACGTCACTCCGGCGCAGAAAGCAGCGCCCAACAGTAGAAACGTACTTGTGTTCATGTCGAGACGAATACTAACGACGCGTCCGGTGAAGCGCAGGTTAACCGGAAATCGCGCATCGCTTCAGAACTCCCTTACAAAACTTGACAGTGGAAAAGCGAGCAATAGATGAGTTTAGCGTAACGGGCCATGCCCGCACAGCGTCTGGCGAAGCAAGATGCCTTGCAAACTCTTGGGGATTGCACTCACCGGGACCGCGTGCGCTCTGGCTTTATTCGCCGCCGACTCCTGGAAAAACAGAGATTACACGCAGTGGACTGACGACGACATTAACAAAATCCTGACGGACTCTCCCTGGGCGAAGGAACAAACTGTAACACCGCAGCGCCCGAACTATGGCGGCCGCGGCGGGGGAGGTGGGATGGGCCGGCGTGGCGGCATCGGTTTTCCCGGCGGCGGCTATCCAGGAGGTTACCCGGGCGGCGGTTATCCCGGCGGCGGTTACCCGGGCGGCGGATATCCGGGTGGCGGCGGACGCTATCCTCGAGGCGGCGGTTATCCCGATGACACCGGCGGCGGGTACCCCAACACTGCACCCATGAATGTCACCATCCGCTGGGACAGCGCCTTGCCCGTTCAGCAGGCCTTGCAACGCCAGGGCGCCGCCAGCGCGGAAGAAGCCAAAGCAGTGGCGGAGGCGAGCGAGAAATACTACGTGGTCTCGGTCTTCGGCTTCCGCATGCCCGCCAATCGCCGCAACCGTTACGGTGCCGGCAATCCCGATTCTGACGACGATCAGGACCGCACGCATACGAGCGCCGATGCGTTGCGGTCGCAGCTCCTTGACGCTGCCCAGCTGGTCCCCAAAGGCGGACGCGCGATCTACGCCCAGGACGTGCAGGTTGAGAGTCTAGGCTCTGAGATCCATTTCCTGTTCCCGCGCACTCCACCGATCGCTCCGAGCGCCAAAGAAGTCGATTTCATACTTGAAGTCCGCGGCCTCAAACTGCAGCACAAATTCCACCTGCCCGACATGCAGTACCAAGGCCAACTCGCGTTGTAGATCAGACCCTTCTCGAATCCGCGCTCCTCGGTTTGTCCGCGGCTTTCGGCGCCGGAAGGAATTGAACGCCAGTCACTGTCTTACAATCGAGTCATATGACGGTGACACGATCTTCGTGCCTCCTGCTGGCCTTCGCTCTCGGGTTAGGCGCGCAAAAGCAGCCTTTCGATGTGCAGGCGCTGATGAAGATCGCGCGCATTAGCGAGCCGCAGCTTTCGCCGGACGGCAAAACGGTCGCGTTCACAGTTCAGAGCATTAATCTCGATCAGAACACCAAGCCGAAACAGATCTACACGGTTCCAGTGCTGGGTGGCGCGCCGCGCCAGATCACCACCCAGGGCGATGACAACGAACGGCCGCAATGGTCGCCCGATTCCAAGCGCATCGCGTTCATCTCCAACCGCGGCGGTTCGGCGCAAGTCTGGACCATGAACGCGGACGGCTCTGAGCCGAAGCAGATTACCAACATCTCGACGGAGGCAGGCGGCGTGCTCTTTTCGCCGGACGGGAAGAAGCTCGTCTTTACCAGCGACGTGTATGCCGATTGCGCCGACGACGCCTGCAACCAGGCTCGACTGGACGCCGAAAAGAACAGCAAAGTCAAAGCGCGCAGCTACACCACGCTTCTCTACCGCCACTGGACGGACTGGCAGAGGAAACGCCGCTCGCACCTGATGGTAGTGGATGCCGAGGGCGGCGCGGTGAAGGACCTGACGCCCGGCGACCGCGACGTGCCGCCATTTTCGCTGGGCGGCCCCGACGACTATGCGATCTCGCCGGATTCCAAAGAAGTCTGCTACTCGATGAATGCCGACCCGGTGACCGCAATCAGCACCAACTCTGACCTGTTCGTCGTCCCGATCGGCGGCGGCGATTCCACGAAGATTACGATAAATGCCGGCGCCGACGCGAGCCCGCAATATTCGCGGGACGGCCGCTGGCTCGCCTATCGCAGCCAGGCTCGCGCGGGATATGAGAGCGACCGCTGGCGGTTGATGGTGCTCGAACGCGCCACCGGCAAGGTAAACAGCGTCACCGAAGCGCTGGATCGCTCGGTGGAGAGCTTCACCTGGTCGCCCGATTCCAATGCGCTTTTTTACACGGTGATCGATCGCGGCCGCCAAAGCATTCAAATGATTCCCGCCGCCGGAGGAGCAAGCCGCATTATCGTTTCCGGCCCCCACACGTTCGACGACATGCAATTCAGCTCGGACGGAAAAACCATGATTTATTCCGGGCAGAGCGGATCCGCGCCGACGGAGTTGTACCGGGCATCGTCAAGCGGCGGCACGTCTTCGGCGCTCACGCATCTCAACGACGCGTTGCTCTCCGGTTACGCTCTGACCCCGCTCGAGGAATTTTGGGTTGAAAGCTCGGACAAGGCGCGCGTCCAGAGCTTTTTGGTGAAGCCTCCGAATTTCATCGCCAGCCGAAAATATCCGGTGCTCATGCTGATCCATGGCGGACCGGAAGGCGAATGGGGCGAGAGCTGGACTTATCGCTGGAACGCGCAGGTATTCGCAGCCGCTGGATTCGTGGTCGTGATGCCCAACCCGCGCGGCTCCTTCGGCTACGGCCAGAAGTTCACCGAAGACATTAAAGACGATTGGGGCGGCAAGCCCTACGACGACATCATGGCCGTCACCGACTACACCGCTGCCCTGCCCTACGCGGACTCGAACCGCATGGCGGCGGCGGGCGGCTCCTACGGCGGTTACATGATCGACTGGATTCTCGGCCATACTCAGCGCTTTAAGGCCCTCATCTCGCACGCCGGCGTCTACGATCTGCGCAGTGAGTTTGGCGCCACCGAAGAACTGTGGTTCCCGCTCTGGGAGTTCAGTGGAACGCCGTGGGATAATCCCGACTCGTACGCGAAATGGTCGCCCAGCTACTACGTCAAGGATTTCCATACCCCGACCCTGGTGATTCACGGTGAACAGGATTTTCGAGTGCCCTACACGCAAGGATTGCAGCTTTTTACGGCGCTGCAAATTCAGAAAGTGCCTTCCAAGCTCCTGGAGTTTCCCGACGAAGGCCATTGGATTCTGAAGCCGCAGAACAGCGTACTTTGGTACAACTCGTTCCTGGACTGGATCGGGGAATGGACCAAGCCGGTGTCATCCGCGAATTAGCGCGATGCCGTCGCGAGTCCATGTGTCGCGATGCCGGCGCGAGCAGTTCGCGGTCTGGCGTCTGATATACTCGCGAAAGGTCCGCAGTTTTTCCTATGCCTGATTACCGTCTCGGCGATATTATCGACGATCATTGTATAAAGTGCCGCCGTATTACGAATCACGCCATTGTTTCCCTGGTAGATCACGAGCCGGCCAAGGTCCGGTGCCGGACCTGCTATCACGACCACGACTATCGCCACGAGCAGGCGCCCCCGTCCAAGAAGGACCTGAAGAAGCAGGAGCTTTTTAACGAGGTGCTTTCTTCTGTGGCCCCGGCTGGTGCGGCCGCGGACCCGGCCGATCCCGAAGAACCGCCCAAAGCCAAGCCCGACAAGGCCCGCGGCAAAAAGGCGTGACCGCGGCCTGGGATCCACAGCGTTATCAGAAAAAGCATTCCTTCGTCTGGCAATACGGCGAAAGCCTGCTCGAACTGCTGCAGCCGCGCGCCGGCGAACGGATCCTCGATATCGGGTGCGGAACCGGACAGCTCACGGCCGAGATCGCGCGCTCCGGCGCGACAGTGATCGGGCTCGACAATTCACCCGAAATGCTCGCGGAGGCAAGGAAGAATTTTCCGGAAGTCACCTTCGAACCAGCCGACGCGGTAAGCTTCCAATTCGCTGAGCCGTTCGATGCGATCTTTTCCAACGCCGCGCTCCACTGGGTGAAGGACCACGCGGCAGTCGCGGCCTGCGCTGCTCGCGCGTTGCGGCAGGGCGGCCGGTTCGTCTGCGAATTCGGCGGGAAAGGCTGCATCGCCTCCGTCATTGAGGCGCTCGGAGCCGTGCTCGGACCCCGGGCCGGTCAGCAATGCCCGTGGACTTTCCCCAGCGTCGGCGAGTTCGCGCCGCTGCTCGAAAAAAACGGGCTGGAAGTGAATCAAGCTTTTCTCTTCGATCGCCCTACGCCGCTCGAAGGCGAGAACGGTATCGAGGACTGGCTCAGGATGTTCTGCATGAGCTACTTCCGCGGCCTATCGGCCGAAGAAACGCGGCAAGCAACCTCGCGAATCGCCGAGCGCCTGCGCCCAAAGCTGTATCGAGAGGGCACTTGGACCCTCGATTACAGGCGGCTGCGCATCGTGGCCCACGAGCGAGCGCGCCGCTAAGTCTTCTTCAGTTCGTTCTTGAGGTCCTGGACAACCTGGTTGCTGTCGCCGCCCTTCAAATCCTTCTCGAGCCTGCGCAGCGCCAGCCCCACAACGTCACGATGATGCAGCTTGGCCCCCAGCTCGTCCGTATCGCTTAAGCGCAGCCACAAGTCGTGGAGCCGATCCACATCCTCTGGCCATAGCCTCGGCGGGTGCGGCCCCAGGTTGACGAAGATGGATGGCCGATCGGAGCTGATGATCTCGAGCGAAAACGCGTGCCGCGGCTCGGGCAGACTCTCCCATGCCAGGCCGATCTTTCGCGCCAGCTCTTCCGACGTCATGCGCGCGGAAACACCGGTGACCAGCCGCGACACCTGTAGCTTGGCAGCCGATTGCACCATGGCATCGAAGGGATTCACCGCCGGAACCACCAGCAGTTCCACCGGCTTGCCTTCTTTTTCCGCCATCTCGACGACGTGGCTGAACAATTCGCGCTCGTAGTCGCTGAAAATCTGATCGTCGGCCAGGTCATATTCGCCCACGCCGGTCGATATCGTGCGCACCGTCATCACTACGATGTCGTGACGCCGCAGATTGGTCTTTTGCAGCACCTTCCGCAGGTGCTCCATCTGATGATAGTCCCGCACGGCCACCAGCACGCAGCCGGCGCGCGCGTGCAAGGTCCCGGTGCTGACCTGCGGCTGGTGCTCCAGGTTGAACTCCTCCAGCGGTTTCTTCTCCAAATGCTGTAGCCGGCGCTTACGCGCGTTCACGTGTTCAGAAATGGTGAACACCACAAAAACAACGCCGGTGAAAGCCAGCCCGTAAATGGTCGCGATCTGTTTGGTGAACAGGTTGGCGACAGCGACGAATCCCAGGATCAGCGTCGTCACGCCCAGCCCAACCGGAATTTCCAGGCCGCTGATGTGCAAATTAAACGGAAACTTGTATTCCTGATCGTGCCGCTGATACCGGAGCACCAGCACGCCCAGCGATTTCAAGAAGAAGCTCCAGACCACGCCGAAGGCGTACGCCTCACCCAGCAGATACATGTCGCCGCGACTCGCGATGATTGTGAGCACTTGAAGCAGGGCAATCAGGTTGATGATGCGGTAGGTAGTCCCGAAGCGCTTGTGCGGCTTGCGGAACCAGTCCAGCAGCACACCGTCCTCGGCCACGCGATTCATGACGCCGTTAGCTCCGATAATGGCCGTGTTCACCGCGCCGGAAAGGATCAAAATGCCGACGATTACGACGAAGATGTGGAACAGCAGCTTGAGCAGTTCGGGCCCCGCCAGGCGCATCGCCAAGCCGCCTAGCAGGTTGTCGGCGTACATATTGCGGATATCCGAGGGCGTGATGATGATGCCCGCCAGCACCGTGATGATGCCCGTGCAGATCACCGCGTACCAACAAACGATGTTGGCGGTAATCCGGAGATTCCTCATTTTCGGATATGCGATCTCGCGATATACCTGGGCCAGAGTTTCAAAACCGCTCATCGACAGCAGCGAATGTCCGAACGCGATGATCAGCGCAATGACAGGGATGCTGGGCCAAAACGTTCCTTTGAACCACCCCAACGCGTCAGGATTGGCGGGGCTGAACCGCAGATTGTGCGGGAGGGGCGCCGGAGGAAGCGTCGCGTGGCCGCGCAGCAAGATGGTAAGCGGCGCCCAGATTATGAACGCCACCACCATAACGGTCGTAATCTGCATGATGCGCAGCGCTTTGCCGCTGGATTCGTGAATGCCTTTAATATTCGTCCACCAGAAGTAACCGGTGACCACAACCGCGAAAAAGGCCGCGAAGTGGTCCACGTTGAATGGGAACGACTGTCCCATCATGTGCGCGATCTCGTCCAGCAGGTGTCCGAGATACTGGCCCGCGCTGACCACACTGATCGGCCCGGTCAGGATGTAGTCGAATACCAGGGCCGAAACTGAGAACTTCGCGATCATCGGCCCCATGCTGTCCTTGACCACGATGTACACGCCGCCGCGCACGAACATGCTGCAGCTTTCCATGTACACGGATCGGACCGCGAAGCTGAACAGCATCACGGCCAAGACGAACCAGGGTGCAGCCGGGCCAATGGCAACTTCAGCGATGCCTCCGGCATAGTAGGCCGAGGAGGCCAGGTCCGAGAGGACGATCGCTGCGCCACGCCAAAAGCTGATGAACGAAAGTGCGACGGTGGTGGCCACCACGACCTTGGCGGTGTTCGTGATGGGCCTTCTTTCTTCGGGTGACATTACTGCCGTGCGTTTTCCCAGTTCCATTTTACTGAAGGCATGGCTTATATCCTACGATGAGATGTGGCGCCCACCCCAGCCCTCCTCATTGCAGAAGAACTGCACAAGCGAGGCTACATGGCCTGGCTGGTGGGCGGCTGCGTAAGGGATCTGGTGCTGGGCTGTGAACCGAAGGATTATGATATCGCAACCGATGCGACTCCCGGCGCGCTGCTCCAAATTTTCCCGCGCGCGCAATTAGTGGGCGCGCAGTTCGGCGTCATCCTGGTCGATGGCGTGGAGGTTGCGACCTTCCGCAGCGACCATTCTTACCAGGACGGCCGCCACCCCGGCCAGGTGGTCTTCGAAAAGGATCCGCGCCAGGACGTGCTGCGGCGCGACTTCACTATTAACGCGCTCCTGCTGGATCCGGCGCACCTGGACGACCCCGCCGGTCACGTGGTCGATTACGTCGGCGGCCTTGACGATCTCCGTAACAAGGTCATTCGCGCCATCGGCGATCCCGCGCAGCGCTTCCAGGAAGATCATCTGCGCATGCTGCGCGCCGTCCGGTTTGCAGCGCGGCTGGGTTTCAAAATCGATGCAGCCACTCTGGCCTCCATCCGGGAACTGCACGCGCGCATCCGCCGCGTTTCGCCGGAACGGATCCGCGATGAGCTGTCTCGAATCCTCACCGAAGGCGGCGCACGCCGCGGCTTCGAACTCCTGGATTGCTCCGGGCTGCTCGAAGACGTCCTGCCGGAGATCGGAGCGATGAAGGGCGTCCAGCAGCCGCCGGAATTTCACCCTGAGGGCGACGTCTGGACCCACACATTAATCATGCTGGAGGGTCTGCACAATGCCACACCGACGCTCGCCTGGGGCGTGCTGCTGCACGACGTCGGTAAACCCGGCACGTTTCGCATTGCCGGCCGCATCCGCTTCGACGGCCACGTCGAGCTGGGCGAACGCATCGCTCGCGATATTCTGACGCGGCTGCGATTTTCGAACGCCGACATCGATCAAATCGTCGCGCTTATCCACAACCATATGCGGTTCACGCATGTCCAGCAGATGCGCGAGAGCACTCTGAAACGCATGCTGCGCATGGATCGCTTCGAGGAACATCTGGAGCTGCACCGGCTGGACTGCGCCTCGAGCCACAATAATTTGGACAACTACCAGTTCGTCAAGTCCAAGTTCGAACACGCGCCACCCGAGCTGCTTCGCCCGCCGCGCCTGGTCACCGGCGACGATCTGATCGCGGCCGGTTACCGCCCCGGTCCGGATTTTTCCCGCATGCTCGAAGTCGCCGAGGACGCGCAGCTCGAGTCCCGCATCCAGACCAAAGAGGAGGGCCTGGAGCTGGTCCGGCTGCTCTTCGGATCCCCCGACAGCTAAGGCCGCCAGTAGAGCTAGAATGCACCGAGGAGAACTCTCATGAGCGATCGACCGAACAGCGATTCGACGGCCCCGGTTCAGCGCGATAGCGCGCGGCGCGATTTCTTGACTGGCGCAGCGGCGGGATTAGCAGGCGCCGTGGCAGTCAATTCCGCGCTCGCCCAACAAGCGGCACCGCCTGGTGGAACCCCTGCGGAAGATCCTCAAGCGCCCAAAGGCCTCGGACCGCGCGGCATGGTGGACAACCGGTTCCCGCTCACCTATCAGCATTCCGTGCCGCAAGGCGTGCGCGTCTTAATGCAATTCTTCGAAGCTTTGAGCCAGCGCAATCTCAGAGGCATCGCCGACGTGATGCATTTTCCCTTTGTTTCCTTCGAGGGCACCGAACCTGTAGTGGTGGAGAGACCCGAACAACTGTTCGCGCACGCCCCCGCCTCGATCAACATGTCGGAGAATCCCGAACGCTATACAGATCACGACGGCTATCTCAAACCCGGATCGTACGACGTGTTCGACGGCCTCGAGGTCCTCAATTGCGATCCTGTCCTGGCCGGCATTGCCATGCGCTACAACCGCTATGGGAGCGATGGCAAGAAGCTGACCCGCTGTGAGGGCGTCTATTCCATCACCAACAACGACGGACGGTGGGCGATTCAAATGATGTCCACCATCTTTACTCCAGCCCCTATGACCGGCGTCGTATTTACCGACACCATCGAAGCCGCCAAGCGTTGCCGCATCGATCACGATTTGGCTTATCAGGTGTCGGACCGAAGCGTGGACGCGCCGACGTCGCAATTAGGCCACACGGCCGCGGTCGTGAATACCGGCGGCCAGCCCTGGACATTGGGCCCTGCGGGAAAAGCGATGGACCAGTTCAAGGTGAAGGGCATCAAGACACGGCTGCGAGTTACCGAGGTAACGCCGGAAAGCCGCGCGCGCATTCAGCCCAGCGCCAATCCGCCGGCCGACTACGCCAACTATCGCGCGCTTTTTCCTCAGAGCGGCGTAGGCAACTGGGGCTGGGTTTACGGCGTTCTTCCCGAAAGCCGGGTCCTCCATGCCACATTCGACAAAGCGCATATGTTCTCCGGCGCCATTCGATTTACCGCGGCCGGAGAAGAATGCAGCTACAACTCCGATCTTTCGGTGATCACCTACAAGAAAGGGCACTGGGGCCGCGCCGGCACGCTGGCCTACACGACCCCGCACGATCGCTCCAACGACGTCCTCCGCGCTTGATCGAAAGCACGGCTTGGGAACGGGATCGAATTTGCTATATCCCGCTTAGCAGTGTATTGATCGTGGATGCTGTTTGACACGCAAAACCCCGCAACGATATAGTGAAACGCATTACGGCAGTGCTCCCAGGTTCGCACCGCGAGCGCCGGCCTCTAGCAAAAACGGGGACGTTTTGCGCGAAGAAAGGAAGACTGCGTGAGTCGAAAGAATGTCGTTCGTATGGCCCCCCTGGCGGGCCTGTTAGTTTGCGTGACCCTGCCCCTTCTTGCTCAATCCGGAGCGAAGAATGGAGAGTGGACCACCTATGGTGGAGATCTGGGCTCTACCCGCTACTCCCCACTCGATCAGATCAACGCCTCCAACTTCAATAACCTGGAGGTCGCCTGGCGCTTCAAAACCGATAACCTCGGTCCGCGTCCGGAATTTCAGTACGAATCCACGCCGCTCATGGTGCATGGCGTTCTGTATGTCACTGCGGGCAGCCGCCGCGCCGTAGTCGCGCTGGATGCAGGCACCGGCGAAATGCTGTGGATGCATAGCGAGAACGAAGGAAAACGCGGCATGAACGCGCCGCGCCAGCTCTCCGGTCATGGCGTTGCCTATTGGACCGACGGCCGCGAGGAACGCATCCTCTATGTGACGCCCGGATATCGGCTTATCGCACTGAACGCGAAAACCGGCGTTCCCGTTTCCAGCTTCGGCAATAACGGCGTGGTGGACCTGAAGGAGAATGACGACCAGGAAATCGATCTCGAAACCGGTGAGGTCGGGCTGCACTCCACTCCGCTGGTCGCCGGCGATGTGGTTGTGGTCGGCGCCGCCCATAAGGCCGGCGGCAATATTCCCAGCTTCAAGCACGTCAAAGGCTACGTCCGCGGTTTCGACGCGCGCACCGGCAAACGCCTCTGGATTTTCCACACTATCCCCAAGCCCGGCGAATTTGGCATCGAAACCTGGCTGAACGACTCCTGGTCCTACACCGGCAATACGGGCGTTTGGGGCCAGATGTCAGCCGACGTGGCGACGAACACTCTGTACTTGCCGGTCGAACTGCCGACCGGTGATTATTACGGCGGCCACCGCCCCGGCGCCGGATTGTTCGGTGAAAGCATCGTCGCTCTCGATCTGCACACGGGCCAGCGCAAATGGCATTATCAGCTCGTCCATCACGGTATCTGGGATATGGATATCCCCTGCGCGCCCATATTGACCGATATCAACGTGAATGGCCGTGTTGTTCCGGCTCTGGCGCAGCCCACCAAACAAGCGTTCCTCTACGTTTTCAATCGCGTCACGGGCCAACCGATCTGGCCGATGGAAGAGCGCCCGGTTCCCAAAGGCGATGTGCCCGGCGAGTGGTACTCGCCGACGCAGCCCTTCCCCAGCAAGCCACCGGCCTACGACAATCAGGGCGTGACTGAGGACAGTCTCATCAATTTCACTCCGGAGCTGCACGAAGAAGCCGTGAAGCTGGTTTCAAAGTACAAGATCGGGCCCATCTTTACGCCTCCCGTGGTCAGCAATCCGGACGGCCCGCTGGCCGCGATTACGTCACCCGGTTCACTCGGCGGCAGCAATTGGCCTGGTGGATCCTATGATCCCGAAACGCACACGGTTTATGTTTTCTCGCAAACCGCAACGGCCACGCTCGGTCTGGTCAAGCCCGATCCGTCGAAGTCGGACATGAACTATGTTCAGGGCATCGCTCGTCCAGGCGGACGCGCTGAAGCTGCGGCGAACGGTGGTGTTGGATCGGCCGCTGCTCCGGACGGCGGGCGAGGCGCTGCTGGCGGACGTGGAGCAGCCGCCGGACGCGGTGGACGCGGCGGCGATGGTTCCGGCGAGGGCGGCGGGTTCGGCCTCAGCGTCAAGGGCCTGCCCCTGCTCAAGCCACCCTACGGCCGCATTAGCGCAATCAGTCTGGACAAGGGCGACATCGTCTGGCAGGTTGCTCACGGCGAAACACCCGATAACATCCGCAACAACCCGGCTCTCAAGGGCCTGAACATACCGCGCACCGGCCGGTCCGGCATCATCGGCGTCCTGACCACCAAGACCCTCGTGATCGCAGGTGAAGCGGGCTTCTTTACGGCCCCCAACGGCCAGCGCGGCGCTATGCTGCGCGCCTATGACAAGGCCACCGGCAAGGAAGTCGGCGCAGTTTACATGCCCGCGCCCCAGAGCGGCTCGCCCATGACCTACATGGTGAACGGCCAGCAGTACATCGTGTTGGCTATCAGCGGCGCCGGCTATAGCGGCGAACTGATCGCCTTCAAACTCGGCGCCTAGCGATACTCTGTTGTTAGCCGCGGATGCAGGCCGATAAGCGCGAATTGACTTCGTCTTGTCTGGATGCATCCGCGTTCGTCTGCGGCTAGAGCCATTCGCCCGTAACTTTTCCCCTCCGCCCCCGTATAAACCGGCATGGCGGCCAAGCTCGCGTTCAGATCTTCCTCGGAACCAACCCGCGCTCTCTTTCGTATCCCCGTGAGACCGATATGCTGAATCTCGCTGCAGACATTAAGTATGCCGTTCGCCAGTTTCGGCGCTCCCCGGTGTTCACACTCACGGCCGTCCTGACGTTGTCGCTCGGAATCGGCGGAACCACCGCAATTTTCTCTTTGATGCATGACGTCATGTTCCGCTCGCTCCCGGTCGCCGATCCTCCCCGCCTGTACCGCATCGGCTCCGGTTACGACTGCTGTGTGGAGGGCGGTCCACAGGACAACTGGGGCATGTACTCGTTCCCGCTATTTGAGCGGCTCCGTGCCTCCGCGCCGGAATTTGAGGAGCTGGCGGCGTTTCAATCGACTGACTGGCAGTACAGCGTCCTGCGCCCGAACATCGATACCGTCCCCAAACCATTGCGCGGCGAATACGTAACGGGCAACTACTTTTCGGTTTTTGGCATTCGCCCGTTTGCCGGCCGGTTGTTCTCGCCCGCCGACGATCGCGCGTCGGCCGTTCCGGTTACGGTCTTGAGCTATCGGGCGTGGCAATCGGAGTGGGGTGCGAGTGGGTCCGCGATCGGATCCACCGTGAACATCCAAGGCCAGCCATTCGCCATCATCGGGATCGCTCCTCCAGGATTTTTCGGCGATACGCTCAAAAGCAACCCGCCGGACTTTTGGCTTCCTCTGCAGCAAGAGCCGCTCATCGCCGGACACGAATCCCTCTTAAGACAATCCGTGTCAGCTTGGCTGCGCTCTATTGGACGGCTGAAGCCGGGCGCGTCGACAGACGGGATGCCAGCCCGTCTTACCGCAGTCCTCCGCCAGTGGCTGGAACACGACAGCGGATATCCGGCGGCCTGGATGGGTGAAGTCCAGCGCGTGCTGCCGAGACAGCACATTGAGGTAATTCCCGCGGGGAACGGCGTAGAAGAGATGCGCGACGATTACGGCAGCAGCTTGCAAATTCTCCTCTCGTTGTGTGGGCTGGTGCTGCTGATCGCCTGCGCCAATGTCGCAAATCTGGTGATTGCCCGGGGCATGGCGCGCCGTGTGCAAACGTCCATACGTCTTGCGATGGGCGCTTCGCGCATCCGCCTCATCTCGCAGTCTTTGGTCGAAAGCGTTCTTCTGGGCGTCGGGGGAGGCGCGATTGGAGTGCTGGTCGCGTACGCCGCGGACAAGCTGATCGTCGCGCTCGCGTTTCACAACGCCACCTATCTGCCTTTCAGCACCACCCCATCGCTTTCTGTCCTGGCATTTGCGTTCGCGCTGTCGCTGGCTACCGGAATGATTGCTGGCGGCGTTCCAGCATGGCTCGCTGCGCGCCGCGATCCCGTGGAAGCACTCCGCGGCGCCGGCCGGAGCACTCGGGATCATTCCTCCATTGCGCGCAAAGCGCTGCTGGTTGTGCAAGCCACGCTCGCAATGGTCTTGGTGGCCGGCGCTGCCATGCTGACCCGCGGTTTATCTAAACTGGAACACCAGGATTTCGGGTTCCGGTCTGAGGGCCTGGTCAGCGTTAATTTCAACCCGTTGCCCTCGTCTTATCCGCAGGACCGTCTCCAGGCCGTTTACCGCGATCTCCTCGACCGCCTGCGGCGCGTCCCCGGCATCGAGCGCGCCAGCTTGGCGATGTATACGCCGTTCATGGACAACTGGGGAGAGTTGATTGTTATCGATGGCCATCCTCCCGCCCGATTTAACCAGAACTCCGGCGCGTCCTGGGAGCGCGTCAGTGCAGGCCATTTTGAGACGGTTGGGCAGCCGGTACTCCGCGGACGCAGCATCACTGATGCGGACTCAGAGCATACCGAAAACGTAGCTGTCGTCAACGAAGCGTTTGTGCGCCGCTTCTTGCCGGGCGAGGATCCCCTGGATAAGCATTTCGGCATTGACCTGCCCGCCAACGCGCGTACATTCCGAATCGTTGGGATCGTGAGGGATGCCAAGTACACGCAGCCGGCCCGTCCGGTGCGGCCTATGTTTTTTGTGCCGCTTGCCCAAACCGCAAAGTACAACGAATCCACGCTTGAAAAACTGGAAGCGCGGTCTCACTTCATGACCGGCGCTCTTCTGCGTACGCGCAGAGATCCAGGCGAGTTGGAACCGGTGTTGAGAAGGGCTTTGGCGGATGCCGATGCGAATCTCACGCTGGTGAGCGTCCGCACGATCAATCAGCAAATCTCGCTCGTGTTGGACCAGCAGCGCGCCGTCGCAACTCTCGCCGGATTGTTCGGCATTGTCGCCCTGGTGCTCGCGGCCGTCGGTCTATACGGTGTTCTCGCCTACAGCGTCGTCCAGCGGACCAGCGAGATCGGCATCCGAATGGCGCTCGGCGCCAGGCCCGGAAAAGTGGTCGGCCTAATTTTGCGCAGCGCGTTTGTGCTGGCGGGTATGGGCCTGTTGCTCGGGATACCGGTCGCTGCTGCGGTGGGTAGAATCATCGCCAGCCAGGTCTACTATGGCGTCGCGGGAACGGATCTGGTCGCCCTGTCGGCCGCTGCCGGCGCTCTGGCAGCGTGCGCTTTGATAGCCGCCACAGCCCCTGCTGTCCGGGCCGCGGCCATCGATCCCATGACCGCGTTAAGAACCGAATAGCTCGGCTTGGTTCCCTCTCCATTTCCACGCATCCAAGAATGGGATGAAGAAAGGAGACGGAAGCGGATGCACGCTCATAAAGTGTTGAAACTGGGAGCGGCCGTTTGCGCAGTCAGCTTTCTGGCCGCAGCTTCTAACGCGGCGGTAACGCCGCGGACCGGTCGAAGAACAACTCACCTGCTCAACGATATGCAATACGATGCCAGGCAAATCGCGCATCATGCCCAGGTGATGGAAAACCTCGCGGATCACACGCAATTCAGCTGGGATACCGAAGGCCTTGAATTGCGCAGCGTCAGAACCGAGATCAATGACATGGGCAATCGCCTTGGCAGATTGCAAGCGATGGAGAACGCGGTCGCTCCATCCGAGCAACAGGCCATTCAGCGCCTTCAGCCCCTCGTAGAGCAGATGGCCCAGAATGCCGACGCCGCTATTCAATTCCGCAACTCGCATCACAGCGGGTATTGGGCTGGACCTTTCATGACCGACGTGAAAAGCATTCACGCTGAAGCAAATACTCTGGTCCGGACGATTCACCGCGATCGGGAGCGGCTTGGCGCTTAGTTAAACGTCGGCCGGGGACGCGCGGCTTGCAACGAAGCGCGCCTGCGCGTCCGCGGCTCAGCTGTTCAGAACTTGAATTGCACTGCCAATTGCAGCATCCTCGGATTTAGGATTGTAGTCGGGGTCCCGCCGATGCCGCCCTTGGTAAACGGCGTGATGGACGAACCCAGCGTCTGCGCTTCGGCCGTGACGACGTTGGAGTTCAGAACATTGAAAATCTGGCCTTGCGCTTTGATAGTCCACCGGTCGTGGATCACGAAGTCCCGCCGAATCCCGATGTCGAGCTGGTTCAACTGCGGCGTCAACCGGCTGCCGGGAGCTACCAGCACCAGGGTCTCGGACCCTTGCGCCAATCCCGAATCGACGACGGCGCCCGGGGTTGGACAGGCGCAATTGCTCGGGTATTTGGTGCTGGAATTGATGGTCCAATACACTTCCTTCAAGCCCTGCTGCGCACCCGCA
Source organism: Bryobacteraceae bacterium (assembly GCA_035293725.1). GTDB lineage: Bacteria > Acidobacteriota > Terriglobia > Bryobacterales > Bryobacteraceae > Palsa-89. The sequence goes on from DATGMH010000155.1 coordinate 88,696, forward strand.
AATGTCGTCTCGGCATTGGTGATGCTGTAGGGCGCGATCGCGCCGCCGTTGAAATTCGTATTGTAGACGGGATCCGAAACAAACGACGCGCTGAATTCGAACCGGTACCACAGCGGCACGTTACCTTGCACCTTGAACTCGTTGCGGAACGGAATTCCACTCGCTTTTCCAAGATCTTGATAAAGATTTCCGTACCAGTCGCAGTAACGCAGCGAGTTGGGATCGTTGAGCAGATTCCCGCTTTCGGCTGTCTGATCGCACTGCCGCGACAACTCGTGATCGATGGTCCACCCCGCGATCAGGAATGCGTTGTGCGGCAAGCGGCCCGAGACGGACGTTTCGAACCCGTTATATGAGTTCGCTCGCAAACTCCGCGGAGCGTTAGTTTGATATAGCACCGGCGTCAGGCCCACGTAGGACGGGCTTAGGTTGTAGACCGTGAAAGGCGTCCCGTCCAGCGGATTCGTGATCGTGACCGGATTCCATGCCGAGCCGGGAACCGACAAATTCCGGATCAGCTCCTGCTGGTAGTCGTCGCGGCGCACCCAGTTGAAGTTCAGCGTCAGCCCTTGACGGATCTCGTGCTGCACGCCGATCGCATACTGCATGTTGTACTCGCGATGGAAATTCCGATCCAGCGATCGCGGCGTCAACGTTCCAAAAGCGCCCGCCGGCGCGGGGCCGATCTGGTTATCGAGCGGAAAACAGCTCGGTCCCGTGCAGCCGCCAGTATTGATCCAGCTCCGGGTCTGTCCTTGCACGAACATCGGGTTGAATGCCTGCAGATTGTTCGCGACCAGCGGCGTCTCATACTTGCCCACGCCCGCCTTCAGCGCAGTCTTGTGATTGCCGAAAACGTCGTACACGATGCCCAGACGCGGCGCCCAGTCCTTAAAGCACGAAATGCCTTTGTAGGTGTCGCAGGTGATCGCCCCAAAGTTTCGCGCCGGTACGAAACGGCCGGCGGGGGCGCTCGCAGGATTGATCTGGTTCGATAGGTAATCCCACCGGATTCCCGGCGTAATCGTGAGTCTCTTGAGCTTCCAGGTGTCCATCAGGTACAGGCCGAGATCCGCATTCAGATACGGTTTGTTGTAAACGGGCGTATCGTAGACGGTCACCGTCGTCGGCACACCATTTGCTTCCATGGCGTACAGATCTCCATTCATGATGGTCTTTTGGTACGCCGGTCCCCAGCTATCCTGGATTCCGAACTTGATCTGATGAGACCCGGTGACGTAGAATCCGCCGCCCTGCACTACGTACCGGTCGAAATTGTAAATCTGCTGCATGGTTCCGACGTTGTACCGCAGGTTCTTCACCGTGTCCTGCAGCAGCACGTCCTGGTACCACAGCGGCGAAAACGGCGTTTGCGTCTGCCCGTTCTGATAGCGGACGTTATAGTCCAGCTTGTCCAAAGAAAAACCGGCATCCAAAATCAGCTTGGGCGTGATGGTGCCGCTCCATTTTTCTTGCGTGATGTAGTACATCGCCGGAATGCGCTGCGTAGTGGCGTTGAAGTTCGCTGCCACGCCGCTGCCCGTGTTCGTTACAGCTTCGTCTTCGGCTCGCTTGAAGTCGCGCATCCACATCGCGCTGAACTTGTGTTTCGCATTCATCTGATACGTAAGCCGCAAATTGCCGGTATAGATCCACGAGCTGTCGATACACGGGCTGCCATTGTTCAGGCACAACGGTGAGGACTGCTTGGTCGCCTGCTTGCGTCCCGAGAGCAAATACCACAGCTTGTCTTTGATGAACGGGCCGCCCAGCGATCCGTCGAAATCCTGTAGGTTCGTGATTGCGGCCTGCTTGGGGCTGACACCGCGTGCAATCAGGTTCGCATCCAGGTTGCTGCCCACAAACTGCCCTGGAACGTAGGAGCCAAAAAACTCCCCGTGCATCGCGTTCCCGCCATCCTTCGGCGTCATGTTGACATATACCCCGCCCGCGGTCGATTCCACCGGATTGCTTACCGTGTTGTACACGAACTCCTGGATCATCTCGTTTTCGATGTAGGTCTGAATCTGTCCGTCACCCTGCGTGGTGTTCACCAGCATGCCGTCCAGCAGGATGACATCGTGCTGCGGCGGATTGCCGTGCGCGGCCATGTAGGTCTGCTGGATCTGCTGCGATCCTCCCACATCCGGCGTATTCAGGTGCACCGACGGAATGTAAGAACCCACCGATTGCAAGTTGCGCGCCGACGGCACCGAATCCATTTCGCTGCGCGACAACACTTCCGGATGGGCCACGTTCTCCACGTCTACAGTCGCCACCTGCGCCTGTACTTCCACGGTCTGTCCGATAGAACCCACCTGCATGGTGGCATCCACCGGTACGGCCACGTTGGCAGGGACCTCCACCTGCTGTTTCACCGAGCTGAACCCGTTCATCGTGAACGTCATCGTGTACGTGCCGGGCCGCACATCCACGATCGAGTAGCGGCCTTCCGAGTTGGTCGTCACCGTGCGCGATTTCTCGATCAGCGCGGGGCTGGCTGCCTCCACTGTTACGCCGGCCATCACCGCGCCGGAACTATCCCGTACTTGCCCCGAGATCGAGCTTTGCGCTCTCGCCGACGGCGACAGCATGAGCAGGAACGAAAACCCCGCTAAAACAGAAAAGACAAGCTTTGTCTTCATCATGGTGCCCCCTCTCCACACAGAGCGAATACTGGGGTGAAATTATATTTCAGTTGATTTTCGGTGTAAAGGCCCTTTGGAGCTACGTAATCCGGCCGCTGCCGGCGGAAGCAAGCGCCGCGCAAAAAATAACACCTCTCCACCCGTGTTCCCGATGCCGGGTTTCTGATATCGTATATCGTATTCTGAAGTGTTCTAGGAGGCCCCGTTGAAACTCTACTCAGTTTTCGCAGCAGCAGCATTCCTCAGCGCGCTCGCATTCGGCCAGGAACCGGCCACGCCCGCGCCGGAAATTCCGTTCGATTCGGTTCCCAACCTGCTCAAGCTTCCCGCCGATATGTATCTGGGCGAAGCTTCCGGCGTCGCTATCAACTCCAAGAAACATATTTTCGTCTTCACGCGCGGCAACTCCACCGGACCGGCGTTCGGCGCCACCGCGGCCGAGATCCTCGAGTTTGATCCTCAAGGCAAATTCATCCGCGAAATCGGCCACAACCTGTACGCCTGGTCCTTCGCCCACGCCATTCGTTTCGACAAAGACGACAACCTCTGGGCCGTGGACAAAGGCAGCAACATGATCATCCGCTTCAATCCGGAAGGCCGCGTCACCATGCTGTTCGGCCGTAAAGCGGAAGCGTCCGATGAAAATGCCCATCCATTGGAACATCCGCGTCCGCCGCTTCCGGCTCAACCCGGCTCCTTCCGTCAGCCCACCGACGTGACCTGGGATCCGCAGGGCGACATTTTCATCAGCGATGGCTACATCAACTCGCGTGTTGCCAAGTTCGACAAGAACGGCGATTGGGTGAAGCAGTGGGGCGATTACACTAAGCCCGAGGATCGCGAGCATCCCAAAGAGTTCGAACTCAACACCCCCCACACCATCGCCTCCGATGCAAAGGGCAATATCTACGTCGGCGACCGAGGCAACCGCCGCATCATGGTCTACGATCCCGATGGGAATTTTGTCCGCGAAATTCGAATCAATGTTCCCCCACCCCAGGTCATTCATCCCTGGATGGGTGCCATGCCCAATGCTCAAGGTTTGGCCGCTCAGAACGGCGCTCCTTGGGCCATCTGCATCACCCCCGGTCCCGGAACCCAATACCTGTACAGCTCCGACGCCATGCCCGGCCGCATTTACAAGCTGTCGCTCGAGGGCCAGGTGCTCGGCGTTTTGGGCAGCATGGGTCACCAAATGAAGCAATTCGGCTGGATTCATGAGCTGGCCTGCCCGTCCGAAAATGAAATCTACGCGGCGGAATTGCTGAACTGGCGCGTCCAAAAGCTGATCCTGCACCCTGGAAAGTCAGCTACATCAACCAATTAGCGGAAATCTTGAACCGGGCGGCTCTCTAGAAAAGCTGGGAGCCGCCCGCCTTCGGTGCTCAAAAGGGCCATTGACACCTATTTCTCAACAACTTAAACTATATACAGCTGTACGTACCAGAAGGAGGGAATGGGTCGTGACGTCTAATGTCAGATTCCAATCCAAGACACTGTATTGTCTTTCTCTGAGCGTGCTCTCGGCGGGTGCAGTGCTTTTCGCTGGCGAGCCTACCGCGACAACGCAAACAACCAAAACCCCAACATTTACAAAAGATATCGTTCCGATTCTCCAGGCACGATGCCAGGATTGCCATCGCCCCAACGCCATGGCGCCCATGTCTCTGCTCACTTACGAAGAGACCCGGCCCTGGGCTCGTTCCATTAAAGAGCGCGTTGTGAAACGCCAGATGCCGCCGTGGCACCTGGACAAGAGCGTCGGAATTCAAAGCTTCCAGAACGATATGTCGCTGAGCGATGCACAAATCGCCACTATCGTGAAATGGGTTGACTCCGGCGCGCCGCAAGGCGATCCCAAGGACATGCCGCCGCCCAAGACCTTCCCCCGCGATGACGAGTGGCAGCTCGCCAAGATCTACGGACATGGTCCCGACCTGATCATCAAGTCGGATGATTACACCATGCCGGCCGTCAGCCAGGATCAATGGTGGAAGCCGGTGGTCGACCTGCATGTTACCGAACCGTTGTGGGTTAAAGCCGTCGAAATGCGCCCCGGCACCACGGCCGGCCGCAAGATCACCCATCATGCTCTGGCTCACCTGATCCAGGACGATGCCGACAGCAAGGCTGACAGCGGCGATGATGCTGCTGCCGGTCAGGGTGGCGTTCTGATGGAGTGGGCGGTCGGAAAGAACTATGACATCTACCGTCCCGATACCGGCAAGCTGATTCTGCCGGGCGCCAAAGTATGGTGGGACATCCACTACCATGCAGTCGGCGAGAAGATCACCGATCACGTCGAGCTGGGCGTTTGGCTCTATCCCAAAGATCAGAAGCCGAAGTATCGCACCTATCTCACTGGATTCCAGGGCACCACCAACGGCGCCGGCAGCCGTCTCGATATCGAGCCGAACACTGTTGCCGTCAGCCAGGGCTTCCATGTCCTGAAAGAACCCGCCATCCTCGGCAACTTCCAGCCGCATATGCACCTGCGCGGCAAGGCCATGTTGTTGGAAGCGATCCTCCCCGATGGAACCACTCAGACCATCAGCTACGTGGATCATTTCAACTTCAATTGGATGACCAACTACATCTACACCGACGAGGCTGCTCCGGTGTTGCCGAAAGGCACCATCATCCACGTCGTCGCGTGGCACGATAACACCACGGCCAATGCGTTTAACCCGGATCCGAATCAGTGGGTAGGCTGGGGCGATCGCACCGTCGACGAGATGGCGCACGCCTGGGTCAACGTCACGTACATCACGCAAGAGGATTACGACAAGTGGGCGGCCACGCACAAGAAAACCCGTGGCAACGCTCCTACGGCTTCTTTGACCGGCGCTCCGGCGGATCGGTCGGCCAATAATTAACTCTCACGTTCTCCAAATGGCGGCAGCTTCTTCGGGAGCTGCCGCTTTTTGTTTGTTTTGTAAGCCGTTCGTTTGAACATTGACACGCTATCTCGAGTACGTATAGACTCAATGCACTGAGCAAAGGAGGATGGGTCGTGACATCTAACGTCAGATTCCAATCCAAGATATTCTACTCTCTGTCCCTGAGTGTGCTTTTAACGGGCGCTATGTCGTTCGCCGGCGAGCCCACCGCGACCACTCAAGCATCGAAATCCCCAACCTTCACCAAGGACATCGTCCCGATCCTGCAGGCCCGTTGTCAGGATTGCCATCGCCCCAACGCCATGGCCCCGATGTCTCTGCTGACTTACGAAGAGACCCGGCCCTGGGCTCGCTCCATTAAAGAGCGTGTTGTGAAACGCCAGATGCCGCCGTGGCACCTCGATAAGAGCGTCGGTGTTCAAAGCTTCCAGAACGACATGTCGCTCAGCGATGAGCAGATCGCCACCTTCGTGAGATGGGTGGACTCCGGTGCGCCGCAAGGCGATCCCAAGGACATGCCGCCGCCTAAGACCTTCCCCAAGGACGACGAATGGCAGCTCGCCAAGATCTATGGACACGGGCCCGACCTGATCATCAAGTCGGATGATTACACCATGCCGGCCGTCAGCCAGGACCAGTGGTGGAAGCCTGTCGTGGATCTCAATGTGAAGGAAGACCTATGGGTGAAGGCGGTTGAGATGCGCCCCGGCACCAGCGCGGGCCGCAAGATCACGCACCACGCTCTCGCTCATCTGATCCAAACCGAAACCGATCCTAACGCTACCGCCGATAGCAGCGACGATCAGGCAGTCGGCCAGCAAGGCGGTGTGCTGATGGAATGGGCCGTCGGCAAGAACTACGACATCTACCGCCCCGATACCGGCAAGTTGATCCGGCCCGGCGCCAAAGTATGGTGGGATATTCACTACCATGCGGTCGGCGAGCAGATCACCGATCACGTCGAACTGGGCGTCTGGCTCTACCCGAAAGATCAGAAGCCGAAATACCGCACGTACCTGACGCTGTTCGGTGCCACCGGAAACCACCTGGACATCGAGCCGAACACTGTCCATGTCACCCAGGGATTCCATGTCCTGAAAGCGCCCGCCATTCTCGGCAATTTCCAACCGCATATGCACCTGCGCGGCAAGGCGATGCTGCTTGAAGCGATCCTGCCCGACGGGACCACGCAAACCATCAGCTACGTCGATCACTTCAACTTCAACTGGATGACCAACTACATCTACACCGATGACGCGGCGCCTGTGCTGCCCAAGGGCACGGTGGTCCACGTGGTCGCCTGGCACGACAACACCACAGCGAACCCGTTCAATCCCGATCCGAACCAGTGGGTCGGCGGCGGCGACCGTACGGTCGATGAGATGGCGCACGCCTGGGTGAACGTCACCTACATCTCGCAAGAGGATTACGACAAATGGGCCGCCGCGCACAAAAAGACCGGCCGCTCAACCGCAGCGCTGGCGAATGGCGCGGCGTCCGTGGACAACAACTAACTCTCTCAGCAATATCCAAAACGGCGGCAGCTTCTTCGGAAGCTGCCGTTTATTTTTCCGCTCCCTGCTCGCCTACTGAATCGTCGACAACAAACGCCTGCAATGTGAGCGATATGCGCGCCTCCACCAGATGTCCTCCCTTGGTGGACCCATCGCCGAACCCAACCACGCAGTGCGCGTGCACCACCGGTTTTCCGTTCTGAAGAGTAATATTGCCGGTCAAGGAAAGGATTTCAGCTTCCGAGCTGATCGCGATCTTTTTGTACGCGCGCTTGTCCGGGTCGAACCATCCCAGCGTGCCCGAATCGATGGCGCCAATCGCCGTGAAATGCGCAGTCTTGATGTGATTCTGCTCGGCGAACTCGGTGAGCCCCGACGCAATCTCATCGCCCTTGCGCATTGTGACCTGAAACGTCCGTCCGCTTTTGCCGAGTTCGGTGAACTTCATCCCTGGCGCCTGCCCATGCCCGGCAGACTCGGCGCGCCGTACATACCCGTCCTCAACTGGCGGCGCGGGCGTCTGCGCAACAAGCCCCATCGCCGCGAGTCCCACAACCAAAATACGTTTCATCATGGCTAGCTATTCTATCGTGTTACTTGGCCGGAGGCACGCTCCGAAGGCCTCAGGGCTCCAGCTTGAGGCGTTCACGCCGCGCCACGCCTTTCACGGGACCGTGATCCAACAGTCGAGAGCCGCTGCGGTTGCGTTGCCTACTCCTAGCAATGAAGGATAATGTGTTTATGGCCACTGCTGATAAAGCAGATATGTCCCGGATAACCGTTGTTGCCGGTCAGCGATCGGGCCAGCCCTGTATTCGGGGGTTTCGCATTACCGTTTGGGATGTCTTAGACATGCTCGCATCGGGAATGACGGAAGAAGAAATCCTGGGTGACTACCCATACCTGGAGAAGGCCGATTTTCCTGCCGTCTACGCCTACGCTTCGCAGGTTGGACGCGACCGCATTTCGCGTTGAGACTCTTGGTCGATGCCAACCTCTCGCCTAAGCTCGTTGGCCGTCTTGCGGCGCTTTTTCCTGAGTCAGTGCACGTATTCGATACGGGACTGGCGCGCTACACTTCCGACGATGCAATTTGGGAATACGCGCGAGAAAACGGGTTTACGATCGTAACGGCCGATTCCGATTTTCTGCACCTCGCAAGTTCCCGCGCCTCGCCGCCAAAAGTAGTCCTGATCGAAAACTGCAATTACCGCACCGCTCGCGTCGAGGAAGCACTGCGAAGGCAGGCGATAGCGATTGTTGACCTGGAAAACTCCTCACGAAATATCCTGGTGGTTCGAAACGCAAAATAAATCGCGGACCGCCCGGCAACTCGCCGTCGTTTTAGATCTGATCTCCCCTCCTCCGTCACCAAACATTTGGCAACAATGTACTTGGCTAACCAACGAATCCAACGTACACTCTGAAATGGCGTGACAGACTGGAGTTTTCTTGGGCATGGCGATGTGTGGATTAGCGTGCTACAGCTTGCTCCCAACCGCGATGCTAACGGTTAGTGACGATCCCTGTTTTAGGTACACTTTGGGAACATCCTGTTCGGTTGCACTTGGCGACAGGTGCGATAGAAGTAGCGTTCGAAGAACTGCCGCTGCCTGGATGTTAGCCGGTAATTGTTCGAGCGGTAGACGCAATGCTGTACTCTGGTCCATAGCAGCTTCCGCGGATATCTGGATGCCGACATTGAACCCGATTGGAACGGCAAAACCGTCCTCTTTGCCGTATAGGTTTACTGCCGGAAATCCAGGAGGGCCTTTTACCTTTTTCCATTCCGCCAACTGCAACACAGAATCAATGGATTGCAACAGCGTTAGAGATTCGCTGTTCTGGAACACAGAAGGAAAAGCGTACTCTGTGCCGGTGAACTGGCGCAGAGCTGCAACCATTGTAGACGGTTCAGTCAATAACCGTGGGGATTTAATTCGGTTAAGTTCTACGGTCGCACTTGTCGCCTCACGTTTTGCTGCTCCAATGTCCTTTTCGAAGGAATCAGCTTCGCTCCGTGCTCTCTCTGCCACGTTTTCAGCCCTGCCAGACTCGTCCAGCGCTTTCTTTGATGCGTCCGCCGCCTCCCCTGCTTTTGTAACGGCAGTTCCAGACTGGATTGCAGCGGTGTTCGCGTCATGTAGTGCATCTCTTGCGAGTTGCCTGAGATTCCCGATCAATCGCCCATTATGATCAGCCAATTGGGTTTCTACATTCGATTGCGAGAATTCGATGTACAGTTCTCCCACGACGCCCACAGTTACCAAGAGGCCACCAAGCATCAGAACTTTTTTGACCCGCCACCACTCAAGTGGCACTCGTCTGGTTGCGTACAGCCATAAAAGTTGTGCCAGCCTTACGAAATCGCCTTTATATTCTAGGATCAACCCTAACGCTACGGCGGCGGTCCAAAAATACAGTAGATTTCGTAGATGCTGCGACCTTTGGTCAAGCTCAAGAATGCGCTTGGCGAGTCGTTCTACGTCGTCTGCCGACAAATTGGACGCAGCCATGGAGGATTACCAAAAAGCTTATCAGAAGGCGCTAGCCTCGCAGGCCGAGTTTCATCGTGTTGAAAGACGGTGCCTGCTTATTGTTCTTTGTGCATTGGCGTTCGGCTGGATTCCGTGGTTTTTGGTTGAACTGTGGCGGCACAGCTAGGCGCTATTTTGTGGTTCGTTCTTGGCAGCTTATTTCTTTTTCTTGGCCTTGCGTTGTTGCTAGTCTACGGTCTACTTCTGCTTCGGGAACCTGAACCAACTTCGACATGAATGCCTGGAACTTGCCGAACGGTGAATCTGCGGTCGGCAAGCAACACTACAACGAAACGCACGGTTAGTCAAGTATATTGTTGCCAAAACATTTTTCCCGCAGACCAGGAATCGGCCGTGAACATCGGTCCGAGCCGGGCGCATCACACGGTTCACCTTATAATGAAATTGCGACCGATGCCCACTGTTCTTTACGTTCAGGCCTGGCGGTTGTCTTTTATTCGAACGAGGGCAAAGAGGCGATGTACATTCACGCCCGAAAGGGAGAAGCCGAGTGCAAATGTTGGCTGCTCCCGGATCGATTCGATATCGTGGAGGAATTTCAGTACAACTGTACTCCGGCGCTGCGGCGCCAGATCCGGCGGATTATCTTTCAACATTTCGACCAAATCGTTGCAGCCTGGCGAGAACACTTTGGAGAACGCAATGCACAGTGAAACCCATCCTGTTCTCGCCAAGGCCATCGAGCCAACGCCTGATGCTCTCGTGGTCATTACCGATGCGGGCGCGGTATCGATCCCTTGGGCAAAGTGCTCCGAGCGGCTCGCACGTGCGTCCGCCATCGAGCGTTGTCGCGCCGAGCTCTCGCCCTCCGGGTACGGCATTCACTGGCCGCTCCTCGATGAGGATCTCGCCGTCGGCCCCCTCCTTTCGGCTACGCGTGCGTAAAGGTACCGAACTAGACCTCAGCGATCTCGATCATCAGCTTTCAAAATGTTGACAACCGAAAGCCAGGTACGCGCCATCGAACCTTGATCATGATCTAATTCAAAACCGGTTCGTCAGCCGAAACAGTTTTCAATGATTTCTCTCTCCTCCGTCACGAAACAATACGGCAAACAGCTCGTCTTCGTCGACGCATCCTTCCAGCTCAACCCCGGCGAAAAAGTCGGCCTGGTCGGCCCCAACGGCTCCGGCAAGACCACGCTCTTCCGCATGATCGTCGGGGAAGAAGAACCCGATGACGGCGAAGTCACTGTCCCTAAACGCCTCACCATCGGCTATTTCCGACAGGACGTAGAAGAAATGCAGGGCCGCTCTACGCTCGACGAAGCCATCGCTGGGAGCGGCCGCGTCGGCCAGCTCCACCACGAACTCGAAGCCCTTCACCACGCCATGTCCGACCCCGAGCAGGCCGACGGCATGGACCGCATTCTGGCCCGCTTCGGCGAGGTCCAGGAAGAGTACGAACACCTCGGCGGCTATGCGCTAGAGGCTCAGGCGCGAGAAGTCCTGCACGGCCTCGGATTCCAAGACGACCAGGTCGATGGCGACGTCGGCGCGCTCTCCGGCGGCTGGAAAATGCGCGTCGCCCTCGCCCGCGTCCTGCTCGGCCGCCCCGACGTGCTCTTGATGGACGAACCCACCAATCACCTCGACATCGAGTCCATCATCTGGCTCGAACAGTTCCTCAAACAGCTCCCCGGTACGCTCCTCATGACATCGCACGACCGCGAGTTCATGAACCGCATCGTCACAAAAATCGCCGAAATCGATTCCGGCGAAATCACCGTCTACTCCGGCAACTACGATTTTTATGAACGCGAGCGCGCCATCCGCGAAGCCAACCAGCAGGCCGCCTTCGCCCGCCAACAAGCCATGCTCGCCAAGGAACAGCGCTTCATCGACCGCTTCCGTACCCACGCCGCCAAGGCCGCCCAGGTCCAAAGCCGCATCAAAGCGCTCGACAAAATCGAAAAGATCGAGCTGCCCCGGCAACGCCACGTGGTCAGGTTCGAATTCCGCACTCCTCCGCGATCGGGCGACCAGGTGGCAGTGATCGAAGATCTCCAAAAGCGCTACGGTCCGCGCACCATCTACGATGGCTTCAACCTCACCATCCGCCGCGGCGAGCGTTGGGCCGTCATGGGTAAAAACGGCGCGGGTAAAACCACGCTGCTCAAAATGATCTCAGGCGCGCTCTCACCGGACGCGGGCGAAGTACGCCTCGGCGCCAGCCTCAAGATGGGCTACTTCGCCCAGCAATCGCTCGATATCCTCGATCCCGATCTCACCGTCATCGAGCAGCTCCAAAAAGATTTCCCGCAGGACGGACTGGGTTCCCTCCGCACACTCGCCGGCGCATTCCAATTCTCGGGCGATGACGTCGACAAGAAAATCCGCGCGCTCTCGGGCGGCGAAAAATCCCGTCTCGCCATGGCGCGCATGCTCTATGACCCGCCCAATTTCCTCGTCCTCGACGAGCCCACCAACCATCTGGATCTCGCCACCAAAGAAATGCTGGTCGAGGCGCTCCGGGATTTCGAAGGCACTATGATCTTCGTCTCGCACGACCGCACGTTCCTGCGGGGCCTCAGCTCCCGCGTGCTGGAACTCGGCTGCGAAAACGGCTCCTACCACGATCCGCGCGTCTTTCCCGGCTCTTACGGCGAATACGTCCAAGCCGTAGGTCACGAAGCCCCGGGCATCTATTCCTGAGATCAGCAAGTACGCCGCTGGACAACATGGCCTTGGTTGCCATCTTGAACCCACCGGGTCCACTTCCGCTCCCCACCAATCCCTGGGCCGCTCAACTGAAGCAACTTTGTTCAGTGACCGCCTCCAGCCGGCGATTTCTCCCAGATTCCCAGCCGCTTACAGGGCACCTTCGTCATCTCCCGCAGATCCCAATGCTAGTCTGAACCCGATGAAGCCTGACCTCTGTTCACCTGAGTCCATCCGTGGCTTCGCACGCAAAATCGGTAAATTTGGATTAAAAAAATCCTAACGCTCCGGGAAAAAACGCAAGATGCGTCAAATCGGTGCCGATATATCGGCACTAGCCGCGTCGGCGCACCTCCAGCCCGCACTCATCGGCATGCGCCAGCACCACGCCCGCACGCGCCGCGCCCGAATCGCATATAATCGTTCACATCTCGCGCCCCGGAGGTGCACATGCGCAAGATCAAGAGTAAGGGCCGGATTTCCCGCCGTACCTTTATAGAAGGTACCGGCGTTGCGGTGGTCACCGCCACCGCCGCCCCCGCGCTGAACGCTCAGGAAACCCAAAACACAAACATCCAACCTGCTCCCGGCGTGCCGCATACCGCGATCAAGGTCACCATCAACGGCAAAGCCCAGCGCCTGGATGTGGAGGACCGCTGGTCCATCGCCGAAATGCTGCGCGACCACCTCGGCCTTACCGGCACGAAAATTGGATGCGACCGCGGCGAGTGCGGCGCCTGCACCGTCCTGCTGGACGGCAAACCGGTGTACTCCTGCAGCAATCTGGCAGTCTGGGCCGACGGCCGTACAATCCAAACCGTGGAAGGCCTCGCTCATGGCGGCGAACTCGACCCGCTCCAGCACGCCTTCATCGAGCACGACGCCCCCCAGTGCGGTTTCTGCACCTCCGGCCAGCTCATGAGCGCCAAGGCGCTGCTCAATTCCAACCCGCACCCCACCCACGACGAAGTGCAGGCCGCCATGACGGGCAACATCTGCCGCTGCTCCAACTACAATCGTTATGTCGAAGCCGTCCTGGCGGCAGCCGCGATGCCCGCCGCCAAAAAATCGAACTCTACGGCCTCCCGCAAGCGCGCCAGACAAGGAGGCCTGTCATGAGTGAAACTCTGAAGCCGCTCAAGACCATCGGTCATCCTACCCCGCGCATTGACGCGCTGGAACGCGTAACGGGACAGGCGCGATACTCGCTGGACGTGAAACTCCCGGGAATGCTGTATGCACGCGTTCTCCGCAGCCCACACGCCCACGCGCGCATTCGCAGCATCGATATTTCAAAAGCTCAGGCCCTGCCGGGCGTCAAAGCGATCGCGACCTACGAAACCTCCAAAGTGGTCTGGGGCGCAGGCTCGGTGGCGGGCGGCGTCCAGTACAACGACGACGTCAAGAAAAATACCAAGCAGCGCCGCTACATATTCAATAACCCCGTGCGGTTCGTGGGCGATCCCGTGGCCGCCGTCGCCGCAACCGACCGCCACATCGCCGAAGAAGCGCTCCAGCTCATCCAGGTCGACTACGAAGTTCTCCCCCATGCCCTTGAGCCCGAAGAGGCCCTCAAACCCGACGCGCCGAAAATCTGGCCCGAAGGTAATTTCGCGCTGAATCCCCGCAACGAACAGCTCCCCATTGGACAAAAACGCGGCAATGTCGAGGAAGGCTTCCGCGCGTCCGATCACGTCTTCGAAGATCGTTTCTCCACGGCCTTTGTCCACAACGCCCAAATGGAGCCCCGCGCCGCCGTCGCGCACTGGGAAGGCGATCAACTCACCGTCTACACCCCGACCGGAGGCATTGCGAATTGCCGTCATGACATTGCTCGCGATCTCGGCCTGGCCGACGATAAAGTGCGAGTCATCTGCCACTATATGGGCGGCAACTTCGGCAACAAGAACCAGAATCAGGATGCCGACCTGATCGCGGCCTCGCTTGCCAAAATGGCCGGCGCTCCCGTCAAGCTGGAACTTTCCCGCAAGGAAGACTTCATCGGCATGCACGGCCGTTGGCCAACCGTCCAGTATTACAAGGTCGGCGTCGCCAGCGATGGCACGCTCAAAGCCATCCAACTCCGGGGCTTCAGCGGAATGGGCGGTTATCGCAAGAACTCCGGCGCCATTGGCGGCATCGAATGCTTCCAGTGCCCCAATATCGAAACCGTCGTTACTCCGGTCTACACGAACAAAACCGTATCCGGCAACTTCCGCGGCCCCGAATTTCCCCAAGGCTACTTCGGCATCCACTGCATGATGGACGAGGTCGCCTACAAGCTCAAAATGGACCCGGTCGACTTCGCGCTGAAGAACATGACGCGCAAACCCAGCGAGCAGGCCGAGTACACCAACTTCACTCTCGATGAATGTATCCAGCGCGGCGCAGAAGCCTTCGATTGGAAGAAGCGCTGGCGCCCGGTACCCGGCTCTGATCCGGGTCCCATCAAGCGCGGCGCCGGTTTCGCCTTCATGGCGTTCCGCTCCGGTATCGGCCATAGCAACGCCGTGCTGCGCGTCGATTCCAACGGCCGCTACTTCGTTCACGTCGGCGTTACCGATGTGGGCGCTGGCGCGAAAACCACCATGGGATTGATCGCCGCCGAAGCGCTCGAAGCGCCGCTCTCGCAGATCGAAGTGGTCTGGGGCGACACCGGAACTTGCCCCTATTCGGTCGGCGAGTCCGGCAGCCGGACCACTATTATGACCGGGCAAGCTGTCATCGAAGCCGCCCATGATCTCAAGAAACAGATCGCTGAAAAGGGCCTGCCAAAGAACGGCGAGTTCCTTACCGCTTCCGCGGGACCGAATCCCCGGATGGAAAACGGCAAGGTTCGCAACTCTTTTGGCGCGCACTTCGTCGAAGTCGAGGCCGACATCGAGCTTGGCCGCGTCCGCGTTACCAAATATCTGTGCGTCCACGATTGCGGCCGCATTATGAACCCGCTCACCGCCATCAGCCAGATCCAAGGCGGCGCGATCATGGGTATCGGCATGGCGCTCCACGAGGACCTGGTCTACGACCGCGCCTCCGGCGTGCCCCTGACTCCCGGCTATTATGGCGCCCGAATCTCGACCCATCGCGATGCGCCCGAGATCGACTGCATGTTCATTGAATCCGACGACGGCTACGGTCCCTGGGGCGCGAAAAGCATGGGTGAATCCAGCAAAGTGCCGGCCGTCGCCGCGGTCGGCAATGCCGTCTTCAACGCAATCGGCAAGCGCATGAAAGACCTGCCGATCACCAAGGATAAGATCATAGGAGCACTGGCATGAGAGCCTTCACCAACGCCAATCCGCGGGACCTCCCGCATGCGCTCACGCTGATTCAGCAGGCCGAATCCAGCGGCCGGCACGCTGCCATCGCCGGCGGCGGCAGCGACCTGCTCGGCATGATCAAGGAAAGGATCGAAACGCCCGACGTTTTGATCAATCTGAAGTCGGTCAAGGGTCTAGACCAGATCGCGGCCGAAAAATCCGGCCTGAAGATCGGCGGCCTGACCACGCTAGACAACATAACGCGGCATCCGGCCATCCGCCGTCAGTACACCGTGCTGGCGGAAGCCGCCGACGTCGTAGCCACGCCGCAGATCCGCAATGTCGGAACGCTCGCCGGAAATGTTGCCCAGCGCCCCTGGTGCTGGTATTACCGCAACGGCTTCAAGTGCTTCAAGGCGGGAGGCAACCAGTGCTTCTCGATAAACGGCGAAAACCAGTTCCACGCGATTTTCGGCGGCGGCCCGAGCTTCATCGTGCATCCGTCCGATACCGCGGCCGCCCTAATGGCTCTCGACGCGAAGTTCCACGTCTCCGGCCCGAAAGGCAATCGTACCGTTTCCGCAGCGGACTTCTTCGTCCTCCCGCGTCAGAACGCCGCGCGCGAAAATGTTCTGGCCGCCGATGAGATCCTCGCCCACATCGAGATTCCGTCTAGCAAGCCTGGCGCGCGCAGCACGTATCGCAAGATCATGGATCGTGAAGCTTGGACCCACGCGATCATAAGCGCCGCCGTCATCCTCGAAATGGATAACGACGTCTGCCGCTCCGCCCGAATCGTGTTGGGCGGTGTCGCTCCCATCCCGTGGCGCGTTCCCGACGCCGAAAAGATCCTTCAAGGCCAACGCGTGACCCCCGATTTAGCCGCCAAGGCCGGCGAGGCCGCCGTCGCCGGCGCAGTTCCGCTGGCGAAAAATGCCTACAAAATCCCGCTGACCAAAGCGGTGGTGCGCCGTACGGTGTTGGAACTGGCTCAACGCGCCTAGCGGCATCTTAAAATTTACGCAGCAGCCGGCGGAAGCCTGGCACGCCAATCAACGCTTGAAATGCGGGCGATGAGTTTTCGTCATGCACTTCGAATCCGGCCTTCTCATATGCGCGCTGCGCCGCATCGTTGCCTATCAAAATCGTAATCTGCGCCAGCGAGCGCCCGCGCTCAACACCCTCTTGGATCGCCTGCAGGATCAGCGCGTCCACCAACCCGCGGCGCCGGAAATCCGGAAGGGTGGCCACGCTCTCGATTGCCCAATCGGCGCCCGTGTCCGGCGGAAAACAGTCCCAAACCGCCGCCGTGCGCTGCTGCGATGCAGCCAGGTCCGCCCCTGTCCATCCCAGATCGCGCTGCACGCTGGCCATTGCGTGGCCCACCAGTTCCCACGCGGCATCGCCCGCCACGAAGGTGCACAGCGCCGATGCGGCCTGCCCGTTCACTTCGCCAATCCAGAAATTTTCGTAATGGCACAGGCTGCGCGGCTCGGCCATCGCCAATCGCCGAAGATACTCCAGGCAGCCGGTCTCATCCGCGCCAATGATCAAGTCCCAAAGGCCGCGCGCCAGGTGCCCACGTGAGGCGGCCAACATCACCCAGGCCAAGAACGGAGCATCGCCGCTTGTACCCCGCCGGATCCGGAGCATCAGTTCCGGCCTGATGTCCTCAGGCTGTCGACGAACTGCTGATATTCCTTATCGGGGATACTGCGCGAATCCACCATGATCCCGCTCAACAGCCTGCGGGCCATCCGCCGCTGCTGCGAGTCTTCAGCTCCGGCGGCCTGCTGCGCCAGCTTGGTCAGCCGATCTTTTAACTGCGACAGAGTAGCCGCGCGCGCCGAGCCTCCGTCTTCGAGCCCCTCTTGCAAGTCCATCAGCTCGGACTCGAGTTGCGCCTCGAAATGCTCATCGGCGTGCCGCTTGTTCAACGCATCCAGCACGCTCTTTTTCTGCTGCAATGCATCTGCCTGCGCCGAAAATTTCGAAACATCTCTCAGTCCTTCGAAATCGCGGACGATCGCGCCCGCGGCTTCCCAGGTATCCGCCTCGCTGGGCTGCGCAGCGACTTCGGCCGACCGCGCCGCAAAGACGCGGTCCAGGAACTTCTCGTCGCGCGGCGTCTTGTCCGACTTCATGGCCTGCAGCTCCAGCCACTCCACCGCCTGCATTGCCAGATCGGCCGGCAGCCACGTGTGCCCGCCCTGGAAAACAACAACGCGGTGCGGGCTGCTCAGCTCTTCATCGAGCTGCCGCATTTCCAGGTAATTAAAGTCCTCAGTGCCCGCGGTTCCGAAAACTACAAACGAGAGATCGCTGTTGCGCTCGCCCGGCGGGAACCCGGCACTGGAGGCGATCACACCCGCCATTTCGTTCGAATCCATCGCGACCTTCATCGCGATGCGCGCGGCCCCTGACAACCCGGCGGTATACACGCGCTGCATGTCGATCGAAAATCGCTTAACGACATCCGACCCCATCATGCCGGCGGCCGTCAGGCTGATTTCGGGAGGACCGTTGCGGGCGTTGTTCGACCCCGCTAGGATGTAGCCGTATTTCTCGGCCGCATCTTTGAACTGCTCCAGCGGCGCTCTGCCCCGCCCTCGCGGATCGAAAGCCAGGATCAGCTTCCACTTGCGGTCTGGCGAATAATTCGATGGCAGATAGAGCGCGTACGTCTGAGAGGCGTCCATCGAGCACTTAACGCTATCGACAATCTGCCCGCGCGGAATGTCCTGTCCCAATGCAGCTACCGCAGTAAGCGCGAGAAGCACACGTGGCCACATGCGCTCCATTAAACCATAGCGCGGGGATGCGCCGAAAGAATCCAAACCGAGCATCCCCATGCGCGTCTCTTGTGGGCCAATCTGCGCCCGGTGCGATAATCCAGTTATGCGCTCCACGCTGAATCGCCTGTTATGCGTTTTTGTGCTCACGGTCCCGGCGTTCGCACAAATCGACTCCAGCCAACTGCGCGGCAAATTCGGCGCACCGCTCAGCCGGGAAACCTTCCGTGTCCCGCCAGGGTTCGATCTCGTGGTGGACTACGGAGCCGGCAATCAAGTATGTAAGCTGCAGGTCCCTGCTTTAATGCCGACGGACACTAGCAATACCGACGATATGGCGCAACAGATGCGTGCCTTTCTGGCAGCGTTAGTGCCAGATTCGACGCGAGGCAAGGAGCTGAAACAGTTCATGTTTCAGACCGGGGCGTTTTCCGCCGTAGCATTCGAGGACTACGAGTACGTGACATTCGCCCAAACGTACCGTGGATCGAACGACACGATCACCGTCACGTTCAAGAACGCCGGTTGCCAACAGACCCCAAACACATCACCAGATAAACAGGGTAATTGAGATCCGCACTTTTTCTAACTCGTCTATTGGCACCCTGGCCTGAAGTCATACTGCCGAAGCCAATAACCTAACCGTCTTGGCGCGCCGGCTCGATCCCCAGTTCACGCCGATTTTTTCACGCTTCACGCAAGCATGGTGGACCTTCCAGTGCGAAAATGCCTGAGGAAGTCGCTATGATGACCGGACTCGAACTTCCCTCAGGCGGCTGCCGGGAAGTTGCAGCCGATTTCAAAGGCGAGCACCTCAACCTGGGTCTGACAAATTGCTAGCGCCTCGTCAGTTCCCGTTGACCAACCCCGCACGACTACGTTCCCCTTATTTTCAACCACCTCCGCCCTCGCGCCCCTCCGCCGCGCCCCCACCGATGCTATGTCCAAAGCGAGGTGAATCAAAATGCCAGCACTCGGATTAGGCCGCCTGGACCGTGCCATCCACCGCTCCCAAATCGGCCAGGCTCCGGCCATCCCCAGCTCCATGAACCGCGTCGCCGCCAATCGGGCCAATGCCCAACACTCCACCGGCCCGCGCACCGAATCCGGTAAACAGCGCTCCTCGCTCAACTCCATCAAGCACGGCCTTACCGCCGCCACCGTCGTCCTGCCCTCCGAAGATCCGGAGCAGTACGAAGCCCACCGCCGCCAGTTCTTCGAGGAATACCAGCCCGCCACCGCCACCGAAACCCAGCTCGTCCAGGAACTGGTCGACACCTCCTGGCGTCTCAACCGCATCCCGCTGCTCGAAGCCAACCTGATAGCCGGCACAGGGCGGAGCCGCCCACAATCCGGTCAAGAAAATGCTGGCGGGCCGCTCCGTTGTGCCGGCACT
>DATGMH010000156.1:0-13875 GCA_035293725.1 Bryobacteraceae bacterium
AGGAGGAACGGATGGTGATCAAACTGCCGCAGCCGGACGCCTGGCAGCAACTAATTCTCAAGGCTTTAGGCGTGTTCTTACCGGCGATGTAGTCAGGCTGCGGACCTGCTGCCGAATCTACAACTCATTTCACTTCTAGCACTTCAATAGAAAATCCTGCCCACCAATGAAAGGAAGATCAGTCTGAAGGGTGTGTACCTGTGTTCAAAATCCGCGATTCCGCTCTTTGGCCAAAACGGAGGTGTAATCGTAAATATTTCTTCTGTGCATGCGACCGCAACGATCGAGGGATTTACCGCCTATGCTGCCTTGAAAGCGGGCATTCTCGGCCTGACCCGCGCTCTGGCGTTGGAGTGCGCGCTCCGGAAGATTCGTGTTAATGCGGTCAGTCCCGGCATCATCGACACGCCGCTTTTACAGGAGTTTTTCAACTCCTTTGACGATCCCGCTCACGCCCGGTTGAATTATCTTAAGTTCCATACCCTCGGACGCTTTGGAACCCCCCGAGACATCGGCAAATTGGTCTCTTTCCTCGCGAGCGATGACGCGAGTTTTATAACCGGCGCCGAGTTCATTGCGGATGGAGGCATGACGGCATGCCTTTTCCACAAGTGAATCGCAGGATGATGCAGTCTCGGCATGCTTTTGAATAGATGTTTGGGCTGTCCCGTTCATATATAACATAAGGCAGGGAATTTTTAGCTCAGCGGGCGCGCGACTCAGAGGTTGGAAGGATTCCGTGAGCTTGGGAGTGCCCGGTGAGCTAAAAATCGCATGTGCTAAACCGCGGGCCTACGAGGGCGCTATGGGGATTGAACGGGTGGTTGGCCGGAGAGACGAGGTTCGGCAACGAATGCATATGGCAGCGGGAGAAGGGTGCCTGTGCTTTGTGGTGCATCTGGCTCAACGTTGATGTCTCCATCGACAGGATAGAGTGGTGAAGGCGCCGCGATTTTAGGCGGTGTCTAAAAGGTCGTCGTTGCTTTTTTTTATGAGACGTAACCTCCGCGTTGCTTGGGGAGAGCAAGCTGAGGGAGGTCGGAGCGGATTGGAAGCCAGCCATTTCATCCGGTGCCGAAGGGCGGCGCTCGATTTGAGGCCGGAAGGACGGCGATGGTGACTATCTGCCCGCGATGGCACACCGGACATTCACGCAGCGACTGGCCGGCCAGTTTTTCGTAGACATCACGGTAGTCGGATTTTTCCTGCCGTGCGCTGACGCCTGTTCCCATAGAACCAGAGCGGTCACTTCCACTCGACCTTGACTTTGCCTTCGAGTTTCAAGTCCTGCAGGATTTGCTCGATCTCGCGTCGCAAGGCCGGCGCTCCATCAGAATCGAGCGACAGCGAGATATCCAGACCGACTTGTAGCTCGGTCCCCGACTTGAGCTTGGGGATGAGAGTTCGGCCGAGCCGTTGCCAGACCTCGGTAGGAATCTCACCGCAGATGTGCAAGCGCTGGCTCCTGGGGCCGGCACTTGGTTCGGGCATCTCGGCAACCCGTGGCGGCGGCTCAAAGAGCGGCGCACTGGCGTTGTCTGGCTCCGCCACAGTGACCCCGGGCTTTGTCTGTGGTTCCACCGTAACCAGCGACGCCCTGGCGGCCATCTGCGCCTCAGCCGTTTTCGGCAGCAGCAGGTATACGTCAGAATCGAACGAGATTTCGTCGGCGGGCAGGATCTCGCGGAGCCATACCCTAGAGTACCCGCCATCGGGTCTTTGCCCGGAGGCAAACCCAAAGTCACCCCGCAGGATAAATTCAGGCAGACGATTGCGCAGGTACGTGTCCGGATCGAGGAGGCGGTCGAGGGTTCCGTTCAAGAAAGCCTGCCTGAGGGCCGACAGAGGCCAAGCCCCTGTTTTCTTGAAAGGCTCCGGCCATTTGCGCTCAAGATAGCCGGCGCCCGGCGAATCATTGAGCAACGCCCGCGACTTCAAAGTCGTCAGCACACGACCGGTCAGCGTCTCACCGGAACTGGCGTGGCCGGCGCCGAGATCAATGACGTTCAGCCCACTTTCCGCCTTGTTGTCGTACAAAACGATGTAACGATAGGAGGCCCAAACCTCGTCCTTGGCCGCTTCTTCCGCGTCTTGCAGCTTGGTGTTGATCTCCTCGCTGTCGCTGCGGTCGAACTCACCGGCCAGCGTGCCATCCAGAAACTCGCGGTGGACTTTCCGCCACGCCAGCAGTGTCTCAATTCTCAACCGCAGGTCGCGCCCTGGGCGCCGCACACACCAGATCAATGCGCCCGGATACAGGCGCGGTGATTTGCCTCGATTGCGGGTCCAGTCGAGGATTCTGTTCCGCAGTTCGCCGTTTTCGCTCCATTCGTAGTCAGGATCGAGCACAATCAGCGACAGGCGTGTGCTATCGGGGATGGCGCTGGCATCTTCGGGAAACGGGATCACCGGCAGGCTCTTGCCTTTTTCAAATTCCCGCTGAATGATCCGCTTTGTCTCCTGGCGAATCTCATCTTCATCGAGCGAAGCGCGGCGGTCATTGACGACCTTCTTGAGCGTCGGCTTGTACCCAAACTGGAAGCCGTCCGAGCCTTTCCGCCGGATGTAAAATCCGCGCGCCTCGATCTGCGCAGCTGCATTGTCGATAGACGTGGTTTCAATCCCCGGCTCGCCCAGCGCAAATCGCAGTTCCGGTAGATGGGCGCTCTTGTCGGTTTGCCCACCAGAGGACTCAAAGAGGATGGCCGTCGCCACGCGCCGGTGAATGTCTCTCAGGGCACCGCTGGTATCGGCATCCAAAGCCCGCGCATGACTATGCGGCTCGGCGATATCGGTTTCAATCGCGTGAAGCAGGCGAGTCTCGCCCAACTGCCCCAGCACAGCCGCCCGAAAACTGGGAGAATCCAGAGGCGCAGAACCCAGCGTAATCAGCGCTTCAGTGCGAGCACGCTTGAAGGATTCCACGTAAACGTAGGAAATCCACTGTGCAAACATGGCCAGTGCGCCCCGCGTCTGCTGGAATTGCGGCAATCCCTGCCACTTGCGATGAAAAACCGAAATCGTCGCCGGATGGAATGGATAGCAGGCCTCGAATCGTGATCGCAAAAACTCCCGCGCTTTGGCATCGGTCGTGGCCGTATCCACTGCGGTCCATTCGGGCGGCAGTTGATTCCTTCGTTCGAAGCACCAGTCGGCGTAGGCCTTCGCGACGTTTTTCCTGATCTTCTCCGAACCTAAATCTTCGAAGAGGCGCTTGCGGACCACTTCACTGATCTCGGCCTCATCATTCGAAATCATGTCTTTGGCGACGCGCCGCACGACCTTGTTGATCTTCTCCTGCCATTGCAGGTCGTAATCGGACATTTCGACTTGGCTGCGCGGCAGGCTGATGACGGCGGCGCAACGCTCCGTGCCCGTCATGGTACGCACCAGGTTGTCAATGAATGAGAAGAATTTTTCGGCGTCCGTCCCGCGGTAGCGGTTGATGTAGTTCAAAACTTCATCGCAGAGGATCAGTACCGAGCCGCCCGCAAGCTCAAACAGCTTGCCCAGCGCTTCGGTTCCCGGCGGAGTCTCCTTGGTTAGGGGGCCAAGCGCCGCTACGCCGGCGTCGCCGGCCAACTGGCGCGCGATGTCCATCCACGGCGTCTCCCGGCCTTCACCGGGGTCGTAGGCGTTCCCCACAAACACGGCGACCTTGGTTGCAGGCACCTCGTTGAGTCCGGCGCTGGCGAGAAGCTGTTGAATCGCTGGATCGTCTTTCACCTGGCTGCCGTGCTTTGCCAGGTGAAACAGCGCGGTCAAGGTGTGGGTTTTGCCACCGCCGAACTGCGTCACCAGCGTCATCACCGGCGGGCAGTTTTCCGTCCGCCCCGCCAGCCGCCGCAGGACCATACCCATGTGCTCTTTTAAGGCACGTGTAAACTGCGTTCGGGCGAAGAATTGCTCCGGTTTGCGATAGTCATCCGGCCCGCGCCCCGCCGCCACCTGCTCCAGAGCGACAGCAAACTCATCGGGGTTGAAGGAACGTCCTTCGCGCACTTCTGCGCGGGGCGTCGCGACTTTGTACCACGGTTCCATCGACATCAGCTTCCCAACTTCTCGAATACCGCAGCCGGCAGCGCCTTGCGGATTTGTTCACGCGCGCTTCGAGCCATGGCTACCGCACGGTGAGCCTCCTCGAGGGTCACTGGCTCATACTCTCCCGGATATCGGGTTACCGTTGCGTACAATGTCAGGCGGCGTTGTTCCTCAACGCCAAGCTCAATCCCGGCGCCTCGTGGAAGAAGCAGGAGCAACTGCCCAACATCGTGTGTTTTGGGAAAGTCTAGCTGCTTGTAAGTTAAAAGAGCCTTCAAATACTTTTCAACGCATTGCTGAGCATGAAAGGCAGCCGTATCGGCCGTTCCCTCTTTCCCCGCAGCGAGAATCAGATCGGCCGTATCGAGATCGCTTTCCGCCTTTTGCACCCAGCCTCGGACAACCGACAGAACCCGTTCATCGGCGGACATAGAGCAGTCTCCCCTCACGTGCCGCCGGGCGTTCAATGGTGCCCGGAATATTCTTGCGCCATTCGAAGTTTTCCGGCGTTGTGACGATGATATCCTTCGGCACGGGTACATCGTTCACTGCAACGCCGATTTCGATGGCTTTCTCCCGCTGGCGTCCATCAACTCGCATCACGACCAGGAGATCAACGTCACTGTCAGGCCCGGCCTCGCCTCGAGCGGCGGAACCGAACAGAATAATGCGCTCCGGGTCAAATCGCTGAACGATCCGCGCCACGATCTCGTCGATTTGAGATTCAAGCTCGGTTCTTCCGGGCATTATTCGTCAGCCTCCTTCCAAGTGACTTCCCGTCTATTGTAATTCCAGGTCGCCGCAATGCCAGCCGCGCGATCGTCCGATCCGCTCGATCCGCGGGTCCCCGTGAGATACCTTGGCAGCCCTTTTGATTCCGACCAATTTCTTCGCTCTACTAACGCGCAAGCGCCCAGCTGGCACTTCCCATTGGTCTCTTGGGACACTGGCACGAGACGAAATTGGACAACCCAAAGAGCCCGGCAGCGAGTTGCCCCAGCGCGACAGCGAACTCGTCGGGGTTGAAGGAATACCCTTCGCGGACTTCCGTGCGGGGCGTCGCGACGTTGTACCAAGGCTCCATCGCTAGCGGGTCTCACGCGGCGAGTTCTTGGACGTATTCATCCCTCCGGCTCCACGGAACGGCTTTAACCGTGTAGGCTTCCAGAGCCTCGATGACGTCGCCTCCGACCGTCTGTTCCTGATCATTCAAGAAGGCGTAAGCCTCGGCCTCCGCTTCTTCGGCGCGCGCAGCCCGTGTGTCGCTCAGCGTCCAGAGATAGGCAAAGATATTATCCTTCTTCGGCGTGGCGATCGCTTGCAGGATTCGCTCGGGCCGTTTTGGGGATTTGGGAATTAGAAAATCCACTCCGTGGTCATAGCCGCTTTTCCCGGCAAGCTTCACCCTTGCCGTGTAGCGGATTTGGTGGCTGTCCAGAAAATTGCGGACGTCTTCAAAGAAAAAACTGGCGACGCGAGGCTGAGCCATGACAAACATATCGTTGACGGCCAGCATGGCCTGCACCAACGAGTGCAGTCGTTGCCCCAGATTCGCAGCCGATGCCTCAACCACCAATTGCCCGTTTTCCATGCGAACGCCCAAACCCTTGAGAGTGCTATCTAGAACCATTTTCCGCTTGGGCGTATCGATTTCAAGCCCGCTAGTCCTCAAGTCGGAAAGGATGTATCCATCGTCCGAGAGGATGATGTTTCCGTTACGACGGGTGGCATACACCTGCAGGTGATCGTTGTGACGATCAAGGAACGGCGTCGTCAGTTCGCACGCTTCGCCGATCTCCTCGGCGGAAATCCCCTGGCGCAGCCATTCCACGTACGCGTCAATGAGTTTTTGGCATTCAGCGCGATTCATATGATCACCCCCTGGACAGGCGGAGGTGACTCAACATGACAGAAAGCACAAAATTCCTGGAAGGTCTTCGCCGGGTTGCTCAGCAGCGTAAACGTTTGGGGATCGACCGGACAAGCCCATTTGTCGTCATACCCTTCCTTGAACAGATGCAGATGTGTGCCCGAAAGCCGCTGCCCGTCCGGGTTGGTGTGTGGTGCTCCTTCCACGTCGAGCCGAACCAGCACGATCACGCTTCTCGCCCGGTTCTGAAACTTGAGCTTGGTGAGCCGAAGCGTCCCCCGCCAGACGTCGAGAAAAAACGTCTCCCGCTCCCCCGGACCGGCCAGTTCGTAGGTATCGTCCGCCCCGGGCGGAATGCTGATTGTAGCAGGGCCGCGCACAAAGTGCTTGGTCATGTGCATGAGCCGATCGGCTTCGGCTTGTGTCAGCATCGGTCAATCCTATCTTGGCACCGCCAGCAGCATAGCATCCAGCAGGCGCTTCTCGTCGCTGTCCTTTGGGTAAAGGCGCGAGAGGGCGTTGGCCAGGCGCAGAAAATCCGGGCCGCGCTGGATTTCCTCCTTGAGCAGCGCACGGAGGCCGTTTGCCTGCCCACCGGCCTGCAGCAGCATCGCCGCATGCAGCCGGTCGAGAGTTGTAGCAGCCTGTGGCGCGGGATCAGCCGCCGCTTCAGCTTTTTGTTTTGATCCCCGCTTGCCGCGCGACTTGATTTCAGGCGCCGCGCCGGAGTCCTGCATGAATGCGAAGGCTAAATTTCGGCTGGCCTTCACGTCCTCCACAATCCGCCGCGAGATGGCCGCAGCGTCGGCTTCGCCAAAAAGCTGCGCCGCCCGCTCGGCCACCGGCAGCAGACGCACAATGCCTTTTTCCGTTTCGATGATTCGGCCTTCCCATTTCTCCAGATGAATGCCGAGCGGCTGGGCGAAGCGCCGCGCCACGTCGTAGATCAGCGTGTAGCCCGGTTTTTTCCTCTTTGACTTTGCGTCCTCTTCTTCTTCATCCTCGGAGTCTTCTTCGGCGCTTTCGCCCTTCTCGTCCTGGCCATTCGCGCCGCCCAGAGCGTTCTCGGTGGATTGCAATGTCCAAAGGAAGAGCGCGGTCAGGCGGGAGTCTTCTTCCAACGCCCCGGCAGCGCCGTTGCGGGCGCGGGCTTCCGCCGTCCCCAGAACTTCTTCGAGCGCAAGGCGCCCCACGGTCTCCCAGACGTAGGCCAGAAAGCCACGCTGGTACGGCTCGGCCGCCGTGGGATCGCCGCCGAGGGGAACCTCACGTCCTTCGGCGTCTTCCACGCGGCGATAGCGGCTGTAAATCTCCATGGCCGGGCCGATGCAGGCGAACACCAAATCCGCGCCCTTGATGCCTTCGGCTTGCAGCCGCTCAATCCAGTCGCCCACGCGCTGCGGCAACTCGCGCAGCACGTCGCCCCAATCGCCAATGGGCGCATCTTCCGGGCGCGGACGGCACACAAGATGGACGCTGGTGGCGAGCGCGGCGGATTCCTGCGAACGAAGTCGCCCGGGACGCTCTGTCGCGACGGGCCAGGAACCGGTGATCGTCCAGCCGCCCCGGATCATGCCGGAAAGCAGCGCTTCCCAGCCTTCGGTGGTCTTGTGGGCAAAAACGACGGAGCCGACGCCGTCCTCGCGCAGCACGCGCCGCCCCTCAGCGAAAGATTTCGCCATCGCCTTCTCGTAGAACGCCTTGTCCTTGGGCTGCCCGTCCTCGGTTTCCGAGCGCTCGTTCTGCACTGCCTCGCGCGTCTTGGGGGTGAGCGGGTTGGCCGGGTCGAACGGATCGCGCAGCAGCGGATGCTCCGGCAGCGCCCGCTTAAGCCAGACGAAGAAGAAGTCTGAGAGGTCGGCGTAGGGGACGGCGTCGTAGTAGGGCGGATCGGTGAACCAGACTTGCGCCGTCTCGTTGGGCAGCGGGTGTTCGGTGGCGTCGGCCTGCTGGACTTGGCCGGGCCGCGAACCGGGCCAGGCCTCGATTACTCTGGCGGTCCAATCTATCGCACCGTTGAGATTACCGGACGAGTCACTCCACGGAGCAGCTTCGGCGAAGTCCCACACGATAGGGAGTGCCTGGCGCCCGAATGTGTGGGCTACAAACTCGCCTTCCTGGGCCCAGACGACGCCCGAGCTCGCATAGTCCGCCGAGCGCCCGATGACCAGAGCCATCGCCGCGCGCACGACTTCTGAGAGGCTGGAAGCCTGGCCCGCCCGCTCGCGGGCTAGCCGCGCCAGGGTCACTAGTGCCAGCTTCTGACGCGCCGTGAACAGGTCACCCCACTGCATCATGCCGTAGCGCTGGACGCGGAAGCCCAGCGTGCCAATTGGCGGCAACAGCTCATCCGGCACCGGGCAAAGCCCCTTTCTACCGCCGCGCTTCCACTCATCGAGAATCTTTTGCAGCCGCATTTGAGCTTTCCAAACGGCCTCGTAATCTCGCTCGCTCGGCAGGCGGTACTGCCGGCCGGTGGCACGGGCATCCTGCCCGTGGGGCGCCAATGTGACCACAGCGAGCAACCGGGCTCCGCCGACTCGCACAGGCGGGACGCCGGTGCCGGCGAACGTAACATCCGCGCCGCCGCGCTGCTCGGATAATTGCGCCCTGACGCGATCCGGCGAAAGCACCGTGTGGCAGGCCAGGCACGCGGCCTTGGCGCGGGTGACGGTTCCGTTTGGCACTTCGGTTTCGTTCCGCGGGCTGAAGATTTCAAACTCAACATGCGGCGGCTCGCCCCTGGGCCGAACGATCTTAGCCCGGAGCGCCCGTCGCCGGTTCGCCTTCTTGCACAACCAAAACGACCGCATCAGCGGAATTTCCGCGCCGCAACTATCACAGGTGACGGTTCGAGCCCACAAATAAGCAATCGGTTTCGAGCCATCGGGATCCGCAGGATAGAACTCCGCCAGTTCCTTCTCCGCCGCTGCCTTGATTTCTGCGCCCACGCGCCGCAGCTCATCGGCCAGGCCGGGGCCGTGGCGAGGGATATCCTGGAGCATCACTTTGAGAATCAGGCAGGCGACGGGGTTCAAATCGCTGGCAAAGGTGTCGCAACCAAGCCGCAGAGCTTCGAGCGGAATCGAACCGCCCCCGGCAAAGGGATCCACCACCAGCGGCGGCTCCTCCGGGTACGCTGCCCGAACCAGCCCCCGGGCCGCTTCGAGATACGTCGTCTTCGCCGAGTTATCCCAGTTGGCGAAGTCCCCGATGAAGCGGAGAAGCTCGTTGCGAAGGTCAATGTCCTTCGCTCCCGGCTTGCCCTGCACGCGCGGTAGGATAGTGCGGGCGCGCTGCTTGAACTCCGGCGGGCAATTCGGGTCACACGGATCGGGCAGCAAAAGCGCCATCAGCATGGCCCGGCAGGCGGCGAGGGGCCGCCGCGCCCACCAAAGATGCAGCGTGCTCGGATGCCCATGCCGGATGGACTTCTCCCGCGCCGCATGCCTGCTCACCACGGCGATCGGGAAATCCACTTCCGCCAGCCGTTTACATTCCTTGGGAATCACGGCGCGATTTCGATCCTCTCCAGCTCTGCGACATAATCCGCGGGAAGGTGCCAGAACTTGGCCCCCTCCACAATTAGCCTCTTGTATTCTGCATTTGGGAGCGGCGGATGCGCCTCTCGCCGCGCAAAGTAAACATACGTCGCCATTGGTTTGTCAGGATCGCCCTCGGCCAGGACATGGCGCTCCTCTCGCACATAGGAGTTTTTGGCGCGTCCCGGCGAGAAACCCTCCGACTTGTCCAGACGCCCAAGGTCCGTCTCGTTGATTTCATATACGACGCCCCAGATCTCGTGATTGGGGTCTGGAACCGCATCCGCGACTCCACAATCGTGCTTCACAGACCGTCGAGTGAAAGCCAAACGATGGTCGGGAAGCTTCGCTACGCAAACAAATCTGGCCGATGGGCAGCGCTCGCGCATCTGTTCCCAATCCATGTTCGATCCGTAGGCAAAGTACAACACGACCGTCAACTCATTTCGCTTCTTTTGACGCACGGCTGATGTCGCTCAGCGTCAGATAATAATGGTCAACCTTCTTCACTTCATGCCAGGGCATCCGGGCGGGTTGGAAGATCGGCTCATGGAGAAGCGGCGAATCGCTCTTGCAGTTCGTCACCACGTAGAGCCAGTAGCAATCGGCGCGATCCTCCGCGACACGTTTTTCATTGGGTGTCAGGCAGACGGTGCCGGTGCTGCCCGCAATGCCCTTGATCTCGATAAGCCGCAGTTCGCCAGAATGCGTATCGAGGCTGGTGATGTCGTAGCCGAGGTTCTGCTCGTGCACATCTTGCACCTGGCGTCCCTTCTGCCGCTCGTGATCCATGACAACCCGCATGGCGATGGCCTCGGTTTCGGGGTCAGAGCGCAGGTTGGCGATACCGGGCTCGTCGCGTTCAGGATGGGGCAGGACAATGACGCTCGTGATGCGCTCGACCGATTGCAAGGTGAGCGCGCGCTGGCGCTCCAATTCCTGCCGGCGAAGCTCGCGGCGGTGTAAGAGTTGCGAATGGCGGTCCTCAGCCTGCTTCAGATTGCCGGCCGCGCCTTCCACGCCGCGATCTACTTGCTCCGCCAGGCGGCCAATCAGGTCATCCTCCTTGGCGATCAACTCGGTAAGCGACATTTCGATATGAGCGGCGATCCGCTCGACTTCCGAGGTCCGTTCCTTGCGGACCTCTTCCAGAAATGGCAACAGGGCATTTTCCTGGAGCCACGCGGTGGGTTCGGGTGTTGAAGCAAGATCGGTCGGCGGCGAGACACCCTCGGCGGGCTGCAGATTGCCGAGAATGCTGGGACTGGACGGGCGCGCCTGTCCATTGCTATCAA
Source organism: Bryobacteraceae bacterium (assembly GCA_035293725.1). Classification (GTDB taxonomy): domain Bacteria; phylum Acidobacteriota; class Terriglobia; order Bryobacterales; family Bryobacteraceae; genus Palsa-89. The sequence continues at coordinate 10,749 of DATGMH010000156.1, forward strand.
TCTGCACAGCGAACAGCCGCTCGTGAACCACGTGGCCTAACCCGTCCACAATGCGCGCGCGATAGAAGTCAATGCGGCTAGGACTTTCGGCTTCGAGCGAATAGTAGCAGGCGCCACTCGAGAGAGCTTCCTGCGAGCGTGCCCAGGCGTGGCGGCGCAGCGCCTCAAAGAGCGGATGGCCGGGCGTAACCCATTCTAGGCTGTTTTTCTCCGCTGTCTCGCGGTCGGTTGAGAATCGGGGATATCGGTTCGCCAGAGGCGGGAACTTCCAACTCGATTCTTTTTCGTATTGCCGCAGGAGTTGCGGTGTTGCGGTTGGCTCGAAGGTGTGCGGGAGCGTGGCGAATGTCGTGAGCCGGAGGGGAACGAGCGGAGCGGAATCACGGATGAAACGGGCGATGGTTTCCGGCACAACGCGCCGTTCCTGGGCCCGCGCCTTGCGCTCGATCAGCATCTCCAGATTCAGGTTCTTGGTGGCCAAGCCTTCCAGCGCGTTCTGGCAGATGGCACGAAAGCGATCTTCCTTGACGTTTTGGAGCAGCCGTTCTTCCAGGTCTTCGTTGCCGATCTTTCCTGCATAATAGTCGCGCAGGATGCGCTCAATCTCATTGGCCGGGAGGATTTCGCCCACCACGTTGAACACAGCGTCATCTTCCAGCGCGTCGCGAATCTCCTGCAACTTCTCCAGGAGCTTTTGGAGAACCTTGCCCTCAACCGTGTTCGTGGCGACGAAATTGAAGATCAGGCAATCCTCGGTCTGGCCGTAACGGTGGATGCGGCCCATGCGCTGCTCCAGTCGGTTCGGATTCCAAGGGATGTCGTAGTTGAAAAGAATATGGCAGCACTGAAGGTTGATGCCCTCGCCCGCGGCCTCGGTTGCGACCATCACTTGAGTGGCGCCTTCGCGGAATTGCTGCTCCGCCCAGAGCCGCGTGCCCGGCTCATCGCGGTTGCCGATGTGCATGCTGCCGTGAATCGTGCCAACGGCGAAACCCCAGTCGCGCAGCTTGCCAACCAGGTAATCGAGCGTGTCCCTGAATTCGGTGAAGATCAGAAGCCGCTTTTGCGGGTGGTCAAAGAATCCTTGCTGTTGCATCACTTCCCGCAAGCGCGACAGCTTGGCTTCGATGCCCGCATTTTCGACTCGCTGGGCGTGCTCGACCAACTCGCCGAGTTCCGCAATCTCGTTTTTAACTTGCTCGGGGTTTTGAGCCAGGCTGACCGCAGCAATCACGTCTTCCAACCGCTCGCGCTCGGAATCTTCCATTTCCTCGAGTTCGTCCATGTCCGGCAGGTCGGGCGGCGCGGTAAGAGCGATCTTTTGCGCCTCCTTCAACCTATCCGTGAGGCGCTTAATGCGGTTCTCCAAGGATCGCCGGAGCGCATAGGTGCTGGAGGCCAGGCGGCGCTGGTACATGGCCATCAGGAAGCGAATCGCGCGCGACCGGGCGTCATCGCTGCTGGCTGCGGCCCGATGCGACTGGCTCTTTACGAAGGCCGTCACTTCCCGGTAAAGCTCGTCCTCGGGACCATCGATGTGAAAGTCCACGGTCTTCGGGATTCGCCGCTTGAAAATCTTCCGGGCTTCCCACGTTCCGTCTGCCCGGCGCTGCGGAAAATAGACCATCGCCTCCTTGGTGCGCCGCAGATAGAAGGGAGCGCGACGGCGTTGCATCGCTTCGCGGATGGACTTCACATCGGCATAGGCGTCTTGGTCCAGCAGTTGCAAGAAGAGGGTGAAATTGGCCGGATCGCCTTTGTGGGGGGTAGCGGTCAGTAAAAGCAGGTGGTCGGAGGAGTCCCGCAGCAGCTCGCCCAGCGCGTAGCGGGCCGTCTTCTTCGAGGGCGGTGTCCAGGACATGCGATGCGCCTCATCAATGATCACCAAATCCCACCGAACTTGCTTCAAGCCGGGCAGAATATTCTCGCGCTTGGCAAGATCAAGCGAGGTAATCACCTGAGGCGTTTCGAGCCACTGGTTGATACCAAACTGGTCCCGAATCTGATCGCCCTTCAATACCGTGAACTTTTCGTCGAACTTTTCTTTCAGCTCACGTTGCCACTGGAATGCGAGATTTGCGGGGCAGACCACAAGCACCCGCTCGGCCAACCCGCGCAGCTTTAGCTCGCGGATAAGTAATCCGGCCATGATCGTCTTGCCTGCACCGGCGTCATCGGCGAGCAAGAAGCGAACTCGGCCAAGCTTCAGGAGATAGTCGTAGACGGCTTCAAGTTGGTGCGGAAGTGGATCGACCCGGGAGATGGACAGGCCGAAATAGGGGTCAAACTCGTACGCGATACCGAGCGAATACGCCTGGATCCCAACACGCAGCAATTGACCGTCGCCCTGGTAGGAGAATGTGGGCTGTACAACATGGAGCTGCTTGATCTCGTCAAGGGTCAGCGTGACGCGCCGAAACCGTTCGGTCTGAAGACCGGAAAGACCGACTTCCCAGATTTCAGCGTCGTTGCTGCGGACAGTTTCCACGCGCATCGGCTCGCTAAAAATCGCGCCAGTGACAATTTGACCCGGTGTGAGCGGCTGCGCTGGGGCAGAGCTCGGTGCTGGCTTTGATGGCACGGATGGATGATTTTGTAGAGAAGAGAGGTTCACCATTGTCCCCTCGGCGCACGGACAAACTGGCAGCCTACCCAGAAAGTGTACCAAACAATCACCGGCTCCATAGCACAATCTGTGGGCGTGTCCCCTCAGCGAAATGGGGAGATCAACGTCGACGAAAAAACAGCAACAGAGAGCTCGCCGCAAGAAGCGCGGCTTAGGGGATGCCCGCCAACCAAGAGGGGGGGCCTGAGAAGACCCTACCTCTCCGCCTGCTTGGCGAAGAAATTTTGGAAAAATGCCAAGCAGGAAGTCGCGGTTAACACAATTGAAGAAAATTATCAGGCCGAAGGGGTGAAAGTCGGACGGATCTTCCCCCGCAGTAATGAGGGGAAGTTGTTGTGTCGGCGCGAGTTAGGGGAATTCGAGAGCCAAGATGTAGTCATGTTGTGTGAATATTTATCTTGACATGTTCAATTGTGTGCGATATACAGAAGTCATGTACGTCGCCACCATCCCCAACCGCAACTCCCCACCCGCCCTCCTCCTGCGCGAATCCTTCCGCCA
>DATGMH010000157.1:0-6628 GCA_035293725.1 Bryobacteraceae bacterium
TCCGCTTTCCATGATACCTACATGACACTCGCCTGGCCCGAAAACAAAATCTGTGAAAGGAGGTTTTCTAAGTCACTGAAAGAGAAGGGGAATTTGGCTCCCCGGGCAGGACTCGAACCTGCAACCCTTCGGTTAACAGCCACTCAAATAACTTAACCAAATTTTGCCGGACGACAGGCTAACCGAAGAAGATCAGCAAGTTCGAGTGAACTCCAACTAGCCGACTTCTCCTTTATTTTTGGCGTTTATTCGCTTTTTGCCGCGTTTTTCCACGCTTCGCGTTACATCTGCGTGACAGCGCCTGCGCCGCCGACCCTCTGTCACGGGAACAAACGCTCCACCGTTCCCATTGGCAGAAACAGTCTCCGCTCAATTCCCGGAAGTTCGATAAACCCATACTTCTTGTAAAAAGCCAGAGCGGCGGCGTCTTTGCCATCCACGACGACTCCTGCCGAAGCGACTTCCTTGCCGTGAGCTAGAACTCGATAGAGCGCATCCATCAACAACAGTGCGCCCAAACCTTGTCCTTGAAATGCCGTGCTGACGGCCAGACGCCCGAGAAGTGTTGCTGGAACGAGCGGATATTTGGGCAATTTCTTCGCAATCTCCGGCGGCACCACATCCAACTGAACGGCGTATTGCGACAACGTGTAGTAGCCCGCGATCGTCGTTCCATCCGGGGTGATCACGAAGGCAACAGCCGCGCGTTTCTTCAAGTCTTGTCCAGCTTGTTTCTGAAGGTAGGTGTCCAGGGCCGGGACGCCGCAAGAAAAAGCCGCCCGGTTATGTCTTGAACCGAGCGGCTCGACGACAAAATGCGGCTTTTCCGTCTGGTCCGCCAATTAGCGCCCGATCTGTTCCAGGTACCGCCGGGCCGCTTTCCGCGCGGCCTCGTTGGGTGCCGCAGGATGCAGAACCGCATCCACGAAAGCGTCGCGCGCTTGGTCATGAAGAGTGAGGATTTCGAAGTCCTTGATGGTCTCTGCCGCGGCCTGATGGGCGCTCGCCACGATGAACTCCGTGACCGAAGAACCGCGCAGGGCTGCCGCACGCGCGATGAGCTGCTTCTGTTCGGGAGTTACCCGCGCTTCCAGGCGGTCGGCTTTTAGCGCCCGGCGCACCGTTTTTGCTGTCCTTCTCGTGTTTCCTCTCATACCCATATCGTACGGCGGTTAGCCGTACATTGTCAAGCCGCACAAAATGCGATTGCGCAGAGTCTCCAATACTGAGTCCTCCCGGAAGGCGACTACCACACCTTCTGAAGATTCTTAAGCCCCTGCAGATAGTCTTCCTTCTCCAACCTGCTTTCCACTCCGAACTCGGTCAGAATCGTCATCATCTGGCCGACCGGCACCCCTGCAAGTTCCGCCGCCCTGCCGAGCGAAGCCTCTCCCTTCTTGTATCTTTCGACCGCCAATAGAACCCTTCCTCGCGTCACCATGTCGCGCACAGCCTTCGACAGGTCACTGCCTTCCTCTTTGGTGATCTCGTGCAGGAACTCGTAGTTTTCGCGATCCATGCGAACGCTCATGGTCTTGCTCATGGCTTTGCCTCCAATTTCCGTCTCGCGTCCTCGATGATCGAATCCTTGTAGCGGCCATGCTTCGCGAGCCGCGCGAGCCTCTCAAGAGCCTCCGGTCCTTCAAGTAATCCTTTCTCCCGGCTTCGAATCAGAATGCCCACCGCCGTTGTGAATGCGAGGCCCAGCACCTTGCATGCGTTGATTCCGTTCTTGTCGTCAATGCCGACGAGACGGGCCTTCTCGTTGACCGCGAGCGCGAGCGCCTCCGCCTCGCCTTTGCCGAGGCTGAAGTCCGTTTCCAGTTTGGCGACGACGCGGCGGTTCTTCACCGCCACAGTCTTGATCCGCGATTCGTCCAAAGCCTTCTGAATCATCGCCGCATCCAACGCCTTCTTCGAGCCGCAGCATTCCTTTGCAACCTCAGCGGGAATCGCCACGGGAACGCCCGCATTGCCAAGGAAGAGGTCGAGCAATTCAACCTTGGCGATCAGGATCAGCGTCGAGGCATCGAAGACAATCATTATGACAAAATATTACAGCCGTAAGTGTACCACACACCAGCCAACGTCGCGAGTGAATTCCCGAACAGCCATTCATTGCGCAGGGGGCGAATCCCCACGTATGCTGGGCCTTTGGTGGGTGCATGAAAGCCAATCGCTTTTAATTTCGCGGCAAGGAGCGCGAGTGTTGGCTCGCGACCCTGGAGATTCTCGCGGACCGCGAGCTTGCGTCTCGGCTGCTGCGCCTCGCTAAGCGCATAGATCATGACGTTGCTGCTGGCCGACTCCTCACGACAGACGCAGTTTTCGAGGGCGACGACTCCACTCGCCAAGGGACATGAGTAAGAAAATTCAGGTCGAGGAAACCAGGAGCAACGTTTTTGCCGATATCGGCCTGCATAACCCCGAGGAACGTCTCGTCAAGGCTGACCTTGCGATTCGCATTTGCGAAGCCATTCGTGCGCGGCGGCTCACCCAAATGCAGGCCGCCCGCGTGCTGAAAATCGACCAGCCCAAAATCTCCCGCCTTTTGCGTGGCCAACTTTCCGGCTTCTCCACCGAACGGCTCTTGCACTTTTTGACCCTGCTTGGTCGCGACGTTGAAATCACGGTAAAGCCGACTCCGCGCTCGCGCCGCCAAGGACAACTTCGCGTGGTCGCTATATCGTAATCTCAGGCCGACACAGCGTTTCCCAGTTGTTCTTGGACCTGCCGCCGCAATTCGTTTGCGCGAGCGATTTTGTCGAACGTTTCGAACGTACCGCCAGTCCCTCGAACGATCACGCTGCCGTACCCGAGTGTCCGGCCCAAGAAGGATTCGTCAACCCCAATACTCTCTACTTTTGGCAGCAGGACCTCTGCGCTTCGACGGGAAAGCAAACCCGTTTTGATGAGAACCCGTCTGTTCGAAACGGCGACCTCGGTTGCGAAACGGCAGATTATCCCGCCAGCGATCAGGGCACTGGCGCCCAACAGAGCAAGCGCACCCCACACCATCGCACCTTCGTAGCGACCGCCGTTTCGAGTTGCCATCCATCCGCCGGCGAAAAAGGCAAACCCGAAGAAGCCCAAAACAACCCCTCCGAGCAAGGGCCAGAACATGACAATCCAGTGGCATCCAGTCCTGTACTTCAGCGTTTCACCGGAAACCAGATTTTTTTCGATCTAGCCCATCCCTCCCTCCGCCAAACCAAGCCTACCCAACGCTCCCAACCGCTTACAGTTTCGACCATACTCACGAACTCTTGCTCATCGCCACTAACGCCAAGAGGACAAGGCCACCAAGCGCGAGTGCTCCCAGTGCCTGTTGATTCTGCTTTGTCAGCGAATTCTTCATCACTGTTTCTCGCAGACTGTACATCGCCTGTTGCGGATTTTGGAATGCTGCAACGTAGCGGAGTTCCTTGATAAAGCCAGGAAGCGCGAGGCCCTGCTCCAACACAAACGGCAAGATCGGCCTTTGACAGCCATGAGCAATACCGATTTCCTGACTTACCCATTCCGACGCCTGTGCATTCCTACTCCAAAGAAGAACAAACAGATCGCACGTCAGAATGGCGCTTTTTATGCTCGGAGCAAGCGGGGTACCGGGCATCACCGCGTACTCCGAAACGAAGCACTCGACATCCGGGAATTGCAGAAATGTTCGTAGCGCGTCCACATTTGGGATGTCCTTAGTGGAATAGCTGATGACAGTCTTGTCCAAATTAAGGTTTGAGTGGCGGCGGTAGAACTCTGCTACGGTTTGCGTTGAGAGACGTGAACCATAGGGAGGACCACCACCGCCGTGACACGAGTATCCAGCATTTTCAGCCAGATGTTACAGCTGTTTTCTCGCACCGAGTTTGAACAGGCCGTCGTCGAGCATCGCGCCGAACGGCACGCTCGCGGGTTCTCTTGCTGGGGCCAGTTCGTAGCCATGCTGTTCTGTCATTTGGGGCGGGCACAGTCGTTGCGCGAAATCTGCGGCGGGCTGGCCGCCAGCGAAGGCAAGCTGCGCCATCTGGGTCTGCCCGACGCGCCCAAGCGCTCCACGCTGTCCTACGCCAACGAACACCGACCCTGGCAACTGTATCGCACCGTCTTCTATCAAGTGCTTTCCCGCTGTCGCGAAGTCGCCGGCACGCATGGATTCCGTTTCAAGAACAAGCTGCTGACGTTGGACGCCACACTGATCGAACTCTGCGCTTCGGTCTTCAATTGGGCTCAGTACCGGCGCACCAAAGGAGCGGTAAAGCTGCATCTGTTGCTTGATCACCAGGGATTGCTGCCCAGTTTCGCGCTCGTCACCGAGGGCCGCGTGCATGAGAGCCGGGTGGCACGCAGCCTGCGTTTTGAGCCCGGAACCATCGTGGTTTTTGATCGCGGCTACGCCGATTACGATTGGTTCGCCGCGCTCGACGCCCAAGGCGTGTTCTTCGTCACGCGCCTGAAAGAAAATGCCGATTACGGAGTCGTGGAGCGCCGTCCGGTTCCCGCAGGGAGTGCCGTGCGGCGCGACGAGATCATCTTCCTCTATAAGGCGGCTCGCGGTGGCAATCTGGACTTGTTTCTGCGCCGCATCGAAGTGTGGGACGAGGAACAAAAGCGTGCCCTGGTGTTTCTCACCAATCATCGCGGCTTCGCCCCTTCTACCATCGCTGCCATCTACCGCCAGCGCTGGCAAATCGAGCTGTTCTTCAAGGCGCTGAAACAGAACTTGCGCATCAAGACCTTCGTGGGCACCAGCCCCAACGCCTTGCAGATCCAGATTTGGACCGCGCTGATTGCCCTGCTCCTGCTCAAGTACCTGCAACTACGTGCCCGCTTCGGCTGGAGCTTGTCAAATTTGGCAGCGCTTTTGCGGCAGCAGTTGTTCGTCTACCGGGACTTATTCGTATGGATCGACGACCCCTTTCAGCCACCGCCATCCCTCGATCCCGCGGCCGAGCAACTGGCGCTTTCTTGGTGAGCGGAACTTGGACAGCAGAAAATGCCAACCTCAACTCGGGAATCGACTCCGAGGCTTCCACATGCCGCAATTTCCGCGGATTCTACGCGTCAATTCCGCCTAATTCGGACAGCACTGAGCTGATGAATACTTTGTAAGCCACCGTCTCTGGCCTCCTCACAGCCGCTTGCCGAAGCAAATATCTACTACCTCTCCAAACTCAAAGTTTTGGCATCCACGGAGCACCCGTTGCCGATTTAATGAAGTTCAGCAAATCCTGCGTAAGCTTCTCAGCCGCAAGGAAATTCTTATCATCACGCCCAGGCAGGCCTTCAGCGCCGAGCAGTCGCCAAAAGTTATCCTGGATGATCATCGGAATGAGAATCGCCGAGTGGGGTCTTTCAATGAATCTCAACGCCAGTTCCGCCAGCCCCTGTGAATACATCGGTTCGAGGGGTGGGAGCGTGGCCCCGCCCTGCCCGGCGACTCCGGTCGATGCCAATAGCTGCTGGACTCTGCTGTAGAGGTCACGGCGGGCCTTCAAAGATGCCGCGCCGCCAAACAGATAGGCGGCAGTTGTATCGCTGATGGACTCAAGGCCCAGCATCCTGACCTGCCTGCACAGATCGAAAATTGTCAGGCACAAATGTGATGCGGTGTCCCAGGCAATGACGCCGTGCCATTCTTCTTTCCCATCCAGCTTGGAAGAGACCTTCCTCAGGTGGACGATCAGGTTTTGCAGATTCCTAAAATCAAAGTGAAACCAGTAGTCGCTATTGAGATAGCTCGCCAACCCCTCTTTGCCGAGCCGTTCCCAGGACTTCCTATAGGTTTCGTAAGCTGATTCGCGAAAGTAACCGGGATCGGGAAGCCCGTTCGTCAAATGCTGACACCACCGTTCAATCTCATCCCCCGACAACATCAGAATCCCCAGCCTTTGACCCAGATCACGCAAGTGTGGAGCGATTGGCTTTTGATAAAACGCTGCCACCCCCTCGCCAGCTTCGACGTAATCCAATACACCGCGAAGATAAAAGGCTTCTCGCGCAGGGCTGAGCGTTTTCGAGGCTCCGGCCTTACACGTGACAGCAACCACGTCACGTTTGAACATCAGGTCATAACGGATGGCCAGCACATCGACGTCGGTCACGTCCGCCAGCCCTCGCGAACTCGTAGCTGACAACAACACATTAATTCGGCTGGAGTATCCACTCGCGGCCAGCGCCGACGCGACTTGCAACTTAAGAGGCAGGTCCAGATCCTTGGCCGCTGCGCGCTTGAGGCTACTCTTCGCAGCGGAGGACTCGACTGGAGCGTCAGACGGACTGGAGACGTTCGACGAGGTCATTAAGTTCATCTGCTCTTGCTGGTCTTTTCTTTCTGGCAATGTTTACCTCACGCGATGGATGTTGGATCGTACCATTTACCATATGCAGCGCCGCAGTGGCGCCCAGGTCCTTTTCGCCCATTAGCTCGCCGCTGCTCAGCAACTCGCGTGCGATGGCGCACGCTCTGAGATTGTCCTCTGTCGGAATGAGCTGTATTTAGCTGGAGATGGGCGGACACCGGGAGACCGGTGGCGCGGATTGTAAACTAAGCGGCTTCGGGTTTCACCTCCTCTCGGCGCATTTGCAAAAGCCCTTCTGACCAGGTTTGAAACGGCGTGCGGCCCTGGGT
>DATGMH010000158.1:0-27691 GCA_035293725.1 Bryobacteraceae bacterium
CGATCCGTCCATCCCGAATCCATCGTTGAACGAGTCTTCCGTCAGCTCCGTAATCGGATACGAAACGTGATGCTGCAGCCCGGGGATATCCGAGAATCTCAGGTCCACCTGCTTGGCTTGCTTCTTCTTGGCTAATTCCAAGACTTCTTTCGCGTTCATTGAACCTCCTGGGTGTAAAACAAAACTCGTTGGGGGAACCCTCTAAGGTAGCGCACAAGAACGCTCGGGCGCATCTAAATTTTGAATGGACCTTATAACTAACGTCTATGACGCCCGAGTGCGCGCGAACGATCCCCGGAAGGCCGTTTTAGCCGCCAAATGCGTCCCGAAGTTTGCGCCAGGTCACACCAAGATCTTCCGGAAGCACCCGCGTTTCCGCAACGGTGGTGATGAAACTAGTGTCTCCTGCCCACCTCGGGAGCACGTGCATGTGAATATGGCCTGCGATTCCCGCGCCTGCACTCTCGCCGATGTTCATTCCCAGATTTAAACCCGAGGGACGATAGATCGCTCGTAAGTGCCGCTCTGCATCGCGACTAAGCAGGATCAGCTCTTCGAGCGTTTCCCCGCGGCACGCCTCCAGCGAGTCAACATGCTCGTATGGCGCTACCATGACGTGACCGCTGGTATAAGGAAACCGGTTCAGCAGGACGAAGTTATACCGGCCGCGATAAACAACCAGGTTTTCTTGGTCGTTCGTTGCGGCGGCGTAGTCGCAGAAGATGCAAGCCGATTCGGTGCGCGCCGCCGTGACGTACTGGTAACGCCACGGACTCCACAGGTAGTCCATAGATGGAGTTCACCCGGCGGGGCCGGGCTAAGCGGAAGGAGCTGTCCCGCCCGAGCTTCCGTCCGGCGTGGGCGCGGGCTGAGCGGCATCGCCGCTCGAGGTATTGACCAGATCTTTCAATTCCTTGCTCGGCTTAAAGTACGGAATGCGCTTTGAGGGCACCTCGACGCGCGTACCCGTCTTGGGATTACGGCCGACGCGCGGCTGCCGCTGCCGCGTACGGAAACTTCCAAACCCGCGAATTTCGATCTTATCCCCGCCCCGTAAAGAACGAACGATGCTGTCGAAGATGGCTTCGACGATCACCTCGGAATCCTTGCGGGTCATTTCCACCACCCGCGAGACTTCCTCGATCAACTCGGCCTTCGTCATGTCTTGTGTCTCTCCATTTGGTCCGGTTTAGCGGGCCAGGAGCCTCATCTACCGGCCCTCACCCTTCACTCTGATATTCATAACTTCCTCGATCGTCATTGTGGCCGCCGCGGCGTGGCGCTGATAGTCTTCCAGCCGCGTGCGCTCCTCGTCATCGCTCAACGCGCGAATGCTCAAGCCGATCTTCTTTTCCGCTTCGTTCAGCTTTACGATTTTAAAATCCATTTCCTCGCCGATCGGCACCGCCGGTTCTTCGGACCGATGATCGGACACGCCCGGAATTTCCGACCGGTGGCACAATCCCTCTACGCCCGGCGCCAATTCCACGAAGACACCGAAGTTTATACCCCGGCACACGCGGCCGCGCACGACATCGCCCACTTGATGCGCGCGGAAGAACGATTCCCACGCATCCGGCTGCAGTTGCTTGATTCCCAGCGATAGCCGGCGGTTAGGCGCATCGATATTGAGAATGACGGCCTGCACTAACTGGCCTTTTTTCAGCACCTCCGAGGGATGCTTGACCCGCTTGGTCCAGGACAAGTCCGAAATGTGGACCAGCCCGTCTACGCCTTCTTCGATCTCGATAAACGCGCCGAAATCGGTGAGCTTGCGAACTCGCCCCTCCACGACCGAACCGATATCGTAGCGGTTCGCAACCGTTGTCCAGGGATCTGGCTCTAGCTGCTTGATCCCCAGCGAAACGCGGCGGTCGCGCGGGCGAACGTCCAAAACAACCGATTCCACCTGATCGCCCACCTTGACCACTTTGCTGGGATGCTTCATGCGCCGGCTCCACGTCATCTCTGAGATGTGGATCAGACCTTCGACACCGGGCTCTAGCTCCACGAACGCCCCATAATCGGTCACGCTCACTACACGTCCGATGATTCGCGATCCTGAAGGATAGCGCTCCGAAATGCTCTCCCATGGATCGGGATGGAGTTGCTTGAGGCCGAGCGAAATTCGCTCCTTCTCGCGATCGAATTTCAGAACCTTGACGGTGATGGTATCGCCGGCATGGACCAGTTCCGAGGGATGGCTCACGCGCCCGTACGACATGTCGCTGACGTGCAACAGCCCATCGATCCCGCCTAAATCGACGAACGCGCCATAGTCGGTGAGATTCTTCACGACGCCCGTGACGGCGCCGCCTTCCTGAAGCGTATCGAGCGCGGCGCTCTTGCGAGCATTCTGCTCTTCCTCCACCGCCATTTTGCGCGAAACCACCACGTTGCCGCGCCGGCGATTCAGTTTGACGACCTTGACCGGAATGTCCTGCCCCAAAAAGGAATCGAGGTTGTGGATCGGCCGTGTGTCGATCTGCGATCCCGGCATGAACGCGGGCACACCTACGTCCACCGTCAGGCCGCCCTTGATCCGCCCGGTAACGCGTCCGGAAACCGCCAGCCCTTCGCGGTAGGCCTTCTCCAGGTTGTCCCAGGAACGCAGCCGGCTGGCCTTCTGATGCGACAGCAAGGTATAGCCCTCGGGCTGTGTACCTTGACGGTCGATGATTACGTCGATAAGGTCGCCAACTTGAACCTGGATGGTTCCGTCCGGTTGAATAAATTGCTCGATCGGAACCAAGCCTTCGGATTTGTAGCCGAAGTCGACGATTACGTCGGTGGGATGAACTCGGAGCACCCGGCCCTGTAGCAGTTCGCCTTCATGCGGCGGCTCAAAATGGGTGTAGTCTTCGATGAGCTGTTCATAGTCCGCGTCGTCATTCGACACGGCCGCGTTTAGATTTTGCTCATCCGCTGTACTGGCCATCGCCAACTCCCGAGTTCATGCTACTACAACGGCCGGTAGGGATACACGGACGCCTCGAAAATCATCCGAAATAATTAGGTTACCGCGGCCTCCGACAGCCCAAAAGCATCCAATTCACTCGACAAACCGTTGAATCGTCGGCACTTCAGAAGGATAACGGAGCCGGTAGCGGAAGTCAACAGCACTGCCCTTTCACCTCATTAGCATTAGATCTGTCCAGGTGAATTAGCACGTGATTTGTCCGCTTTGAAGAAAGCGGAGGGTGAAGCTGGAACCTGAATATTGTCTGCGGGCGATGAAAGTACCGGGATCGCTGAACCTGCATAGGCGAAATGAAATTATTCCGCGCCGCAGTCCAGCCACTCAGGTTTGCACCGGCTTGGAAGCTTTGCCGCTGGCGCGATTGCTGTGCCACTCCGCGGTACGTTGTGCGGCGATCTCGGCCATGCTGCGGCCGGAGAGCGCCGAGGAGTCCTCAGCACGCGCCGAGACCGGCCTCACCCCACCAGCGGCCTTGACCAGCGACCAGTTTCGATCCGAGCCCGCGTCCTTAGTCAGCGTCCACTCGCCATTGAGCTTTTTGCCATCTAGAAAAACGCGCAGGAATCCTTTGTAGTAGTTGCCTTCGATGATCTCGCACGTTCCGAGATCCCAGACCGTCACCGTTCCCCCGCCATACTGGCCTTTCGGAATGACGCCTTCAAAATCGTAATATTCCAGCGGGTGATCTTCGGTCGCCATGGCCAGGCGCTTCTCGTTCTCGCGGTACGGCATGCCTTTCGGCACAGCCCAGGACTTAAGAACGCCGTGCATCTCGATCCGCAGATCGTAGTGCAGATGACTGGCCGCGTGCTTCTGGATCACGAACCTTCGACGGCTACCCTGGCGGCTCGATCGCGGTGCGGCCGCGGCGGCCGCCGGCTCCGGCGTTTTCGAAAAATCGCGCTTAGCAGAATATGGCTCGAGAGACTTCCGCGCCGGCCTCTTCTTCGATGCGGCAGCGTGTAAATGGCGGTCCTCGAACGAATCGGGAAGCTTTTGCTTCAGCGTCAGTACCGGTGCGAATAGATCGCCTTCTTTTTCCAGGCGTTCGATGGCGGCCGCGGGATGCAGGTAAAGGTGCTCGTGGCTGCGATTCCGGACGGCCTCCTCCAACGCCTCCCAGCTAACTGGAAACGACACGAACGGCGTAGTTCTTTTCGCGCGAAGCGAATACACACCGACCGTGGTCTTGAAATCCGAGTTCTGGCTCCAGTCGACGAACACCTTTCCGCCTCGCAAACTCTTGTCCATTTCGGCCACGACCACCTTGGGGTGTTCGCGCGCCAGGTACTGCGCCACGGCTCGAGCGAAAGGCTGCGTCAGGGCGTAGCTCACGGGAGTGTTTAGTGGAACATAAAGCTGCAGCCCTTTCGAGCCGGACGATTTGACGAAGCTTTTCAGCTTCAGGTTTTGGAATAAATCGCGCAGCCAGAACGCCACTTGGGCGCAATCCAGGATTTCGGCTCCTTCGCCGGGATCGAGATCGAAAACGACGTACGTCGGCTGCTGGATCTTAGGAACGCTGTGCAGAAAGGGATGAATCTCGATGTTCGCCAAGTTGGTGCACCAGACCAGCGTCGCAATGTTGTTAATCAGGATGTAGCGAATATCCGGACCGCCGGCGCGGCGCGGCACCGGGAACGTCGCGACCCAATCCGGCGTGTAGCGCGGTGCATCCTTTTCGTAAAAGTGCTCCGCGGCTACTCCCTCGGGATAGCGCAGCAGCGTGACCGGCCGGTCGCGCAAGTGCGGCAGCAGGTACTTGGCCGCCTGGAGATAATAACTGATGATATCGGCCTTACTGAATTTCGCGGCCGGGTAAAGCAGCTTGTCCAGGTTGGAAAGCTGGAGCTTGTGCCCTTCCACGTCGACAGTTTGATTCGACGACGCCATATTGATTAGACCGAAAAAACAAGCCGCTCTGTTCAGAAAACCTGAGGCACCCGTTAAAAACCCAGGATTTTCTTGAGGCGCAGCGCGTTCTTGGGCGCATAGCCGGCCTGATCGTTATCGAAATAGATGTACGAGGCTTTGAGCCGCCACTGCTCGATCCGCCGAGCCCACGACGCAAGGGCCGCATCGTCGTAACTGCCCTGATACTTGCCGCCCGGCCCGTGCAGCCGGATGTAAGTGAAATCGGCCGTCAACTCGGTTGGCGATTGAAAGCCCGCCAAGTGGAAAATGCAGAGCGCCGCGTTCCGCTTGGCGAGAATTTTGTAGACCGCCGGTGTGTTCCAGGTCTCGTTGCGAAATTCGAACGCGTAGCGCCGCCGGCGAGGCAGAGCGTCCAGGAACGTTTGCAGCCGTTCGATATCGGCGGGCCACTGCGGCGGAAGCTGAAAGACGATTGGGCCGAGCTTTTTGCCGAGGCCGTGAATGCGCTCGAAAAACCGGTCCAGCGCAATATCGGGATCGCGCAACTTCTTCATGTGAGTAATGAAGCGGCTTCCTTTGGCGGCAAAACAAAAGCCGGGCGGAGTGCTTTTCTTCCATTGCGTAGCCGCGCCCTCCGGCGGCAGACGGTAGAAGGTCGCGTTCAGCTCGACCGTGTCGAAGTACTGGCAGTAAAATCCGAGCATTTTATCGGCGGGGAAGCGCTGCGGATAGAACGGACCGCGCCAGTGCTTGTAATGCCAACCGGACGTTCCAATGAACACCGACCGGCGCTCAGCCGGGTCTGCGTGAACTCCCACACGCGTATTTTCACTCAATTGCGTTGCGTCACGTCGCGCACGGAACGTTTGTACCGTCCTGGCGCTGGCCACGTATCCTACGCATTTACAAGAGCTCGGCGGCGAGATGTCGGGATTTTAAGCGGAAACAATTGGCCAATTGTTTGCGAGCTTGCACTTCTGGGGCGGCAACAGCCCTGGCGAGCAATAAGTCGATCGAGCCCGCGCCGGCTTAGCCGCGTGTGCTCGCAATCATGAATGACAGGCCCAACCAAGGGACGGTCGCCGCGGTCCGCGGCAGCGTCGTGGACGTGTCCTTCCCCGAGCGCATTCCCGCCATCTACCACGTCCTGAAAGCTGGGCCCCAGCAGGAGATCGTAATCGAAGTCGTATCGCACCTCGACGCGACCACTGTCCGCGCCATCGCACTGACTCCTACCCGCGGCCTGTGGCGGGGCGCCACCGTCATTGACACGCACCAAACCCTGGAAGTCCCCGTCGGCGAGCGCGTGCTGGGACGCGTATTCGATGTGTTCGGAAAAACGATCGACCGGAAAGAGGCCGTCCAGGAAGGCGAATGGCGATCCATACACGCCGATCGCGTGCCGCTCATGCGCCGCTCCACCACGTCGGAAGTTTTCGAAACCGGGATCAAAGCCATCGACGTGCTGGCGCCGCTGGAGCGTGGCGGCAAGAGCGGCTTGTTCGGCGGCGCGGGTGTTGGCAAAACTGTCCTGATCACGGAGTTGATCCACAATGTCATCGGTCATCACAAAGGTGTAAGTGTGTTTTGCGGCATCGGCGAGCGGTGCCGGGAGGGCGAGGAGCTGTATCGCGAGATTCAGACTGCCGGCGTGCTCGACAAAACGGTTCTCGTCTTCGGCCAAATGAACGAATCGCCGGGCTCGCGTTTTCGCGTGGGACATTCGGCGCTCACCATGGCCGAGTATTTTCGTGACGACGGGCGACAGGACGTGCTGCTGCTGATCGACAATATTTTCCGGTTCATCCAAGCCGGTTCGGAGGTTTCAGGCCTCATGGGCCAACTACCTTCGCGGCTGGGCTATCAGCCCACGTTGGGCACGGACCTCTCCGATCTCGAAGAGCGCATTTGCAATACGGCAACAGGCGCGATTACGTCCGTGCAGGCCGTGTATGTGCCGGCCGACGACTTTAGCGACCCTTCAGCCGTCCACACGTTCAGCCACCTATCGGCTTCGATTGTTCTGTCACGCAAGCGTGCCAGCGAAGGACTGTATCCGGCTATCGATCCGCTGCGCTCCGGCTCGAAAATGGTCACGCCGCATATCGTCGGCCAGCGCCACTATCTGATCGCGCAAGAGATTCGCAAGACGCTGGCCGGTTATGACGAGCTGCGCGACATCATTGCCATGCTGGGTCTGTCGGAACTCTCGCAGGAGGACCGGCGCACCGTGCACCGCGCGCGGCGGCTGGAACGCTTCCTGACGCAGCCGTTCTTCGTTACCGAACAGTTCACTGGCCAGCCGGGCAAGCTGGTGACGCGCGAGGATGCGCTCGACGGATGCGAGCGCATCTTGAACGACGAATTCGCAAATCTTCCCGAGCAGGCGCTATACATGGTCGGCGCCATTAGCGAGGTGCGCCAGTGAAGCTCACGGTCTGGCTGCCGTCCGAAGTGTTGCTCGAGGAAGAAGTGGTGCGAATCCAGGCGCAGGCCGAGAACGGCTGGTTCGGAATACTGCCGAAGCACGCCGATACGGTTACCGCGCTGGTACCGAGTGTTCTTATATGGCAGCGGCCGGGAAAACCCGAGGAATATCTGGCGGTCGATCACGGAATTCTGGTGAAGTGCGGACCTGACGTTCGGGTTTCGACGCGGAACGCCGTGCGCGGCGCCAGTCTGGAACAGCTCAAGGATCAAGTAGAGAAGCAGTTTCGTCAACGCGAGGAGCTGGAAAAGAAAGCCCGCGCATTCGAAGCCAAGCTGGAGACCGACCTGGTGCGGCGTCTGCTTGAGGAGGAAAAGCGTGGCTGAGCCAAAAGAAAAGCTTTCGCCGGGCGCAGAGCGGATGATCCGGCAGGTGGGCTCCCAGCAGGACCGCCTGGTACGGGCACGCCAACACAACAACGGAAGCTGGAGCGCGATCGCGATTCTGGGCGTCGTCGGATGGTCGGTCACGGTGCCGACGCTGGCCGGGGTCGCGCTCGGACTCTGGATCGACCACCATTGGCCCGGCCGCCTTTCCTGGACGTTGATGCTGCTGGTGGGCGGACTCGTGCTCGGGTGTGTCAGCGCCTGGATGCGAGTGAAAGGAGATCAGCCGTGAGCGGCTTTTCAATTGTGATGGCTCTTCTGGCCGGAGTCGCTTTGGGACTCTTCTTTTACGCGGGCCTGTGGTTAACGGTCCGGCGGCTCTTAACCGCCGAGCACCCGGTCTTGATTACACTCGGGAGCTTCTGGATACGTGTCGCGGCTGTGCTCGCCGGGTTCGTATTTTTGGCCAGGCAAGGGCCGGGCCATGTCGCAGTCGCAATGGCCGGCTTTGCGGCTGCGCGTCTGGCAGTATCGCGACTTATACCGGAGCGGAGGCCGTCAGCCAAATGCATCTAACGCCCGATCAGAACGTGCTCTGGAAATGGGGTTTTCTAGAAATCAACGCCACGATTGTTTTCACTTGGAGCGTGATACTGCTATTAACCGGCATGTCCTGGCTGCTCACACGCGGTTTGACAGCGTCCGACCAACACCGGTCGCGATGGCAGAGTGGACTGGAGGCAGTAGTGGAGATGATCCGCCGCCAAATCCGCGAGATTTGCCCCACGTATAGCGACACCTATCTGCGGTTTGCCGGCACACTGTTCCTGTTTATCGCAGTTTCTAACGCTCTGGACGTGGTTCCGGGCTGGCAGGCGCCAACTGGATCTCTGTCGACGACGGCCGCGCTCGCCATCTGCGTGGGTATCGCGGTGCCGGCATTCGGGATCGTGCGCCAGGGCTTAGGCGGCTATTTGCGGCACTACATACGCCCGAGTTGGATCATTCTGCCGTTTCACTTAATGAGCGAGACGACGCGCAACCTGGCGCTGGCGGTCCGGCTATTCGGCAACATCATGAGTGGAACGATGATCGTCGGGATTCTCCTGGCCATCGCGCCGCTGTTTGTCCCCGTATTGATGCAGGCGCTCGGCTTACTGGTGGGGCTGATCCAGGCGTACATTTTCGCCGTGCTCTCGATGGTCTATATCGCAGCGGCGGTCCGCCGCGACCAGGAAGGAGCAAAGTGACGTGATTCGGCTTCAGGAGGATTTATGGACAGTGTGACTGTGATCGCAATCATATCTATCGCCGCCGCTGCAATCTGCATGGCAATCGGTTCGATTGGACCGGCGATGGGTGAAGGAAGGGCCGTGGCGCAGGCCCTCGGTTCCATTGCGCAGCAGCCTGATGAGGCGGCCACGATCAGTCGGACGTTGTTTATCGGACTCGCCATGATCGAATCGATCGCGATTTACTGTTTCGTCATCTCGATCATTCTTATCTTTGCGAATCCTTTCTGGAATCACATCGTCGCGGCGAAACCCGGAGCATAACGGATGCTGATCAACTGGTTTACCGTTGCCGCTCAGATCGTGAATTTTTTGGTGTTGGTCGCTCTTCTCAAGAAATTCCTATGGGATCGGCTGGTGTCCGCCATTGATGAGCGGGAGAAGCGGATCACCGATCGGCTGGCCGAGGCGGACGACAAAAACAAGCAGGCGGAGCTGCTCAAGCAAGAGGCGCGCGCCCGGTTGGACGCGATGCGCCACGAGCACGATGAGATTGTCCTGGTGGCGCAGCGGGAGGCGGACGAGCAACGCAACGCCATGATTCAGCGGGCGCGTGAAGAGGTGCGTGGACTCGAAGCGCGCTGGCATCAGGATTTGGAACGGGAGCAGACTGCGTTTTTGAACGCTCTGAAACGACGGACCGCGACGGAGATGTTCACCGTGATCCGGCGCGCGCTGGACGATCTGACGGGCCGCGATGTGCAACAGTGCGCAACAAACACCTTCGTGGAAAAGCTCAAGAATATGGACCTCGCCGCGCTGCGCGACTTGGTTGGGAAAGAGCTCACCGTCCTCAGCGCCCAGGCTCTGGCTGACGTCGCGCAACGCGAGATCCGCACTGTGCTGGAACAGCGGCTAGGCGCGCCCGTCTCTCTGCAATTCCAACGCGCTGGCACGATGCCTTGGGGCATAGAACTGCGCGGAAACGGCCGTCGCATAGGCTGGACGCCGGACGCTTACATCGATTCGCTCGAACAGAATCTGAAAGAAGCCCTGGAACATCGGGCGGAGTTAGCGGCGCGATGACGGGCTCACGCATTTTGTTGTCCACCGTTCTGGACGATGCTCTGGAGGCCGTCGAACAAGCCCGTCGCGAACCCGCGATTGAACCCGAAGTGCGCGAATACGGCATTGTGAACTTTGTCGGCCAGGGAATCGCGCGGGTACGCGGCCTGCCCAACGTTAGGTCCGAGGAGCTGGTGCGATTTTCCGGTGACCGGCTGGGAATGACCTTCAATCTTGATCCGGACGAGGTCGGCGTGGTGTTACTGGACGATTGCACGGCGGTCGAATCTGGCTCCGAAGTGTGGCGCACCAACCGCGTCCTGGATGTACCGGTGGGTGAAGCGTTGTTGGGACGCGTCGTGGACCCGGTGGGCCGGCCGCTCGACAATGCTGGCCCGGTTGAGACGCGTTTCCGGGCGACCATCGAATGCGAAGCACCCTCCATCATGGATCGGGATCCGGTCACCGTGCCGCTCCAAACCGGAACCAAGGTGGTGGACGCTCTCATCCCGGTGGGTCGCGGCCAGCGCGAGTTGATTCTGGGGGATCGTCAGACGGGTAAAACCGGTATCGCTCTGGATTGCATTCTGAACCAAAAAGGCAAAGACGTAATCTGCATCTACTGCGCTATCGGGCAGCGCAGTTCTTCGGTAGCCAAGGTCATCGCCGACCTGCGGAGTCGCGGAGCAATGGAATATTCCATCGTAATTGTCGCCGGCGGCGATGCCCCGCCAGGTTTGCAATTTGTTGCCCCCTATGCCGCGACGTCTATGGGCGAGTATTTTATGCGCCAAGGACGCGATGCGCTGGTCGTATTCGACGACCTGACGTGCCATGCCCGCGCCTATCGCGAGGTTTCACTGCTGCTCCGGCGGCCGCCCGGCCGCGAAAGTTTCCCCGGCGACATTTTCTATATCCATTCGCGGCTGCTGGAGCGTTCGACACATCTCCGCAAGGAGCTAGGAGGCGGCTCGCTGACCGCTTTGCCGATCGTCGAAACAGAAGAGCAGAACATCGCGGCCTATATTCCCACTAACCTGATCTCGATCACCGACGGTCAGATCTATCTCACCCCCGACCTGTTTCAGAAAGGGATTCTTCCGGCCGTAGATGTTGGCAGATCGGTTTCGCGCGTCGGAGGAAAAGCGCAATTGGCGGCCTATCGCGCCGTGGCGGGCGACTTACGGCTGTTCTACTCCCAATTTGAGGAGCTGGAGGTTTTTTCCCGCTTCGGCTCGCGCATGGATGAACGCACGCGCGAGACGCTGGCCCGGGGGCGCGCGGTTCGAGAAGCGCTAAAGCAGCCGCAGTTCGATCCATTGCCCGCCGCTGAACAGGTTGCCATCCTGGTGGCGGCAACCTCTGGGCTGTTGGACAACCTGCGGGCCGACCGGGTTGTCGAGGTGACCTCCCGGATCCGGCAAATGCTGTCCGAACAGCTACCGCGGATCGCCGAAGCGATCGAGGCAGGCAAGAAACTAAATGACGCGGACCGCGGTGAGCTAGTCAAGCTGGCCCAGGACGCTCTCCAATGGAAACCGCCGAATCGTTAAGACGATCCATTGCGGTCACCGAAGAGCTGCAATCGGTGGTCAAGACCATGAAGGCTCTTGCCGGAGTGAATATCCGCGCCTACGAACGTGCTGCGCGCGCGGTCGCCGAATACAACCGGACCATCGAAATGGGACTTCAGATCGCGCTCGAGCGGGTGCCCGCCCACGCGCTTCCTCCCAAACGTCCGGCAGGCGTGAAATTGGGCGCGATCGTATTCGGATCCGACCAGGGCATGTGCGGGCAGTTGAATGATCAAGTGGTGGCGTATGCCGCGCGGGCGCTCCAGAAGCTGGCGGTACGGCGCGAGCGCCAGGCGCTGTTGGCGGTCGGCGTTCGTGCCGCGGGGCAACTCGAGGCGTCGGGGCGAACGGTAGAAGGCTCGGTTCAGGTCCCCAGTTCCACGGCAGGCATCACAACAGCCGTCGAAGAAGTCCTTCACAAGATCGAAGAATGGCATTTCCGCCGCGGGATCGAGTTTGTCGTCGTGTTCAACGCGCGGCCCGTTTCAGGCGCATGGTATCGCGTGCGCGGCGTGCGCCTGTTGCCGGCCGATCGCGAGTGGATCAACGGATTAAAGGCCAAGCGCTGGCCCTCCAAGGTGATTCCCATGTTCACGATGGACGAGACCCAGCTCTTCCGGGCGCTAATCCGCGAGTACATGTTCGTTTCGCTGTTCCGTGCCTTCGCCGAGTCGCTGGCCAGTGAGAACGCCAGCCGCCTCGCCTCCATGCAAGTCGCCGAGCACAATATCGAAGACCGGCTGCGGGTGTTGACCGCCGAATCGCGGCAGTTCCGGCAGACCTCCATCACGTCCGAACTGCTGGATATCATCTCTTCGTTCGAGGCGCTTCAGGCGAAACGCGATCAGCCGCCTCCCGCGTCAAAATAGGCCGGACCTCAATAGGCTGGCCGGCAAAATAAGCCGGCGATCAGGGCGTGGTCTTCTGCAGCGATTCGATATACCGCGTGAGCTTGTCGATTCGAACTGTAATCTCGGCGTGCGTCCCACTCCCCAAATAGCTAAATAACGGCCCCCAGACAGGCATGTCTTGCGTGCCATGCGCCACAACCAGAAGATCGCCGCGAATGGTTTCTCGAACGCGCTCGGCTGGAAATTTGCCGTCGTTTCGCTTGGCCAAAAGCGTCAGGTCCGTGGTGCGCGACTTGAGCGCCGGCGAGACCGGTCCGCTGCCGGTCCCATCGCGGCCATGATACAGCGCGCAGTAGCTCAGGTACATTTCCTGCCCAGCCCCAATGGGCGTGGGACGCAGCGGCCCATGGTCGTCTCGACCGTTCTGCCGCGCACCCATGGACGTCAGCGCGAAGATCAAGATTCCGACATGCCCGGCTGTGAAAGTGACCTTGAGGCCTGGATATACGTACATCTTTTTCGATCCCATGTCCACCACCACGTTAGGAGGGCCAAGGATCGCCGTCACCTCCCGAATCGTTTGCCCGAGCCGGATGGTACCCGATACCGGCGGAGCGGCTTCGGTCTCCGCGAACGCCTGGTCGAGCACGCTCTGCTCGGCCATCCTGGCTTCCGTTTCGGTCTGATCCAGAAGCGCGCCGCCGTTCGCATCGAGGGCTGGGGCGGCAGAAGCAAACGGGGCGTCAATGTCGCCGCGCAGTGCGGCGGGTGGAGCGGGCGGCAGACCCTCCTGGCCCTGCTTCGACCGCAGCTCGCCCAGACCTTGGTCGATGGTCTCGCGCATGCGGTTAAGCATTCCCTGCAGATCGTACAACGAGACCGCGACCAAACTGCCGCGCGCGCAATCTCCCGCCTTGCTCGACACCACCCGCATATAACCGGCCTGCTCGTTGGCGGCCGGCGCTCCTGCCGTTTGCAGCACGTCGCCGGGTGTCAGAACGCATTCACCAGTCCCTGACGTGACGTCCAAAGGGCTGGCCACCACGAATACATGCGGTTTGCTGTCGGTAAGGAGGCTCTCCAGATTGCCTGGCCGCGGGATGTCGTTCCTAACAATCGACTGGCTGTCGAGACCCATTTGCGAAAGCTGCAGCCGCACTTCGTCTGCGATGGCTTGCTTCACTTCCGCCGACAGCGGTACTTGGCCGGGACCGGTAGGCGGCACGAATTGCGCCGCTTCTTCTTGCGCCGCCTCGATGCGGTCGCGGTAGTCCTGCTCCAGCGCCCACGCCAGCAGGTAATCAGTGAGCCAGAACGGCCCAGCCGGATACACACCATAAGGCGTGAAATAGGGGCCGTAGTATCCATACCAGGATGCGCTCAGCCAACCCCAGTGGAGATAAGCTCCGACTGGCCAGGGAGCGTACGCCCAGTTATAAAAAATTGGCGGGTAATAGTGGATCGGCACATACCAATACAGAGAAAAGCCGTGGTATTGGTAAGGTCTATAAAAACGGGGAAACGGCCTCCGGCCCTGGTAATAGGTGCGCTGGACGAAATCGTGCCCATGTGTCGAGAACGGGCGCTGGATATAACCACGGCCTCCGCCGAAGGATGCAATCACGGTATGGTCCGGACGCTCGCGCAACATGACGTCCCTGCCGATGGGACGGTGCTTAATCGTGAAATCGCTCGCGCGGACGGTTCGAACGGTGCCGTCCGTGCGGAACTGAGCTTCGCCCTGCTGGCTCTGGAAGCTGCGCACCGAGCCGTTCGACCGGACGGCGTACTGATTGCCGGTCCGTGTACGAACCGAGTACGAGCCGTCATTTTGCCTGCTGACCTCTCCCGGCGGAACGCGCCTCTGCGTCATTACGCGATCGCTGGGCGCCTGGCGGCTGGGCTGGGCAGCTCTGGCTCCCTGTTCCGTGCCACGCGGCGGTGTAGGAGTCGCAACACCCGGGGCGGGAGAAGTCGCTCCAAGCGGACGTCCGGGCTGAGTGGCCATTCCCGGCGTTTGGCGCGGCGCACGCACGCCGGGCTGAGTTCGCGGCGTAGCGCTAGGCGGCGCGGTCACCGGACGATTCGGAGTGGGAGTTCTGCGGTTAGTCGGTCTGGCCTCCTCGCGTTGCTGCGCGGGTGGCGGAGGCGCCACATTGGGTGACGGCCGCGGCCGCTCGCGCTGCACTTGCGGCGGAGGCGCCGGACGCGGCTGCTCGCCCTGAGCCTGCGGCGCCGGCCGTGCGCCTCCACCGCGCACACCGGAGGGAGGACTGCCCCGCCCTTCGGGCTGTTCATCATTGGCCTGAACGTTCATCGTACACGCGATAATTAGCGCCAGCCATGCACCACCGAATCGAAGTATGATTGCTTCTTTCATAACACCTCGCTAATCCAGGGCCGCAGTTGTAACATCAACGCGCGGGTTCACCTACACCTGTAGCGGTCTCCATTCCGATCGCAAACGCGGCGCAGTCGCTCCAGGTCCGCGCCTCAAGATAGCCCGGTCGCGCGCAGTTAACCGGTTCCGCTCCACCACCTCATGCAGGCCGGTGTCAGAGTTCGCCTCGAGCAGTTCCAGCGCCAGCCAGTCCTAAATCGCGTTCGTACTATGAAACAGCACGGTGCTTACCGGACGGTGCCGATCCATACAAGTCGTTGAGCCGAAACTAACCAGTCCGCTTGCCGACAATGCATGAGTTGTTTCACGCAGCCAAAGGGTGCGCGAAAGGGGACAGCCCGTCGCGACAAAGCGCGGTAAGTAGCTTCCCAGTAGCCAATTGCCTCACAGCCGGCAGTGGAAGTGCGGCTGCACTAGCAAGCCTGGATAAGGTTTCCAGAAAGGAGTCGAGGTATGCGTAGCTTCAGTCGTTTGTCTTGGCTGATCGCCCTTGGGCTTCTGACTGCCGGCACTTTGACCGGTTTGCTGTTGTGGCCGGCACTGTCACGGATCATCATCCGTTAATCCCAATGAACCCCGCTCTGTTCATCATTAACCAAAATTACCGATTTGTGTTTTTATGCGCCGTCCCCGCCAGGCTGGCACTCCAAATGCTGCCCGTAGAGCCGTGATCGCGAACCTCGCCGCACCCGGCATTCATCGCGCCGAAATCGAAATGTATCTCGAGTCGCTACTCGGTAAAAACGCTACTGTCCTGTCGGTCGCGCCTTTGGATGGACAGCCCGCAACGGAAGTCAAGGGATTCGGCTACGGCACGCCTCTGCGGATCGATTACGAGCTGCCCGATGGTGTTAAGCAAAACGTCGTGCTGCACACCATGAGCCCCGGCGCGTTCGGGCATGAGCACATGTCGGACCGTGCGCGTATCCTCCTCTGGTCCCACCCAGCCTTCAACCGCCTGCCCCGCCACGTGCGGTCGTTCGACGTCGGGGGTTTTCTGCACGATGGAAGGCTGGTCTCGCTGCGCAATGTAGAGGAATTTTGCCTTCTGACGGAATATGCCGAAGGGAAGCCTTACGCCTCGGACCTGGAGTGCCTGCGCGATTCCGGCCACCTCGGCGATCTGGATCTGCCCCGCGCCGACGCGCTCTGCGACTATCTGGCGGATATTCATCGCGGAGCCGTGGACAATCCCGAACTCTATGTGCGCCGCACGCGCGAACTGGTGGGCGACGGCGAGTGCATCATGGGCTTGGCCGACTCTTACCCCAATCATCCGTTGTTCACACCTCGGGTACTCGAGGAAATCGAGCATCGCGCCGTCGCCTGGCGTTGGCGCCTCAAGCATCGTACGCACCGGCTGCGCCAAGTGCATGGCGATTTTCATCCCTGGAATATCCTATTCGGTCCCGCCACCGTTTTCCGCCTGCTGGACCGCTCTCGCGGCGAATACGGCGACCCGGCCGACGATGTTACTTGCCTCACGTCCAACTACCTGTTCTTCTCCTTGCAGCGCAGCGAAAAACTTGAGGGAATCTTTGAGACCCTCTTCCGCCGCTTCTGGAGCCGTTATCTCGAGAAGACCGGAGACCGTGAAATGCTCTCGGTGGCGGGGCCGTTCTTTGCCTTTCGCGGCTTGGTCATGGCCAGCCCAGTGTGGTATCCCCATTTGAGCGATCGCGTCCGCGAAACGCTGCTGCGCTTCATCGTCAACATGCTTGAGTGCGATCGCTTCGATCCCGCGCTGTTGAACCAGTACTGTGGCGGATAAGTCTCAACTTGCGTTCGCGGTGTGGGTCACGGGCCTCCCAGCTTCGGGAAAATCGACGCTGGCGCAGGCCCTGAAGACCCAGTTGGCCGAACAAGGCGTCGCTGCCGCTGAGCTCGAATCAGACGTGCTCCGGCGCGTCTTGTCAGACCATCCACGCTATGACCAGGAAGGCCGCGACCGTTTTTACCGCCTCATGACGTACATCGGCGTGCTCTTAACCCAGCACGGAGTTTCAGTAATTTTCGATGCTACCGCGAACCGGCGAGAATACCGCAATCGGGCCCGGCAGCAGATTCCGCGATTTCTGGAAGTGTATGTCTCATGCCCGCTCGAAGTTTGCATGCGCCGCGATCCAAAAAGCCTCTACAAACAGGCTCGAGAAGGCGCTGCCGAAAATGTGCCGGGCTTACAAGCTGAGTACGAGCCTCCTGTCGCACCGGACCTCATTGTTCAAGGTGACCGCGACGACCCGGCCGGCGCGGCGCGCGGCGTGATCGCGAAACTGGCCGAGAGAAATTATCTCCCGCTCACCCGGGAATAACCAGGGCTTCCGAGTGAACGGCACAGCAGGAAAAGCAGACCTGGCACGCTGATCGCCAGCATAGCGAACAGCGGAAAACCTTTGACCAACGGCGACTCCCGCAACCCCAGCACCAGTGGCGGCATGGCTTAGGCCGGCACCGGAGCCGTCGCCGGCCGCAGGGCAAACTGTTTATCGAGCAGGGTGAGCTTCTCCAGAATGCCGGTGTACTCCAACTCGCTCATCGGCAGCATGGCCGCTCCGAAGAACCCCTGCCGCCGCATCTCGAGGGACTTTCGCGCCACCTGGTCCCGCACCTCGTTCCAGAAAGCATGCGCGAAATTATCCACGCGCTCAGTCATCATGCCGTTGTGCACGCAGAACCCGGCGCAGCTCACGATAGGCGGGCCATCGAAATAGCTGGTCCCGGTGTTCACGGCAACCGGCATGAGCGGCATCTGATGCGATCCGCGCATGCCGCCCGCCACGAAATGGCCGATCGCAAAAGGCGCCAGCACCTCGCCAGTCGCCGGGAAGTTCATCTGCACACGAACCAGCATCACGGGATCGTCCTTGCCAGTGTACTTCCCCGCGATGTTGTGCAGCCGCGTCGTTGCCACCGCTGCTGCCTGTTCGCCGCTCGCCCGTGACCAGATGGATTCCACCACGAACCGCTCGGGATCGCGAAGCAGCGCCGCAATGTCGTACAACTGTTCTGGCGCATTCAACTCAATCACGCGATCGCCTTCGGTGTAGTTCACGTCCATGATGATGAATTTGAACCCTTGCGACATGTGTGGCGACAGCAGCAGCCCGGGCGTGTTCATCGGGTCCGCGAACGCCAGGTACAGAGGCAGGTTGTAGGCGCCCGGATCGGTTTTATCGGCAGCGAAAAAAAGAAACGGCTCATTAGGCCGCTCCTCGATCTCCATCTCGGCGACTGCGGGCCCCATTCCCTTCACGTTGCCCGAAAACGAATCGCGCAGCAGGTCCTGACCGGCGCCGTACAGGCCTTGTTTTTTTGCTACCGCGGTTCCCGCGAGAAATGCATTCCAGGCCAGCTTATGGACGTCCTCGTTGCCTTCGCCGTGCCGGTGAGTCATTAAAATCGCGACATCGTCGCCGGTGTGGCTGATGTTGTAGTCGATGAGCAGGTTCGCCCCGTTGTTGTGAATGTATGCTTCCACCGCGTCCAATAGGCGGCGCGAGGGCGCCACGTGCCCGCCAATAGATCCAATATCCGCCTTGATGACGCTGAGAGTCAGCTTCATTGTCAGACCTCCGGGCGCAGACGCATGCACGAACGCGGCCAGTTAGACAAATGTACAGACCGCGCCCAGAGGCCCGTCTTCGCGCAACGCCTGCGCTTCTTCGCACACCCGCAATTGGGTGAATTTGCGCGGCGCTTACGCGCGGCCGCGGATGATCTCTACCGAACATCCCGCATGCAGCGCCACCGGTTCCGACACGCTTCCTAACAGGAAACGGCTTCCGCGGCGTAGCCCATGCGAGCCCAGGACGATCAGATTCGCGCCCCATTCGGCGGCCTCAGTAATGATCACCTGCTTGGCTGCCGCGGAAGGAATCGCGACATCTCCACGTACGGTGAGCCCAGCATCGGCAATTATTTTCTCGGCCGTCGCTACCGCATCGCGGGCATGTTGCATGGTTTTGCTCCGCAGCGTTTCCACTGCTTCGGGATCCAAGTAAGCTGGGGTCGATCCGGTAAACCAAGACGCCGAGAGCTCCACTACGCTCAGCACCCGCACCTCTGTGCCTTTCGGCCACGGCCGGGATCCGACAGACCGCGCCGCTTGCTCGGAGCATTCGGAACCGTCCGTTGCGAGCAGTAGCTTCATGGCTCCGCTTCCAGGCCGCGGTCGCACGATCTCCACTGAACAGGGCGCATGGCGCACCACCGCTCGCGCCACGCTGCCCAACAGGAAGCGAACGGTGTCGGACGCGTCGTGCGAACCTACCATCACCAAATCCGCACCCGACTGCGCCGCCCGGTCCACTACGGCTGATTTGGGGTCGCCGGCGAGCACGTTGCAGGTATACGCCAGTCCCGATGCTTTCAATTGCTCGGCAGCGTACCGAACTGCGTCTTCCGCCCTGCGCTGGAGTGCCTCGCTCAACCCGGGCGCATTCCAGGTCGAATACGTGTCGACCGCGCTGACGATCTCGATCTGAGTGCCTGGCTGCCATGGCCGCGACGCTAGCTCCGCTACCGCCACGTGGCTGGCCTCAGAGGCATCTACTGCTAAAAGAACCCTCATCCTGACCCCTTCCCGTGCGATCTTGTTTCTCGCGCAGGTCGTTGCTGAGGCTATTTCGGTTTGTTAAGTTTGGCCGCGCCTTAATACCGAAAAACCGCCGCCACCGCTGCACCGTCCGGCATCGTCGCCGGAGTCAGCTTGTAAGCCGAGCCGCCCCGAAGGATGGTCTCGACCGCCGCGACGTTGAGCAGGTCTTCCTCGCCCCAGTTCACACGACCGCCGCGCCGTACACCTTCGAAAACTCCGAACGCTTGTGCTCCCTCGTTTAGGAACAACCAGCCGACGCGACCATCCACGGCAGCTTGCAGAATCGCTTCCAAGTCGGTCGAGAAACGCGCCGGCGTCATCCGTTCGCGATACTCGATCAGAGTGGCCGCCGCCCGGCCGGTCGCCTCCGCCCGGAGAATCGTGTAGGCGCGGCGCAGCAACTCTTGGTCAGACATCGGCGCACTGGCGCTTCCGTGAATGCTTTCCTCCAAAAGGTGCGGATATGTACTGACCAGCCTATACGCCGCCAAATCTTCGTCCACTCCGGTCAAAATCAGCGGTACGTCATTGGCATGAACCATCTCATGCAGGCCCCGATCCACTGCCTTGAAGAAATCCGACACGTGGTCCGCTGCCTTCTCCCGCCCCGATCCGGTTCCAAATCGAATCCGGCGCATCGAGCCGACGGAGCTGCCTGCGGCGGAACGATTCTCCAGATCGTGATCAGGCTTGTCGAAGTCCATCGCTTCATCCAAGCTTTGCGGCACACCCTTCGGCAGTTCGATTCGCTCCGCGCGCAATCCGGAGCAGCGCCATAGCTCCACCTTCTTTTGCGAAAGTTTCAAAACGTAAAATACCGCCGGAAGATGCAGATCCCCGAGCACACTACGCAGGTGGAAACAACCGCCAATGATAATTCCCGCCTTTAACGGCTCCAAGCCGTCCAGCATTGTAAAAACTTCCTCCGAACGGAACAGCGCACGCGACCAGTGCGAACCGCCGTCAAAATCCGGAGATTCGCTCAAGTTTTTTAACGGCCCGAGTAGCTCGGCCACCTGCCGCGCCTCGATGTGACGGCTCGCCAACTGCCGTTCGGCTTCCTGGCAATAAGTTCGCAGCAGCGCCGCTGGGGAATTGGTCTGTTCTCCGGGCCGGTAAGGCGGCAGCAGAATTGTAACGCACGGACCGGGAGAACCGGCCAGTTCCGCAACATTTTTTAGCTCTAAGCCCTGCAATATTGGAACGTTGACGCCGGTCATAGGAACCCCTCCGCCAAATAACCCGGCACGCGTCGCGCCATTCGGACGAACCCCAGCGACCCCTGGTTCCTCCGAGTTTCGAGCGATCCTGAGAACTATCACCCACCCTCGACGTGCGGAAATCGGCGCGCGTCCTTGGAATCACGCCCACATGCGCAAACAGATTGAAAGCCTTGCTATTCGGACCGGCTCGTGCGGGCAATTGGGGTGGCCCCTCGCGTGTGTCGGCGCGAGAGTTGTAACGCCCGCGCTCGCAGGTACTCCCGTGACAGGCCGAAAGGAGGGTGCCATGAGTGACAAAGAATTACGCGAAGCCGTCGAGCAGGCGCTCGATTGGGAACCCGGCATCGCTTCAAAAGCTGTCGGCGTCACCGCCCAGGATGGCGTTGTAACGTTGACCGGACATGTGCCTAGCTATACTGAAAAACGCGAAGCGGAAAAAGTGGCGGGCTTGGTTCGAGGCGTTAAGGCCGTAGTCTGCCAGTTGGATGTCGCGGTGCCGCAGCTCTTTGAACGCAGCGACGAGGATATCGCTCGCGCCGCATCCAACGCGATCGCCTGGAACCCTTTGCTGCCGAAAGACGCCATCCAGGTGTGCCATGGGCGCGTGACTTTGGAGGGTAGCGTTGACTGGCAGTACCAACGCAAAGCGGCAGGAAAATGCGTCCGCTACCTGGCCGGCGTTCGCGACGTGAACAACCATATCGTCGTGAAGTCGGACGCCGATCAACTCGCGGTGAAGACCCAGATTGAGGCGGCGCTGTTCGCAGTGCCCAGCTGGACGCCAACCGTATCCATGTCGATATCCATGGAGATCACGTCATTTTATCCGGCAACGTCCAATCCTGGCTGGAACGCGAAGCTGCCGAGCGTGCCGCGTGGGGTGCGCCAGGCGTCGCGCACGTCGACAATCTGCTGATCGTGAACCCCGTCTCGAGCCTGGTCGCTTACTGACCAGCTCTGTCGCTTAACAGAAGGAGCCTCTCGATGATTAACTTCCAACGAATTCTTTTTCCGGTCGACTTTTCCGAACAGTGCTCCGCCATCGTCCCGGCTGTCAAGGCAATGGCCGAGGAGTTTCATAGTCAACTCATCCTGCTGCACGTCGTCGACTTGCCTTCCACCTGGTTTGGCTCCCCGGAGGCCGCGGCTTGGACCACACTGATAAGCGCCGAGCGGTTGCGCGAAGAAGGACAAATCGCGCTGGACCGTTTCGCCGCAACCCATTTCGCCGGCTTTCGCGTGACCGCTGTCTTGGACGAAGGCCCAGCCGGACAAGCGATCGCTGCGTACTCGCAAGAGAACCAAATCGACCTCATCATGATGCCCACCCGTGGCTATGGCCCGTTCCGCGCGTTCCTGCTGGGCTCGGTCACCGCCAAGGTCCTGCACGACGCGCACTGCCCAGTATGGAGCGGTGTGCACGCCGAAGAGCTGCGCGCGCACTCGCCGGAACGGTGGCGGCAGGTCCTCTGCGCCGTCGATACGGACCCGCGCGATACCTGTGTGCTCAAATGGTGCGACGAATTCGCTGCAGGCCGGCACTTGAACATCCGTCTGATTCATGCCGTGGAGGGCGTCGATACCGCGCTTACCAAGGAACGCGATCCCAGCATGTACGAGTTCTTATTCAATGTCGCGCGCGAGCGCATCGCGGCGATGCAGGCCGACGCCCACACCCGCTACGAGGTTTGCCTGCTCGGTGGTAACGTCGGCCGCGCTGTGCATCAGGCCGCCATCAGCCACGATACCGATCTTGTCGTGATCGGGAGGGGTGTCTTGCACAAGAACCTGGGCCGTCTGCGCAGCAGCGCGGTATCCATTATCCAGCAGGCGCCCTGTCCGGTAATCAGCATCTAGTAAACCGGCCGGAGCAGTGGGAGCGTGTGAACGACATCAAACACGCAAGTCTTTCCCTCGGAATCTAAAGCCCGAACCCGATAGAGCCGCGTTCGTCCGCCGCTCAAATTTCGATTGGCCAGCTTGATCTTTTGCCCGATCTGCTACCCTGCTCTACTTGGATGTAAAGTTGTACTCGCCTCAACCTGCGAGAGCCGTATGAAAGCGCGGCGGCGGAACTGTGTAGCGCCGGCCGTCCTCGCCTGCTGCGCCTTGTCGGCGCTGGTATCGAACCCCCTCCGCGCCGACATCGTTTTGACCGGCCGGGTGGCGGACGAGAATGAAGTTCCCATCGCCGACGCCCGCGTCAGCGCCATCCCGGCTCCCGGTTCCGTGCTGAGTCGTCCGGCCACGCCCTGGACTGCGCAGAGCGGCCCTACCGGCATATTCCGGCTCAGTCTTCCCGAGCCCGGTGAGTTTCTCATAAGCGCGGAACATGCCGGTTTTTATGCGCTTAAAGATCGACCCATACACGTCGAATTTGCCCAGGAAATAACCCTCACTCTAAACACAGTGCGCGAAGTGTTTCAGTCCACCGACGTCAACGCCCCGACTTCTCCCCTCGACATCGGACAAGCGCAGAATCAGGAACATCTCAGCGGCACAGAAGTCAACAACATTCCTTATGCCAACAGCCACAGCCTGCGCAGTGCATTGACTCTCATGCCGGGCGTTCTTCGAGACCCGTCCGGCGCGCTCCATGTCAATGGCGCTTCCGAAAACCAGGTGCTCTATCTGCTTAACGGCTTCAACATTACTGACCCGATCTCAGGCGAGCTCCACACCATTCTTGCCGTCGAAGGCATCCGGTCAGTGGACGTTTCCGCTGCCCGCTTTTCCCCTGAATACGGTCAAGCATCGGCGGGCGTCATGTCCATTAACACGGAAAACGGCACCGACGCATTTCATTACACCGCTACCGACTTCATCCCCGGATTGAAGTATCAGCAGGGCGTGCGCCTGGGCAACTGGTTTCCACGATTCGGCTTCTCGGGCCCGATCGTGCGCGGCCGTTCCTGGTTTTCCGACACATTCGACTCCGAATACAACAATTCGCTCGTCACCGATCTGCCGCGCGGCCGGAACACCCGCAGCGGCTGGGCCGGCAGCAATCTTCTGCACACTCAGACCAACCTCACACCCTCCAACATCTTTTTCGCCGATTTTCTCGCCTACATTGATCACGAGGACCGCGTCGGGCTGGGTCCGCTCAATCCCGTCTCCACTACGTCTAACCTCCGCACCCGCGAACTGTTCGGAAGCATTAAGGATCAAGCTTATCTCGGGCACACCTTGATCGAATTCGGCTATGCCCGTAACGATTTCCTCATCAGTCAGACTCCGCAGGACCAAGGCTTGTACATCATCTCCACCCAGGGCTCCAGCGGTAACTACTTTCTCAATTCCACACAATCGGCCGCGCGCGATCAGGGCCGCGTGGATGCCTTCCTGCCGCGATTCCACTTCGCCGGCTCGCACCAGATCCAGCTCGGGGTGGGTGCCGAATGGTTGCACTATACGGGCGATTTCCGGCGTACAGGATACCAAGTGCTGGGTCTGAACAATGAACTGCTGTCTCAGACCTTGTATGGAGCGCCGGCTCTTGTTCGCGCCCGCGACGTACTGAGTTCTTCCTATCTCCTTGACACTTGGCGCGTCTCCCAGCGTCTGCAATTTGACCTAGGCTTTCGCCAGGATCTGGACAGGCGCGCGGCCGCTTTGGCCTGGTCTCCGCGGCTCGGCTTCTCCTGGTCGCCATTGGAAGCGACGCACACGCGAATCTCGGGAGGCTACGCGATCACGCACGACGCCGTCACCATGGACATGCTCGGCCGCCCCATGGATCAGATCGCGCTAACCACAACCTACGGTCCCGGCGGCGCGCCCCTCGGGCCGCCGCAGCCAACCGCGTTCGTCGTGGGCTCGTTCAAACTTCCCCGCGCCACCAACTGGAATGTCAATATCGATCACCAGATCGCATCCAACACCTACATTGCGGCGAAGTATCTGCGTCGCCGCGGAAACGATGGCTTCGTTTTCTCGTATGCTCTCGCTCCCGGCACCGGACCATCCCTGCTCCCGGTGCCCAACACCACGGCTCCCGGCGTTTATCAGCTCACGAATTTACGCCGGGACGATTACGACTCCGTCCAGTTCTCCATACGCCAGACGCTTTCCGGCCAGCACGAATGGATGGCCAGCTATACCCGCTCGCGCGCGCTTTCCAACGCCCTGCTCGATCTGAACGCGACCGTGCCTTTGCAGGTTCTGCCGGCCCTGGTTCCGATGCCCTGGGATGCACCCAACCGTTTCGTTGGCTGGACATATCTCGGCCTGCCATGGAAGAACTGGTCCATCGCGGCTCTGGCCGACCTTCGCTCTGGTTTTCCGTTCTCAGTTCGCGATCCCCGAGGGATCGTGTCAGGCGCAGTGGATTCCCGGCGTTACCCGATGAATTTCGACCTGAACATTGCCATCGAGCGGATGCTCACTCTGGCCGGATACCGTTTTGCACTGCGCGGCGGTATGGACAACATCACAAATCAAACCAACCCCACCGCGGTGAACAACGTGATCGGCGCCCCGCAATTTCTGCAGTTCTATGGTGCGGAGGGCCGGCATTTCGTCGTTCGAATCCGTTTCTTCGGCCGCGCCGGCCGAAAATAACGCACATTTTAAGTAAAACTACGCCTTAGCCGTGCCCCTGTACCAGCGTACTAGAACATTCCTCCACCCCGGTCCGGTACGTTCTGATCGTTAACTACCTAGCTTCGTCCAAGTTCGCCAGCTATTCTTAACCTGCGACGAAAAGAAATGAGCGTGTCCGCTTATAACTGACTTACCGGCGCGCTACTTCTCGCTCGATAAAGATGGGACAAAATATGAAAACATTAAACACCGCATTAATGGCAGGGACTCTGTTGTTCTGTGCATCGGCCGTTTCGGCCCGCGCGGATTTTTTACTCAACTTCAACTCGCTAAGCTCGGGTAGCAACTCGACTGCGATCGCGAATTATATCGATGGCGTCCTCGGCTGCGTGGGTTGCGTCACAGTGACCGGCGCAGTTGCCGACCGCACGTACAATGGCGAAAACCACGTCGTCGGGCCCAATGGTGTATCGCGCACTCTTGGTAACACCGACGGCGCGACGGATAACTCCAGCACCGCCACCGCAACCACTAACGATACGTTTATCAGCAACATCACCGACGGCAGCAGTCAGATCTCGAACGAGATGATCATGAGTTTCTCGGGAATGAAGTTGAATGGCACGCTCAGCTTCGATTATGAGATCTTTCCCGACAATTCCTGTCCTAACCGGTACAGCTGCTCCGGCGGTCCGCCCGACTTTGAATTCGCGGTGAATGGCAGCGCGACTCCGGTCTTTACGACCTTGGGGGTATTCCCCTCCTCAACCGGTACCGACGGCACCTCAACACATTCGCCGCTCAGCGGAACCTATTTTAATGAACTGAGCGCGCAATACATCGGCACGTGGTCCGGCACGGTCAGCAATGCTACCGAGCTCGACTTTATCGATTGGCCCGCCGCCATCGGCGTGGACAACATCCACTACACCAGCACGGTGCCCGAGCCCCGCGGCGGCGCGTTCCTGATTGGCGGGTTGCTGCTGGCGGCAGTGGCGTTTACCAAGCTGCGCCATTCGGCGGTCCGCTCCTAACGCTCGCGACTACCTCACTGCTGAACGGGAATGGTTGCCGGACTCTGGGTCTGAA
Organism: Bryobacteraceae bacterium; assembly: GCA_035293725.1. Lineage (GTDB taxonomy): Bacteria > Acidobacteriota > Terriglobia > Bryobacterales > Bryobacteraceae > Palsa-89. The sequence goes on from DATGMH010000158.1 coordinate 26,247, forward strand.
CGCCACCTATCGAGATCGAGACCGGAACGTTCCCGTTCGGCGTCCCTTGCGGAATTCTTACGTTGAACTGATACAAGCCGCTGATGGAGCCGGGTGAAAGCCCGGCATACAGCACGTCCGCCGGCGCCAGCGTCACACTTCCAATCGTCACTGTCACCCCGTTAACCAGCGGCGTCGGCTGCCCAGGGGCAAGCTGGCCCGAATCCACCGGCGGATTCGTGTCGCCAAACCCTGTTCCGTACAAGGTCACTATGTCGCCCGGTTTAGCGGGCCGCGCGCCAGGAATCAGCGAAGGGTCGGCCACCACCGTCGCCGTCCCGCCGAATTGAGCGGCGATGCTTGTGGAGTTCGGCAGCAGGAAAAAGGCCGGCGCAAACGGCTGCAGAGTCGTGTAAGTGCTTATGTCGGACGTCATCTGATTGGTCTGTCCCGCATTCAATATCAGCCGCAGAGTAATTGGTCCCGTCCCTGAAAACCTCGGTAACTGCGCGTTGATTTGGTCGGTCCGTACGTAAGTCACCGGAATCAGCACTGGGTCCGTAATACCTGGCCCCGTAACTTGGACCGAAACGCAGGCCAACTCGGTCGGGTACGTGCCGTTGACAAAATCGCCGAGCCCCGCCACGCGTTGCAGACCGCCGACCAAAAATCCCGTCCCTAGAATGCTGATCATCGCGTTCGAGGACAGCGGAGACTGGAACGACGCGCCATTCACCGTTGTTCTCACAATTGGGTTAGTAATATTACTGCAGCGTCCCGCGTTTGCCAGTGTCAACACGGTCGTGTAAACGCGATCCCCCTGCGGCGCGCCGTTCCCGTCGGCCGCCACCGCAGAAACATACACGTGTAGTTTGCCGACCTCGTTTGCCGGCGGCGTCCAGTTCACGTCAAACTCAAAAACAGTTCCGCCCATACCCCGCGGCGCTACCTTGTGCTCGGCGTACTGCCGCGCGGTGGTGCACTGCGTTCCAGACGGTAATGAGCCCAGCGCGGAACCATCGTCACATCGGACTTGCACTTGAACTGGATCCGTCGGCCCGCTGGGAGTGAAGAATCCGGCCGACTGCGTCTCGTCGCTCACCTCGCGGATGGTCATCTGAAAGCCCCAGCTCGCCGCTTCCGGGTGCTGAACGAATATCCGGATCGTCTGCGCCACATTGGCAGCATAGTCGCTCACCTCAACTTTCAGCGACCCCCGCTGGTCGCTATTCGCGCCCCCGAACGAGTTATGGCAGGTGCTGCAGTCTTGTCCGCCGTGATCGGACGGCACAGCGTTCGCGCCGGTGAATCCCAAACTGGGTGTCGCTGATTCAGCCAGCAGCGCCGCCGGCACGAAGGCAAGCAAGAACGTAGGGAGAATGAGCCTCATCGTCTGATGAGACTGAGTTACAGCGGAAACGTTACAAGCTAGGGCAGGTTTGTCCCGCGATTTAATAACTTAGCCG
>DATGMH010000159.1:0-2052 GCA_035293725.1 Bryobacteraceae bacterium
CGCGCGCCTGCTGCAATACGGCAACGCCGATGTGGCCTATCTCGCGTACACCATGGATCGCCGGCCGATCTCGCTCCTGGTAACCTCGGCGCGCCAGGTGACCCCGCGGGGAGGCCAGACTTTCCGCACCGGCGGCATCGATTTTCATTTCTCCTCCGCGCGCGGTCTGCGGCTGATTACGTGGAGCGATCGCGGATTAAGTTATGCGCTGGTTTCGGACCAGGGCGTCACCGGAGCCGAATCCTGCGTGATTTGCCACGGCTCCGCCGCGGAACGAAAGAAGATCGGGACGCTGCCCGAGTAAGTTCAGAACCCGGTCCTACGAAAAACAACCCGGATCAAACCTCAGCAGCTCAATCTCTTGGCTCGCGGCTTGGGTGGGGGCTTCCGGATTTATTTCGGAATTTCCCGGGGCCTCTCCATCGCCTGAATCTTCCGCTGATGAGCGTTGCTTGTGGAGACAGGCGATGCCGCGGTCCGCGCATTTACAGGGCCGCCCGCGCTTGCGTTTCAAAAGCGGTGCTGTGCCGATCTCACTGGGTGCCGGCGCTTGTTGCGGCGCCTCGTCCAGGGTGAGCGGGACTTCGAGCGTGACTTGGTAGCCGAGCTTTTCGAGGCGCTCCACCAGCCGCCTGGTGATCTCGGGTTTGCGCTGTTGATCGTAATAGCCGGACCCCAGTTCCTGATACGGCCGGCCGTCGCGCAGCATGTGAAAGATGATCGTCAGCAGTTGATGCGCAACGGCCATGATCGCTTTCTGATGGCCGCGCCGCCCGCGTATCCGCCGATAAAGTGTCCCCAGATAAGAGCCATGTTGGTTGGTGGCAGCCCACGCCGCCTGGCACAGAATGCGCCGCAGATAGACATTCCCCTTGCGAGTCTTGCCGCTCATCTGCTTGCCGCCGCTTTCGCGATTTCCCGGGCACAGCGCGGCCCAACTGGCCAGACGGCGCGCATCGGGAAATACGCTCATATCGGTTCCGATCTCGGCCAAAATCGTCCACGCACTGATCCGGTCGATCCCCGGTATCCCGATCAGACGCGCTATCGCTTCCCCGTACTGCGCCACGCGCTCTTCAATATCGCGGGTCAACTGCGCAATCTCGGTTTCCAGCCGGTTCAACTGTCCCAGCAGCCGGTCGAGCAGATCCCGCTGATGTTGGCTGAGCGTTCCTTCCAGAGCCATCTGCAGCTGATCGCGCCGCGAACGCAGCTTGCCGCGCGCATAATCCGCCATCCAGCCCGCATCCCGTTTCCCTTCCACGAGAGCGGCAAGCATGCGCCGCCCGCTGCGCCCGAACAAATCGCTGGCGACACTGGAAATCTTGATATTGCCCGCTTCGCAAACCTGCGCGATACGGTTCTTGATCCGATTCGAATCTTCCAGCCAGTGCACGCGCGTACGCGTCAACTCGCGCAGTTCGCGGATCTCGAGGGGTGGAATGAAGCTGCCCCGCAGCTGCTCACGCTCCTGCAGCCGCGCCAGCCACTCGGCATCGCGCTTATCCGTCTTGCGCCCCGCCAGGCCCTTGACGTGCGCCGGGTTCAGCAGTACCAGACGCGGAATCGCGCCCTCCAGAATATTCCACAAGGGCCGCCAGTACTGGCCCGTCGACTCCATCGCCACCTCCGTCACCTTACAGCTCTTCAGCCATGCGCGCAGTCGTTTCAGGTCACGGAGAAACGTCCGGAACTTCTCCCTCTTTACAACACCTTGCTGACCTTCCGGCGGTAGCACGCAGACACTGACGCTCTTCTTGTGAACGTCAATGCCACAACAACGGCGGTACTCTTGTTTCATGTAGTCCTCTCCGCCGCCGCGCAAAAGGACGCTGGAAAAAAAATCGACAATCCTACTCGTGTTCACCGCCCGGCGGCGGAGACTACAATCCCTACTTCCTGAACGCGTCCCGGGCCAGATTCACACTCGGGCTCGAAGCACCAAACGAAGACCGGCCTGTGTTTCGCGGTGCGGCTTCTACCATCATCACAAGCTTCGACTCGGAGCCTTTTTCATCCCCGCCACTGCGGGTCCCGCAGGGACCCGGAAGG
>DATGMH010000160.1:0-145131 GCA_035293725.1 Bryobacteraceae bacterium
GTTATCGAACAGCGCATCCACCGCTTCCTGAAGCATGCGCTTTTCATTGCGCACGATCACGTCGGGTGCATGCAGTTCGATCAGCTTCTTGAGACGGTTGTTGCGATTGATGACGCGGCGATACAGGTCATTCAGATCCGACGTCGCGAACCGTCCGCCGTCCAGCGGAACCAGCGGGCGAAGCTCCGGTGGGATGACCGGAAGGACGTCCAGAATCATCCATTCCGGCTTGTTCCCGGATTTGCGGAAACTCTCGGCTACACGAAGGCGCTTGGCGTACTTCAGCTTCTTCTGCTGCGAAGCTTCCGTCTTCATCCTTTCGCGAATTTCAAGACTCAAAGCTTCGACGTCGATCTTCTTGAGAAGCTCCTTGATGCCTTCGGCGCCCATCATGGCGACGAATTTTCCGGGGAAATCCTGGTCGAGCTGACGCTTGCGCTCGTCGGTGATCACTTCGCCGCGCTTCAGCTCGGCGACTTCGCCGGAATCGACCACGACGAAAGCTTCGAAATACAGCACGCGCTCGAGCTCGCGGAGCGTGATGTCCAGCAGGTAACCGATGCGGCTGGGGAGGCCCTTGAAGAACCAGACGTGGGAGCAGGGGCTGGCGAGTTCGATGTGGCCGAGGCGTTCGCGGCGCACGCGCGAAAGGGTCACTTCGACGCCGCACTTGTCGCAGATCACGCCGCGGTGTTTCATGCGCTTGTACTTGCCGCATAAGCATTCCCAGTCGGCGATAGGACCGAAGATGCGGGCGCAGAAAAGTCCGTCGCGCTCGGGCTTAAAAGTGCGGTAGTTGATGGTTTCCGGCTTGGTCACTTCGCCATGCGACCAGCTTCGGATTTTTTCCGGCGAGGCCAGCGAGATCCGGATGGAATCGAAGTCGGCGATCAAATTTGCTCTGTCGTAGGGAGAGGAACGGTACATTATTTCTCCTTAAATTAGGCCCCGGATGAACGCCGATGCACGCCGATTGTTTTGGATCTGCGTTTTAGCGGCATCCATCTGTGGCTTCAGCATCTTACTTAGTCGGCCGCTAGGGCGGTATCCGCTATTTCCCGCGGCTTCTTCATTAACTCGACGTCCAGACATAGCGACTGCAACTCGCGGATCAAGACGTTAAAGGATTCAGGGACGCCTGGCTCGGCGGCGGCCTCGCCTTTTACGATCGCTTCGTAGATCTTGGCGCGTCCGTAGACGTCGTCGGACTTGGCGGTTAGCAGCTCCTGCAGTACGTAAGCTGCACCGTAGGCTTCCAGCGCCCAGACTTCCATTTCTCCGAAGCGCTGTCCGCCGAACTGAGCCTTGCCGCCCAAGGGCTGCTGCGTGATGAGCGAGTACGGGCCGATGGACCGGGCGTGGATCTTGTCGTCGACCAGGTGCGAGAGCTTGAGCATGTAGATGTAGCCGACAGTGACCGGCTGTTCGAATGCCTGGCCCGACACGCCGTCCCAAAGCTGGACCTTGCCGGAACTCGGAAGACTGGCCGCTTTGAGCTGCGTCTTGATTTCCTTCTCGGTTGCGCCGTCGAACACCGGAGTCGCGAAGTGCAACCCCAGCGCCTGCGCGGCCCATCCCAAGTGGGTTTCCAGGATCTGGCCGACGTTCATACGGGACGGAACGCCCAGCGGGTTGAGCACGATCTCAACGGGAGTTCCGTCGGGCAGATAGGGCATGTCTTCTTCGGGAACGATGCGGGCGATGACACCCTTGTTGCCGTGGCGGCCGGCCATCTTGTCGCCGACCGACAGCTTGCGCTTCATAGCGATGTAGCACTTCACCAGCTTGATGACGCCGGGAGGCAACTCGTCGCCCTTGCGTAATTTCGCGATCTTCTCTTCGGTGATCTTTTCGAGGACGGCGATCTGGCGCGAGGTCATCTCCTCGATTTCGTCGATCTGCTCGTTCAGCCGGACATCTTTATTGGCCAGCTTGACGCGCTTGAGATCGCGGGCGCGGAGCTTCTCGACCACGTCGCGGGTAAGCGGAACGCCTTTCGAGAGCAGTTTCTTATTGGTTTTTTCGTCGTGCAGGTCGGCCAGGACTTCCTTGGCTTCCAGCAGATCGGTGAGGCGCTTGGCGCGCTCGTCATTGAGGATGCGTTTTTCGTCCTCGAGATTGCGGTGCAGGCGTTCGATTTGAGATTCGAGAATCGCCTTGGAGCGCTCGTCGAGATCGGCGCCTTTGCGGGAGAAGACCTTGCAATCGACGACGGTGCCTTCGATGCCCGGCGGGCAATATAGCGAGGCGTCTTTGACGTCGCCGGCCTTTTCGCCGAAGATGGCGCGCAGCAGTTTTTCTTCGGGAGTCAGCTGCGTCTCGCCCTTGGGGGTGACCTTGCCGACCAGGATGTCACCGGGCTTTACGGTAGCGCCGATGCGGATGATGCCGCTTTCATCCAGATTGCGGAGGAAAGCTTCGGCGATATTGGGGATATCGCGGGTGATTTCCTCGGGTCCGAGCTTGGTATCGCGGGCTTCGATTTCGAACTCTTCGATGTGAATCGAAGTGTAGTAATCTTCCTTGACGAGTTTTTCGGAGACCACGATGGCGTCTTCGAAGTTGTAACCGCGCCAGGGCATGAACGCGACCAGCACGTTGCGGCCGAGGGCCAACTCGCCCTGATCGGTGCAAGGGCCGTCAGCGAGCACGTCGCCTTTCTTGACTCGCTGGCCCTGCTCGACGATCGGCTTTTGGCTGATGCAGGTGTTTTGATTGGAGCGCTTGAACTTGGTGAGCTGATAAATATCAGCGCCGACCTCGCGCGAGAGCTGGCCTTCGTGCGCGCCGCCTTCGACGCGAACGATGATACGTTCCGAGTCCACCGAATCGACAACACCGGAGCGCTTGCAGATGACGACTGCGCCCGAGTCGCGCGCGGTGACGCGCTCCATGCCGGTGCCCACAAAGGGCGTTTCGGCGCGCAGCAGAGGAACGGCCTGGCGCTGCATGTTCGATCCCATCAAAGCGCGGTTGGCGTCGTCGTTTTCAAGGAACGGAATCAAGCTGGCCGCCACGGAGACCAACTGCTTGGGGCTGACGTCCATGTACTCGATTTCGTCGCGGTGCTTGAGGACGAAGTTGCCGGCCTGGCGCGCGTTCACCAGGTCGTTCACGATGTGGCCCTTTTCATCCAACTGAACGTTGGCCTGGGCGATGATGTACTTGTCTTCTTCCCACGCCGAGAGGTAATCGCAGTGGGCTTCGTACTCGATGGGCTGCTTCTTGGAGCTGAGGTCGCGGTTGGCCTTCTCGACTTCGGCGCGCGTCATGACGTCGCCGACCTTGTAGGAGCTGTCGCCGGGATTCAGGACCTTGATTTCGTCGACCACCGTGCCTTTGACGACCCGGCGGTAGGGGCTCTCGATGAAGCCGTACTCGTTAATGCGGGCAAAGCAGGAGAGCGAAGAGATGAGGCCGATGTTGGGGCCTTCCGGCGTTTCGATGGGGCAGATCCGGCCGTAGTGGGTAGGATGCACGTCGCGGACTTCGAATCCGGCGCGCTCGCGCGACAGACCGCCTGGCCCGAGAGCCGACAGACGGCGCTTGTGCGTGATCTCGGAAAGCGGGTTGGTCTGATCCATGAACTGCGAAAGCTGGCTGGATCCGAAGAACTCGCGGATGGCGGCCATGACGGGCTTGGCGTTGACCAGGTCGTGCGGCATTGCCGTCGACATTTCCTGGTACACCGACATCTTTTCTTTAATGGCGCGCTCCATGCGCACCAGGCCGATGCGGAACTGGTTTTCGAGCAGCTCGCCCACGGCGCGGACGCGGCGGTTGCCCAGATGGTCGATGTCGTCCACCGTGCCGATGCCTCTGCGCAGCTTCAGCAGGTACTTGATGGTATCGATGAAATCTTTCTGGTCGAGCGTACGCTTATCGAGCGGAGACTCGTCGATCTTGTCGTACAGCTTGATATTGAACTTCATGCGGCCGACGCGCGAGAAGTCGTACTTGCGCGGATCGAAGAACATGCCCTGGAAGAGCTGGGTAGCGGTATCCAGTGTGGGCGGATCGCCGGGACGCAGCTTGCGATAGATCTCCAGCAGCGCGTCGTTCTGGCTCTTTACCGGATCTTTCCTTAAGGTGACGGAAATGACGTTGCCGGCGTCGTCGCGGTCGGGGAAGAATACTTCGAACGACGCGATGCCATTCTGCTGCAGCTTTTCGATGTTGGTCAGCTCGTGATTGGCTTCGACCAGCACTTCGCCGGTGGACATGTCGATCACGTCGGCGGCGATGAAGGCGCCCTGGAGATCGGTGCGGTCGATCTCGACCTGCTCGATTTTGGCCTTCTGAATTGCTTCGTAGAGCGACTTGGTGATCTTGCGGCCTTGCGGGACGATGGTTTCGTTTTTGGTGCCGATTGCTTTGGAAAGCTTGAGGCCGATGAGGCTGTCGGAGACCTTCCAGAACAGCTTTTCGCCTTTGATGGTGACTTCGCTGACGTTGTAGAACGCCCTAAGGATATCCGAGTCGGTTTTAAGGCCGAGGGCGCGCAGGAAAACGGTGCCGTAGAACTTGCGCTTCCGGTCGATGCGGACATACAGCAGGTTTTTGTTGTCGTACTCGAACTCGACCCAGCTTCCGCGATAGGGAATGATCTTACCGAGGAAGTAGCCCTGCGCGGGAACGCGTTCGAAGAACACGCCCGGGGACCGGTGCAACTGGGAGACGATGACGCGCTCGGTGCCGTTGATGATGAACGTGCCGTTGTCGGTCATCAGCGGAATTTCGCCGAAGAAGACTTCTTGTTCCTTGATGTCGCGGACGGACTTGGCGCCAGTTTCGGCATCCTTGTCGAATACGGTGAGGCGGATGGTGACCTTGAGCGGAGCGGCGTAAGTCATTCCGCGCTCTTCGCACTCGGCGACGTCGTATTTCAACTGCAGGCCGACCGGGTCGCCGCAGCGATTACAGAAGGTGACGATGTTTTTGTTAAACGTTCCGCAGCGGTGGCAGAGCACGTCGCCCACATGGAACGGATCGGTACGGATGGTCCCGCCGCAGCTGGGATTGCGACAAGTGGAGCGCAGGTGGTGCAGGCCTTTGAGGTTGCCGCACTTGCATTCCCAGTTGCCGATGGCGTAGTCGACGAACTCGAGCTGGCTCAATCCGCGGAAATCGGAGATGGGGAATACGGAATTGAACACGCTTTGCAGGCCGGTGTCTTCGCGTTCACCGGGCAGCAGGTCCATCTGCAGGAACCGCTCGTAGGATTTCTTTTGGACTTCGATCAGGTTGGGGATAGGGATCGAGGTCTTGATACGAGAGAAATCAACTCGCTCGCGCGTAGCGCCGTTTGCCAGATTTTCCATTTTCACTCCTACGGCCGATGGGCTCGCAAATCAAATGAAGACTAAAATACCGCTGCCCTTGCTCCCACCTGGCTCATCCGCCGACCGCAACGCGTGCGACGTCGAGGCGCGCAACAAACCGGGGAAACAAAGAACAGCGGGAAAATGTCAGAACATTACAGCCGAGAGATCGCAGCCATGCACTCCGAGTGGGATAAAATCGAGCATGGCAAAGCCGGGCGCCAGTTCCGAGGAACGGCACACCCATTCCGGAAGAAGTTAGGTTCACAAGAAGAATTTCGGGTCGGTCTCCGGCCAGTATCTCTATCAATGTAGCAGACGGAAACACTTGCGTCAAATCCGGTCTGCCGGCGGCAGTGCGCGCCCCGAGAGATACCTGCCGTGAGCGCGGCCTCGCCGCCGTACCCGAAAGAAAATACGGTACTTACTTTACTTCGACCGTTGCGCCGGCCTCGGTGAACTTTTTCTTGATGGCTTCGGCTTCTTCCTTGTTGACGCCCTCTTTAATCGGCTTCGGCGCGCCGTCCACCAGGTCCTTGGCTTCCTTGAGACCGAGGTTGGTGACTTCGCGAACGGCCTTGATGACGTTAATTTTGTTGGCGCCCGCGGAGGTGAGGACGACCGTGAACTCGGTTTTCTCCTCAGCAGCCGGTGCTGCGGCTGCACCGCCGCCGGCTGCGGGAGCTGCCGCAACGGCCGCAGCCGCCGCCGAAACTCCGAGCTTCTCTTCGAGCACCTTGACGAGCTGCGAAGCTTCGAGCAACGTCAGCCCTTGAATCTGTTCCGCTATCGCGTTGATATCCGCCATTGTCTTATGTGTACTCCCTTATTGAGAAAACTTGTTTTCCTTGACGCCCTGATCAACCACTACCGCGAGGTTGCGTCCCACGCCGCCCAAGGCAGTGACCAGGCGCTGCGCCGAGGCATTGATCAAAAACAGAACTTTGGCCAGGATTTCTTCGCGTGAGGGCAGCGACGCGAGGTCCTGAATGGACTTGACCTCGACCACTCGCCCTTCCACCAAACCGGCCTTAAAGGTGAAAGTCGGGTTAGCCTTGGCATACGCGGTGAGCGCCTTGGCCAAAGCCACGGGATCTTTTTCGGTATAGGCCATGGACGTCATCCCGGCGAGATTATTGGTGATTCCCTCGGCGGGCGTACCTTGCGCGGCCTTCTCGGCCAAGTTGTTCTTCACCACTTTGTAGTTGCCGCCAGCTCCACGCACGGCCTTGCGCAACTCGTAATCCTGCTGGACGGTAAGCTTTTCAAAGCCAGCGAGGAAGATGTTGTTGGCCTTTTCGAAGTCCTTCTTGAGGGCTTGCAGATCTTTTTCTTTATCCGATTTCTTTTTCATGGTTCGGCTCTCTTAAGTGGCGCTGATGGGCTAGGCCTGCTTGGCGTTATAGGACGTGACGTCCAGATGTACGCCGGGCCCCATGGTAGAGCAGATGGTAGCGCTCTTGACGTATTTTCCTTTGGCGGCGGCAGGCTTAGCCTTGACCACGGCCTGGATGAGGCTGGAGGCGTTTTCGAGCAGCTTCGGCGTTTCGAAGCTCACCTTGCCGACCGGGACGTGAATCACGCCGGTTTTGTCTACGCGAAATTCGACCTTACCGGCCTTGACTTCTTTCACCGCCTGCGCGATGTCCGTGGTGACGGTGCCGGTTTTGGGGTTGGGCATGAGGCCGCGCGGGCCGAGCACTTTGCCGAGCCGTCCGACGGAGCGCATCATGTCGGGAGTGGCGATGACGGCGTCGTAGTCGGTCCAGTTCTCCCCCTGGATTTTTGCGACCATGTCCTCGCCACCGACGAAATCGGCGCCGGCTTCCTGGGCTTCGCGCTGCTTATCGCCGGATGCGATGACCAGGACCTTTTTGGATTTTCCAAGGCCGTTGGGGAGGACGACGGTGCCGCGCACCATCTGGTCGGCGTGTTTGGGATCGACGCCGAGGCGCAGGTGCAACTCCACGGTTTCGTCGAACTTGGCGAACTTGATCTTTTGGACCAGCGGGACGGCTTCGTTCAGCGGGTAGGGCCGGCGTTCGACCTGTTTAGACGCAGATTGGAACTTCTTACCTTGCTTCGGCATGTCTCCTCATTGGTGCAGACGGCAGTGGAACCTGTAAAGCGAGACCCCCCTGCCTCCCACTGAGTTAAATCTTTAGCGTTGGATCGCTTTATTTAAGATAGCAAAGGGAAAGCAGGTTGTCTACTGAGCCGAGAACAGTCCGGTGCGCGGGCATGGAGAGAAGGCGTTCCTGGATCGGCGTCGGCGGCTTGTATTTCTGGATGAAGCCGAGCTTGGGCAGGATTTCGCTGACTAGCTTCAGTACGCCGTTTTTGTCGTCTTTGTCAGCCACGCGCCCTCCCTGCCCTGCTCCGCCGTCGCGTCTTAAGCGATGGTCGGTTTCTTGTGCTTCTGAAAAAATCGTTGAGAGCTTCCGTCAAAAGGTCCTGTACGGTGCTGTCCTTGTCAAGCGCCATTTGCTTGAGCTCATTCGATACGCCGGGGTCAAAGTTGGGGAACGCCGCCGCCGGATCAGGCCGTTAGCTATATGTATTTGGAAACATATGGACTATATGTCATATTATGAGGGTGAGCTGGGTTGTTGAGATCGGCGACGAGTTTGAGCCGGAATTCGACGCGCTGCACGAGGACGTGCGGACGGAAATTCTGGCGTTGTCGCGTCTCCTTCAGCAATTCGGGCCGCAGCTCGGCCGGCCGCGCGTTGACACGCTGAAGGGATCGCGCCACAGGAATATGAAAGAACTGCGGTTCGACGCCGCGGACGGCGTGTGGAGAGTGGCTTTCGCCTTCGATGCAAAGCGGAAGGCGATCTTGCTGGTGGCGGGCGATAAGTCGGGTGTCAGCGAAAAACGGTTTTACCGCGAGCTGATCCGCAAGGCCGATGACCGCTTAGACGCTCATCAGGCCCGGCTCAAGAGGGAAGGGAAATGAACCATGGCTATGAACGTGAATGACAAAATCAAGAAGCTGAGCCCGGCTCAGCGGAAGAAAGTGGAGGCCCGCGCGGCCGAGCTGATCGCTGAGGAAATGACGCTGCGCGAGCTGCGGAAGGCCCGCAAGCTCACTCAGGTCCGCATGGCGAAGGCCCTGGGCGTCACTCAGGACAGCGTTTCGCGCCTGGAAAAGCGGAGCGATCTGCTTCTGTCCACGCTGCGGAAGGCGGTCCAGGCCATGGGCGGCAACTTGTCTCTGGTCGCGGAATTCCCAGATCGCGCCCCCGTCGTACTGTCGGGGATCGCCGGAGACGATCCGTCGCCGAAGCCCACAGGACGGAGGCACGCTCACGCGCACGCCTAAAGCAATCGGGGCCAATGCAACCGGGATCTTGGCGTATGTAGTTATGAAATCATGGAAACGTGATTTCGTGTAAGCACAACGGAATGAACGAAGACAAGTGCGCCCCGGCCAAGGAGGGTCAGCCGGGCGCTAAAGGGGAGTTTAAAGCAAAAGCAAGTTTTTGTTACGCGTTCACGGCCTGCTTCGTATCGGGCACAGGCGCCGGCGCGGGCGGCTGAACCGGCAGGGCGGCGCCAGGGAGGCCAATGGCGTATGCAACCTGGTCGTAGGCGCGTTTTACCGGCCCCTGCTGCGTCAGAAGTTTATTACCCTGCACGATATTGGTCTGCTACATTGGGGCGGCCCGTTTCCAGTCGATGGTCTGCGGATCGGCAATCTTGGCAGCGTAGTGCTTCCAGTTCTGTTGCAGCGCGGCGTTGGTAAATAGCTGGTGGCCGATACGGCCGATAATATTCAAACCAGTGGCAGTCAGGCATACCCATCCTTCCTCCCGCTTGACGGGGACCTGATTTGAAGGGTACCTAGTGGAAGCTTGGCTATCTCATTCCATACCGGAATGGGCTTTATGGAGGGATCGGACTTCCATTCGCCCGTGGCAGGGTCCTGGGTGAAGCCACTGATGTAATTGACGTACTCCACAAATTTTTGGAGAGCCTCGTTGTACTGGTCCTCCTGACCGAGAAGCAGTTGCGCCCGTTTCTCGAACTCTACGTCAGCAATGGCGTAGGTGCCGGCGAGAAGCTCCTTGACGAGCTGACGGAGCTGGTTCGCCAGAAATAGGAAGGTGGATTTTTTGCTGAGCGTCTTGCTGGTTGGGTCGATGCGCCCTTTGAATAGCGGGCACATGGCTTCAAGGTCACTGACCAATCTGTTGGCGGGGTTTCGGCGATCATAGACCGCGAGCAAACTTGGGGGCAGCGGTTTGGTCTTACTGCAATCGGCGAAGTCCTGGTGGACCTGGTTGATCTCGGTTTCGCAAGTAACCATGATGGCGACCGCGTCGTTACCGAACTGCGCCGCAGACGCGGCGGTCATCTGGTCCAACGCTTGCACAATGCCCGTTCTCCTGTGCTGCCCATCGGTGATGGCGAGCGTAGCGGAACCGGGAATGACCAAATAGCCCGGAAGGAATTCGGCCGCGTAATCCGGGATGTAGAGATTTACCTTGTGCTGGATGTTCAACGATATCGGCGGGATGATGTAAGCCTTATCGTAATTGTCCAGGATATATTTGGCGATCGCCTGCGAGTGCTCGGGGATCTCGGGGCGGTTCCACGCCGCTTGCGCGTCTGGCATTGAGCCGCCCCTCTTGGCGGGTTTTGCGGATTTTGTCTCCAGCCGATTCCGCACCCAGCTCATCGGCAGGGCGCCGGTGACGACGTTTCGCTTACCCTGGCGGAAGACGATGACTGGTATTGAGAAGGCGCCGGTATTTGCTACTTCAGCTGCGGCTGCCTTGCTCGCTTCTTCAAGGGCTGGCAATCTCTTAACGGCAACTTCACCGCTTGTTTCGATCATGTGTTTTTCTCCTTTTTCTGCTTACAATTGGTACAAATTCTTGTGTTGGGCACCGCCAGCAATCGCTGGGGCGATATGGGCCGGTTGCAGCGGGCGCAACAGACGGCGCCGATGGAACCTGGCTTCAAACTGTGAAGGTTGCGCTGAATGGTGAGAGCCACCCAGCAGGAGTTGCCGTCTTCGGACTCCGGAAGGGAGTCGGCGACGGCCACGGGCGTCTGCAACACCAGATAGCCGATGTCGTCGGTGGTGTTGGGGTGGAGGAGACTGCTCCAGGTCAGATGCAGGTTGCCGATTGACCGGGGTTGCAAGTAGGCGGGGAATTGACCTGCGTGCTCAAAAACGATGGCGGTGGAAAGGATCAAGCCGGTAAGCACGACACAATCTGGCTCGATCCTGATTGACTTGATGTGGAGCACTACGCCGCAAGTGTCCGCGGCTTCTCGTGCTGCCTGCTGTTGAGCTGTCGGGAGGGATGTACAAAACTTGTGCTGGACGGGTGCTTCTAGCAACGTACCGCACATAAGTTGTTGTGCTAAACCTGTTCAGTACGTTGTGTCAAGCGCGGTAGTACGTAGTTAATACTACGTACTACGCGCTAAATTGGAAGTACAGCATTTTTATATATTTATCCTTTCTACTTCATCCATCGAGAACTTCGATCGTAAAGCTTCGTCGTCCGCGGGCTTTCGTGGGCGGCGATGTGCTGCGCCACTTCCAGCTTGCTGTTCGGGTTTTTCAGGTACGCGGTGATGCCGGTCGCGCGGAACGGGTGGTTTCCGATCTGAGTCTTAATACCGGCGGCGCGCGCGGCGCCGGATCATGCGGTAAGCGTCCTGCTGCCACATGAAATTGCTGGTCAGCGTGCCGCTCTTGTCGGCCGCGGTGCGGAATAAAGGCCCGCTTCCGGGTCGTCGGCGGGGACTTGGCCAACGCGCGCCGATCGTGATTTCGGGTGGCGAATTCTTTACATCGCGCGGCGGCGTCTAACGTACCTCATCAAGGCGAATCCTGCGATTGCTAGGAGGGTAACGGAGATGACGAGTTCGGTTAGACCGTTACCACCATCAGGAGCGATGCCGAAGAACTGCTCGAAGTAGTTCATTGCTTCCTTCCTTTCAATTAACGTTCGCTAGATCCATTCGATTTTCAATACCGGATGAAGCTCGATCACGTTGGGCGCGGCTCCGGTGGCGCCGTGGGCCCGATCGAAGAAACCGACGCCCGTGATCCGGGCCTGCGTAGGGTTGAGTTTGGTGGCGAATAAAGGCTGCTGAGCATTCGAGCCAGGAGGCGGAGTCTGGAACGACAGCCGAGGGTCGGCCATCGCGAGCGGCTGGAATGTCATCGCTGGATGGGGAACAAATTTACCGTTCATGAGCGCGAAATCCGCAGGAGAGAGGGTGCGAACGAGTTTGTCGTCCACTTGCTGGCGAGCGGCGGCTATATTGTCCAGCCAAGGGCTGTCACCTATAAATTGAGTGGTAGGAGTTGGAATTTCGGCGACCATTTCCACGCCGCTGGCGCCTTGGAGAACTAAATGATAGTCGCCGTCTGCCTCGTGCTTCATGGCGATGATGGTGGCTTCGATTCTCCAAATGGTGACTTCCGTGACGCCGTCGCGGACATCCTTGAACTGCGGGGGATCCAGGCTGGCCTCGACCAAGCCCGGTGGACGAGGAAGGCTCACGAGTTCTTCTATAGTGGCCTCGACGATGCCCGCGCCAAGGTCGTGGCCGTTGATGACGTTCTTTCCAACTTTGGCGCGATCCTTGTCTTGGCCGGTCTTTACAGGCCAGCGTTCGGTGCCCGGCTTGTCGAGTTCGGGTGGCGCGACCAGCGCGGTTTCAAGCGCAAGCGGCTGGGCCTGAGGCTGAGCGCCGAGACCGGCGGCAGCCTTGATTTTTTGGGCAACCGCGGGGCTGACAACCGGCAGCGTATTCACATCCGTGATGGGCGCACCGTCGGCAGCGGCAACCGGCGGAAGGGGACCGGGTGCGACGGGAGGGGCGGTGGGCTGGGTGGGGACGGGCACGGCGGGAATGCCTGGAATAAGAGCGGCGGCCTCGCCGCTTCGCCCAAAGACGACAAATCGTGGCGTGGCATCCCGGTTGGAGCCGTCACCGGTCCCGTTCATCGTGAAGCCGGTGGCCGCGAACAGTTTCCGGTCGGGCAAGACGGGTCGGACTGTTAAGTAATCGCCCCATTGCGAGTCTGTCGGGGCGCGGTCGCCGGCAACGGTGACAACGTCCTTGCGTGTTCCGGTGAGGATGGCGACGCTATGGGACGGAAAGCGCGAGCCGCCCCCAATCATATAAGACAAACCCACTTCGCCATTGGCATTGGAAGAGAGGCTTCCGTAAGCGATTGCGGAATCAGGATCGAAGATATTGATGTTGTCCAGCAACGTCAGGTTGTTTACCGCGATTCTGGCAATCTGAACGAATGGCTGCGGGCGGAGGTTGGAATTGCGATCCACCGACCAGGCGAACCACAGTTCGCCGCCTTGGGCGGTATCAGCGAGAACTGCTCCGGTGATTCGCGGATCCACGCGGTCCAGCCACCGCCCGCCGTCGGGGGTTCGGGATTGGTAGCCTTGGCCACCGATCCAGCGCGCCACTCCAACGCTGGTGGAAACGGGCTGAGCAGCCGATTCGTCCCAGGAGAACACCTTCAACGTGCTGGTATCTTCGTGGGCGGCAAAATAGGCGGTGGTACCGGAGTTCTGCGCGACGCGAAAACTGTTCAGATCTTGAGAGATGAAACGCTGGGCCGATACAGGGCCTTGGCTGATGGATGCGATGGAAATGCGGACCACGGCGGCGCCGGCGGACTGGCCCTGTGGCGTGAAAATATTGGTGGTTACATACAGGAAATTCGCACCCACCGCCAGGTCGGGAAAATCCAGGAATTGGCCAGGGACACCCAGGGCTTGGGTGGAGATATCGAACAGCCGCCAGTTTCCGTTTTTTATGTCGGCCGTCGTGGCAAACGCCAGACGCTGGATATTGTCGGCGTCCGGCCCGGAGTTCGGACCATACTGGAGCAGCCAAACGAAGGTGTCGATGGCGCGAATATAGTTGACCACCTGATCGCAGCAAAAGCCGAGGTTGGGCGGGTCGGGGAAAGAGCGGAATGGATCGATAAAATCGAATGTCTTTCCGCCATCCAGCGAGCGCGCCGCGTACCAATTCCCGGTGTACATTACAACGCTGCCGTTTATCGCGGTGCTAGGCTCGCCCACACTGGAGGCGAGTTGCTGCTGGGCAGGCTGAGTCAGAGGCGTATTCGTTACTAAAATTACGTCATCAGTGGCGGCTCGCGGCGCGGCGAGCGTCCTCAACGGGTAAAACGCGACGGGGTCGGAGAGACTGTGAAACTCTCTTTCGCGACCTTCGCGAACGCGCGGGAGAATGCGGCGAGGATGTATTCTTTCGCGTCTCTCATAGCGAGGCGGAGCCGGGAAATGTTGTACTTTTACGGGCTTGGCGACTGGCGGTTTTAGCTCAAGCGGCGCGCCGGGCGCAACGGTTCCGGCTCGCTTTCCTTGGTCAGGAGATTTGTTAGCCATAAAGCATCTCCACTCTGGAGGCGGCTGTCAACAGGCGCAGCGGCTTACGCCGGGCGAACAGCGATAGACTTGTTTATAGGAGTGGCCGCCATGCAAGATGATCCATCCAAATCGGCCTCAAAAGACGATGCCTCGTCGTCAGGCGAATTCAACTTGGAACCAGCCGGAGAAGTAGCCGTAACCCATCACCCAGCTCCTCCCAAGATCGAGGAAGAGAAGAAAATTCACCCTCGCCGACCCCTGCCGGCTGTGCCGGAAAAGAAGCCGCCGCAGCAGAAGGACGACTCAAAGAGATAAACGGAGCTGTGATCGATTCCATCACGGGCGCCGATCTTTGTCAAGAACTTTCTTTCGCTTTTCTGACGATAATTCTCAATTAGTGTTAACTTTCCATGAATAACGGCGGAATGGGTGGGAACAGGACGGAAGTGGTTAAAAAATAGTGTTGACAATTCCGGCCGCCCGCGCGTGTTGGGGACACGCGTGTTATTGAGCGGGGATAACTTTATTGCTTAGCGAGTCGAGGTGCTTCTTCAGATCGTTGAAGTGCGACTTGGGAAGAAGTATGCGCTTATTTGTGAGGACGACCCAGTCAGGTCCGGCCAACGCCGGATGCGATGCGATCCTAAGTTCCTCGATGGTTGGCATCGGCGCGGCGTCATAAGGAACGAACTGATCGTCGTATCGGATTAGCCCCGCCGCGCTCCAAATGCGGCAATAAATCACATCGCCAGCGTTTGCGGCGCGGCACATTTGCCACCAGCGCCCCATTTTGCCGCTAACAAGAACGGCCTCCGGTGGAACGCTCTCGGGCCGGTTGATCTCCGATCTGTGGCTGCATGCGATGGCGAGGAAAATTCCGGATAGGGCGAGGTGACGCGCTATTTGCATGGTGGCTACGCGCTACAGCGATCGAGTGCGCGCCAGCGGTTCCTGCGCCACTCCGAGTACCGCCTCTTCCAATTTGTCCAGTCCGCCGGCAAAGAAATGGTCTTGGGCCTCGATCCAGATCAATCGCTTGGGTTCGGGGAGGGCGGCATAATAAGCCTCCACGGCGGGAACCGGGCAGAACTCGTCGTGCGTACTTTGGATGAAGACGCGCGGGGTCTCACACTGGCCCAAACCGTCGCTGCCCGACATGCCTGCGGGAAATCCAACCGCGAGGAGCCGGTTTGCGGCGCCGAGCTCGCAACCCAGCTTAAGAATGATGCGCGATCCGAATGAAAAACCGGCCAGAGAAAAGGGCAACTCCGGGTAGCGGCCGCGCAAGAACTGTAATGCGGCGCGGGCGTCTTCACTTTCGCCGATACCTTGGTCGTAGCGGCCCTCACTCATGTTGACGCCGCGGTAGTTGAAGCGCAGGACGACTGCGCCGCCGCGGCGCATCCCGCGCGCGATGCGGTAGACCACCTTGTTGTGCATGGTGCCGCCGTGCTGCGGATGGGGATGGCACACCAACACGGCCTCACGGGGCGTTCCCTCTTCGGGCTCCTCCAGCACGGCCTCCAACTTTCCGGCCGGTCCGGCGAGAAAGAGCGATTCGATGCGGCGCGCCATCAGTTGGTGCGGTAATTGGTGAACTGCATGTCGATGCCGAAGTCCTGGCCGCGCAGCAGCGCGATGACTTCTTGCAGGGTGTCGCGATCTTTGCCGGAGATGCGCACCAAATCGCCCTGGATGGACGCTTGCACTTTTTTCTTGCTGTCCTTGATGATCTTGACGATCTCGCGCGCCTTTTCGATCGGAATGCCTTGCTGGAGAGAAATCTCCTGCCGCACGCTGGATCCGGCCGCAGGAGCGATGGCGCCGAAGGTCAGGCCTTTCAAAGGTACTTTGCGTTTGACCAGTTTTTGCTCCAGCACCTCGGTAACGGCTTTGAGTTTAAATTCGTCCTGGCTAGCCAGCAGGATCTTGTGATCTTTCTCATTGAGCTGAATTTCGGATTTCGAATTCTTCAGGTCGTAGCGCGTCTGGATTTCTTTGAGCGCCTGCTGGATGGCGTTGTTCACTTCCGCCAGGTCAATTTTGGACACCACATCGAAGCTATTGTCGGGCATGTTGTATAGGAATTTGGATCAATGACCTAATGCTATCAGCACTCGCTCGGTGATTTCCTGGATCATGGCAGGCAGCGCGGCGTCGAGCGCCAGGGTGACGGCTGCGCGGACGCGCTCGGGATCGACCTGAGGTTGCGGGACAACAGCGGGCGCTGGCGCTGGAGCGGCCGCTTGGTCTTCGGCCGGGGCAGGCGCGGCTGCGGCAGACGCCGTCTGAGCGAGGGCTCCGCGCGCGATCTGAGCTTCCTTGACCAGCGGCTGGATGGTTTCGAGCAAGCGGGAGGCCTCGAACGGCTTTTTCAAAATTGCGTCGCAGCCGGCGCGCTTGGCCTCTTCTTCATCGAAGGGCTCGAGCAATCCGGCGGTAAGGACGATGCGGATGTGCCTTTTGGACGGATCGCTTTTAACTTGGCGGCAAAGCTCCATACCGGACTTGGCCGGTAGAAACACGTCGGCGAGGATCAGGTCGGGATCGACATCGTTGAGGCGATGCAGAGCGGCATCACCATCGGTGAGGCTGACCACTTCAAAGCCCTCTTCGCGCAGGATTCGTTCGCCCATACGCTGTGCGTGAGGGCTGTCGTCAGCCAGCAGAATGCGGCTCATCGGGATCTAATTAGACGTCGAGGTCGCGGATGGCTGTGTTGCCGGATTGCCGGGGATGACCGGAGCTTGTTTTTGCTTCTTGTCCTTCTTCTTTTTCTTGTTCTTCGCGGTGTCGGTGGTGGACGCGGTCTGCTGGGTTTGTGAATTGTCGGCTTTAGCGCCGTCGGCTGCCGCGGGCGGATTCGCGCGCGCGTCGGGCTGGGTGTCGAGGGCGGAAGGCCCGCTAACAGTGGTAGCGGTCACATCGCCCGTGAACGTGTTCGTTCCAGCAGCGGCGGTCTGCGGGACGCTGGGCGGGATTGCGGGCTTGACGGGCGTCATGGCGGGCGCACCGGAATGCGCCGCGTCGCTGACATCCGGTCCGCGCTTCAAGAACCCGGTGCTGCGAGCAAAAATTCCGGGGCGCTGCCGGTTCTCTTGTTCCCACTTCATGCGCGCCAGCGCCGCCGGGTCGGCTTCGGGTATGGGCAGTTCCATGTCCTTCAGGCGCTTCTTGGCATCGTCCGCGAAGCCGCTCAGGGGGTAATCCTTGACCAGGCGCGCATATGCGTCGCCGGCTTGCTTGCGGAAGCGGTTGCCCGTTTTTCCATCCAGCCGTTCGTAGGTTTGCCCAAGATCCCACAGCGCTTCGTCCGCCTTGCTGTAGAGCGGATACTGATCCACCACATGGCTGAAGCGGTTGCCGGCGGCGGAGTTGTCGCCTCGTTTCAGATAGAACGCGCCCACCTTGAATTCGCCATCGGCGAGGGCTTCCTGGATATTGCGCAGGAGCTGCTGGGTTTCCGCAACAAACTTGCTATTGGGGAACTGCGTGATGAGCGTGCGGCATTCATCCTCGGCGCGGAGGGCCTGGTTGGAATCGCGGTCCGACTTTTCCATCTGCCGGTAGTGAATGAGGCAAATCTTCTGTTGCGACTCGGCGGCTTCCTCCATGGTCGGATAGAACAGGATGAAATCCTTGTACTCGGCTTCGGCCTGCGCGAGCCCGGAGGCGCCGCCTTCACGATACCAACTGTCGGCTATAGCCAGCTTGGCTTTGGCCAAAAACTCGCTCTGATCGTAAGTGTTGATCAACGTGTTTAACGTGATCCGGGCGACCTCATAGCGGCCGTGCTCGATATCGTTAATGGCACGGTCGTAGAGCACCTTGTCGGGCTGCTTGGTGTCCTTAGTGATGGGATCGTCGTATTTGTGGCGGCGAAAACCGCAGGACGACAACAAGCCTGCCATCAGCGTCACAATCAAAATGTATCGAGCCATAGTAGATAAACCGAATTAAACTCTGACCATCGCGGCTTCACGCGCCGCCCGCTGCAATTCCGAAAACGCGTACGCAGGGTCGGGGGTGTGGAAAATCGATGACCCTGCTACCAGCCATTCACACCCTGCACGCACAATATCGGGGGCGTTATCTAACGCGACGCCGCCATCGATCTCGATCATGAAATCGAGCCCTAACTCCTTGCGCCGGCGTGCCAGGGAGCGAACCTTATTCAGAGCGTTGGGGATGAACTGCTGCCCTCCAAATCCCGGGTTGACGCTCATAATGAGCACGTGATCCACCAAGTGGAGGACTTCGCTCAAGGTTGAAATAGGAGTCGCGGGATTGAGCACCACGCCCGCCAACGCGCCATGATCGCGAATCAGGCGCAAGGTCCGGTCCAGATGCGGGCAGGCCTCCTGGTGGACCAGGATATGGTCGGCGCCGGCTTGGATGAAGCGGGGAGCGTAAGTGTCGGCATCGGAGATCATCAGGTGAACTTCGAGCTTGAGCCGGGTGATTTGCCGGATGGACTCAACCACCGGGATGCCGATGCTGATGTTGGGGACAAAGTGTCCATCCATTACATCCACATGGAGGATGGAAGCCCCTGCACGCTCGACACTTGCGATGCCGTCGCCCAAGCGGGCGAAGTTAGCCGCAAGAATAGACGGAAGGACTTCTATCACTGCCCAAACCCCGCCATGTAAGACGATGGTAGCACAATGAGATAGAGCAGATCGCCAGTTCGGGAGGTCCAGACATCGGACACGCGAGGGTTCGGTGGAAGCGGATGAGGGCTTGCGATCACCCGGCCTCTCAGGCGCGCTTCAAAGCCGCGCGGCGCTTGGCTAGCCCGCACCCTACAATGAAATGAATGGTCGAAAACATCAGGCCGGGTGCTTCGGCCCGAAATGCCCGAGTGGTGCTGTTCGATTTCGATGGGACTCTCTCGCTGATCCGTTCCGGATGGATGGACGTCATGGTGCCCATGATGGTGGAGATCCTGGCAGAATTGAACAGCGGCGAAACGGAAGAGCAGTTGAAAGCAGTGGTGGAGGATTTTGTCTGGCGGTTGACCGGCAAGGAAACCATCTATCAGATGATGGCGCTGGGCGACGCCGTGGAACAGCGTGGAGGCCGACCGCTGGCGCCTTTGGCGTACAAGGAGATGTATCTTGACCGGCTGTGGGAGAAGATTAAGGGACGCATCGAGGCGCTGAAGAAAGGCCAGGTGGATCCGGAGGATTATCTGGTTCCGGGAGCGCGGGCGCTACTGGAACAGCTCCGGGACCGCGGGCTCAAGATGTACCTGGCCAGCGGAACCGATGAGGTTTTCATGAAGGAAGAGGCGCGTCTGTTGGGCATCACGCAATACTTCGAAGGGGGCGTGTATGGCGCGCTGGACGATTACAAAAGCTTTTCCAAGGCGATCCTCATCCAGCGCATTCTGGCGTCGGCCGAATTTAAAGGGCACCAGTTTCTCGGGTTCGGCGATGGCTACGTGGAAATTGAAGAAGTGAAGAACGTGGGGGGCGTGGCGGTGGGTGTGGCCAGTGAAGAGCCGGCCTGCCGGCACGTGGACGAGTGGAAACGGCAGCGGCTGATCGGTGTGGGAGCCGATTACATCGTGGCGAACTTCCTGTGCCGTCAAGAGCTGATGTGCTCGCTGTTCGAAGCGTGATCCGGCGCGGCGCGCTCGATGAATACGTTGGCAATCGACATCGGCGGGACCAAGTTCACGCTGGGGCTTTTTCAAGACGGGCGGCTCAGGGAGCGCGTCTGGGAAAGCACGGACCGCGCGGGCGGACCGGAATGGATGCTGGAGCGAATCTCGCTGGCGACGGTTGAATGGAAGCGCCGCTACGCGTTCGAACGCTGCGGTATCGGGTTCGGCGGTCCCGTGGATTATGCGAACCAGCGGGTGGTCAGGTCCACGCACGTGGCCGGGTGGGAGAACTTCGACTTAGCAGGACGAATCGAGCAACTCACCGGTGTGCGTCCGGCGGTTGACAACGACGCGAACCTCGGCGCGTTGGGTGAAGCTTTGTATGGCGCCGGGCGGGGATTCCGACCGCTGTTTTATATGACGCTTTCAACCGGCATCGGTGGCGGCATCGTTTTGGACCAGCGGCGGATGTACCGGGGCGCCGAC
Organism: Bryobacteraceae bacterium; assembly: GCA_035293725.1. Taxonomy (GTDB): domain Bacteria; phylum Acidobacteriota; class Terriglobia; order Bryobacterales; family Bryobacteraceae; genus Palsa-89. The sequence goes on from DATGMH010000160.1 coordinate 19,815, forward strand.
TCTTACGCAGGCGAGATCGGACATTTGACCATCCGGCCGGACGGTCCGGAATGCCTGTGCGGAGCGCGGGGCTGTTTCGAACGGATGTGTTGCGGCCTGTGGCTGGAGCGCGATTACGGGCGACCCGCGTCCGACCTTCTGCTCGATCGGGCCTTCGTGCAGCGCTACGTGGTGGACCTGGCGATGGGACTGAAAGCGGCTATCATGCTGCTGAACCCGGCTCGCATTGTGATCGGCGGCGGCATCAGCAAAGCGGGCGAGGCTCTATTCGTTCCGTTGCGCGCGGAACTGTGGCGGCAGATCACGGACTGGTCCAAGGCGCGGATCGACGTGGTACCGGCGGCGCTGGGCGACGATAGCGTACTGTACGGAGCGCTGGCGCTGGCCGAGTGCGGGAGCGGCGAATGAGTTTTAAACCTCCGGGCTTTTACCCGGTGCTCGACACGGCACTGCTGGCGCGGTGCGGCATGAGGAGCGCGGCCGCGGCGGAGGCGATTCTGGAGGCAGGCGCGCAGATCCTGCAGTTCCGCCATAAGGATTTTTTCTCGCGGAAGACTTTCGAAGAAGCGGAGTGCATCGCGGGAATGTGCCGTGCCGCAAGGGTCACGTTTGTGATGAACGACCGGGCAGATCTCGCCGCTTTGCTGGGCTCCGCTTTGCACCTGGGGCAAGATGATTTGGCTCCCGCGGACGCTCGAAAAGTGGTTCCATCCGGAACAGCGATCGGGTTTTCGACGCACAACCGCGACCAGCTACTCGCGGGCGACTCCGAACCGGTGGACTACCTGGCAATCGGACCGATCTTCGCCACCGGCTCGAAACTTAATCCCGACCCGGTGGTTGGTGTGAGCGAACTGCGAACCCTGCGCGCCGTTAGCCAAAAGCCGCTGGTGGCGATCGGCGGCGTCACGCGCGAGACGGCCCGTTCGGTCTTCGAGGCCGGAGCCGACTCGATCGCGGTGATCGGCGACGTTTATCCGAATCCGTTGAGCGCGCGTGCGTTGAAACAGCGCGTCGAGGAATGGCTGGCTATCGCTTCTTCGTATAAGTGACGCTGACCGCCGTCTGGCCGCCTTCCGGTCCGATGATCACGGTAAGGGTGCGGTTGTTGGAGCCGTCCTCGGCGGTGAGCATTCCGGCTGAGGATGTGCCGTTCTGGCTGGTCAAGTTGGCCGTTACTTTTAGCCCCGAGGACTGCAGCTGATCCTGGTAAAACTTCAGGACCTTGTCCGACGGATCCTTGGTCTTGAAGCCGAAGCTGCCGCTATCGCCATCATTGGCGTGCGCTGCAAACGCGCCCTGCGGATCCGAGCCCGGATAGTCGGGCACCCAGGCGGGCAATTTCGCTGCGCCGCCGAGTTTGAAGGTGCCCTCATCGGACTTCACTTCCACTGTTCCGTTGGCCGAGTTCGTGGTCAGCGTGGCTTCTTTGCCGTCCTGCTTGAAGACGAATTTTCCGTTCTTGGCATCCTCGAAGCTCACGGTCATGACCTTGCCGGTCTGCTTGTCGCGAACGGTAATCTCTTGCCTGCCCTCGTTGGCGGAGACCATTTCGACGTTCGAATTGGCGGCCACGGCCATCTTGGCGATAGCCAAGCCAGGACTGCGCTTGATCAGATCGGGATCGAGGCCCGCTTGTTTGGCCTTATGGACGACGAACATGCCTACCGCGAGAATGCCCACCACGGCTATTACGAAAAACCCGCCGATGCCGATGAGAATCCATTTCAGAGCGCCGCTTTTGTTGGGCGGCTGCGGAACATACGGGCCCGCGGGCGGAACGGTAGGATTGGTGGACATTACGGCTCCTTTGTGTAACAGCATACAGGAACCCGTTGGATGAGCGGAGTTGGGGCGGGCGAGAAAAGCAAAAAGCTGGAGGGCCCGACAGGCCACTCCAGCTCTGGATACCTGAAGTTGATTTTGGATGCTTAGCTGGACTTCTTAGCGGTTACGTGCTGCGCACCGCCGCGCCCCCCTTCGATGGTGAGGTCCAGCGTGTCCCCCGACACTTTCCCCGTATATTTCGTAGTGATTTGGTTGCCATTGAATTCACGCACCACGTTGAACGAGATATTGTCGCCGTTCACCTTGCCGTCGGAGATATTGACCTCGCCGCCGCGGCCGCCCGAAATGGATCCGGTCAAGGTATCGCCGGAAGCGTTGAGCGTGAGGGTCACGGTCTGCGGGCCATTGCGGCCTTGCGTTTCATAGGTCCACTTGCCGGTCGGGTCGGCCGCCAGCGCAATTACCGCTAGCGCGCTGGCCAGCAAGAACAGATAGATCTTTTTCATAGTTCTCTCCTGTCAGATTCTAATCCCAGTGGGTATGATGGCAGAGTGCCGGCCGATGTTACAGGAATTAAACGTAAAGAAGCGTAAGCGAATTATTCAGGACTCATGCTCGTGATGGTGGGCAGGCACGAGGGTGCACGGCGTTTGGGAAAGCGCGCACTTGGAGTGTTCAAACTGGATGGTGCTGTGGTGAATATGAAATTTACACAGCAGATCGTTGATGCGCTGGAGAATGGAGGTGCTTTCCGAGGGGGGCATGTCCTGAATCAACACGTGGCAGCTCAGCGCGTGCGCGCTCGAGCCCAGGCTCCAGATATGTAGATCGTGCACATCGATCACGCCGTCGACGCTCATGAGAGCTTGCGTCACCTCCGAAAGGTCCATTCCGCGGGGCAGCCCTTCCAAAAGCACGTTTAGCGACTCCTTGATGATGTCCCAAGCGCTCCAGATGATGAGGACGCCGATCAAAACCGAGAGGATCGGGTCGATGGTATTGAAGCGCGTGAAGTGAATGACCACTGCGCCTGCCACGATTGCCATTGAGCTCAAGGCATCGCCTAGCATATGCACAAAGGCAGCGCGGATATTCAAATCGTGGTCCTTATCGCGATGCAGGCTCCACATGATCCCGCCATTGAGCGCGACCGCGCCGAGAGCGACCCACAACATGGTCCACTCTTCGACGGGATGGGGATGGAAGAAGCGCTCCCAGGCTTCGTAGAAAATGAAGATCGAAATTCCGACCAGCGTAAGGGCGTTTATGAAGGCGGCCAGCACTCCGGCGCGATGATAACCGTAAGTTTTGACGCTGTCGGCAGGGCGCGACTGGAGGTAAAGGCCGATCGCGGCCAGCACTATGGAAAGAGCGTCGGTGAAATTATGCGCAGAGTCGGAGATGAGGGCCAGGCTGTTGGCCCGGATACCGGCAATCAGCTCGACCACAACAAACAGAATTGTTGCAGCCAAAGACCACTTCAATACCCGCCCGGTGTCGTGTGTATGGCCGCGGTGGTGCATCTCCGCTGCTTCCATTTTATCGCCAGTGTGCCGCCGATTCTTAGAATCGGGTGACTTCGGTGAAATGGAAATCGCGCACCTTCATGGCGGGGACCACCATCTCGAAGGTTTCTTCTCCGGATGCGCGCGCCGAGGGGGACAGCGCTTCGACATTGTTCAGCAGCTCGATAACGCCTTGATTGAACCGGAAGTTTCGGAGCCCGTAGCTCAGCCGCCCGTCTTCAATGAAGAACGTGCCGTCGCGGGTCATGCCAGTCATGATCTTTTCGTAGGGATCGACCTCGCGGATATACCACAGGCGCGTAACCAAGATCCCGCGCCCGGTGGACGCAATCATTTGTTCTACCGAGGTATCGCCGCCGGCGATCACGATGTTCAAAGGCGCTTCGCCGACGTCATTGGGCAGGGGGAAACCGTGTCCAGTGGGCGGAACGCCTACGCGCTTCGCACTGGCACGGGAATAGGCGAGTTCGCGCGGGACGCCTGCGTCCACCAGCGTGAGCTTGCGGCGCGGCACACCTTCGCCATCGAAGGGGACGCCGGCCTGGAGCGGATGCGTGACATCGTCGGTGATATGAATGTTGTCTCCGAAGAGCTTTTTTCCCATCCGGTCGGTCAAGAAGCTGCGCTTGTCGTGCATGGCGGTGCCGCTGAAATCGCCGAAGATCTGGCCCACCAGATCGAGCACGGCCGCGGGCTCCAGGACGACGGTATAACGGCCGGGATCGACGGCGCGGGGGCTCTGGGACAATCGGGCTTTCTCGCTCGCGCGGCGCGCCAGTTCGACCGGATCGAAGGCCGCTAGGGCGACCGCGGAGGCTTTAGCCCATCCGGAGCTGTCTTTCGCCATGGCAGTAATGGAGAACTGGGCCAAAGTCTCCTGATGAGCGGCGGCAACACCCTTGGAATTGAAGATGGCCTCGAAAGTTTGCCCGGTGGAATAAATGCCGGCGGCGGTTTGTCCAGCCGTTTCCACCAGGCGGATTGCCTCCGTTACGGCACGCGCGCGGTCCTCGGGCGACGCGGCCGCCGTGGGTTCATCGTAACGCCAGACGTCGGGCATGGACGCGGGCTCAGCCATGGGCAGTAACTCAGGATCGGGTGCGACCGACCGGGCCAAGCCGGCGGCTTGTTCTACGGCCCGTTGGATCGAATCGCGGTCGAAACGATTCGTAGTGGCGCGCGCGGTCTTTTGATCCACTGCCACCCGAACCGACAGCCACTGCGCTTGTTCAGCCACGTTCTGATGGATGGTGTTATTGGCGAAACGCGTCAGCGCGTCGCGGTGTGCCACGAATAGCGCCTCGACTTCGGGGATGCCGCAGGACCGGGCGGCGCGCTCGACTTGTCCAAACGTTTCCCGGCATTGATCCGCGGTGAGAACCGGCGCCGCCGAACTATGCGCCATACGCGGCTCCGACGGCGACGTTATGAAAGCGGGCGGGGCTGGCGCCGTGGCCGGTGCCGATCACCTGTTCGGGCTGGCCCTTGCCGCAATTCGGAACGCCCCATAAGACCCAGTGATCGCGGTTCGCAATGGCCGCGCAAGAGTTCCAAAACTCGGTGGTGATGCCGCTGTAGGTAGGATTCTTAAGCATGCGCACTCGTTTGCCATCGCGAATTTCCCAGGCGATTTCGCAGCCGAACTGGAAGTTGTAGCGCTTGTCGTCGATGGACCAACTGCGATTGGTCTCCATGTAGATGGCGTGGCTAACGCCGCCGAAGACTTCCTCGAGGGTCTGCTCGCCGGGCACCAGGCTGACGTTCGTCATACGAATCAGCGGCACACGCGCCCAGCTGGTAGCGCGCATGGTTCCGTTGGAGCGGGGCTGGCGGATGGCAGCCGCGGTTTCGCGCGAGGTCATGTATCCGACGAATTGCCCGCCCCGAATGATGTCGGCCGATTGCGCGGGAACGCCCTCGTCGTCAAAGGCGAAGGTCCCCAATCCAGGTCCGTGCTCCAGCCGCGCGTCGCAGACGGCGTTCACGATCTCGGAGCCGTAGCGGAGATGATTCAGCTTGTCGAGCGTGAGAAAACTCATGCCGGCGTAGTTAGCTTCCGAGCCGAGCACCCGATCGAGCTCAATCGGATGCCCGATGGATTCATGCACCTGTAGCCCGAGCTGGCTGCCATCGAGGATCAGATTGAATTGGCCCTCCGGACACTGTTCGGCCGAGTGCAGAGCTACGGCCTGCTCGGCTACCGCGGGCGCGTGCTCCAGCAGCGCCAATTCCTGCACCAACTCGTAGCCTTTCAACTGGTGCTGGCCGCCGAACGAGTTCGGGTACGATCGTTTCTGAATTTCATCGTCGTGGAAGCTGAGCGCTTCAAAACCGGCGCCGCTGGTGGTACGGGTTTGATCGATGACGCTGCCGAGAGACGAGACGAAGATCTGGCGCGTGCGATGAAAGGCCATGGAAGTGGAGGCCAATGTCACGCCCGGATTGCGCCGCAATTCATTGTCGACCGCAAGCAGCAGCGAGATCTGGTCTTCTACGCTAACGGAGAAAGGGTCGATACGGCAGGGGGATGTCCAGACAACTTCGTACTTGCTTTCCGGGGCCAATGCGACGTCGTGCTTCTTGGCCAGCGCGCTGGCTCGCGCGATTCCGATGGCTAGACGCGCGGCGGATTCGATACCGGACTTAGTCAAGTCGTCGGTAGCCGCAAACCCCCAGCATCCTTCGGTCAACACCCGGATTCCCAAGCCCTGGGATTCGGCGGCCGCGACGTTGCCGGCACGCCCGTTTTTTGTAGATAGCTCCCGCTCGCGGCTGTCGATCAGGCGGACGTCGGCGTACGTAACGCCCGGGCGGAGCACCAGATCTAGTGCATCCAGGGCTAGTTGTTTCATCCTTACCAGGATACGCTGCCTGCCCCGGAACGTCTCGTGTTAAAGTCACGAACATGTACCGAATCGCGCTTCTGCTAGCGTGTGCCGCCGGGCTCTACGCGCAAAAAGTGAACATTGAATTCGATCAGTCGGTGGACTTCACGAAATACAAGACGTTCGCGATCCGCATGGGCCGGCTGAACAGCAGGAATCCCGCGCTCAATAGTGAGCTGGTGAAGAAGCAGATCGAAGCCGATATAGAGCGGGATCTCAGTGCCAAGGGCCTGGAGCTGACCAGCGGCAAGTCGGACCTGAATGTCCGCTATACGCTGGGGTCGGCGAGACGCGTTGAAACGGAGGCGTATCCGGCGGGTTGGCGCGGCTGGGGAACGAGGATCGTGCGGGTGCCCTACGCGGAAGGAACGCTGGTGATCGACTTGCGCGATCCGGCCACGCGGTCGCTTGTATGGCGCGCGATCGCAACCGACCAGCAGCGCGATGCAACCAAGCTGCAGGGCAAGCTGGACGACATGGTCAAGAAGTCGTTCGACAAATATCCGCCTAAAGTGAAGTAGGGCCGCGCGAGGAGCGGCCGGACCTGATCGGCGAATTCAGGATTGAAGCTGAGCCGCTGCTGCCTTGCTTTCTTACCGGCGCGCCGTTCCGACGGCTTCAGTTGGCTGCCACGCCGGTGTACCCTCTTCCCATTGGTTATCCGTGAGTTGTTCGACGCCGGTTCCGTCGAATCGCATCACAAACAATTCTCCGTATGGCTGCGGCGCATCGGTGTAAACGACTTCATCCTTGAACCCCATTCTCGAGCTCGCGAACGCGATGTACTCACCGTCCGGCGACCACGCCTGATGTGCATCGTTTCCGTGCGTGAACGTCAGCCGCTTGAGCGAAGTCCCGTCCGGCTTGATGGTGTATATCTCGTAAGCGCCATCCACCAGCCGCGAGAACATGATCAGATCGCCACGCGGGGACCACAGCGGGAAATTATCATAATCGCGCGTCAACGCGGTCACAGTTTTCGTTTCCAGGTTCATGATTCGCAGCCCGTACCCCTCCGGTTCGAACGTGCGATAAACGAACCGGTTCCCATCCGGTGAAAATGACGGGAACGCGTCGTTGTTCCCCCCGCGGGTCAGCTCCTGAAAGCCTGTTCCGTCGGGATTAACGATCGCGACCTGCGCCCCACCATCCACGCGATCCCCAGTCTTCAAGAACTCCTTGTGAAAGCCGTCGAAGAACGCAGGAAACACCCCGACGCTGAAGATAATCTTGTCCCCGCGCGGCGACCATTGTGGCGCCAGCACGTTGCGATTCTTCTCTTCATGAATCACCTCGGACTCACCGGTGGCGGCGGTGGTCACAACGAGGGTCGCGCCCAAGTGGGTTGGGCCGGGGCGGCGGACGGCGACGAATCGATCTCCGCCGGAGCTGAACGAAGGCAGGATCGTGCTTGTCAGACTCAACTCGTAATTCGGATTCCGGGTGAATGTTTTTCGGATGGGCGGCGAAGTAACGTTTAGCCTGCGATGAAACACGACATACTTGCCGTCGGACGACCAGGAGGCGGCGCGGATGTCGCCGTGCGGTCCGCGTTTGCCGCTGCTGTAGTAGATGCCGGGCTCGCCGCTATCTTTGCGGATGTACCCGATCTCATTGCCGGCCAGCGGCGAAGGATTGAATTTGACGCCTGGCCCGGCGCGCAAATCGCTTGAAACGCCAGTGGCGACGTCAATCGAGACAAGCTTCGTATCGTTTCCTGTCGCGGGGTATGTGCGATTCGCTAAGGTCTGCTGTGCCGTCATACAGTACGCCAGCACGTGACGGCTATCGCCCATCCATTTCGGACTTCCGCAGAAGTTTCCCGTGTTGGTGACTTTCTTCATCCCAGAGCCATCGGGATGGATGACATAAATTTCGGACAATTCCAGACGCTCCCACCTGCCGTGGCTGAATGGAAACGCGCTGCCTCGCACCGATGAAAACGCGATCCACTTGCCGTCCGGAGACCACGACGGCCGGAAATCGCCGCCCGCTCCTGAGGTCAGGGCCTTGGCGCGATGTGTAGCGAGATCGAGAGTCCACAGAACCGCATGCCCGCCGCTTCGAGTGGTGACAAAAACGATTTGTTTCCCATCCGGAGAAAACGCCGCCTGATCGTCGTAAGCCGGATCATCGGTGAGCCGTTCCAGACCGCTGCCGTCCGGTTTCGCACGATACAGATCAGCCGAACCGTCGCGCTCGGATGTGAACACAATCGACGATCCGTCAGGGGCCCAAGCCGGATCGTAGTCGTTCGCCTGCGAAGAGAGCAAAGGATGTTCTCCACTCCCGTCGGAAGAGGCGATGAACAGCCCGGTCTGTCCGGGATTTCCAAACACGCGGACTGCGGCGATCTTCCGCACCGAAGGCGGCGGAGCCGCGAGGCTCGCCTGGATCACGACAGCGATGAGCAGAAGACGCATAGGGACATTCTAGTTGTTTTCTGAATCCAGTTGCGTCCGGCAGCGGCGTTCCCGAAAGAGCTGCGGTATTGGGTTGGCTATTAGCTGGCCTGTTTGGCCGAAATAGGCTGGCGGAGAGCTTCCAACGCGGAGGTCTCGTCTGGATAAATGGGCATCACGTTGGCCAGACGCGTGAGTTCCAGCACCTCGCGCACTCGCCGGTTTAGATTCGCCAGAACGAAGCGTCCATCCGGGCTCTTGGAGAGGTTGGTATAGAGTTCAATGAGAAACCCAATGCCGGTGGAGTCCAGATACTCTACCTGAGTAAAATCGGCCAGGACTCGAGCGCATCCCGAGCTCTTTATCTCTTCGGTTTTGCCTCGAAGGTAAGCCGAGTCTTTCCCCGTCGCGAACCGACCGTGCAGGCGGAGCAGGCAAATGTCGCCGCGTTTTTCGAGTTCAACCAGCATCGGCTCTAAGCAATCGTACTATACTCGAGGCCGATGCTGGATGACTGCATCAGAATAATTACCAGATCAGCCGGCCGACAAACGCGACACGCCGCGAGTTGGTGTCGGTAGCCGTGTAATAGCCGAACGTAGATGGCGCGCTCAAGCTCCAGAGCGACCCCGCGTTGCTGAACGTGGTGTTGTTAAAGATATTGAAGAACTGAGCATCGATTCGGAACGCCATGCGCTCGCGGATTTTAAACTGGCGCCCGAAATCCATATCGGATTGGATGTTGGGATTGATTCTGAAGACGTTCCGTCCGAGAGTTCCGAAATGTCCAACCAGCACCTGCGCAAGGCCTGAGTTCGGAATCTGATTGGGATTGGTTCCCCCCGAGGTGGCTTTTGGCACGATATTCAGTGGGCCGACGAGATTCGGGCGAATGGCATTGTTGCCGCCAAGCAGCGACGGATCCGAGAGGCTTACCGATGTGCCAGGTATTGCAAGCGAGCCGTTAAGGATATTCATGGGCAGGCCGCTTTGCGCCTGAAAAACTCCGGTGAACTGCCAGCCGCCTACCAGCATGTTAAGCGCCCGGCTGCTGAAATGATTGCTGGGCGAGATGAAATCGTGCGTGATGACGACGCGGTGGGGCACGTCGAACTGAGAGACGGCGCGATTGTTGCGGTTATCGTTGGGATTTTGCTGCGCAGCGGTGTCGGTTTCCAAGACGCCGAGTGCGTCGGACGCGTCGTCGATTGACTTGGACCAGGTATAGGCCGCCGTGAATCCATACCAGCTGGCAAAGCGCCGCTCGGCGAACAACTGCAGCGAGTGATAATTCGAATTCGCCGTGCTTTGGACCACGCTCACAGCATTGAATCGGGGATCAATGCGATTGCTGCCCGTGGAGGCGTTGCCGCTCAAACCGGCATTCAGCTGCTGATACAACGCCGCGTTGGCCGTTTCCTGAGCCACCGAAGTAGGCGGGGTGAACAGGCCCGGTTGCATAAAGTTCAAAGGGCGTGTGCGCTGTAGATAGTGACCCAAAGCGCCCGAGTATCCAAGCCTGAACAGCCAACCCGGAAAGACTTCGCGCTCCACCGTGAGGCTAATCTGTTGAACCTGCGGATTCCTCAGGTGTGGATCAATGTAGGTGGCATTGCCAAAATTCTTGATGGTGGTGCCGAATGATCCTACGGCGGAAAATCCCGTCTGCTGGAAGGGCGATGTTCCAGCGAGGATATTAGCAACCGTGTTGCCGCCCGTGAACCCCGTGTTGGGCAACGTAAAGGTGTACATGAATGGGGGCAGGAATCGTCCGTTTGTGATCGGGTTCAAGTAAACGAAATCGTAGCTAATGCCATATCCGCCGCGGATGACAGTCTTGCCGCCGGCCGGGTTCCAAGCGAAACCGAACCGTGGACCCGGATTGTAGTTGGTGTGGAAGTAGGAACCGCCAGTGTAGAAACTGCCAAGCGGGCCTGTTCCCGCGCCGCCCAATGGGACATTCGTAAGCGCGGGGTTAATGTTGGACACGATGTTGTTGACTTCCGTAACGCCGCCCGCAATCTCTTCCCGGAACCCGAGGTTAAGTGTAAGGTTGCGGCTAATCTTCCAGTCGTCTTGAACGAAGAAGGCTTCGTTCCACAGGCGATTTCCGCGAACGGAGTTACCGAAGTCCTGTGTGTATTGGAATGGAACGCCATTGAGGAAATTTGCGAGGCTGGTGAAGGTCAGCGAACCACCGACGTTGCTATCAAAGAAGCTGTTGGCCTGGACGCGATCGACTTCGGCTCCGAACTTCACGTTGTGGCGGCCCCAAACCTTCGAGATCGTGTCCAGGTACTGGAAGGTGTTCTGGATACGGCCTTGAGGAAGGCCGGACCATTTGCCGAAATTCGACGTACCGTCAGTAAAAATGATTTCCGGATTGCCGGTAGGCTGGAACGGAGGAAACACGGGCGCGCTGCGGCCATAGGCGGCCAAGAACGTGTTAACAAAAGTAGGCCCAAACGTGTGCGTCTCGGTAATGGTTCCGTTCCACGGGCGATTCTGGCTGCTGGCCCCGTTGGTCACCAGATTCGAGTCGATGAAGGTGTTTCCCGTGCTTTCAGCATGCGAAGACTGCTCGCCAAAACGCATATACAGCAGATCGTTTTGGGTGATGTTGTAGTCTAAGCGAGCCGAATACGCGAGGCTATCGGTAGCGCTGGGGGCCACTTGGCTGATCTGGCCGGTTGGACTGGTCGGGACATGGTCTAACTGCAGAATCTGCTGCGCTATGGGAACAGCCGACGCGGCTTGGGCCGGCGTCGGAACAATGGCAATGCGCGTACCGCCGAGACCGCGGATCGTGTTCTGCTCGTAGGAACCGAAATAGAAGAGCTTATCTTTGATAATGGCGCCGCCTGCGAATGCGCCCCAATCGTTGTTGATATTGGGAGTCGCTTTGCCGGTGCGGTCGAAGTAGTCGCGAGCGTTGAAGTAGCTGTTGCGGGCGACCTCGAACAATTCACCGTGCAGTTGGTTGCTACCGGAGGTGCTCAGCAGCTGCAACTGTGAATTGGAATTGCGGCCGTACTCGGCGTTGAACTGGTTGGTGATCAGGTTAAATTCCTTGATCGCGTCGGCGGGAATTGTGCCTAGCCCGGCAGAACCCGTGGTGCTGACGTCGGTGGTGGTTGCGCCATCCAGCGTGATGTTGTTCGCACGCCCGCGTCCGCCGTTCGAGTTATAGCTGCCGAGGCCAAGGAACGGGTTGTTCGCCGTAACAGGGGTAATTCCGGGCATTGTCGCTGCCAAGCCGAGAATTCCCGTGGTAGACAGCGGCAAGTCAACGATCGCTTTCGATTCGATTGTCCCCTGCAATTGCGGATTCACGGTATTGATGGGGGTAGCCTGCGACTCGACCACGACCTGCTCGCTGGTACTGGAGACACTGAGGGTCAGGGGTACGGTGGAAACGCCGCCGGCGCTTACCTGCGCGACCTGGGTAACGGAGGCGAATCCAGGATGCACAACCTTTACTTCGTACTGCCCGTTCTCGAGCTGCGCGACACGATACTGTCCGGCGCCGTCGGTGGTGCCCTCACGCGTCAGGCCCGTGCTCATGCTCTTGACGGTAACCGTTGCCCCTGGAACCGCAGCGCCGCTTTGATCGGACACGTTGACCAAAATGTCGCCCGTGATCTGGCAGAACGCGAGCATCCCAAACAACAAGAGCCCTAGCGCCAACTGTACGGGCGCCGTAAAGACTCGAATTCGCATACTTGTCCCCCCTTAGTTTCATCCGGGCGGGCCGCCGCCTGGACGCGCTTAATTTCAACTACCGCCGTTAGTCCGTCGCAATTGGACGTGACCAGCCTGTAAAGTGCAAAACAAAATGCTTGGTATCGAAATACTGAAGCCGAATAATTGTCCGAATCATAACATGGTGACCGGTAGGGTTCAAGGGAAAAATATCGAAAGGACCAACCGCGAGGTGGTGGCAGCAGATTTCAAGCTAAGATTATGCAAATCGGGCTATTGCAGGCCCAACAAAATGCAAAACGCCTGCACCCGGGGTTGAACCGGAGGGGTGCAGGCGCTCGATTTAAGGAATGGCGTTAGAGCAGGCGGAAATTCACTTCGATAGTGGCCTGGACGGCGACCGGTTTGCCGTCCTTCTTGCCAGGAGCGAACTTCCATTTTTCGACAGCTTCGATGGCCTTCTGGTCCAAACCGAGGCCCAAGGGACGGATGACTTTCAAGTCGCGCGGCTTGCCGTTTTCGTCCACCACGACAAACAGCACCACGGTGCCTTGGAACTTAGCTTTCCGAGCTTCTTCGGAGTATTCGGGCTCGACCTTAAAGATCAACTGTGGGGGCGAAACGCCACCGCCGATCCGGTATGCGCCGCCGCCCATATTTCCGCCCGAACCGGGGCCGAACCCAGCGCCGGAACCGGGACCAACGCCGCCGCCCTTACCGGTGCCGATGCCACCGCCTGAGCCGGTGCCGTTGGAAGCGATCATGGACTTCGCGAGAGGATCGCCCAGAACGTCCATGTTGACTTTGGGGATGTTTGCGTCAGGCTGGACGATGATGGTCGGCTCCATCACCAGCTTCGGATCCGGATTTCGGATTACGGCCGAGGGAGGCACGAACTGTTTGTTTGAAAGCTTCGGGAGTTTGCCCTTGCTGGGAGGCGTGGGCGAGCGGTCGCCACCGCCGCCGCCACCGTGCATCTGATCTTTCTTGATGGTTGGCTTGTAGGGAGCGAGATCGGGAGCGATCAACTGGATCTGCTGCTGCACGACTTGCTGTACGGTTTTGTTAGTACCGATCGCGAACAACAACACGACCACCGCCGTATGAATCGCGATCGAGCTAAGCCCGGCTTGTTTCTTCTGTCCGCCGTAGAAGCCCCAGATATCCCGAACCGGAACCGGTTTGGACGTTACTTCCAGGGGCGGCAGCTTGGGGGGGTGAATTGCTTCTTTGACGTTCCGGATGAATGAACGAATGAAAGGTTCGCCCTCTGCCGCCAACAATCGATTTAAGTGATCGTCAGGAGAGGTATCACCCTGGGGTTTATTGGTGCCAGGATATCCCATTGATCCGTCGTGAGCTGCCATGTTCTCCTACCATACCTCTTGCTTTATGCAGCTACTTCCTTTTGGTAGACGTATGCACGCCGTACAAAGGTTGCGCCCTCAATTGATTCTAGCATTTCCGTAAAACGGTTCACAGTATATATGAAAACTGGAAGCGCCGTATAGAGTTCCGATAACCCATTAAACCACGCGGGCGAGCCGTAAGCCATTCCCCGAAAGGACCTGCGCCACGGAAGAGGGCCGCTACGGGGCGACGCACGATCCGGCAACGAGAGTGGGAGCTCTCCCGAGATTCCTCTCGAACAATCGCCAGAATCGCCTCACCGTTAGACCGGCCTGCGAGGCCACTCGGAATGCAACACGCATGGTAATCTGCCTCGTTGGAGGTCCCTCGATGCTCGCATCGTATTTGCGCGCTGCGGCTGTTTTTGTCTTCGCGATTTCGCTTCACGCTAAGCCTGCCATTTACCTTCATCAGGTGGTCAATGCCGCCAGCTATTACGCCCCAGGCCAGCCGGGAGGGTCGATCGCTCAAGGCTCGCTTTTCTCGTTATTCGGCTCCGCACTGGGGCCTCAGCAGGGGATCTCGCAAAGCAGTTTCCCGCTGACGAACAGCTTTTCGGGAGTGTCCATCAAGGCCAGTCAGGGATCGACCTCGGTGAATGTGATTCCGGTCTACGTGTCAGCGACCCAGATCAACGCCATCATGCCATCCAATGCGCCGCTGGGTTGGGTCTCTGTGGTGGTGTCGTACCAAGGCACGAGCAATCCATCGCCGGTTTACGTCGTGCACGACAGTCCAGGCATCTTCACGTTCACGGGAACAGGAATCGGTCCGGCCGCGATGCAAAACGCTCAGAGCGACGGCAGCCTGGTTCTCAACTCGTACCAAGCGTCGGCGACGCCGGGTCAAACCGAGCAGATGTACTTGACCGGGCTCGGTCCGATTTCGGCGCCAGATAATCAGGCGCCTCCGGCGGGGAATCTATCGACACCAGTGGAAGTGTGGGTAGGCGGCGTTTCGGCTTCGGTGGTCTATAGCGGCCGCTCGCCCTGCTGCTCGGGCTTGGATCAAATCGATTTCGTGATTCCGGCCAATGCTCCGCAGGGCTGCTGGGTGCCGGTATATGTGCGAACTTCACACAGCACGATCAGCAACTATGGCAGTCTGGCGATCAGTGCGAATGGAGGAGCTTGCTCGGATCCCTCCAATTCGCTCTCGGCGGTGGTGCAGAGCGGCGGCTCACTCGGCACCGTGACTTTGATGCGGATGTCGGTGCACGAAGATGTGGGGGTGAATGCGCCAGTAGACGTTTCAGACGATTTCGCGACCTACTCGGCGGTGAATATTCCCAGCGCGCCCTATACTTTTCTGCCGTTCGTGTCGGCGCCCCCGGCGGGAACCTGCACGGTTTATCCGGGCAGCGGTGATTTTCTTCAAAGCGGTACTGTTCCCGAGGCCTCGCCCCCGGCCCTGGATGGAGGAAAGCAGCTGACCATTTCCGGACCCGGCGGCCAGAAATCGGTGACTCTGACCGGCACTGGTGCTCCTCTGGGATCCTACTTGCCGCTGTACGGTTTGCCGAATCAGCTTTATCTGTCGCCAGGGACGTATTCGGTCGCCACCAGCGGCGGCGCCAACGTGCCGGCATTTACTACCTCGGTGACGGTTCCTGCGGCGCTCAGTTGGACGAATCGCGATCAGATCACTACCGTCGATCGAACAGTGCCACTGACCATCACTTGGTCCGGCGTGCCGGCGGGCCAGCAGGTGGAGATATTGGGTGTCGCGTCCGATTTGCCCACCAACTCGAGCGCGGTGTTCTTTTGCGTTGTTCCGTCCGGCGCAACGAGTTTCAGCGTGCCGCCTGAAGCGCTGTCGGCGCTGCCTGCCGCGAGGGCCAATCCGCTGGCATCGAAAGATGTGATTTATTTGATGACTAACACGGGATCGAGCTTTAGCGCATCCGGGCTTGCCAACGCTGTGACCAGCGGCGGATACATAGCCGGGAAAACGGTGACGTTCCAATAGTAGGGTGAAGCAATGAGTGCTAACCCTACTTTCTATGATTGCTCTTACCGCGGGTATGAAGCCCTACACTGGTTCCGCCGCAATAAGACACGAGCCGGTCCCGCACGAGCGATCACGCGGCCCGGAAAAAAAGATGATTCAACAGGATCCAAGCCGATGAAGAAATTGATTCAGACTGCAGTCTTCCTAATTGCGATTCCAACAGTGTCCTTGGCCCAGAACATACCGGGGTTCTCGGATTGGGCGAACGGCTTTGTCAATACGTGGGCCGATCTTCTGGGTGGCGCCTGGCACTCATCCGTTGCGACGATGATTTGCCAGGGAGGCCAGTATTATTTGGTCACCTATCGGGTGTACGACAGCGGCCCGCTGGCAGGAACACAGATTCCGATCCAGTCTACGGCGACCGGCATGCCTTGCGATTGCGAAAAAGGCGGCGGCTCAGCGCGGCCGGCGGCCGTCACAAGCATTTCCTCGGTGCATCCTGACGAAACAAACTGCAGTAGCGACAACGGCATGGGCCAGCAGGTGACGGTTCCCGGCCAGGAGGCGGCCGGATCAACCAGTGGCTGGGGAGGCCCCTCGTCATTCTCTTCGCCGCCGCCGCTAGCCCGACAGGCAGCCACTGGCCAAGTTTCTTCCCGTGCTTCTCCAGCGCCAACCTTCACGTTTACGGTTCCGTTTCGAGATCTACCCGCGGGTCCGCTGCTTACGGAAGTGACCTCGCCGGTGCCCTGGGCCTGCAATTCCAGCGTCAATCCGACCGTCTTTCGCGTGCTTCATGTCGACAACGTGGTGAAACGATACAACTCGTGCACGCTCGCGACTATCGCAACCATCCCGGTGCCCACCTTCCCGCTTCAGGTGCGAGTCACGCCCGATGGTTCCCGAGCCATCGTGACCAGCTTTAGCGGCGCCATCACGTTTATCAACACGGCTACCAATGCGGTAACAGGTTCGATCACCGTTCCAAGCGATCCGAACTTCGCTCCCTCTGGAATCGCAATCGGCCCGGACGGCAGCTATGCGCTAGTGTCGAACTACCCCGCCACGACCAATACTGCGTATTCGTATCTGTCGGTGGTTGATATTGCCGGCATGAAGATCACCTCCAAGATTCCTCTGGCTGTCGAAGGTCCGGAAACCGTTTTCATCAATCCGGACGGAACACTCGCCTGGGCTGTACATCCGTGGGATAACGCCGTCGAGGTCGTGGATATTTTAACGGGCGCCATCGTGGAAGTGCTGAAGGTAACCGAGCCTTTCAGCATTGTGTTCAATCCCACCGGAACGAGAGCTTTTGTGTCCAGCGGGGCTGGCTCGATCGAGGTGGTTGACACGAAAACATATCAAGTGATCAAGACTGTTCCGGCAGACGCGGGTGCGATGGATCTCCAAATCACGCCGGACGGAACCTATGTTTACGCCAACAATAGCTTGGCGCAGTCGATAACGGTAATCGACGCGCAGTCCCTGAACGCCACAACCACGCCGATTGGCGGGATGCCTCAAGGCTCCGCGCTGGTTGCGTCGCAGTAGCGCACGCCCACGACTCGTGCGTGGCCGCGTTCACACTCGTGTGAACGCAAGAATGCTGGGTCTTCACGGTGTCGGCAGGATTATCGGCACGGCACCAACGAGTGCGTGCGCCACGCTGTGACTACACTGGTAAAGAATGCCCGCAAAACCCTTGCTGGTCTTCGACGGCCGCTGTGGTTTTTGCCGGATCTGGATCGACTACTGGAAGCAGATTACCGGAAGCAGCGTGGACTACGCGCCCTCCCAGGAAGCCGGCGCGAATTTCCCCCAAATTCCTCCCGAACAATTTAGCCAAGCGGTGCAGTTGGTCCAAGCGGATGGCCAGGTGCTATCGGGCGCGCGCGCGGTTTTCGCCACGCTGGCTTACGCGGGCGTTAACTGGCTCGAGTGGCTCTACCAGCATGTTCCCGGGTTCGCGGCTGCGTCAGAAGCTACGTACCGGCTCGTCGCGGCGCACCGCAACTTCTTTTATCAAGTGACGCGCTTCACTTTTGGCCGCCGCATCGCGCCGCTTCGTTATGCCCGTGTGGAATGGTTGTTCCTAAAGGCGCTCGCCTTGATTTATGTGTGCGCCTTCGCTTCAATTGCGGTGCAGATTACCGGACTGGCCGGCGAGCGCGGCATCCTGCCGGCCGGGCATTTTCTGGCCGAAGCGAAGAGTGTGCTCGGCGCGCGTGCGTATTGGCTTGCGCCGGGCATTTTTTGGTTTGGCTCCAGCGACTCCTTTCTACGCGCGGTTTGTTGGGCCGGCGTAGCGATCGCATTGATCCTGCTGTCCGGCCGGCTGGAGCGGCCGGCGCTGGTGTGTCTCTACTTTTTGTATTTGTCGCTCTCCACCATCGGGCAGAATTTTTTGAGTTTTCAATGGGACGCGCTGCTTCTGGAGACCGGCTTTCTGGCGATATTCCTAGGGGCGTCGAAATGGATCGTATTTTTGTTTCGCTGGCTCTTATTCCGCCTGATGTTTCTTTCCGGCGCCGTCAAGCTGCTCAGCCACGATGTCTCGTGGCGCAACTTGAGCGCGCTCGGCTTTCACTACATGACTCAGCCGCTCCCAACGCCGCTGGCGTGGTACATGTACCGGCTGCCACTTTGGTTCCAGCGTGTTTCGACGGCTATGGTGTTGTTTACCGAACTGGCGATTCCGTTCCTGATCTTTGGTCCACGGGTGTGGCGGCGCGCGGCCGCGATTTTTCTGCTGGCTTTGCAAATCCTGATTTTCCTCACCGGAAACTACGCGTTCTTCAATCTGCTGGCAATGTCGCTGTGTCTATTTCTCTTCGACGATGCCAGCCTGGCCCGGCTTCATTTTGGCAGGCGCGACAGCCGCACGCCGCCCGCTGTGTCAAGAGCCGTTGCGGCCGTGGTTCTATTCTTCAGCGGAATCGAGCTGTGGGGCGTGTTCGGCAGCGCGACATCGGCCAGTTCGATCGCCGAATGGGTCGCGCCGTTTGACATCGTGAATACCTACGGCCTGTTTGCCGTGATGACCACAGAGCGGCCAGAAATTGTGGTCCAAGGCTCGAACGATGGGAATACCTGGCTGGATTACGAGTTCCGGTACAAGCCCGGACCGCTCGATCGTTCGCCGCGCTGGGTAGCACCTCATCAGCCGCGCCTGGATTGGCAGATGTGGTTCGCCGCGCTATCCAGCTACCGGTCTGAGCCATGGTTCGTGAACTTCATGGTGCGTCTGCTTCAAGGCTCGTCCGAGGTTGAAGGTTTGTTGGGGAAGAATCCATTTCCGGCCGGGCCGCCGAAATATGTGCGGGCGCTGGTATTCGACTATTCGTTTACGGACTGGGCGGAGCGGCGTAAGACGGGCGACTGGTGGAAGCGGCGCGCGCGGGGAATCTACTTGCGGGCGATCTCTTTGGAAGATCTGCGGTAGCGGCGGACTACTTGATTACCAGGAATCCGGTTTCGACGCGGTCGTCCGCAATACGGTTCCACATCACGCGTGCGCGTCCTACAGCCACCGCATGGCGGAACTCGACTTCCTGGCCGGTGTGCAGCGCGGCGTAAGGGTGCACGGCGCGAAAACCGCTGTTGCTGTAGTCAACCAATTGGCCAGTAATCTCCTGCGGGGCCGGATCGGCGAAGCATAATTTCAGCGGGCCGGTGCCGGCATGGCGTTGTTCCGAGCGTCGATCTTCTGGGCGTGCCATATTCGCGCGAGCGGCTAGGAGGCGCAGGATTGCCGCACAACCTCCCTCCCATAAAGCTTTAACTTACGGCTGAGCGTACGGCGCGAGATGCCGAGCAAATCCGCGGCTCGCTGTTGATGGCCGTGCGTTTGCGCTAACACGCGCAGGATCATAGTTTTCTCCATGCCATCCAGATCTGAGGCTGCAGGCATCTCCCGGGCTTCACTGGGTTGCTTAGATTGCATCAGCACCAGGTCCTCGGGCAGAATTTCCGGACCTCGCGCTAGCACGGCGGCCTTGGTGACGGCATTGCGCAGCTCGCGCACATTGCCGGGCCAGGTGTGAGCTTGGAGCAACTTCAGCGCGGCACCGGAAAATGACAGGCGCGGGCTGGATTGTTGCAGAAAATGCTGCGCCAGCGGCACGATGTCTTCAGCGCGCTCGCGCAGGGGTGGGACGCGCAGACAGATCTGGCCGAGCCGGTGAAACAAGTCGCCGCGGAACTGTCCATCTTCCACCATCGCTTCCAAATCCTGATTGGTGGCGGCGACGACACGCACGTCGACGCTGACCTTGCGGACGCCACCCAACCGGTAGTAAGCTACGCCATCCAGGACGCGCAGTAATTTCACCTGCATCCGCGGCTCTAGCTCGCCGATCTCATCCAGGAACAAGGTTCCGTGATTGGCCAGCTCGAACAGGCCCGGCTTGGCGGAATCCGCACCGCTGAATGCGCCCTTTTCGTAGCCAAACAACTCGCTTTCGACCAGATGCTCGGGAAGAGCAGCGCAACTCACATCCACCCAGGGTTTGCCGCAGCGCAGCGAATAGTGATGCACGGCGCGAGCGATCAGCTCTTTGCCCGAGCCGCTTTCGCCGGTGATCAGGACGGCTGCATTGGTTTGGGAGATGCGCTGCACTAAATCCAACAACTGCAGCATGGCAGGGCTGGAGATAATGGCCTGCATTCCCAAAAAGGTATTGACCTGGGGACCCATGGTCGCTTACTTCAGCTTTTCGGCCTTTTTAGCGCGGGCATGCATAGTACTTCGGTTTCAGATCTTTCAGCCCACTTCGGAGGCGTGCTTTCTTTGCAAGCGACAGATTATCCTTTCCAGAAACCGCAGTAGACATTTTGTCCCGTCCGGTTCCTATTGTTTTAGCGGCTATTGCCGATAAATCAAGTGGATAGGCATAACCGGGCAATGGTATTGAGCCTGCACCCACGCATACCCTGTTGGGGGTACTGGCAGCAAGGATGAAAGTCTCACTGGTCGGCAGAATCTACGTGGGAGCGGTCGTGCTTCTGGGCGCGTTGCTTGCCGCAATGGTCTTGGCGCACTGGCAATCGGACAATTTAATCCGGTTTGCGTGCTACATCGCGCTCGCGATTTTGGCGTCGCGGTTGAAAGCGGCGTTGCCGGGCCTCACCGGGTCCATCTCGGTTCTGTTCATATTTGTCTTGTTCGCGATTGTAGAGCTGAGCCTGCCGGAGGCGTTGCTGATCGGATGCGGAGCGACGCTGGTGCAGTGTTGCTGGAAAAACATCTACCATCCGCGCTGGGAGCAGGTGGCCTTCAATGTGAGCAGCATGGCGATCACGGTGGCGGTGACCAGCCAGGTGTACTACTCGCACTTACTGCAACTCGGCCATCTGGAAGGGCCCGTAAAACTGGTGGTAGCCGCGGCGGCGTTCTTCGCGATGAACACTTTCCCGGTGGCCACGGCCATCGCGCTGACCGAGCGAAAATCGCTGCGCCGGGTGTGGCGCGAATGCTATTTCTGGGCTTTTCCTTACTACCTGCTGGGCGCCGCACTGGTCGCGGTGGCCGCCGCCATCGACCACTACGTCGGATGGCAGACCGCGCTTTTGGCCGCTCCGGCCGCGTACCTGATATACCGTTCCTACTTCCTGTACATGGCGAAACTGGAGGATCAAAAAAAGAACGCTGAAGATGCGGCGGGTTTGCATCTGCGCACGATCGAAGCGCTGGCGCTGGCCATCGAGGCCAAGGATGAGATTCGCTTCGACCATTTGCGGCGCGTCGAGACCTACACGGTGGAGATCGGGAAGGAATTGGGGTTGAGCGGCGGGCAACTGGAGGCGTTACGGGCGGCGGCGCTACTGCACGACATTGGCAAACTGGCCGTGCCGGAGCACATCGCGTCAAAACCGGGGAAGCTGACGCAGGAAGAATTCGAGAAGATGAAGATCCACCCGGTTGTAGGGGCCGAGATTTTGGAGCGCGTTCAGTTCCCCTACGCTGTCACGCCCATGGTGCGGTCTCACCATGAGAAGTGGGACGGTACAGGTTATCCGGACGGGCTGAGAGGCGAACAGATCCCGATTGGAGCGCGCATCCTAGCGGTGGTGGATTTTGTGGACGCACTGGCGTCCGACCGCCAATACCGGCGAGCGCTTCCGCTCCAGGATGCGATCGAGAAAATGGTAGCCGAATCGGGCCGGTCCTTCGATCCGCAAATCGTGGCGATTTTGCAGCGCCGGTATGCGGAATTCGAGGCGCTGGTCAAAGCCAGGGATGTGCAACCAAGCGTGGGTGCCCTGGCCGGCGCCGAGTCTCAGCCGAGTCCGGCAGCCAGCTTTCAGGTTGCACCGGCGAACCTTGAAAAGCCGGCCAATTTCCTGGCGTCCATCGCCGCAGCGCGCCAGGAGGCGCAGAATCTGTTCGAGCTGACGCAGGACTTGGGCAATTCGCTGAGCTTGCACGAAACGATGTCGCTGGTGGCAATTCGCCTGAAGCGCATGATGCATTACGACGCGCTCGCGATTTATGTTCTGGGCGACGGCAAGCTTCGGGCGGAATACGTGACGGGAGAAAACTTCCGGCTGTTCTCCTCGCTGGAGATTCCGATCGGGCAGGGATTGTCGGGGTGGGTGGCTGAAAACCGGAAGCCGATCGTCAATGGCAATCCGGCGGTGGAAACCGGCTACCTCAACGACGAGACCAAGGTCACTACGATGCGGAGCGCGCTGGCGGTTCCGCTGGTTGGGCTCAACGGCACGGTTTGTGTCCTTACGCTGTATCAAGCCGAGCGCGATGCATTCAGCAACGACCATCTACGGATTTTGCTGGCCGTTTCGCAAAAGATCTCGCTAGCAATCGAAAATGCGCTGAAATTCCAGCAGGCGCAAAGCACTGCATCCACCGACTACATGACTGGGCTGCCCAACGCGCGGTCGCTGTTTCTGCACCTGGACAGCGAGTTAGCTCGCTGCCGCCGGCTCAATTCGCCCCTGGTGGTGCTGGTATGCGATATGAACGGCTTCAAACAGGTAAACGACAAATTCGGACACCTGGAAGGAAACCGGCTGCTCAGCAGCGTGGCCGCGAAGCTGAAGGAATCGTGCCGCGAGTACGATTACGTGGCCAGAATGGGGGGCGACGAGTTCGTACTGGTGCTGCCCGGGCTGGCGAACGATCAGATCACCCACACGGTTGAGCGGCTGCAAGCCATCACGGCCGAGGCGGGCCAAGCAGTCACCGGAACCGATACGCTGTCGCTGAGCATTGGGCACGCGGTATTTCCCGAAGATGGCGTGGACGCGGACCGCCTATTGAGCGAAGCCGACCGGCGGATGTATGCCGCAAAGCAGAAGCAGAAGCTTAAGCTGGTGGAGCCGCGAGGTTTCGATTTCGAGCCCACCGCCACGTGGTGATTGACAATATGCTTCGCGTGCTTCTGCGGCAAATCCGGAAAATCCTCATTACGGTGATCTTAGGTGGACTGTTGGGCGCGACGCTGGTGCGGATGGGACCCGGTTTTGGCGTCGATGAGCGGGAAGTGGATTCGCGCCTCAGCGCCGAGAGCCAGCAGGCGATCCGCGCCGAGCGCGCGGCCGAGAACAATATCGCCCTTTTCTACCTCCGTTATCTGGAGGGATTGGGGCATGGCGATCTCGGCGTCTCGCGCTCCCTGAACCGGCCTGTCTCGGAATTGCTGAAGGAGCGATTGCCGCTGACGTTAGCGGCGCTCGCGTACGGCGTGCTGGGCGGAATTTCGATTGGCTTCCTACTCGCTCTCCTGACGGTGGCATGGCAGAGGCGCGGCACCGACGTGATTCCAGCGGTGCTGAGCGGACTGTGCCTGGCCGTACCCGCGGCCGTGATCGCGTTGTTGTTCGTATGGATGGGCGCGGGGTGCCGTTGGGCCATCGCGTTGGTCGTGTTTCCGCACGTCTACCGCTATTCGAAAAACCTTCTGGTGGCGGCGTTCCAATCGCCGCACGTAATCGCCGCGCAAGCAAGGGGACTCAGCAGCGTACGGGTGTTGTTCGCGCATGTTGTTCTGCCTGCGGCGCCGCAACTGGCTGCACTGGCGGGCATCTCGGTCAGCCTGGCGTTCGGGGCGTCGATTCCGATCGAAGTTGTGTCGGATACGCCCGGAATCGGCCAACTTGCCTGGCGCGCAGCTCTGGAGCGCGATCTGCCGCTGCTGGTGAACCTGACGGTTCTGATCGCGCTGATGACGCTGATCGTCAACAGCGTGGCTGATCTGGCACTCGCATCGCGGAGGCAAGCGTGACCGCGAAGCTGTCCGGCGCGCAGAAGATCGCTCTCGCGGCGTTGGGATTGCTGGCGCTGGCTTCTCTGGCGGCCGGCTGGATTGCCCCCTCCTATGCCGAGCAGTTCCGGGAGTTCATTAGCGCGCCGCCGTCGGCCCGGTTTCCACTGGGCACAGACGAGCTGGGACGCGATCGTTTTGCGCGGCTGCTGTACGGCACTCGGGTGTCGCTGCTGCTGGCGCCCGCCGCGGCGTTGCTTTCAACACTCATCGCAGCGCTCGTGGGCGGGACGGCAGGGTACATCGGGGGCTGGTGGGAACGCATCGTAACGTCGGGAATCGACCTGTTTCTTTCGTTGCCGTGGCTGTTCCTGCTACTGGCGGTTCGGGCGTTGATGCCGCTGAATACTTCGCCGGTGACATCGGTGATCCTGACATTTTTGCTGCTCGGTTGCCTGGGCTGGGCTTCGCCCGCCCGTATTATTCGCGCCGGCACGCGGAGCTTGGTGGACTCGGATTATCTGGTGCAGGCGCGTGCCTGCGGGGTCGCGCCGGCGCGCCTGTTTTGGCGTCATCTGGCGCCGAACCTCGGGCCCATCCTGGCCGCGCAATTTTGGATCTCGGTCCCGGTGTTCATTCTGAGCGAAGCCAATTTGAGCCTGCTCGGCCTGGGAGTTTCCGAGCCGCTGCCATCCTGGGGCGGCATGCTGCGCGAGCTGGAAAACTACAGCGCGGTTCTGGAAAATCCCTGGATGCTGGCGCCGGCCGGTTTATTGGTGGCAGCGGTGATCTGTCTTCAGCTCCTGCTGCGCACGGAGGACGCCATTCCATGTTGAAAAACACGCTTACACTGCTGCTCGGACTTACATCGCTCGCCTGGCCCGCCAGCCAACTCCGCTTCACGCTGCGCGCCGAGCCAAAAACGTTCGATCCGCTGCTGGTGGACGATGAGAATTCGGAAACCATCAGCTATCTGACCAGCGGTGTGCTAATTCGCCTGAACCGCTACACGCAGGAGCTGGACCCCGAGTTGGCAGCCAAGTGGAAGGTGCTGGAGAACGGGCGGCGCATTGATTTCGAACTGCGTCAGAACGTGCGCTTCTCCGATGGCACGCCTTTCGATTGCGAGGACGTCCAGTTCACGATGCGGCGGCTGATGGATCCGGCGCTCCACTCCCCGGCAGGCGATGCGTTCCGGTCCGCTCCGGGAGCTGTGGAAACGCGCTGCACCGGCCCGTACTCGGCCACGGTGCGCTTTCCGGGCCCGGTGGCAGCACTAGCGTCCCAGTTTGATCACGTGGGCATCATGTCGGCACGCTCGGCGCGCAAAGAGGCCGCGGTGCTCGGGCCGTTCATGGTAGCCCAGTACAAGCCTGGCCAATTTGTACTGCTGGACCGCAATCCCAATTATTGGAAAAAGGACGCGAACGGACGAAGTCTGCCGTATCTCGATTCGGTCCGGCTCGAGATTCAGCAGAACCGCGAGCTGGAGCTGCTCCGTTTCCGCCGGGGCGAGCTGGACATGGTGAACAAGCTGGATCCGGAGATGTACGACCGGCTGTCGGCCGAGATGCCGCGCACGGTGGTGGACGCCGGGCCATCGCTCGATTCGGAGCTGATCTTCTTCAACCAGACACCCAATGCGCCGCTGCCTGAATACAAGCGGCGCTGGTTTCGCTCGGCTGCTTTCCGGCACGCGGTCTCGGACGCGATCCATCGCGACGATTTAGTCCGGATCGTTTACAAAGGGCATGCGCGTCCGGCGGTAGGCCCGGTCTCGGCAGCCAACAAATTCTGGCTCAATATGGCGCTGAAGCCGCCCGCCTATTCTTTATCCGGTGCGCTCGAAGAACTGCAGCGCGATGGCTTTCACCGGTCCGGCGACAGCCTGCTGGATCGGGAGGGGCACAAAGTCGAGTTCTCAATGATCAGCAACGCAGGAAGCAAGGTACACGAACGCATGCTCACGCTGATCCAGCAGGACCTTGCGAAACTCGGCATTCAATTAAATGTCCTGACGCTCGACTTTCCTTCGCTGATCGAGCGCATTGCGCGCACCTTCAACTATGAATCGGTCTTGATGGCGCTGACGAACGTGGGGCTGGATCCTAACGACCAGATGAACATCTGGCTCAGTTCGGCCGACAACCACCAGTGGAATCCGAACCAGAAGACGCCCGAAACACCGTGGGAGGCGGAGATCGACAAGCTGATGCTGGCTGAGACCGCGTCGCAAAGTGCCCAGCAGCGGAAGAATTACTTCGATAAGGTCCAACAGATCGTGGCCGAGCAAGCGCCGATGATCTTCCTGGTGAATCCGAACGCGCTTTCCGCCGTTTCGCCTAATTTGAAAAACGTTACGCCAGCGCTGCTGCGGCCGCAGATCTACTGGAACGTGGAGCGGCTGAATCTAGCTTCGGGCTATGTGAGCAAGAAATGACCCCAATCTCCAGTGCTCGCGTAACGGAACCGCGCGGCAGCGCCTTGTCCTTGGATGGGGACGCCTCGTCCGGCGTGCTTGTGGCAGCGCGCTTTTCGGTCGACTATCCCAACCAACCCGGCGTGCTGCACGGAGTGGAGCTGGAGATTCGCGCCGGAGAGATTCTGGGGCTGGTGGGGGAAAGCGGATCGGGGAAAAGCACCATTGCGCTCGCTTTACTCCAATTACTCGATCACAAAGGCGGCAAGGTTCGCGGCGAGATATTATTCAACGGCCGCGATCTCCTCAAGCTGCGGCCGCGCCAAATGCGCCAAATCCGGGGCCGGGAGATCGCACTCGTCCTGCAGAGCCCCTTGGCCTCGCTTAACCCGGCCATGCGTATTGGGTCGCAGCTGGCGGAAGCGTGGCGGGCGCACAATCCGGACGCGAAAGCGTGGAAGCAGCGCGCACGGGAGCTATTCGAACTGGTGAGCCTGCCCTGCGAAGAGACTTTTTTCGACCGCTACCCGCGCCAGCTCAGCGTGGGCCAGGCGCAGCGGGTTCTGATCGCGATGGCGACGCTCCACAAGCCCCGGCTGCTGATCGCCGACGAAGCCACCAGCGCGCTGGACGCCGTAACGCAAGCTGAAACGCTGGCGCTGTTTCGCCGCTTGAACCGCGAGCTAGGCACCGCGATCCTGTTCATCTCGCACGATCTGCTGGCGGTGGCTTCGCTGTGCTCGCGGATCGCGATCCTGCGGGGCGGCCGCATCGTCGAGTCCGCGCCGACCCGCGAAATGTTCTCTGCGCCGCGCACCGAGGATACGCGTGCGTTGCTCGATGCCGTGCTGCGCAATTCTGCGGCGGCCGCCGAAATGCTGCCGGATGCAGAACTCGCGCCGGCGCGGCGCGACTGAACATCCGCGCAACGCCGGTTGTAGCGTCGCTTGACAAACCCGGTCCAGATCGACACACTCAACTGAAGCAGCCCGCCAGGCTGCTGAAAGGAGTGCCTCGATGCTGCGACGGCTCGCCCTCGCCGGAGTATTATCCGGTCTATCAGTCTTATCCGCCCAGACATATCAACTGGGCACCAAGGACGGGGAATGGCCTGCCTATGCAGGCGACCTGAGCAACTACCGCTACTCGCCGCTCGACCAGATCGACAGCTCGAATTTCAGCAAACTGGAAATCGCCTGGCGTTTCAAAACCGATGCGTTGGGCACGCGTCCCGAGTACAAGCTGGAAGGTACGCCCATCATGGTCAAAGGCGTCCTGTACGGCACGGGCGGCACGCGCCGCTCGGTTTTCGCGCTGGACGCAGCGACCGGCGAGCTGCTATGGGTACACGGCGAGCATGAGGGTGCGCGCGGAGCGGCGGCGGCCCGCCAGTTATCCGGGCGCGGACTATCCTACTGGAGCGATGGCAAAGGCGACGACCGCATCATTTATGTGACGCCCGGCTACCGGCTGGTGTGCCTGGATGCCCATACCGGCGCAGTCATCAAGACTTTCGGCGAAAACGGCCTGGTGGATATGAAAACGTTCGCCGTTTACGGAACGGGCCAGCCGATCGATCTCGTAACCGGCGAAATCGGGCTGCACTCGACGCCCGCGGTCACCAAGAGCGGCGTCGTGCTGGTAGGCTCGTCTTTCCGCGAAGGCAACGCGCCCAAAACCCACAACAACACCAAGGGCCTGGTGCTCGCCTTCGACGTTCGCACCGGCAAGAAGCTCTGGCAATTTAACACGATTCCCCGCCCCGGCGAGTTTGGCAACGATACCTGGCTGCGCGAATCTTGGGCGACCAACGGCAACACGGGCGTGTGGACGCAGATCGCCGTCGACGAGCAGCTCGGCCTGGCGTACCTTCCGGTTGAGACGCCGACGTCGGATTACTACGGCGGCCAGCGGCCCGGAAATAATCTCTTCGCGGAAACCTTGGTCTGCGTCGACCTGAAGACCGGCAAGCGCAAGTGGCATTTCCAGATATCGCACCATCCCATCTGGGATTACGACATCTCCTCGGCCCCCATGCTGGCCGACCTGAATGTGAACGGCAAAGTTGTGAAGGCGGTGATCCAACCTACGAAACAATGCTGGATGTTTGTGTTCGATCGGGTAACCGGCCAGCCCGTGTGGCCGATTGAGGAACGGCCCGTGCCGCAAGGCGACGTGCCGGGCGAATGGTATGCGCCGACACAGCCCTTCCCCACCAAACCTCCCGCTTACTCGCGCCAGGGTGTTTCGTTGGACGACCTGATCGACTTCACGCCTGAACTGCACGCGGAAGCCGTGAAGCTGGCCTCGCAATACCGGCTTGGCCCTATGTACACTCCGCCGGCGTTGAGCAAGCCCGGCGGGCCTCTGGCGACACTGGTGCTCCCCTCTCCGGCCGGCGGCACGAATTGGCCGGGCGCGGCGTACGATCCCGAGACGCACATCGCTTACGCTTACGCGCAGGACACGATCACGCCGCTCGGTTTGGTTCCTCCGGGGGACAAAGATTTTTCCGACATGGATTACATCATGGGACGAGCGGGCGTGAATGCGCCGCGCACGCGAGGACGCGCGCCGAGCGAAGGATCGGGCGCCGATGTTGCCCCGCCCCCGGTTCCCCAGGCGCCTCCGGGCGGACGGGGGGGCGGTGGAGGCGGCTTCAGCGTACAGGGGCTGCCGCTTCTCAAGCCGCCTTACGGACACATTTCAGCCATCAATATGGACAAAGGCGAAATCGTCTGGCAGGTGCCTAACGGCGAAACACCTGATTTTATCCGCAATCACCCGGCGCTCAAAGGCTTGAACATTCCCAACACGGGACAACCTGGCTATGACACGGGAACGCTGGTGACGAAAACGTTGGTGATCCAGGGCGACACACAAATGACCACGTCGCCATCGCATCCGCGCGGTGCCATGTTGCGCGCGTATGACAAGGCCACCGGCAAGCAATTGGGAGCGGTTTGGATGCCGGCCCCGCAAACCGGATCGCCGATGACGTATCGCGTCAATGGCAAGCAGTACCTGGTGGTGGCCATCAGCGGCGCGAATTACTCCGGCGAATACCTGGCGTTCACGCTACCGGAATGAGTGCGTCTCTACGCTTAGTAGTTACTTTGCCGGCCTTGCTGGCGTTCGCTCAAAATTCCCAGCAGCCGCGGAACGATCTTCCGCAACCGTATCGCACCGTTCGCGATTGGGCGCAATTGCCGGCCGGCCTGAAGTGGGCCGCGGTGACCGGAGTGGAACCGGCTCCGGACGGGAGCGTATACGTCATTCATCGCTGCTTCGGAAACTCGTGCGCCGGCCGGACCGAACCTCCCATCTTGAAATTCGATAAAACAGGCAAGCTGATCAAGAGCTGGGGTGAGGGGATGTTCGTGTTCCCACACGGCTCGTGTCTGGACCGGGACGGCAATCTGTGGGTCACGGACGCACAAGGGCGGGATGGCAAAGGCCATCAGGTTTTCAAGTTCAGCCCCGACGGCAAACTGCTCATGACCCTGGGCCGCGCGGGGATTGCAGGCGAAGGGCCGGATGTTTTCAACCAGCCTACTGACGTCGTGGTGGCTCCCAACGGCGACATCTTCGTCGCTGATGGCCATCGCGACACCGGCAACAACCGGATCGTCAAATTCTCGAAAGACGGAAAATTCATCAAAACCTGGGGGAAGAAAGGCACCGGCCCAGGCGAGTTCCATGAACCGCACACGATCGCGATGGATTCCCAAGGCCGCCTCTTCGTGGGCGACCGCGTGAACAACCGGATCCAGATTTTCGATCAGGACGGCCGATTCCTTGCCGAATGGCGGCAGTTCGGCCGGCCCAGCGGGATTTACATCACCCCAGACGACACGATCTACGTAGCCGACTCGGAATCCTGGGGTCCGGACCAGCCGGGCGTAAAAAAAGGGATCCGTACCGGGAGCGCGCGAAGCGGCGAAGTGACCGCGTTCATCGAGGATCTGGAATCCACCACCGACGACCATAGTGGGGCCGAGGGTGTTGGCGTGGACAGAGAGGGAAACGTTTACGGCGCCGTGGTGCGTCGCCAGATGCTCGAGAAACACCTAAAGAAATGAATGTTGATCGCTCTGACTCGAGGCATTAGCTCCAATCTCGGCGAATGCGAGCTCCAGGAGCTGGATCGCCAGCCGATCGATATTCGGCGCGCCATCGAGCAGCATCGCTCTTACGAGAGATGCCTGGAGGAGCTGGGCGCGCAGCTCATCTCGCTTCCTGCCGACCCGCAGTATCCCGATGGCGTGTTCGTAGAAGATCCGGCGATTGTGCTGGATGAGATTGCCGTAATCGCGCGCATGGGAGCCGAAAGCCGCGGCGGCGAAGCGGCGCCCATTGCCGAGAAGCTCGCTCGCTTCCGGCCTCTGTTATTCCTGCAACCACCCGGGACACTGGAAGGCGGCGATGTGATGCGGGCGGGAAAGACGCTGTACGTGGGACTCTCGCGGAGAACCAACGCACAGGGCATCGCGGAACTGGCGGAAGTGACAAGCCAGTTCGGCTATAAAGTCGTCCCAGTCCCGGTACGCGGTTGTCTCCATCTGAAGAGCGCTTGCTGCTATCTCGGGGGGGAGACAATCATCGCCAACCGTTCCTGGATCGATGCCGGCATATTCGGTGGCTTTCGCGTCGTCGACGTGCCTGCCGAGGAGCCGCGCGGCGGGAACGTGCTGCGCGTCGGCGACACGCTGATTTTGCCCGAAGCGTTCCCGAGGACACGAGAGTCGCTGGAACGATCCGGTTTTCGGGTGCGGACGGTCGACGCCTCCGAGCTGGCGAAAGCCGAGGGAGGCGTCACCTGTACCAGTATTTTGTTTGAAGGCTGAGCTACTTCTTTGCCGTCGTATTTACCGGTCCGGCATTCTCGTACCACTTGATGTTGTGGGTCGCGCCGCCCACCATGACGATATCCGGCCGGCCGTCGCCATTCATATCCGCCACCTGGCATCCGGAGGCAGACATTCCCATGTGATCCAGTTCTTCGTGATGCCACTGCGTGCCGCTATCGTCGGTGGAATAGAAGATATGCGAAGAGGCGACTTTTCCGCGGGCGCGGTCGCCGGCCACGATCTCATCGCGTCCGTCACCGTTGAAATCGCCCACGCACACCTCGTGCCCTTCGGTGAGCTGGTCGTAAATGACGTGCCGTGCCCAGCCGCCTTTACCGTCTTCGGTGTAAACAACCACTTCATTGCCGTGCCACGGCTCGACCGCCGCGAGAATCCGATGCTTACCCAAGTGGGCGATCTTGACGTCGCTGGTGCCCA
This sequence comes from Bryobacteraceae bacterium, assembly GCA_035293725.1. Lineage (GTDB taxonomy): Bacteria > Acidobacteriota > Terriglobia > Bryobacterales > Bryobacteraceae > Palsa-89. The sequence goes on from DATGMH010000160.1 coordinate 51,413, forward strand.
AGCGGGGCGCTTCCTCGGTGTCGTGCCCTTTGACGATCACCTTGCGGTCCCACTTCACGTTGTTGCCCTTGCCCGAAGCCGAGTACATCAGCACGCCTTCGAAATTGGCGACGAGCAGTTGCTCTTGTTTTCCCTTCCCGGTCCAGTTGACGGGACGGATGCGGTGCGTGATGCCGCTCAGCTCGGTTGTGATCGTCTCGCGCTGCCACGGCCCGTTCCAGTCCTTCGGCACCCGATAGTAGAAGAGCGGGGTGTTGCCTTCGTATTTGGGCGCGTGGTTAGTTTCGCCCACCAGAGGAGCATTGATGAGCACCTTATGGCCATCCCCGAACAGGTCCGCCCAAGCGATGTGGTGGGAAGTGGGATACGCGTCGATCTTGATCGCCTTCCACGGCTCGCGCGGATCGCCCTGGTGCGCGACCAGCCATACCAGACCGGGGCTCTTGGCTTGCTGCATGGCGAAGCCGCTCTCAACCGCGAATTCGGGTATCCCGTCGCCGTCGATGTCATAGGGCGCGAGATTCACCTGTCCCGGCATGTCGGGCACCATCACGTGTTTCTGCCAGCCAGGGTTCTCGTACCAACTGAAATCGGGAATCATCTGGCTAATCGGAACCACGTCCGGCTTGCCGTCTTTGTTCACGTCCAAAACGAGAACGGCATAGCCGCCCTTCTCGTTAGCCTCGATGACGTGATCCTTGAATTGAACGATTTGCTGCGCGCCAGCAAGGCCGGCAACGCTCAGAAGCAGCAACAGGGTTCGGCGCATAATGGGCTAATCATAGCAAGTTCTCGGCGCGCGAGGAAAATGCCGCCGGAGCAAACGCGGCGGCTCCGCGGAAGTCCCGCCGGATTCAAGACATCGCGGCAGTTTGGGCGTCTTCGCCGAAAAAGCGGGAGCGCGAATTCGCGTCCATCGGAAATTCGGGTCCGCTGAATACCACGTCGGGCACACGCGTGGGATCTTGAGCGATCAGCGGCAATGCACGTGAGCGGCGTGCTTCCGCTTCGGGACCAAGCCGCTGGAACAGGTCATAAAACCAGCCGGTTACTTTTCTTACTGTGCCGTAGTCCCGGTCGTGCTGTTCGGCATAACGGTTACTCGCGGTGTCCCAGTCGGCCGCGCCCAGCAGTTCATCGGAAAGTACGCGCGCGTCGTGAAGTGCGAGCGACAATCCTTGTCCCCACGAAGGATCGTTTGAGGCCGCGGCATCGCCCACCAACGCCACGCCGTCGCGATAAGGATGGTCCACCCACACATCGGCGCACTCGAACGATGCCAGCGGTCCCGCTGGTGTAGGATTGCCGAGCGGAATCGCCTCCCCAGCCGCCGCGAGGAACAGATCCCGGAAACGCGCAAAATCGCCAAGCCCCTGGAGGCGCGCGCAACCGTGCGGGTGGTATCCAAAGTAGGCACGCGCGCGACCTCCGGGCTGCGGGAAGAGACCCGCGACTGCACCGTTATTGACATCGTTTGCGACGTAGGCCACTGAGCTTTGCACGGCGCTCGGAACATCGTTCAGCCATACACCACTTAGCAGCAAGGGAATGGAACCGCGTTGGAGCTGAAACCCGAGTTCGGTGCGCAAGCCAGGATTGCGGCCCGCGCAGAGCGCCACGATTCGGGTTTCAATTTCATCCAGCCGGCCGCCGGCTTCAATCGTTAATCGCGGCATCTTGCCAGGCGCAATGGCGCGTACGGCCGCTCCCCGGCGGATTTCGGCGCCGGATTCCTGCGCCTGCTTCAACAAGATCTCCTGCGCTTCCGGATGGTAAAAGCCCCACATTGCTTCTCGCGCCATGGTTGTGTCCACTAAATCGCGCCGCATGACACGCTGCCCGTTAATGATTTGATCGAACCATCGCAGTTCGGCGGCACAGGAACGCAGCAGATGGGCAACGCCGAGCTTGCGCGCCTCGGCTACGCCCCAGGGCTGCAAAGCTTCGCCACGGATGCGGTCGCGGAACTGCGCTTCGCGTTCGGTTACTAGCACGCGTGCACCGCTCGCGGCCATGCGCGCCGCCAGCGACGATCCGGCAACACCGCCGCCTACAACAGCGAGGTCATAATGCGTCACAATTCACCTCCGGGGAAATACTCTACCATCCCGGTGTACCGGCAGCCTACCTGCCCGAATCTTATTTCCGGGCACCAGAGCGGCGTCGCCGCACCCACTGCAATAGCGGCATCGCCAGAAGTGCACCGAGCAAAATCCAGCGGTAGTCCGGCTCTGGAACAACAGCGACTGGCGGCGGAGTCGGATTAACCGGAGTTGACGATGTGCCGTTGGTGGGACCGTGGCGGCGATGGATCAAGGGCGGAATCACGGGCACAATAGGCAGGATCGGTAGTAGCGGGACAATACCGCCTCCGATCGGATGTCCGGGATGCACACCACCGGGCGGAACCGCGGCAATGACCGGCACAGGTTTAGGTGACGCTCCCGGCGGAGGCACAGCTGGAGGCAGGACGAGAGGACCCAGCGTGGGCGCCACCTCCGGCAGGTTCGGAAACGCAAGCGCGATGAGCGGCACCTCGAGCGGCGTGTTCATGGTGCTCTCCGAGGGTTCGTTGTGCCGGATCGGCATCATGGGATAGGCGGAATAACAGTTCAGGCAACGGCCGCGCACGATGTGCTGGCCGTCAGTGAACACGGTCTCTCCCGCTTTAAGGCGGAGCTTTTTTGCCGTCCAGTAAATCTTGTCGCCATAGCGGTAAGACACATAGCCCACCAGATCCGAGGTCAGCGTCACTTGTTTTAGATGGCTCAGGTCGACCGCGGCATAGTGGTCGCGAACGGCGGGCTCCCTCATCAGGCGCTTGGCTTCCTGAACGGTGCGAGCGCCGCCCGCCACCAGCGAGTAGGGATAGACTTTTCGTTTCTCTTCGGTAACGGAAACTGTGATGCGCTTGCGGATTGAAGGAGCGCGCCGCGCTTCCGGCCCGACGCGCGCCGCGCGCCAGATCGTCGCGCCTGCAATCAAGCTGACGACAGCGACCCCGGCCGAGAGAAAAACGACAATTCTCTTACGCCGTAGATTTCTAAAAAAGCGCCGCACTTTGGGAGACCTTAAACACGACCACAAATCTCCTAACGTGGGGGAAGTCTTCTCGGGGGGAAACTTCCCCTATTAAAACACAACCACGTCGTTCTGTACATAGGTGTGCTGAAATTTCATGCCGTTACGTTGAAACAGTACCAATCGGGCGTGTTTTGGCCGCCGCGGCAAGCGGTGCGTATCGTTAAGTCGCTGCCACGGCGTGTCTTACTGCCAGGCGCGCGGGCGAGAGCCGGAGGGCGGCAAACAATCCGCACGCGGCCGCGGCCGAGAGCCACGCGCCCGGCATCGCGCGGTTTCCGGTAGCGTGAATCAGGTAGGTGCACGCGGCGGGCGTAAACCCTCCGAAAATGGCGGTCGCCAGAGTGAACGCGAGCGAGAACGCTGCGGTTCGCACTGCCACCGGCATCATCTCGGTCATGAAGACCACCAGCGCGCCGCTATACCCGCCGAACATCATCGAGAACCACAATTCAACAGCCAGCAGCCGAGAGAATGAAGGCGCGCTTACCAGCCACAGCAATGCCGGATAAGCAGTGAGCAACGTCAAGATGGTGCAGCCGAACAGCAAAGGCCGGCGGCCGATCCGGTCCGATAACGCGCCGGCAATCGGCACCCAGATGAAGTTGGAGACACCGACGCATAGCGTTACCGCCAAGCTGGCCGTGCTGCTCAAGTGCAGCACAGCGCTGCCAAAGGTCGGTGTGTACGCCGTAATCAAGTAGAACGACACCGTGACCATGGTGGCCAGCATCATGCCCAATAGAACCAGCCGCCATTCGGTCACGAGCGTGCGGACGACGCTGGACATCGTGGGATGATGCGGGCGCGAGCGAAAATCGTCCGTTTCCTGGAGCGAGCGGCGGAGACGAAGCAAGAAAGGGATCATCAAGCAGCCGGTCAGCAGCGGGATGCGCCAGCCCCAGCGTGTCATTCCGGCGGGCGAAATGTTGGCGGTGAGGATCAGCCCCAGCAGCGCCGCAAAGACGACCGCCAACTGTTGCGTGGCCGATTGCCAGCTCACGAAAAACCCGCGGCGATTCGGCGGGGCGATCTCGAGCAGGTAGACCGAGACGCCGCCCAACTCCACTCCCGCCGATAATCCCTGCAACAGCCGGCCGGCCAAAACCAGCAGCGGGGCCATCAATCCGATGCGTGCGTAACCGGGGGTGCACGCGATGGACAGCGTGCCGATCGCCATCAGGGCGAGCGTCAACAGTAGGCCGGCCCGCCGGCCGCGATGATCGACGTACGCACCCAGGACGATGGCGCCCAGCGGCCGCATCAGAAACCCCGCGCCGAACGTCGCAAACGACAAGAGCAGTGAAGCGTAAGGATTGCTTCCTCGAAAGAACGTTTGCCCGATGGCAGCGGCGTAGTAGCCGAAAACCTGAAAATCGTAGGCTTCGAGGAAGTTGCCTGCCGCAACTCTGATTACCGGCCAGACTCTGGACTCGACCTTCAGGTTGACTTCTCCTCGCGCGATCGCTCTAAAGCGTATCGCAGGAGCGCTGCGGCGCGATAGATGGCGTGCACGAATTTGCCGTAGGGCAGCGTCACGAAAAACGCGAGCACGATGGCCAGATGTAACGCCAGCAGCCAGCGCATAGCCGCGGTCTCGCGAAGGGCGAGCAATGCCAAGCCGCTCGCGCTGGTCAGGAACAGCAGCGCAATGAACGGACGATCCATTTGATTTTGTTCGCGTACGCGCATCGCGCTATCCTGCCGCTGTTTGAGCCGCCAAAGCCCTGCCGGGCCGATCAACAGTCCAATGCCGCCAACGGTTCCAAGCACCACCGGCAGGCTGAAGTATGGATACGGCGCTCGCCGCCCCAGCGCGTAATGATAAACGGCCGCGATCGTGGTAGAAGCAAAGCACAACAGGAAGCCATAGAACGTTGCGTGATGCAGCAACCATCGCGACGTCGAGCGGTGTTCATCCGGGTAGGTGCATCCGTGCCCGTCGCCACCGAGATACCTCAGTGAGAGTGCATCGCGCGCCGCTTGAGGAATCACCGATGCGTTGAGCAGCCCGGAAAAACGCTCGTTGGACTCACGCCAAAATCGAGCCGCGCCGGCGGCTATGAGCCCAAGCACCATGATCGAGAACACGCTCGAAATGCCAGCCATGATCGAATGCGGAATGACGGCGTAGAAATCCGCAGCGTTGCTCGGCGCGCCGCGCCCGCGCTCGGCTATGGTCCAAATCACCAGCCCAGCGAAGAACGCCGCGGTGCCGAGCCACGCGCCGGCAGGGCCCGGCCACGCGTACTGGCGATACGACGCGACGCGGATCTCGGTGAGAGTTTTCGGCACGTTCACCGCGAACGGATGAGGTGGGGCGTATTGACACGCGTAGTAGCACTCGGCACAGTTGTGACACAGATTCGCGAGGTAGTTCAGATCCGCTGGACTGAAATGTGAACGCCGTTCCATGGCCGGAAAGACGGCGCAATAGCCTTCGCAGTAGCGGCAGGCGTTGCAGATGGTCAGAATCCGCGCGCCCTCGGTTAGCGGTTCAGCGAGCTCAGGCTCTGGCACAACGAGCCGCCTCCCGTCCGGCGATGCGCCCGCACACGGTGCCGATCGTCATTCCGATGCCTGCCAGATAACCTCTTCCCAAAATGTTGCCAGCCATCATCTCGCCAGCCGCAAACAAGTTTACGGCCGGCGCACCCTGCATCACGATTTCGGCATTATCAGTGACTTTCACGCCGAGATATGTGAACGTAATTCCCGGCCGAAGCGGATAGGCAAAGTACGGAGGCGTGTCGAGCGCGCGAGCCCAATGCGTCTTATCGGGCTGCAAGCCTACTGTCCGGCAACTATCCAGCGCGTTGGGATTGAACACGCCGGGCCGGACAGCTCCGTTGAATCCCGCGACCGTAGATTCCAGCGCGTCGCCGGAAACCCCGAGTTTCAGGGCAAGCTCCCTGATCGAATGGGCCTGCAAGGGGGGATACACCGACGGAATAAAGAGCCCAACAGTTTTCGAATCGAAAACCGACCAGGCCATCTGCCCAGGTTGTTCGGCTACCAGGCGTCCCCAAATGGCGTAACGCTTGGGCCAGAGATCCTCGCCCTCATCGTAGAACCGCTCGCCGCACTGGTTGACCACTATTCCAAGCGGCAGACAGTCAAGGCGCGTCACAATGCCGCCGTCGTAGCGCGGCGAGCGCGCATCGATGGCAACCGCGTGGCACTGCGCGGCATGGCTTACCGGCTGTGCACCGTTCGAAAGCAGCACGCGCAGAACCTTGCCTCGATTGAAAGGTGTGCCGCGGACGAGGAAATTGCGCGCCGATTCGCCCCAGATTTCCTCCAGCCACTCGAGGTTCGATTCAAATCCTCCGGCGGCGGCCACGAGCGCACGAGCGCGGACCAGAAGCGGTTCGCCGCGCCATATGACGCGCGTCGCTTCAAAGCGCCGGTGCCGAATCTCGATGTCCTGCACCTCGGCCTCATAGTAGATTCGCACGCCCAATCGCTCAGCGGCCGTGTAATACGCGTTCAAGAGCGCCTTTCCTCCGCCGAGAAAAAACGCATTCGTGCGGTCCAGATGCAGAGTTCCTCGCAACGACGGCTGAAAACGGACGCCATGGTTGAGCATCCACTCAGGCGCGGAACGCGATTCGCGGATAACCACACGCGCGAGCTGCTGATCCGTCTCGCCGCCGGTGACGCGGCACAAATCGTCGAAATACTCGTCTTCCGGATAAGCTTCCGAGGCGCGCCGCAGATTGCGTGTGTGGCGGCTATTGCCTCCGCGAAAGTCCTTCGGGGCGCATTCGACGATCGCGACGCGGGCGCCCGACTCGGCCGCGCTCAGCGCCGCGCACAAACCTGCGTTGCCGCCTCCCGCGACCAAAACATCGACATCCGGAATGCTTTCGCCAGCCAAAAGACCTCTATCGTAACAGGAGGCCGGTAATGCTAGGCTAAATCTCACCGGAAATCTCACCGGGTGTATGAAACTCTCCGAACGCTGTTACGCTTTGACCGGGCTCGGCTATGTTCCGCCTTGGAGCGTCAACGCCGGTTTGGTATCCGGGGATGAGACCACGCTGATCGTGGATACGGGCGCGTGTGCGCTATCGGCAGCGACGATTCACGGATATGCGTTGGCAGCGCGCCCCGCGAATCGCTTGGCTGTCATTAATACGGAGCGGCACTTCGATCACATTGGCGGCAACAGCTATTTTCGCGACCGCGGCTTCGACGTGTACGGCCACGCGGAGTTGCGCCGCACCGAAGAGGAGTTTCGGGCGGAAATCGATAATTTCAATAGCTTGATCCCGAATCCGGCTCGCCAGGCGCGCCACGAAGCAGCAGCGTTCTACGCCGGCAGCCGCTTAGAAAATCCGAACCGGCCGATCAGCGAGGATACCAGCCTTGACCTAGGCGCGTGCCGCGTCGAAATCATTTTGACCCCGGGGCACACCTCATCGAATCTATCGGTCTGGGTTCCAACCGATGGGGTACTCTTTTGCGCCGATTGCCTCACGAATCACTACTTGCCGAACCTAGATGCCGGCAGCCCAGCCGACTGGCACCTGTGGCTCCGTTCTCTGGATCGAATCGAGCAGCTAAATCCAGCGATGATTGTGCCGGGACATGGACCGGTTGCCGCAGGCGACGATGTGGGCCGGTTGACCGAGTCCGCGCGGGCCGTGTTGGAGCAGGCCTTGCTGGACGGCTTCTCGCCGACCAAGCGCCCGGTCGCCGGCTAAGTCACATGCGCGGAAGCGCTGGGAACCATGCTGATGGAACGTTTGACGAGTGTAACGTTTCGGCCGGCGTCTGCACCAGTCCCGCCTATTCCGCCAGTTGCCGGAGATCCACCGCGCCACGTATCCGGCGAAACTGTAACGCGACGCCGCGAGCTACAGGACAAACTAGAATCCGAGGCGGCCGAGGACGTATGATCGAAGATATGGAGAAGTCGCAGACCAGCGAGACCGATCGGCAGGAGTTGCATGCGCTAGTGGACCACATCCCCCCTGGCGACTTGCCGGCCGCGCGCAAGATCCTGCGGGCGCTCGCAGATCCAGTGTGGCAATCCATTCTTGCAGCGCCCTTCGACGACGAGCCGGAAACCGAACAAGAACGAGCCGAAGTGGAAGCCGCCCGCAAGGAGAAACGCCCCGGGACATCGCACGAGGAAATCTTGCGCGAGTTTGGTGTGTGAGCAAGTTCATCTGGACCGACCGCGCCAAAGAACAGCTTCGCGCGATCGATCGCAAGCAGGCGCTCGGCATCCTGCATGCCCTCACGAATTACGCCGAGAGTGGCAAGGGACAAATCAAGAAGCTGAAAGGCAGCGGCGACTTGCGTTTGCGCGTGGGTGATTACCGGGTGCGGTTCGAATTGACCGAAGAAGACACGTACCGAGTCCTGCGAGTCGGTAATCGCAAACAGGTATGCCGGGATTAAAAGCAGCGCTCCCGTGCGTCTCGGCCAGCCTCACTCGTGTTCGGCCCTCATAGCAGCCGCTCGACAGGCTCGCTCTATCGCGCCGCACCGCCCTCTCGCGCAAGCGATTGGAGCGAACTCTGCATAACGAGCGACCCGTCTGCCGAAGGATGCCTTTCCCGCTGGAAGAAGTGGAGCGTTCACCTAAGCTGAGTCCAGGCGCCAAGCTCCGCGAATGCTCTGATTGCACTCGCCCAAAGCGAAATGCCAGCTCTGGCTTCGCAAAGTTCGAGGGTGCTCGCAAACGTCGACGCCCGCGCCGGTGCTTCGCAATGGGCCTGCCCTCCGATGCCCGCGTACAAAATCCTCGTCATCCCAGGGCGGCCTTCACTCTGCGTCAGCTTTCGATCCGGTGTGCCTCTCCAGCTGCGATAAAATCGCTGCGATCGTAGCGCGCTTGCGGTCCGAATCGGGCCAAGTCTGCACCACTTGCAGCCGATACTTCAAGAAATTGATTTCCGATTGCATATGAGTGCACACGATGCAAGTGCATCCTCCCGTTCGAAATGCGCTGCGGCTTCGTTCCGTTTCGCTCGCTTTCGAGACTTTGAACTGGCGTGGACGGAGCGGCTCACCGCTATCCAGGTCACTACCCTGGACGCCATGCATTCTGACTGGCCCATCCACTGTTATTAAGATGACCGAGGTTTGGTAGGAATAATATTCTTTTGTCGTACTATGCCGTACTAGTTAGTGCTGGTGCTGAAGTTTTGATGCGGTCGGAGGCGGCCGGCTCAGCGATGCGCAGTCGATTCGCGATGTGCTCCTGCTGCGCAACTTCATTGATGTGCTCGATCATGTTCCTGGCGATGTCGACGGCATACACGGTCCGCCCGGAGCAACTCGCGCCCCGATTAGGCGCGAAAACAAGCCGCTTCCGGCGCCTATGTCGGCGAATCCATGCCGGGCTTGAGCTCCATCATGTCCAGGAGCTAAGCGGGACGTATCGGCAGGTCAAGAGCGCGACAAGACTCCGGCACTTCGCGCTGTCAGAACCCGAGGACACGGCTGCAGACGCCAAAGACGGCCAGCAAAAACAGAACGAACGGCAGTACCAGACAGCCTTGCGGACGGATCAAGCCAAGCTCCTCACTTTCCCGAGCATGCTAGCACAGCGTCAGTTGTTGGCCGAAACGGCCGCGCTCTCGACGGCCATCAATACGAGCGCGATCCAGACCAGCTCGGCGAGGAACAGATGCACGATCTGCATCCAAATAGGCGCCAGCAGCGCGAGGTTAAGGGCGCCGGCCCCCAACTGCATGACCGTAAATAGCAGCACGGCGAGGGCGATCTTGCGCAGTTGGGGTGAATTCCTGAACCGCAGCATACCTGCAGCGGTGACCGCAAAGAATACGCCGCCCAGGACTGCCAAGGCGGGATGAAAGACGCGCAGGCGGAGCAGAAAATGGGCCGTCGCGGAAAGGTCCTGTTGGATGCCCTGGCGAAGCGATGCGGCAGGGAACAAAGTGTCGCCTAAGGCGGCAATCGCGCCGCTAACGCCGATGAGGACGGCTAACGGGAGCGTCCAGGCGGCGAGCGGCGCAATCCCGCGCGGCGGGGGTGCATCGACGCGCGATAACCAGGCCGTTAGCGCCAGCGCTGCCAACAGGAATAACGTGTTCACCAGATGCAGTGACAAATACAAAGCACGGCCGGCCGAGCTGTTGCTGCCAACCAGCTGGAAAAGAACCAGGCCCGCACCCAGCAAGGCTTCGGCGATAAGAAAGGCGAAGGACGCCACGGCCCATTTCTGAGCGCGATGTGCTCGAGGAAATTCGCGGATGCTCCAAGCCAGCAACCCGGCGGTGGCGAAAAATGCTACACCGCTCATCATGCGGTGTGTGTATTCAATGATGGTCTTCAGTTGTGGCGCCTGAGGGACTACTTCCCCGTTGCAGAGCGGCCAGTGATTCCCGCAGCCGGCGCCGGATCCGCTGGCGCGCACGTACGCGCCCCACAAAACAACTAGAATGTTCCAAGCCAGAACGCCCCAGGCATAACGCGTGAAATGCCGCGCGCCGGTGCGAGGGGGAGATGCAACCGCCGTGCCCACGGTTCTCACTGTAGCAAGCTTTGATAGAATCGGTTCACTGCATTGATGTACGTTTCACGTGTTGGCCTGGCGCTCGCACTGCTCGTCTTTCTCGGCTCCGGGAGTCTGTCTGCGCAAAAAAAGAAACCTGAATCGAGCGATGACGGTTACATCCCGCAAGTCCTTCCCGAAAATAAGCACAAGAAGCAGAAAAAGGAAGACACCCAAGTTCTCCCGCTGCTTCCCGAGCTGCCGAATAGCGTCGTAGCGGACACGGACAAGCTATCGTTCGAAGTGACCCCGCTATCTGCCAAAGGACTGCTAAGCCAGCAGACGCGCGAAACGTTAAAAAACCTGCTGCACAGCAGCCGCGGGACCATCGTAAAGCTGCGAGCGTTCGTCGCCGGCTCAGGCGATCTGCGCCGCGTGACCGAACTGACCGCCGAGATGTTTACTGAAAAGCATCAGCCGCTGCCCGCACTGAGCGTGCTTCAGGTCGGCGGATTGCCTCTCGCCGGGGCGCAGATAGTGATGGAGGCCACCGAAATGGAGAAACGCGTCGTTAATCCCAACGGTATCGCGTTTATCTCCGGTCAATCGGCGAGCAGCATTTCGCAATCTCTCGAGCACTTGAAAACGGCATTGCGTGGGGCGGGGCTGGAGCCATCCGACACTCTGCGCATCACTTGCTTCGTCAGTTCGTTGGATGACGAAAAAAGCGGGCACCTCCTGATGTCCGGGAATTTCCCCAACGCCGCAGTGAACTATGTCCAGATGCAGCGCGAGCAAGTAACGCCGGCCGCTGAATGTGAGGCAGTAGCTCGGCTCCGCTCGGCGCCGTCCAAAGCGGTGAACTTCCTGAACCCGGCTGGCCTGGACAAGTCGCCAAATTATTCTCAAGTCGCGCTTGTGAACAGCCCGAAACTAGTGATTACGGGAACGCAGCTGGCGTTCGGGGACCAGGAGAACGACCTGAAGCTGGCGTTTGAGCGTCTGGAGAAATCCCTTGCCGGCAGCGGCGGCAGCTTTTCCGGCCTGGTGATGTCGCACGTATATCTGACCTCCAGCGGTATAGCGAATAAAGTCCGAAGCGTCCGGACCGGGTATTACAATCGCGAGCAGCCTCCGGCGAGCACGATGCTGCCGTTCGAAGCTTTGCCGAGCTTGGACGCGCAAATGGGCTTGGACGCAATCGCGGTAACCAGTTGGTCGAGTGGGCAGCATTGATGGCATCGAAGCTGCGGCCCGCGGCGCTGGGCTGCCGCTCGCATTCCGGCTGGGCGGCAGTGGTTGGCCTTGGCGGATCGCTGAAAAATCCCGAAGTCCTGGACCGGCGACGCGTTGAGCTTGCTGACGCAGCCATTCGCGGGTCGAAACAGCCGTATCACTTCGCCGAACCAATGAAGGTTCCCGATGCGGAGGCGTTCCTGGAACGCTGCACGAAAAGCACTGCGGCTCTGGCGATCGCCGCACTTCAGGGTGCGATCGGCGATCTCGAACGCCGCGGCTATGCGGCCGTGGTTTTCGGCATCACTCTTGCGTCCGGACGCGCGTTGCCCGAGTTGAAGGCGATTCTGGCATCGCACGCGCTGATCCACACCGCTGAAGGCGAGTTCTATCGCGAGCAACTCAGGAGCGCGGCCCGACGCTCGGGCTTAGCGGTGTCGGAAATGAGAGAACGCGAGTTGTATGACCGCGCTTCGGCTCGGCTCGGGATAGCTCGCGCCGAACTGGAACACCGCGTGGCGGAGCTAGGAAAGAAGGTAGGGCCACCGTGGTCGCAGGATCAGAAATGTGCGGCGCTTGCCGCCTGGCTGGCGCTGGCAGGAATGCAATCAGGCGGTCACGCTAGCGGGCGGCAATCAGCATAACCAGCCTGGGGATCACTGCCCTGATTAACGCCGCCTCGCCTTATTAATCTCGCGCTGTGCATCAGGCGCGACGTTCAATTGAGCCTTGGATCTGTACGAGAAGTACAGTACGCAAATCATCACCACCAGGAGAGCAACAAGGATGTAGAACAGAAGTCGATTCACGACCACACCTTCAGGATGACTTTTTCTTTGTGGATCGCGATGCCGGTTCGGTCTTGCCGCCGAGCAACTCCTTGTTCAGCTTTCGTAGTCGTGAGAACTCCGCGACCCACTGATCCAGGGTGAGGCTACTTAGAGTCGACACATTCACGGTCTTATCGAGCCAATCGTTCGCTTCCCCGCCCCGGAAGTAAGAATATCCGTCGCCTTTTTCCAGGTAAATGTCGTGGCCTAGCCGCTGCAATTCGTCGTGAATGGCTTTCAGCGTAACGCGCATTCGTGTCCAGGATAACGGAATGCCCTCGCAAGAATAAGATCAGCCAAGCCGCCGGTAATCGCGATTGAAATACAACAGCGGCTGCCCGCCACGCGACTCGACGTTCTCTACCTGGCCGACGAAAACCGCGTGGTCGCCCGCTTCGAGGATGGATGCAGTGCGGCATTCCAGTACGGCGAGGCACCGATCGAGCACTGGCGCGCCCGTCCGGCCGGAAGACCATTCGATACCGTCGAAACGGCCTGCCAGTTTTTCGGCGAAGGCGATCGAAACATCGCGTTGCGATTCGGTGAGGATGTTCACGGCAAAGTGCGTGCCTTGCCGGAAGTACGACACCTGCGGGCACTTTAAATCAATGCAGATCAGCACCAATGACGGATCGACGGACACCGAGGTGAAGGAACTTACAGTCAATCCCTGCGGCGTTCCATCGGGCGCCGTGACGGTCGCGACCGCGACACCGGCGGCAAAGAGCGCACAGGCATCGCGAAAGGATTGTGGGTCCAACACGGCACCCGAGCCGGCGAGTCTTAAGGATGGGCTGCTTGACACGGCCTTAACCCTAATCCTATCATGGGGTTTGCTCCGCTCTCAGTTCGGGGGCAATATCTCTCGGAGCCATTCCGCTTGCATTCAGCGCTGTTGCCGTCTAGGGGGACGCCGTGATTAAGCTCGACATCATCAACGAAGTCGTAAACAAAACGGGGATTACAAAGACAAAGGCCGAGATGGCCGTGGAAACTGTTTTCGAAAGCATGAAGCGGGCTCTTGCGCATGGGGAGCGGATCGAGCTCAGGGGCTTCGGGATCTTTAACGTGCGCCCGCGCAAAACCGGAATCGGCCGCAATCCCCGCACCGGCGCCGAAGTGGCGATCCCGCCGGGCAAGGCGGTGCGCTTCAAACCGGGCAAGGAGCTGCAATCGCTGCAGTAGCGTAAGTTGTTGTGGTTCCGCGCTCGACGAGCGACGGCTTAAGAGCCGCCCTCACTTTTCCTCAAGACGAGATTTCGGCCTCGCGCTGGGCTCTGCACTGGTGCTTGCTGGGGCTGACGCTGCTCACTACCACCGTAGTTGGGGTGGTTTTCGCACAGAGCTTTGAAGCCAACCGGCCTATCGATCTGGACCAGTACGTCAATATCCTGCCCGTACTCGCCGCGCGCCCCCTTTTGTTGCTGGATGGCCTGGCGTTCTCTTTGACGCTGATGACCATTCTGCTATCGCATGAACTCGGGCACTACTTCGCTTGCCGGTATTACGGGATCGACGCCAGCCTTCCTTATTTTCTGCCGGCGCCCACGCCCATCGGCACGTTGGGCGCGTTCATTCGCATCCGTTCGCCGATTTACACCCGGCGTGCGCTCTTTGATGTCGGGATCGCAGGACCGCTTGCGGGCTTTGTCGTGCTGCTACCGCTGCTGGCCGTGGGCGTGGCAGGCTCGAAAGTAATTCCTGGGATCGCCCAACGCGGTGACCTGGTGTTTGGCGTGCCCGCGATCTTACGGCTCTTGGAGTGGATTATTTTTCCCGGTGTTCCTTCGGCCGATATCTATCTGCACCCAGTGGCGCGCGGCGCTTGGGTTGGGATTCTGGCAACTGCTCTCAATCTGATTCCGATCGGACAACTCGACGGGGGTCACATCTTATATTCATTCGCCGGATCGAAGCACAAACTGCTGTCGCGGATTTTTATCGCCGTACTGGTCGTGCTCGGCATCTTCTTTTCTCACACATGGCTGGTGTGGGCCGCTCTGCTGTTTTTCTTCGCGCTGCGGCATCCCACGATTTTTGACGACACGCCGCTGGATCGGAGCCGCATGCTACTGGGCCTAACCGCCTTGGTAGTGTTCCTGTTGACCTTCACCTTGATTCCAATTCAGTAGGTCTTAGCGGCAGCGTCGGGCGCAAGAATTACGGACGCCCGGCGCGAGCGCGAACCTCTCGCGAGTCACTTATCTCGCGTCTTCCAGCCGGTAGGAACTGCTACCGTGAAAGTATCCGCTTTATTTGATGACGAAACCTCCCCCCGCTAATAAGCCGGCATTCCGTTTCTGGTTTTCCATTTATGCCTTCACCGCCTTCATCATGGCGATCGCCGTGGCGGTGTTTGCCTGGCTCGCGTCTGAATCTCGGAAGGAAGCAGGCGAGGGGCGGACCGCGAACGCGCGCCCCCTTCGTGGCCAGCCGATTCCGCCGGAGCGGCTGCAACTGCTTTCGCAGTTCGAGCCGCCCGCGTATGCCGCCGAGCCCGGCCGCAAGCAGCCGCCCCTGTTTACGCAAGCGATGGAGAAGTACACAGCCCGCGACTATGCCGGTGCGATTCGAGCGTTGCGCACCGTCACATCCGCGCAGCCCAATTTTCTGCCGGCGCACTTCTATTTAGGCGTGTCGTTGTTGCTGACCAATAATCGGGCGGCAGGCATCGAGCAATTGGAAGCGGTCACGCGCTTTAAGGGCTCGCCTTACGTCGAGAAAGCCCGATTCTATCTGGCCAAAGCGCTCCTCGGCCAAGGCGACCGCAGCGGCGCTCAACAGCAGCTCGATCAAGTGATAGCCATGCAGGGCAACCTCGAGACCCAGGCGCGCGCTTTACTGGCGCAGACTCAATAAGCGGCGAGGTCTGCCCATATACTGGGAGTTGCACAAGCAAAAATCTGGGATCCGCTGGATTCTGGCGATTCTCGGCGCCGGCGCTCTCGCGTCTCTCTATCTTTTCGGGCTGACGCGTATCGGGCTGCTCGGTCCCGACGAACCGCGCTACGCCGCCATCGGCCGCGCCATGGCTCAAACCGGCGACTGGATTACACCGCGCTTATGGGGCAAACCGTGGTTTGAAAAACCTGCGCTGCTGTACTGGATGACAGCAGCCGCGTTCAAGGCGGGCTTGGGTCCGGAACTGGCGCCGAGACTGCCGGTGGCAATCGCAAGCGTCGCATTCTTGATCTACTTCTTCTTCGCGCTCCGGCGCGAATTCAGCGAGCGTGCGGCGTTCTTCGCGGTTGCGGTGCTGGCTACGTGTGCCGGGTGGCTGGCCTACAGCCATGTGGCCGTTCCCGATCTGCCGATGTCGGTAGCGTTCAGCGCGGCGATGTTCACGATCTTGCCCTCCGCGGTCCCAGGCCGTGCGCGCGTGTCTCCCGCAACCGGCGCAACTGCACCCGTAGGGCGCTCCACAACCATGCGGCGCGCGGCGCTGGCGGGCGTCCTCCTCGGAATTGCGATCTTGGGCAAAGGATTGGTTCCGCTGGTGCTGTTTGTACCTGCGGCATGGTTTTTGAGGCGCGACATTCGGGCGCTGCTGACGGTTATCACGATCGCTCTGGCCGTAGCCGCACCCTGGTATGGGCTAGTCGCGGCTCGCAACGGCGCGGCTTTCTTCAATGAGTTTTTCGGAAAGCAGCAGTTTGCACGTTTCCTCGGCGGCGAGTTTCTGCATGCCCAGCCGCTCTGGTTTTATGTACCAGTATTCGCGGGCGTGCTTTTTCCGTGGACCCCGCTGGCTCTGCTGGCGTTCTCGAAGCGCCTGTACCAGGATAGGCGCATGGCTTTCTTGCTGGCATGGTTCGCTTTTGGCTTCGTTTTTCTCTCTGTGTCCCGCGGCAAATTACCAGGCTATCTCCTGCCGTTGCTACCTCCGGCCGCCGCGCTGATTGGGATTGCGGCCGATCAAGCACGGGAACGGAGCCGATTCATCATGTTGGTGCTGGCCGCGAGCGCCGGCCTTCTGTGGCTCGTGCCGACTTTACAAGCGGCATTGCCTGAAGCACTGGTTTCTGGAGTCGCGCATGCTCCGATTCATTTTTTTGCGGTCTGGCTCGCGCCCGTTGTCGGTCTGGCGGCCGCATGTATGCTTTTAGAGGCTTACGGGATGCGCCTCGCGGCTGTGGCTGCTGTGGCACTTTTCACAACCGCTCTCATCTTTCGATTCACTCTCGGCGAGTCCGCCGCGCTCGACCGGGAAGCGTCCGCACGATCCCGGCTGATAGGCCATTCGGTTTCAATAACTTGCGTACCCCAGGCCGATCCGTTCTTGCACTACGGCTTCGATTACTACGCCGATCGCGAACTGCCCGATTGTAAGTAAGGGCCAAATATAGTAATCTCTATAGAGATAGAGGTAAATGCCCATGGCCACCACGGAAATGTTGCGCATTGCCGAATCCGAGCTCCAGGCGAGGACGGAAGCTGAATACGATGCCACGGTTCGGGCCGACATCGAGTTGTTCCGGGCCCATGCGGAGAAATGGGTGGCGGGCGAGATCACGGACGATCAGTTCCGGGCGCAGCGGCTGAGGCGCGGTATCTACACGCAGCGCCAGCCAGGCGTTCACATGATCCGCACCAAAATACCGGGCGGCATCCTGACCGCGCGCCAAATGGAGCAGTTAGCCGGGATCGCCGACGATTTTGGGGGTGGCAAAGGGCATCTCACGACGCGGCAAAACCTCCAATATCACTTCATCCCGCTGCAGCACGTTCCCGACACGTTGCACCGGCTGGCGGACGTGCGGCTGACGACGCGGGAGGCCTGCTACAACACGGTCCGCAACGTCACGGCGTGCCCATTGAGCGGTCTGCTGGAAGATGAGGTTTTTGACGTGCAGCCGTATGCGCGCAAGATCGCGTTCGCATTCCTGCACAAAGAGCTGACCGACAGCATGCCGCGCAAGTTCAAGATCGCGTTTTCCGGATGCAAGGAAGACTGCATGCTCGGTTCGATTCACGATATCGGGTTGCGGGCGGCGATCCGGGACGGCAAGCGCGGGTTCCGAATGGTGGTGGGTGGCGGGCTCGGGCCTCTGCCGGTGGAAGCCAACCTCCTGGACGAGTTTGTACCGGAAGAACGCTTGGTCAGCAAGTGTGAAGCGGTTCTGCGCGTCTTCAATAAATACGGAAACCGCAAAAACAAGAATATGGCGCGGCTGAAGTTCGTTGTCCGAGAACGCGGCTTCGCCTGGGTCAAAGAGCAGATCGAGAAGGAATACGACGACATTTTGGCCAACGGCGGAATCCCGACGCCTGAAGTGGTTCCGGACGGCTTTGGTGGTTTTCAATCAGTACCACCACCGCTCGGCAGCGGTGAACTGTTACCGGTCCTGTCTTCTAATGGACACTCGGACCCGGCTTACGAGCGATGGCTCGAGACCAACGTCCGGGAGCAGAAGCAGCACGGATACGGGATCGTTACGGTTAAAGTTCCTCAAGGAAATCTGACCGGCGATCAAATGCGCGGGCTAGCTTCGATTGCTCGCACTGCGGGCGACGGTCTGCTTCGGGTGGCGGTGGATCAGAACCTGGTGCTGGCTTACATTCCTTTACGGCTGCTGAAGCGAGTCTATGCGGCGCTCCAGAAGATCAGCCTGGCTGAATCGGGCGCGCACGAGATTGAGGATGTCACCACGTGTCCGGGAGCGTACAGCTGCAACCTGGCTTTAACGAAATCGATGACCCTAGGGGCGGCGCTGGTGGAGGAAGTGCGTGAGCACCGCGACCCGTCCGCGCGCCGGCTCCGGATCAAGATCAGCGGCTGTCCAAACTCCTGCGGACAGCACTGGATTGCTGACGTCGGGTTTTACGGCAACGCCCGCAAGATCAACGGAAGGGAAGTTCCCTATTACCAGATGCTGCTCGGCGGCGGCTACGACCAGGCCGGGATGATGCGGTTCGGCGTAGCAATTCAAAGCATCCCTGCCCGCCTGGCGCCACTGGCCGTGCGCCGGGTGCTGAATCATTATGCTGCTAACCGGCAGGCCGGCGAATCGTTCCGTGAGTACGTAATGCGTTATAAGGTTGAGACTTTCCGCACGATGACGAACGATCTGGTAAAACCCGCCGAGCTGACGCCCGAGATGTACCGCGACTGGGGCGACGAGATAGAGTACTCGTTGCAGCTCGGGCGCGGCGAATGCGCCAGCTAGTCCCCGCAGACACTTAAAAACACGAACGCCGTCAGGCCAAGAGGCCGTGACGGCGTTTATGTCTACGCGCTTTACTTAAGCTCGCTTCGAAGAACGGGCGGTTTGAGTTTTGGCCGCCTCGATAAAGGCTCCGTTGGCAAGCGCGAATGCCGGGATCGATATGGAGCGATCCACCATGTCCGCCATGGCGTGGACAGCCAAGCCTTCGGCTTCCTTTACAAACGTCAACATGTTGTGCTCGCTATCGTAATCGACGAAAACACAGTCCCCGCCCCGCACCTGATCGGTGGCGATTAAGTTCGACATCGGCTGCACCAGTAGCCGCTCGATCGCCCGTTTGAGGTGGCGAGCCCCGTACTTGATATCGGTGCCTTCCTTCAGCAGGAATTCCTTGGCTTCGTCGCTGGCTTTGAACACGAAGCTCTTTTCCGGCGAAGTGTTAAAGATCCGCTGCTGAACCATATTGAGCTCGATGTCCAGGATTTTCTGGAGCTCGGAGGTGCCCAGCGGGTGGAACGTGACGATCTTATCCAGGCGGTTGATAAATTCCGGCGTGAACTTCCGGCGCGCGGCATCGACTCCGCTGCGGTTAATCTTATTGTTCAGCTTTTCGTCAATTTTCCCGTTTTGGCAGTCCTGGGCCGCTACGGCAGCGTTGAAACCGAGGCGCGGATTCATGAGAGCGCTCATTTCGGTTGCGCCCAGGTTGCTGGTCATGAAGATGAGAGCGCGGGAGAAGTCAACTTTCCGGTTATCTCCGAGTGTCAGGGTGCCTTTGTCGAGGATGCCCAGCAGCAGATTCCACAGCGCATCGCTGGCTTTTTCGATTTCATCGAAAAGCACGAAGCTCAACTTGCAGGTCTCGGTGTGATATTGGTTGAGCACTTCCTGACTGAGCAGCGGATGTGTTTCTCGATGGCCCAGGTATCCGGGAGGCGAGCCGATGAGCTTCGCGATTTCGTGGCTATGCTGGAACTCGGCACAGTCGATCTTTATTACAGCGCGTGGATTCTTTACCAGCGCTTCTGCGGTTGCTTCCACGATGCGAGTCTTCCCCGAACCGGTAGGGCCGAGGAACAGGAAATTGCCAATCGGCCGGCCCGGCGGCGTCATTCCCGTCAAGTACATTTGATAGATGTTGACGATTTGCTGAATTGCCTCATCTTGCCCGACGATCATCCGGCACAAGTTCAACTCGAGAGCTTCGGCCTCTCTACCTGTCTTCGTCGGATCCAAGGGAACGTTTAGCCGTAACATTTTCTGGGCCCCTTTCACTTCATCTCCCACATTTCCTTGAGCAACCCGCATGCCATTTGGCCCCAATCTCGCGAACTCGTTTATTTCCGCGGTTTTGAAGGTCGAACCTCAACTTGGCTTACCAATGTCCGATCTGGCATTCTGAGCAACATCAGTACGATCTGCCCAATGTCTTGCGGAGCGATCTTCCAGTCCGCCCTTTGCGAGCCCGGACTAAATTCCGTATCGACGCTACCCGGCATAATGTGAGTGACGCGCACGTTGTCGTATCGATGATCCAACATCATCGCTTCACTAAATCCCCTTAACCCGAACTTCGAGGCATTGTAAGCTGCCCCACCAGCAAAGGGGTGTTTTCCTGCCAAGCTGCCTATATTGATGATGTATGCTGACGCGTGGTTGACTATACGCTGCAACAGTTCGCGGCAGCAGTAAAAAGCACCGGAGAGGTTCGTCTCTAAAGTCGTCTGCCAATCGGAAACGCTGAGTTGTGCAGTGCTGCGAAAAATTCCGACACCGGCATTGTTCACCAGAATGTCGAGCGTACCGAGTTCCCGATCTGCAAAGGAAAACAACTCGCCTACCTCTGTGCTGCTTCTTACATCGGCAACTTTTCCAGCTACTTTACTTTTTGCCATCTTGGTTAACTGTCTTACGGCGTTATCGACAGCAGATTTGTCGCGCCCGCAGATAGCTACGCCGGCACCGGCTTGCGCGAGAGCTTCGGCGATGGCGAAGCCGATGCCGCGAGTCCCTCCGGTCACCAGCGCATTTCGTCCGTTCAAGAAAGTTTCATCCATGTATCCATGCTACGTCCTGGATCGCGCGAACTCGCCCCTGATATACTTTTGTCCGTTCGCGAACGGCCCCAATAGTAGTGTTCGAATCGGGACCTTGTTCGCATCCACCTTCGCTCATTGCTGAGCGGTTCTCCTGTAGATAATCAGCAAGTCTTCGTCTAGGCAGCGGTAGCGTTACTTAACCCTGATCGCGAGTCGACCGGCGGTTGGCTGCAAAACCTCTTGCCATGGCGGCAGCGGCAGATTGAGAATGCGGCTCGGGCGTTCTCCCTCGAATCGCGCTCCTCAGCAGTGCAAAACAAGTTGGACCACGCGATCGCGCTATCATGGATGTTTTGGAGGACATTCTTTCGATGCACAACTCCGTCCTGGTGCCGATGGTCGTGGAACAGACCTCGCGCGGCGAGCGCGCGTTTGACATCTACTCGCGCCTGCTGAAAGAGAACATCATTTTCCTGGGGACGCCGATCGACGATAACGTCGCGAACCTGATCATCGCCCAAATGCTTTTCCTTGCAGCCGAAGATCCAGAAAAGGACATTTCGCTGTACATCAACTCGCCCGGCGGATCCATCACGGCCGGACTGGCGATCCTGGACACGATGAACCTGATCGAGCCGGATATCGTGACTTACTGCGTCGGTCAGGCGGCGTCCATGGCGGCGGTGCTGCTGGCTTGCGGGACAAAAGGAAAACGTTACAGCTTACCGCATTCGCGCATCCTGATTCACCAGCCTTCCATGAGCGGGCTGGGCGGCCAAGCGGCGGACATCGACATTTACGCCCGCGAAATCCTGCGAATGCGCGAGTCGTTGAATCAAATTCTCGCCAATGCCACCGGCCAGCCGGTGGACCGCATCGCGCGCGACGTGGATCGCGACTACATCCTGGAGCCGGACCAGGCGCTGGAATACGGCATGATCGACCGCATTATCGAGAGCCGCGCGCTGCAGCCGGTTCCGACCCGGTAACGGCGAGCCGGAACCAACAAATCCACTGATCCAGATCTGTGCTGGAGTGCGTCCCACTACCAGCACATGCGTTATTGCCTTCTTGCTACCCTGCTGCCGGTCTGCTGCTGGCCTCAACTGATTCCCTCTGGAAGCCCCGTGCCGCGCACGTCCAGCCCTCCGGTGGTGTTCATTAACGGTTTTCAGGACGTGTGCCCGGGCTCATTTACAAACACTTTCGGGATCGCCGACCAGGTGCTTCAAGCCAACGGCGAAGCAAGTTTGTTTTTCGACACGTGCTCGCTTCCACAAACGGCGTCTATTGAAGACCTGGGCGCGGCATTCGGACAGTTTTTGTCTGGCCTCACCTATCAGGATGGCCAACCGGTTGGCCAGATGGATGTCATCGCGCACAGCATGGGCGGCCTGGTGCTTCGCTGCTATTTAAGCGGCAAACAGAATGCCGCCGGAATGTTCAGCCCGCCCGCAAACAGTCAAGTTCGCAAAGTCGTATTCCTGGCCACACCGCACTTCGGGACCCCCTTGGCGCTGCTGGCAGGTTTCAACACAAAACTGCAGGAGTTGGCCAGCGGGAGCCAGTTTTTATTCGATCTCGCCACTTGGAACCAAGGCACTGACGATCTGCGCGGCGTGGACGCGGTGGCGGCGGTGGGCAATGCGGGCAGCGGGCTCGCAGTGATGCGGGGTTTCGATGACGGCGTCGTCGCGCTGACCAGCGCGTCGCTGCGGTTTTATATGCCGGGCCGCACGCAGGTCGTTCCCTTTTGCCATGTGGGTTCAGGCGGATTGCTCGGATTGACGGGGCTATGCGTGCAAAATGCAAAGGGCATCGCCAACATTGAATCGGCTTCGGATCCGACAGCGCAAATCATTACGTCTTTCCTGAACGGCACCGGCGCGTGGAAGAGCGTCGGTACGGCGGCCGAAAACGATCCGTTTTTGTCGGTGGACGGCGGCCTGGATGTGGAAGGGCATGGATCGGACGATTCGCCGCTGAAGTTGAATAGCGCCAGCGCGACCTCGACAGCGGCGTCGAAGCAGTTGAACATCCCGTCCAGCCTGGTTGCGTACACCGATCTTTTTCCGGCAGGCCAGGTCACATTAACTACGATGTCCTCCGTGGGAACCGTGTCCAACACAGTTACGCTCGCCCCGGGTGGGACGCAAGCATTTGTGGTCAAGCAGGGGCCGCAGATTAGCCGCGTGTTGCCTGCGGCGGCGAACACGTTTCCACTGAGCGTCGCACCGGGCATGTTCGCGGCCATTTACGGGTCCTCTCTCGCAAGTGGAACGGCACAGGCGAGCGCGCTGCCGTTTCCGACGCAGTTGAGCGATACGCAGGCGCTGGTCAATGGCAATCCGATGGGTCTGGAGTACGTTTCCGGCACACAGATCAACGCGGTGATTCCCGACAATGCGAGCGGGCTGGTGCAATTGACAGTGCGCAATTCAACAGGTAGCCGGACGGTAAACTTACTGATTGAAACAGCCGTTCCGGCGATCTTCACGCTGGATGCATCGGGCAGCGGTGCTGCGGCGGCGCTGAATGCCACCAATGATCAAGTGGTAAGCGCGTCCAACCCGCTGCGCGCCGGTGATTTCGTCGAGCTGTTTGCCACTGGACTTGGCCAGACCGGCAATCGCGGCGGGCTTGACTATGCGATACAGCAACCCACCGTCATGATCGGCGGCAAAGACTGTCCTGTGACATTTGCGGGGCGCGCGCCGGGCTACGTGGGCTTGGATCAGATCAACTGCATAGTACCGTCCGGCATCGGCGCCAACCCTGCAGCTCCGGTGGCGATCGCGTCGGGCAATCGCAGCAGCAACGTTGCGACGCTCGCGGTCCAATAGTGCGATCCGTAGTTGTTCACTGCGGGACGCTGTTTGACTGGAGCTAACCGTTTTCGACGCGCGCCTTTATGTCCATGTATGCCGAATGGATGAGATTTGTTAGCGCTGCCGCGTTTGCGGCCTCTCCCGGTCTCAGCTTCACATGACGCATGAACTTGCCGGCGCCTTCCAGCAAGCGCGCCGGATCCGGCAGCGCTGCGCCGTGAAAGAAACCCACATTTACATGCGATGTGTATATATTCACGGAGGCGAAGGGCGCATCTCCTAAGCATGCAACCGGACAGCCGTCATGCAAGAGCTCCCGGACTTCGTCCCCGCACTTTCGCATGGTGTTGAACCAGCGATAGGCGATGGCGCTCAAGTCACGCGGGTGTTTCTCCATCCAAGCGGCAATGGCGGGATCCCGCTCCACCGCGCCGTTGAATCGCAGCAATTGCATTCTCTGCCCTTGCATCGTTCGCTTTCGAGCTATCGTTTACGTTAGCACCCTCCCGTGAGAACCGCCGGCGTGTGTTAGATTGCGTTTGTGCCCTCCACACTCAGTGCAGCGCTGGCGCCCATTATTCTGCCCGACTCGCAAGGCGCTTCGTTACAGCTCGGTTCTTTATGGGCATGCTCGCCGGCCGTGGTTGTGTTTCTGCGGCATTACGGCTGAATTTTCTGCCGCGAGCACGTCGCGCAGTTGCGCGAGCATGCCGAACAATTCGAGGCGCGCGGAGCAAAACTCGCGGCGATTGGCTTAGGGGATGCGCACTACGCATCCGCGTTCCGCGAGGAGACTGGAATCCAATTTCCGCTACTCATCGATGCGGAGCGCCGCGCCTACCGGGCGGCGGGACTGAAATCCGCCAATATTTTGCACCTGCTTCGCTCCGATAATGCGGCTGCGCGGAAACGCGCGCAGAAGGGCGGCTACCGGCAGCATGGAGTGGGCAAGAATCCGTTTCAATTGGGCGGGAGCTTCGTCTTCGGCCCGGGAAACGTCGACCGGTACGCGCGTATCAGCCAAACCTTCGGCGACAATGCACCGGTGGAAGATCTTTTGTCGGCGCTGGCGCCCGCTACCGCTGGCTGACCTCGCCGGCCGACACTCGCTGATTAAAATCGCGGGATTTCCCGCGCGGAATCGTAAGCGATTTCCACTCTGTAGCGCGGAAATGTTTCGCCAGCATGACAATTTGACCGGTGTGATAGGAATAATGCGCCAGTTGGCGGTTCATGGCCTGCATGACAGAGTGGGCTTCACCGCGGATGGCGACGGTGCGCGAAAGATCGCTTTCGGAGAGTGGCTCGAGCGCACGAAAAAGGCAGTTCCAACCTTCCTCCCAGATCTTCATCAACTGCTCGCGCGACGCGGGCGGCTCCACGAACTCCGAATCGCGATCGCGGTTGGGTTTTTCGCCATCGCTGGTGAGGAAATCCGTAAAACGGGATCGCATATTCCCAGCCATGTGCTTTACGATAATCGCGATCGAATTCATCTCGTCGTCCAAGACGCGCACCAGCTCGTCGTCCCTGACTTGCTCGATGGCTCGCTCGGCGAGTTTTTTATATTGTCGGAAAACGGCCAGGGAGTCTTCCACGTATGAGGTGGTGAATTTCAGCGCCATACCTCATTATCTTGCAACCCCCAGCGGCGCTGCATAGTCTATCACGAGAACCACAATTTCAATTTGCAGGAGCAGAAAGAGAGATAAATGACAATCGGCATTATTGGTGCGGGCAATGTTGGCGGTGCTTTGGGAACGGGGTGGGCGCAGAAAGGGCATCCAGTGGTATTCGGGTCGCGTGACCCCGGCGCATCCGATATGAAACAGCTTTTGGCAGAGGCAGGGAAGACAGCGCGCGCGGCCACACTGGCCGAGGCAGCGCAAAGCGACGTGCTGCTCTTTGCGCTCCCGTGGCCGGCCGCGCAGGAAGCGCTGACCGGGCTCGGCAATTTATCGGGGAAGATTTTGATCGACGCAACCAATCCGCTGCTACCCGATCTCTCGGGCCTCGCGCTGGGCACAACCACATCCGCCGGCGAGCAAGTGGCAAGCTGGGCAACGGGCGCAAAGGTGGTGAAGGCGTTCAATACGGTCGGCAACAACATCATGGCGGACAGTTCATTCAAAGGAGAGAAGCCGGTGCTGTTTTATTGCGGCGACGATGAATCGGCCAAGAAGACCGTTCATCAGCTTGCCGAAGAGATCGGATTCGACGCGCGCGATGCCGGTCCTTTGAAGCAAGCGCGCCTTCTGGAACCGTTCGCGCTGCTGTGGATTTCGCTCGCTTTTCAGCAGGGATGGGGGCGCGAGTTCGCGTTTAAGGTTTTGCGGCGCTAGGCAGCGGCGGCGAAGGCCAGCCGGACTTCCATGCCTTGGCTGGTGTTCACTTCCAGTTCCGCTCCCAATTGCTGGGCCAGCGTACGAACCAGCCGCAGACCCAGCGATCGGGCGTTTACCCAGTCCACGTCCGCGCGTAAGCCGATTCCGTTGTCCGCTACAACCAAACGCGTCTGGCCGCCGGAAAGCCCGCGCAACTCGATCCGAATCCTGCCTTGCCGGCCGTCGGGGAAGGCATACTTCAAGGAATTCGAGAGCAGCTCATTGATGATAAGACCGCACGGCACGGCCGCGTCCAGGTGCAGCGACAATTGATCCAAATCCGTTTGCAAATGAATTCGCTCGGCCGCAACGCCATAGGAATTAAATAGGTGTGCGGCCAGTTGCCGGATATACTCGGGAAAATTGATTTCCGAGAGATTGTGCGACTGATACAGGCTCTCGTGCAGCAAGGCCATGGAGTGGATGCGATCCTGGCTCTCTTGAAACATTTTGCGCATCTCCGGATCCGCCACCGCGCGCGATTGTAGCCCCAGTAGGCTGGAGACGACCTGCAGGTTATTCTTCACCCGGTGGTGAATCTCTTTGAGCAGCGCTTCCTTCTCGCGCAGCGATGCACGGATGCGCTCTTCGTTAATCATCCGTTCGCTCACGTCGCGGAGAATGACGGTGAACATGGTGCGCCCGCCGGCGATGACTTTCGAAATGGAAGCTTCCGCGGGGAATTCGACGCCGTTCTTTCGCCGCCCGAGAATTTCGCGCCGTTCCCCCATGCGCCTGGCAACGACGGGCGAAACCGCGAACTCATGGATGTGGCGGGCGTGGGCTTCCATCAGGCGCTCCGGAAGCAGGATATCCAAGCTCTTCCCGTTCACTTCCGCAGCGGAGTAGCCGAAGATTTTCTCGGCGCCTTGATTGAACAGAATCACCCGGTGCATTTCATCCACGGAGATGATTGCGTCATCGGCGAGATCCAGGATTCGCGCTAATGGGTCGTCCGAGCCAAGCAGCGTTGGATGCGGAAGATCTGCGTCGGATTCCATTCCTTCGTGTTGCGGTGTGGGCGATGCCCCTGCCTTCATGGCTGCACTCCTTCCGTGCAGGCCGATGTCTGGCCTGGCGTGGGTCGATTCAGCATGCAGCTGTCGCCCGGCGCACCGGCGTGCCTGAGCCCTGTTGAGATCAAGCTTTTGAAGGCGATAATAGCATGATCCCGGTACTTTTACCAATATCGACGGGCGCCGGAGGTACCGGCGAAATGGGCGCTAACGGGCAGGGATCGCGTTTCGCTATGCGTGGTACCAGGCATGAGTCTCAGGCACGAGGCAATCCCCCAAAGAGGGCCTCAAATGCGCTATCCTGGACACGTTTCGTCGCTTCGAGGTACACGACCGTGAAAAACCCATCTGCCATCCGGACCCGCTCCTAACGAGCCGGTCCAGATCTGTAGCCACCAGCGCGCCCTCCATCGATCTGCGCGCGTAGGCAGAAAGGGTTTTTCAAATCTCTGGAGATCCATATGAGTGAAACCAGCGCTGTACGAGTTCGTGTCCCCGGGTTCTGGTCGTCGCTGCGCGAAGCGGTAATGGGAACCCATCAAGACTTCACGGAAGGCAGCATCGGACGGGCCATCGTGCTGCTAGCCGTCCCGATGGTGCTTGAGATGTGTATGGAGTCGCTCTTCGGGGTCGTGGACGTGTTTTGGGTGGCTCACCTCGGTGCGGACGCGATCACTACCGTCGGACTTACCGAGACCTGCATGACGGTGCTTTATTGCATCGCATTGGGACTCGGCATGGGCGCTACGGCTCTTGTGGCGCGGCGTACCGGCGAGAAGGATGAAGCGGCCGCAGGCCTGGTTGCCATGCAAGCCATCGTTGCCGGGCTTTTGATCGCGGCTGTGACCGCGTTCGCCGGATCTGCGGCCGCCCCTCGCTTGCTGCGCTTGATGGGCGGCTCCGATCAAGTGGTACAGGCCGGCGCAGGCTATACCCGGATGATGTTCGCGGGCAGCGCAACCATTTTTTTACTGTTCCTGACCAACGCGGTTCTCCGAGGGGCAGGCGATGCGGCTACGGCTATGCGAGCCTTGTGGATCGCGAATATCGTGAACATTTGCGTGAATCCGTGCTTTATCTTCGGTATCGGACCATTTCCGAAGCTGGGCGTAACGGGCTCGGCCGTGGGAACGACCATCGGCCGCGGCATCGGCGTGCTTTTTCAGCTCTGGGTTCTGAGCTCGGCCAGAACCCGTCTGAAGATCGGCGCGCGCCAACTACGCCTGGACTTGCGGGTCATGGCACGCATGGTGCGCCTGTCATTCAGCGCGATCATCCAATACCTGGTGCAGATGGCCAGTTGGATCGGCATCGTGCGCATCATGGCCAGCTTCGGGAGCGACGCCGTGGCGGCGAACACGCTGGCAATCCGCGTCATTGTCTTCGCGCTGCTGCCCTCGTGGGGGATGAGTAATGCCGCGGCGACACTGGTGGGGCAGAATCTTGGCGCGGGACGGCCGGAGCGCGCCGAAAAATCCGCGTGGCGGACCGGGCTCTACAATGCGGTATTCCTGGGCGGAGTCGGCGTGATCTTTATCGTCTTCGCCCATCAGATCATCGCGCTGTTCACCACCGATCCGGCGGTTGCGCCGTTGGCGGCCGAGGGGCTGCGCGTGCTCAGCTACGGATACGTTTCGTATGCGTATGGCATGGTGATTACCGCGGCTTTCAATGGGGCCGGCGACACTACCACGCCCACCCTGCTCAACCTGTTCTGCTTCTGGATTTGCCAGCTTCCCGCGGCCTGGCTATTGGCATTTCATACCGGCCTTGGACCGCGCGGCGTTTTTTTTGCGGTTGTCACAGGAGACACGCTGTTGGCGGTTACAAGTATCCTGCTGTTCCGCCGTGGGCGCTGGAAAAAGACTGTGGTGTAGGATCGCGGCGCGCTACGTCAAAGCGTTACCCTGGACTCCATGAGAGCGGCGATTACGTTCCGCAACCCCGCGAAGCTCGCACCGTATGAAGCAGCGCTTCGTGCGGTGGGATTCGAACCTGTCCGTGTCCCGGCCGGTACCGCAGGCTCGGTTGAAGCCTTGG
This sequence comes from Bryobacteraceae bacterium, assembly GCA_035293725.1. Taxonomy (GTDB): domain Bacteria; phylum Acidobacteriota; class Terriglobia; order Bryobacterales; family Bryobacteraceae; genus Palsa-89. The sequence goes on from DATGMH010000160.1 coordinate 80,508, forward strand.
ATGCGCTTCTTCTCACGGGCGGCACGGACATCAATCCGGCTCGCTATGGCCGGCCGCCCGCTCCTGAAACCGAGCCGCCGGACGACGAGCGGGACGTTCTGGAAACCAAGCTGTTGCGAGAGGCCTTCGATTTGGGCCTGCCGGTGTTAGCCATCTGCCGCGGCATGCAGTTATTCAATGTGGTCCACGGCGGAACCTTGATTCAACACCTGAAGCCCGAAGGCCCGCACCGTGTGAAACAACCGGATGCGATCGCGCACACGGTTCGCGTCACGAAAGGTACGCGTCTGGCTTCGATTTTGCAGGAACCCGAGCACGCCGTAAACTCCCGGCACCATCAGGCGGCAGACCGGGCCGGGGAGGGCCTGATTGTTTCCGCCATCTCGCCGGACGGCGTTATCGAGGCGCTCGAGAGACCGGACGAGCCGTTCGCAGTGGCGGTGCAATGGCACCCTGAGGATCGAATCCAGCTCAGCGCGGGGGACCGCAGGCTGTTCGAAGCGTTTGCGAGCGCCGCGCGCGAACGCGTCAGCCGAGGTTCGCCGGTTGCAGGCGCACATCCTTGAGCGTCGCGGCCCATCCACCCCAACCGCGGCTCTCGGAATAAGCGTCCTCTTCGATGGTAAATGCGGCGTCCGCGCGCGCGCCGGGCGTGAATTCCGCGGCACGCGCAGCAAGGTTCCACGCAGTGGCCAGCAAATTCCGTCCACCCTGACGCAGGTGTAGTTTAAGATGTTTTTCCTTCAGTGGAACAGGAGCCGCCGCAATCTCGGCGTCCCTGATTGCCAGCACGGGCGCCGGATTTCCAAATCCAAAGGGCGCCATAGCCAGGATCTGTTCCACCGCCGGCCCGCTCGTCAGCTCCTTTAAGTCCACCAATGCATCGATCCCAAGCTGCGGCCGAAAGTCGGCGGGCGTGAGCCGCGCGGCAGCGTAAGCATTCAGCCGCTCGCGGAACTCCGCCACCCGATCGGTCGACAGGCTGACACCCGCCGCCTGCTTATGCCCGCCGAAGCGCGTAAACAGATCCGGCATCGATTCCAAGGCGTCCAACAAATGAAACGATGCGATGCTGCGGCCTGAGCCCTGCGTTTCGCCGATATCCTGGCTCAGCACGAACACCGGACGGCAAAAGCGCTCCACCAAGCGGCTGGCGACGATTCCCACCACTCCGCGATGCCATCCGTCACCGGCGAACACCAGCGCCGCCTGCTCTTCGGCCACCGGGAGTTTGGAACATTCCTCGAGGACCAGCCGCACGATCTCGGCCTCGGTCTGCTGCCTTTCCTGATTGAGGGAGTGCAGACCAACGGCCAATGCCTTGGCGCATTCCGGATCTTCGGTCAGGAACATCTGGATCACTTTCTCGGCGTCATCCATGCGCCCGGCTGCATTCATGCGCGGCGCAATCTGAAACGCAACCTGGCGCGCGCCGGGCGGCCGGCCGTCCAGCATTCCGGAAACTTCCAGCAAGGCTCGCAGCCCGGGATTTTTCGCGCGATTTAAGCCTTCCAACCCGTACTTCACGATCACGCGGTTTTCGCCCAGCAGCGGCACCACGTCAGCTACGGTGGCAATGGCCACCAGCTTCAGAAACGACTTCAGCATCCGCTCCAGCTTCTCTTTGGGCCAGCCGAGCGTCTCGAGCAGCGCATGGACCAGTTTGAATGCCACACCGGCCCCGCACAGGTTCTTATCTGGATAACTGCAATCGCGCCGGTTCGGATTCAGCACGGCCGTGGCGGGCGGAAGCTGCGCATCCGGAAGATGATGATCGGTGATGATGACGTCGATTCCCAGCTCGCGTGCGCCGCGCACCACGTCCTGGGCTCGGATACCCGTGTCGACGCTAACGATCAGGTGGACGCCCATGGCCGCCGCGCGGTCGATCATCTCCGAACGCATGCCGTAGCCATCCTTCAGACGATGCGGCACGTGATAGCTCGCATGGCCGCCGGCCAGTTCAATGGCCTTCTTAAGAATTACGACCGAAACCGTTCCATCCACGTCGTAATCGCCATAGATCAGGATCTTCTCGTTCGCCTGGATCGCCACGCGAAGGCGCGCCACAGCGTCACTCATTCCCGTGAGCAGGAGCGGGTTGTGGAGATGCGCGAGCGAAGGCGCCAGGAACCGTTCAGCCGCGGCAGGATCGCTGAACCCGCGATTCAGGAGCACGCGCGCGGCAATGGGATGAAGCCGCAGCGCGGATACCAGACGCTGAGCGGCGGGCTCATCTGATTCGGGCATCAACCAGTTTGCGGCCGGCGGCGTGATCGGCTCAACGGGCATATTTAGTTCTTCGAGAAATAGCCGCCGATGGAATTGTCCTCGTCTTCATCCACCGCCGTAAGCAGATCGATCTCCTGCACCGCCTCGCTGTAATCTTGATACCAGGCCGTGCGCACATCGAACGCATAGATCGTTCCTTGCAGGCTGAACGACAACTCGATTTCACAGACGGAGCCATCGTACGCGCGCGCTTGTTTCAAGCGGCGCTCAAAATCGCGGAAATCGTCCCGCGGCATCTCGCAGTCGCGCAGTTGCTCCAGCGCGTCATCAATCTGTTCCGCCGCAAACTCGCGCTGATGGAGCACGATCAGTTTCACATCGGCGGTTTTGGCGGCCTGCAGGAACTCCCGGAAATCCGGCCGACGCTGTGTGTCCCAAAAAATGGTCGGAGCCGAGTCGAGCGAGCGCGCATGGCTATGAAACACCACTAATCCGCTTTCCTGCAGGTACTGCTCCATCTCCGCTTTCAATGCATTCAGATCTTGTGTCATCCAATATTACTCCGAAGTGGCCTTATTCCTCGACTTCCTTTCATCGGTTAGGATCAGCACTTCGTGCTGGAGCGATAAGTCTCTGGCCGACGGAGTCACGATGGTCGATGGCCCAATATAGATCTTTTTCGATTGTGACACTGCGCGGCGCACATCGTCTTCGCAGACGAAATCCACCACTTCAACGTGGCGGTCAGGAGGCATTTGTCTCTCGCCCGAAGCGCGAGTGGTGGCCGTTTGCGGCTCCTGCGCGCCGCCTCGCTTGGAATCGAGCCGGCGCTTGGCAAGATAGCGCTCTACAGCAGCCACAATCGCCTCGCGATCCACAGTTGGCGCGGCTTCGGAAAACTCCGGACTTTCAAACGCGTCTTCGGCTTTGCGTGTCATGTAAGCGAGCCTCTTGATATTGATCAGATGCAATGGTCCGATATTGTCGCTGGTGCTATTGCCCGCTACAGCGCCGCAGCCCAGCGTCATAGCAGGAAATACGTTAGTGGTGATACCGGTGGATCCCTGCGGCGCGGAGGTGTTGGCAAGAATCCGGAAAGCGGGCATGCGCATTGCGAACTCCCGGATGCGCGCATCGTCGCCCGCATGAATTGCGGCCGTGTGCCCCAACCCGCCAAACCTCAGCAGCGCTTCACAGGCATCCAGCGCGGCCTGAAAATCCGCGACGAAATACAAAGAGAGCACCGGAGAAAGCTTTTCGGCCGACAGAGGATGCTGCTTACCCACGCCTTGAATCTCGACAACCAGAACGCGAGTGGCGGCCGGAACTTCGAATCCGGCCATGCGCGCGATCTTCGGCGCCGGCTGGCCAACGCACTCCGGATTCACCGTGAAATTTGGAGCAAGGAGAACTTTCGCGAGCGCCTCGGTCTGGCGCGCATCGCAGAGAAACGCATTCTGTGCTTTCAAAGCGGCCGGGATTCGATCGCGGAGACTTGCCTCCGCCACAATGGTCTGCTCGCTGGAGCATACGGTTCCGAAATCGAAAGACTTGCCTTGTACGACCTTGGCGATCGCTTCGTCCATGGGCGCCGACACGTCGATCAGCACCGGAACATTTCCCGGCCCAACGCCGAATGCCGGTTTCCCGCTCGAGTATGCCGCGCGCACAATCCCGCTGCCGCCGGTCGAGAGGATCACGCTGACGCGGAGGTGTTTCATCAGCGCGTTGGTCCCATCGACAGTCGCGTTGTAGATGCACTGCACCAGCCCTTCGGGGGCGCCTGCGCGAACCGCCGCGTGCTGCAAGACAGCCGCCGCTTCGCAGGTGCAGGCCTTGGCCCGGGGATGCGGACTGAGCACGATGGCGTTACCCGATTTCAGCGCAATCAGAGTTTTGTAGATGGCCGTTGAGGTGGGATTCGTGGTCGGCAGGATCGCCGCCACTACGCCCATCGGCACGGCAATTTCAACGATCTTGCGTTCTGAATCCTCGCGCAGCACGCCGATCGTTTTCAGTCCGCGCATCGCGCGCGGCAGAACATCGCTGCTCAGAAGATTCTTGGCCAGCTTGTCTTGGACGTTACCGTACCCGGTTTCCTGGACCGCAAGTTCAGCCAGCCGGCGGGCGTTGGCGCGCGCCGCCGCGGCCACTTGCTCCACGATGGCATCCACGCGCTCCTGCGGAAAGGCGAGATATTTCCGCCACGCCGCGTACGCGCCGTCGACCTTGGAGCGCACCTCCTGAACCGAGGCCAGATCGGGATCTGTCAATGTCCCAGACATGCTGCGCGCGGGGAAACCAGCCCTCCGTTAGCAGGTGCGGCCGGCGCTAGCCTAGCGATTTGTCGCCCTTCTTGGCGCCTGGGAGTACGGGTTCGATTTCGGAGTGCGGGGCCGGGATCACGTGTACCGAGACCAGTTCGCCCACGCGGCGCGCGGCGGCCGCGCCCGCATCCGTAGCTGCCTTTACGGCGCCTACATCACCCCGTACCGTGACGGTGACGTAGCCGGCGCCGATATATTCCTTTCCTTGCAAAGTGACTTTCGCGGTCTTCACCATCGCGTCAGCAGCTTCGATCGCGCCGACCAGTCCTTTTGTTTCCACCATGCCGAGCGCTTCCATTGCTTCTCCTCCCGTGCAAACACTGCCCACAGCGCGGTCTGCCCGCCCGGGGCACGGTTTCATGTCTGAACCCTACACGGTATCACAAAGGCGTTTTCGGGATTGTAAGCAAATACTAAAGTGGTTAAAATCGAACCACGGGATGACGGGGAATCTCTTCGATTCTGCAATTGAATTTGCAGATGTAGCCATGGTCGTGTGCGATGCGGCCGGAAACGTGGTGATCGCAAATCATGCCGCCCGCGAGTTGTTCGGCCAAGATCGGCTGCAGAAAAACCACCCGCTCTTTCGAGCGCTCGAAACGGACGCGCCGGTAACGGCTGAATACGCGGTAATTAGCCAACCCGGCGCCAATCGCACTGTATTGGTGAGCGCGCGCCCCTTGTTTGACGACAAGCGGGAGAAAACCGGCGCAGTGGCGATTTGTGCGCCGCTGACCGGCGGTATCAAGGCCCAATATGAGGAAGCCAACAAAGCCAAGAAGCAGCTCGAACTGCTCCTCGAATCTACAGGAGAAGGCCTGTTTGGCATCGATCTGGGAGGCCGCTGCACGTTCGTGAACGGATCAGCGGCGGCCATGCTGGGATACCGGCGCGAGGATCTCCTCGGCAGGCGTTTGCACGAGTTGATTCACCACACGGACGCGATTGGGCAGCCTTATCCAGCGTCGAAATGTCCGGTCCATGTCACGCTGCACGAAGCGCGGTTTTATCGCATCGATGACGAGTTTCTATTTCGGGCCGACGGTTCGCGATTTCCGGTGGAGTATTCGTCGTATCCCATCCTGGACGAGGGTGCTCTTCGCGGCGCCGTAGTGGTGTTCTCCGACACGAGCGGCCGAAAAAAGATCGAGGCAGCCCTGCGAGAATCGGAAGCCAGGTACAGAACGCTGTTTGAAAGCATTTCCGAAGGCATCTACCAAACCAGCCCAAACGGAGAAGTCTTGCGGGCCAATAAAGCTCTGGTGGGAATGCTCGGCTACGAGTCCGAAGCCGAACTGCGAGCCCTGGACGTACACGATTTTTATGCGCGTCCGGAAGATCGCCAGCGTCTCACAAAACAACTGGAGCAGGAAGGGAACCTGGTCAACGTCACGCTGGAACTAAAGCGGAAGGACGGCCACGTGATCCGTGTTATCGAAAACGCGCGTGCGGTCCGGGACGATCGCCAGCGGGTACTCTATTACGAAGGTACGCTGAAGCTCCAACCCTGATTCCTGTCAGCGCCACAGCGGAAACGGGTTGATCCGGCCGCGCCGCGATTCTTCGATTAAATCCGGCACACGCTTCCGCCGCGCCATAAGTTTGCCGAGCAAAGCGTCGAGTGCCGCTTCATCGCCCGCCAGCCATTCCGGCGGTATCTGCTTGAGAGCGCGATCGACCACTTCTTCCGGCAGGTGCACGACGCGATCGAGCCATGGCTGGAAATCCTCGAATGACTTCGCCCAGCGATAGACCGAAGGCCGGAAGTAAAGGCCTTGCAGCGGTGAGTCGCTGAAGGTCCAGTGGGGGCCGTCGAAGACATAGCCGTGGTCCATCATCGAAGCGACGAAGCCGAGCCGCAGCGGCTGATCCGATTTCGCGGAGGGCCAGGGCTGCAACCGCGCACGGAAAAAAATGGACTGCCGCGCGTCGGCATTGCCGGACCACTTGTCGAACACCAGCACACCCAGAAATTCCTTCAGATTTGCGACCTTCTCGAGCAGCAGGTCGGGAATGAAATCGTAAACGATGGTTTTGTTGGGATCCCCCGGATAACGTGAACCGAAATGCCAGCCGGCCTCAACTGGCAGGCGGCGGGATCCAAGCTGAATGTGAATCTCAGGATTGCTCTCCAGAAAATCCGCGGATAGGTTGACGAAGGCCACCGGCGGCGTGGAGATTTCCAGATATTGAAGGAACGCTGAGGCGATCCATTCATTCACCAGAATCCGGCGATGTTGCGGGTTATTGCGGAACTTCACGACATAGAAGTGCCCGTCGTCGCACTGTAGCAGATGCGCCTGGGCTCCGCCGCGCATTTTACGGATCAGCCGGGTGGCGTTGATGGGCATCGGAGGGGAGCAAGGTCTCATTCTACTTTGCGGCAGCCACTAGTGGCAGGATTGGGTTGTGGCGCAACCAAAAGGCGCGGCCTTTCGATTTTATGCGGAGCTGAATGGCCACCTGGGGCCCCGGCAGCGTTATCAAACCTTAGAGAAATCGTTCTACATTTCCGCATCCGTTAAGGACATGATCGAAGGCTTTGGCGTGCCGCATACGGAGGTGGATTTGATCGTAGCGAACGGGCAACCGGTGGATTTCTCCTATCAGGTGCAGGATTCGGACCGGATCGCCGTCTATCCGGTGTTTGAGTCGTTCGATATCAGCGGGGCACAGCGGCTGAGGCCTCAGCCGTTGCGCAACCCGCGCTTCATCCTGGATGTTCATCTAGGCAGGCTGGCCGCTTACTTACGGATGCTGGGATTCGATTCGGTATACGAGCGCTCCCGCGACGATGCGATACTGGCGCGGATTTCGGCGGACGAGCATCGCATTCTGTTGACACGCGATCGCGGGCTGCTGAAGCACGGGGCGGTGACGCACGGATATTGGGTGCGGGAGACGAACAGCCGCCGTCAGATCGGCGAAGTGATGGATCGCTTCAGCCTGGCCGCAGCGGCGCGGCCGTTCACTCGTTGCATGGCGTGCAACGGCGTTCTAAAGCCGGTCTCGAAAGACGAAGCGCGCAGCGCGGTGCCCGAGCGCGCGCTGGATCATTACGACGAGTTTCGCCGGTGCAGCCAGTGCGTGCGTATCTTCTGGAAAGGATCGCACTATGCCCGCATGCAGCGCTGGATCGCTGAATTGACCGGCCCGAATAGCCGGCCAATAGACGAGCGCTGACTATGCTTCGACGTACTTGTCGGCGAGCGTGAGCGCCTGGTCCATGACAGAAACGGCGAAGTCGATTTCGGCCTTTTCGATAATCAAAGGCGGCGCGATCACAAAGTGGCTCAGCCAGGCCTGCACGGCAACGCCCTGCTTCATCATTTCACCCGCGACTTGTTCGACGACTGTCGTTTTGCCCGACATTTTTTCAGCCTTGGTGTTCATCAGCTGCTTGGTGGCGCGGTTCTTGACCAGTTCTACGCCCCAGAACAGTCCCAGGCCACGCACATCACCCACGCAGGCGTGCGAATTTTTCAACCCGGCGAGCTTCTGGCCCAGATAAGGGCCGAGGTCCCGCGCGCGTTCCACCAGCTTGAGCCGCTGCATCTCGTGAATAGTCGCAATCGCGGGTGCAAGCGTAAGCGGGTGCGCCTCGTAGGTGTGGCCGTGAGCGAACATGTGATCCTCGAAAAACGCGCCAATGCGCGAAGTTGTGGCGCACAGGCCTAGCGGCACATATGCGGACGTGATGCCTTTGGCGGTAACCAGAATGTCGGGTTTTACTTTCCAGTGGTCGACCGCGAACCACTCGCCGGTGCGTCCCCAGCCGGTCATCACTTCGTCGGCGATCAGCAAAACATTGTGGCGGTCGCAGATGCTGCGGAGGCGCGGGAAGTACTCCGGCGGCGGCACGAGCACGCCATTCGTTCCAACCACGGGCTCAACCAGGACGGCGGCGACGTCAGATTCGTTTTCTATAATGTGTTCCAAGTAGCTGGCACACGCGATGTCGCAGCCGGGATAGGAGTGTTTGATCGGGCAGTCATAGCAATTCACTTCAGGAGCGAAAACGACGCCTTGCCCTTTCCCGCCTGGCTCGACAGGCCAGCGCCGGGGTTCGCCGGTGGCAGCGATGGATGCCATCGTCGATCCGTGGTAGGAACGGTAGCGCGAGATGATTTTGGTTTTCCCGGTAAACAGGCGCGCGATTTTGATCGCCGCTTCGTTGGCTTCCGTTCCGGAGGTGACGAAGAAGAATTTCTCGATGCCGGCGGGCAGGACATCCAGCAAGAGGCGGCTCAGCTCCGCTCTCGGTTCGGTGGCGAAAACGGGCGAAACGTATGCCAGTTGGCGGGCCTGCGCTGCGATGGCTTCAATGACTGCACGGTTCTTGTGGCCGATGTTTACGCACATCAGCTGCGCGGAGAAATCAAGATACCGCTTGCCGTTTCCATCGATGAAATAGCAGCCCTCGGCATCGGCGATGTGCAGCGGCGCCCAAGATTTCTGAAAGCGCCACGTGCCGAACGTCAGCCGCTTCGTCAGATCGCTGATCTCTTGAGAGCGGGAGGAGGTTTCTATGGAGGAGGGAGTCATAACAGTAGATCTTTATGATGAAAAACTTGGCCGCCCGCGTCAAGGATGACGCCAACCCGTGTACGCCATCCTGCTCGCCCCCCCATCGCCTTGTTGCCCAATAAATATCGGCCCGGAGAGAACGAATTGCTATGCGGTGCACTAACGAGTAGGCGACGAAGGGCGCCACGCTACAATGGATGCAGTGAATCAACTCGCCCAATGGGGTCCAGTTGCGGTCATCGTGGGTGGCTACCTCCTAGGAATGTATTTTCAAAATCGCCGCATCGACGATCTGCGCGACTCCATGAACAAGCGGTTCGACGACACGAACAAGCGGTTTGACGATATGAATAAGCGTTTCGATGACATGCGCGAGCTGCTCAAGTCCGAAGTGCAACGAGTTGAGCAGCGCATCGATCGTCTTCAGCACCCCATCGCCAGCTAGTCGCATCCGCCTGTCCGCGCCGCGTCCTCACAATCACACTGCGCAGCGCGTGACGTCGCTACAATAGAAGTGACGCCATTCATGAAGACGTTTTACATCGAGACTTTTGGCTGCCAGATGAACGCGCACGATTCGGAGAAGGTGATCGGCACTCTGGTCTCGCAAGGCTACACCCAGGTCGACACCCTCGAACAAGCCGACCTGGTTCTGTACAACACCTGCAGTATTCGCGACAAAGCCGAGCAGAAGGTATTCAACCGGCTGCAACAGTTCAAGAAAGAACATGGCAAGAGCAAAGTGTTTGGCGTTCTGGGCTGTGTCGCGCAGCAGGAGGGTGAACGGATTTTTGACCGTGCTCCACACGTCAGCCTGGTGGCAGGCTCCGCCAGTTACGCCCAGTTACCGCAGATGCTGGTTCAACTGGAAGCCGGCGGCCGGCGAGTGACTGGCCTAAGGCTCGATGCGGAAGAAGCTTTTGAGACGGCGTTCACGCGCCGGGACAATCCCCACCGCGCCTATATCACGATCATAGAGGGCTGCGACAAGTCGTGCGCCTATTGCGTGGTTCCTTTTACGCGCGGCCCCGAGCGCAGCCGCACCAGCGCCAGCATTTTGAAAGAAGCTCGAGAGCTGGCTTCCATGGGGTACAGAGAAATTCAGTTGCTGGGGCAGAACGTCAACAGCTATCGCGACCCCTCGGCGGCCGGTTGGGATTTCGCGCGTCTGCTGCGCGCCGTTGGCGAAGTGGAAGGAATCCGGCGGGTCCGGTTCACTACTTCGCATCCACGCGATTTTGTGAAGGACATCATCGACGCGATCGATGAAAACCCGGTGCTGTGCAATCATGTTCACCTTCCGGTGCAATCCGGTTCCGATACCATTCTGGACCGCATGCAGCGGCTGTACACGCGCGGCGAGTACATGCGGCGGATCGAGTGGATGAAATCGGCGCGCCGGAACATCTCGATCACCACCGATATCATTGTTGGATTTCCCGGTGAGACGGAAGCCGATTTTGAGAACACGCTAGCGCTGATGGATGAGGTCCAATACGATTCGCTGTTCAGTTTCAAGTATTCGCGCCGGCCGAACACTGCGGCGTTGTCGCTCGACGACCACATCGTTGAGGAAGAGAAAACACGCCGCCTGACGATTCTGCAAGAGAAGCAGCGAGCCATACAGATCCGCCGCAATTCCGAGCTGGTCGGGAGCATCGATGAGGCATTCGTCGAAGGGTATAATCAGGCCACGGGTCAATGGATCGGACGCACCACACAAAATCGAACTCTGAATTTCGTGCATCCGGATCCTGGCCCGCGGGCCGGCCGGACACTGGTTGGAACCTTTTTGAATGTTCGGGTCACGCGCGCGGGTCCGAATTCGTTAGCGGGAGAGGCGGTCGCGAGCGTTTAAGGAACGTGTAAGGAAAGGGGACATATGGAAGTCGAAATGAAGATCCGAGGTTTAATGATGGATCCCGTCAGCAACATGCCCATTGTGGTGCTGAAGGACACGAATGGTAACGCCATCTTGCCCATCTGGGTGGGAATTTACGAGGCGAACGCCATTGCCCTGGAGATCGAGAAAGTTTCGACACCACGCCCCATGACGCACGATCTCATTAAGACGCTGCTGCACGGCTTAGGTACCGGAATCCGCAAGGTGGTGGTCAGCGAGCTGAAGGACGATACCTTTTACGCCGTGATTTGGCTGGACAAAGATGGAGAGCTGATCAGCGTCGACTCTCGTCCGAGTGATGCGCTGGCACTGGCGCTCCGCCTGGACTGTCCCATCTACGTAGACGACTCCGTGCTGAAAAATTCCAAGATGTCGAGCGCGGCCGCCGACAAGATCAATACCGAAGAGCAGCGCCGCTGGCTCGAGAGTCTGGACGACGAGGATCTCGGCCGCTACAAAATGTGAGCGCCCGCCTCGAGCGCATGGCCGCCGCCGGGTTCCAAATCGTTCCCGCCGAGATCACATCCCACTTCATCGTGGAGCGCGGCGGATTTGTCGTGTTCGTCGAGCGGCGCGGCGACGATTTCGGAAATATGGGGGCTCCCGGCCTGCTCACCGAGCGTGGTTTCGCGGCGCTGGTCTGGCGCGGCAGCCAAGGATTCTTCGTGGGAAAAGGGTTCGAGCAGCCGGCCACCGGCGACCAAGTGCGCGAAATCCGTGCATTCGCAAGCGATCTCGCGGTGGCTCTTTCGGCCACCGGATAACTTGCCTTCAATCCGCGCGCGTCTACGGCTTCAGAACGCCGGTTATTTCGCAGGCGCTTTCTTAGCGGGTGGACGCCGAGCCGGCGCCGCGTTCTTGCCGGTCCAGCCGTGCAGGTTTTCCTTATCGACGTTAAACACTACCATGAAGGGGCTCGTGGTGTAGCTTTCCGGCACTCCCTCAAAAGTCAGTTCGGTTCCGGCATCCACCTTACCGGCCAGCGGCGCTTCGAACTTGAGGGTTGCGTCGCCGGTAGTCCCGTCTTCCAGCGCCAGGACCAGCGTCTTGGGCCGCACCTCGGGTTCTAACGACACAACTTTGCCCCGCAACGTCGGAAGCCTGGCGTCTTTCATGCTGGAGTTGAAATAGGCGGCTCCATCAGCGCCGTTCAGTTGCGCTTTGATGTTCTTCCACAGCGCCAGCTCTGGATTTTCCTTCGCCAGTTTTTCTTCCTGGGCGACCTCAGCTTCGGCGCTCTTCTTCGCGATCTCGGCCTTGCTGTCGATATGGAAACCAGCCGGCGGATTGGGCTGCGCTTTAGCTGCCGCTAACAAATCCGTGAAACCGTTGGCGCTCCCATGGTGGAGCGTATACATTTTCTGCACTTCCGCCTGAACGCCCGGGCGCTGTTGGGCGGGCAAGCTCCCCGGCCCATCGTAGGCGGCGGCTCGGGCATAGTAGAACAGCGCATTTGAATTGTCTTTCTTGTTCGCCAGCGCGTAACCCAAGCTGTAATCCACAGCGCTGTTGTTGGGGTTCAGTTCGAGCGATTTTCGCAATTCGGCTTCCGCCGCATCCCAGGATTTTCGTTGGGAATAAATGAAGCCGAGCGTCTGATGCCCGAGTGTTTCCACTTGGGGCCGAAGTTTAGCCCATTGATCGGCGGGAACGCCGGCCGGGGCGCTATCGAGCGAAGCCAGCAAAGCTTTCGCGGCGTTTTCCCCATCCGTCAGAACGGAAGCCTGTTGGTTGGCTCCATAGGCGGCTTGCGTGAGCAACGTCGTATAGTACAGCGCGTTGAAATCTTTGGGATCCGCGGCCAGGCTCTGTTTGGCCACCGCGATGGCCTGCTGCGCCTGACCGTTGGCGGCATAAGTGGTGATCAGCAGCGTGCGGCGAATCTGCAGAAACTGCGTGTCCGGGTTTTGTTTCTCCCACTGCTGAAGCTTCTCCAGCTTCGTTTTCGGATTATTGTCCTGAAGGATCGAATTGTACAGGTCGCATTCCTGCTGGTCCTTGCATTGCGGGCCTTTTGGAGCATCCTGGCCCAGCACCGGCATACAAAGCAGCCCGCTAACTGCACCGATCAGAAAGAATCTCGATTTCTGCATGAACGTCCGCCTCCAATCCCTCTCTAGCTTACGCTAGAACTTCTCCTGCCAATGGTACCGTTGCATGAGAGAGTAGCTACTAGAGTACAAAACTTGAAGCTTGCGCGAAAGCACAATTTTCGGCCGCCTTCACTCAATCAAACCCAGTGCGATCCGGTCCATGGCGTCCGTTACAGCCGGTCCAGGCGTTTCGCTGCTGTTGACAAGCAGCGAGAAGGCCAGCGGTTCGCGACCCGGCGCCATCACGTATCCCGATAGCGCGTGGACGTGCGACAAAGTACCGGTTTTTGCACGGACGGCCACGGACTCCGGATGTTTTGTAAAACGGCCCGCCAACGTGCCATCCGCGCCGGCCACGGGCAATAGGCTCAACCACAGATCATGGTAGGCCGACTTGTACATATAGGCCAGGAGCGCCGTAACGGCTGCCGGTGTAACCAGGGTTGCAGGACTCAGTCCGGATCCGTCGTTGAACTGACAGCAGTCTTTCGGTAACCCGATACTGCTCAGGAAATCGCGCAGTTCGGCCAGCCCGGCGGTGCGGCTGCCATCATTTCTGGCGGCGAGCGCGGCCTCCCGCAACAACACCTCGGCATGCAGGTTCTGGCTGACCTTGTCGGCCAGTTGCAGCAATTCGGAAAGCGGCGGCGACAGACGCCGGGCTAGCACTACGGGCGGCGCCGGATCGGGCATCGCCGCAGCTATGTCATCTCCGAATCGATGCCGCGCCACGGCTTCGCCGCGGACAGCCACGCCGCGGCGCTGGAGCGCATCTCTCAGGACCTCAGCCGCGTATTGAGCAGGATCGTCTACGGCCAGCAGTTCCGAAGCGCCGCGATCGCCCATGGGAATCACTCCGGTCAAGTGCAGTTCCCGGCCTGATGGTTCGCGCTGGATCTCAATTTTCCGTTCAGAACCTGCTGCCGTGCGGATACGGTTATCGATGGAGAAATATTCGAAAGCCGGGGTCAGCCAGATCCGCGCCAGGTCACCCGGGCTCGCGCCCGGCCGGACCGTGAGCGCGAAACTGTTATCGTTCAGAATCAGCGCGCTTACCGGAGCTCCGTACTCCCATTGCGCATCGCCGGTTGACCAGCCGGCCGGGCGCGGCTCCCAAACGTAGCGGCGATCGTCGCCCACGATATCGCCCTCAACGTTTTTCAACCCGTGCGCCACCAGTTCATCGGCAAATTGATCGATGGCCGCGAAAGAGTAGCGGGAACCGGGAGCGGCCTTCGAATCGTACCGGTAGGGATAAACCCGGCCCGAAAGACTTGGGTCGCCTCCTCCCAGGAGCACGAGGTCACAAGGCAGCGACCCGGCGGCATCCATTGGCTGTGCGGCCCTGACTTCAGTGGCAAACCGAAAATCCGGCCCCAACCGCATGAGCGCCAGGGCGCTAGTGAACAGCTTCATGTTGGACGCAGGCACGAACCAATGCTCGGCGTTGTATCGATACAGAACCTTGGCGTCGCTGAGGCGGACTACTTGAATTCCCACAGAGGCGCGGTTGAGCGCGGGCGAGTTGCGCAACGCGTCGAGCCGTGCCTCCAGACGATCGGCCGCTAGCAACGGCACAGCGGCGATCCACAACCCCAGCAAACATCGCATGACACTGTCATTCTAGGTCACGGAGCAGCAGCCCGGTGGAGCTATACTGAGGTGGTGTCTCGGTGTGCGATTCTGTCCTTTGTCCTAATCTCGGCGGCGACGGCGCAGCCACTGCCCCAGCTGGCGGAATATCCGGCGCACGCGCGAGCCGGTGCAGTTGAGATTGGCGCCAAGTACTTACCGAATGGGGCTCCCGCAGGCCCGGATCTGTACGCGTCCAAGAATCTGCTGGTTGTCGAAGTCGCGGTGTTCCCTCTATCGAAGACTGCCACGACCATTTCGAAATCTCAGTTTCGGCTGAGTGTGGATGATAAGCTCACGCTGGCACCGGCATCGGGCGCGAGCACAGCCTCCGGACCGCTTGCGGCGGCCCGCGATTCATCCACGGAGGGCGCCGTGGAACTCGGGGGTCCACCGATTACGCACGTGGGCGGCAAACAAGATGTCCAATCGGAAATGCCGCGGCGGCCGATCGCTCTCGACCCGGAATCCAATGAGCGGTCGCCTGCCCCACCACGCAAAACTGAGCTACCGCAGGGTGTCATTACCAAACCGGTAACCGGCTACCTGTTTTTCCGGTTCGATGGCGACTCGAAATCTATCCATTCGCTGGCACTGACGTACAGCGACGGAAGCGTTAGAGCTAAGATCCGGATTCTTTAGGTTCTGCCAGGCTGCTCAACTTGGATTCCAAAAGTATGAGCAAGACCAGCACGAAAACCATACAGGTTCCGAGAGCGGGCAGAATCATCACCGCCTGGATACCCCACGCGTTTGCGAAGAAACCGAGCGACCACGGGGCCAGCAGTCCGCCTGTGATGGCAACCGAGAACAAGCTGTTATAAAGGCCGGGCCGATATTCGGGGAACCGATGGCCGATCTTCTGTACTACCAGCGGGTACACGGAGGCGTATCCGGCGCCGACGAACAGCACCCCCATAACAGCCCCGAAGCGATTATTAGTTGACGCGAGCACAATGGTGCCCAGCAGCGCGGAGAGGATGGAGCCCAGCAACAGTGCTCCTCCTTTGAGCCGTCCCATGACGAGTTGCGAGAGAATGCGGCCTACCATTAGAGCCGCCCAATACAGCGCCAGGATCAACAGCGATGTTTCCGGGCTGATGCCGAGCCGCCGCGTAAGAAACAGCGGCAGCCATCCGGCTAGGGACCATTCGTTCCCAAATTGAAAAAATAGCAGCAGACCGAAGAGTGCCATGGCCGGATTCCGGAATTCACGCCACAGTTGAAAAAACTCGACGCCCCGTTGCACCCCACCGGCATCCAGGCGCGATTTTGCATACAAGCCAGCCGAAAACCCGGGGATCAGCGCCAGCAGAATTAGGATGCTAGGTACGGTGTATACGTAGTAGGTTCCGGCCACGAGCAGCGCCGTTACCACACAACCGGAGCCGAACAGCACGCCGGCGATATTAATTGCGGCCCGGTCGCGCTGGTAAAAGGGCGCGGCGACCTGGAACATGGCCGTGTTAAGCAGTCCCGCGCCGACTCCGATCCACAAAAGGCCCGCGAACCGCCACCGGGCCGGCGCCGGAGGCGATGAAAATGCCAGGAACAGAAATCCCGCGCACGTTACGGCGTTTGCCACCACCAGGACGAACTTGGCCCCCTTGCGGGACATTAGAACGTGGGCCACACCGATCGACAGTACGAATCCAGCAGCGAGGCTCAGAAAGTGGTTGCCTGCCTCCGTGAAGCCTTCGCCGAGATGATATCGCCAGGCGAGCAGAATAGCGCCTAGAAACGATACTGAAATGCCGCTAAGAAAAAAAGCGAACAGGGACAGGCGCCCCGAGGACGGGTCCCGTTTGGGGGATTCCCCGGCTGCTTCGAGCCGCGATGAAGCGGGACTCAACACCAGTGGCTATTGTACCCTTGGGCGCTAAGGGCCGAATCGGGCGGTTTCCTGAATCTCGTAGGAGCGGGTTAGCGATCTCTATTAGAAACTGAATGGCTGCCGGAAGGAACCGCCTCTTTTCAGTAGCTTGGCGCTGGCGCAGCGATTGCTGTAGAGAAAGGTAGTTTCAGGGTTGACCGAGGTTCTGGGGAGTTGCCTCTATTGGTTTGGTTTTCGTCAAACGCCTCGTAATTGCGAGGCGTTTTTTTTATTCCCTTCTCAAATTAGCCCGTTGTAGGTCAGTCGCTTAGTGACTACTACATCTGGTATGGCTAGAGAATTAGTTTGACATCTTCCACTTGGTGGTTTTATGATAAAAGCATCACTGAGAAAGGAGGTGGTCCAGTCTAAAATGGGTAAATGTAGTGACTGTTGTCTTAATTCCACGCGCGAGGTGGCCGACTGTTAGGTCGACCGTTCGAACGTTAAGGTTTCGTTCAGTGACGAGGCCGCTGCTCCCGTAGACCGGCCGCCTGCCTGCGCGAAAGTGAAGTAATACTGGGATTAAACCTAGTCTGCGAGCCCCCGCACCGCCCTCGGCGATGCGGGGGTTTGTATTTGCTATACTGAATGGGTCCACTGGCCCGCCATCATCGAGCCAGCGGCCTTAATCGAAAGGATTCAGCACCATGAAAGCCGGCATTCATCCTGCCTACGAAGAAGTGAATGTTATCTGCGCTTGTGGGAACACGTTCAAAACCCGCTCTACTCACAGGGGCGACATCAGAGTTGAAATCTGTTCGAATTGTCATCCCTTCTTCACCGGCCGGCAGAAGCTGATCGATACTGAAGGCCGCGTTGACCGTTTCCAGAAAAAATTCCAGAAGTCCAAGGACTTGCAAGAGAAGCGGAAGAAGCAGTCTGTTGCGCAATAGCGCACACCCGATGTCGCGCAGACTCGGCGGTGGATCGCACTCAGTCAGCCGCCATGCTGCCCGTAAGACGCGCCGCACGATCTACTGACTTGAAGAAATCCAGCTAAAGGACTGAAGGTTGGATGGGTTCGCCACCGGCACGCACCGGCGACCATTTCAGCAACATGTCGACCAGGTCTTCCAGCTTCACCGGTTTGGCAATGAAATCGTCCATGCCGGCTTCCAGGCACCGCTCGCGATTACCGGAGATTGCTTCGGCGGTCATGGCGATAATCGGAACCCGCCGGCCGGTTTGTTCGCGCCGGCGAATGGTTCTGGACGCCTCGTAGCCGTTCATTTCCGGCATCTGGCAATCCATGAAGACCAGATCGTAGGGAAGCAATTGCACCATTTCAATGGCTTCGCGGCCGTTCGCCGCAACGTCCACTCGCAGACCCAGGCGCTCCAGCACGCCGCGAGCGACCTTTTGATTGACGATGTTGTCCTCAACCACCAGCACGCGAAGGGCGGCGCCGGCAAAGCGGCCGGACAAGCTGGTTTTGGCCGCGTTCAGCGCGTCGCGCAAGTTCGAGACCGCCTGATTTTGCGATAAATGGCGGCGCCGTTTGGACCAGGCGCTTACCAGCGCGTTCAGCAACTGTGAATGGCGCACCGGTTTCACCAGGCAGGCGTCGATACCGGATCCTTCCAGGCGGCGCACCTCGCTCCAGGTTCCCAGCGACGTCAGCATGATCACCACCGTGTCGCGGATGCGCGCATCAGCTCTGATCTCGGAAGCAAGAGTTGCGCCGTCCATACGAGGCATCTGGTAATCGATGATCGCGACTTGATAGGGATCGCCGTCCCGGTGCGCGGCGCGCATGGCTTCCAGTGCGTCAGCGCCGCCGCAGAAGCTGCCGTTGCGCATGCCCCAGCCAGTTACTTGTTCATGAACTACGCGGCGATTCACTTCGATATCGTCGACGATCAGGACCCGGAGGCCTTCCAGTTCTGTGACGGGCAGCGGCTCCGGCTGCTCGTCCAGGGGCAGCGGCAGCGTGAAGGAGAAGCTGGAGCCCTGCCCTGGCTGGCTCTCTACAGTCACGGCACCTCCCATCATCTCCACCAGTTGCTTGGAAATGGCCAGACCGAGGCCGGTTCCACCATAGCGGCGCGTGGTAGACGAATCGGCCTGGGTGAATTTCTGGAATAGCAAACCCAACTTGTCGCTGGGGATGCCGATCCCGGTGTCGGTGACGGAGATGCGCATGTGCGCTTTGCCCTGCTCCTGTCCACGACATTCCACTCTGATGAGCACGTGGCCTTTCTCGGTGAATTTCACCGCATTTCCGGCCAAGTTCGTCACCACCTGGCGGATGCGTCCGGCGTCCCCGAGAAAGCGCGAGGGAAGCGCCGGCGGGTACTGCAGCGCAAGATTAAGGTTCTTCTCCTCAGCACGCGGCGCCAACATCTCAATCACTTCCTCGATGGCCAGCCGCAGGTCGAAGCCGAACTGTTCGATCGAAAGCTTGCCGGACTCAATCTTGGAAAAGTCCAGGATGTCATTGATGACCATCAGCAGCGCTTCTCCTGATTTCCGGACGGTTTCGGCGTAATCGCGCTGTTCGGGCGTAAGGTCGGTGTCGAGCAGCAGACCGGTCATACCGATCACACCATTCATTGGGGTGCGAATCTCGTGACTCATGTTCGCCAGAAAGTCGCTCTTGGCCCCGCTTGCGGCTTCGGCTTGTTTTCGCGCTGCGCGCAGGCGGAGAGAAAGCCACATCATCAGCAACACGGCCGGTCCCAACACGAACACGACGATGCGCATGACGTCGGCGGCCGAGCGGGCGCTGCCGTACTGGAATACCGTAGTGGCCTCTGTGCTCAAGCTGGTGTGCCACCTGAAATCGAAGGCCACCAGCGATCCATCGGCGGCCATATGTCCAATTTCGTCGCGAAGCAGATCCGCAATCCGGCGCGCATCCGCGCGGGTCGTGTCAGCGCCAATACCGAACCAGTAGGTGGCTCCGCTGATCGGTAACGCGGTCACCGGGCCCATCGGGCATTCCGCCGTGCGAGGTCCTGCCAGGTCGTTTAAGGTGCTTTGCGTGAGCAGCCCGGCATCGGCGCGGCCGGTACAAACAGCGTCCAGAATGCCCGCGTAGTTTTGGCCCTTCTCGAGCCGAACGGTTGCCTGGCTGAAGTACTTGCGCGCCACTCGCTGGTCCAAAGCAATCGTTCGTGTAGCAACGGATCGTGCGCCGAGATCTTCCGGCCTGCGGAAGGCGAAGCGTTGCGGCGCCACTACGATGTACGTCATCTTCATCCAGGGCGCGCTGATGTAAATCGTCCGGCGGCGTTCGGCCAGATCGCCCATGATGGGCCACAGATCGACTTGATGCGACGCGAGACCGGCTTCAGGTCCTTCAGGCGAAAAAACCCATTCCAGCTGGATATGCCTGCGGCTGGCGGCTTGCTGGATCAGGTCCACCGCTGGACCGCTAGGCTGGCCGTGTTCATCGGGATAGTGATACGGCGGCGACTTTTGGTATCCGATCTTGAACGTACGGGCGGGGAGCGGCTGCGGACCGAGCAGCCGGAAGGCTACGAACGCAACTAGCCCGCAGGACGCTAACAGAAGCCAGCGCCGGTGCGCAAAACACCATTCCACGACCATTCGTCAACTGGGGCACGTGCTAGACCGCGCCTTATTCCGTCCTTTTCGCGTGACTTATTACTTTATCGGCGGTCAGAGCTAATTTCTTGAAAGATTCTGCCCAGTTTGAACCGTATGGTGTGTGCTTAGAGCGGCGAGAAGAGAGGGCCGCCCATCACGGACGGCCCTGGATAACGGATTACTTTCGGCTGGTCTGTGGTACCGGTTCTTCCAGTTTTTGAGTGCGGACCCATTCGTCGGCCTGACGCTGAGCCTCATCTTTAGTGATGCCGTAGCGCTCTTGGATCCGGCCGACCAGCTGATCTTTCTTGCCGGCAATCTGCTCGAAGTCACTGTCGGTGAGCTTGCCCCACTGCTCGCGGGCCTTCCCTCGCAGCTGTTTCCAGTTACCTTCGACTCTGTCCCAATTCATGAAAGGACTCCTTTCCACCCATAGCAGTGCAACGGTGAGGCCGAACCGTATATCGTTGCTGAACTGTACGTTACCAACGCGTAACCTGGAAATATTTCCTGTAAAGGGACGTTGCTGCCGCCGAATCGTAGCAGGCGTGTACCTCTCGTCCCCTGCAACGCAAGCGTCTTGTAGGCCCCCCGCAATGCGGCAAGCATGGCAGAACGGTTGCAACACAATCCCCCGAGACTCGTGTCCGTCCTGCCATACTCAGCAGGCCGGCGATCGAGCGCGCGCGATCAAACTGGAGGAATCATGGCAAAGAATACGGCTGTTTTTGGAATTTTTCGCGATACAGCGGCGCTGGGAGGCGGACTGGATCACTTGAAAGCTGCGGGATTTCGGAACACGGACATCTCGGTTCTGATGCCCGAAAACCTTGGAACGAAGGATTTCGTCCACAAAAAGGAAACCAAGGCTCCCGAAGGCACAGCCACGGGCGCGGTCTCCGGCGCCGTAATCGGCGGGGTGCTGGGCTGGCTGGTGGGCATAGGCGCGCTTGCGATTCCCGGAGTTGGGCCGCTGATTGCCGCAGGACCGATCGTGGCTCTCCTGGCAGGCATCGGCGCAGGCGGAACTGTAGGCGGCGTCGCCGGCGCGCTCATCGGGATGGGCGTGCCCGAATATGAAGCGAAACGATACGAGGGGCGCGTGAAGGCAGGCGGCATCCTCCTGTCGGTGCACTGCGACAATTCAGATTGGGTAAAGCGCGCCAAAAACATTCTGCACGATACGGGCGCCGAAGATGTCGCCGAGGCAGGCGAAGCCAGTGCTGACTACGCGGTGAGCGACCGTCCCGCTTCGCGAATCTAGCGGGGCGTGGCGGTTAGACTTGGCCGAGATCGTTCCAGTTGTGACGATTCCTGGCTAATGGCCGCGGTTAACGGTCAACTGCGGGTCGGGCCCTGCCCTCCGAACGCAGGGCCTGCTGGCGCCCACTTGATGGATTCCAGGTCCGCCAACATCAGATCTCCGCAAAGTTGGCACATTGAGGCCATCTGCGTCAGGAAGAGATTCACGTCCAGCCAGTCGAGCCGGGCTACCGATGTCCAGTAGCCCGTCAATGCGCCGATGCATGCAGCGCCGGGAATGTGATTGCGATTGGCAATCGATCCCAGACCGTACCATGGCCCTTGCTCGCCGCCGTGAATGCCCTTACGTCCGGGGCACTGTACCTGTGTGCGCGGCACATTGCTATCCTTCACCGCCGCGACGGCGAGA
Organism: Bryobacteraceae bacterium; assembly: GCA_035293725.1. Classification (GTDB taxonomy): domain Bacteria; phylum Acidobacteriota; class Terriglobia; order Bryobacterales; family Bryobacteraceae; genus Palsa-89. The sequence goes on from DATGMH010000160.1 coordinate 102,322, forward strand.
TCGACAATGTGCCGGTTGTTCGTCGTGTACACCGTCGTCAGGTCAGGCACATTGGTTCGGTGGAACGGTTTCCCGCCGCCCTCTTCCACTTTCATTTGTCCAAGATGCTCGATGCCAATCGACGCAATCACCTTGCTGTAAACATCGGGGTGGCTGGCCGCGTAATCTTCATTTGCGAATGCCCGCTCCATGCCCGGCATGAAATGACGGCAATCGTAGAAAAGCATCAGACTGCGGGGGCGCTCCTCTTTGGGGATGCGTGAGAAGTATTTCACGATCGACAGAATACCGATGGCACCGTTTTCCTGCGAAATCGAAGGACCGTCCGTGTGGGTGATCAGCAGAATCTGCTTGTCCTCCGGAGTGTTGTAGTCCCTGCCCGGCAGGTACCCGAACAACTGGTAGCCTTCAGCCTGCTCCGTTTTCGCGATCAGCCGCAATGTCGCCTGCTTGCCTGCGTTGGTTGAAGATGCGGCTGCGGCTGCCACTTCCGCACCGGTGTCCCGATCAAGATACAGAGTCGGCATCTGGTGCAGCGCGGGAACGCCGAACGTGTACAGACCCTTCACCGCGTCAAACGGAAGAGACATGACGATGACGGCGCCCGCTGCACCAGCCCTGATAAGCGGTTCCTGCGCTGCACCAAGTCCCATGATCGGGAACGGGCTCAGCGCCTTTTCGTCATCATAAGGTTTGAGCGGATTCGGGAAGGTGTTGGCGTTCGAAAGGTACTCATAATCATCCGATCCCCTGCTGAGGCCCGGCGATGGTTCTTTCACGATGACTGCGATCTTGCCGCGCAACGCCTCATCCGGCATTCCTGCTTTGTACACCACCAGTTCGCCCGTAACTCCGTTCTCCGGGGTCTGACCGGAGTTGCATCCGTAATTTGCAACGCGGATTTTCTTGCCATTCACATGCAGCGACCAATTGGAGTCGTCAGGAAACTCGGTCGTGTACCAGCGCGTGTAGCGAATCGGGTTGCGGAAGATGTCCGTCACGCCCATGGTTCGCCACTCTTTCTCGAGCATTTCGAGATAGTTGTGCCATGAGGGGCTTCCGGTCAGTGTCGGGCCGCCCTTGGAATCCTTGATCGCGTGCCAGGAGTGAACTTCCGCGGCGGTGGGTAGCAGCTTTCGATTCACCCTGGTCAAGGCTGCATGGGCGCGCCCGTCCGTCTTTGCCGCTTGCAAGCGGATTCCCGGCGCCAGCGTCACCGCCGTTCCGATTCCTTTGATAAATGCCCGACGCTCGATTCGGCTCATCGTCTTGCTCCTTCCGCTGACATACTGTCCAACGATACCCCCGGGCCGATACTCAGCCCGGTCTTACTTGCATTCGAAGTTTTCGGCTTCATCGGTGCTGCCCGAACCTCGGTAGCCGGCGGTCTTTGGCCAGGCACACAGCGGGCGCGTGCGAGACACACCGGCCGCGGGATTAGCGCGGTCTTTGAGTTTTGCCGCGATGATTTGTTCCGGCGCCGTGCCTTGCTCCACCCAGCGCTCCACAGCGGCATCAATGTCGTGCGCGGCGTCGTTGCGGGGCACGGTGTTTTGGCCGAAATAGTCGGGCCCTACTCCGCCGCCGCAATGCTCCATGCCAGGAACCATGAAGAGCCGGACGAATTCGGCGGTATCCTTCACGCCCAGTTTCTTCTGAACGGAGGTGTAATAGTTCAGGCTATTGATCGGCGGAATCGCGGCGTCGGCCCAGCCGTGGAATATGATGAGCTTACCTCCCCGCGCGCGGAACTTTGAAATGTCGGGTTCCATAGAGTTGAAGGTGCGCGCAAGCTTGTCGTCAGATAATTTCGCTATCTGCCCCAGGTCTGAACTCTGGTACTCCCAGCTGGGATCTTCGAATACCATAAAGCGGAAGAAATTGGTTCCATAAGCTGCGTCCAGGCTGTTACCCAGAGCGGCGCCAGTGATCCAAGCGCTCCATCCACCCGGCTCTGCTTCTCCGCCAGGCGAGAAACCCGGCATTAGCAATTTGCCCTTCGAATCCAGCGTCCCCGCGTAGATCTTTCTCAATGCCGTGATCTGGGGTGCGGTCAGGCAGCTATCGGACTCGGGTCCGCTGCAAAGCAGTACGGAAGGATCGAAGCGGCACTGGGTGGGATTCTCAACTACTCCATCCTTCACGCCGTCGTTCGCGTCGCACGCATTGAGCGCGGCTGTTTCGATCGCGCGCAGTTTCGATTGCGGAATGAAAGCTCCAGGCTCGGCGAGCGCCTTCGTATTGGAGATACAGGCGACTAATCCATGCGTCCAGTAGTTGGCCGGCGCACCCGCCACGATCCCGTCATAGTCGGCCGGATAGCGCTGCGCTTCCATCAGCGCCTGCCGTCCGCCGGTCGAGCAGGAGTTGAAGTAAGAGTGTTTCGGGCTCTCGCCGTAGAACGTCTTGATTACAGCCTTGGCCGTCTCAGCCGTCTCGTGGATGGCGCGATAGCCCAAGTCGATAACCTTCTCCGGATGGTGGAGCGCCCACTGCGCATCGGTCGCCCTCCCGCTATGGCCCGTATCGGTCGCGGCGGCCGCATAGCCGTGCGACACCGCGTACCCGAGTTCGGGAAATCCGATGGTGCCGGCGAATCCACCGTTACCCACGCCCTGGAATTTCCCGTTCCAGCCCGAAGCGGGCATCCAGACTTCAACCTGGATGTCGGAATCCGGTGACGGTTTCAGCGTGATGGAGACGCGGCAGAACGCTGCGCTCACTTCCACCTTTCGTCCGTCAGGAGTGGCGAACGGACCCGGGCCTACGGCAGTAGCTGCCCTCACCGAGGCGTCGGTCATTTTGAGGGCAGCAAGATTCTCGCATGTTGCGCCGTGAAGGGATAGCGCCGAGCAGGCAGCCAATGCATACGCCGGCCAAAAGGTACCGGTTCTCATCAAGAACACCTGTTTCAGGCTCGGAGTCGTGTCGTAGCGCCCGGAACTCCCTGCGGGTGGATTCGGCATCACCGCTGCCCAATCGGCGACCGCTCAGCCGCTTGAATGGTGGCATCGGCTTCGGGCCGCAGGATGTATCCCGCCTTGAAATTCTTTTCGGTCACCTCGCGAACCGCAGCGACGTAGGCGGCGTGTGTCGGATAAAGAAGTGCCAGCTTGGCTTCACTGAAGTCCACGTGCGACCCGTACAGCCGGCAGAACCCGGGGCCGGTGTTTTGCCCGGTATTCACGGCGATGGGCACCGCGATTGCGGCCAGCCGGATACCGCCATCTGACGAATTTCCGTTCGCGTCGCGCGCTATAACTGCAGGAGGCCCGGCGGAAGTGACGCTGATCGGCGGCGCCGTGGGTGGCTCCTTTCCGTCTTTCACCCAGGCCACTAGATGATCCAAGGCCGCTTCCATTACCTGATAGAACGGCACATCGCTGAAGGTCGGCTGGTCACACGGATTTCCTCCAGCGGCCGCGCGCGGCGCGGGAGCCTGGGAACTACCGGCGCCCCGCAGCCCCGGCGAGAAGCCCGGCGCAATGGGATTCCCGTCGCGTTCGACCAGCTTTGAGCGTCTGGCGATAAACTGCACGTCCACGTGCGAGTCACCTGCTACATCCCAGGTGCGGAAATTGGCGGTGTCCGGTTGGCGGACCGCGGCCTGCCCGATAATTACATCCGTCTCAGAGTTCAGTTTCCAGACTTTGATTTTCAGGTCGGTCCGGATCTTCGATCCGCCGCCGTGTACGATCGCGGCATCAAACACCGGATCGAGCGGATGAACGGAATTGAGATAGATGGCAAGGCGCACAGCGGACTGCGAATGGCCGGTAGCGAACACCCGCTGTGGTTTCAACCCGCCGAGGAAGTCCACGCCGTGCGGCTCGCGTGCAGCGCGGCCGACGTCGGCGAAGATGTCATAACTCAGGGCGTCGTTCTGAATGGTGCCGTCGTCGGTGACGTCGAGCGATCCATAGCGGTCCTTATTCCAGACCTTGAGCGCCTCAACGCCGATGCGCTGCGCGCTCACGCCCACCCAAGCGTATCCGGATCGGATCAAGTGATCGTGAATTTGATACCAGTCGATGTCCTGATCGTGCCCTGCTGTGACATTGTTCCATTCGACAAGGACTGTTCCGTTGAAGTTCTTCGGATCGGTCGGACGGCGTACCAGCAGCCGCGTACGGTATTTGTGATTGCCGTCGATTACCTTTCCGGTGGCGCCTTCCGGGGTCTCGTAGCGATTCGCCGTTCCGGAGTAGAAGTACTCCTGCTCGACGTACCCATGCGCTTTAAGGTCTTCCTGCGCCGCGAAGAACGGGTAGTTGTGACCCGGGTCGCCCGGCGCCGCCTTCGAAAGAATGGGACCGGTCACCACCGGATTCGCAGCCATCAGAGACCCGATGGAAAGTGAAACCATCCAGAAAGTCGAGATCAAGTTCAGGCGAGTGGACGGCACAATTTCTCCTTTCACCTGTTTCTCCCGGGAGCCAAGTCTCCCAGACTCAGAACGCGTATCTTAGCGCAAACTGGATGATCCGTGGCGACACTGTGGTTGCTGAAATCACCCCATACGTAGCTGCCGACCCCGCATTGGAAGCAGGATTGCCGAATTGCGGATGATTGGCGATGTTGTAAAATTCGGAGCGAAATTCGAGGTAAGCGTTTTCGTGCAGCCCGCCGACGGTGGTCTTCTTGATGACCGCAGCATCGAAATTCAATTGACCGGGACCGATCAAGACATTGCGGCCGAGATTACCGTAGCCCGTGCTGCCGCCGACTCCATTAATTGCACCAATCACCGGTATGGGGCAAATCGCGCTCGCATTGAAGAACTTATTCAGCCGCGATTCGATGCTCCCGTGCGTTACGAGATCTGCATAAGTGTCGCCCGGGCAGATCTGAGCACGCGCCGCCCCAGCAGCAAAGATGAGCGCGCCGCGCGAGTCCGTGATGTTTATCGGCAAGCCGCTCTGCACCGTAGTCAGACCCGAGAGGCCCCAGCCTGACAGAAGCTTGCCGGCAAAACCGTTGCCCTGGTTGTAGCTGGGAATGTCGTAGGTGTAGTTCACCACCAGCCGGTGCGTGCGGTTGAAATCGGCCTGGGCATGTTGCTGCGCGCGATTGTTAGGATCGTTGCTGTTGACAGTGGCCGATGTGCCTGAGGTGTAAGTAAGGCCCGCGTCGTCGGTGAAAACGCGTCCGAACGTGTATGCTCCTTGAAATTGCAATCCGCGTGAGAACCGCTTGCGTAAGGTCACTTGCAGCGAGTTGTAACTCGAGTCCCCTACATTCGCCAGATTGTTAATGCCGCCGGAAGGGATGCCGATGATGGGAACCCGCTGGTTGACGTTGGCTGCGGTGTTCGTTGTGACGCATCCGCTCGGAAGCCCGCAATTCAAAGGATTCGTGGGGCTAGCCAATTGCGCCACGTTCAACTGTTCCCCGGCGATCAGCCGTTCTCCGCGATTGCCAACGTAGCCGATCTCAATCACGAACGAAGGCGTGAATCCGTACTGAACGTTCAGGTTATAACTGAGCACCAGCGGATTCACCAGATACTGATCCACGGCGATAAACGTCGGCGTAAGGCCATTGGCAGTGCGAAGCAGGTTTTGCCAACCTATACTCGGAATTGTGCCGTAAGGGTTTTGGAAGCTTGCCGCCGCGTTGCCCGCGCCGGACCTGCCGATGGACGTGATGGTGGTGGGATCCTCCTCCTGGTTGAAAATCTGCGGGGTCCCATTGATCATGTTGTAATAAGAGCCGAACCCGCCCCGCACCACGAGCTTGTCATTGCCGAACGGTTGCCACGCAAATCCGATGCGCGGCTCAAAATTGTTCCACGGGGCGCCGTTCTGATCGGCCGCGTTCGTGCCTCGTTTGAATACTCCCTGCGGCAGGAATCCGTTGTAATTGTTGGCCACGGTATAGCCGGCGTAGGTTCCGCCGGGGGGCGGAATCGGGACGGTGTTGAGCAACGTCCACCACGTATCGAACCCGCCGTTGGCGGGATTGGCGTCGAACTCGTGTCCCAAATATTCCCAGCGAAGTCCGAGGTTCAAAGTAAGCCGCTGGCTAATCTTGAAGTCGTCCTGAATGAATGCAGCCGAGCTGTTGGCTCGCAAATCCAGAATTTGGCCGCCCGGCTGGGTCACTCCAGCCGCTGTTGCGTAGATGTTGCTATAACCGAGCGGGCTGCCGTTCTGCGCTGCGCTTAGCCCCAGTAAGAAATCCGGGAAAGTTTGGAATGTCAGTGATCCCCGATCGGATGAGTAGCCGATGCTAACCCAATTCACGTGCTGTCCCTCGAATCCCGCACGAATTGAGTGCCTGCCGTGCGACCAGGAAATCTGATCGGACCAACTGTAATAATTCTGCGGCTGTCTGGCCCCGTCGACCGTGGAGCCGCCAAAGATAAACGCAGGACTGACAAACGTGAGCGGCGAGAGCGTCGGAAACCATGGCGCGGGCGGAGCAATGCCGACACTGGCTGCGGTCAATGGATCCGTCGTGTCGACTCCAGCACGAAGGTGGTAGTAGGTATAACGGGCTTCATTCACCAGGCTGGGCGTCAAAGTGGACGTCAGCCGAACCGTGGCCACATGATTTCCGGTAATAGGCGCCTGTCCGCTGCCAGGCAAAGTGCCAGCCAGCGCGCCAAAGCCGTTGTTCTGGCGGCCGAAATCAAAGAAATAGCGCATTGCCAGGATCTCTGTATTTGAAATCAGGTAGTCGAGATTCCCCATGACCTGATCTTCGCGAAACGTAGAAGGCACGGTGAAAAACGAAAAGCCGACCGCTTGAGGAGTGCCGGCATTCAGAATCGTTTGTGGAGCGGGAATCGCATATTGGCCATTTGGCAGCTTGGCATTCAGGATATTGAGCGCGATGGGATTGATGTTAGAGCCGTCGCAGGCCACTTGTGTACCGCCGGCGAACGTGGTTGTCTTCGCGACCGGATTATTCTGCGGACAGAAAGCCGCGCCCAGCGCCGCTGCCGTCCGGACATTCGTCAACTGCGCGGGCAACGTGACAGTGGAATGACCATGGGTATCGGCGCCGTTCACCTGGCGCGTCTGCTGGAACGACAAAAAGTAAAAGAACTTGTCCTTCACAATGGCGCCGCCGAACGTGCCACCGTACTGATTCTGCTTGAGTGGCGGACGTGGCTGCCCATTCCGGTTGGCGAAGAAATCGTTCGCATTGAGATCGTCGTTGCGGAAAAACTCGAAGAGTGATCCGTGTACGTCATTCGTGCCCGATTTAGTCACCACATTGACATTGGCTCCGGCGTTCCGGCCGTATCCCGCGTCATAGAGCGAAGTTTGTACCTTGAATTCGTTGAGTGCATCCGGACTTGGAATCGGAATCGACCCGAAATAGGTGGTGGGGTCATGCGTGGCGCCATTGGGGTAGATGGTCATCGAAGCTCCGTCCATCTGGTAGTTGTTGCTGGCGTTTCCTAGTCCATTCACGTAGGTCCATTGCGACCCACGTCCGACTCCCGAGGCGTTGTTGACATCCATGACCGCCCCTGGCGACAGGCCGAGAATTTGCGTGTAGTTTCGGGTCACCAGCGGCAGATCATTCAACTGCCGGCCACCCACCACATCGCCGAGCGTTGATGTTTCAGTTTGAATGGCCTGCGTCGCGGTGGTCACTGTTACGGCTTGCTGCTGCGTCCCGACTTCCAGAGGCTGATTCAATGTGTGCGTTTCAGCGACGTTGACCGTCACGGAAGCAAGTTCGACCGGCCTGAAGCCGGACGCGGAGATCGACACGCGATAATCGCCGGGCGGAAGGAGAGTGAAAGTGTAGCTGCCGTTCGATTCCGTGGTGTGCGACCGGGACACTCCGGTCGCCGTGGCAGTCAGGGTCACATTAGCACCCGGCACCACAGCGCCGGTCGGGTCGGTTGCCGTGACCGTGAGTGCTCCGGTGCTGGCCGTCTGCGAATACACGACCGAAGCCAACAAACTGACGAGTGCGAAACAAAACAGAGTTCTACCTGGTCTCATGTCGGAATCTCCTAAAGACGAAAAGTCTCACGTGCCCGAAAGGCCGGATTCGTGAGACGAAGCAGACCGCCAACGCTTATGCGCTGATTCTAGAGGCCAGTGCGGCACGCGACAAGTACGTTACGGTTACTTACGGTTACTTCGTGAGGGTCGGCGGCCGAGTGCACTGAACCAGCCCCTTTGATAAACTTGTGGCCGTGGCATCGGGTTCAAATGGGCCGGGGCACTCGGAATGGGCCGCCAGCCGCCCTGCCTCCCTTGCTGGACCACCTTCAGTAGATTCCATTCCCGCCGAGGCGGTACGAGCCCAGCTTGAACGGATTCTTTCGAGCGAGGTCTTTTCTGGTGCGGAGCGGCTTAGGCAATTCTTGCGCTTCGTGGTCGAACAGTCGATCTGCGGGCAAGCCGATGCGCTGAAAGAATGGCTAATCGGCGTTCGCGTGTTCGGCCGGAGCCAGTCGTTCGATCCACGCGTCGATGCGATCGTTCGCGTGGAAGCCGGAAGACTTCGCACGAAGCTTGCTGAATATTACGAAACCGAAGGGAAGAGCGATCCGGTACTCATTCTGGTGCGCAAAGGCCGCTACGCTCCTGTTTTCCGCGAGCGAAGTTCCCTGGCGAATCAAATTGCGCCGGATCGAGTTCGCGGAATTGAGCAGGCGACCAATGGCGGGCGCAAGGATGGCCTGACTTCGATCGTCGTCCTTCCGTTTCTCAACCTGAGTGCCGATCCCGATAACGATTACTTCAGCGATGGCTTAACGGAAGAGGTGATTACAGGCCTCACGCGGATACGCGGTCTGCGCGTCATCGCGAGGTCCACAGCCTTCCGTTATAAAGGACAAGCTCAAGACATTCGTCGAGTGGGCATCGAACTCAACGTGTCTGCCGCGCTCGAAGGCAGTGTGCGCAGGATCGGTGACCGTCTGCGCATCACAGCGCAGCTAATTGATACCAGAAACTGTTTTCATCTTTGGTCGCACACCTACGAGCGCCAGCTGAAAGACGTTTTTGCAGTACAACAAGAGATCGCCGGGGCGATCGGAGCCATGGTTCGCGGTGAGCTTCCCAGCGTCCTTGTTTCGGAAAAGAGCAATAACAGCATCGGGCAAGAAGCGTACGATCTATACCTGCGCGGGATGTACTTCGAAGGCAAGCGGACTAGGGAGGGTTTTTCAAAAGGACTGGAGCAGTTGCAGCTAGCTGCTGATTTAGATCCTCGGAGCGCGCCGATTTTCGCGCGGCTGGCGAACTCGTATTCAATGCAGGCCGTCTATGGTCTGGAAGCGCCGATGATTGCTATGAAGAAAGCCCGCAATACCGCGGCCAGAGCGCTGGCTATAGATCATACGCTGGCTCAGGCGCATGCCGCGAAAGGCTTCGTAAGCGCTCTCTTCGACTGGGATTGGTCCGCGGCCGATATGAATTTCCGGCGCGCGCTGGAATTGAATCCAGGTGTGCCTGAAATTCATCACCGCTATGCCGTCTTCTATCTCTCGCCGCTGGGCAAGACTGAAGAAGCTATCTGGCACATCCGTCAGGCAAAGCATTTGGACCCGATGTCGATCGTTCTGCAAGCTGCGGAGTGCGCGGTGCTGGTGTACGGCCGGCAATATGAAACGGCTGCATCGCAAGGGAAAAAGACCGTCGAACTAGAGCCAACCTATTATCCGGGGCACTTGTACTTATCGCGGGCTTACCTCATGCAAGATATGCCCGCCGAATCGATCAAAGCCGCCGAGCAGGCGGTCCGGCTTTCGGCCGAAAGCCCTCCCGCACTTGCGGCACTCGGAATGTCGTATGCCGCGGCAGGGAAGATGGACAAAGCTCGTAGCATAATCGAACGGATGCATCAGCGACCCTATATTCCGCCTGTGTATGTATCTTCGGTGTACGCGGAAATGGGGGAAATAGACGAGGCGTTTCATTGGTTAACGCGCGCCGAAAGCGAGCGTTCGCCCTCACTCATTTGCTTGCGTATGGGTGTTTGGGCCCGGAGGCTTCGATCCGATCCCAGATACGATACATTGGCGCGCGCTGTAGGCCTCAGCGGTGGAGCTCATAATTAGTTGACCGGAGCGAGAAGCAGCTCGGCGATAAATCCCCTTAGCCAGGTGGCTAAGCAATACTCGTCCGGGTGGCCACTTCCCGCGCGGAACGGGCTTCTACAAAGTTCCATCCCTGCGCGGCGTCTGGTCTCGGAGCGCGTTCAGCCATACCGGCCAGGCGGAGACACTCGAGGAGTGGTTCGATCCGGCGCGGTTGAAGAGCGACTACGTGCCGCGAGGCTTCCGGATCGGTCCCGGCCCAATTCAGGGGCACGAGTTTGGATTGAAGCTTTCCTCGCGAGACCGCGAGGATCTCATTGCTTTCCTGAAGACGCTGTAGGTATTTCGCACAGACCGTTCGGGCTGGCTACCAAAGCGCGCACTTCAAGTGAGCCTCGCAACGTTGCTATCGAGCAACATGACAATGCTGTGCGGCTGTACGCGCGAGATTGTCAGGTCACGGCATCGGGTCCCTTCTGTAGGTTCCAGACGGATTGGTGACGTCTGAAGGACAGCGCTGGACATTCTCAATTGTGGCTTAGATTTGCGTCGCCCATCCCGTTTTTTCCATCCGGCGCAATCTCCAGGCCGACCCCGATTTTGGTCAGGAGCTGTCGAAACCGTTCAGCCCATCTTGCCCGAGAAACTGAAGTTGCAAGATCTGGGCGATCTAATTCCCCGTCGGCGGGAATGACGGCTTCAATGTCCGGATCATGAAGAACGACGATTTTGGGCCGATGCACCCGGCTCAGCGTTTCGATCAGCTCGTTGACGCCGTTCAGAGCAGGATTCACAAGGACCAAGTCGATATAGGAGTCCCACATGGCGGCTAGTGTGAGCGCTTGCCGGCAATTCAAGGCAGGCACGGTATTCCATCCGGCCTTTCCGAAGATTTCGCCGAGCCAAAAGAGTAAGCCGACGTCGTCATCGACGATCAAGGCCGTTGGTTTCCGATGGGGCGGGAGCAAATGACCTTATTGGTGGCAACGGCCTTTGCCGGATGTGTGGAATTCCTGTTCGGTGGCTTCTACCGCAATGCTTCCGGTAGCAACCCTAACGACATTTCCGCGCACTATCAACCGCAACTGCAATGATCGATCCGGAAGAAAAGGCCACATGACCGACAGTTCGATTGAGCTTAACGTTGGCAGAGTATCGTTCATATAAAGGAGGAGGCCACCGCTGGAGATATTGATGGTTCGGCCAAGTCCCTTCCGTCGAACACCTTGGCCATCGAGCAGCGTGTACTCGACCTCTAGAGCAATTGGATAACGTCGATGGGCGCGCCGGTCAGACTGGTGCATTGCTGTGGACCTCTTCCAGGACGCGGCGGGGGCCATTCTCCGCGATTAGACGCTCCCACCGGCCGAACCTAACATGCTTTTATTCGGGCTGTACTGGGGGTCCAGGTACTGCTTTTCGAAACTCCCGGTTTAACAAAGGTTAAAGGAGCGCGAACCAGAGCCACGAATGTTCCGTGCTGCGGCGAAGCGGCCGTGCGTCAGCTAGTGTGAAGTACCTGTGGTACGCATCAGTGGTTGAGAAGCCCAGGAACCGAATTCGGTTCCAAGCGGTCCGGGAGCGCCCACGCTCGCGGCCTTGCAGGATCGGCCAGTGTGAATACCGATCCAACCTGGCGCAATATTCGCGATGGCGCTCCGAGTCGAGATGACAACGAAGTGCAACTTCGCCTTCATCGATCGCGTCAGCTCCATTATGTATGGGCGTATCGCATCACTCTTGTTGTTGAGTGTACTCGCATGGTGCGCCGAGCCATTTCCCACAATAGAGTGCGAGGACCTGCGGAACGACAAGATCACGATTCCTGAGGCCACCAAGGGGCACGCTGAAATATTCGTGATCGGCTTTACCCATGCCTCGCAGACGCAAACCAAGGCTTGGACCGCGAAGCTGGAACCTGAGGTGCACCCTTACTCGATCGCGGTTCTTCAGGATGCGCCGCGCCTGGTTCGCGGAATGGCAGTCCACGGCATCAAGAGCAGTGTGCCTCAAGCGGAGCGCGATCGCTTCCTCCTCGTTTTTCACGGCGAAGAGGAACTGAAGCAAGCCGCCGGGTTCGACCGGCCAGACGATGCTTATTTGGTTCTGATCGACGCCAACGGTCAAATCCGTTGGCGGTTCCACGGACCATTTTCGGAAGACACGTTAGCGGAAGTGAAACACCAGATGGCGAATGCTCGTTAGTGTCGGTGGCTTTGGCCAGTCACCCTACGATGAACCCGCGTTATCGGAAACCATTCGGTCTCAGGCGGGCCGATAGCGAAGATACACCCATCCATTGGCAAAACGGCGCTCGTCCAGCAGCTCCAGTCTGATGCGTACGTCGCTGGGCAGCACCCGAATGCCTCCCCCAAGCAGAGTAGGCACGACGAGCAAATGATACTCGTCGACAAGCCCCGTCCGGATCGCGTGGGCGGCGAGGGTCGGACCAGCCACCGTAATATCGAGAGGCGATTGAGCCTTCAACTCGCGAACCGCCGGCGGCTGGAATTCCCGCTCCAGACGCGTCTTCGGTGTAGAAACGGTCTCGCGCGATTTGGAATAGACAATCTTGTCGGTCGCTTGCCAGACCCGTGCGAAATCCATCATGGCCGGCGTGAAGCCGGGAATAACCTCCGGCGTCCCCCAAACCGCCATTGTTTCGTACTCCTTGCGCCCGTAGAGGTACGTGCCGATAGGACGGTGGAGATCGGTAATGAACGCAAATGCCTCCTCGCTTGGCGTCGACCAATCGAGGTTGCCGTCACCCGCGATAAAGCCATCCAGCGACGTAGGCGTGACGTAGATCAGTTTGGCCATCTTGCAGCCCGTATCGTATCAGAACAAGGCGCCAATTCTGGTTCCGGACGCGCTCGCGATATTCGCGTTTAGCTTGGAATGGCCAACCTGGAGCAGTTGCGCGCTCCGATGGGTTAAAATATCACTTCCCTACGATGCAGGATCTGAAAGCGCTCATCCGCGAAGTCCCCGATTTCCCTAAGCCGGGCATCAACTTTTACGACATCACCACGCTGTTGAAAGATCCCGCAGGCTTTGAAGGCGTGATCGACGGCCTGGCTGAGAAGTACGAATCCACATCCATCGACGTCGTGCTCGGCATTGAAGCCCGCGGATTCATCATCGCGCCTGCTGTTGCGTACGCGCTGGGCTACGGCTTCATCCCCGTCCGCAAAGAGAAAAAGCTGCCGGCCGAACGCGAGCGCATCGAATACGCACTCGAGTACGGGACCGACGTGCTCGAGATCCACAAAGACGCGATCGAGCCTGGACAGAGGGTCCTCATTATCGATGATGTGTTGGCCACCGGGGGCACCGCCGCCGCTGTGGCGCGGTTGGTTAAAAATCTTGGCGGCACGGTCGCAGGCCTGGGCTTTATCCTCGAGCTGGATTTTCTGAAAGGCCGCGAGAAGCTCAACGGCTACGACGTTTACTCGCTCCTGCACTATTGATGGCGCGGGTCCGGGTTCGTTCGCTCGCCAAGCTCAACCTCGATCTTCGCGTTTTACACAAGCGGCCGGACGGCTACCACGAGCTTCGAACCATATTCCAGACCATCTCGCTGGCGGACACAATCGAGATCGAATACGGGCGCGGACGCACTCAAATCGACATCCAGTCGAACTTGAATATTCCCGGGAATATTGTTGAAAAAACAGCCGATCTCGTGCTGCGAACTACCGGCCGAACCGGTCGTATTGGGTTCGTTTTGCACAAGCGCATCCCGCTCGGCGGCGGGTTGGGGGGTGGATCCACGAACGCAGCGGCGGTCCTGCTGGCACTGCCGCCCTTAATAGGAAAACCACTGCCGCTGGACAAGCTGATGGAGCTTGCGTCCGAGTTGGGAAGCGACGTGCCTTTCTTCCTACTAGGCGGGACCGCGGTGGGGCTCGATCGCGGAACCGAGCTGTACCCGCTGCCCGACCGGATCGGCCGCCCCGCCATTGTTATTACACCCGAAATTCACTCCTCGACGCCGGAGGCCTACCGGGCGCTGGCACGTCAAGCAGAACATCCAGGTGCCTCGTCCATCTTGCGCGATTTTCAGGAAGTTGCCTGGAATAGGTCGCAGGCTTGGGTGAACGACTTTGAGGCAGTTGTGTTCCGCCAGCACCCTCAATTAAAATCGATAAAGAGGAAGCTGCTGAATTTGGGGGCCGCACCGGCGCTGATGAGCGGGAGCGGATCCTCTGTCTTCGGGATATTCGCGGACCGCGTTCTAAGGGATCAAGCGGTCGAACTTTTCCGAAAAGAGCCGGCCAAGCATCGGGTTTATCCTGTTACGATGGTAAGCCGCAGCCAATACCGCGCGCTTTGGCGGCGTCAGTTGGCAGCATTCTCCGAGTATACGTTATGGCCGCCGCAAGACCGGTACGCACAATGAGATTCGAGCGAATGAAGATCTTCACGGGCAATGCCAACCCAGCGCTGGCGGCCAAGATTTGTGGAGCGCTGGGTTGCACCATTGGCGCGGCTTCGGTGGAGCCTTTCTCGGATGGCGAAATCCGGCTGCAAATCCTCGAAAATGTGCGCGGCGCCGACGTCTTCGTGGTTCAGCCCACATGCACGCCCGTGGACCGGCACTTGATGGAAGTGCTGCTGATGATGGACGCGCTGAAGCGCGCCTCGGCGGAACGGATCACCGCGGTGCTACCCTACTATGGGTATGCGCGGCAGGACCGCAAGGACAAGCCGCGCATGCCCATTTCCGCCCGGTTGATTGCCAATCTGATTCAGACGGCTGGCGCGGATCGTGTCCTTACTTTGGACCTGCACGCGGCGCAGATTCAGGGATTCTTCGACGTACCGGTGGATCACCTGTTTTCGGCGCCGGTGATGCTCGAGTATTTCGATTCGATCGGGCGCAGGGACTTTACCATGGTTTCGCCGGACGCCGGCGGCGTGGAAAGGGCGCGCGCGTTCGCCAAGCATATGAATGCCCCGCTGGCGATCATCGACAAGCGCCGTACCGATGTAAATGTCGCGGAAGTCATGCATATCATCGGCGACGTGGCGGGGCGGCATTGCTTGATTGTGGACGATTTGATCGATACCGCGGGAACTTTGGTGAAAGCCGCCGAGGCACTGCTCAAGCAGGGCGCATTGAGCGTGACAGCCTGCGCGACCCATGCGGTGCTGTCCGGGCCGGCCGTGCAACGGATCGAGGAGTCTCAGATTTTGGAAGTGGTGGTGACCAACTCCATTCCGCTGCGCGAAGACGCTAAGCGGTCGACCCGCATTAAAACTCTGTCGGTGGCTCCTCTGCTGGCCAGAGCCATTCAGTCTATCCACGAGGACGGTTCGGTAAGCACCCTTTTCCTATAACGATTTTAAAAGCCGGGCGGCTGGATCTGGTTGAAATAACCAGCTTGCGCCCGCGGGAGTAAATGAAATGAGAGCATCGATTACAGTCAGCGCCGAGCGGCGCGATTCACGCGGCAAGAACGAGGCGCGGCGGCTCCGCGTCAAAGGCCTGGCGCCCGCCGTATTGTACGGGGCGGGTCAGCCGGCCGTCGCCGTCTCGGTCAATCCCAAAGAAGTCAATAAGATTTTGCAGAGCAGCAGCGGCTACAACACCATTTTCCAGCTCGCCGTACAGGGCATGGAAGAAACGCCAGCGATGATTGTGGATTGGCAGAACGATCCGGTGCGCGACCAACTGCTGCACGTCGATCTGAAGCGGATCGATTTGACCCAGCGGATTCAGGTTAGCGTCCGCGTGCACACAACGGGCGAACCGAAAGGCGTAAAAATCCAGGGCGGCCTGTTCGAGATCGTGACCCGAGAGGTGGAGATCGAGTGTCTGCCCGACGAGATTCCCGAGTCGTTTACGGTAGACGTAACCGAGTTGATGATCGGTCAGAATCTCCGGGCCAGCGAAATTCCGTTGGGCGGTTCGATGAAACTGATGAGTGCGCCCGAGCAGGTGATCGCGCACGTTGTAACGATGAAGGCTGAAGAGGCGGCGCCCGCGGCCGAGGCGGGAGCTGAAGGTGCCGTGGCGGCGCCAGCCGAGCCGGAAGTCATCAAGAAGGGCAAGAAAGAGGAAGAGCCCGAAGCGGCTGCGGAAGAGAAAGGCAAGAAGAAGGGCTAAGGAATTCCGGATTCCGCTCAGCCCTGCTGCTGGATTGTCATGGCCGAATTCGACAAGCTGGTGGTGGGGTTGGGAAACCCCGGCGAGGAGTACGAACACACCGCTCACAACCTGGGCTTTCTGGTGGTGGACCGTTTGGCGGAGCGAAACGGAATCCAGGTCAAGCGCAAGGACTGCCGGGCGCTGGTCGGGCAAGGAAAGATCGCGGGCAAGCCGGTTATGCTCGCCAAGCCGCAAACGTTTATGAACGTGAGCGGCGAATCGGTAAAGGGACTGCTGGTCAAGAATGAAATGTCCCCGGCCGGTTTGCTGGTGATTTACGATGAGTTGGATCTGCCGTGGCGCACGTTGCGCATCCGGCCCAATGGGTCGGCGGCCGGGCATCGCGGAGTGGATTCCATCATCCGCGAGATCGGAACCAAGGATTTTCCCCGGGTTCGCCTGGGGATTCATGGGGGCCATCGCGAAAAAGATGGCGCTCAGATTGTGCTCGGGCGGTTGAAGCGGGCGCAGAGAGAGGAATTGGACGAGCTGCTGGATTATGCATCGCAGGCAGTCGAGTCCATAATCGCCGAAGGCGTCGAAAAGTCCATGACGAAATTCAATCGTCGCGCCCCAGGCTTAAATGAGGAAGAATGACGAGGATCTACGAAGAGTTGTTTATCGTCCGGCCGGATGAGCCGGAGGAACAAATCGATCAATTGATCGAACAGTTGACGGCGTTGATCGCCAATCACGGCGGCAATGTGGATAAATCCGAGAAGTGGGGTGTCCGCAAACTGGCTTATCGCGTTCAGAAGCGCAGCGAAGGTTTTTATGTTCTGCTACAGTTCACGGCCGCGCCCGAAACCGTCCGCGAGTTGGAGCGGCGTCTACGCGTATCGGATCAAGTGCTGAAGTTCTTGACCGTGCGCATTGACGAAAAGATGAAGAAGGTCGAGAAACGGCGCAAGGACCGCGAGAAGCGCGCCGCACGGCGTCCGGCTCCGCCGGTTGCTGCGCCCAGCCTGCCCACAGGCGAGCATGTTCCGGCCGAACCGGCCGGCCCGCGCCCTGGAGCGCCGATACCCGGTGTTCCGGCTGGAAAGGAGTAATCAATGGCTGAAACAAGAGGCGGACGTCCGATCAGCGCATCGCAGCGCCCCACCGGGGGCGACAAGGCGATTGCAACCAAGAAACAATATTTCCGGCGCAAGAAGGTGTGCCGGTTCTGCGTCGAAAAGATCGACGACATCAATTATAAGGATGTGAGGCTGCTCAACTCGTTTATTTCCGAGCGCGGCAAGATCGTGCCGCGGCGCATATCCGGCGTCTGCACGCCGCATCAACGGCGCCTGGCGCAGGCGATCAAACAGGCGCGGAATATCGCTCTCATCCCATTCGCCGCGGCGATCTAAGGAGTTCCCCATGGAAGTGATCTTAAGAGAAGACGTCGAAAAGCTGGGCGCGCGCGGCCAACTGGTGAAAGTTGCGTCCGGGTATGCGCGCAATTTCCTGCTGCCGAAACGGCTGGCAGTGCCGGCGACGGAGGCCAACAAGAAGATCATCGAACAGGAGCGCCAGGCGCATCTGCGGCGCGAAGCCAAAGAGGTTGCCGACGCCAGCGATCTGGCGAAGATGATGACGGACATCAGCGTCACCATTTCGCAGAAGGCCGGCGAGAACGATCAACTTTTCGGCTCCGTGACCTCGAAGGACATCGTGGAAGCGCTGGAGAAGCAAGGCTACACGATCGACCGCCGTAAAATCGCGCTCGAAGAGCCCATCAAGAGCCTGGGCGACTTCAAAGTTCCGGTCCGGCTTCATCGTGAAGTAACTACGGAAATTTCCGTCCACGTCATCAAAGAAACCGAATAACATCCCGGTACATTCTTGGTTCGTACCGACCTCATCATCGAGCCGGCGCAGTATGCCGGCACGCCCACGTATAAACTGCTGGAAGCGGCCGCGCGCGGGTACGTAGGCATCGACCACCGCCTTCTGCACGCGCTGGTCGATAATCCGGAGCGTACTTTGCCCGATCTGCTGCGGTTCGCCGCGGAGGATCACCACGAAGACCGGCTGGATCTGGATGAGGTTCTGCTCGACATTTTCCGGTATTTGGGCAGGCCGGAGGCGCTTCCGTTCTATGTCGCACTCGCTCGGCGCGACCCGTTGGAAATCAGCGACGATTTGATCCAGGCTTTCGTGGAACTGGGCGCTGAATCCGTGGACCCACTCGTGCGGCTTTTGGACGAACTGGGTCGGGGCGAAAAGGGCGACATTAGCTTTGTGCTTGCCTGTCTTGGCGTCCGCGATAGCAGGATTCTCGCGGCGCTTACAAAGCTGCTCCACGAGGAACCTTGGGCGGGATCCTTTGCGCTCGAGGTGTACGGCGATCCCGCAGCGGTTCCTGAGCTCGAGGCCGCGCTGCATCGCCAGCCTGCCGAGCCAATCACGCGGAGGTCAATTGAAAGCGCCGTTCAAGTGCTCTCGCGGCACAGCGCGCATTCACATCGGGATCACCCGCCCTATGACATCTGGGAGCATTACAACCGGGAGGAAACGCCTGAATTCGATGCCCTGAATGAAGAAGAGCTGCTGGCGATGCTCGATCTAGGGTCGCCGGCATTACGCGCGCAAGTTGCTGCGAGCTTTCATGCCGAGCTGTCTCTGACCGTCCGGGCTCGTCTGCTGGAATTGGCAAAGACTGACCCGGATCTAGTCGTGCGGCAGCACTGCTGGGAAACGCTGGGCGAAGTGAGCGACGAGCCGGAGGTCCGGAAGGCCATGCTTGCGGTGCTGGCCGATCGCGTTGCTTCAATTGAAGAAAAATCGGGTGTTACGGTGGCACTGGCCACTCATTCCGATAACCCGGCCGTGTTTGCCTCGATCGAGAACCTGTATCAAGATCAACGTACCCGCGCTTCCGCGCTGAAGGCGATGGGCCGCTCCTTCGATCGTCGCTTCGAAGCGTATCCACCCAGGCATCTAGACGACTCGGATCCGGAAATTCAGGTACAGGCAATCTGGGCCGCCGGTTATCTGAACCTCTCTTCGGAAGCGCCGCGGCTGGAGGCCTTCTTTAAGCATCCAAAACTCCGGATGCCCGCTTTGTTTGCCTACGCGCTGGCCGTACCGGGTGAGACTTCGCGAAGCGGCGTTCGATCGCTCTTCAACAAGGTGGAGCGCGTGGCCGGCGAACTGGACGCGGATGAACAGGACCTGGTGCGGATGGCGTTGGATCAGCGCTTGATGCTGCACGGGCACAAACCGGTGTTCTTCGCCGAGGACACGGACGAGCTGGAAGAGGAGCACCTACCCGCTGCGCCGGCCAAGGTGGGGCGCAACGATCCTTGCCCATGCGGAAGCGGGAAGAAATACAAGAAGTGCTGCGGCGCTTAAGCGACGTGCTACGGCCGCCTGACTTAGGCAGCCACGGCGGCCGCAGCCTTCACGATCTCTTCGGCTTTGCGCCAGTCCTCATCCGCGGTCCCTTCGGGACGCCCAGCGCTTTCCCACAGAATTTCGGCGATGGTGCGGACACAATGGGAGTGCGAACGTTCTGGATCGCGCGCGGGTTTCGGCCCCGTTGGCAATAAGTATTGCGCCCAACGGTCGCGGCAAACGTCGTAATGTACATGGGCGCGCTCGAGATCAACCAGAGCAAGCTCTAGCGCTTGCGGATTTATGTTCGGCTGAGCGGTGAGCGCTTGGACATGTTGCACTTGCTTGGCGAACAGGTTGAACGCCCGCCGATAAGCCTCTTGCGCTTCCCTTAGCCGATCCATGCCGTATTAGACGAGGCAATCGCGGAAAAGGTTCGAAAACTTTTCGGCCTTTTGAGCGCGCGGATGAGACTCGAATCAGTTGTAAAGATTCGAGAAAAGCCTACCCTTGAGGCGGAAGTCGCTTTCTCGGGATTTGGTGTCTAACTCGACTAAGTCGAATTGAACTTCGATGCCGCGTTCCTTTCCTTCAGGCTTCACTTGAATCGCCTTTGGGAACCACGCGTGTCCCACTTGCGCGTAATCGGAATAGGTGATCAGTAGCGAGCCTACGCCGGTTTCGGTAGTAATCCGAACGCGTCGGGGACGCTTGTCGCCGTCCAAGTCGATTGACACTTTCGCGGTGCCGCTCTCGGCGCTGAGAGCAGGTTCGGAGCCTGCCGGCTCGACATCGGAGGCGAGCATTTTGTACTGCTGGGTGTTCAGGCGCGCCAGCAGCGCGGCAACGTGATTGTCGCGAATGAAGCCCAGTTCAGTCGGCAGTTCCAGGGCTTCTTGTCCCTTCAGGTTTTTGCTGGTAGCGAACTCGTGACCGGTAAAGACGACTTCGTACACCACAGCGCCGGATGCGGCTTGAAAGAGCGCACGGTCTCCGCGCGTGCGCATCCTGAGATTCCACCGGATGGTGCGGCCGTCGCTCGTCAGCACGGTGGCGCTGCCGGCAGCTTGTAGAGCGGATAGCTCCTTGAGGCCGTCTTCTCCGCCGAGCGCTTGGAGCATCTTCTGGAACCGGGCGGCTCCGAACGTCTCTTGAGTTTCGCGCGTCGGTTCGAGCCTGGCCGAAATGGAAGCCTCTTTGTCGGGTTCAACGACCATTGTGCTCTGCCGGCTAATGTACCCATCCCGGGTGAGATCGACGACATAACTGCCGGGCTGCATCTCATCCAATTCAAGCGCGCCGTCTTTCGTTTCACCGCGTGGTGTGCCGTTCACGGAAACCTGACATTCGGCGGGAGCGCACGTAATGCTTAGGTTTCCCTCGGCCGGAGGCTTGGGAGAATCGGCCGGCGGCGGAAGCGGCTTGGCCTTGCTCTTGATCACCTCCATTAATTCCTCCGGCACGCCCGCAGCCTTGAGACGCGCGAGCATCGCGGGCGACAGCAAGAAGTCCACCCCGCGGTTCTGAATCGCTTCTTTACGCCGGCGCATGGGGATCGCGTCCTGTCCGACGATGCGGATTACCTGATCCAGCGTGAAGGGAGCACCCGTCAGAAAGGAGTCTGCGGTTTTTGCGGTGTGCGATGTCTTGGCCGCTGGTTGGGCGCTGGTTGCCGTCTGCGCCGCGGCGAAGAGCCCGGCGATCCCTAGCATCAGGAATAAAATGCGTCGCATAGGATCATCCCTACTTGATGTCTTCTTCAGCTTCTTGCGCCGCCCGGATTCTCTTTTTCCAAGCGCGGGCTTCCGCGTTGGCCGGGCTGGCCGTGAGAACCTCATCGACCAGCCGCATGGCTTGCGCGTATTCGCCCGCTTCCCACAATGGCCGCACCTGAGTCCGAAGGATTTGCACCGCCTGAGGATCGCTTTCGGCCGCGACTACGGGCGCCGGAGGCGGCAGCGGCTGTTCGGGAGCGGCTTGAAAAGGCGTTGGCTTGGCCGGGACGGATACGGGCGCGGCTGCTTCTGGCACCGGTGGCGTGGTGGCTTGTACCGGCGGCGCTGCGGATTCGTGACTACCCGGCGCTGCCAAATTCTGCCGCACCACAATGACTCCCACCATCGACAGAGCCATAACGGCTCCGATGGCAAAAGTAAGAAGGCTTCGTTTTTTGTTCGGCCGCCTGGGCGGCGACGCCGGACGTGGTGGCGTCGCCGCCGTCGCACTGACGACAACGGGTGTGGTTAGAGGCTCCGGAACCGGAAGCGGGGCTGCAGTACGCGCAGTCATCGTCTCCGGCGTTGAGGCTGGAGCTAGATTTTCTGGAGCTGCGATTGACGAGGTAGCCGCTGGAACCGGCTCCGCTTGACGCAGCGATTCCGCCATTGACACAAGTGCTGGAGTAGCCGCACTTTGAGTGTCAGGCGCAGCGATTGGGGGCGCGGCAGCTAGCGGCGCGGCAGCTAGCGGCGCAGCCGCGGCCGACAGCGGTGCGGCCGGGCTCGCCTCCTGCTGTACGGCCGGAGGAACCTCCGGCGCGTTTAAGACTGCCGCCGGCGCAACGTGCGGCGGCTCTCGCCGGAGCTGTTGCGCGACCGCATACAAATCCGCGGCGAGTTCATCGGCAGTGTGGAAGCGCTCGCGCGGATCCTTCTTCATCGCACGGGATACGATATGTTCTAATTGTTCCGGCACGTCGGCGATCCACTTGCGGAGGGGCTCAGCTTCCGCATGTACGATCTCGCGCGGGATCACGCCCGCAGCACCCTGGAACGGATAGCGGCCGGCAACGATCTCGTACAGTAGAACCCCGGCAGCGAAGATGTCGCTGCGCGCGTCAAACGGCTCGCCCAGGATCTGCTCGGGCGCTAAGTAGTTGGGCAGAAGTCCATTCAGGCGCACGCCGGAAGCGAGCAACAGGGCCTGCCAGGTTCCGGTTCCAAAATCAAGGACTGCGACACTCCGCGTATCTGTCACGAAGATGTTGCTGGGCTTCAGATTGCCATGCGCGATGCCTTTGGAATGCGCGGCTGCCAGCGCTTCGCAGGTTTGGGCAATGACCGTGAGCCGGTCAGGCAGGCTGGGCGTTTCTGAGGACAGGAACGCCGGGAGCACGCCGCCCGCCAAATGTTCGGTCGCAATATATACTACGGCTTCCAACTCGCCAATATCCTGCACCTTCGCGACATGGCGGTGCGACAGTTCCCAGACCGCGGCGAGATCGCGGTAAAGCCGGTTCTTAGCCTCCGCGCTCAACGCCGCCAGTGGGCTCAGTACCTTGAGCACGTAATCGCGGTTCCGAAAAGGGTCACGCGCGCGGCAGGTTACGCCGGCAGCGCTCCGGCCGATTTCATCAGCCACCTGATACTTGCCAATGGTCTTCATAGCGGATGCAGTACGGTGCTCTTGCGAGTGCTAACGATATCATCGGAAGGCGGGAGGCAATGCTCCAGACCACCCTATCCGCCCTAATGGTTTTTAGATAAGGCCCTGGGGCAGTCGCCGTAGAACGCTGCAACTCTCGGTAGAGTTACTACGGCACAGCTGTGAAAAACGCGCTCATTTAACGCACAGAACCGGTTCGATGACGTGTTCGAAAGCGACGCCGTGGCAACCGCTGGTCACCGTTAGAGGCGTGCTAGCCCGGCTCCCTGGGTAATCCAACAGATGTGAAGTTTGAGGATGTCCCTGTAAACAACACGGATGAATTGACGGAAGAAGGCGGCCGCCGGGCGGATCGGGTGCGGACCATTGGCGAATACAGTCCCACGAACATGCCGCTCTCCGAGCACGAACTCGTGCTGAGGAGCCGATTGGGTACTCATTGGGTGGCGCGAACGCCAGAGAACATCGCGGAAATTACGCCGCTCGCAGAAGACAAAGCGCAGCGGGAATAGCCCGAGTCCGATTTCCGTCAAACCACGCGCGCCAGCGCGTTGGAACCTCGTCTCAAACCGATACGTCTCCTACAACAGCAAGTCGTACACGTTTGCCTTGTGGAAATCCCCTTTGATTTCGGCAGCTTGACCTGCGCGAGCAGTTCGAGGGGCCGAGCCGGCGCGCATCTTCCTCCGAGTGCGCGCCGGTTTTTGTAAAGCGGCCTTGGGGGCTCCTAGTGCTTGTAATATCGGCGCTGGCGTCGCTTTTGCCGGCCATCCGAGCTGCCCGTCTGGACCCTATCGCGGTGTTGCGGGAAGAATAAGCGACGGTTCGTGCCGGCTTACATCTGCCAGCGCCACAGGTTTGCGCCCACAGTGTAGCCCGCGCCCACAGCCGCAAACACTGCCAGATCGCCTTTCTTCAGCTTTCCGGCTTGGATGGCATCGCGCGTGGCGAGTGGAATCGTGCCTGCTGTCGTGTTTCCGTACCGGTCGATATTGATGATCACCTTTTCGCAGTTGATCCCCAGCCGCTCGGCGGCCGCCGTGATGATCCGGCGGTTCGCTTGGTGCGGAATGAACGCGCCCACGTCATCCACGGTGAAGTGATTGCGCTCCAGCAGATCGCGCGTGGCTTCAAACATTTTGCGCGAGGCGTACTTGAACACCTGTTGGCCATCCTGCTTTACGAAATGCAGCCGCTGCCGCACGGTCTCCTCGGTGGCCGGCATGCGGCTGCCGCCGGCGGGTTGTTTCAGAAAATCGCCGCCGGAGCCATCGATCAAGTTGAGAAAATCGATGAATCCTTCCTCGCCCGGTTCGGTCGGCTCGATCAGCATGGCACCCGCGCCGTCGCCGAACAGCACACACGTCGCCCGATCGGTGTAGTCGATGATTCGGGACATCGTATCTGAGCCGATCAGCAATACCTTTTTGTGCGAGCCGGCTGAAACCAGGTGTGCCGCCGTGGTTAGGCCGTAAATAAAGCCCGAGCAAGCCGCGATCAAATCGAATCCCCAGGCATGCTTGGCTCCCAGCCGGTCCTGGACCAGGCACGCGGTGGAGGGGAAAAGCATGTCCGGCGTGACCGTGCAGACCAGGATCGCATCCAGTTCGTCAGCACCGATCCCGCGCTGCTCCAGCGCAATCCGAGCCGCTTCCACGGCCATGTCGGAGGTCGCCATCTCCGGTGGCGCGATGTGCCGCTCGGAAATGCCGGTACGGGTCAAGATCCACTCATTGTTGGTCTCGACCATTTTTTCCAGGTCCTGGTTAGTTAATACGCCCGGCGGCGTGTAGCAGCCCAGTGCCGTAATTTTCGCCTTGTACAATACTCCTCCAACTCAAGAACTTACAATATCGCAAACAGATGGCGCTTGCCGCCATGCTTTCCACGGCGGCCGCTAGCGAGTGTAGTAATCCAGATAGATCAGCATCTGCATTACGATTGGAGGTTTGTCGGGCTGCGGTATCGAAAAACGTAATCGCCCGTTGTAGCTGCCGTTCCCCAGCCCAGCCGTTTTGACGGAGACGGTGAGAGTGGCGGGAGTCTGGGCCGCAGATGGCGTGACGATCAACCATTGGCCGCCCACATTCGTGGTCGTGTCCACAGTAAAAGAAGTCGGAGACGAGGCCGAGACCACTACGGTCTGGGGTTCCGGATCGGCGCCAATCGCTCTGAAATGCAGCGTCGTGGGATCCATCGTCAATGGCGCGCTGTCCAACACGACCGCGCCTACCTTGACAACCTGAGGGCTGTTCGCCGCGTCGGGCGATGTCAGCGTGATGGTACCCGAGTAAGCGCCCGGTGCAGGCCACGAAGGAACCGTGAATGTCAGCTGAGAAGGCGTAAAACCGGCGCTATTGTACAAGCTGAACCAGGTCTCCGGCGATTTCGTCGCCGTCCATTGCATGCTGCGATCGGCCGTTATGTTAAACGTGCCCCGATCCGACGCATCCACTGCGCTCATGTCCGGCCAGTGATACAGCGTGATCGAATCCGGAGAAACGTGAAGATCGCTCGAGCTTCCGTACACGAAGGTTACCGGAATAGACACCGCGAGCGAATACTCCGCGCGAATCGTCACGCGCCCTGCGTAGTTCCCCGGCGCGAGACCATCTGGTTTCACCGAAACGCTGACCGTACCGGGAATGGCCGTCTGCGCTGGTTCCACCGATAGCCACGAGGAATCCGTCGATGCCGAAAACGACGCGGCGGTCGGGCTCGATACCGTCAAAACGCGCGCAGCAGGAGCGGGTCCGTTCGCCGATTGCGAAAAAATCAGCGAGCCTGGGTTGACCGATGGCTGTGGCGCATAAAGTATCGCATTCGCGGGAATCTTTAGCGGGCTATTGATGGCGCCGGGAGCCGTGATGGTCACAAACCCAAAATAATTTCCAGGCTTCAGATTCCCGGCTTCAGCTCTCACCACCGGAACGGTCCAGCCAGTGCCGGTCGACGGCGTTATCGAAAGCCAGTCTTCCGACGTTGCCGTGAACGTAAGCGGTATTTCGCTGTTGGGGAACCAGATCGCTGGATCTTCGGCTTTCGATTCAATATCCATATCACTCGGCGGATACGGTAAATCGAATCCGATGCTTGCGTCGCTTGCGTGCACGAACGGAGAATCGGTGAAGGTCACGGAGACGGGCACCGTCACCACGTTCGCTTGGCCTGCGATTGCCACCGTCAGCGAATATTGCTGCGTTCCCGCTGCTGGATGCATATCCGTGCTAACGGCGCTCACGTACAGAGTCGGGCTCTCCGTCATGAATATGTCGGCCTTACCAAAGACCGTCGCATCCAGACTAGAGGTTTTTGTCAACGTGCGGCCCAGCGTCAACGGGCTGTTTTCCGCCGATACGCGTACCGTGACTCCTTTCGATGGAGCAGGATCGCAGAACACCCACAGAGCAGCCGTATCTCTCACGTAGGGATAACTACCTGGCGGAAGAATGCGCGGAAGCGTCAGTTGCAGGCTGCTTGGGAACACGGAGGGACAGCTTTGCCCCCACGCCGCCACCGTAGCTTCCAGCGCGATAACAATCGTGAATACTCTTCGCAGGCCGCCCCCGTTATCGATTCGCGACCTTGTAGGTCACGGTTTTTGAGTCCACCGCTTTGCCGTCGACATATAGCTTGAAAGTTGTGCTCCGGCTGGCCTGCGACCCGCAGGGAATCTGAACGAACCCGCCAAACGCGTCAACCATTCCAAGCGAGGTAGGGCTGCGCAAATTCCATGCAACCTCGCTGACGCCGGTGAGATCGCCGGTCCGCAAGGCTTCACCAGGCCTGAGCATTTGAATCAAGAAAAGGTATTGACGATCTAAGCGCGCAGCCGGAATAACATTGTTGCCGAAGGGAGTGCAGCCGTTGGCCAGATCCAGCAGGGGCTGCGGCAACATCCCGGAAAAATCGCCCGCAACCACGGCGGCGCCGGCTGGTCCCGTCATCCAGGCCCGGTACATAATATTCACCGGATCGACAATCATGTACCAGCCCGCCGAATCGGCCACCGCGGCCACGATGAAAGGATGTGCGCCCGGAACCAGATCGAGTTCCAGCTCGAATCCCGCCTCTTCAAAAACCTGCGACCACTCGATCACAGAATCTGCGCGTGGATATCCGGGAGAGATCGTTCCGCGTACATTTGTGGCGTTATTGCGCGGCGTAATCGCGATCTGGGCAATATTGCTGATCCAGTTTCCCTGGCGCAAATAGATCCGGTCCGTCCAAAGCTGCTGCATCCGGATGTTCAACTGGTACACGCCGGGAAATCCGGGCGCCAACCCGGCATACAGCACTTCGGCTTTTTGATCTCCCGCGAAAACCTCCACCTCATCCACGGTGCGGCCAGCCACCGATCCGGCAACATCTGTGCTCACCGGCGGATCCGTCTGCCCAAGTCCGGTGGCGTACAGGATCACCACCTGTTGCTCTTTGAGGACATCTACCGTACCGAAGAACGCGTCGAAAACATGCGCGCGGCCGCTGGGCGCTCCGTCGCGCGTGAAAATCGCCGGTGCGTTGCGGTTCACATAGATCGGATAAGGCTTGCTGGTGCCTTCTTGAGAAGCGACAACCAGATCTATCTTCCGCATTCCGGTGGCGCTGACTTCGTAAGGAACCAGGGCATTGATCTGCTGCGGCGAGACGTAATTGAGCAGCGCCGCCTTTCCATCCACGGTGACAGAACTTCCGCCCAGCGATTTTGGTAAAGGCACGCTGGCCGCTTGCGCAGGCTTACCGGCGAGGTTCGTTCCGTAGATGGAGATCCAGCAGCCCGGCGAGATCATCTCGTTGGAAGAAGCTGAATTCAGGACAGCGGTGACGACAGGCTGCGCAGGGGCGAGAGTGGCCGAAAAAAAGAACAGCGCGGTAAACGAACGCATAGGGATGCTTCCCTGCCCGGTGCACTAGGACACGCGCGGCGAACTGCATCCGTGCAACTCGGTCGCCGGGCGGAAACTCATGAATTTACGGGGAGGCCAAGCCCAACTGTGGCGGGTAACACACCTGACTACGGCGGCAAATCGCTCAAACGACGGAATAAACCTGCTACTGCAGCTTTCCGCGCCCTTCCACACGCCAGACCTGCTCCACAATTCCGGCTCGAATGCCGTAGACGCATTCGTGCAGATTCATGGCGACGCAGATGTGATTGGGCACGATCCGCACGCGGTCGCCCACGGCAAACTCGGGGCCGCCGCGTAGCTCCACAAACCCGTGCTCCTCGTTCATCCTCGTGAACACGGCCTCGGGCGCGTCCACGACGTGGCCGAAGCTCACTTCTGCACCCGCCGAAGGCCGGTCGGAGGAAAATGTCTTCGAGCCGCCATCCACGATCATTTGCCCGGCCTTGGCCGTGGAAACCACGGCCACCAGAATCGATGCCGCGCAATCGGCCCAGGAACAGGCGCCCGACAAGACCGTGTTGCGATCGTTGAAAATATACGTGCCGGGCCGAACTTCGTTCACGCCCGGAAGCCGGTGGGAACAAAACAAGGTGGGGGTTGAGCCGCCGCTGACTATGCGCGCAGTTAGCCCGGCGCGGGCCAAGTCCGCAAGCATGCTCTCGATCAACTGCGCCAGTTTCTGTAACTCCCGTTCGCCTGCCTCGTCCAGCGTTTTGATCTGACCCGGATAAAACGCGATACCTTCCCAGCGCAGGTTGGGCAAGCGCCGGATGTCCTCCACCAATCTCCGCAACGGTTCGCCCGGAACCACGCCAACGCGGCCCAACCCAACATCCGTCTCCGCCAGCACGCCGATTTCGATCCGTGCCGCCGATGCGGCATCGGAAAGTTGCTTGGCCGCAGCCACACTATCCAGCGAGACCGTGACGGCGGTCTTGCGAGCCACCTCCATTAACCTGTCCAGCTTTGGCCGTCCGACGATCGGAAACGCCAGCAGCAGGTCTGGTGTTTCGCTCTGCAGCATCACCTCGGCTTCGCCCACCTTGGCCACTGTCAACCCCGCGGCTCCCAAGCGAAGCTGTTCGCGCGCGAGCGCCGGAATCTTGTGCGTCTTGGTATGTGGACGCAGCCGCAAGCCGTGCTGCTGGGCGTACTCGGCTACCCGGCGCAAATTGCGCTCCATGATGTCCAGATCGATCAGGATAGCGGGCGTGTCGAGATCTTCTACGCGCGCGGGCGTGTCCGCCCTCATGGGTGAAATCGCAGTGCTAATTGACCACCCGCGCCCTTGTAGTGCAGCTCTAGGTCCTTAGGTTTCACTTTGCCGTTGATCTGGAAGTACAGCAGCCCGGAGACCTCGTCCTTAGTCTCTTTCTCCGGCAGCCCTTTCGCAGTCAACACGGCTAGCAGTGGATTCTCTTTGTCCGATTTGCTGACCTCGACCTTGGAATCGGCCGGCGCCTTAGTCCCCGGACTACTGCCCACCATCCCGCCCAGCCCGAATCCGCCGAACGTTGGACGGCTACTCTTTCCGCCGCCTCTGCCCGCCTCCTGTGTTACTACCAGCGTTGTGCTTCCGGCGATCTGGCTGGGCGCCAGCGGATGCGCGCGTTGAAAGTCGCCTTTGTCGCAGACCAGCAGGAAATCGTCCAAATCGATCTGGATGGGTTTGTCGCTTACGGGCCGGAAGGTCACCCGGACCACCACCATATCGCTTCCCAGGTCGCTGCCCAGCTCGTGCTGGATTTGATCTCTATCGGTCAGCGCGGCAGCCGAGATGCTCACCAGCTCGTTCGAAGTCTGCTCGATCGGAAGCTTCTTGTCGACGCCTTCCAGCAGCGCGGCGGCCAGGAGAAAAGTGAACAAACGAACCCAGGCACGGCCCATGAGTACTCCTAATCGGATTATAAGACAATGACATAGCATTGCCTCCCCGCAACGCCGCGGGTCGCATCCAACCTAAAGACCGGCCGTACTACTGCCGATTCAATTGATGGTGCTGTCTATGAATCGGCTTCCTCTACTTGTTTTTCTCGCCGCCAGCGGCCTGTCTTTGCACGCGCAAACGTTTAGTACCATAACGATCCAGACGGTGCCTAGCGGGGCTCGGTTCTACATCGACGGGCAGGTATATGCCAGCGCCGCCACTTTGGTATGGCCGGCAGGCAGCAAGCATATTGTTTCATTCCTGATTGATTCCGCAGCGGCACAACAAACCACTGCACCGATACAAACATCCCCGGACGGCAGTGTCCAATATGTCTTCAGTGGCTGGGTCGATAATGCAAAACTTCTCGTACCCACCTCGGACCCCGTTCAGACGGTCACCGCGGATCCCCGTATTACAACACTGACAGCCACTCTGTCGGTGGGATATCGAGTGCAGCTGAATCTGTTCAACACCGGCAATCCTAACGACCCGCTCAGCCCACCGACCTGTGGTTCTCCAGGGTTTAATCCAAGCAGCCAGACATATCCAGGCGTGGTGTTCATCGGATCTACGTGTTACTGGGCGACGGTAAGCTCTTATATCGCAGCCAATTCAACTGTGAACCTGAACGCCATTCCTTTTCCAGGCTTCGTGTTTACGGGCTGGCTCTTCAATTCCGGACCCTTCAATGCCTACCTGACGAGCATCACGGTGAACGGCCCCGTTACGCTGTCGCCTGTGTTCGTGCCCGGAAAGCGCGTGCATTTCTTAACGAATCCACTCGGAATGAACGTTCAAGTGGATCACAGTACAGTTCCCACGCGAACGAGCGCGGATGTCACGTCGTGTCCATCCAATGAATTCCTTTCGGTCGCGCCTCAAATCGGCATTCCCGCGATGTGTTTCGGCGATTTCGATTTTGCCGACGGCTCCAAGCACATCATCGGCGCGCCATCGCCGCAGATGGATAATACCGGTCATTGGTGGGTACTCGATTCGTTCAGCAATGGGATGGCGGCCAATTCAATTTACACGACCTCCAATATCTCGACCGCGGATACCTTAACAGCCAACTTCGACCCGGGCGCGACGGCAACTTTCACCACCAATCCTTCCGGCCTAAAGCTCAACGTCGACGGACGGCAGAACTGGCCCTCGTACAACTTCGTTTGGGCGCTGGGTTCCACGCACCAAATCTCGGCGCCCGCGAGCTCTTTTGATGCAAAAGGGCGGCAGTATACATTTCAGAATTGGTCCAACGGGGGAGGCGCGGCGCAGACCGTCACGGTGGACCAGAACGCCGTGAACAACGGAATCCGCATCGTGGCTAACTACGGCATCATGAGCCGCGTTGTCGTACAGAGCTTACCAATAGGGTTAACGGTCCAGGTAGACGGCACCAGCTGTCAAACGCCCTGCACCCTAGACCGCCAGAGCGGTTCAAACGTGCGCGTGACAGCGCCCACCCAAGTGCCGATGGGAGCGGGTGCGCGCCTGGACTTCGTTTCCTGGTCGGATGGCGGAGCTTCCGATCATAGCTTCACCGTGAGCCAGGACTACACAACTTTGACGGTGAACTATACGAGCTCTTATCAGCTCAGCGCCACGTCAACTCCGGCTGGTGGCGTTTCGTTCCAATTTTCTCCCGCGTCCCCCGATATGTTCTACCCGCAGGATACTCAGGTCAACATCACCGCAGCCGCGAACCCTGGCTTCAAGTTCTTGCGCTGGAACGGAGACCTGACGGGGACGTATCCATCCGGCACGGTCACGATGTCGGTTCCGCGCAATATTGTCGCGCAATTGAACGCTGTCCCATACATTCCCCCGGCCGGAGTTACCAATGCGGCCGGTTCAACCCCGAATAGCGCCGTAGCTCCAGGCTCGATCATATCCGTCTACGGCCAAGGTTTGGCTTCGAACCTCGCAATCGGCCCGGTGAACCCGCTGGCGCAAAGCATTGGCGGGGTGACGGTGACGATCAACGATCAGATTCTCGGGCTGCTCTTCGTGTCGCCGCAGCAGATCAACGCGCAAGTTCCATCCAATTTACCGGATGGCCAGTACACCTTAGCCGTTCACGTCTCGGGCCAGCCGGACGTGACCGCAACTTTCAACGTTTCGCGCGACGCACCGGGGCTGTTCTTCAATACCGCGAACTCGCAGGACTATGCCGTCGCTTTTCATGCCGACGGCTCGCCGGTCACAACCGATAATCCGGCAACTGCGGGCGAGACGGTGTCGTTGTTAGGCACCGGGTTTGGGCCGTATGGCACGCCTGTGATCGATGGGTTCTTCCCGCCGGCGCCCGCGCCTTCGCTGGCCGATTCGCTCAACGTCACGATTGCGGGACAGAGCGCGCCCACAACCTGGTCTGGCGCCGCCGCGGGTTTCGTCGGGATCGCAACCACCAAGTTCCAAGTTCCAGCCGGAATGCAATCCGGGACGTCGGTTCCCGTGAACGTGACCATCAATGGCATGAACAGCAACACGGTTCTGCTGCCGGTTCAGTAGCGCGGCCGCCCGCCTACGCGGAGCTTCCTGGAAGCGATATCAGGATCAACGCGATCAGATTCCAGGCCACCAGAATGGCGAACATGGCGTTGATGTAGATCAGCAACCGCTCGCGCTTCATGCGCCAGCAGTATATGCCTAGTAGAAGCGCCAAGAGCTTCACGGCCAGCAGCCCCGCGATGGGATTCGGCACCAGCCCCAAAATCATCCGGACAAACGGATTCGCCTCACGAACACCGTGCACAAGGAACGCAATGGTGGTGAGGAAATCCAATATCTGCAGATATGTGTAGTTCAGAAACACGTGATGGACGCTCGCCCTGGGGGCCGTTACCTTAGCGTCTGCGTAAGTCATCCACCGTAGAGTCTACTGGAAAACTACTGGGCACGAACCGGTACGGAGGTTCTAGTCTAGTACCCACTCCACGCTAGTACCGTTAGAGCTCGAAGCTTTGACTGCGGTCCGGCACGACAACATCCAGTCCATAGCGCTGCCGGATGGCATCGGCAAAGGCTTGTTGCTGGCCAGCTTCTCCGTGCACCAGGAACACTCGTTTCAGTGCGCCGGCGATCGGTTTCATCCACGCCAGCATCTCCTCGCGGTCGGCGTGGCCGCTCAGCGCGTCCAGCTTTTCCACCTCCGCCCGCAACCGAACCGGCTCGCCGAAGATGGGAACTTCTTCTAAGCCTTGTTCGATCTTGCTGCCGAGCGTGTTCTCGGCCTGATATCCCGTCAATAGAATCGTGTTACGCGGATCGGAAATGTTGTTCTTGAGATGATGCAGAATACGGCCGCCTTCGCACATGCCGGAAGCCGATATGATCATGAACGGCCCCCGCAGGTCATTCAGGGCTTTGGACTGATTCACGTCGCGGACATATGTCAGGCGCTTAAAGCCGAATGGGTCCTCATGGTTTGCCAGGAACTTGCGTGTCTCTTCATCGAACAATTCCGGATGGTTGCGAAAAACCTCGGTGACGTCCACCGCCAGAGGGCTGTCGACGAAAATCGGGAACGGCGGAATCTGGTTGTCGTTGATCAGCTGGTGCAGCAGCAATACCAGCTGTTGCGTTCTCCCAACGGCGAACGCCGGCACGATCATCTTGCCGCCGCGCTGATACGTTCGCCTCACAATATCCGCGAGGCGGCCCGCCACCGCCTGGATGGGCTCATGGACGCGGTCTCCATAGGTGCTTTCCAGGATTAAGTAATCGCAGGCGGGCAGCGGTTCCGGATCGCGGATGATCGGCAACCCCGGCCGCCCGAGATCGCCGGTGAAGCCGAGGCGCACCGTGCGGCCGCCGGACACCAGCTCCAGCAGCATGGAAGTGGATCCGAAAATGTGACCGGCTTCGAAGGACTGGTAGCTCAAGCCCGGTCCGATGTTTGTTGGCGTGTGCATTGGGACCGGCTGGAACAGCGGAAATGTCGCTTCGGCGTCTTCGACCGTGTACAACGGCTCTACGTTCTGATCGTTTCCCGGTGTACGCACATTCAATGACTTCCGGCGCAAGGTGCGCTTATTCAAAAACTCCGCATCCTTCTCTTGCAAAGCCGCCGAATCGGCCAGCATGGGGCGGCACAGGTCGACCGTTGCCGGGCTGGTGAAGATGGGCCCGTGAAACCCGCAGCGCACCAGCCCGGGGAGGTTCCCGCTGTGATCGATATGGGCGTGCGAAAGCAAAACAGCCGAGACGCTCCGGCAGGGGAAAGGGAAATTCCGGTTGCGTTCTTCCGCCTCTTTGCGCCGGCCTTGAAACAGGCCGCAATCGAGTAAGTACTCGTGCCCCTCGACGCTAAGCTGATGCATGGAGCCCGTCACCACCCGGGCCGCGCCCCAAAAAGTGAGTTTCATCCTCTTCATGATACGGGTTCATACGCTGAACTGCGGACGGCTCAACAGAAACAAGAGCCGACTTACTAAGGTCAATGCCCGATTGGGCGGCCTGCGATCTTACTGATAAATTCAGGTTGGATGCTGAGGTTTGCGATGAGAAAGGCTGCGGCGATCAGTGTTTTCCTGCTTGCGCTGGCACCCTCCGCCTATCTCGCTTTTTGTTTCCGCAGCATGCCGCATCTAGGCTTCTACCACGATGACGCGATCTATTGGACTTGCGCCAAAAGTCTGGCGCAAGGAAACGGTTACCGTATAGCGAGCCTCCCCGGCGAACCATATCAGACAAAGTATCCGCCGCTGTATCCAGCGTTGCTTGCCTCGATATGGAAGTTCAACCCGAATTTTCCGGCGAACTTACCGGCAGCTACTTTACTCGCGTGGCTGCTGTTCCCGGCCTACCTTGCGATGCTGTGGCTTTTTCTGCGTCAGTATGGCTTTGCCGGCCGGCGAGCCTTGATTCTGCTGGTAGCCGCGGCACTCAGTCCGGTCGCGGTAGTGTTTAGTTTTTCGCTGATGCCTGAGTTACTTTTCGGTGTGCTGTTACTGGCCAGCTTATGGCTCGCCGAGCGCGCCATGAGTGAATCGGAATACGCGTGGCTATCACTGCTCGCCGGCATATGTGCCGCGCTCGCTTACCTGACGAAATCCGCCGCAGCGCCGCTGCTGGTTTCCGTTCCGGTCTGCTTTGCTTTGCGCCGGCAGTTCCGCGCCGCCGGTTTGTTTGTTGCCGGCATGCTTCCTGCTGTTATCGGCTGGCAATGGTGGGCTTCTCAGCACTCATCGCCTGATTGGGACCCGGTGACGTTGTATTACACCAACTACCTCGGTTTTCAGTTTTACAACGTCACATTCCGCGATCTGCCGCTGGTCATTTGGCACAACTTGGACGGATTTCTGATCGGCGCCGGCAAGCTGCTGACCTTCGATGTGCCCTATGGGTCGATGCACCTGGAACGTCTGGTTTCGGTGGGCGCTATCATTGGCGCGGTCCGGCTCGCGCGGCGCACCTCCAGGCTGCAATATCCTTTTGCGGCGCTCGGCATCTCCGTGCTGCTGCTGATCTGGCACTACACGCCCGACCAGCGATTCGTATTTCCGCTGTATCCGCTGCTGCTTGCGGGACTGTGGACGGAGCTCGAGAACATCTGCCGGATGCTGCGGCTGTCCTGGCGTAAACCGGCATTGCCGGACCGCGCCGCTGCGCTCGCCGGCGCAGGCGTGGTGACTGCCTTCGCTGCTTTCGTTGTGTTCACAACCACCTTCGGGCTGTTTCGCTTCCTGCCGGGCCTGTTCGAGGCCTATCGAACCGATCTCGAAACGCGCCGGCCTGCGTATGCCTGGGTGGCTGCCAATACGCCCACAGCCGCAAGCGTATTTGCCTACGACGACCCGCTGCTTTATCTTTACACCGGCCGCAAATCGCTGAGCGTACCGGTCCCTCCCAAACTCGAATATCACGCCGATGAGCCCGGTATCGACCTGCTGCTGGACACAATCCCCGCTTTCGCCACCGAGCACCGCCTTTCGTATGCCCTGATCACGCCCAGCGACTTCTACCGCGACCTGCACGCCCGGGGCGCTCGCCGCGAACTCAACGCATTCGCGCCGTCGCATCCGGTATTTCAATCCTCGGGCGCAGCCATCTACGCACTGCCGGTCCCCGCACACACGGTCGCAAGCGCCCGCTAAGGCCGATCGGCATCAATTGCTACAATCAGGGCAAATGCCCCTCCGCCGCGCTTTGCTCTTACTTGCGTGCGCGCTCCCGCTTGTAGCGCAAAAAAAGCCCATCACCATCGACACCGTCATCGCGCAAAGCCGCGCCCGAGGTGGATTCGGCGGTTCCCCGGTCTGGGCGCCGGACGGCAAGCGTTTCGCTCACATTCAGAACAACCGCATCCTGCTTTATGACGTGGCTTCGAAGTCGGAGAAAGAACTGGTCTCGCTCGAGGAGCTGCAAAAAGCCGCCGTCCCGGTGCCCTCCGCGGAACGATTCGACTGGCAAAACCGGCGCGTAAGCGAGAGTAGCTTCGAGTGGTCCCGTTCGGGCCAGCAACTGTTGTTGAGCGTCCGCGGCGATCTCTTCCTGTTTTCGCTCGGCTCCGGCAAATGGGAGCAACTCACCGCCACGCCCGAAACCGAGCGCGATCCGAAGCTTTCCCCCGATGGCACCCGAGTCGCCTTCCGCCGCGCCCACGATCTTTACGTGCTCGAGCTTGCCTCGCACAACGTCGTGCGCCTCACCGACGACGGTACTCCCACCTTGCTCAACGGCGAATTGGACTGGGTATACCCCGAGGAACTGGATCTTGGCACGGCCTACTGGTGGTCGCCCGACTCGCGCCACATCGCCTACCTGCAGTTCGATATCGCGCACGAGATGATTTATCCTCAGGTGGCACTCACCGGTCCGCGCGCCATCGCGGAGCCGGAACGCTATCCGCAAGCCGGCACGCCGAATCCTTACGTCCATCTCGGCATCGTTTCAGCCGCGGGTGGAAACACCCATTGGATGGATCTGGGCGATGCTCGCGATGCTTTGATCGCACGCGTATATTGGACGCCCGACTCCATGAAGCTTGCCGTCAAACGTTTCAACCGCGTTCAGAATCAGCTCGACCTGCTGCTGGTGGATGCGGCCGCGGGGACCTCGCGCTCGATCCTGCACGAATCCGATCCCTATTGGATCAACAACAATGACCTGTTCGCGTTCCTCGCCGGCGGCGATTTTATCTGGGGAAGCGAACGCGACGGTTTCCAACACCTGTACCTCTACGGGCTGGACGGCAAACTCCGCAAGCGATTAACCGAGGGCAACTGGGAAGTGACGGAACTGGCCGGCGTGGATGAGCCGCGCCATGAAGTGTACTTCGTCTCCAGCGAGGCCAGCCCGCTCGAACGCCAGCTTTACTCCGTCAAGCTGAGCGGCAAAGAGCGTACCCGCATCACGCAGGGCGCGGGAACACACTCCATCTCGGTGAGCCCCGACGCATCGTATTACATCGATACGTTCTCCAGTCTGACTCAGCCGTCCAGCCGCACCATCCACAGTATTGACGCGACAGAATGGGCCGTTTATCGCGCCGCGGATCATCGCCTGACGGATGAATACGAGGTACTGCCCACCGAGATCGTGAGCCTCAAAAATTCTACGGGCACTCTGTTGTACGGGCGCCTGATCAAGCCTGCCAATTTCCACGCGGGCGAAAAATACCCAACCATCGTAATGGTTTACGGAGGGCCGGGAGCCCAAAGCGTCCGCAATGCCTGGAGCGGCGCCAACTGGGACCAGGTGCTGGCGCAGCGCGGCTTCGTTGTCTGGCAGCTGGATAATCGCGGGTCCAAAGGGCGCGGGCACTCCTTCGAAGCGCCCATTTATCACCGCATGGGAAAAACCGAGCTGGCCGATCAATTGGAAGGAATTCAGTATCTGATATCGCAAGGTTTCGTTGACCCGGCGCGTATCGGCATGTACGGCTGGAGCTACGGCGGCTACATGACCTTGTATTCGCTTCTGAACTCGCCTGAGATCTTCCGGGCCGGCATCGCGGGCGCGCCTGTTACGAACTGGCGCAATTACGACACAATCTACACCGAGCGCTACATGGGCCTGCCGTCGGAAAATGGGCAGGGCTATGCCGCCAGCTCAGCTTCCACCTATGCCGACAAGCTTCAATCCAAGCTGCTCATCGTCCACAATATCGAAGACGACAATGTGCTGTTTCAAAACACTATGCAGATGGCGGCGGCCTTCGAAAGAGCGGGAAAGCTGTTCGACATGGTTGTATATCCGCAGAGGACGCACGGCGTGGGTGGGGAATTCCAGCGGGACCTGCTGGAGAAGACCACGGATTTCTTCGAGAAAAACTTAAAGGCCGCGGACGAACGCCATTAGACGTTCACCGCGGCCGTAAAAACTCGCGAGAAAGGCTTGGGTTACCGGTGGCCTCCGCCTCCCCCACCGCCGCCGTGTGCGCCACCGCCGCCGCCACCAACGGCCATTCCACCGCCACCGCCCATCGGCACCCCGCCGAAACCGCCTGCGCTGATCGCGCCGCCGCCGAACCCGCCGCGGGAACCAGTTCCGAAGCCGCCCATCGATACGGCCGACGACCGGCTGCCCGTGCCAAAGCCGCGCGCGCTAGCCGCGGTCGCGATGGCGGCGCCCGTGCGCCCGCCCGAATAGCCGCCATAATAGCCGCCGAAGTATGGCAAATAGTAGCCAATCGTTTCCGGACTCCACCAGCCATAACCGAACGGGCTGTATCCGAACCCGAGCATCGGTAAATAGGTGAACATCCCAAACATGGGATTGAATGCCCAACCGCCATTTCCTAAGAGCCCGCTCGAATAGCCGCTGTTCTTCATCGCCATTGCCGAAGAAGCATTGGCTGTCGACAGATATCCAGCACGCCGGCTCGACCAGCTATACAACTCGTCGGCGGCCTTCTTATCGAAATTCCCGGCCATCAGAGCGCCATTGAGCGAGGTTTCTTTGCCTGCCTTGAGGGTCAATTGACCCGACTCACCCTTTACAATCGCCTCGCCGTCGTAAACCTGAAACTGCGCTGGTTCCGTATTCACACGGTACAACCCGTGTTTCACCAGCATCATCGTATTGTTCTTGTACAGCAGCTCGATCGAGTTATCCTTCGGGATTTCGTCGCACTCCACAATGAGCGAGCCGCCCAGCACCTCAACGCGGGTGTCTGTCAGCGCGTTCGACACCATTTTGACCGCGCTGTTTTCGCCCATTCGTAAGAACACGCCGGGCGTAAGCAGAATCTCCGCTCGTCCTTGCTCGGTGCGGAACTCCTGCCCATTCTTGATATCCGGGAATTGTCCAAATTTCGTCTCCACGGCCTTGTCATTCAGATAGGCAGTGCCTTCCACCAGCTGGATGACGCCGGAATGCGCGGATATGACGTATTGCGAGTACGCCGAGCCAGCGGCCAAAATTCCTACGGCTACACCCATTACCCTGAGCTGCATATAAGACTCCTTAGTCAATGCTGCGCTTCTTTTTGGGGTCTGTCAAGCGCGGCGGCGCGCCTACCCAAAAGTTGGTAGATATTTGTAAATAGCTGGTAAACCTTTGCCGGCCTTACAACTGCCGGATGTTATGATGAGGGCGGACGTCCCGTCCCGCCCATGCATAAGATCTCGTTTCGCGCTCTGGCTATATTTGCCTGCCTTTGCGCATTCCTGGACTCCAAGCCGGCGAAGTTCGTGGTTACCCCTGAAGTTCAGGCGGCCTTGGACGAAATCCGGCCCGATCCATTACGCGGCGATCTGTCCTTCCTTGCATCCGATCTCCTTGAGGGTCGGGGCACTCCCTCCCGTGGCCTGGACATCGCCGCAGAGTACATCGCCGCTCAGTTCCGCGCCGCCGGGCTGGAGCCTTTGGGCGACGACGGATATTTTCAAACCGCATCCATGGCCGTGCTACGTCCGGATCTGACCGGATTTGATCTAAAGCTCGTCCATGGCGACCGGAGCGCGAGCATCAACCCGTCGGAGGTCTCAATTCAGGCGAACGTGGCAGTGGACCTCAATAACGCTCCTCTGTTCAAGCTGGATCTGTCTGATCTGGCTCAAGTCCAGGCGCTAACACCGGAACAAGTGGACGGCAAGGTCCTGATGATGGAGCGAAGCCGCGCCGGAATGCGCAATTCGAGGGTGGCGACGCAAAAGCTGAACCAGACGAAGCCGGCCGCAATAATCACGGTTGCCGGAAGCACGCCGGGCGAACCGCCCTCCAATCAACCGCGCTTGATCGACCCAGACCGTCCGGCGAGCGGCCCGGCTCGTATCGCTGTAGCATCAGACGCCGCGCGCGCTTTCTACGCCTCGCTGAAGCCCGGCGCCAACGGCGCTACGGTTTCCATTCACATTGCTGCGCCGGTCCAGACGCCGGTCCGCCTGCACAACGTGATTGGCCTGCTGCGCGGCTCCGATCCGGAGCTGAAAGACACGGCCCTGCTCCTGACCGCGCACTACGATCATTTGGGCGAGCGCCCAGCTGGGCCGGGCGACCGGATTTACAACGGCGCCGACGACGACGGCAGCGGCACGGTCTCGGTAATCGAGATCGCCCGAGCTTTGTCTACGTTAAAGCAACGTCCCCGCCGCAGCATCATTTTCATGACGTTCTTCGGCGAAGAGCAGGGGCTGGTTGGCTCTACCTACTATGCCCGGCATCCGGTCTGGCCAATTGCCAAGACTCTCGCCGACTTGAATCTGGAACAGGTGGGCCGCACCGACTCGAGCGAAGGCCCGCAGCTCAATAACGCCTCCGTCACCGGTTTCGACTATTCCGATTTGACCGAGTACGTGCGCGCCGCCGGAGAACTTACCGGTATCCGAATTTACAAGCACCCGCGCAATGACGATCTGTACTTCGCTGCCAGCGACAACCTTCCTCTAGCGCAGGCCGGCGTGCCGGCCCACACTTTGTGCGTCGCTTATGAGTTTCCGGACTACCACGCGGTCGGTGACGAGTGGCAGAAGATCGACTACGCAAATATGGCGAAGGTTGACCGGGCCGTTGCCTTAGCAGTGGTTATGCTGGCTTCGAGCGACGAGCCACCGCATTGGAACGCTGCGAATCCCAGGACCGCGCCCTTCCGCAAATAGTTCTACTCGGCGGGCTCGACCGCGCGGATGCCGCGAACCAGTACCGAAATGCGGCAATCCACTCCAGGACATCCGGCATTCGTGACCTGAACGTCGTCCGACACCAAGCCGAGGAGGGCGGCATTGCCGTGGGATGGCCGCGCGGCCCCGTACAGGACAAAATTCCGAATCCCCGCGGGATCGTAGTCGTGCAGTGCTCCCCAACGCGCGGCCGCATGCACACGATCCGCCAAGGTCTGGCGGCCAACCAGAGCCTGGCCCACTTCGGCGATGCCCAACACTAAGCCCCCCAAAGCGGCAATGACCAGCGCCGACTCGACCAGCGATTGTCCGCACCTGCGACGCTTGCTCACTGAGCAACTCTCCGAGTGAGGGGAAACGTGACGGTCGGCTTGCCGTCCAGGCGGAAGGTTGCAAACAACGCGTTGATGACAAACCCGCGCACGCTAACCGTAGCGGCATCCGGGCCGACAATGACATCGACGTGCTCGGGCGCAAGCCCCGCGACTACGGGTTTCCCGCCGGTCGCATGAGGATTGCCGTACACCACCAGCCTCTTGACGGATAAGGCAAACTCTCGATTGTCCTCTGATCCAGCCGGCCTAAGCGACGCGTACCGGGCGCCGGCGCGCACAGCGTGGACTAGATTTTCATAAGCGTAGAATGTATATCCCACCTGGAAAATCCCAGTCAGTAATGTCACCAGCACAACCAATGCGCCGGCCAGCTCGATCAACGCGCTGCCGGCCTGGTGCGTTCGGCACGTCATT
The DNA here is from genome assembly GCA_035293725.1 of Bryobacteraceae bacterium. GTDB lineage: Bacteria > Acidobacteriota > Terriglobia > Bryobacterales > Bryobacteraceae > Palsa-89. The sequence continues at coordinate 143,857 of DATGMH010000160.1, forward strand.
CGAGTAGCCTCGCCGAACCTGATGTGGATGCCGCCAGGCTGGACGCCGATATCGCCGCAGCGTCTCGCGCCTGGAACATCCGCAAGAATACGAGCGGCGCGCTCACGCTGGCGGTCACACGGACGAACCGGTACCCAGCCGGATCCTTGGGATCCGCTGTCCAGCTCTTGGCGTCCGGCTCATCAGAACCTTGAGCGAAAGTCGCGGCAATACTCGGAATGGTTTTGGTTCCCATGTCCCACTTCATGGCATGTGGACCGGTGGCCAGCGCCGCTGCAGCCTGCCGGGCCTGCGCGATGCGAGGCGTTGCCCCCGTCAACTGCAGGGCGGCGTTGAGGGCGGCCGCGTCCGTGAACGCCTGCAGCTCGCTCTTGATGACGTACATGCGGGCAACGTCGACTCCGAGCGCCGCGAACGCGAGCAGAATCGTCAACGCAACACAAGTGAGGATTAAGACGAACCCGTTCTTCGCGCGGCGCACCACCACGATCTTCCATCGGCTGCCGCGTGCGTTTGCGTTAATAGGGCGGGATGACTACAGTTTTGTCAGCGTGCCAGGGTAACCGGCTCGCGCAGCGTGAAGGCCAGCGGCGTCTCCACTGGCAATCTGACGTTCTTTTTTCCGGTGAAAACAGCGCCGGCCGTTCCCGCGCCAGCTCCGGCGCCGGCTCCGATCAAAGCTCCCGAAGGACCGCCGGCGATCGCACCCAGCGCTGCTCCAAGTCCCGAACCGCCTCCGATCAGCGACCAGTTCCGTTTCTTGTGCCCGCCGCTCGCACGCGCCACATGGGTGGTCTTGATGTCATAGCGGCGGCCGTCCAGCTCGAACGAGTCCAGGCTCAGGCCTGAGCTCGGCGTGACCTTTCAGCCGGCCGGACGATTGCGAATCGATTAAATGTCCCATGAAGCGCGTCCCCCGGGGGATCACCGTTTGGCCGTCCAGAACGATCGCGTTCGTCAAGCTGGCATCGAAGCGGTCGCCCGGCCGGTTCCGCTTGGTATCGATGCTCTCCAATAGGCGCACATCGATGGGGGTTCCGGCCGCAATCGCCACCGCCGACGGCGGCCGTTCAGCTACCGCTCCGTTTCCAGGAACTCGCCCGTATTGAGCCGCTGATCGCGATGCCGGGCCGCTACCGGCGGGTGCCGGATCGGGCGCGGTCGCGGTCGGCTGTGCCACCGGGGGCTGCAGCGGTGAAGGCTTGTCGCCAACCAAGGGCTCAGCGATTGGAGTTAGTGGCTGCGGCTGTTGATGGTTCCCACATCCAACTGTCA
>DATGMH010000161.1:0-201314 GCA_035293725.1 Bryobacteraceae bacterium
CCGCAGTGAGCAGTGCGCCATGGCGGATTGGAAGCCCACGTGTGTGCTGGTCCAGCGAAGCGTCGAGTACCAGGGTAAGCAAGACATTCCGGCGAACACGCCGCACCTGCCGTAAAACCCGAGCGCTTTACTTTTGGGGAACAAGCCACAAATAGAGTTTGCGGTTGAACAACTCATCGCTGGGACCGGGAAGCACGAGTTGTTTGTCGGGCTTCCAGTCGTACATGTCGAAGGTGTTGGAGACGATCCGGGCTCCGGGCTTCAGCTCCTTCAGCAATTTGGGGCGCAGGCGGACATTGAAGTCCTCACGTAGAAACAGCGTCACGACAGTGGCGTTGTGAAGATCGGTTTGAAACAGGTCCTTTTCGTCAAAACGGACCAGTTGCTGCACTCCCGCCTTGCTCGCGTTGGCGTTGGCTTCGCGGATCCGCTGCGGATCGATATCAATTCCGACTCCGTGGGCGCCGTAGTCCTTCGCCGCCGCGATCACGATGCGTCCGTCGCCGCAACCGAGGTCGTAGACGATGTCGTCCTTGGTCACATTGGCGAGCTTGAGCATGGCGCGAATGGCTGCTTCGCTGGTCGCGACATACGGGACCTCCGGTTTGCGCGGCGTCTGGCTTTGTTGCGGGAGAGCTAGCGGCGCCGGAAGGATCAATGCAAGAACGAGATCGGCAAGGCCAGGCGCTCGGATATACATGCTTCCCTCTGGAGAAAGATAGCGCACACGGCCGGCGGGAAGCACGGGAATTCGCCATTGCCCGTGGAAAGCCCAGCTTAGAATAAGAGCAGAGACATGCACGCGGATGAGTTTGACCGCCTGGTGGAAGCCGCCTACAGCCGCGTTCCTGGACCTTTTCGGCGGCGATTGAAAAACATCGCAATCGTAGTCGAGCCGGAACCCACTCCCGCGCAGCTCTCGCGCGCGGGCGTAGCGCGTGGGGGCACGCTTCTGGGTTTGTATGAGGGGCGTCCACTGACGACGCGAAGCGTGTTTGAGCCTTTCGCGATGCCGGACCGGATCACGATCTTTCAAGGTCCGCACGAACGCATCGCGCACGGCCAGGAACACCTGGAACAACTGATCGAAGACACCATTTGGCACGAAGTGGCACACTACTTCGGAATGGACGAGCCGCAAGTAAGGGCGACTGAACGAAGGCGGCGGGCACGCAGGCAAGCTGCACGAATCGCGAAGCGGTAAGGGGCGCGCCGGTGCCGCGGGAAGATCCTGGTGGTGTCGCCAAAGCTGTCGGCCAATATTTTTGCCCGGGTGATATTGACAAAGGCAATTTTATCCGGGTATATTTGATTCGTGGCTTATACAGCTTTCCAGGGTTTTGAGAAGATCGCGGGCGGGAGCGCAGCGGAACTAGCTCTTTTTCTTAAAGATAGGCAGCAAGGCGCGGTTTTGGTCTTCGAGGATGCCACAGGGTCGCAGATCGATTTCGATCTGCGGGGGACAGCGGCGGAGATAAGCAGCAGGTATGCGGCGCCGGATGCCGAACCGCGGCCGCGCGGGCGTCCGCGGCTGGGCGTGGTGGCGCGCGAGGTGACGTTGCTGCCGCGGCATTGGGACTGGCTCAATGCTCAGCCGGGCGGCGCATCGGTGGCGCTGCGGAAGTTGGTGGATGAGGCGCGTCGAGCGACCAGCGATGGTGAGCGCGTGCGGGCCGCGCAGGAAGCTGCTTATCGATTCATGTCGGCTGTTGCCGGCAACCTGCCCGGGTTCGAAGAGGCCACGCGCGCGCTGTTCGCGTACGACCGGCGGCGGTTTGGGGAACTCATCGCAAACTGGCCGGAGGATGTGCGCGATTACGCGATCCAGCTGGCTTTTGCCGACCAGAAGCCGGGCGTTGAATAACAACCAAAACGTAGCGCGCAGGCTGCTTACTTGACTTGATCAGGTTGCCGGCGCGCTCTGGGCGGCTCGCTAAGTAGTTCACTCGAAAAAATTCAGCAAAGGACGAGCACGGGAGACGTGTGCCCATTGAAAGGGAGCTTAATATGAAGAGCATCTACAAATCGGACGAAGGCGCGCGGCAGGTCCGTGAGCGCTATGTAGCCTTTCTCAATCGTTGGCCGGTGGCCCGCGAGGAGTTTCGGTTGGCGACCAGCCAGGGGGAGACGTTCGTTGTCGCCTGCGGCGCCAAGGACGCTCCGCCGCTGGTGCTATTGCACGGCGGCGCCGCGAATTCGGCGATGTGGATGGGCGACATCGCAGCCTTTGCCGCAGCGTTTCGTGTCTATTGCGTCGACCTGATTGGTGAACCGGGACTCAGTGCTCCTTCGCGTCCTCGGCTCGCATCCGATGCGTATGCGCGATGGCTGGATGAAGTGTTCGACGGGCTTTCAATCGTCCGGGTATCGATCGTGGGAGTCTCGCTGGGGGGCTGGCTGGCGCTGGACTATTCGACGCGGCGTTCCGAGCGGGTGGAGCGGCTGGCGGTGCTTTGCCCTGGGGGCGTGGGGCGGCAGAAAGTAGGCATCGTCTTTGCAACGCTGGCGCTGAGAATGTGTGGAAGCTGGGGCAAGGGCAAGCTGCTGGAGCGAATCCTGGGGCGGGCGCCGGCAGACGCAGGGCCAGCGGTGAAGGCGTTCGGCGATTTCGTCGCGCTGATCCATCGCCACTTCCGTCCACGCATGGTGAAGCTGCCGGTTTTTTCCGACGACGCCCTGCGGCGGCTGGACATGCCTGTCCTGGCGATCGCCGGCGGGCGCGATGTAATGCTCGATTCGGCCAGCACGAAGGCACGGCTGGAACGCTGCGCGCCTAAGGCCGAGGTGGTTTATTTGCCCGAGGCGGGGCACTTCATTCCGGGGCAGACGGGCAGGGTTGTGGGGTTCCTGAGGCAAGGAACGGGCGGCAAGCACGAGTGAGGGGGCGCGGCGCAGGGTCAACTAGGTCTGGAAGCTCGCGATCGCTGCGTTTTCGTCCTCGAAGGTCGGCACGATTTTGTCGATTTTCGTGATCTGTAGAACCTTCTTCACGGGCGCGTCGGGATTCAATAGCTTCAACGCGCCCGAGTTCTTTACAGCGTGGCAGTAGCAATTCATCAACACGCCAAGTCCCGTACTGTCGATGCGGCTGACTTTGCTGAGGTCGATCAGGACCTTGGTATCGCTCTGGGTGCGGATGGCTTTGGAAAGTTCGTTCAGCTCGAGCGAGGCGGCCAGCAGTTCCGAGGTTGCGGTGAATCGCAGCACGGTCACGTCGTTTACGCGCTGGCGCTCCAACACCGGCTCGCCCAGGGCATGGATCAGCAGTTCGGTGGCGCGCAATTCCGTGTAGCACTGGTCGCAGCCCAGGTAATGGTTCTCGAATTCTTCAGCGAGCTGCGGGGCGAGCCGGCGGTGCAAATAAAGGCGGATGAACTCGTCGCGCTGCACGGGATCGCCGTGCAACTCCAAATGGATATGAGACAGGCTGTCGCTCATAGGGTCCATACCGTCCTTATATACCTGAGTGTCGCCGGGCGGGGGGATGTTTCGTCCGTTCCAAATAAATTGTTCGAAATTTTTCCTTGGCGCGGAAGAGGACGACGCGGAAGTTTTGATCGCTCAGACCGGTCTGCTTCAGGATCTCTTCTTTTGTTTTTTCCTCGAGATAGAAGGCCCGCAGGATGCGGCGGTCGCGGTCGCTGAGCTGGGCCAGCCCTTGGGCGATGGCTTCGCGCAGCTCGAGCAGATCGGTTTCGGACAGCCGTTTTGCGGGCGGCTCCGGGACCGCTTCCGGCATGGGTTCGTCGCGTAGGGACCGGCGCCGGTATTCGGAGATGACGTTGCGGCAGATCCCATTGAGAAATGCGCCGGCTGCTTCGGTGTTGCGGATAGAGCCGTTTTGGATCGCCACCAGGAAGCGGGCGATGGATTCCTGGACGATGTCGTCCACATCGGGGCAGGCGAAGCCCACCTCGTAACAGACTTTAAAGCGAAGCCTGGTACGGAAGCGGTCCAAATCTTCGGCGGATAAGTCCATACGGACTACTAACTGGTCAGGTTAACAAAGTGCCGCACGGCGTCTGAGAGGCCGCGCTGTATGACTTAGCAGCGCTTCTTGCCTTGAAATCTGGCCCGCGGGGCCTGGTTGCGTTGTGAGGACGCTCAGGTAAAGATTATCGGCCGTCTACCGAGAACGCCAGCAGGACATTGCCCGGCGACCCACCGAAGCCGGCGTACCCGGAATCGGTGAACACCATGCCACCGGCAATGGTGGGGCCCGCGCCGTTGATGGATCCACCTTTGGCCTGCACCTGGTTCACGGTCTCAAACGGGCGCGCGGTATCGAAATCCCACAGGATCTCCCCGGTCTGGGTCGAGTAGGCGCGGAAGTGCCCGTTGACTGCACCGGAGAACACCGCGCCCGGGATCACCGAGATCGCGGCTGACTGTGCGCCCATGCAGGCTTGCCCTTCCGGGCAGGTCACCTTCGGGGCGGGGGTGCTCCACACTTTTTCGCCGGTCGCCAGCTTTAGCGCCCATAGTCCAGGCTGCGGATCTTTGCGCACGATTATATCGGAGACGGCCGCGTATGTGTTCTGACCGTCTGCTGCATGGCCCCACTCGATCCCGCCTAATGCACTGCCTGTGCCAATTTTGGTCTGCCAAACCACTTTGCCTTTTTGGTCTGGATCCAGGCCCCAAACGATGCCCGATTTCTGCGCGGCAACCAAGATCTGCTTGCCGCCGCCGATATCGCTCAGAATGGGCGAGCTTCCGAAATCGAAGTCCGGGCCCAGGTCCTCGGGACAATTGGGCGAAGCCGGACAGCCCACGATGAAGTTGTCCTTGGGGGTCACCTGGCTGACCCACACGAGCGAGCCGGTGTTCAGATCGAAGGCAACAATAGCGTCGCTGGTATGAATGTCGACATCGGTATAGGAATCTCCCGTAGCCGCGTAGACGAGTTTTCGTTTGGGATCGATGGTGGGCGCCGACCAGATGGCCGCGCCTGCCGGCCCATACATTTGGGTTCCGACCTTGCTCTTGTGGGTGGCTTTGGGAGGATCGAGTACGCTGTAAGTCTTCCAGTTTTGCTTGCCGGTATCGGCGTCCAGAGAAACCAAGCTGCCGCGGAAGGTACAGCATTGGTACTGAGGCGAGCGGCCCGAACCTTCCTCGAGCGAGGCCACTGGCACGAACAGGCGGCCATCATAGAATACGGGCGTGCCCGTGACGCGGGATGCCGGATGATCCTCTACGCGCGTTTTCCAGATTAATTTTCCCGTTTCTGCATCCACGGCGTGCGTGTAGGAGCGCAGGTCGCCGAAATAGGCGATGTACCGGCCGCTGGACTTCGAGGGCGCGATGACAATCGCGGTGCGGACGCCCGCTCCGGCTTTGTACGCCCAGTAAGTGCACCCGGTGGCTGCATCCAGTGAATACACCGTTCCGCTGGCACTGCCGACGAATACCCGTCCGCCCGCCACCGTGGGCTGCGCGGTGGCGCGATTATCTCCCGGAAATCCAAACGCCCATTTGAGCTTCAGTTTAGGGATGTCGGCGGCCGAGAGCCCTGGTTTGGGCTGATATCTGGCGTTATCGGTTTGCACACCCCACCCGTTCCAGTCGCCGCCGGTGAGCGAAAACTTCGGCGCGGTGCCACTGCACAGGCCCGACATCGTCTCCGACGCCGTGGAGAACTCTTTGCCGGTGATGTAGCGCGCGATAGCGCGCCCTTCGTCCTGGCTTAAACCCGCGGCCTGAATATCCATCGCGCCGCCGAACATGGCTCCCATGATCGCTTCGGGAGTGCGCGCCGCGAGTTCTTCGCGTTTAGGAATGCGAGCCTGCGCGTTGCCGGTATCATGACAACCGCCACAGCGCGCTTTATATAGCGCGGCTCCGTCGGGATCGGCGGCATAGAGAGAACCCAGCGTTAAGAGAATGAAGAGAGAAGGTCTAAACATGAACAGCCCTCGAAAAAGCATACCACTGCGGCGTGCGGAGCTTCAGACGCGTAATTCTGCAATTGCACGATGTCGTTCACACGAGTGTGACGCGGCACGCACGAGTGCGTGCGCCACGGCCACAGCTACTGAACCGAGGCGACCGGCGCGCCGGAACGTCCCGGCCGCGGCGCATTGATGGGCGCATCTTTCGGGTTCACGATGACGCTGTAGTAGCCCATCATCATCTCTTCCCAAGTCTGCTCGCCCCAATGCACTTCTTTGTTCGGATCGGGATTATTCGGGTTGTTGACCGAATTGTCGAAATAAGCAGTTACTTCGACCTTAGTGCCCTTGGGCAGATGAATGGGCTGGTCGACGTAATAGGTGAGCTGCCAGTGGAAATCGTAATGCGGCACCTTCAGAACCGTTTCAGAGGTTCCGTCCGGACGCACGATCCGATATTCGAACGATTTGCCACGCAGGTGCGCGTGCGGCATCATGCTGAATAAATCGCAATCGTACGGAACTGTTGACGACGCCTCGACCTTGTAATTCGATTCGCCGGGCGTAATCGCGAATTTGAAGGCTGCGGAATTTCCACCCATCAAGCGTTGGGCAGGCGGCTCCTTAGCGAATACAATGCCGATCTTGGTTTGATCGTCTACCGGCGTTCCATTGGGCGTGTAGTGCAGTTGGAAAACGATGTCGGAGCCTGCCTTCACCAGCGTCGCCCGGCGCGGAGAGCCGGGAGGCGGCAGGGCCTGCCCCGGAACATACCCGCTGAGGCCCCCCTCAAGCAATTGACCGGCGCGGCTTCCCTTCGGCGGGACGAAAACCACGCCCGGCTCCTGATCTTTCATCCAGGTCGAACCCGGCTCGCGGATGGATGTGATCACGTGATGCATGACCGCGCGGTTGGTGGGCCGGATCTCCGACGCCATCACCCACTTGTCTTCGGTGAGATGAGTGGGGATGATCACGTACTGATATTCCACCGTGCCCGTGGCGGGGACGTGGAACGCGCTGGGCATCTGAAGAACTAAGTCAGGCTGGCCGATGTTCCAGCCTTCCACGAAATGGCGCGGCGCCGGAGCATCATGCGGATCGCCTTCTTTCGCGCCCCCGTCTACCCAGGCCACGATGGTGTCAATCTCGGCCTGGCTCAGTGAACGATCGTTACTGAAATGGCCATACTGCGGATCGGCAAACCAGGGTGGCATCTTCTTAGTGAGCACAGCCTGCCGGATCGCTTTCGCCCACGGGCGCGCATCCTGGTAAGTTAGGAGCGACATAGGCGCAGCTTCGCCGGGGCGGTGACAATCCTGACAGCGTTTTTGCAGGACCGGTAAAACCTGTTTGTTAAAGGTGATCGCCGTTTCGGTGGTCGCCGCGGCTGCGCAGACGCAAAAAACGAAGGCTACTCCCAGTGTCCGCATTAGATGGACTCCTTTCGCCTACTTAGGACGGTTTTATCATTACACTTACCGCAAGTCAACCAGCCGCGGCCGGGACAGGTTGGCAGCTTCTGTCAGAACCGAACTAGAAGTTAAAGCGGCCTTGCAGCACCATAATGCGGTTTCCGGGAGCCTGGAGCGATGTGCTCGTACCGGTAATACGCCCGAATGTGGGACTGTTGATGTTCATATCCGGGTCGCTGAACACTGGCGTGTTGGTTGCGTCGAGCGCGGTCGCTCCGATTTGGAAATTGAATCTTTCAGTGATGCGGATTGTCTTCTTGATGTTGAGGTTCAGGATTTTCGCACCCGGTCCGCGGATCACGCCATACGCCAAGCTTCCGAATTGCCCGGGAAGAGGGTTCACCAATAATGGTTTGCCGTCCGGGCCGGCAATTGCCTTCAGTGATGACCCGGCAAGTCCAATCGCCGAGGGATCGGTAATCTGGGTCAGGCCGCCGAAATAGACGACGCCCCTGCCGTCCCTCTGAACTCCGCCCGCCGGCAGCGCTCCCAGCGCGTTGGCAGTGAATGACTGTGAAGTCGTGACTCCGGGGGGCGCCGTTACCCCAAAAACAGTACCGACTCCGTTATTAATCGTATTCTGGGCTGTAAATGTCAAAGGCCGTCCGGAATAAGCGAGCAGCGTCGCTCCTATTTGCCAGCCGCCCACAATGCGATCCAGCCAGTCCGGCGTGCTGACCAACCTGCCCTTTCCGATCGGAAGTTCATAGAGCCCGTTCGCCTTGAAAACGCTCTGGTAGTCGAAGCTCAGGGGCCGCTTGTCCAGGTGCGTGTTTCTTAGAGTCCGGTAGGCATCCTGGATACCACCGGCCGTGCGCCCGCTGAAATCGCTCTCGGTGTCGCCAAGATTGTGCGACCATACGTAGCTGCCTTGCACCGTAAAGCCTTTCGCAAAGCGTTTGTTCACTTCCGCCTGCAGGGAGTCGTAAGTGGCATTGCCGAAATTCCCAATCAAATATGTATGCAGGAACTGCGGATTCGCAACGATGTAGTTTAGCGGCAGCCCGGCCGTTTTGAGGAGGTTGCCGGCGCTTCCGCCCAACGCGGTCGAGGTGCTAATAAAGTTTGCAAGCCCTCCCGGATTATTGTTCAAGAAGAACGACTGCGTGAGACTGCACGTCCGCGGATTGGCGCAACCGATGCTTGCCAGTGGCGCGAAAATCTGGTTGAGTAGCGGCGAACTTCCTCCAGCCAGAACGGTATTGAACGCCGACAAGATTCCGTTTTCGTAGATATTTACTTCGTTGGTGTCCACCGCGCGCACCAGTTTAGAGGTTTTGCTCCCTACGTACCCAAGGTTCAGCACGATGTCCTGCTTGAATGCCCGGGTGATGGTGAAGTTGTAATTTTGGGTGTACGCCGTTCGCAGATTCGGATCATACGCGTACAAGCTTTGCGTGTGGGAGCCTGCGCCGATTTCTGGAATCGGCGTCAAAGGCACGCCGGCCGGCGGTACTGGAAGTTTTAAGTTCACCAAGCTCGTGTAGGCGAACGTGGTATCGGTCTCCGTGTATCCCGGCTCTGCGCCGCCCGCGGTATTCACAACGCCAATAGGAACCCGAATGTAGGCGATGCCGTAGCCCATGCGAACGGTCATGTTGTCTTTGCCGCCGCTCAACCACCTCCACTTTCCTTCCCCGGGAAGCACATAAGCGAGTCCCAGTGCGGGTGCGAAATTGTTCAGGTCGCTGTTATACAGCGGCACGTCCGGATTCGCTGTGCCCGGACCGATCGCCCGAAGTACCGTGTCGGAGCCGCCTTTGGCGAACGGGTTGAAGAGGCTGCTGAAATTCGTTCCCGATATTCCGAATACCGAACCTGCGCCGCCGATGGGAGCCAGCATCCGGCCCTGCGCCTCGGTAGGGGCCTGGTAGAATTCCCAGCGCACTCCCAGATTCAGCGTAAGCGACGGTTTCACTTTCCAGTCGTCTTTGAAATACCACGAATACTCGTTCTGATGGAACTCATGATAAGGTTGCTGGCCCGGGAGAAAGACGGGGTTTTGTCCGCCCGGTGAAATGTTGATCTGGCTGGCGCTCTGAATCGTGCCGGTGAGATCGTACAGCAGGTTTTGGGCGCTGGTGGCATTTTGGCCGATACCCGGGATAGCGATACCGGCGGCGCCGCTCAGGAAGTTAGTAGCGCCCACCGCCGGTGCACCGATTCGTACGCTGGGGAGATTGCTCGAACCGAAATCGAACCCAGATAGCGAAATATACCGGAGGACGAAACCTCCTTTGAACGAGTGGCGGCCTTTGATCCACGTTAAGTCATCGCCCCACTGGTAGGTCGGGTCAAGATAACTACCCGGGATACCGCCTGGCGTCACGCCATAGGGCGACGTGACGTTCGTGGTGGGTGTAACTACGGCAACGTTGCCGTTAATGACGGGGAGAAGCGCCTTCCGCACGGAATTGTCGGCGCCGGGCTGGTTCAACTCGTTGGGCGCTTGCACGATGGTGCGATAACGGAAAATGCCGATTCGCGCGTCGTTCAGCAGATTCGGCCGCAGGACGCTAGTCAGAGCGGCGCTGTATTGCGTAGTCTCGGTTGGATCGGAGTTGCCAGGCACCAACGGAAACGGCGGAGGCGAGGCGACGTTGTAGCTGTGGTAGGACTGCTGGTTCAGAGTGATCGCGATCCGATGTTTTTCGTTGAAGAGGTGATCGATGCGGCCTTCGTACAATTCGAAATCTACGGGAGTCGGCTGGTTCCAGCTATAAGCAGCGGTGTTCAGACCATCGCCGAAACGGAAATTGTTCGGAAGCGGCATGTAGCTGAGCACGTGTGCCATGCTACCGGTGGGATCGACGACCAAACGGTTGGGATCTCTGCCCAGTACGTTGACGCTTTGCAGCGCTCCGGTAGCACCCGACGGCGTGACCGGATTCCCGGACAGATCCACAGTCGGATTGGCACCGGTCGCGTTCTGGTTCAATGCGCCGGGGAAGAAGCGGTAAATGCCGTCCCGGGCGGGAGCCGTATAAACCAAGCTGTTGCGTGTGGTGAAGTTGCGTTGCTTGTAGGGTTCGTAAATTCCGTTGAAGAATGTCTTATTCCTCTTCACGGGCCCGCCAAACCGGATTCCGTAGTTATTTTGTTTTAGTTGGCTGCGGGGCGATCCCTGAACGTTGTTGAAATACGTATTGGCATTAAACTCGGCGTTTCTTACCTCCCAGTACGTGCTGCCGACGAATCGGTTGGTTCCACCGCGCGTCACCATCTGTACCTGGCCTGAACCGCGGCCATATTCGGCGTCGGCCGGGGAGGTGACGACGCGGAACTCTTCCGCGCGGTCCACGCTGACAACATTGCTATACAAGTAAAACGCACTGTTGTGAAGGTTATCCATGGCGCTAATTCCGTCCATGGTGAAGCTGGTGGCATTTCCCTGGTTTCCATTCAAGTAGAAATTAGTGCCGAGTTGGACTCCAGGTTGAGTCAACAGCAAGTCGTACGCGCTACGGCCGGCGAGCGGCAGATCCAAAAGCTTCTTGCCTTCTACGACGCTTCCAACTGACGCGCTGGTGGCGTTCACAGCCGTTGCCGTGGCTTGCACCTCCACGGTTTCGGTAGTTTGCCCGAGATCCAGGCCCATGTTTAGCGTCAGCACCGTGCCAACTTGGAGAACGACGTCCGCGATGACGGCTTTACGAAAGCCGGGATGCTCTGCCGTAAATGAGTAGTTGCCCGGCGGCAAAGAAGGCATCGTGTAGACGCCGGCCTCATTGGTTGTTACCGGCGTGGCTGCTCCGGTGCTGGTGTTAAGAGCGGTAACGGTGGCGGCGACCACGGCTGCGCCGGAGGGGTCGGACACCGTCCCGGAAACCCGAGCGTCGGTCTGCGCGTACGCAACGAGCCCGCTCATCAGGAAAGCGAGAAAAATCGTCGTGACAGGGACGTTCTTCATGGTCAACCCCTTCCCAAAAACAATATTGCGGAAGTCTATCCCGTTCTACGGAACATGTCAACAAAAAAGGTGTATAGTAGCTAAGATTCAACAAAAGGAGGCAAGCGGGATGAAGCGCAACTGGATTCTAGGCGGCGTATTTGGCGGGCTGGTCGCGATTCTGGCGACTGGTTCTTCACTGCTCAGCAAGAGAGCTGTGGTTCAGGCCGCCGGTGCTCAGGCGCCCCGGTTCGAGGTCGATCCGCTGTGGCCCAAGCCGCTTCCCAACCACTGGATTCTGGGTCAGACCATCGGCGTGTCGGTGGATGCGAACGACCATGTCTGGATCATCCATCGCGCGGGTTCGCTCGAACCGGGCGAAGTGCATGCCACCACCAATCCTCCTACCGCGCAGTGCTGCGCTCCCGCGCCGCCTGTACTCGAGTTCGATGAAGAAGGCAATCTGATCGGCCACTGGGGTGGTCCTGGGCCCGGCTACGACTGGCCGGATTCCAATCACGGCATCACGGTGGACTACAAAGGCAACGTATGGATCGGCGGCAACGGACGAGGCGCGCGGCCGGGCGCTGGCCGCGGCCGCGCCGGTGGACGCGGCGGCGCTGCAACCGGCGATCAGACCGCCTACAACGAAGGTCAGGTCGGCGGCACCGAAGCGTTCAACGACAACATGATCCTCAAGTTCACGCAGCAGGGAAAATTCCTGATGCAGATTGGCAAGCCGCACCAAAGCAAGGGCAGCAACGATGTCGCGAATCTGCGGCTGCCCGCCAAGATTTTCGTCGACCCGAAGACCAACGAGGCTTATATTGCCGACGGGTACGGGAACCATCGCGTGATCGTGTTCGATGCCGAAACCGGCCAGTACAAGCGCCACTGGGGCGCGTACGGGCATAAGCCCGATGATACCGATCTGGGGCGCTACAATCCCGACGATCCGCCCGCGCAGCAATTTCGGAATCCCGTCCACTGTGCGGAGCTGTCGCACGACAATTTGCTGTATGTTTGCGACCGTGTCAACGACCGTATCCAGGTATTCCATCCTGATGGGACCTTCGTCAAGGAAGCCTTCATCGAGAAGAGGACGCTCGGTTCAGGTTCCACTTGGGATATCGCGTTCTCAAAAGATCCGCAGCAGAAATACATTTACTTGGCCGACGGCGAGAACGATCGCGTGCACATCCTCGATCGCGATTCGCTCCAGGTTCTGACAACTTTTGGGGAAGGCGGCCGGCAGCCGGGCGAGTTTTACGGCGTGCACAGCATCGCGACGGATTCCAAGGGCAACATCTTCACCACCGAAACGTATCGCGGCCAGCGCGTCCAAAAATTCGTGTACAAAGGGCTCGGCGCGGTCGCGAAGACCGACCAAGGCGTAGTGTGGCCGAAGAAGTAGTTTGAGGCTTACGCACGAACGCGTGCGCTACATCACTCTGCTAATGCGAAGGCCAAGTACTCGCCCGGATGTCCAGCGCCGCTGACCGGCACGACGATGTATTGCCTGCCGTTCACACTGTAGGTCATGGGCGTCCCGCTGACAGGCGCGGGCATGAACACGGCGCCGACCTCCTTGCCGCTGGCTTTGTCATAGGCGCGCAGCATCGCACCGCGCGGATGTTCCGCGGTAGTGGTGTACATCGGCTCGCCCGCGATCACCAAAGTTTTGGTAACGAGAATGCCCACGTACCCCGCCTGACCCGTGCGCGGAATGTTCAGCCCCTTCAGCGCCGGATGATTGCGGATGTAATCCGGCGTTTCCCCATGCGCGATCTGCCACGCAAATTCGCCCTTATCCATGTTGATGGCGGTGATGCGGCCATAGGGCGGCTTCATCAGAGGCAGTCCTTGCGGACTTAAGCTTGCGTTGCGGCTGGCCGGCGATGCGCTCTCTGGTGGCGCCGCGCCGCGCTTGGGAAGCGCCGCATCGGCCCCGACATTCTCGCCCGGTCCGGAAACGTAACGCACCCCGGTATCGGCGAATCCCTCCACATAATCGACGTCGGAAAATTGCTTGCCGGGCGACGGCATCAACGCCACGGGAGGCAGCGAGACGAAGGATGGCACATAGGCAATGTGCGTCTCCGGATCGTAAGAGAATCCAGGCCAATTCATGCCGCCTGACGACCGGAATGACGCGATCGGCCCATCGGCTTTGCTCACCACCGTGGGCGTGAAGACGGGACCGAGTTTGTATTTGGCAGTGAGCCGGATCGCTTCGGCGCGCAGTTCCGGCGTGAAGTCGATCAGGTTCTCTACCGTGACGCCTTGATAGTCGAAGGCAGGCGGCTTGGTGGGGAAAGGCTGCGTCGGCGAATACCACTCTCCCGGCACGTCGCCCTTCGGAACGGGGCGTTCCTCGATGGGCCAAACCGGCTGGCCAGTGACACGATCGAACACGTACATGAACGCCTGCTTGCTTGATTCGAGAACGGCTTTGACAGGTTTGCCATCCACGACGATGTCGGCGAGCACCGGGCCGGCCGCGATATCCATGTTCCAGATGGAGTGGTGCACCAGCTGGTAATGCCACTTGCGCTGGCCGGTTTTCAAATCGACGCAGACCAGGCTGTCGGCGAACAGGTTATTGCCGGGCCGGTGCCCGCCATAGAAATCGGAAGAGGGTGTTTCCACCGGCAAATAGGCCAGGCCGAGATCCTCATCCACAGCCATCTGGGTCCATACGCCCGTGTTTCCGTTGGTAGCCCAGGATTCCTTCAGCCAAGTGTCGTTGCCGAACTCGCCTGGCCTGGGAATGGTATTAAACTGCCACAGCTTTTTTCCGGTGTGGACATCGAAGGCGAGCACCATGCCCTTGGTGTTGTTGTGCGTTTTCGGCGTGCCGCCTTCGCGGAACGCGGACCCAACCAGAACCACGCCGCTCTTGGTCACAGCGGGCGTTGCGTGCAAACCAATTTCACCGTTCACCAGATCGATCGGCTGACCGGTGCCGTACACCGCGAAGCGCTTCATATCGATGAGGCCGTTCTCGCCGAAGGTCTTGATGGGAAGTCCGGTTTTCGCATCGAGGCAAACCAGGCGATAGCCTTGCGTGATGTAGAGAATGCGATCGTCCCCTTGGCCGTCGGTCCAGTAGGACAGCCCGCGGCCGGAGAGCTGTCGCGGAGAAGCCGCAGCGCGCGCGCCTTCGTGCTCGGCGTGAATCCAGAGCAGCTCGCCGGTGGCCGCATCGAGCGCAACCACCGCCCGGCGAGATCCGGCCGTAGCGTACACCACGCCCTTGACCATGAGCGGCGTGCCCTCCAGCTTGTACTCAGGGCGTGTGCCGAGATTTGCGGTATTAAAACGCCAGGCAATCTCGAGCTTGTTGAAATTCGTCGCGTTGATCTGGTCGACGGGCGAGTAGTGGTAGTTGCGCAAGTCGCCTGCATAGGCGGGCCACTCGCCATGGGCGGTTCCTGAAAGCGCTTGAGCCGAGACCGGCCGCGCCAGCCATACCAGGCCCCCGAAAGTCAGCGCCAACGCCCATGTACGTACCATTTTCAAGATGCTGCCCCTTTCTGTACTTCGGACCCAATATCCGGCAGCGGCCCATGCTTGTCAAGCGAGTTTGCGGTCCGCCATCCCGTAGTTATATCATTCGAGGCATTCCCGACCGCGCTGGGAAAGGAGAGATCCGGAATGCAAAACCACGGAATAATCAACAGAGCTATCGCGCTTGCGGCGGGCCTCGGCTTAACGCTTGCGGCCCAGAATCCCAAACCGACTTGCAATGAGTGTCCGGCCACGTATATCGATAACAGCGAGCTTCAGGCCTACGCCAAGCGCGCCATGGAGAACCATCTCACCGATCAACAGGTCCGTTCGGTAAATGTCGGTAAGAGCCAGGTCGGCATCGGAATTGTGTATCGCGGCAAGCTGGATCAGCCGGCGAAGAATTCGGTGGCCGAGCACGACTACATCAGCGAGGTGTACCACATCATTGAGGGCAACGCGACACTTGAAACCGGCCCCGACCTGGTGGGGGCCGAGCAGCGCCCCAGCACGCTACAGACAGTGCGGGAGTTCAACGGCCCGGGCAAAAACGCCGCGTCGATTCGCAACGGTGTCACTTACCATCTCAAGCCCGGCGACGTAGTCGTGGTTCCGGCCGGCACCGGTCATCTGTTTACGCACATCGACGATCACATCATTTACCTGATGGTCCGGATCGATCCGGACAAGGTGGTCCCATTGCGGGACGAAGCCGCATCCAAAGCCTATCTGGCGCACCCGGCGAGAAAGGGAGGGGACAACTAAAAAGGTACTCCCGATTCTTGACTGTCAGGTTCGAATTTAGCGATTCTAGTTGGAACGGCGTGAGTTGAAGTCGAGCATAGTCTTAGTCTGCGTTTACCGAACATGCGAGTAACAGTTGGCGGTTTTGTCGCCGGGTTGTGGCTGATTTTGTCAAGCGCGGTTTTTGCGCAAACCGCCGGAATTCGGGGCGTGGTTGCGGATACATCGGGTGCACCCATTCCGGGCGCGCAGGTGGCGGTCTCGAACGATGCCGGCGTGAACAAGCTCGTGGTCACGAGCGATAGCGGCACTTATCTGATCAATGGTCTGGCCGCCGGCAAGTATACGATCCGGGCATCGTATCCGGGCATGCAATCGCAACCTGCCACTGCACAGGTGGCGGACGGGATCGCGAGTATCGATATCACGCTCCGGCTGGTGCTCGAAAAACAAGAGGTCACGGTTCAGGACAGCGCGGGCCCGCAAGTGAGCACCGATCCATCGGCCAGCGCCTCCGCCGTGGTTTTGAAAGACGAAGCGCTCGATTCCTTGTCCGACGATCCGGACGATCTTCAGGCCGACTTGCAGGCGCTCGCCGGGCCATCCGCGGGTCCGAATGCCGCCCAGGTTTACATCGACGGTTTTACGGCCGGAGATGCGGTGTTGCCGAACAAGGACGCGATTCGCGAAATTCGGGTCAATCAGAACCCGTTCGCTCCGGAGTTCGACGCCATCGGTTATGGCCGCACGGAAATCCTGACCAAGCCCGGCAAGGATCGCTTACGCGGGCAGGTATTTTTCAATTACGGCAACGACATTTTCAATTCGCGGAATCCCTACGCGCTGCAAAAGCCGCCGTTCGACTTGAAAGATATCGGCGGAAGTCTCGGCGGCCCGCTGACTAAGAACGCCTCTTATTTCCTGGATATCGACAGGCGGCATATCGACAACGGGACGGCAGTTGATGCGGTGACTCTGGATCCCAACACGCTCGCCATTACTCCGTTTACCTCGGTTTTTTCGGCTCCGCAGACTCGCTCGCGCGTCAGCCCCAGGATCGACTACCAGTTCGGCGCCAATAACACGCTCACCTTCCGCTACGCCATCAGCAATAATTCGACCTTCGACAATGGCGCGGGCGGCTTCACACTGCTGTCACGCGCCTATACGCAGACCAACCTGGAACACGCGTTCCAAGCGAACGAAACGGCCGTGCTCAGCTCGAAAGTGGTGAACGAGTTCCATTTTCAATTTCTGCACCAGCACTGGAATCAAAATTCGCCCGACAAGGATCCTTCCGTCAGCGTGAGCAGCGCCTTCTATGGCGGCGGACCGACCAACTCGGCCTACTACTACATTCATCACCACTACGAGTTTCAGGACTACGTAAGCATGGTAGAAGGCACTCATAGCTGGAAATTCGGCATCCGGGTGCGGGCAGTATCGATACAGGACTCGACCACGCAGAACTTCAACGGCCTCTTTTCGTTTGGCGGCGCCTACGCGCCGATACTAGACGCCAATTTTCAGCCGGTGGTGCCGGGCATCAGTTGCAACCAGCACACGCCGAGCGCGGGTTGCCAGACGATATCGTCAATCCAGCAATACCAGCGCACACTGCTGTTTCAGCGGCTGGGCTACTCGCCGGCTCAGATCCGGCAACTGGGCGGCGGCGCCAGCCAGTTTTGGCTGAGCACCGGAAATCCGCTCGTGCTGGTGGGACAATCCGACACCGCGCTTTTTGCCGGCGACGATTGGAGGCTGAAACCGAACCTCACCCTGAGCCTGGGCCTGCGATATGAAACGCAAACCAACATCCATGGCGTGCTCGATTTCGCTCCGCGGTTGGGATTCGCCTGGGCGCCGGGCGCGACAGCCAAAGCGGGGCGGCCCAAGACGGTATTCCGCGGCGGTTTCGGAATCTTCTATTACCGCTTCAACGAGCAGAACATTTTGGTGGCGGAACGCTTCAACGGATCCACGCAGAAGCAGTACATTGTTCCGAACCCGGACTTCTATCCTACGGTTCCATCTCCGGCCGAATTGCAGCCCTTCGCAACCGCGCAGGCGATTCACACCGTAAGCCCGCTGCTGCGTGCGCCGTATGTGATGCAATCGGCGATCGGCATAGAGAGGCAGATACCCGGGAACACGACGCTCTCGCTCACTTACACCAATTCGCACGGCCTGCATCAACTGCTTTCGAGGAATATCAACGCGCCTCTTCCCGGCACGTATACGGGCATTCCGGGCAGCGGCGTGTATCCGTACGGTCCGGTAGGCGCGATTTACGAGCAAGAATCCGCCGGTTTGTATAACCAGAGCCAGATAGTGGTCAACGCCAACTCGCGCGTCAATCGCAACGTGTCGCTGTTCGGGTTTTACGTGCTCAGCTATGCGCGCAGCAACACCGACGGCATCAATACTTTTCCGGCGAACCAATACAGCTTGGCGGGCGAATATGGACCGGCGTCCACCGATATCCGCCATCGGGCTTCGGTGGGCGGCACAGTGGTAGCGCCGTGGGGCCTGCGTCTTAGCCCGCTCATTGTCGCTCAATCGGGCGCCCCGTTCGACATATACACCAGTCAAGACGTGTACGGCGACACGTTGCTCAGCGCGCGGCCTGGAATCCCATCCGATCCAACCAAGCCCGGTTTGATCCACACCGCGTACGGGCTGCTGGATCCGAATCCCTCGCCGGGCGAGCCGACGCTCACGCGCAATTTCGGCCGGGGTCCGGGGCTGTTCACCGTGGATCTGCGCCTGGCGCGCACCTGGGGATTAGGCAGCCTGAAAGCATCGGCGCGCGCCAACCGAAATGCGGGCGGCGCTCCGGCGGCGGCTGCTCCGGCTGCGCCTACGCCTGGACCTGCGGGACGCGGCGGCATCGGTGGGTTCGACAACGTAGGCAGCGGCGGAGGCGGCAGTTCTTCGGAGCGTCGTTACAGCCTTACCGCTTCTGTGTCGGCGCGGAACGTTTTCAATCACGTCAACCCGGGCCAGATCATCGGCGATATCAATTCGCCGCTGTTTGGGCAATCCAATCAGATCGCGGGTGGGCTGGGGGCGTATTCGGGATTTTCCGACAATCGCCGGCTGGAATTTCAACTGCGGTTCGGCTTTTGATATCGCGGCGCCGACGCCATGCCTGCGCTATGGAGCGAAGCGGGCGGTTTTGATGTAATCCATTTTGGGGAAGCGCGGAACCAGGTATTCATTGGTTTCGCCTTCCACGCGGCCCGGGTCGATATCCCTGCCTTCCGGGCGCATCTCGCCGTAGCCCGAATACAGCTTGTCGATCACATCGATGCCGTCGACGATCTTGGCGAAGGGTACGAAGCCTTGGTCGTCCAGAGCTTTGTTGTCGGCCAGATTGATGAAGATTTCGGTGGCGCGCGTGTTGGGACCGGACATGGCGAAGGCCAGAGTGCCGCGTAGATTCTTCTCTTTCGGCGGATCATCGACGATGAAGAATTCGCGCCATTTGCCGTGAACGTCGAAATCGCGGTGCACTCCGAATTGGGCTATAAAACCTTTGATCACGCGGAAAAAGCGGTTGTCATCGAAGTAGCGCATGCGCACCAGCTCGTGGAAGCGGTCGACGCCGCGAGGCGCCCAGGCGCGGTTGGCTTCCACGATGAAATCGCCTTGAGAGGTCTCGAATTTCACGCGGAAAATCTCGGGGACGACGATTTTAGGAGGCGGGGGTTTGCTGCAGGAGGTAGAAAAAAGGGTGACTGCAGCGAGCAGCAGAAGAGTCAATCGGAGTGGTTGAGGCTTCATTAGTGTGTCATCGCATAAACGAGATAGTTGATGCCGTAGCGGTAGGCTAGCGCGGTCATCTGCTCGGGATATAGCGGCGAATCGGCATACTCCCAAGCGTCGCCTACATCGGTGTTGAAGTTCACGGCGACCACCATGCGATCTTTGTTGTCGTACATCGCGCGCCAGGCAGGCGCGGTTCCCGCCGGCTGGTAAACGCGCACGGATCCGCCGGGACCGATGCGAAGATGGCGGGTGCCTGGAATAAAGGTACGGTCTTTCTCGTTGATGTCGTAAAGGACGTGCATCACCGAATCGCTCTCGGCGATGTCGCTGATGGTGTGGCGGGGCAAGACGCGGTCCATGGTTTCGCGGAAAACCTGCCACTGCTCCTCTCCCCAGAAGTCATCCACCACGATGAATCCGCCGCGCAGCAGGTATTCGCGCAGGCGCTTGATCTCGGCATCGTTCAATCCCCACCAGCCAGTCTGCGTGGCATAGATCCAGGGATTTTCGAACAGCCGGTCATCGGTGAGGCGGAAATGTAATGGATCGCCGGTGTCGATGCGCGTGAGGCGCTGAACGCCCAAGCTGAAGTGGTCATCGGCGTCGGGCCAATCGACGACCCACCAGCCGGTTCCGGTCGCGCCGCGCGAGGCGTAGCCCCAGCCGCGATGAAATTCTGGAAGATCGGTGTATTCGGTACGGACGAAGTGAAATTCCGATTGCGCCGGGAAACTCGGCCGTGGTTCGTTTTCCTGCTCCTGATCTCGAAAGCGCTGCGCCAGGCCGGCCAGCGCGAGCACGAGCAACGCCGCGGCGATGAATGCGATCCGCGCCGGTGCGCTGCCCATCAGCTCTTATGTTAGCTGCTCTCCAGCCCGCTATCGGTAGCCCGCAGCCTGGAGTTCGAACAGCTCGGCGTAACGGCCGCCGAGGGCGACCAGTTGCTGGTGGGTGCCTTGCTCAATCAGTTCGCCGTCGCCAAGGACCAGGATGCGATCGGCCATGCGCACGGTGGAGAAGCGATGCGAGATCAGCACGGCCATTTTGTCGCGGGTGAGGTCGGCGAAACGGAGGAAGACTTCGTATTCGGCGCGCGCGTCGAGGCTGGCCGTTGGTTCGTCGAGAATGAGCACCTGCGCGTCGCGCATGTATGCCCGGGCCAGCGCGATTTTCTGCCATTGGCCGGCCGAAAGATCCACGCCTTCCTCGAAGCGGCGTCCGAGCATCTGTTTGTATCCGCCCGGGAATTGAGCGATGAGCGCTTCAGCCAGGCTTTTTCGCGCGGCGGCTTCGATGCGCGTGTCATTTTCCAGTTCCTCGATGCGGCCCATCCCGATGTTCTCTCGCGCCAGCATGTCATAGCGCATGTAGTCCTGAAAAATTACGCCGATTTCGCTGCGCAGGCTGTCGACGTCGTAGTCCCGAAGATCGACTCCATCCAGCAGGATGGCGCCTTCCACGGGGTCGTAGAGCCGTGCCAGCAGCTTGACCAGCGTGGTTTTGCCGGCGCCGTTCTCGCCGATCAGCGCGATGCGCTCGCCGGCATCGAAACGGAAGCTGACATCCCGCAGCACGCGGCGGTCGGATCCCGGATACGCGAACGAAACGCGGCGGAACTCGAACCCGGAGCGGATGAGCCGCGGCGCGGGGAGCGCGTCAGGCCGAGAGACAATACTCGGGCGCGTTTCGAAAAAATCGAACAGGTCTTTGATGTACATGGCCTGCTCGGCGATATTGTTCAAGCTGGAGAAGAGGCTTTCGATGAGAGTCCGGGAGCGTCCGAACGCGCCAACGAGAAAGGTCAAGGAGCCGACTGTAAGCGCGCCCGCCAGCGTGCGGACCAAGATCAACACATACGCGCCGTAGTAGCCGGCGGTTGGCAGCAGATTGAGCAACGATCCGGTGACGGCGCGCTTGATTGCCAGCGCCTTGTTTTCGCGATAGAAACGATCGAAGAGCGCGCGGGAACGGGCGGCCAAGTACTGGCCCAAGCCGAACACCTTCACCTCTTTCGCGCTCTGGCTGCTAGCGCCCAGCATGCGCAGATAATCGAGTTCGCGGCGCTCGGGCGTCCAGCGATAGAGGATCGAGTAGGCCAGCATCGCGAAACGCGTTTCGCCGAGAAATGCCGGGATCACCGCGGCGACCAGCAGCACCAGGAACCAGGGTGAGAACGTGATCACAGCGGCCGATAACGACAAAAGAGTCAAGAATTGTTGTCCCATGCCGGCGAGTACCGCCAGCATGCCCAGCCGGGCGGTGGTTTGGCGGCGGGCCCGCTCCAGCTTGTCGTAGAAGACGGGGTCCTCGAAAGAGACCAGGTCCAGACCGGCAGCGTGCTCCATCAGGCGCAGGCTCACGAAATTGGTGAATTTGTCGCCCAATAGACTGTCGCAAAGATTCACTGCGCGCGACAGCAGATCGCTCAGGATGGCCAGGGCGATCTCGTAAGAGAGAAAGACCCAGATCCGATTGGAAGCGGTGGAACGGCCCGTAATCGAGCGTACGACCTGGTCGATGATCAGCTTCGCGACCCAGAGTTGGCCAACCGGGATGACGGCGGAAATAAGGCGTAGAACGATCGTCGCGCTGGTGATGGAGGCGCTGGTATCCCAGACCATCCGGAGCAGCGGAGGGACGTTCCGCAGGGCGCGGATGCGGTCACGCCAAGTTGCTGGGGCGGGAGCTTTGGGCAGATGCGGGTTCAAATCTCAGTGTAAGCCCTAGGACGCGAATGCTCACCCGAGGGTGAGCATTCGACCACCATCTGCCTGAATTTACAGGCACCCTGTTATTGGCAGGGGATGTATGGGAGAAGCAGATTCGACGGCAACGCAACCGTCAAAACCTGTTTGTGATTCAGATAATAGGGCCAGCAAGGTTGTGAGTCAAGTCGAAAAACTGGGCAACTTAAAAAACGACATAATCCACTGATACTACGTGAATTATGCGCTTGGTTGGCGGTGGGAAACGTTGTGGAAAAAGTTGTGGAATTCTGTCGTGCGCTGCCTGCGTTGGTTTCTAAGGTAGAGAAAAGGCGGGGGATTACTTTCCGCTCAGATGGAGCGTGGTCATCGAGCCGTCAGCACCTGAATAACCAAACTTCCGGGCGACGATTCGTATCGCGCCGAACGTCAAGCCCGAAACCAGGCAGAACCCCAGGACTATTCCTGCTAACGTGATGATTCCCAGGATCATCTGGGCGGCGGTCTCGGGCTTAACCACCAGCGGAAGGGGTTCGTTCCATGACACAGACGCCTGGTAATTTACTTCAGAAAGCAGTTTTTGGGCTTCGGCCGGATCGGGCGGCTGGCTCGGGTTTGCCGGGGCAACTAAGGCCACTAGCGATCCGGTGCGCTTGACCAGGACGCCAGGTATCTTTTCATACGCCGGGGTCTGCTGGCGGGCCATTTCTAGCGTCGGATAGGAGAAAACGGCCAGGGTGGCTTCACCTTTCGCCAGCCGGTACTTGGCTGCCTCGCCTTCGGTTCCAAAGTCCAGCGCGACGGTCGAGGTCCCGATTTGAGGCAGATTCTCGTGGAGGCTAAGAGGACCCATGATGTAGCGCTCCGAGCCCGCAATCATGCGCCTGGCGGGCAGGTAGCTAGCGAGCACGGGCAGCGGTGCGTGGGACACCCGGGGTAAGGCCTCGGCAAGTGCGGCCAGATTCTTTGGGCACTTGCCCGAGCATGCGACCAGGTAATTGCCAACTTGAAGTGGATGGTCTTTAGCTGCGAGTGCGGCCGCGTAGGCGCCGGTGGAGTCTTTATAGCGAATGCCGGTGACTTTGAAGGAGCCGTAGTCGGCCTCTTCCGCCGTGTCACGGCCATACTCTTCCTGGTCCGGTTGAGTTTGTTCGACTGTCGCGACCGATTTTCGATCGAAACCGCCCAGCTTGTCGGGCCACATGGCTGCGCTCGCCGGGATATTCGCGAGAATGGCCGCGAGAATTAAGCGCCGCAGCATTTCTTGTACTTCTTGCCGCTGCCGCACGGGCAGGGATCGTTGCGGCCGGCTTTCTTGGCTGAGATGGCCTGTTTCTTTTCGGTGGCGGTGCCGCTGCCGCCGGCGAATTGCAGTTCGGCCATTTCCTTGTCTTTTTTGCGCTGGATATTGCGCGTGAAGTCCGCTACCGCGTTCTGCGCCGCGCGGCGGTCTTCGTTGCTGGCACTGACCAGCGCTTCTTCGGGCTGTTCCTCGTCTTCGTCGTCGTCCTCGCCGTCGGGCGAGAACGGAAGCACGGGACGCGCGGGTCCTGTCCCGACGGCGTAGCCATCGCCATCTCCGGGGACACCGCCCGCAGCGCCGGGTTCGCCCGTCGTGATCTGCAGAAAGAACAGATAGCGGATGGTCTCGTCTTCGATGCGGTCCATCATGTCCTGGAACATGGTGAAGGATTCTTTCTTGTACTCGATCAGCGGA
Source organism: Bryobacteraceae bacterium (assembly GCA_035293725.1). Taxonomy (GTDB): domain Bacteria; phylum Acidobacteriota; class Terriglobia; order Bryobacterales; family Bryobacteraceae; genus Palsa-89. Next base: position 23,706 of record DATGMH010000161.1, read on the forward strand.
TCCTTCTGACCGTAGCCACGCAGCCCGATGCCTTCCTTGAGGTGGTCCATCGACAGCAGGTGATCTTTCCACTGGTTGTCGATGACGTTCAGCATCACGATGCGCTCGGCGTGGCGCATGTTCTCGGGGCCGATGAGATCTTCCTTTTCCTGGTAGCGCTTCATGAGCAGCGCTTTGACGTGCTCTTCGATCTCGGGTCCGTTCATCCCGGCCAGGTCATCGGGATCGACTTTGACGCCGAACGCGGAAAGCACGTCCGACTGCAAGCCTTGCAGATCGAACTGGCTGGGATGGGTGCGTTCAGGGCAGCGCCGGTCCATAAAGGTACCCACAATACCCTCGACGATCTCGATTACACGTTGTTTCTGATCCTTGCCTTCCAGCAGCCCGCGCCGCATGCTGTACACGGCCTGGCGCTGCTTGTTCATGACGTCGTCGTACTCGAGCAGGTGTTTGCGGGAAGCGAAGTTTTGCGCCTCGACGGCCTCCTGCGCCTTGGCAATGCGCTTGGTAATGAGTTTGGACTCGATCGGCACGTCTTCTTCCATGCCGAGGCGCAGCATGAGGTTCTGCATGCGCTCGCCGCCGAAAATGCGCATCAGGTCGTCTTGCAGCGAGAGATAGAAGCGCGAACTGCCGGGGTCGCCCTGTCGTCCGGCGCGTCCGCGGAGCTGATTATCGATACGACGCGAGTCGTGCCGCTCGGTGCCGAGCACGTGAAGGCCTCCCAGCGCGACCACTTCATCGTGATCCGTGGAGGTCTCCTGCTTATAGCGGTTGTAGATCTCGTCCCATTCGGCGCGTTCGGGCGTTCCGACGGCGCTGGTTTGCAGCAGGTCCGGATCTTTGTTGAGCTTCTTGAGATGTTCCTTAGTGAGGAACTCGGGATTGCCGCCCAGCAGAATGTCGGTACCGCGGCCGGCCATATTGGTGGAGACGGTAACCGCGCCCTTGCGGCCGGCCTGGGCGATGATGAACGCCTCGCGTTCGTGGTTCTTGGCGTTCAACACTTCATGCGGGACGCCCAATTTTTTCAGGCGGCTGGAAAGCTTCTCGGACTTCTCGACCGAAATCGTGCCCACCAGCACCGGCTGGCCCTTTTCGTAAAAGGTCTTGATTTCACTGGCGGCGTTGCGGAACTTCTCTTCTTCGGTGCGGTAGACGATGTCCTGAAATTCCTTGCGCTGCATGGGGCGGTTGGTGGGAATCACCGACACGTCGAGTTTGTAGGTCTTGTCGAACTCGGCCGCTTCCGTTTCCGCCGTACCGGTCATACCCGCCAGCTTTTTGTACATACGGAAGTAGTTCTGGAAGGTGACGGTAGCGAGCGTCTGGTTTTCGCGCTCGATCTTTACGCCTTCTTTGGCCTCGATGGCCTGGTGCAAGCCGTCGCTCCAGCGGCGTCCCGGCATCACGCGGCCGGTGAATTCGTCGACGATGATCACCTCGCCTTCCCTGACCAGATAATCCTTGTCGCGTTGGAACAATACGTGAGCTTTGAGGGCCTGTTCGACGTGATGGCGGACGGTCCAGCTCTCAAGTTGCGCGGACTCGAACAGTCCCGGCATGCCGAGCAGCTTTTCGACCTTGAAGGTGCCTTCCTCGGTGAGTCCGACGCTGCGATGCTTCTCGTCTACGGTGTAGTCGCCGGTAGTGAAAGTCTCGCCCGGCTCCTTGCCTTTGATCTCCTCGCCGCGCACCAGCTTCGGAATAATGCGGTTGATCTTGTAATACTTATCGGTGGATTCTTCGCTGGGGCCGGAAATGATGAGCGGCGTGCGCGCTTCGTCGATCAAAATGGAGTCCACTTCGTCCACGATGGCGTAGTTGTATATTTTGAGCTGCGAACCCAACTTGTCGTCAGAAAAGTAGAAGGATTCGATCTGGCGCTGGACGCAATCTTCCAGCCGGAACTTCATGTTGTCGCGCAGGTAGTCGAACCCGTACTCGTTGTTGGTGCCGTAGGTAATGTCGCAGGCGTAGCTTTGGCGGCGCTCGTCGTCGTCCAGATCATGGACGATGATGCCGACCGACATTCCCAGGAACTTGTAGATGCGGCCCATCCACTCGGCATCGCGCTTGGCCAGGTAATCGTTGACGGTAACGACGTGGACGCCTTTGCCTTCGAGCGCGTTCAAATAAACGGGAAGCGTCGCAACCAGCGTTTTTCCTTCGCCGGTTCGCATTTCGGCGATTTTGCCGCGGTGCAGGACGATACCGCCGATCAGTTGCACGTCGAAGTGCCGCATATTGAGGACGCGGCGGCCGGCTTCCCGGACTACAGCGTAGGCTTCGGTGAGCAGGTCATCGAGCGGCTGGCCATTGGCGAGACGCTGCTTGAATTCTTGCGTCTTGGCGGCTAGTTCGGAGTCCGACAGCGCCTGGATTTGAGGCTCCAGGTCGTTGATGGCGGCGACCATGGGACTCATGCGCTTGACTTCGCGTTCATTCTTTGTCCCGAAGATTTTCGCCAGGATGGGATCGAGCATACGAGGACTATTCTTATTTTACCGGATCTGTCCGGTGGCGACGGGTTTTCGCACCGCTACTTTGCCGGTCGCGCGCGAGCGCGCCGCCAGACGCCCCAGAAGCGGACGTTCAGCCCGCCGCATTTGTTATTGTCGTTCGCCAGCAGGTAATCGCCGATGAGGGCTAGGTCCACCGTGCAGGACTCGGCGCTGCCCTCTTCATAGTGCGCGTGATTGCCGGCGGGCGTGACTTCTCCCGAAATTGAGCCTTCATGGACGTTGTCGCGGCCGCCGCGCCAGTAGGCCTCGCCGTCGAGCGCGAGTTTGCCGGAAGCCTTCGAGGCTTCGATCGTGATCCGGTTCTTATCCTGGAGCCACGTGCCGGCCCAGGCGGTTAACGGCGGATTGGGATCGGCCGGAACTGCACGAAGGTCCTGGGAACGGATCCAACCTTGGGCGGCGCCGGTCCGCGCGGTCAGATAGCCGCAGGTCCAATCGCCTTCCGAACGGGCGATTACCACGGTGTCGCCGCGCTTCAGCGCCATGGGAAGGCATTTGCTGCCGGCGGCGCAGGCGTAATAGCCGGTGGACGGTTTGCTGATTTCAGCGAGTTTCGAATTTACGTCGAAGCTATCGAAGTCGCAGGCCGAGCCGGGAGGCTGCTGGCCGCCGGCGGAGGACATTGACGCGGCCCACAGAATCGGCAGAAGCAGTAATTTGCGATTGACTGGAATCACTGAATGATCACGTTCAGACTGTCGCTGAAAGCGTAGCTCATCACAGCGGGCGCCGCAGCCCCCGAGGTCAGTGCAAGGTTGAATACCGTTGGCGTTTGCGGAACTACAAAGAGATCCAGCAACCCTGGGCCCGGCGGAAGATTCTGCAATAGCGGCACGGGCACAACGAGCGAGCCGGACTGGGCTGGCGCGCTGCAAGAAATGCTTGTCTCCGGAGTCAGGATGCCGATCTGGAGAAGGTCACGGCTCGTGTAGCCATCGGAGTCCCAGTTAATCTGGAGATCAGCGTCCCGCCAAAATGTGCTGAGGGACTCGCGGTTTGTCCAGCTTATTTGCGGCGGCAATAGATACGCCTGCTGAAAACCTAGAACCAGATCGCCTCCGGGCGCCGAGAATTGCCAGCTACCGGGGACAAAGAACGGCGGCGGAAGTTGGTCGGAAGTCGGCACAGCGGGTGGAGAGGGTAACGAGAGATCGTACCCAAGACCGGCCGCAGGAACGGTGAGGCTCTGTTTTGAAGGACCGACCAGCGTGAGCAAAGGCCCCGCCGGGTTTCCACTGGCTCCGCTGATAGCGCTAAGAATCGCGCCACCGCTGGAAAGTACGCACTGAGATCCAAGCCGCCGTGCGCTGGCCTCGGTCTTCGGCGACATCAAGTAGATTTCAAACGCGCTGCGGTCCCGGAGTTCTGCATTGAAACTTTCCACGCGTGTATAGCCGGGCGCATTTGGCCCGGGCGGCTGAATCGGGGCGAAAAAGGCAAACGAGCCGGCGAATGCGGATTGGCCTTGGTCAAGCATTTGGAGCTGAGCGGCGCTTAGCCCCAAAGGGTACTGGCACGCCCCGGGCGATGATGCGATCGAAAGCGCGACGGAGTTGCTCGTGCTGCCACCGGCTGAAACTGTCAGTGGGACGTAGCAGCCGAGCGGGGCATCCACGGGCACGGCGAAATTGATTTGATCGACGCCGGGCAATCCGGGCGCCGGAGCGGCGAAGGTGGGTTGAACCGGCTCGCCCGCGAGAGAAATCGTCATGTCGGGTGTGGTGAAACCTCCAAGGCCAGTCGACCAGAGTATGACGTATTCACCGGGAATTGCCGGGCTGGTTAATCGATTCAACTGCGGTACGGAGTCGGCGGCGACGTTCTGCGCGGCTGCCGGACCAAAATTGCCAAAAGACGTGAACACGCCAACGGCTGCCGGAGCCACCGTAACCTGCGTGGGCGGGAATGCAGTCGAATTGACGGTCAACAGCACGTCCGTAGCGCCGCTAGGCACGTCCTGGGGAACGAGCACAAGCACCGACGGCTGGACTGCACCGATCACCTGCGGCTCGAAGATTTCGCCGGTGCCTTGCGGCCGTAGTTTCACGCTGACGCCGGGTGGGTTCGGATCGCCGACGCCGTTCGGCACACTCCAGAAGATCCTTAGCAGCGATCCGGGCGCGATCTGACGCGCCCCCGTGGCGGCATTGGACGCGGTCGCCGTCTGCGCAAAGAATCGCGTTGTGGACAAAATTAGCGCCGGCAAGATGAGCAATTTCGCGGCTTTCATAAACAATTTGCCCGAAATTGCCTATTTTACTCTGCTTGACGGGCGGAGGCGGCTGAGTTCGAAGCGCGTTGGGCAAAACACGTTGCGGTGGCTTCCGCGATGCTCGTCCTAAATGCGGCGGCGCTTGTTAGTACCACTAACGCGTTCCCGCAGCGGTCCGTTGTGCATATTTAATGAGGCGTGCAGCCGGCGCATGAGCTGCACGGATTTGCCCGGCCTGATCAAATACCTTAGTGTGCGTTTTCACGCATAGAGTCACGCAATGCCGACATATTTCTTGCGCGCCACCATGGCTCCGCAGTTCACCATGCTCCGCCGCTTCAACTGCAGCCTCCCGCGACAGAGCTGTCTCCAAACAATAGCGTTCTCCGTTGGATTATCGCGTGACGAACGGTGCACTATTTGCGCGCCGACCCAGGCTCGGTTTCCTTGCGGTGGATTTCCGCCATCGTCGTATCCGGGAGCACGTGTGCGAGCGTGGACTGTACCTTATTCTTGAACGACCCGGCGACGACGTGGTCCTTGCCTTCGATCATCGCCTCGTAGCCATCCTTGGCGACTTCGGCTGGGTCGTCCTTCTCGCTCGCTCCTAGCTTCGTGTCTTCCATGCCTGCGCGATGGAAGAAATTGGTTTCCGTGGCGCCCGGCATTAGCGTCGTCACCGTTACGCCGATGTCCTTCAATTCGTTGCGGATCGCTTCGGCGAACGATTTCAAGAACGCTTTGGAAGCGTTGTAAGTGGCTTGGAAGGTCCGGGCATCGTCCCGGCAATTGACGAAGTGATCAGGACACGACCTTCTCCGCGCGCCACCATGCCGGGCAGCACTCTTTTGGCCAAGTGTACGGGAGAAAGGACGTTGAGTTGGATCAGGTTAAGCTCGTCCGCCAAATCCGTGCCGGTTGCGAAGTCACCCGAAACGCCCACACCGGCGTTTAATGCCAAGGCTTCCACAGGGCGATTGCTGGATCGAATCTTTTCCGCCAGCCGCTCCACGCCATCATACGTGGCTAAATCCACTTGTAGAAGTTCGATTTTGTTTCCATTGGCTGCAAGCCGCCCGCCGCTTGCCGGATGCCTTCGTCTTCGGCGGCAATGAGCACGTCGTAACCGTGCTGGACGAACTGAGACGCGAGTTCATAACCGATGCCGCTGGATGCGCCGGTTACAACCGCGAATGGTCTGGTTTCCGTGGAGTTCATATTAATCTCTCCTGCCTTAAAGACACGCGTCGAGGGCCGAATTGAACAGAGCAACTCTGTTTTCGCGCGAGCGAGGCCGGAGAGAAACTGAGCGTGCGAGTCCGAGTCCAATGTGAGAGAGCAGCTATGGCGTATCAGGAACAGACCACCCCCGATCAAACTATCGCGTCCACTCGCGATGAAAAGTTCGCAACGCATGACCTCTTCGATACGGCAGCCGCGGATCCGTCGTTTGAATACGTTCGTCGAAAAGGTGCGCGCGGGCGGCCTGGAGGGAGTGTTGCACGGGCCCGATCTGGTCACCGTGCTCGCCCCAAACAACGGTGCGTTTGCTGGACGCGAGCAATCGCTGGGCTTCGAAGGTAAATACATCCTACGAGGATCCGCGACGGCCGCTGAGCTGAGAATGTCAGGTTCGATCAAGTCGCTCAACGGCACCATTGTCAGGTTCGCGGGTAGCAACGGCGAAATTAAAGTAGGCCGCGCCCGCCTTGTGCGACCAGACATCGAGTGCACGAACGGCGTTTTGCACATAATCGATTTGCTTATCGATTAGAGCCGGTCGGCAAAGCTGCCGGCTGAGCCCTCAGGCCGCAGCGCTAGGAGGCCGGGCAACTCGCGCTCGGAAATCGAGCCGCTCATCACCGCCCAGCACGAGGTGATCGACGCCGGCCAGCGTCTCGTCATGCCCGGTTTCGTCGACGCGCATACCCATCCGATCTTCGCCGGAAATCGTGCCGCCGAATTCGATCGGCGCGGCGAGGGAAAAACTACGCCCAAATCGCCGCCGCGGGCGGCGACATCCTCTCCACCGTCCGCCAGACCCGCGCCGCCGGCGAAGACCAACTCCTCGCTGCCGCGCAAGGTCACATCGCATGGTTCCTACGCGGCGGCACCACCACCATCGAAGCAAAATCGGGCTATGGTCTCACTCTCGAAGACGAATGCAAACTCCTCCGAGTCATCCGCCGGCTCCAGCGCACGCAAATGAAGATGACCCCCGCCGAAGCCATCGCCGCCGCTACCGTCAACGCCGCTTACAGTCTCAACCGCGGCGCGGAAATCGGATCGCTTGAGCCCGGCAAGCTGGCTGACTTCGCCATCCATGACTCCCGCGATTACCGCGAAATCCCCTACTTTTTTGGCATCGAGCTTGCCCGCGCTGTCTATATCGGCGGCCGCTGCGTCCTGGGCAATGCTAAGCTTTAGGTAATCCCGCGCCGAAGTTTCGTGTATCTGCCCAATTCAAGTATTCATGATGTCTTGCCATACTCGTCTTAATCTGTTTAATAATCGGCTCGCAAACACGGCTGTCCTTGCGGTGATCGCCGCCGGCGCGCTCGGCGCCCAGACCCTGACCATGGTGTCTGGAAACGGTCAAATCGTCCCATCGCAATTCAAAACGAATGCGCCCCTGGTTGTGAAAGCTACCTCTGCGGCTGGAACTCCCGCCGCCGGTGTGAACGTAAGTTGGGCCATCAGTGGCGAGCCGGGTTCGTTGTCGAGCACCTCCACCACCACCGATGCGAATGGGCTGGCAAGTATCTACTACACGGCCGATAACCTGAATACACTGCTCTCCTACAATCCGACGACGGTCACGGCCAGTGCAGGATCGGCTAGCGTGAATTTCGTCGTCACTACTATCGCGTCCAACGGCAGCATCAGTATCGAAACCCAAACGCCGAATGAGGGCGCCACGCTCACCGGCCCTTCGGGCGCCACTTTGCCGGGCGCTGTGATCGTTCATGTCTATGCCCTCGGCGGGTTCAGCAGCGGTCAAGGGATTCCAAATATTGGCCTGCGGGTAGCCAATGCCCAGGACCCGACCGTGTCTGCGCCCGCCGCCTGCAGCGGCACTGCGGGAATCGCGCTCACGGACTCCACCGGAACCGCAACTTGCAATCTGGTAATCACTGGCCCTCCCGGCATTACTCAACTTACCGGCGACACCGGAGAGTTCAAGTTGGATCCCACTTTCAGCCTGCAGATCACCCAAGGCGTTTCCTGCACGTATTCGCTCTCGGCATCCAGCCAATCCTTTGCCGCGGCCGGAGGCGCGGGCAGTGTTAACGTCACCGCCAACTCAGGATGCACCTGGACTGCCGTGAGCAACGCAAACTTCATCAGCATCACCTCGGGCGCTAGCGGTGCGGGCAACGGAACCGTTTCCTACTCGGTCGCGGCCAATACTGGCGCTGCTCGAACCGGAACCCTGACTGTCGCCGGCAAGACGTATACGATCAACCAGTCCGCGCCCAACGCGGGCGGGCTCGCCGTGACCACTACCAGCCTCCCGCCCGGGATGGTCGGGGTCAGTTACTTGGAAACACTCGCCGCGTCCGGCGGCCAGCAGCCCTATACCTGGTCCATCAGCGGTTCGCTTCCAAGCGGGCTCACGCTCACGCCTTCTACGGGCGCGATTAGTGGAACGCCAGGCAGTCCTGGCCAGTATGCTCTTACAGCCACGGTCACCGATGCCGCCTCAAAGACAGCCGCGCAACCCTTAAGCATTACTATCAACGGCGTCTCTTCTCCCGGATCGTTCGCCATCACGAACGTCTCGTTTCCCAATGGTGTCGTGGGCCAATCCTACTCGCAATCGCTCAGCGTCGCGAACATCTGCTCGACACCGTTCTCGCAAAACGTGAACTTCGCGGTCATGGCCGGAACTTTGCCGAGTGGACTGATGCTCTCAACCAACCCAGACGGCTCTCACTCGATTGCCGGCATACCGTCATCTGCCGGCGCGTTTCCGTTTACCCTAAGCGCCACCGACGCCTGCGGCCATGTAGCGATGACCAGCTTCACCATCGTCATCACGAACACTGCGGCCACGCCGGTCATGACAGTCGATCAGCCGTCGCTCTCGTTCAATGTTCAAAATGGATCGTCTTCACCCGCACCCGGCGATCAAACCATCCACATCGGCGCTAACAACGGCCCGCTGAACTACTCGGTCACCGTCTCCACGGCCTCCGGCGGCAATTGGCTCGTGGCGAAAAGCCCTACAACGGGAACCACTCCCGGCACTTTCACGGTCGGCATTGCCAACTACGCCAACTTGACACCCGGCCCCTACAACGGCTCCATCGTCATCAATTCGTCGGCGTCCAACTCGCCGGTAACTGTACCGGTCTCGTTGACCGTAACGGCGGCTGCGCCCTCTATCGTTCTCCAGAGCGCCACCACGTTCACCCTTACGCAGTTCGCCTCGCCGTCGCAAAGCTCCACACCGGCGTCTCAAGCGTCAATCGTTCTCACCGGCAGCGGCGGCTCAGTGCATTTCACCGCGTCGGCGTCTACGAAGGACGGCACTCCCTGGCTCAGCGTCACACCCACCGAAGGCAATACTCCGCAGACGCTCATCGCTACCATCGACACGGGCGGCCTCGCGCCCGGCAGCTACACGGGAACTGTGCTCATTACCCCCGCTAGCGGAACGCCAATTCCCATCACCTTCAACGTCTCGGTCACGCAACAAGCCCCCGTGATTACCTCCGTGGTCAACGCCGCTAGCTTTATAAACGGTCCGGTTGCTCCTGGTGAGATCGTCACCATTTTCGGCACCTCGCTAGGCCCGCTTCTTCCCGCCACACTCCAGCTCAACGATTTTGGACGGATTGGGAGCACGCTCGCCGGAACGCAAGTTCTGTTCGATGGTTTCCCCGCGCCGCTCATATATGTCTCGAGCCAGCAGATCTCGGTCGTTGTGCCCTATGAAATCGCGCTCGATGCGACGACGTCGGTTTTCGTCCAGTACCTGAACCAACGGTCCGCTCCGCTTACGTTTGCGGTCGCCCCCTCCGCGCCCGGCATTTTCACCATCAACGGCCCTTCGCAAGGCGCGATCCTGAATCAGGACGGTAGCGTAAACTCGACCTCGAATGGCGCCGCTCCTGGCTCCATCGTCAGCATCTTCGCAACCGGCGAAGGGCAAACGCAGCCGGCCGGCGTGGACGGAACGATTACAGGAACGCAATTGCCAATGCCGCAGCTGCCCGTGACAGTCCAAATCGGTGGCCAGAATGCGCAGGTCACCTACGCGGGCGCGGCTCCGGGCGAGCCTGCCGGCGTGCTGCAGGTCAACGCAATGGTCCCCTCCGGCGTCCAGCGTGGCGCATCCGTCCCGATTACGATCACGGTCGGCAACACGCCTAGCCAAGCGGGCGTCGCGTTAGCGATCGCACCTTAGCTCGTAGCCGCACGCACCAGCTCCACCATCTGGCGGATCGCGTCGATCACGAGCTCCGGCTCGTCCAGATGAATCCAGTGCCCGGACTGCGACGCAAGGATGTGCCGCCCTCTTACTGACTTATTCGCCAGCGCATCGCGTTGGGCGAGTTCCGCAGCCGTACAATGCCGGGCAGAGAGAATGGTCACTGGAATGGAACTCGGCAGCGCTAGCCCGATTGCCTCCGCCGATGCAGCCGGGAGCGACTCCAGCGCCGCAGCCAGTCCCAAAAAACTCTTGGGCGAACACCAGTGCGCCCGAACAATCGGCCACACCTCCGGCGGCATCTTGCCTACCTCGCCCACGATGCGCGATATGGTCGACTCGCCGGTGCCGCTGGTCAGGCGCGCAATCTGCTTCGGCACACGGCGGGCTCCCCCCAGAAACAGCGCCAGCGCTAGTCTCACCACGCCGACTCGCGCCAGCCACGCTCCCCGCCGTGCCAGCCTCACTCCCCCGCCCAGCATGCGCGCCTGCGCCTCGGAAAGATGCAGCCATTCTGACGCCGCCAATGGATCGACCAGCACCAAGCCCGCCACTTCGCCCGGATATCGGGCCGCATACATGCTGACCAGCAGCCCGCCAAACGAATGCCCGGCCAGAACATATGGCGGCGCGACACCCGCGCCCTGGAGCAGGCCATGAAGCTCCGCAACCAACTGCGACCCGATCCGCGGCGAATTAGCCTCATCGCTCCATCCCAGCCACGCGCGATCGTAAGCGCAGACGCGCGTGAATCGCGCGACCCCTTTTCGAATGTGTGTCCAGTTAAGACAGGAGGCCGAAATTCCCGATTCCAGGATCACCGCCGGCGTCCCGCTGCCGCTCTCGATCAAATGCAGCCGCTGCCCGCCTGTGGCCACCAGCCTGCCGATCGGCGGAAAACGCTTGCGATCCCGCGCTGCTTCAATCGCCTGATATGCAATACCGCACAACACCAGCGCGGCCAAAACGGCAACAATGACCCACAAAACCGTCAAGCGGAGTCGATTCTAGCGCGAACCGTGCCGTGCGAATTCTACGGCGCGCTTGGCAGCGCGCAGACGAAGTTCTCGGCCTGGTCGGTGCTGCCCGACCCGGTCCATTGCGCTTCCATCGGGTACGGACACAGCGGCCGTGTGCGGTCCACAGTCCCGTTCGTCAGGTGCGAGGCAATGATCTTGTCCGGCGCCGCGCCATGATCCACCCACTTGTCGAGCGCGTCCAGCATGTTGAAGTTCGTCGTCCCCGGACCGCCGCCGCAATGTTGCATGCCCGGCACCATGAACAGCCGGTAGAATTCGCGCGTGTCCCGCAGCCCATGATTGCCGCCATGGCTGACCTCTTTCGCCACGCTTTCGTAATAGTTCACGCTGTTCAGCGGTGTAATGTCCGGATCGCTCCAGCCGTGATAATGGATCAGCTTGCCGCCTCGCGCGCGAAACGCGCTCAGGTCCGGATTCATGGCGTTAAACATTGCGCCCACCTTCGCGTCAGCGAAATCCACATCGTTATCCAGTCCCGGAGGCGCGTCGAACCGGAAGCTGCGATAGTCCCAGTTTGGATCGGCGAAGACGACGAATTTCAGGAACGGAATCCCCAAGTTGGCGTGTCCGCCTTTGCCCGGCTCGGTTCCGGCCATCCAGTTGGCCCAGCCGCCCGGACCCGCTTCGCCGCCCGGCACCAGCGGCGGATAGAGTTGATCGCCATCCGCGGTTCGAAGTCCGGTCCACAGTTTCTTTACCGCCTGTACCTGAGCATTGGTCAGGCAGTTGGCCGCGTCGCCTTGCTTGCAAGCCAGCGTCGCTGGGTCGAAATGGCAGCGCCGCGGATCGTTCAGCACGCCGTCCTTGATCCCGTCCAGCGCATCGCATGCGTTGTTCACCGCGTCGGCAATCAGTTGAATCTTGCTGGTGGGAATGTATCCGTCGCCCGTCATCGCCAGCGCCGCCCACAGATGCCCGCCGATATAGTGATGCACCCAATTGTTCGCCGGATCGCCGGCAATGATGCCGTCGTAATCCATCGGGTAACGCTGGGCCTCCTGCATTGCCTGCATGCCGCCCGCCGAGCACCCGCTAAAGTACGAGTGCGACGGCGAGTTGCCGTAAAAGGTCTGAAGCAGAATCTTGTCCGTTTCCGCCAGCGTGTGCACCGAACGGTGAGCGAAGTCCACTACGCGCTCGAAATGTCCCAATGCCCAGCTTCCGTCGTTGCTGTTCCCATCGTGGCCCGTGTCGGTGCTGCTGGTCGCGTAACCCTGCTGCAACGGCACAACCATCGGAGCGTAGCTGATCGACCCTGCCAGCCCACCGTTACCGACCGTGAGGAACTTGTGGTTCCACTGCGCGGGCATCCAAAGCTCGAACTTGCTCTCCGGCGCGATTACGCCGCTGACGCGGCAGAAATCCGGTACCTGGACCGTTGCGTTGCGCGCGCCGCGTGTCGGCAAGGTGAACGAACCAGCCGTCACCGAAGTGGCCGAATCGATCGTGAGGCCGGGCACGGTCAACGTCTTCAGCGATTCGCACGGCCGTTGGCCGAAAGAAGGAAACGCGGCGATGGTCAGCGCCGCGATAAACAACGGAAAGCGTCTGCTCACTGGGCACAGTCTCCTGGTGTGATTATCTGGTTAGATATTTTCCCACGAATTGGCTCTATTTCGCGCTTGACAATCCTGATGCACACGAGTGACTCAGGGGTGTTTTCTTATATCGGCACTCACGATAACCTGAGATCATGACCGCATCGCTTCCTTTTGAAACCTCGCCAGCCGCCGTCAAGCAGCGGCTCGATGCGGGTGAACCGTTAGCCCTCGTTGACGTGCGCGAACCAGGCGAGTTCCAGTTGGCGAGCATCCCCGGCGCTAAGCTGATTCCGATGCGGAACGTTCCGGCTGAGCTCCAGACATTAGAGGCGTCCGCTGAGGACAGCACACTCATCGTGTTTTGCCATCACGGTGTGCGCAGCGCCAACGTGGTCTCCTGGCTGCGCGAACAGGGCGTAACCAACTGCCAAAGCATGGCCGGCGGGATCGATCGCTGGAGCTTGGAAATCGACCCCTCCGTCCCGCGTTACTCCTGACAGTCCGCAGGAACTGAGAGATTCCTCCGCGCCTGAGCACTAGGGTCCTTAGACCCCTCAACTGCCGATGCGCGTACTGGTGGCCCCCTTCGTCGCGCTATTCCTAGCCGCCGCGCTGGCGGACGCCGAAGCACCGCTTTATTCCTCTAATAGCATCGTCAACTCCGCCGACAATCAACCAGGGCCCCTGGCCCCGAACAGTCTTGCGACCATCTACGGAAAAAATCTCGCATACGGCACCAAGACGCTCACTGCAGACGATGTCAAGGGCGGAGTGTTGCCCACGGTACTTCCGGGCACGGGAGTTCGCGTCCTGGTGGCCAACATCCTGGCCAATCCCATCTACGTGTCTCCCAGCCAAATCAATTTGCTGGTGCCCCCAAATCTGATCCCCGGAACCGTAAACGTCAGCGTTGTCGTGGACAGCTGGGCCGGACCAGCCGTGCCTGTCCAGATTTCCAGCATCGCGCCTGCCCTCTTCCAACTGGATGAGCAGAACGCAATTGCAACCCACGCCGACGGCTCTCTTGTCACGCCAGGGGCGCCCGCAAAACCCGGCGACACGATCGTGCTCTACGCGACCGGTCTCGGCCAAACTGCGCCGCCCGTCCTGTATGGAATCTTGCCGGCGTCGGCGGCCTCGCTCGCCGTCTCCGGATTCGTCGTCTTGCTGGACGGCGTCCCCGTGGACCCAGGCGCAATCCTGTACGCGGGCGTGTGTCCAGGCTTCACCGGGTTGTATCAGATCAACCTCACGCTCCCTTCCTCGGCCGGCCCAAATCCCCAAATATCCATCGGCTTTGCCGGCACTCTCAGCCCGCCGGTCAGCATTCCCGTTCAGCCGTAGTTTGAAAACCCCACATGCTAAACTGGAGGACTTGGCACGGCATCAATTCGCAGTCATCGCATTACTGGGCGTCGCGCTGGCGTCCATTTTTTGGGTTTTGCTGGATGTAGCAGGCGCCTATACGCACACCTCCTTCGGCGTCGATGCCTTTCAAAACCGGTTTGGCGATTTGACGAAGGCCGTGAATGCGCGCACGGTCTTCGGATATATTTCCGACAACCGCCCCGACGATCCGAGCGATCAGGCTGAGTTTTATCTCAGCCAGTACACATTGGCGCCGACAGTCCTGGTCACATCGGTAAATCAGCGCGAAGTGGTAGCCAATCTGCATGCCGCCAACCCCGACATGAACGCATTGCGCGCCCGTAATCTCGTTCCGGTCCGCAATTTCGGAAACGGGATATTCCTCTGCCGCAACGTGACCGTCCCATGAGCTTGCTTTACCTGCTCCTGTTCTGCGCGGCCGGATTCGGCCTGATGCGGTTTTTCTTGTCTGGGCAACTGCGGCCTTCGCTGCACAACGCGCTGCTCGTCTCGGCCGGAGCCGGCGTAGGGCTGGGAATTGCGTCCTGCCTCTATTTCGTTTGCTTGGCCAGCCTAGGCCCGAAGATTCCGGTTCTCGCTGCCGTTGAAGGCATATTCGTGATCGCGGCCGTGGCCCTGGGCTTGCGTGCGAAGGTGCGAAACCTGGAGTTGTCGCCTGCGCCCGGCGCGCGCATCCCGAGGTACTTAATCGTGCTCGTCGGCGCGGCTGCGTTGCTGGGCCTGGTACTGTTCGTCACGCATTCAGCCAACAAGCCGCACGGCGAGTGGGATGCGTGGGCCATCTGGAATTTGCGCGCGCGCTTTCTGTATCGCAGCGGGGAGCTGTGGAAGAACGCGTTCTCCGCCCAGCTTTCCTGGTCCCATCCCGATTATCCGCTGCTGTTGCCGGGTTTGGTTGCACTCTGTTGGACTTTATCGTCGGAATCCACGCTGGTCCCAATCGCGATCGCTTTCCTGTTCACCTTCGCCACCGCGGGCCTGCTCATCTCCGCGCTAGCCGTCCTGCGCGGACGCGCGCAAGCCCTGATCGCCGGAGCGCTGCTGCTCGCGACCGTGGAGTTCGTGGAAGTGGGCGCAATGCAGTATGCGGATGTGCCGTTGAGCTTCTATATTCTCGCCACCATCGTGCTGCTGTGCCTGCAGGACCGTTATCCCGATAACGCGCGGTTTAGTATTCTGGCGGGGCTCACGGCCGGGTTCGCCGCTTGGACCAAAAACGAAGGCCTGCTGTTTGTGATCGCGGTGGTGTTGGCGCGCGCCGTCGCGCTCATCCGCTTCCGATCGGTGCCGCGGCTAGTGCGGCAAGCCGGCAGCGTTGCCGCCGGTCTCGTGTTTCCCTTAGCGGTGGTTGCTCTCTTCAAGCTGAGATTCGCGCCCCCGAACGACCTGGCGTCGGCACGCCCCGCCGACATGATCGCGCACGCTAGCAATGTCGGGCGCTGGATCGCTGTGCTGCAGGGGTTTGGCAAAGAGGCGCTGTTCTTCGGGCAAATGGCGGTGGAAGGCGAACTGGTGCGCGGTTTTCTCATTCCAATCGCGCTCGTGCTGCTGCTGTATTGGTTCCTGATTCGTTTTCGCGTCGAGGAGCGGGACCGCTCCGCGGTGGCCACCGCCGCTCTCACGGTCGGTTTGATGCTGGCGGGCGATTTTTTGGTTTATCTGCTCTTGCCGAATGACGTGGGCTGGCAAATGAGCACGTCGCTAGATCGCATTTTCCTGCAATTATGGCCGGCCGGGCTGTTCGCTTTCTTTATGGCGGCGAACGCGCCGGAATTGGTGGCAAAAGCAGCGGGCGAGAAATCCAAGCCGGCTCGAAAACCGGCTAAGGCGCAACGCCGCGTCGCTGAAACACGCCCCGCGCGCTGAGCTGCGGCGCAGGGAAATACACCGTCAGCTGAAACCCGAGCCGAACCGGCTGCGTTTAAACTGAAGAAGGGGTTCCCTATGCGTTTTCGAACCGTCTCGGTTTCATCGCTTGCGCTAGTCTCCGTATTTGGACTCGCAGCGCAGGATCCAGCGCCTCCCTCCGCGCCAGCCTCGCAGGCGAACGACGCAGCCAATAATTCAGCCAAGGATGCACAATCGACCCCCGACGCGTTCGTGATACCTACTGGCACAAAAGTTCCGCTGAGCATGATTAATAGCGTCAGCACCAAGACCGCCGGCGAAGGCGACCGGATTTACCTCGAGACGGTGTTTCCGATTCTGGCCAACGGCCGCATCGTGATTCCCCCGGGCAGCTACGTTGCCGGCACCGTGACGGAGGTTAGGCGCCCGGGCCGCGTGCACGGCCGCGGCGAGTTGTATGTGCGCTTCGATTCGCTGACACTGCCGAACGGCGTCACGCGCGATTTCCGCGCCCGGTTGGGAAGCCTCGATGGCCGCGCTTCCGAGACCGTGGACAAGAACGAAGGCAAGATCAAAAGCGAAGGCGACAAGGCCGGCGATGCGCGCACGGTCGCCGAGGGGGCGGGCGCGGGGGCTGGAATTGGAAGCTTGGGCGGAGCGGTTGCGGGACACCCGGTGATGGGCGCCGGAATGGGCGCCGCCGCAGGCGCTACCGCGGGTCTCATGTACGTACTGCTTTCACGCGGACCCGACGCTGTCCTCGCTAAAGGCACCACCATGGAGATGGTGCTCGACCGGCCGCTGCAATTCAGCCCGTCAGAACTCGACTTCAAGAACGCCCTTCCGGCCGGTCACCTCAGCGACGGACCTGGGCCTGAACCGAGCCGTAAAAACCAGCCGGCGCGGCGCTGGCCCTACTAAGGAATGTCTAGGCGAATAGGTCGGCCAGCGGAAGCTGGAAACCTGGCAGCAACTGGGACGTCAGGTTTTCGCCAATCTTGAGCGCATGATGACACAGCGCTGGTCCAGATTTCCACTTCCTGCGAATCCGGATCGATCAGCCAAAGTTCTTTCACCCCGGCTGCGAAGTATTGCTTAATTTTGCGGTGAATCATGCGCGGCGTCTCGGAAGCCGAAAGCACCTCGGCGGCGATATCCGGAATGATCGGGATCACCTTTGCGTTTTTCAGTTCCTCGGAGTGGTCGCCGAGAATTACTGCTACATCCGGAGAACGCCGCGTGTTGGGAGATAAAGTCCTCTAAAATCGCTAGGCCGCCGACGCGGCTAACGGCGGGCGCTTGTAGCCGCCCAGGGCGATCTCGAGATGTTGGGCGGCGGCGAGCGCGACGTCTTCGCGCCATGGCCGGGCAACCGACTGGACGCCGATTGGCAATCCTTCCGGCGACGTTCCGCAGCGCACCACTGCTCCGGGCCATCCGCTGAGGTTGTACGCGATGGTGTAGCTGAAGGCCGGCAGAACTTCTTCCTTCAGATAGTCGCCATGTTGAATCGCGGGCAGCGCATTCACCGGGCACAGCACCAGGTCGTAATTGCTCAGGAACGATAGCATGCTGCTGCGATACATGTCGGCGCGAGCAAGCATTCGATGCAAGAATCCGGCGGAGCGGTGCTCGAGCGTGGGAGAAAGTAGGGGTGTCAGCAGAGGATGAATCTGCTTCGTGCCGACAGCCGCCAGCGCGCTTTTGATGTTCTCGCCCGCGTCGGCGTTCGCGATGCTGAGGAAGATCTCCATGCATTGCTCGATGCCGCTGGGCCGCGCCTGTTCGACGATCGCGCCCGCATCCGACAAAGCCTTCGCGGCGCTCTCGACGGCAGCTTTGGTTTCTGGAGTGGGCGACATGATGCCGTTATCGGTGTGCACCGCCACGCGCAGACCTTTGAGCACAGCGTCGCGTGCATCGCGCAGCGGAACTTCGATGATGGCGGGATCGATCCAATCGGGCCCGGAGATTACAGGCAGCGCGGCAGCCAGGTCCGCCACTGTACGGGCCATGGGTCCGGCGGCCGAGTAAAGCGACGTCCAACCGATCGAGGGCGGGAAATAGCCGGTCATGGGCGCGCGGCCGGTGGTGACGCGTATACCGGCAATACCGCAGAAGTGCGAAGGCAGGCGGATGCTGCCGCCGAGGTCGGCCCCGATCTCGATAGGGCTCATGCCCGCCGCGATAGCCGCCGCTCCTCCGCCGCCGCTGCCGCCTGGCGTTCGCGCGACGTTGTAGGGATTGTTCGAGCGGCCGTGCACGAGATTATCGGATTCGAACGCGAGCGACATTTCCGGCAGATTGGTCATCCCGATAGGGATTGCGCCAGCAGCGCGCATGCGAGCGATCACCGTGGCGTCGCGCTGAGGAATGAAATTGGTACGGCCTAGAGTGCCTCCGGTGGATGGAACACCCGCGAGTTCCCATGCATCTTTCACTGTCATCGGAACGCCGTGAAAAACACCGGTGGCTTTTCCAGCGGCCAGCGCTCGATCGGCTTCTGCCGCGGCGGCACGCGCGGAATCAGCGAGGACCCGCACTACGGCGTTCAAACGCGAATTCTCGCGTTCGATCTGTTTCAGATGCGCGTCGACCACTTCGCGGCTGGATACTTCTTTGCGGCGAATGGCCGCAGCGATGGAAATGGCGGAGGCGAAGGTAATGTCATTCATGGTGGCTCCGTTGAAGAACTGCTCTGCCATTATATGCGGCTAGTCCAGCCCAAGAAAACGAGAAGGGCGCCGGCGGTCGACCAGGCTCGGCTGGCGTGGTGTTGACGCGGCGTCCTCACCCAAAAGAACCGGTGCTGCACGCGCTGCTAACGACGAAAGAAAAAAGCGCGCCGGCTCAGAAAATCAGTTTCAATCCGAACTGGATCTGTCGCGGCAATCCTGCCAAAGTTGTAATGACCCCTGCCGACGCGTTAATCGCACCGTTCGAAAAGACGGTGGTGTTGGGCGTTCCGAGATTCACGCGGTTGGTGATGTTGAAGAACTCGGTGCGGAACTGCAGCGTCGACCGCTCGGTGATGCGAGTATTCTTAAACACTGAGAAATCGAGGTCGCCAAAGCCGGGTCCCTCGAAAACGCCGCGCCCCAAATTACCATAGGTGCCGAACGCAGGCAGAAGGAAGGCGTGCGGGTCGAACCACTGGATCTGTTTACCCAAAACGATTGGCCCGGTGAACGCGGGGTTGAGCAATGGCCGGTCGGGATTGCGGATGTCGCCGTCGCCGGAGCGATTTGAGCCAACCAGCGGAGTGAACGGGAATCCGCTGAGCATAGTGGCAATGCCGTTCACCTGCCAGCCGCCCACCAGCTTCTCTTCCAGGCCGGTTGCGCTGCCGAGCCAACGGTTGCCGTGCCCGAACGGCAGTTGGTAACTCGCCGAGATGCTGGCTTGATGAGTAGCGTTCATCGCCGCCGGGCCCCAATCGCGATGCAGATCGTTGCGATCCATGATCATCTGCGGCTGGTTGTTGGCTTGGGCGATGGTCAGGCCGGAATTCATGTCCAGATTCTTCGACCAGGTGTAGTTGCCTCGAAACACCAAGCCCTTCGAAAGCCGCTTGGAGATGTCCACCTGAAGAGCGTTATAGCTGCTGTTGCCTTCCGTGTACCAGAAAAAGCCCGCGCCGAGATACGGGTTCGGCCGGGTTCCTACTGGGATGTATTGCGCGCCCTGCGGCACATGGCTTTGACTGGATGCCGGAGCCGGAGTTCCGGTAGTGGCCACGCCGCCGGCCTGGCAGCCGGACGCGTTGCTGCAGATCTGGGCCGGAATCGAATTGGGATCGATGCTCAACAGTCCGTGGTAACCGAACGAACCGACATAGCCGAGGCGCAAGACCATGCTGTGAGTCAATTCCTGTTCGATAGTGAAGTTCCACTCCTGCACCGTGGGTGTCTGCGCGTCGGGCTGAATTCCTTGCGGTGCGTAGGTCGAGCACTTGGCCGGTGCGTTCGGTCCGCAGGTGGGCGGCGGGGGAGCCAGCGGATTGATGGGGATGATGGAGGCGAGCGGTCCAGAAAAAGTCAGCGAGCCATTGTACGGCGGCAGCGAGTTAAGCAGGAACGCGAGCGCGTCGATGAGCGAGTAATACGTGCCGAACCCGGCGCGGATCGCGGTCTTGCCGTTGCCGAATGGATCCCAGGCCAGACCGACTCGCGGGGAGAACAAGCGCGTCGCGTTGTTCCCGGTAAATGCAGAACCGCCGATCCGGGGATTCGTCAATAGCACTCCGCTGCCATCCGTGATGTAGTTGGCGGCCCGGCCGGAAACTTCATTCCAACCCGTGGTGAACTCATGCCGGATGCCAAGCTGCAACGTCAGGTTGGGGCGCAGCTTCATGGTGTCCTGGACATACCAGGCGCCGAACAGGCTCCGCCATCCAAGTTCGTTCGGGTTCGGGATCACCTGGAAGTTGGAAGTGGTGCCTTGCAGGAAGCTCGTCAAGCTGGCAAAGGTGGCTACGCCAAGCTGCCGCGAGCCGGTGTCCTCGTTATCCTGCAGGCGCTGGAACCAAACGCCCGCGCTGATCTGATGAATGCCCTTGCTGATCTGGACATCATCGGCGTAAGTGTAAAGGTTGCGGCGATTCCATGCGCCCGCATTGTTGTTCGGACCCGCGGCCGTGATGGTGCCCGAACCGGTGGTGGTGACGCCGCCGCCAATCGTAATCCCGCCGGGACCCGCGCCCTGCACGAAGGACAGGCCCCTGGGCACCAGCGGCGACGTGTACGGATTGAGATTGAAACCCGCGCGCGAGAATCCCGCGCTAAGCGTGTTCAAAATCTCGGGCGAGAAGACGTGCGTTTCTTCCAGACTTGCGACTTGACTCCGCAGGATGGTGTAGGAGCCGAACAAGGGGTCCGGCAACGGAGTCAAATTGTTGCCGTCGTCGATGGTGTAGGCGCCCGATAGCGTGTCGCGGCTTCCGATCACGTAATCGCTTCGCAAGGTTCCGAAATCCTCACGAATTCGCTGCTTGGGATAGTTGTACGACAGCGCTGCGCCCGGCTGTCCGGCGATGGCGGGCAGTTCGGGTCCGTTGGGAGCGGGCCAAAGCGGCATGTAGGCGAGCATAGACTTGTTCAGGCTCGCAACCGGAGTACCGTTGGGCAGCAACCCTTGGCGCGCGTTCGCGTCCGGAACGATGCTGGCGTTCGAGACGGCGAGACTTTGGCGAAAGCCTTCGTAATTGCCAAACAAAAACCAGCGGTCTTTACGGAGCGGACCGCCGAGGGCGCCGCCAAATTGATTCCTGCGGAACGGCGGCACAGTTCCTTGATCGAAGATTCCGGGAGAATCGAGGGCGCTATTCCGAAGAAACTCGAACAGTGTGCCGTGCAACTGGTTGGTGCCGGACTGCGTAACAATCTGCACCTGCGCGCCGGACCGTTTTCCGTATTCGGCGCCATAGGTGTCGGTGAGCATATTGAACTCGCGTACGGCGTCGATCCCCAGCAGCTCGCCGCTGGCTCCGCCTGGCGTTACGGCCAGTTGGCTGGAGCCGGTGTACTCGATACCGTTTAGCAGGAACAGGTTGTCGCCGGGCCGGCGCCCCGCTACCGAGAACGTGTTGCCATCGCTGGTGCTCGTATTGGCGCTCTTCATCGCGCTGTAGTTGATCGCGCCTGGATTCAAGGTGATCAGATTATCGAAGCTCCGGCCATTGAGAGGGAGGTCCTTGATTTGATGCTCGCTGACAACGCCCCGCACCGAATCGGTTGTGGTGTTGACGACGGGAGCTTCGGCCGATACGATTACTTGCTGCGCGAGTTCGCCGACCTGAAGCTGAACGTCCACCACGGCCTGCTGGCCCACTTGCAGATTGATTCCGGTTCGTACCGCTTCCTTGAAACCGGCTTTGTTGATCCGGACTTCCTGCGGGCCTACCGGCAGCGAAAACAGGCGGAAATTGCCGTTTTCGTCCGTGGTTGTAGTGCGCGTGGCGCCCGTTTCTAGGCTCTTGACGGTTACGGTGGCGGCACCGACCCCCGAACCGGTGGCGTCTTTAACCGCCCCGGTGATCGCTCCTGTGACCTGGCTCCAGGCCGGCGCTGTCCCAAGACATAGCGCCACGAGGAGAAAGCAACGAAGCATTTGAGGCGTTCGAACTGCAGAGCTAACGAGGCAGTGCCTGCTCACACACCCTCCTGTTGGATACGAAAGCGAGTAACTATATTGTGCATCGTGGCGAGAGCAGCGCACAAGCTGATCCGGTTGCCGTTGCGGCCCGCGGCGTGTTGCCGGCCCCGCCGTGGTCTGGATGCGGCATGCAACGCGGAGTACAATCGTTGTGCATTGAAAGGAGCGCCGTCATGGTTCAAGATTATTTTTTAAAGGCCACGCGTAGGGATTTCGTGGCAATGTTATCCCTCGGTACAGCCGCTGTCCGAGCTTTCGCCGATGCCGAACCAGCTTTGCATTTTTCCGCCGTGGACCATGTGTCGCTCGCCGTCAGCGATACCGGCCGGAGTGTCGCGTTTTACTCGCGGATCTTTGGGAATACCGTGATGAAGGATAAGCGCAGCGACCGCCGTTATCTGCAACTGGGGCCGGCTTACATGGCCATCTCTTCGCCTGAACAAGGGCAGGCCGCGCACCGGGTGGACCACATTTGCGGCGGTGTTGAGGGCTATCAAACCGAGGCTGTTAGAAAGTTGCTGCAGACGCGCGGCGTGACTTCGCGAGATGGAGCAGCGGGCTTGATGGTTAGCGATCCGGACGGTCTTCAGATCCAGTTGTTCGAGAGCGAATCGTGGAATCAGCTGCCAAGCCGGGCTGCGCCCGAGAGCGTACACGCAGAAGACCCCATCTTCCGCCCGACGGGCTTGGATCATTTGTTGCTGCGAGTGTCGGATCCAGATAAAGCCGCGGAATTTTATGCGAAGATTTTCGGGCCGGTGACGCAGCGCGCGAACAATCGCACATGGTTTCAAGTAGGAAAATCCAGAATCGGGCTGATCGCTTCGGATGCCGAGCACCCGACGGGAGTAGATCACTTTTGCGTGGCTGCGGAGCGTTTCGGTTACGAAACCGCGGTCAAGCAGTTGCAGCAGGCGGGCGCAAAGGTTCAGGCGCCGGAGGTGGCGGGAGCGCCGGAGTTTCGCGATCCGGATGGCATTCTCGTACAGGTGATGGCGCCGCGAGCGGCGGCTTAGAAGGCCTCGCGGAGACCCCGCGCCACGTGCGCCGACCAGAAAGTAGGTCTCTCGCTTGACGGGGCAAGAAAGAGAGATTTTCACCCAGGGTGCGAGGTCCCCCGGCCGCGCCCGCGCAAGAGCCTGGATTCCCGTCAAACAGGTCCAGTACCGAAGAATCCCTTCCGGTCACGCAACGACTTGGCGACACTACGTCCAGATGGTCGGCCATCGGCGCCGGCTTACTTCCGCGTCCTACTCCACCGACGCAGATCCCGTATGACAGGATGAGAGGTTTGGGGGTTGTCTTGCCGGCAACTAACAGGTTTGGATGGGATAGAGTCGAGCGGGCCGTTGCCGGTCGTGGTGCATTCCGTGCGGACGGCAGTGGCGGCCATAGCTTCGGTGCTAGTAGCGCGGTCATTCCGGTTGCCGGAAGCGTACTGGGCCCCCATTACAACCCTGGTGATTACGCAGTCATCGTTGGGTGCGGCGCTCACTGTTTCCTGGGAGCGGCTCGGCGGAACGGCGCTCGGAGCGGTAGTCGGCGCGATAGTGGCGAGTCACTTCGGGCCGCACGTGCTTGTATTCGGTGCTGGCGTGTTCAGCCTGGGACTGCTTTGCGCGGTGACGCGCTCGGATCGAAGCGCATATCGGTTCGCCGGAATCACGCTGGCGATTGTGCTGTTGGTGCCGCGGACGGGTCCTGCATGGCAGATTGCCCTTCATCGGTTTGCTGAGGTGTTCATAGGAATTGGGGTGGCGCTGTTGTTGACGGTGGTGTGGCCGGAGACGGAATCCCCACCATCAGGGAAAACGTGAATCCTGCCTCCTAAGGGCGCTACGAACACTGCGGTCGCGGTCAATCGCTGGATCGAGTACTCCATTCCGCCCCCTTGCTTGGACCATCAGTCCGACATGGCGACTACACGTCCAGGTGAATCCCCAACTTCCCAGCAATCGGACTTGCCCGCGAACGCCGTGTCCTGCGCGCCGCTCTGCATAGCACTAAATTGGTGTTCAGGTGGATGAAACGCGCATTTTCAAACCGTGAGGAGGTAGACGAGAACGGGTGCGGGCACCGCGTTACTTGACAGGTGTACCCACCGGACGCATGAAATAGGCATCACCCGGCTTGACACCTGCGGGGTGGCATCATATCCTTCTTCCCATGGCTAGGTCCAGAGGTACCTTTCTCCCCCGCCGCGGCTTTTTGAAAAGTGCCGCCGCGGGCGCCGCAGCCCTGGTTGCGCCGGTGTGCTCCAGCGATGCCCAGACTCAAAACTCACAGGTCCAGGCCCCGGCCGACCAACTCCTGAACCAGCAGCGCAATGGCCGTGCCGCGGTTCCTGGCGAGGCCGTGCTGGCGCGCGAAGGTGGCACGGTCGCGCCTGCAGCCGTGACCGAGTTCATCGAGCATCCCGGCTCGGACTTCATGGTCGACGTAATCAAGTCGCTCGACATCGAATACCTCGCCTCTAACCCGGGCTCCACATTCGAATCGCTGCACGAATCGTTAATCAACTACGGTGGCAACACCAAGCCTGAATTCCTGACCGTGATGCACGAGGAAACCGCCATTGCGATGGCGCAGGGTTATTACAAAGTCGAGCATAAGCCAATGATGGCGCTTCTGCATGGCGATATCGGTCTGCAGCACGCTTCGATGGCTATCTACAACGCCTATGCCGACCGCGTACCGGTCTTCATGGTGGTGGGCAACCACGCCGACGCAGTCCAACGCGGGCAGGGAGTGGAATCGCTGCACTCGGCACAGGACCTCGGCGCGCTCGTTCGCGATTACGTCAAGTGGGACGACCAGCCTTACTCGCTCGGCCACTTCGCGCAGTCCGCCGTCCGCGCTTACAACATCTCGATGACGCCACCGATGGGCCCGGCGCTGATCGTGGCCAACGCCGAGCTCCAGCACCACCCGCAGGAAGGACCCGCTCCGCGCATTCCGAAGCTCACGCGCACCACTCCGCCCGCTGGGGACGCCGGGGCCATTCGCGAAGCGGCCAAAATGCTGCTGGCGGCCGAACGCCCGCGTATTGTGTGCGAGCGCGCGGCGCGTACCCATGACGGCATGCGGCTGGTGGGCGAACTGGCGGACACCATCAAGGCGCCTGTGCAGGCGCTGGACCGCCTCGATATCTCCAACGTGCATCCCATGGCTGGCCTAGGCGGGCCGGGTTACAGTCCCGATCTCACGCTGTGCCTCGAAGTGAATGACCTGCAGAACGAAGCGCGTGCTGCGCGCCAGCGCGGCGGCAGCGTCATCAGCATCTCATCGCTTGCCCTGAATCATAAATCCAACATCCAGGATTTCGGACACTACGCGGATATCGACCTCGATATTGGCGGCGATGCAGAAGCCACGCTCCCCGCGCTGACTGAAGAAATCAAGAGACAGATGTCTGTGAACCAACGCGCCGCCATCGCAGCCCGCGGCCAGCGGCTGGTCGAGGCGCACCACGAGGCGCGGCTGGACGATATCGAGCTTGCGCGCGTCGGCTGGGATTCGAGCCCCATTTCGCTCGCGCGCATGTGCGCCGAACTCTGGCCTCTAATCAAGGATGAAGATTGGTCGCTGGTAAGTCAGCAGCAGTTCATCGGTGGCTGGCCGGGCCGTCTGTGGAAATTTGACAAGCCTTATCAGTACATCGGATCGTGGGGCGCCGGCGGCATGGGCTACAATGCGCCTGCATCGGCTGGCGCCGCGCTCGCCAACCGTAAATATGGCCGCCTCTCGATCAGCTTGCAGTGCGATGGCGACCTCAACTACGCTCCTGGCGTGTTGTGGACTGCAGCCCACCACCGCATCCCGCTACTCTACATCATGCACAACAACCGCGCCTACGGGAAAGAGGTCATGTTCGTGCAGCGCATGGCAGCGCTGCACAATCGCTACGTGGACCGCTGCCACATCGGCACCAGTATCACCGATCCCAACATCGACTACGCTAAGATGGCCGCCGCTTACGGCATGTACAGCGAAGGGCCCATTTCGAATCCCGACGACCTATCTGCTGCTTTTATGCGCAGCATCGAGCGCGTCAAGAAAGGGGAGCCGGCGCTCATCGACGTGCTGACCCAGCCGATGTAGAGCGGCAGCTATGATCAAAACGACTTTGCTGTTGATCGCTTTAAGCGCCACATTAGTCGCACAAACCCCGGCTGGCGACGCCGAGCGTGGCAAAGACTTATACGGCAAGAGGTACATGTGCTACACCTGCCACGGCTGGGATGGTCACGGTGGCTCCGCTGCCGCGCTTGCCGGTCTGAACTTGAACCAGAATGGCTTCATGGCCTACGTGCGTCGCGGTGGCCCCGGCACGCCCGGCGTCGCTGGCCGCATGCCCGCTTACACAACGAAAACCGTGCCCGATCAGGATCTCGCCGACATCTACGCTTTCGTGAAGACGTTTCCCCGCCCGTCGGCGGGTAGGAGCATCCCTCTTCTGAGGCAGATTCTGAGCGAGAACCAGTAAGCGTCAGCGCGCATTTTCGCTTGGTGACAAACAAGGTTTCGCGCAGTGAGTTGGTCCAATGTCCGGTCCGACAACTTCGACACGTCCCCGTCCCACTTCGTGAAGTGCACCTCGATCACCTGCCGCTCACCGAAGCGCTCGCGATTCGTAGGCGCGCAGCAGACTGGTGCTCCATCACAATCTCGCCGTCGATGCGCGCCGGCTTGCCTTTATACAGCACAGGTTTTTTAATGCCCTCTCTAGCGCGCCGCACTGCTTCGTCCTTCGAGGCTCTGGACGGCTCGGGTGCGTGCTCTCCCATCCATTCTTGGCCGGCTGTCCTAGAAAGAAGGGAGCCCCTTGGATTTCCAGGCCGGCGACCACGGCTCGATTCGCCGAACAGTCAAACTGAAATTTTAAACGCCTCATTACGGCAGCCGAGGTACATCCTTTTGCGGTAACTCCTGGACCACGCACCAACTGGAAGGTATCCATTCGGATGTATAACACCTATCGTCCCGAAGTGCTCCGGCGGGCTGTCAGACACTCGGAGCAAGGCACATCGAGGTTCCGAGCGAACTCCACCGGTCACTTGGCCGGGAAACGCACTATGCTCTCCCGTGGAACGGCCGATTCTCAATGCGCGCAATGGCGACTGCGCGTCCACGTAGAGGCTGAAGGCTGCGCCGTATCATTACTCGCGGTCATTATTGCACGATAACCGGATTCTAACGTTTTGGAGATTCAAGACTGCTGTACTAACTGGTTAACGGCGCCGTCCCGGTGCCAGTCATAACTTGAGGGACGAGCACACAAGAAGTGGCGCATAAAATGGCGAAGGCGCTGAATCGTGAGATTTGTGCTGTGGCAAGGGGATTGCCTTCCTGAATGTTGCGATGAAAACCAAATTTCTCACGCTGGCTCGTGTTGTAGGGGCGGTGCTGCTACTTGGGGTGTTCAGTTCGACAGCCTCCGCGACGGCTCGGACTCAAGCTCATCATCGGCTTGTAAAGCATCGTCCATCGCGCACGAAGAAACTGGCAAAGGCGGGCGGTTGGGCGGGTGCGGGCTTAGCCGCAGGTCGTGCCGCAGGTCCTGCCGGCAGTGCGGCCGTGGGGGCAGCAAAATACAGGAAAGACCTGAAGGCTGGCGGCAAAAGGCGAACGAAGGCTGTTGCCAAAATTGGCGCACCGATCGCAGCGGGCGTGGTCGCGGGTCCGGCGGGCAGCGTGGGGGTTGAGGCGGTGGAGCACCGGAAGTGGATCAAGCGTCAGATTCTCCGTCTCAAACCGCACAGGTCGCCGGGCTAGGGCTGGGCCAAGTACAAGAGCCGCAGTTGCGCAGGGTCGCAAGCGGGTGAAGGAACACCGTTCAAAATCGCTGCACCCGGACGAAAAACGTCCAAACCTCTTTCGTGCGGACCGCCGCTGTTCAATAGCGGAATGGCGACTTCGCTCATGTGGCTTCCCTGCGCTCATTTGCCACGGGTAGCGCCTGCGCGCCGCACCCGCTCACTGGTTTCCTCGTAGATGCTGGTTAAAAAACGCCACGATGCGGCTCCGCGCATGTTTTGCGGAGGCTTCGTGGTACCCCATGCCGGCGATCTTGTGAATCAACAGGAACAGGAACGGAATGTCTCGTCGGTCGTGATTGTTGAGGAACGCGTGGCCCGCGTCCGGATACTCCTTCACATCGTGCTCGACACCGGCTTTGGCCAGCGCGCGCTCAAGGCGTTCTGCCGCGCCCCGCAGTGGCCGGTCCCTGGCGCCGAAACTCCCGATCACCGGACATGCTCCAACCAAGAATGTATTGGCGTCGTCTGGCACCCTCCCGTAATTCACGCTCGACGCCGAAAAGCCGTGGTCCGGCGCCAAGAGCAGAGCAAACCCGCCGCCCATGCAGAATCCGATCACGCCGACCCTCCCGTTGCAGTTCTCGTGACTTGCGAGCCATACGCGCACCGCCTCGATATCATCGAACGATCTTCCACGCCGGGCCCGCATCTCGCGAAAAATCGCGCGCAGGCATGTCATCTTCCGGCCCCAATAGAACAAGTTCGGCGCCGCGGCCAAAAATCCCTCGCTCGCCAGCCACTCCACCTGATTCGCGAGATCATGACTCACTCCCAGAACATCGTGGATCACGACGACTCCGGGACGGAGTCCAGGTGCCTCGGGTCTCGCCAACAAGGCTGGCAGGTCTCCCGTACGGGTTGGAATCCTGACCTCAATCATCGAGTTTCATTGTCGCCGATTCGCCTGACGTTCGTGGAAACCGTCAAAATGCTGCTTCTTCTGGATACGCTCAACCAGACTGTCGCCGCACGGTCATTTGCCGTATAACGCGCTTGCTCTGTTGTGCCCCTTATGTGATTCTCAATCGGTGACCTGGCGACAATTCGCACCGGTGGATTGTCGGCCTTCGTTCATCTGAATGGCTTTTAGCGCCTTCGGCGGGGCAATGGGATCATTGTCATTGAGTATGCGGCTCAGCTTGGACGCTTACGCTGAGGGCCTTGAATGGCGCCGATCAATGACATCCAAGAAAGGCGGACCGATAGAGGCGCTATGAGCAGGACACTCTCGTATTTCGCGGCATTCATCGGAGCGCTCTGCGTCTACTTCATCATCCACCTCTTCTTCTCCACTCATGTGAGAACGGTGCGTAACGACGTGATACAGGGTTTCCTCATCGGTTTCGGACTGGCGTTTGCCACGGCCCAGGCGTATGCGAGGATCAAGGCCGTGAAGGTAAACGGCTGGATCACCATGTTCGAGCTCGGCAAACCCGGCAATGGCATGTTTCTGCGGGCCGCGCACGCCCAACTGTTTCCCGGTCCGGTCAACGTGTCCGAAGAGGCGATGTACTGGTGGACGAATTCAGACGGCGTGGGGCGGGTCCTCTCAGGCCGGCACGACTACCGCATGCATTTCCCGGCGGGCCAGCTTCCCCCCAATAATGCGTTCTGGTCGCTCACGATGGGTACGGCCCGGAACCGTTTCGTGGCAAATCCGATCAAACGGTACAGTGTGAGCGATCGCTCCGGCCTCTTGCCGAACGGCGACGGCTCAATCGATATCTACATCCAGAATGCCGCTCCGGCTGGGCATGAATCCAATTGGCTACCCGCGCCCTCGGGCAAGTTCATACTCTGGTTGCGCGTGTACGAACCCGGTGAGGCCATTCTCGCCGGCGAATACACGGTGCCGCCCGTCGTCAAAGCGAAGATCTCATGACGCTTGAGCACCTCTTGATATTCGGCGGCGTCTGCGTCATGACATGGCTTGCTTTCATCTATTTGTGGCCGAGCTTTATCCTTCGTGTATTCAAGCGGGCAATCCTCGTCAAAGGGTTCGGCGAAGGTCCAATCCCGGTCAATACGCTCTACGCGCAGCCAGAGGCGTTTTTTGCGGATCCTATCCACCCGCCCGCCTCGGCTTCAAAATTGGGGACGACTGGCGTGAACCGCGATACGCTCATTACGATCGGCTGGTTAGACCTCGCCAAAGGACCACAAGTGCTGCACGTGCCGGACATGGCCAGTCGCTACTACAGCGTGCAGTTCACCGATCCCTCCAACAACACTAACTTCGCCTATGTGGGCAAACGCACAACGGGCACCGAAGCTGGTGATTATGTGATCACCGGTCCGCATAGGAAAAGCTCCCCGGAGGGAATGAATCTGATATCCTCGCCGAACAACTCGGTGCTCATAGTGGGGCGCATCCTCGTCTACAGCGACGCCGATCTTCCGACTGCCTATCAGCTTGCGAAGCAGATTCAGGTCGCACAGATCACCGTTCCGAAAGTTTGATGCCTGCGCGTCCGCACAGCTCCGGCCAGAGGAACGAACCAGCTCAAGCGCGCGATCCGGCATTCGCGGTGACGCCTAACGTCCGGCATTCTCGTACAGGTGATGGCGCCGCGAGCGGCGGCTTAGAGGGCCTCGCGGAGACGCCGCGCCACGTGCGCCGGGATGTCGAAGTGGGTCTCTCGCTTGACGCGATTGGTTGCTATTCGATAGCCTGACGATTCTAGCCATGTCATCCGTTGATGTTCCCCTCGAGCGTGGCCGATTCGGCCAGACCGCGCGGCGCGACTTGTGGTGGCTGTATCCGCTTCTGACGTTTCTCGGCCTGGGTGCCTTCATTGTTTATTCCAGCTGGGCGGGCATGCAGGGCAAGAATTACTTCAGCGCGCCGTATCTTTCGCCGATGTACGCGCCACTGCTGTTCGGTAATCCGGGCGAAGGCGCGTGGTTCGGCACGATGCCATCCTGGATGCCGAGCTTCGTCACGGCCGCGGTGCTGATCCTGTGGGCGCCCGGCGGATTTCGCGTCACGTGCTACTACTATCGCGGCGCGTACTACAAGGCTTTCTGGGCCGATCCTCCGAATTGCACCGTGGGGGAGCCGCGCAAGAGCTATCTTGGCGAACGGTATTTTCCGCTGATCCTGCAAAACATCCATCGCTACTTTCTTTACCTGGCGGTTGTGTTCCTGGTGCTGCTCGCTTACGACGTATATAAAGCAACGCGATTCCCGAACGGTTTCGGCATCGGGGTAGGGACGCTGGTTCTGCTGGTGAACGTGATTCTCCTCGGCAGCTACACTCTGGGCTGCCACTCGCTGCGCCATCTTGTGGGCGGCATGATCGATCAGTTCTCGCGGCATCCGGCCCGCAAGAAAACATGGGACTGCGTGAGCTGCCTGAATCGCCGACACATGCTGTTCGCCTGGCTCAGCCTCTTTTGGGTAGGGTTCTCCGATCTGTATGTAAGGATGTGCGCCATGGGCATCTGGACGGATTGGAGAATTCTCTGATGCCCGAGTATCAGACATTCGATCATGATGTGTTGGTGATCGGCGCGGGCGGGGCGGGGCTGCGCGCGGCGGTGGAAGCGTCGGCCGCGGGCGTCAGCGTGGGAGTGATTTCGAAATCGCTGCTCGGCAAGGCGCACACGGTTATGGCGGAAGGCGGGATCGCGGCCGCGATGGCCAACGTAGACGACCGCGACAACTGGCGCGTTCACTTCGCCGATACCATGCGCGGCGGCCAGTATCTCAATAACCCGCGCATGGCGGAACTGCACGCCAAGGAAGCGCCGGATCGCGTGCGCGAGCTGGAAGCCTGGGGCGCGGTATTCGACCGGACCAAGGACGGCAAAATCCTCCAGCGCAACTTCGGGGGACACAAATATCCGCGGTTGGCGCACGTGGGCGACCGCACCGGTCTGGAAATGATTCGCACGCTGCAGGATCACGGCATCCATAAGGGCATCGATTTTCACATGGAATGCACCGTGATCACGCTGCTCAAAGACGGCGGGCGCGTGGCGGGCGCGTTTTGCTATGAGCGCGAGCGCGGCCGCTTCAAGCTGTTCCGCGCGAAAGCGGTGGTGCTGGCGACCGGCGGGATCGGCCGGGCATACAAGATTACGAGCAATAGCTGGGAGTACACCGGAGACGGCCACTCGCTGGCCTATCACGCCGGGGCCACGTTGATGGACATGGAGTTCGTGCAATTCCATCCCACCGGCATGATCTGGCCGCCCAGCGTTCGAGGACTGCTGGTTACCGAAGGCGTGCGAGGCGAAGGCGGCATTCTACTGAATAACCAGGGCAAGCGGTTCATGTTTAACGATGTGCCCGCGAATTACCGCAGCCAGACCGCCGACAACCCCGAGGAAGGCTGGCGCTACACGCAAGGAGACAAAAGCGCGCGGCGTCCGCCGGAATTGCTCACGCGCGATCACGTGGCGCGCTGCATCACGCGCGAAGTCCGCGAAGGGCGAGGCAGCCCGCACGGCGGGGTGTACCTGGATATCGCCTGGATCAAGGAAAAACTTCCGAACGCGCCCGAGCACATCAAGAAGAAGCTCCCCAGCATGTACCACCAGTTCAAACAGCTCGGCGATATCGATATCACGCAGCAGCCGATGGAGATCGGGCCCACCACCCATTACATGATGGGCGGCGTGCGCGTAGACGGCGACACGCAGATGTCGGATGTGCCGGGCTTGTTCGCGGCCGGAGAATGCGGGGCCGGATTGCATGGGGCGAACCGGCTGGGCGGCAATTCGCTTTCGGACCTGCTGGTATTCGGCAAGCGTGCGGGCGAGTTCGCGGCTAAGTTCGCCAAGGAATGCGGCGCAGCGAAAGTGGACATGGCTCAGGTAGACGAGGCCGCGCGGAGCGCGCTCGATCCTTTCGAACGCACCGGCGAAGGGCCGTATCAAGTTCAGCATGACCTGCAGGACATGATGCAGAGCCAGGTGGGAATCGTGCGGCGCCAGGAGGAAATGGAGCAAGCGCTGGATGGAATCCTGAAGTTCCAGGAACGCGCCAAGAAGGTGGGCGTAACAGGTAACCGCGAATACAATCCGGGCTGGCACACGTCCATGGATTTGAACAACCTGCTAACGGTCTCGGAAGCCGTGACCCGCGCGGCCTTGGAACGCAAAGAAAGCCGCGGAGCGCACTTCCGCGACGATTTTCCCGAGAAAGACGAAACCTATGGAACGTTCAATCTGCTGGTGCGCAAAGGCCGCGATGGCGAGATGCAGGTGTCGCGCCAGCCGCTGGTCCCGCTGCGCGACGATTTACGGCAGGTGATCGAGGAGATGAAGTGAGCACCACGGCGACTTTTCGAATCTGGCGGGGCGACCAGAGCGGCGGGAAATACCAGGACTTCACTACCGAAATTTCGGAGGGCATGGTGGTGCTGGACGCGGTCCACCATATCCAGGCCGAGCAGGCGAACGACCTCGCGGTGCGCTGGAATTGCAAAGCGGGCAAATGCGGATCGTGCTCGGCGGAGATCAACGGCATGCCGAAGCTAATGTGCATGACGCGGTTGAGCACGCTTCCGCTCGATCAGCCGGTGACCATCCAACCGATGAAGACGTTCCCGCTGATTAAGGACCTAGTCACCGACGTTTCCTGGAATTTCAGCGTTAAAACGCGGATCAAAGCGTTCACGCCGCGCAAACCGGATGCTCCCGACGGCACATGGCGCATGCAACAGGAAGACGTGGACCGTGTGCAGGAGTTCCGGAAATGTATCGAATGCTTCCTGTGCCAGGATGTTTGCCACGTTTTGCGCGACCATCATCTGCACAAGGAGTTCATCGGGCCGCGGTTCTTCGTCTATACAGCCGCGCTGGAAATGCATCCGCTGGATACGGCGGAGCGCTTGGAGGATCTCCGGAAATTACAGGGCGTCGGCTACTGCAACATTACAAAATGCTGCACTAAGGTGTGTCCGGAGAGCATCACCATCACCGATAATGCGATCATTCCATTAAAGGAGCGGGTGGTGGACCAGTTTTTCGATCCGCTGGCGAAACTCTTTCGCGTGTTCCGCTCCGACTAACGGAGCTACCATGCAGTTCCACTTGAAGCCGATTTCTAAGAGCGGCATCGCGGAGGCACTGGAGAAGGCCGAGCGCTACCGGTTGCTTGCCGAGCCGTCTCTGGCCGAGAGCATTTGCCTGGATGTCCTGCATATCGATCCGGAAAATCAAGAAGCGCTGGTGATGCTGCTGCTCGCCTTGACGGATCAGTTCGGACAAGGCACGGCGCCCGGGAAGGCACGCGAGGTTTTACCACGGCTGAAGGGCGAATACGAGCGCGAATACTACGCCGGCATCATCTGGGAGCGCTCGGCGCATGCGCAACTCCGCAAAGCATCGCCGAATGCCACGTTCACCGCGTACGAGGGATTCCGTCAGGCCATGGAATGCTACGAAAAGGCGGAGGCGGTGCACCCCGCCGGAAACGACGATGCGATCCTGCGTTGGAATACCTGCGCGCGGATTTTGATGCGCAATCCGAATTTGCGGCCGCGCCCGGACGAGGCTTACGAGCCGGTGTTGGGAGAATGACCGGGTTCCGGCATTTCGCTTGCGTCGCAGTTTGCCGGTTTGAGTTTTAAGTGAGAATTGGGCTATCCTGTTATCTGTACATCTTTGTAAGGACTCCCGTTAGCGAATGGCAAATACTGTTTCCGCGCTCAAGCGCATGCGTCAAACCAAGCGCCAGACGATGGTGAATCGTCTTCGAAAGTCGCGCTTGCGCCACCAGATCCGAGATTTCCGCCGCCTTCTTCAAGACAAGGACGCCAAGGGCGCGCAAGCTGCGCTTCCCGCAACTTTCTCGATGATCGACCGCTCAGCCAAGTGGGGCATCATCAAGAAGAACACGGCGGCACGGTATAAAAGCCGGTTGCAGACGCGTTTGAAGGCTCTGGCCTGAGCGCTACTTCGTCAAACTAAAGACCAGCTCTTCCATCACGACGCGGTCGTCGGGGCGAGTGTCGCGCAACGCGCGGTCGGCGTTGAACACGCTTTCAATCGCTCGACCCAGCTTGTCGCCGGGAAAGGCGCCGACGGTTTGATACACCTGCTCGGCGCGGTCGCGCCACATGCGGATTCCCTGCTTCGTAAAGTGAGTCTGAATCTGCTGCGCGCTGCGCAGGCCGGCCTCGTGCGCCACCATCGCCAGCCGGAATTGTGTCGCCAGAAACGTGAGCGCGAGCGGAAGATATTCGCCTTCGCGCAGCAGGATCTCAAGTGTCAACAGCGCGCGCTTGCGATCCGCGCGTCCAAGCGCAGCCACCAGCGCGAAGATGTTGGTTGCTTGCGCGTTGGGGACCAGCCGCAGGATATCGTCTGAGGTGACCTTGCGCGTTGTGCCCGCGTAGAGCCGCAGCTTTTCAATTTCTGTAGCGATACGGCTCGCATCGGCGCCCAACGAGTCCACCAGCAGCCCGATTTCGGCCAGCCCCATGTGAAGTCCGGCCGCCTCGGCCAAATCCTGCGCGAGAGAGCGCGCAGCTTCTACCGTATAGGGGCGGAACTCGACGGTGTCGGGAATCGCGGAATAGAACTGCTGCACACGCTCGATTTTGGCTCGGTCGTCGCCTTCGAATTCGTATCGGCTGCACTCGAAGACCAGAGTTGCGCCGGCGTTGGCATGGCGGAGGTATTCGGCCAATTCGGCGGCAGGCGAGTCTTCGCCGGCGGCAGCGGCGCGGCCCTTGGGGAGAGCCGCCTCGGCGCTCGAGATCCAGATGACGCGATTCGCGGCGAAGAGAGAGAGCGACCGGGCATCGTCCAGAATGGCAGCCAGAGGCGTCTGGCTCAGGTCGTGGCGTTCGATCCCGTTTTCGCGCTCGCCGGGCTCGAGCACGCGCTCGATCAGTGCCCGCCGGCATCGCGTCAGGTCATACAATTCCGGGCCGATGAACAGGTATGCCGGCGCGGGCGGAGCTTTGCGGATTTTTTTAAGAAACTGTTCGGGACTCAAAAGTTATCCAGAATCGAAGTGACGACGTCGCGGGCGACGGTGCGCGATAACCGTTCCAACGCCGGGCCGCTTTCTTCAAAATATTGGTTCGTATTGGTGACGGAAATTTCGTAACGGTCGTGAAAATCGAAGTTCGGGCGCGAATAGATGACTTTCCCGGTGGCGCGCTCGACCAGGCTGACTTGCATCACCACGTTCACCTGTAAACCGCTGGCCCGCCCGGTCGCTTGGTCGAACAAAATCGGAAACGTGATCAGATTGACCACGGTTCCGCGCAGCACCGCATCGGCCTGGTTCGGATCGTTGACAATGCGATAACGCGTGCGCGCGATGAACTCCTGGCTGAGGGCTTCAGGCAAGCGGTCCGTCAACTTGTACCGTAGCGTGGCGTTGCCGAAGGGCGGAATCGCGATGCTGTGGATGTTCTTGGGAACCAGGTCGGCTTTCCCGGCGATGTGATAACCGCACGCGGAGACAATCAGCCCTAGATAAACAGAGATGGAAGCAGATAAGCCGATCTGGAATCTGTGTGCATCTCGTGGTTCATTTAATGACTTCACGGACGACCTCCAGGGCGTTTTCGGCGGCGATACGGAGGTTGTCCGCTACTAGCCAGAACCAGCAAGCGCGCGGATCGTTGCGATCCCGAGCAATGGCGCCTACCGCGATTCCGCTCTGGCCGGCAGCCCCGACATTGGTCGGCGGCTCATGTTCTTTGCCGCGCACGTCAATTTGGCTTGACGCGAGGCCGCGCGCGATCGCGGCCACCTCGGGGTGCGATTCGAACTCGACCCACAACGATATGCTGTAGCCGTGAAACACAGGCGCCTGGATTAGACGCAGCGACGGCATGGGGATGGATCCAGCGTCCGCCAGCAGGCTGGCAAGATGCCGTTCGATTCGCTGCTCGATCGCGGCCAGCGAGTGCGGGGAGTCCGAGCCGTATTGAGCCAGCATATTGAAGCTGACCTGGGCGTCGTAGACGTCCTTCTGAAGCGGCTTGAAAGACAGCAGGCCCACCGTTTGTCTCTGGAGTTCGTCCAGGCCTACCTGGCCACGCTCGCTGACCGGCTCGAAAATTTGCACGACCGAGCGGCGGATTCGGGCAGATTTTTGGAGCTGGACCAGGAACAGAGCCACTGCGATAGCGGCGGGGTGGGCGATCACTTGAATGCCGGTGGGTGCATCGACCGCGCTGGCTTGAACGGCAGGAGCGCGGAGCCGAGAGTCGGGTTGCTCCTCGAGACCGCCGGTGACATCGATTACGACCGGCGTGGCAGCGCCGCGGAGCTGTTCGTAGGCCTTCCGGCTGGATTTGGGAGAACCGGCCAAGACTACGGCTCTGGCGGAGGCGAGGTCGGCAGCTTGAAGCGAGCTCATGACCGCGGGCTCATCGCGCGCGATGGTGACTACGTTGGTGCCCTCGTTTTCTTCGGATGCAATCAGCGTAACAGCCGCTCCGAGATTGCCGGATTCGAGC
This sequence comes from Bryobacteraceae bacterium, assembly GCA_035293725.1. Taxonomy (GTDB): domain Bacteria; phylum Acidobacteriota; class Terriglobia; order Bryobacterales; family Bryobacteraceae; genus Palsa-89. The sequence continues at coordinate 61,107 of DATGMH010000161.1, forward strand.
ACTTCACGCACTTCTTTGCCGAGCAGCGATTCGCCGCCCACGACGGCAACTGCCGGTTTGGATTTCCCATGGTGCGAATGCATGTCAGCCGGCCTGGTGCTCGGGTTGGGGTGGCGGATGATGGAAGCGGCGGCGGATCGCACCGCCCGCCCGGATGACAATGCCGGTGCTGACGTACAGGATGCCCAGCGCTAGCAGCACCGGCTGCGAGTAGTTCCATATCAAGTAGATCAGTGCGCCAAAAAGAATCACGGTTAGTGGCGAGCGCGGCCCAGTGAGGCTGATTTCTTTGAAGCTCGGATACCGCCAGGTGCTGACCATCAAGAACGAGAGCAGAGCCAGCAAAGCAAGCCAGAGCGCGGATACAATCCACCACTGCAGGGGCACGCAATCGGTGGCATAGACTACGGCCGCCACCATTCCGGCAGCTGCGGGGATCGGCAGACCGACGAAGTATTTGCGGTCTGGACGTCCGGGGTTCTTCGGAACCGGATTGGTCTGGACGTTGAAGCGCGCCAAACGCGCGGCGCCGCACAACAGGAATAGAAAGGCAACGAAGTATCCGGCGCGGTGATCCTGCAGAAACCCGCCTGCAGCGACGAACTGCACGCCCCAGCAGTAGGCGAGCACGCCGGGAGCGATACCGAAGGTGATGACGTCGGCGAGGGAATCCATTTCCCGGCCGAAATCGCTGACCGTATTTGTGAGACGAGCAATTCGACCGTCAAGGCCGTCCAGCACAACCGCGACGCCGATTGCTTTGGCGGCAACTTCGAAATGGGGATTGGAACCGAGTTGGCCCGTGGCGGCGAGCAGCGCGCCTTCGACCGAGCGCAGGATCGCTAGAAAACCAAGAAAAATATTACCCGCCGTGAATAGCGTTGGCAAGGCATACGCGGCGCGCCGCGGACGGCGCGTGGGCGACTTGGGGTCGATAAATCGGTCTTTGAAGCTGAGCTTGCTCATCCAACCTGCTTCCTGCGCGCCAGAATGCTGGACCCGCCCTGGACCCGTTCGCCCGGTTTCACGGCGATCTCCCACTCGGGCCCGAGAAACACGTCGACGCGCGAACCAAATTTGATCAAGCCGACCCGCTCGCCTTTGGCGACTTGGTCGCCAGTTTGTTTCCAGAACACGATCCGCCGCGCGATCAGGCCGGCGATTTGGGCGAAGGACACGCTGGTTGCTTCGCCATCGATGGTGACGGTGTTGCGCTCGTTTTGCGAGCTGGCAATTTCGCGGCTGGCCACTTTAAAGCGGCCCCGGGTGTAGTCGACCTTCGCGATGGTGCCCGCTATCGGCGCGCGGTTGACGTGCACGTCAAAAATGTTGAGGAAAATGCTGATACGGGCGGGAGCGGATGGGTCGGTCCGGATGCCGACTACTTTGCCATCGGCCGGGGAGACGGCCACCGCGCCATCAGGGATGGCACGCTCGGGGTCGCGAAAAAAATACAAACAGAATAGCGACAGGACGAAAAAGGGCAGCGCGAACCAAGGCTTAGTGAGATACCAGACCAAGGCGCCTCCGGCGCTCAGAGCTACCGCGTAATAGATCCCGTCGATGACCATCGATATTTCTATTGTACGTGCGGCAGGTGAACAGGGACGGCGACCGTATTACTTTTTCATGACCGGTAATGTGTTAGCCGCGGATGAGCGAAGATGGCTGGCGATGAAGATTTGACGCGCGCCTGGCGCGGATCCCTTAGCCCTTTACGTCGATGCCGGCGGCGCTGCGGTAGGAGATGCGGATGGTGCCCGCGACCGGGACGCCAAACGCCGTGGCCGGCCAGAATTCGGTAAACACCAGATTGTTCTCAATGGCGCGGCGCAGTTGTTCCTTATCGGAGTCGCTGGAGCTAACGATTGTGTAGCCGAAGATGTAGCCGTGATCATCGACGTTAACGTCGACCACGGCATCGCCGCCGAAGGCAATCGGCGCCATGTACTTCACCATTGGCTCGGTGATAAGCATGGTTGGCGGATCGAATGCCGAAACGGTGCGCGCCATGGCGTAGGTCGGCATGAACGTGGGCAGCAGGCTGCTAAATAGTACAACCGCGGAGCACAAGCCGCCCGCCGCGGGAAGAGCCAAGGGGCGCATCAGGTTTTCCAGCCCCAGCGACAAACGATCACGAAGGCGCTGCCAGCGGCCCGGACCCTGCATCTCGGCTCGGGCTCTGAAAGCAGCCACGCGCAAGCGCAGCGCGAGATCAGGCGGCGGATTTTTCCGCGGCAGCGAGCGGAGGGTTCGGCGTAGCTTCTGCTGCTCGCCGGATTCCAGAGCACAGCGGCGGCACACGGTCAGATGTTGCCGCATGGCCTGGCGCTCTTCGGCCGCCATCGCGTCATCCAAGTAAGCCGAAATTCTGCTCTTTGCGTTCCAGCACTCCATAATTTAAGTCAACCAGCCGTTACTCAACTGCCGGCTGGGGCGCCCATTGCACGGTCTCATGCGCCTCCAACCGTCCTTCCAAAATCTTTCGCAGTGCCTCCCGGCCGCGCAATATGCGCGACTTCACTGTACCGAGCGAGATTTCGAGAACCGCGGCAATTTCCTCGTAGCTCAAATCCTCGATGTCCCGCAAAACTACAGCCGCTCGGAATTTTGGATTCAACTTCTCGAGCGCGGCTTCTACCAGCGCGCGCGTTTCATGATCCGCGGCCTCATCGAAGGGCGACCGGCTGGGATCGGCGAAGCTGTCGACATGCGCCGGTGCGCTTTCGTCCTGCCCGAACGCCACCTCCTGCCGCTGATGGCGCGAAAACCAGCGGCGATGATTGTAAGCCTCATTCACCGTGATGCGATAGATCCAAGTCTTTAAGCTGCTGCCCTGCCGAAAAGAACGGATATTGCGAAACACCTTCAAGAATACTTCCTGAACAATATCGGATGCGTCGGAGGGATCGTTTAATAAGCGGCAGACCAGGTTATAGACCGGCTGCTGATAACGTTGGATCAGAATCTCGTACGCGGTCTCGTCACCGTGGCAAAGCCCCGTGATCAGTTCGTCCTCCCGCGGAGTGGAGAACAGATAGGCATCCAGATGTAGACCAACGGTTGTATCCGCCACGGCGTCTACCTAGATTGTAGCTTCAAACTTCGAAGCTGTCTTATTACGTTGGACACCAGGCCCACGGAGAAAGTTCCCTGGCATCGGAATTGTTATTCTGGCCCCCCGGCAAGGACCTCACGATAAAAGTGTTCGTATTGGGGAATTACGATCGAGCTGGCGAAACGCTCCACGGCGCTGCGGCGGGCGGCGGCTGAAACTTCTCGATAGAGGGTGTCGTTGGTCAGTAGCTCGATGACCCGTGCGGATTGGGCGGCGATGTCGCCGACAGGCTCGAGGAAACCGTCCAGGCTGGGCGTGATCAGTTCCGGGACGCCACCTACGCGCGTTGCGACGGGGGGAACGCCGCAGGACATCGCTTCCAGGGCGGCCAGGCCGAACGACTCCATTTCGCTCGGCATCAGCAGCACGTGCATTTGCGGGAAGATGCGCTCTACGTGGTCCTGCTTGCCCATGAAGGTCACATGTTTGTCGACGCGCAGTTCGCGCGCGAGGCGATGGGCCTCGGGCCGGTCCGGACCGTCGCCCACCATGTACAGATGCGCGGATGTTTGTTTGAGCACTTCGGCCAGGATGCGAATGCAGTCGTTCACGCGCTTGACGGGGCGGAAATTCGAGATGTGCATCAGACGCTTTTCGCCGGAAGGGCGATCGGATGCCGGACGATAGAGATCCGTGTTGACGAAATTGTGGATTACGCGAATTTCATTGGGAACGCCGAAGACCTCGTAGGTGTGCCGGCGCAGATCCTCGCTGATGCTGGTAATGCCGTTCGATCTTTCAATGGAGAACTTGGTAATGGGAAGGTAGGAATGATCGGCTCCCACCAGCGTAATGTCCGTGCCATGCAGCGTGGTAATAAACGGCAGGCGCTTTCGAGTCTCCACCATTTGCTGCGCCAGCAGAGCCGCGATGGAGTGAGGGATGGCGTAGTGGACGTGCAGCAGGTCGAGATCGTACGATTCGGCCACTTCGGCCATGCGGGAGGCCAAAGCCAGGCAATAAGGCGGGTATTGAAAAAGCGGATATGTGGAGACTTCCACCTCGTGGTACTGGATGCGCGGCGTTCCGGGATCGAGCCGGATGGGATTGGCGTAGGAGATGAAATGCACTTCGTGGCCGCGCGTGGCCAGCTCGAGCCCCAGCTCGGTTGCGACGATTCCGCTGCCGCCATAAGTGGGATAGCAGGTGATGCCAACTTTCATTCGGTGGTTAGATTCGTGCCGCTGACGATTCGATCCTACTTTGTAGGTGTCAACGTGGCGGCGCCGATCTGGCCATGTATGCCTTGATCGGGGGCCGGGACGTCGCCGCCGCCAAACCAGGCTCGAACGCGGCCGTTGTCGACCAAGACGGTGGGATCGCAGACTACCTTCGAATCCCAGGATTGAGTGCCTGCGAAGACCTGCGGGAGTTTCTCCCAGTTGGTGCCATTACGCGACCGGGCGATGCCGAGCTTGCGCAGCTCGTTGCGGTCGCGGCCGGTGTACAGCATCCAGTAGTAACCATTCGAGGTCCACACAGCGGGTTCGCCGAGGCCGCTCTCGTCGAACGAGCCGTACGCGCCGAGTTCGAGGATGGGATTGCTGCGCAGCTTGTACCAAGTCACCCCGTCGTCGGATCGGGCTACGCCCAAACGCTGGCGGCGCGCGCGATCCTGGCCGAGGTAGAACATGTAAAACCTGCGGCCGGCGCGGATCACGTACGGGTCGGCTACGGCGCGCTCGTCGAAGGCGCCGCGTGGTCCTAACGGCAGAACGGGAGGTCCGTGCTTTTGCCACTGATGCCCATTGGAGGATCTGGCCAAGCCGATTTGCGGCGGCTGTCCGGCCTGGTAATAGTACAGGATTTCGTTCGCGTCGGCGATGGCCGATCCATTGGCCGCGATGTAGTTGCCTTCCCAGGTCTGCGGATCGGGCGAAAGCAACGTGCCTTCCTTGCGCCAGGTGATTCCGTCAGCGGAAACAGCCAGACCCGTATGCCAGGTGTGGCCGTCGAAGCCCGAGTACACGTTGTAATAAGCTTCGCCTTGACGGATGACCGACGGGTTCAAGACATCGGACGAGTCCCACTCACCGGGTGCTCCGCGCATCAGGACGGGTTCGGCCCGCGCCTCCCATTGCCAGGAGATGTCGGGTCCTCCGGGCTGCTCGGGAAGCGTGAAATCCTGGTAGCGGCCGCAGCCCGCAAGAAGCGATGCAAGGTTGAGAACCGCTGCCGCGCGCCTCACGTGGCGAGCCGGATTTTCAGGCCCGCACCCTGGCCCGGCTTGGAATCGAGCGTCATGTCGCCGCCCAGCGTGCGCACGCGCCGCTTGATACTCATGGGGCCGAGGCGCAGCAGTTCCAGCTCATCGAGAGTGTACTTGCCGCTGAACGGGAACCCGCCGCCGTTATCCTCGATGGCGATTTCCAGGGCGTTCTCCGATTTGGCGATGCTGACCGCGACACGCGTCGCGGAGGAATGCTTTTGGACGTTGTACAGCGCTTCGCGCACGATTTGCAGCAGCTCGAGTGAGACCTCGGGCTCGGCAGGCTCTAGAAATTCGGCACTGACAAAGGTGGTGGGAATGCCGCTGTCTTTCTGGAACTGCTCGACGACGCGGCGCAACGTCGCTGTAAGGCTGCCCTCCACATCCACTGGACGCATGCTGCGCACGAACGAACGCAGTTCGTTGACCTGCGTTTTGCACAATTCCTGGAGCTGCAATAGTTCTTCCGTGGCAGCCGTCTGATCGCGCAGCAGCAGCTTGCGGATGAGTTCCAGGCGCATCTGAAAGCTGATGAAACTTTGCAGTGGCCCGTCGTGAAAATCGGCCGCTATACGCTGGCGCTCGCCTTCGCGGGCGCGCTCGGCGTCGTAGCGGTAGAGGACGGTCTGACGCGAAGCATTCGAGAGCCGCTCTTCCAGGTACTCGCGCTGGATCGCAAAAACCGATGCAAGAATACCGGCGGCGATCAGGGCCGGCCGCAGCATATCCGCGCTGCGCAGCGTCGGCAGCGCATACAGCAGAATGATGGCGGCCGCGGCGACAATCAGCGTCTTCCACCAGTTGTGCAGCGTGACGGCGGCCAGCAGCACGAAAGCATAAAACACCGAACTGACCCAATACGCATAAGCGGCGCCGCTGGCGGCCGATAGGAAAAAGAACGCAAAGTCGATTCCGAGCGCGAGTGTCGGATAGCCCCAGTCCTCGAGACTCCGCCAAAACAACGCCGTGCAGGCGTAGGCGGTATAGACGGCGAACAGAACGACGGAATTAGTCCAGAGAAAGCTGGAGGAGATGAGCTGCGTCGCCAGACAGCTCATGGCAAGCAAAACACGGATGAGGCTGAGGAGGCGACGCCAGGAACTCGGTAGCATCAGTCTTCAGCTTTCATCCATATGTGGATCGCGCACAACGGAACGCCGCCGCGGCACGTTTTCCGGCGAGGATGCGGCGCCGTCCTGTGCGCTCTTGCGTGATCGCGCACAACGGAACGCCGCCGCGGCACGTTTTCCGGCGAGGATGCGGCGCCGCTACGGCTGCAAATAGAACCGGACATGATTGCTTTGATGACCCTGCGCTTCGAGCGTCAGATCGGACGATCCGGCATTCGTGATGCGGGGCAGTTGAATTTCCACGAGATAAAATCCGATGTAGCCCGGCGCGAGCGAAGCCTGAGTGACCTGGACCGGCGTGCCGTCCACATAGGCTCGAACCGGTGCGACGACTTGCGGCGGATCCGATAGCGGCGCGGCCAGGCCAGTGGGCCAGTCCGGAGTCACCTGACCAAGGCCTGTGGCCAGCACCTGGATCCGGCTTCCGGGGCGCGCCGGCTTGCTCGAATCCAGCAGCACACCGGTGGATGCATCCAGAATCAGCGGCGCGCCTTCGGAGTCGACGAAAATTGCGGGGGATACGGTTTGCAGCGGAAGCCCAACTGTAAACCGGCCCGCGGCGGCATTCAACGACAACGAAAGCGTGCTGCCTTTGGCGTCGAACGGAACCTGGATCTGAGACGAAGCGTCGGAGGCGTCCAACACGGGAACACTCGTGTCGGCGCTGTTGGCCGATTGCACACGAGTCCCGAGCACAGTGAGCAGCGCGCCTGGCGCGGCCGGACGGGCCGTGAGGTCGGCCGCGCTGACGACGCGGGCGTCGCGCAACCGATGCGGCGCGATCGCCACATAGACGCCGTAGCCGTCGAGGGCCGCGTAGAGTTGGTTCGCGCCGGCATCCAGTTGGACGTCGGTGGCGGCAGCAGCGGGTAGGTTCTGTGTGAGCGAGGTCCATGAAGTAGCACTGCCGGCCGCGGAAATATCCGTAACCGTAAAGAACACACCCGCATTCGTGGCCACGTAGATGGCGCCCGATGCTCTATCGGCCGCGACGCCGTGGGCCACAGCCGTATCGGGAAGATTTTGGGTAATGTCGTCCCAGAAGATGCCGCCGTTCATGGTCCGGATCACGTAAGTGGGCCGGGGTTGATCCGGAGATGTGGTCGAGCGCGCGCCCAGTGCCGCGACCGCGAGGCGCGGATCGTTGCGGTCCACCCAAATCGCCTGCACCGGCCCGGCATCGCGGCTGACTCGGAACGGCGTTCCCCAAGAGGCGCCCCCATCGGAAGAGACCTGGATGCGTCCTTCGGAATCGCCCGCGTAGATGACGTCCTTCGCGGTTTGAATGCCGGTGATAGTGCGATTGAGGACCTGCGAGAGCGCCGATTTGAGCTGTTCGTCGCGCTGGACGTCGGCCGAATCCAGCGGCTTCCATGCGCTTTTCTCGCCGGGCGGCCATTCAACTTCCGTAGTTGTGTCCGCCAGCGAGAGCCGAACGCCGCGGGTTCCGGAAGGAAGTCCCAATATACGGCCGACCGGGAGATTCGGCAGGAATTCGTTGAGGCCCGTCCAGGATAGGCCGCCATCCACGGATCGCCAGATTCCCGTGGCCGACGCGACTGTGACCTCGTCAGGATCGCGCGGCGAAGCGGCCGCATCGGACAGTGCGCCTCCCAGAATCGAGCCGCCTTTGAAAGCTGTCAGATTCGACCACGACACGCCGCCATCATCGGATCGATAGGCATTAGTACCAGCGGCATATATCCGTCCCGGGGCAGCAGCTTGCGGACCCAGCTTCAGCCCGGCTTCGGGCAGGGTCGAGGCCACGACGCTGGATTGGGTGGGTGGCACAATGCGGGGATCTGTAACTGGCCGCCAACGCTCGAAATCGCTGGTTTGGAAGGTTTGCCCCGAAGATGTCCGGCCGTATAGGACAGACCCATCGGCCGAGTACCAGACGCGGCTGACCGGCCCTGTGGCAAACGAAGCCAAACCCAGGTCCAATGCAGAATTGCCGATGTGGCGCCAATCGATGCTCAAGTTTTGAGCAAACGAACCCACGCCAGCCAGAGCGAAGCCAACCGTGGCTAGGAGCCGAATTGTGGCTCTGCGACACATAAGCCGAGTCTATTGTAACCCGTTCCGCCTTTCCTTCCCCCCAAAGAGCATGAATCTAATGCAGTTTTCCACAGGGAAATTGAAAGGACACGTTCTTGCTATGCACGTTTGATGGTAGACTGTGTTCTGAGTCTCGTCGGTGGGTTCGACGCCGATAAATGGCATAGTACTACAGACTGGCATCGGCCAGACCGATGTATTCCTTTATGCGTCCTACGGCAGTCGCGAAGGTAGTTAGCGGCGTACTCCTGGTCATCACAGGCATAGTGTGTTCGGGCCAGCCGCTCTCGCTTTCAAATGACGCGGCTGCGCAAGTTATCTCGTTGACAGGGCAGGTTTCCGTGTTGCGCGATGGCGAACCCTGGGCGCTGAACTTGGGCGACAAGATTCGCATCCAGCAGGTCATCGTCACGGGTGCAGACGGTTTTGCCAAGTTCCAAGTTTCCGACGGCAGCTTTTTTGAGGTGTATCCGAACTCGAACGTGATCTTCCGGAAGAATCCGGGGAACCTGCGTGATCTTTTAGACCTGATCGTGGGTAGGGTGAAAATCCACATTCAGAAGTGGGGTGGGCAACCTAACCCAAATCGCATCATCACGCCAACCGCCGTAATCTCGGTTCGTGGCACCACGTTTGATGTAGCCGTGGACGATGACGACGAGACCACGTTAGTCACGGTGGAAGAAGGGATCGTGGATGTAAGCCATGCGCTGAAGCCGGGCAACACCCGAACTCTGACTACGGGCGAATCGATCCAGGTTTACAAGAACGAACCCATCGCGCGAACGACAATCGATAAGAACGACCTTGCGCGCCGGATCGTGCACGCGGTAGGAGACGCCGCGCGCGTGGCGATTATCCAGGGCCGCACGCCAGGCATCGGGACGATCACGCATGTGCCGGGAGGCAGCGGCCAGACGGCACCAACGCCGCCGCCGAGTGTTCCCCCGCCTCCTCCATCCGCGCCGCCTCCGCCCCCCGCGCACTGAGGCAGATAACCGCCTACTTGGCGGATTGGCTGACAGCTTCGGCCTGAAGCAAATGACGCCTCTGATGCTTGCAGATTATTTCCAGTCCTGTCCCAACGGTAAATCTCAGCAGCGGGATGAAGGGGTTCCTGAAACGAATCCGATTTACGTCGTAGTTGCTTGCTTTCTGGACAAGCTGGCGGGCCTGGTGGTTTTCGCGAAGAAACTGGTCAAGGACGTTTAGGTCCACTTGGCGGCCTGGATCGATTTTTCGCGGGGCGCGAGCGCGGCTGCTCCGCGGGGAAGGCTCGATATACTTCCGGATGAACCAGCGGCCGAACCAGCCCGGTACGATATCGTCCGCTCGACACTGCTCCCGGCCATCCAGAGAAGCGGCGATCGCGGGCAGGTAGGCCTGGCTGGCCAAGCACAAGTGCTGAAGGCATTGCCCGATGCTCCAAGCATCTGGCTTAGGCCTCCAATTGAACTGTTCGACCGTGAGTCCGTTCACCAAGCGCTGGGCCCGCGCATCGGCGGCGTCCAGTTCGGAAATCAGCCGTTGCGACCACGCAGGCAACGCGATGGGGGTAGCAGCAGCCATCGGCTGTAGTCTATCGGAAAAGCACCCCAGCTTGGATTTATCGATGGCCGCCGCACTCGGGAAAACTGCAGGAACTGTGCCACACTGATTAGGGAAGGTCACGATGAAGTTCGCGTTCAGCATTCTTCTAGCGTGGGCGTCCATGGCGGCTTATGCGCAAACGGCTGCCGCGCCTGTGGGTGTTTCGTCCGAGTGGGATGTTCGAAAGCTGCTCGATAGCTTTGACCGCCAGGCGCAGCATTTGAAGCCCATCATGGATCAAGTGAAGCCGGAGACCTGGGTGGCGAAAGGCGCGCCGGAAACGTACGTAGCGCAGTGGAAAAGCGCCGAGTCGCAGTTGAAATATCTGCTCTCTTCCAGCCAAGCGCTGGCGCGCGATCCGGAGAAGCTGACGTTGGCGCTGGACACGTATCTCCGGATGCAATCGATGGAAACAACGCTCGGGTCCCTGGTTGAGGGCATCCGAAAGTATCAGAATCCGGCGCTGGCGGATCTGGCGCAATCGGTGGTCGCGGAAAACAGCACGAATCGCGACCAGTTGAGCCAATATCTGCGCGAGTTGGCTGCGCAAAAGGAACAGGAGTTTCAAGTAGCCGACCGCGAAGCGCAGCGTTGCCGCGGCATGCTGATCACGCAGCCCGCTCCCAAGGAAAGGAAATCGACGCGCCCATGACGGTGGAAACCGCGGTCTTCACCTGCAGCATTTGCGGGGAACCGTCCAAAGACATTTGTGTATGCTGCACCAAAGATGCTTGCGCGAATCATCGTTGCCAGCGGTGCAAGCGCTGCAGCGATTGCTGCGAGTGCGATGTTCCCTTATCGGTAGCCGAGGCGCAGCAGGCGGAAATGGAAGCGGCTGCCGCCACCGCCGAGCCATCGCCCAGCGCGGCTCCGGTTCCTGCCGGGCAAGCGCCCGCCGCGAGCCAGGAAACGACCGCGCAAGCGGCCTCAGCGATCGAGGTTCCGATCGAAACAGTACCTCAGGCGCCGGCACCCGAACCGCCGGCGCAGGATCGCTCAGACGAACGGGCGGCGCAAGAACCAGATCGGGGTGAGAACTCAGCGCCACCGAAAGCGGTTTCCGAATGAACCGAACCAGCCGATGTATGCTCGCGGCAGCCGCTACTGCGGCGCTGCTTCTGCTTATGCCCCTTTACGCCAGTCCCCGCATTCTCGTGCACGGCCATCGCGGCGCGCGAGCCATTTATCCCGAGAACACGATTCCAGCGTTCAAGTACGCCATCGACTTGGGCGTGGATTACCTGGAAATGGACGTCGCGGTCACCAAGGACAACGTGCTGGTGATTTCGCACGACCCGCACATCAACGGCGAGATCTGCACCGGGCCGCATCCCGGGATTGCGATTCACGAACTAACGCTCAAAGAGCTGCGCGAGTACGATTGCGGCGCCCTGAAGAATCCGCATTTTCCCAAACAGCATCCGGTTCCCGGGACGCGCATCCCCACGTTGGATGAAGTGCTCAGCCTGGGCGAAGGCAACTCGGTGCAGTTCAATATCGAGACCAAGAGCTTTCTGGATCATCCGGAGTTGACGCCGACGCCGGACGTATTCGCCCGGATGATGCTGGACGTGATCCGGAAGCACAAGCTGGAGTCACGGTCGATCGTGCAGTCGTTCGATTTCCGCACTCTGCGCGCGATGAAAATTCTGGCGCCGGACATCCGGTTATCGGCACTATGGGAAGGCCAGGCGCGGCCATTCACAGACATCGCGCACGAGGCGGGAGCGGGCATCGTTTCGCCCGCGTTCAAGCTGGCGACCCCGGAACAGGTGAAGGCGGCGCATGCTGCCCACCTGGAAGTGGTGCCGTGGACCGCCGATACGCCCGAGGACTGGCAGCGGTTGATCGATGCCGGCGTCGACGCGATCATCACCGACGATCCGGCGGCGCTGATCGCGTATTTACGGCAAAAGCATCTTCGTTAGAAACGCTGATTTCTACATCCCTGCTTGCTTCTCGGCCATGGGGCCGATCACGGGAAGCACGATCTTCTCGCCGTTATAGGTCTTGAACATCATAAATAGCCAGACGACAAGCGCGCCGATCCAGAGGCAGAATCCCAGCAGGATGGAGATGATGGCCCCAATGACGGGGATTACGTGCAATGCAATCGAGAGCACGGTAACGGCGATCCATAGCACCACCCAAGCGATATTCAGGAAGATCGATTGGAACGCATGAAACCTCACGTTGCGGTTCTGATTGTAAGGCGCGAGCACGAGGAACAGAATACCGGTGATGAAGCCAAAGAGGTAACAAATTGCGCCCGCTGCATTGTCGCTCATTCCCGCCGCTGCGGCTTGAGGAGCCATCCCTGGGGCAGCCGCACCACCGGGCACCCCCGGATTTATAGGCGCCGCGCCCGCGACGGGCGCTCCGCACTTTTGGCAGAACCGGCCGTCGACCGGCGCGCCGCAATTAGCACAAAACGCCATTGTTCTTTCCCCCGTTGCTCACTGTATCGGAAGTTACGTTGTTACGCAAGTAGCCGAGCAGCGTTTCAGCCTTAGGACTTCACGGGGATTCGCCCAGAATGACGCGCAGATCCGGCGCCTGGCCGGCCAGGAGATCGGACAACTTCCGGCGATCCGGGCGACGGCGGTGGCGAAAGTATACAGGACCCTGAATCCAGACCAAAAGCAGAAGGCAGACTCGCTCGAACAGCTTCTGATGCCTGAAATGATGATACATAGAGGCGAGATGGCGAGCCATGCTCGAAGCGGACGGTAAATGAATCGCAAGGCCATGGTTGCGGGGCACAGTGTTAAGTTTCCGCAACCTGGCCCGGCTTACAAGCTTTTACTGAGCTTTACCGCATGCTGATAAACCTGCCGGCGAGGGTCACGTCTCATGAAGTAGGAGAACCAAACCATGCAGAGTTTCAGCAAGAAAATAGCCGCCTTTACGGCGGTAGCCGCATTAGGGGCTTCGGGCCTCGTGTTTGCGGCAGAGAATCAAGTCCAGCGGCACGTTCACCGGAACGGGGCGCTGATGCAGATTCTGACCGAGTCGCAGAAGGCGCAAGCGAAAACCGTGTTCCAGGAGGCGCGCCAGTCGGCACAGCCGATCCGGCAGCAACTGCGGGAGACACGGAAAGACATGCGCCAGGCGGTGCAGACCGGCAACACAGCGAAAATCCAGCAACTCTCGACTACCGAGGGCAACGAGATGGGGCAATTGATGGCCATCCGCAGCTCGGCGTTTTCGAAGGTGTATCAGACCCTGAGCCCGGAGCAGAAAGCTAAGTTCGCTGAGCTGCAGAAGACTCGGCGGGAAGCTTGGAAGGCGCGCCGGCATGAAGGCGTGACCAAGAGCGCCAGCTAAGGTGTATGCAGCTCGAAGGTGTGTCGGCGGTAGCGCGGCTCACCTGTCTAGAATCTGACGGTGCCGGAAAATCATTTCGGCACCGTTTCTTTATTGCGTGAGTTTTTCCTGCCCTGTTCTCCGCCCTGTGTTTCTGCCTGATGCACCACAAAACGCGCTGTGGTATCGTCATATCCGCTGGTATTTCTTTATGACACGAAACATCACGCTTACAATCAACGGAAAGAAGCGCAGCGATGCCGTGGAGCCGCGCATGCTGCTGATTCATTACCTTCGCGAGGTAGTCGGCCTAACGGGTCCACACATCGCCTGCGAGACCTCGCTGTGCGGCGCTTGCACGGTACACGTGGACGGAAAGGCGGTCAAGAGCTGCAGCATGTTCGCGGTTCAGGCGGATGGCCGGGAGCTCCTGACCATCGAAGGTTTAGCCGCAGATGGCAAGCTCGATCCGATGCAGGAAGCGTTCTGGAACGAGCACGCGCTGCAGTGCGGTTTCTGCACGCCTGGCATGATCATGACGGCGAAGCAGATCGTGGAGCGCAATCCCAACCCCACCGAAGAGGAGATCCGGCACGGCCTGGAAGGCAACCTGTGCCGGTGCACGGGATACCAGCACATCGTGAACGCGGTGAAGGCAGCCGCGGCCAAAGCGTAGGAAGAGGAAACTATGGCTACCACGATTACCAAGACCGATACCCTGGTTGGGAAGCGCATTCGCCGGCGCGAAGATCCGCGTCTGATTACGGGAACGGCGACATATGTTGACGACATCCAGATGCCCGGCATGCACCATGCATGCATAGTGCGCAGCCCGCACGGCGCGGCGAAAATCAAATCCATCGATACGCGCAAAGCCAAGGAGCTTCCCGGCGTAGTAGCGGTGTTCACTGGGAAAGACACGGAAAAGGTTGGCCCGGTGCCGTGCGGCGCTTCGCTTCCGGACTTGCGGGTGCCTCACCATCACATCCTGGCGACGGATCGCGTGTACTTCACCGGCCATCCTGTGGCGGTGGTAGTAGCCACGGACCGATACATTGCGCGCGATGCGGCCGATCTGGTCGAAGTCGATTACGAGCCACTGCCAGCGGTGACCGATCCGGAGAAGGCGCTGGCCGCCGGCGCGCCCGCCGTCCATCCGGAGTGGCCCGACAACACGGCTTTCAATTACCACCAGGAAGGCGGCGATATTGAAAAAGCATTTTCCGAGGCCGAAGTGGTTGTCAAGCAGCGCATCACCAGCCAGCGGCTAATTCCGACGTCGATGGAGACGCGCGGCGTGGTGGCCGAGTGGCGATCCGGCGATCGCGCCCTGACCCTGTATTCATCCACTCAGATTCCGCACCTGATGCGGACGCTGGTGGCGATGATGCTGGGCCTGGAAGAAAACCGGCTGCGCGTGGTCACGCCCGAGGTCGGCGGCGGATTCGGCAGCAAGCTCAACGTTTACGCCGAAGAAGCCCTCATGGGATTCGTGGCGATGAAGATCGGTAAGCCTGTGAAGTGGATCGAGAGCCGGCGTGAGAACTTCACGTGCACGATCCACGGCCGCGGGCACGTGGATTATTACGAAATCGCCGCCAAGCGCGACGGCACCATTCTCGGGATCAAGCTAAAGCTGATTCAGGATCTTGGCGCTTACCATCAGCTACTGACACCGGCCATTCCGACACTTTCGGTGCTCATGATGCCGGGGCTTTATAAATGCCAGAACATTCGGGCCGACATCGTCGGCGTTTTCACGAATGCAGTGCCAACCGATGCATACCGAGGCGCCGGGCGTCCGGAAGCAACGCATGGAATCGAACGCATGGTGGATGTGCTGGCCGCCGAGCTGAAGATGGATCCGGCTGAGATACGCTTGAAAAACTTCGTCGGCAATGACGCGTTCCCGTATGCCACAGCGACGGGCCTGACGTACGACAGCGGCAACTATTCCGCGCCGCTGGAGAAAGCTTTGAACATAGTCGAATACAAGAAGCTTCGCAACGACCAGGCGGAAGCGCGCGCGCAGGGCCGGCTGATGGGCATCGGAATTTCCACCTACGGTGAGATCTGCGCCATCGGCCCGTCGCCGGCTACCCCGGCCGGCGGGTGGGAGAGCGCGACCGTAAAAATCGACCCCACCGGCAAGGTCACGGTGATGACTGGCGCCTCGCCGCACGGGCAAGGCGAGGAGACCACGTTCGCGCAGATTGCAGCGGATGAGCTCGGGGTCGGCATCGACGACGTCCTGGTGCTGCACGGCGACACCGCGATTGTGCAATACGGCATCGGGACTTTCGGCAGCCGCGGAACTGCCATCGGCGGCACGGCAATGTATTTTGCGATCCAGGAGCTGAAGGAAAAAATCAAGAAATACGGCGCCATGCTGCTGGAAACCGACGATGTCTCGTTTTCGGGCGGCGCGTGCGTGGACAACAAGACCGGCAAATCGGTCCCGCTGGCTCAGATCGCCGGGGCTTCGTATCGAGCTATGAAGCTCCCGCCCAACACGGAGCCGGGGCTCTTCGCCACGTATTTCTGGGAGCCGCCCAACTTTACATTTCCGTTTGGCGCGCACATCGTGGTCACCGAAGTGGATCGGGAGACCGGCGCGATCGAGTTGAAACGATACGTGGCAGTGGACGACTGCGGCAAGATCATCAATCCGCTGATCGTCGACGGCCAGGTGCACGGCGGCATCGTGCAAGGGCTTGGACAAGCGCTCTGGGAGCAAGCCGTCTATGACGACAACGGCCAGCTCATCACCGGCGAGTTGATGGATTACGCGATCCCGAAGGCCAGCAACATTCCATGGCTCGAAACCAGCCATACGGAAACGCCGTCGCCCGTAAATCCGCTGGGCGTGAAAGGTGTGGGCGAAGCCGGCACCATCGGCTGCTCGCCCGCGGTGGTCAATTCGGTGGTCGACGCGTTAAGCCCGCTAGGGGTGCGGCACATCGATATGCCGCTAACGCCCGAAAAAATCTGGAATCTGGTTCAGAAGGGAGGCCAGGCATGATTGCCCAGAATTTCGAATATGAGTCCCCGACCAATCTGAAGGACGCGCTCGGGCTGTTGGCGGAAGAAGACGTGAAAGTGCTGGCGGGCGGCATGAGTCTCATCCCGCTGATGAAGCTGCGGCTGGCCACGCCGGCGCAACTAGTGGATATCGGGCGCATTGCCGACCTGAACTTCATCCACGACGAAGGCGGGATGCTGCGAATCGGGGCGACCACGACGCATTATCAGTTGGAGAGTTCGCCCATTGTGCGGTCGCGCTGCCCGCTGTTGGCTGAAGCGGCGTCGCACATCGGCGATATTCAGGTTCGCAACATGGGGACCATCGGTGGCAGCATCGCGCATGCCGATCCCGCGGCCGACTATCCGGCATCGCTGCTTGCGCTGGAGGCGAAGGTGGCGCTCGTCTCGGCTAAATCGAAACGCGAGCTTTCGATTTCTGAGTTTTTCGTGGACACGTTCACCACGGCGCTGGCTCCGGGAGAGATCGTACAGGCCGTGGTGGTTCCGATCGAAGATCAAGCGGCCGGGACCAGCTATCAAAAAGTGGTCCAGCCCGCCTCCGGGTTCGCGATTGTAGGTGTTGCGGCTCGCATCCGCAAGTCCGGCGGCAAGATCGCGATGTGCCGCGTTGGTGTCACGGGTCTCACCGGTGCCGCATTCCGCGCGGTGGCCGTTGAGAAAGCACTCGAAGGCACGGCCGGCAGCCCGTCGGATATCCAGAAGGCCTCAACGCTAGTTGCGCAGGGCGTGGATGCCAATTCCGACCTGCACGCCTCGGCCGAATACCGGAAGCATCTGGCGCAGGTGTACACGATGCGCGCGCTTGCGGTCGCTCTGTCGAGGGCGGCTTGAAGGTCAGCGGATCTTTTACCGTTCCGGCCGAGCGCGAGCGGGCATACTCGCTGCTCCAGGATCCCGAGATCCTGGCCAAGTGCATGCCGGGAACCGACCAGCTCTACAGGATCGCCGAGGATGAGTATGAGATGAAGATGAAGGTGATCATCGCCAGCATCGGCGGCCAGTTCGGGGGAAAAGTGCGGTTGGCCGAGCAGAAACCTCCGGAAAGCTTCAAGCTCATCGTCGAGGGAAACGGAAAGATCGGATTCCTGAAAGGTGAAGGCCTCCTGAATCTGGCGCCGAGCGGCGACTCGTCCACCGAGGTGAAATACGATGGCGACGTGCAGGTGGGCGGCACCATCGCGAGCGTAGGCCAGCGGCTGCTGGACGCAACCGCGAAGCACATCATCAAGAAGTTCTTTGAGAAGTTCTCCGAGGCGGCCAAGGCGCAGACGGCACAGGCGTAAAACGCATGCAAACCGATGCCAAAACAAAGAGGCGCGGCCCGATGTCGGAGAGCCGCGCCAACCAGAGGAGGAGAAGGTTAAGACTGACTTACGCTTCTCACCAATTGGGACGTACTGGTACCGCGTATGGTTCCATAGGTAACACTTCTGTAAAATAGGCATGTGCGCCGCCCAGTCCCGTTAATCATAGCTTTAGCATTCTTCGCCATCAGCGGGAGGTTATGTGCGCAGTCGCCGCTCACGATCACCAACTCTCCGCCGAACGGTTACATTAACGTGCCGTATAACTTCCAGTTCGCGGCATCCGGAGGCGTGAAGCCATACAGTTGGAGCTGGTTCGGGCAAGACTGTGGCGGACCGGGATGTCAAACTCCGCCCGGCCTAGTCTTAACCAGCACTGGGCTCATTACGGGCACGCCCACGCAGGTGGGGAATTTTCTCGTACAAGTGAATCTGACGGATCAGTCGATGGGATTCACGTTTCAGGACTATACGATTTCCATTCAGCCGTGTACGCTCACGTTTAATACCGGCTCGGCACTGACCAGTGGCGATGTCGGTACTCCGTATTCCCAGGCGATTAACATCACGGCGACTGGATGCACCGCGCCGTATTCCTTCCAAGTAACGCCGACCAGTCCATTTAGCCAAACTACTCTTCCACCGGGACTGACGATCAACGGGGCAGCACAGAACAGCCCGTCGGCGGTGATCAGCGGCACGCCCACCACAGCGAATACCTACTCATTCAATGTGACGGTGACCGAAGCGAACAAGACGAACGCGACCAGCCCGTTCTCGATCACGATCAATCCTGCGCTTGCGATCGCGGCCACCTCGCCGCTGCCGGCAGCCACGGTGGGCCAGGCGTATTCGCAATCGCTCATGCCCACCGGAGGCAGCACACCGTACTTTTCGTTCACGCTAGACAATCCGCCGCCAGGAATGACGCTGGATTCTCCTAGCGGGTTGCTCCACGGGACGCCGCCTAAAGGGTCGATCGGCACGTACACCTTCACGGCGACCTTAATCGATAGCATAACGGCGAAGGTTACGAAGACATTTCAACTGCCCATCGTGGCAGCGCAGCCGTTGTTGCAGGTGATGCCGACGGCGCTGAGCTTTTCAGCGGTATCGGGGGGCGATGCGCCTCCCAGCCAGGCGTTGGCCGTCGCACCCGCTACGGCCGCAGCGGCGACGTTCACCGTCCTGATCGACGGTGGGCAGCCGAATACGAAGCCGCCGTTTACACTGACTGTCAAGCCGACGAGCGGAACGGCGCCGGCACAGCTTACCGTCAGCGTCGATCAGGGTTCGCTGCAGCCCGGGAACACGTCCGGCCGGATTCGGATTCTAGATCAAAACGGCAGCGAGA
Source organism: Bryobacteraceae bacterium (assembly GCA_035293725.1). Taxonomy (GTDB): domain Bacteria; phylum Acidobacteriota; class Terriglobia; order Bryobacterales; family Bryobacteraceae; genus Palsa-89. Next base: position 80,221 of record DATGMH010000161.1, read on the forward strand.
GCGACATTACGGTGAACCTGACCGTATCGGCCGCCAACACGCAGTTGCAAGTAGCGCCGCCGATGCTGCGATTCTCCGCCATAGCGCAATCGCCCGGGAATATCGAACAGGATTTGGCGATCACGAGTGCGGGAGGAGGCGGACCGGTGGGCTTCAGCGCCTCAGCGCTCAACGGCAGTTCCTGGATTTCGAGCATAACTCCGGCATCCGGCCAAACAGTACGCAATTCAGCCGTCTTCGCCCGGATTGTTGTCAACACGCAAGGGCTTCAAGTGGGCAGCTATAGCGACACCATCCGCGTTAAGTATTCCGGCGGCAGCGTCGACGTTCCGGTGTTCTTGTTCGTGGCCAACAGCGGCGCGATTCTCGGGACCAATGTCACCGGTCTGCGTTATCAGGCGCAGCAGGGCGGCGGCTTTTCGAACACCCAGACAATCAAGATCCTGAACCTCGGCTCCCCCTCCACCACGATCAACTGGACAGCGAAGCTGGTCAGTGGAGCGGATGTCGTGTCGCTCGGCGCAACCAGCGGAACAGCGACAACCAGCAAACCCGGGTTGCTACCGGTCAATCTCGCGCCCAATGCGACGCAATTGAGCCCCGGCGGCCATTATGCGCTGATCAGCATCAGCGATCCGAACGCGCAGAACTCGCCCGCATACGTTGTAGTGGTGTTGGACCTGGCGGCAAGTGGCTCGCCGGCGCTTCCGGATCCGAATCCGGCGGGACTTTTCTTTGCGGTTGCGGCCGGTGGAGCGCAGTCAGCCGCGCAAATGGTCACAGTAAACACCAGCAGCGCGACATCTGTCATGTTCCAGGCTGCTCCCTCAACCGCCGACGGCGGAAGTTGGCTGATTTTGAGCCAGACCTCGGGCCAGACCAGCGGTCAGAATCCGGGTACATTCGGGGTTTCGGTGAATCCAGCCAACATGACGCCGGGGATCTACTCAGGACAGGCCAGCGTTTCGATTGGGTCGGCGGTCCGGACCGTGAACGTTACGGTAGTTGTGTTGCCTGCGGGCAGCACGATTCCGAGTTCGTCGGCAGAGCCGGTCCGCGCTGGCGCAGCGGAGGCAGGGATGGCGCCTCACGCCACCAGCTGTACGCCGAGCAAGTTGGCGTTGACGGAGACAGGGCTGGTGAACAATTTCTCGGTGCCGGCGAAATGGCCGGCCACGCTGATTGTGCAGCTCAACGACGATTGCGCGAATCCGGTTACAAACGGCGCAGTCGTAGCCAGTTTTTCGAACGGCGATTCTCCGATATCGCTGCGAAGCAACGGCCAGGGCGCGAGCTATTCAGCCACATGGCAGCCCAGTTCGGCTGCATCCCAGATGGTGGTAACGCTGAATGCGACCTCCGGCACGCTTGTGCCTGCGACCATGCAACTGGCGGGCGGCGTGGCAGGTAACCAGGCGCCTGCGCCGGTGCTATCTAAGGGCGGCACGGTTAATGCTTTCTATCGCGTTTCGGGCGGACCGCTGAGCCCAGGCACGATCGTGGAGGTCTACGGCTCCGGGCTGGGCACCAGCCCCACGGGAACCGGCTCTCCACCTCTCCCCATCAGCTTCAACGGAACATCCGTATTGGTGGGCGGCCTATCGGCGCCGCTGTTCTACGTGAGCGACGGCCAGCTCGATGTGCAGATCCCGAGCGAGCTTCCGGCGAACCAGCAGTACCCGATCCTGGTGAGCGTCAACGGCGCGATTACGCTGCCAGATCAGCTATCGGTAATTCCATTGCAGCCCACCGTGGATGCCCTAACAGATGGGCACCTGGTGGCGCAGCATGGGACCGATTCTTCACTGGTGACGGCGAGCAATCCGGCAAAACCCGGCGAGGCATTAGTCATCTACCTGCTGGGCATGGGCCCGACGAATCCGAATGTACCTTCGGGTGCTCCCGCTCCTTCGAGTCCGTTGGCGGTGGTAACCGCCGAGCCGACGGTTACGGTGGACGGCAAATCGGCGAATGTCTTCTTCGCCGGCCTGACTCCTGGATTCTCGGGGCTGTATCAGGTGGATTTCATCGTTCCTTCCGATGCGCGCTCGGGTGATCTGACCGTGAACATCAGCCAGAACGGAGTTTTGACGAACACGACCAAGCTGCCTGTCGCGCAGTAAGCAGCCATGCCGGTGCTCGCCGAGACCGAGCGGCTGATCCTGCGGCACTGGACCGCGGCGGATCTGGAACCGTTCGCACGCATGAACGCCGACGCGCGCGTGATGGAGTTTTTTCCGGCAATGCTATCGCGCGAGGAAAGCGATCGGACGGTCCGGGAGCGCGTCCTGCCCCATTTCGAACGGCATGGGTACGGCGTGTGTGCGGCGGAACTGCGCGAGAACGGCGCCTTCATCGGCTTTATTGGATTGGCGGTGCCCGCCTTCACCGCGCATTTTACTCCTTGCGTCGAAATCGGCTGGCGGCTTGCACCCGAATATTGGGGCCGCGGCTTAGCGACCGAAGGCGCTCGCGAGATGCTGCGCTATGGCTTCGAAGTGGTTGGGCTGGACGAACTGGTGTCGATGACGGTTCCGGCCAACGTACGATCGCGGCGCGTGATGGAAAAACTCGGCATGACGCGAAAACCCTCCGACGATTTCGATCATCCGAATTTGCCCGAAGGCCATCCGCTGCGGCGGCACCTGCTGTACCGGCTGCGCCGCCAGGATTGGCGCAGAGCTAGTGCAGCATCTCCGCATTATTAGCGCGCGCCGTGGATGCTAAAATTGAATTCGCTCGCATGGAACGCCTGGGACGATCGCTTGCCAAAATGAAGCTGGGCGATGCTGTGTCCCAGGAAGACCTGGCGCGCGCTGCCTGGTCGGCGGCCGTCGGAAAGCGGCTGGAGCGGCACGCGTGGCCGAAGGCGCTGGTGCGCGGCAATCTGATCGTGGAAGTGGAAGATGCCATCTGGCAGAAGCAACTTTACCATCTGCGGTTTCAAATCATGCCGAAGCTGATCGCGATCCTGGGCGATGGAATTGTGCGCGATCTGGAGTTCCGCATCGCAACGCCGCGGCGCCCGCCTCAATCGTCGCCAACGATGGGCCAGCGGAAATCTGCCGATGAGGCGGACGGCATCGAGGACTCCGTCTTCCGCATGGTCTACAAGCAAGCCCGTAAGAAGGCGTCCGCGTGAAGATCACCGAGCAGCAGGTCCGGTACGTCGCAGATCTCGCGAACTTGAAGCTTACAGACACCGAGATAGCGCGGCTTTCTAGAGATCTGGATGAAATCCTGACACACATCGAGACTTTGAACGAGCTGGATACCTCCCAAATCGAGCCCATGGCGCAAGTGTTGTACGACGCCGAGCAGACGGCGACGTTGCGCGAAGATCGGGAGCGCGCGCCGATAGGGAACGACGATGCTCTCGCCAACGCTCCGCTCGCCGGGGCCGGTTATTACAAGGTTCCGAAGGTGATCGAGCGATGAGCACAAGTGTGGCCGGCGTGGCGGCGCTTACGGTGGAGCAGGTTCGCTCGGGGCTGGAGCAGCGGCAATTCAGCGCGGTGGAGCTGGCCAAGTCGGCGCTCGAGTTCGCGCAGGCCGAGAATCCCAAGACCAATGCCTACCTGCACTTTTCGCCGGAGCGCGCGCTAGCTGCCGCCGAACGGGTGGATCGAAAGATCGCGGCCGGAGAAGACCCTGGACCGCTGGCCGGCGTGCCGGTCGCTATCAAAGACGTGATCGTGACCAAAGGTCTGCGAACCACTTGCGGCTCGCGTCTGCTGGAACGATTTATTCCCCCTTACGACGCGACCGCGGTTGCGCGCTTGGAAGCGGCCGGCGCAGTGATTCTCGGCAAAACCAATTGCGACGAGTTCGCCATGGGCTCGTCCAACGAAAACTCGGCATTCGGGCCGGTGCGGAATCCGGCGGCGCTGGACCGTGTGCCGGGCGGCTCGAGTGGGGGATCGGCAGCCGCCGTGGCGCAGGGAACGGCCGTCGTCGCGCTGGGTTCCGATACGGGCGGCTCCATTCGGCAGCCGGCCTCATTCTGCGGAGTAGTAGGCGTCACGCCGACATACGGTCGCGTGTCGCGTTACGGATTGGTAGCATTCGCCAGCTCGCTCGATCACATCGGGCCTTTAGGGCGCAGCGTGCGGGACACCGCACTGGTTTTGCGGACTATCGCCGGGCGGGACGAATGCGATTCCACGTCCGCCTTCGCGCCCGTTCCGGATTACCTGGCCCGGTTGGACGGGAACGTGCGCGGCCTCAAGATCGGGGTTCCGCGCGAATACTTCGAAGGGCTGACCAGCGAATCGGGCGATCTGATCCAGAAAGCAATCGCGCTCCTCAAGAATCTGGGCTGCGAGATTCGCGACATCAGCTTGCCGGCCACCAAATACGCGGTGGCTTGCTACTACATCATCTGTACAGCGGAAGCGAGCTCGAATTTAGCGCGCTATGATGGCGTCCGGTATACCACGCGCGCGGACGGCGAGACGCTTAGCGATATGTATCGCGAGACGCGCGGGGCGGGCTTCGGCGCCGAATGCAAGCGCCGCATCATGCTGGGGACGTATGTGCTCAGCCACGGCTACTACGATGCTTACTATTTGAAGGCGCAACGCGTGCGCGCGCTGATCGCACAAGATTTCCGCGACGCGTTCCAGCAAGTAGACGCGATCGTCACGCCGGTGTCGCCGTTCCCGGCGTTCAGGCTGGGCGAAAAACTGGACGACCCGTTGGAGATGTATCTTTCCGACATTTACACGATCACCGGCGATTTGGCCGGCATTCCGTGTATGAGCGTGCCGTGCGGAAAAACCGCCGCCGGGCTTCCGGTCGGAATGCAGATTCTTACCAGACATTTTGACGAGACGGGCATGTTCCGGCTCGCGGATGCTTTTGAAAAAGCCGGTGGATTCACCGGTTCAAACTAAGGAGGAGACAATCATGGCATTTACTGTTCCACCGCTACCTTACTCATTTGACGCACTGGAGCCGCACATCGACGCCAAAACCATGGAGATCCATCACGATAAGCATCACGGCGCCTATGTAACCAATCTGAACAAGGCGCTCGAGTCGGCACCGAACCTGCAGAACAAAACCGTTGAGGAACTTCTGGCCAATAATTGCGCTATCGTGCCGGAGAATATCCGGACCGCGGTGCGCAACAACGGCGGCGGGCACATCAATCACACCATGTTCTGGCAAATCATGGCCCCCAAAGCAGGCGGCGCTCCGACCGGGAACATCGCGCAGGCGATCAATAGCACGTTCGGGAGCTTCGATCAGTTCAAGGAAAAATTCAACGCCGCGGCAACGAGCCGGTTCGGTTCGGGCTGGGGCTGGCTGGTGAAGAAGGGCGGTGGGATCGAAATTATTTCCACTGCCAATCAGGACAGTCCGGTGATGGAGGGGCTGTATCCGATCATGGGCCTGGATGTGTGGGAGCACGCGTATTATCTGAAATATCAGAACCGCCGGCCCGAATACATTTCGGCATGGTGGAATGTCGTAAACTGGCCGGAGATCGAGAAACGATTTAACGCCGGTAAGTAGGTGAAGGCCACGGATGAACACAGATAGACACGGATGAGAATCTGAGGTTCATCTGTATTCATCTGTGGCTACAAATATGTATTTTGAGCAGTTCTATCTCGGCTGCTTATCGCATGCTTCATACATGCTGGGCTCCGATGGAATTGCGGCCGTGGTCGATCCGCAGCGCGACATCGGTATCTATCTCGAAGAAGCAGCAAAGCACGGGCTGGCGATTCGATATGTGATTGAGACGCACCTGCACGCCGACTTCGTTTCCGGACACCAGGAACTCGCGAAGCGGACCGGAGCCGCTATCTATCTAGGCTCCAAAGCCGGCGCAAAGTTTCCGCATGTCGATGTGCGCGATGGCGATGTTCTGGAATTTGGGCATTGCCGGCTGACATTTCTGGAGACGCCGGGACACACGATCGAGAGCATCTCGATCGTCGTCACCAACCTCGAAACTTCTGAAAAACCCATGGCCGTTCTCACCGGAGACACGCTGTTCATCGGCGACGTCGGCCGTCCGGACTTATCCGGCGACTTCACTCCTCAGCAGCTCGCCGGGATGCTTTACGACAGCCTGCATAGTAAGCTCCTGAAACTGCCGGATGACGTTGAGGTCTACCCCGCGCACGGCGCGGGCTCGCTGTGCGGGCGTCAAATGAGTTCAGAGCGCAGTTCCACGATAGGCAAGCAGAAAGCCTCCAATTACGCGCTGCGTCCGGAAACTCGGGAAGAATTCGTGCGCCTGTTGACCTCGGAATTGCCGGAGCGTCCCGGCTACTTCGCGCAAGAAGTGGAAATTAACCGCGCCGGCGCTCCCCCGCTCGGCGAGTTGCCGCAGCTGCCCGCGCTCTCCCCGGCCGAGTTCGCTTCGATGCAGAAATCGGGTGCCACCGTGCTGGATACGCGCCCGGCAATCGAGTTTGGCCCGGCGCATATTCCGGGCTCGATTCACGTCGCTCTGACAGGCCAGTTTGCTTCCTGGGCCGCCATTGTCCTTGGCCTCGACAAGGAGATCCTGATTGTCGCTGAGGATGACGATAAGGCAGCCGAGACCCGCCTGAGGCTCGCTCGCGTCGGCATCGAGCGAGTCAACGGGTATTTGGATGGCGGCATTGTGGCCTGGATCCTTTCCGGGTTGCCAGTCGCGCAAACGCCGCAAATTTCCGTCGAGGATTTGCATGGAATGGCGCGCGACATCCAGATCGTGGATGTCCGCAATCCCGCCGAATGGCAAAACGGGCACATCGAGCACGCGATTCCTATTCCGCTCAATAAGCTGCTTTCGCAGATCGGGAGGCTCGATAAGCACAAACCTGTCGCGGTGCATTGCAAAAGCGGCTATCGCAGCTCGATCGCCAGCAGTCTTCTGGCGCGCGCCGGCTTTGACCAAGTGATGAATGTAACGGGAGGTTTCGACGCCTGGCTCGCTTGCAAACTGCCATTTGTGAGCGCCGAGCAGGCTACTGTCACGTCGTGAGCAGTTCTCCGCACGTCCTGGAGCTTCGGGACATTTCGAAGCATTATCCCACCCACTGCGCCGTCACAAAGCTCAACCTGGCACTCGCACGAGGCGAGTTCTTTGCGCTGCTCGGGCCCTCGGGCTGCGGCAAGACAACCACTCTCCGGATGATCGCCGGTTTCGAGGAACCCACGGCGGGAGAGATTTTGCTGAACGGCGCCAGCATCCATCGTCTGCCGCCTTACCGGCGCAACGTCAGCACTGTGTTTCAGAACTACGCACTATTTCCGCACCTGAGCGTTGCCAAAAATGTCCAATTCGGGCTGCGGCGCAGGGGCGAAAATCATATTGAGACGCGTCTGGCCGAGGTGCTGCACCTGGTGCAGCTCACCGGAAAGGAATCGCGGTTCCCGGCGGAACTATCGGGCGGCGAGCGCCAGCGAGTGGCTCTGGCACGATCGCTCGTGTTGGCGCCGGACGTGCTTTTGCTGGATGAGCCGCTTTCGGCGCTGGATCCGAACCTGCGCAAGCAGGTCCGCGCGGAGTTGAAGGAAATTCAGCGTCGGGTCGGTATTACATTCTTGTTCGTGACGCACGATCAGGAAGAGGCCTTGTCCATGTCGGACCGGTTGGCCGTCATGAGCAGCGGCGAATTGCAGCAAATAGGGACGCCGGAAGAAGTGTACCTTCGGCCGCGCACACGATTTGTCGCGTCGTTTCTGGGCGCATTGAATTGGTTGGATGACTTCGGTATCCGGCCTGAAGCAACGCACGTTGCCAGGCTCGCACCCGATACGGCCGTCAGTCCCCGGCCGGCTACGGTGTTGCGGTCCACGTTTCTTGGAAATTGCCTGCATGTCGAAGCGCGGCTCGCAACCGGGCAGCAAGTTGTCGCCGAGGTCTCCCGCTTCTCAGGCACGTTCGCCCCGAACGAATCCGTTTTCGTCTGGTGGCGGCCGGAAGACGAGCTTCGATTCCTATGAAACGGCTGCGCGCCTGGTTTCTAGCTCCGTCCTGGGCCACCATGCTCCTGTTGTTCATCGCTCCGCTGGCGATCGTCCTCGCGTATAGTTTCGAATCGCGCGGAGTGTACGGAGGGCTTTCCCTGCCCTGGACGGCGGAAAGTTATCAGCGGCTCGCCGATCCGATTTATCTCGTGATACTCTGGCGATCGGTCTGGATCGCGGGAGTCTCCACGCTTGTTTGCCTGCTGCTCGGATTCCCGCTGGCGCTCTTCATTTCCCAGTCTGGTTCCCGAAAGAATCTCTACCTGAGCCTGGTTATTCTTCCGTTCTGGACCAGCTTTCTGATTCGAACCTACGCCTGGATGTTTTTGCTGCGGGACACGGGGCTGATCAACACACTTCTTCAGAAGCTCGGGCTCATCCACGATCCGCTGCCGCTGCTCTATAACGACGGAGCGGTGATCCTGGGGCTGGTCTATTCGTATCTGCCGTTCATGGTTCTGCCGGTGTACGCCACCTTGGAACGGCTGGACCGCACGTTGCTTGAGGCATCGGCCGATCTCGGCGCGCGCCCCTGGTCGACTCTGACGAACGTGACCGTCCCGCTGTGCGCGCCCGGCATCCGCGCCGGCGCAATTCTGGTGTTCATCCCGTGCCTGGGTGCGTACTTGACCCCGGATCTGCTGGGCGGCGGCAAATCCGTCATGATCGGAAACCTGATCCAGAACCAGTTCACCACCGCGCGCGACTGGCCCTTTGGCGCAGCCATTTCGTTATCGCTGATGGCGATTGTCATGCTGCTGCTGTGGATTTTCGCCCGCCGTTCGTCGGAGGGTCTGGTATGAAACGCGCTGGCTGGACGCTTTCGATCTACGCGCTCGCGGCATATCTATTCCTGCATCTGCCGCTTCTAATCCTGGCGGTATTCAGCTTCAATCAGTCGCGCTTCACACTTTGGGAAGGCTTTTCATTGCGCTGGTACGCTGCCGCCGTGCGCGACTCACAACTGATGCAGGGCGCTTGGAACAGCCTGGTCATCGCGGTGGTTGCAACCGGGCTGGCAACAGTCATCGGGACGCTGTGCGCCTACGGACTCTGGAAGCGGAATGCACCCCTGCTTACCGGTTCGCTCTACCTGTCGTTGGTCACGCCGGAAATCGTGACCGGCATTTCGCTGCTGGCGTTTTACGAATGGATGTTTCGGTTTCTGCGAGTGCAACTCGGAATGCACACCGTCATCCTGGCGCACGTTTCATTTTCCATCGCGTTCGTGGTGATCGTGGTGATGGCCCGGCTCAGAAACGTGGACGCGCAGCTTGAGGAAGCGGCGCTGGATCTGGGCGCCAACGAGTGGCAGGCTTTCCGGTATGTGACGTTGCCCGTGATTCTCCCGGGCGTCATCGCCGCGGCTTTGCTCGCTTTCACCGTTTCTTTTGACGATTACGTGATCACCAGCCTGGTTTCTGGCGTAAATTCGGAAACATTGCCCATGGTCATCTATGCCATTGCGCGCCGCGGCGTAAACCCGGTGGTGAATGCGATTTCGGCGATGATCGTCTTCGGCTTCGGCGCCTTGATTCTCATTTCCGAGAGGCTACGCGCGCGATGAATCGCCGCACGTTCGTTTTGGGTGCCGCGGCTTTGGCGTCGTGTAGCCAGGATCGCAGGCCACGGCTGAACGTATTCAACTGGTCGAGCTATATCGCGCCGGATACCGTGCCCAAATTTGAGGCCGAATTCGGAGCCCGGGTGCTGTATGCGGTATACGAGAGCAACGAGGAAATGCTTGCGCGGGTGATGAGCGGAAATTCCGGTTGGGATATCGTGTTCCCGACCGACTACATCGTCAAGCCGATGCTCGCAAACGCGCTGCTCGCCCCGCTGGATCATCGGCTACTCGGCAATCTTGGCCAGCTCGAAGAAAGATTCCAGCAGCCGGATTGGGATCCACAGCTCCAGTGGTCCGTGCCGTACATGGTGACGGCGGCGGGGATCGCCTACAACCGCAAACTCATGCCTCCTCCGCGCGCCTGGGGCGATCTGTGGGACGGTCGGCTGCGCGGCCGCATCACAATGCTAGACGACCCGTTCGATACCCTGGGAGCCTGTCTCAAGAAGATCCGCCAGTCGATCAACTCCAGCGACGCTGGGCAATTGCGCGCCGCGGCGGCGGAAGGCATCCGGCAGAAGCCGCTGCTACGCGCCTACTTGAATGCCGAGGTGCGCGACCAACTGGTGAGCGGCGACGTGCTGGCAGCCCACATGTGGAACACCACCGCCCAGCAGGCGATGGACGCGTCGAAGGAAGTCGGTTTCATTTATCCGGCCGAAGGATACGCCGTATACCCGGATTGCGCGGTGGTCCTGCGAGAAAGCAAACGGCAGGACTTGGCGCACAAGTTCATTAACTTTTTGCTGCGCCCCGATATTGCCGCGGCGAATGCTCTCGCCGCGCGCACGACCACTACGAATGCGGGAGCGCGAAAGCTGTTTCCTCCGGAATTTCGCGACAATCCGACGCTGTATCCGGCCCCTGAGGTCATCGCGCGCGGAGAATGGGCCAAGACCGTCGAGCCCGGTAGCCAGCGCCTGCGCGACCGTCTCTGGACCGAAATCAAATCTGCTTGATCAGGCCCGGTGTGTCATCCTGGACGAATAGATGAAGGTTTGGCTCCAGGCCTGCCGCGTCAATTCCCTTCTGATTTCGTCCGTTGGAGTCACAGTAGGGAGCGCGGTCGCGCTGCATGACGGGCGCTTCAACGTGTTGCGGTTTGTGCTTGCTTGGCTGGGTTCGGTTCTAATCCAGGCAGGCACAAACATGACGAACGTTTTCTACAACTACAAAGCCTTGGCTGCCGACCCTGCCTTCGATCCACGCGGATCGAGCGCCGTAATTCGCATGGGTTTGTTGCGGCCCGAGCAGGTGCAGCGCGGCGGGTTGCTGGCGTTTGCGGGCGGCATCCTGTGCGGGCTGCTGCTGACGTGGCTCTGCGGATGGCCTATCCTTTGGCTCGGCGTTCCCGCAGTCGCGGCGGGCTATTTCTATGCCGGCCCGCCGATCCGTTACGGATACATCGCGCTCGGAGTCGTCTCGGTCTTCATCTTCATGGGGCCGGTGATGGTGGGCGGCGCGTACTACGTCATGACGCAGCACATCACGATGGCGGCTTTGGCCGCGGCGATCCCGATCGGGCTGGTTGCCGCCGGGATTATGCATACCAACGATCTGCGCGACTATGCAGCCGATGTCGTTCATGGCAAGAAGACGCTCGCCACGCTGCTCGGCCGCCGCGGCGCCGGCTACGCACTGGGGTTTATGGACGCCGCGGCATTCGCGTTCATCGTCCCCGCTGCCGCGGTGCGGGTCCTCCCCTGGCCGGTATTGCTGGTCCTGCTCGCGGTTCCGCAAGCGATCTCTCAAGTCCGTTCTGCCTTGCGGGAGACCGATCCGAAACAGCTCCACCAGGTGTGGCTGCGCGGCGTAAAGCTGCACATGCAATTCGGGCTGCTGCTCATTGCCGGGCTTCTGGTAGCCACGGCGTTTGGAATCTAAGCGGGTTGCCGCTCCGGCATCCGGATCCGCGTATGGTAGTTGTACACCACCAGAGTCAGGATGCCGAAGATCATTCCTCCCACCGCCAATTCAGCCGCGAACGGCCGCGCGACCGTTAGAGAGAACCGAATCAGAATCGTTGAAATTACGAATGCGCCATTGCGGAAGACCAATTCATAGCGATCCGAAACGGCCAGCGAGAGAATTACGATCAGCACGTCGGTGAAGATCATGACGCTGAACACTTGGGTATAGAAGAACGTGTTGGGGTCCAGCCGTGCCTTGGCGCCGTGATAGAGCACCTGCGAAACGTCGTAGCCAAAATCCCACAAGCTGTATGCGGCGAGCGAAACCAATAGAATGGTGAGCGCCACGGCAATGGTCTTCTTGCGCGCGATAAATTTTTTCAGCTCCGGCGATTCCTCCGGCGTTGTGTCGGGCAGGAAACGGCGCCGCGCAGCGTGCAGAAAAACCGTTACCAACAGGAACATGAATAGTCCGGCCAGCACATCGAAAAATACCGGCAGTACGTCGGGGCTGAGCTGGGCGAGTTTGCCGATGTCGTCCAGTTCGGCGATATCTTTAAAGAACCGGCGGATGAAGATCAGAGAGACGATCTCGTACTGCTTGGCGATGGACTGCGTGGTCGACTGGGGCAGCGCGGCAATGAGCATCAGAACTTCGTAAAAAAGGATGACGCTAAAGGGTGTGTAGATGGCCGAGAGGTAGTTCCTTCCTACCGCTGCCAGCAAGGTGGACGGATGGGCCAACGTACGCGCCGCAAGAATCAGAAGCAGGTGCGCCGCAAATCCGGCCACGCTGGTATCCATGACGATGTGTTCCAGGCGAGATTGGCTGGAGCCGGAGTACAGGCGGTCGTATAAAGCCGCAAACGACGCGCGGATGCTCGCGGCCGGCATTACCCAGCTCCGGCGGCCTTCTGAAATTCGAGCGGCGCGGTGGATTCCAGGCAGAGCAGGCGCTCGCGGTAGGCATTCAAATACTGGGCGCGCTGTTCCGAGTTCACGCGCGCGGCGCTATAGGCGATGAACGGCGGAAGCACATCCATGCCGACAAAATGGAACATGCCGTATTGAATGTGGCGCAGCAGCTCGTCGATGTCGCCATTCGGGCCCCCGGGGACATAGCTCGCCGGCGGCCCTCCCGTAGTGAACGACAGCATCGCGCGCTTGCCGCGAAAAATGCCGGTCGCATGCCGCTGTTGCGGTCCGTAAGAAAAACCCATAGCAAACACGCGATCCACCCAGCCCTTCAGAATGGCCGGAAGCGAAAACCACCACAGCGGGAATTGGAAGATCACGAGATCGGCCCAAACCAGCTTGTCCATCTCGGCTTTCAGCTCCGGAACAAACAGGCCGGATTCTGTCGCGTGGATCTGCTCGCGCTGGTAATGAAAAAAGCTCGAGTCATCGCGGGCGATAAAGTCGGCGGGCCCTCCGGCTGGATTGAACTTCAGCGCGTAAAGATCCGAGACCTGCACCTCGTGCCCGAGGCTTTCGAGAACCTCCACCGCCAAGTTCTTCAGCGCGGCATTGAACGACTGCGACTCAGGATGAGCGTAGACAATCAGAGTTTTCATAGGAGCTTAGAATTTTAGCCGCACGGCGAGTTGTAGCTGCCGAGGAGGGTTGGTTGCACGTATGCTGCCAAAGCTGGCCAGCGGCGCAGGCGCACCATCTCCGAAATGCCGCGGCACCGCCCCGATCGGATTCGCTGCGCCATACACAGTGTTGATGTCCGTTACGTTCAGAGTGTTGGCGATGTTGAACGCCTCCCCCATAAGCTCAACGTTCAGCTTCTCGTGGAAACGAAACACGCGCGCCAGCCGCACGTCCAGGTTCGCAAGAGCATCGCCGCGGTAGGTGTCACGACCCAGCAGCCCCAACCGGTCCGTATTGGCGTTGCCGTCGTGGTTCACGTCCGTGCCCGCGAAAACCGTGTAGAAACTCGCCGCCTCCGCGCTGCCAATCAATGCGAGGCGAAAGTTGCGCAGCCAGCCGTGCTCTGGAGCCTCCGCAGCTAAGATTGCCACCATGCGCTGTGGTACATCCTGCTTGGAGTTAGCCTTGTCCAGATAACGCCGATACGGATCCTCGGGCGTGCCATTGAGCGACGGATCGCCGCCGCTATCGATGGTGTGCGACCACGTGTAATTTCCAGTGAACGAATAGTGCTGTCCGAAGCGCTTCGCCAGCGTCACGGTTCCGGATTCATAGCTGGATTGGCCGCTGGCGTCGTAGAAAAACGACAGCGGCGATACCAGCGGGTTGAGCGTCCGCGGAACCGTCGAGCCGGGCGCGATCGCATAATCCGCCTTACCGTTCGGCAGCGTGAGATTCGTGGGCGCGACGTTGCCGCCGATCGCGCTTGGTAAGAACAGACCTCGCAGGCCGAAATAGCTCACTGATAGCGTCGCCGACCGGCTGATCTGGAAATCCACCTGCGCGTTCCATTGATAGCTGAACGGCCCGCCGTGGTTGAATCGCTTGATGGTCGAGATGAACTGCTGCGCCGGAGTGAAGTTGGCCGGGTTGAGCGCGGGGTAGACGCCCGTCTTTAGAAATTGCAGCAGTGCCGCCGTCGCCAGCCCGGGATTGGAATAGAACGGGCTGTGGAGTGTGCCCGTGGAAACCGAGTAGCCTTCGTTCCCTCGCACCAGCCCGAACGCGGAATCCTGCCCCGCCACCATGGCGATCAGATACGGCACCGAATACGCCTGGCCTTGATACTTGCCCGCGCCCGCACGCAACACCAGCCGATCCCGCAGCGCGCTGTAAGCGATACCCGCGCGCGGCTCGAAGTTTTTGTAATAGGTATCGAAATAACGCGGCGGCATGTGGTCCAGATCCCAGCGGAGGCCGTAATTCACGGTCAATTTCCGGGTGGCTCGCCATTGATCCTGAGCGTACAGGCTATAGCTTTCGGCCGCGTTATCCGGATGCGTCTGCGCATTGAAAATCGGGAGATTGGCAGGACCGCCGAATCCGGCCGGCGCCGGGGGCCTGGTTCCGTCCGCCGCTTCGGAAAAGCCGAAAACCACCGCAAAGGGGCTCGCAAACGGTGCCACGCCCAGAAATGCGTTCAGGTTCGGGAACACCGCGTAAGCGGGATCGAACGGATCGTAAAAGAACCCGATATGGTCGTAGGAGAAATCGCCGCCCAACGTCAGAGTGTGCGTCCCCCGGACATAGCTCAAACTGTCGGCCAACTCGGCTCGCGCCTCCTGATCGGCATTGATCGCATTAAAATGCCGGCCGATATCCAGCGTATTCGCGATCTGCAGATGCGGCTCGTAGCTGACGGATGGAAAATTGAACGCCCGGTGCGCGAACTGAATCAGAGCCTGGTTGAGCAACCGCGGCGACAGAGCGGACGTAAGATTCCAGATCGCGTCGTGATCGTCGATATGGGCGTTGCGAAAGTTCGAGGGCGCGCTCAACTGTCCGGTGGCGGCGGGGAGATTCGTCTCGCGATCCTGGCGGAAGCGGTACTCGAAGCTCATTTGCGTGTTCTGGCCGGCCGCATAGTCGAGCCGCGCGAGCGTCTCGTCATAATCGGTCTGGCGCAGTTTGCCCGCCAGCACCTCAGGCGCGAGGTTCAGCAACTGCAGCGTATGATTAACCGCGCCTAGGTTGTTCAGCAGAATCGAGGAATAGAATGGCGACTCGACGCGCCGTTGCCCTTCGTAGTTCAGGAAATAAAACAGCCGGTCCGCGATTACTTTCCCGCCCAGCGTCGCGCCGAACTGGTTCTGATGCAGTTCGTCAAATCCCGCCGGCGCCAGGATATTGCGCGCATCCAGCGCGTTGTTGCGAAAATATTCGTACAGGGAGCCATGCAGGTCGTTCGTGCCTGACCTGGTGACGATACTCACCACACCTCCCGTCGCGGGCCCGAAGCTCGGCGCGTAGTTATCATTCAGGACGCGAAACTCACGAACCGCCTCCTGCGACGGGGTCGATCGTGACCGCCCGAAAACCCGGTTCATGTTGTTCGCGCCGTCCACCAGGATGATCGACGTGGATTCATGGAGCCCGGCGAACGAAAGATCCACCTGCTGCGGTTCACCCGGCGATGATGGATTCGAGATGTTGGTCCGGCCCGCGTACACATTGGGCGTGAGCAGTACGAAGTCCAGAAACTGACGCCCGTTGATGGGCAATTGATCGATCTCGCGGCTTTGAATCACCTGGCTCAATTCCGTCCGCGTGGGCTCGATCACATCCGCGGTAGCCGTCACGGTGGTCTGCTCGCGCCGTTCGCTAAGCTCGAAATGCAAATTAACGATGGCCTGCTGATTGACCGTCAGTTCCACCGGGACGCGGAGCGGCGCGAATCCGGACGCCGCGGCGCTGATCTCATAACTTCCGGGCGTGAGATCCAGCACCTCATAGCGCCCAGCTTCCGACGTCACGGTGGAGCGCACTTGACCGCTCTCTTGCTTTCGAACAGTGATGCTCTGATTGCTTACGGGCCTCCCGGACGGGTCGGCCAATTCTCCGGAAAGCTGCGCAGTCGCGCCGATTTGTGCGACCAGCAGCGGCATGCCGGCGCACCATGCGAAGAATAAAACAACCTGGCGAAGCATTTCTTCAGAATGACAGGTTTAATCGCCAGTATTTTTCCGGCCCGCACTACGCCGCGGTTTTAGCAGCTGGATGTATCCCGCGACTTCTCTACTACTAGGGCTTGGCGATAAACCGATATCCCACGCCGCGCACGGTCTTCAAGTGCCGCGGGCGTGTGGGATCGTCTTCGATGTACCGCCGCAATCGGACGATGAAGTTGTCGATGGCGCGCGTGTCGGTGTCCTGATGCAGTCCCCAAACCTCCGACAACATAGCTTTGCGCGAAACGCCCTTGCCTTCGTGCCGGATCAGGTACCGCAGCACGTTGGCCTCCATCAACGTGAGCGGAAACACCTCGTCGCGCACGTGCAACTCCAGGCGCTCGAAATCGACGTACTTGCCGTCGAACTGGAACTTGTCGCCTGACTCCACGGAAGCGCTGTTGGGTGGCGCCGTTGCTGCCGCGGCTGAATTCTGCAGCCACTGCTTGCGGCGCAACAGCCCACGCAGACGGGCGGTCAGGATGGCTAGTTCGAACGGCTTTGCCAGATAATCGTCCGCGCCCGCTGCAAATCCTCGCAAGACGTCATCCGGGTGCCCGCGCGCCGTCAGCATCAACGTCGGGATGAAAATTCCGGCTTGGCGCATCTCCGAGATAACCGCAAAGCCGTCCTTGCCGGGCAGCATTACATCCAGCACCACCACATCGGTGCTGTCCGCTTGCGATCGGAGTATCTCCAGGGCGGCTTCTCCGGTGTCGACGACACGAACCTGGTAGCCCTCCGCTTCCAGGTTGAATCGCAGACCGTCGGCGAGGTGCTGCTCGTCTTCCACCACCAGAACACGAGTCATTTCGCGGCCGGTAACTGCAGCACGAACGTGCTGCCCCGCCCTGGACCTTCACTTTCCGCCCAGGCTCGGCCGCCGTGGCGTTTTGCCACCGAACGCACGATGTAAAGGCCCAATCCGGTTCCCTTGATTCGCGTCGCCAGCGGGCCGGGAACGCGATAAAATCGCTTGAAAATCTGCTTCAGCTCCATCTTGGGAATGCCGACACCCTGATCGCTGACGCGCACCCGGACGTACCGGCCATCCACCGGCGCCGTCTCGACGTTGATCTTAATCTGTTTCCCTGAGTATTTGACGGCGTTGTCAATCAAGTTGGAAACCGCCGCGCGAACTTCGTCGGGATCCGCCCAAACCATGGCGGCTGGGCCGGGATGAAACTCCATCGCTTCGGGGGACATCTGGTGCAGCGACCGGGCTTTCGACAGACACTCTTCCACGACTCCGTTCAGATCCAACCGTGCCCGGTTGGGCTTGTGGTGGGTTGCAGAACCGATCCGGCCGGTGCGAAGAACCTGCTCGATGGTGGCCAGCAAACGGTCGCTGTCTTCGACCATCGTCCGGTAGAATTCCTGCCGCTTCGCCTCGTCCACGGTGCGAGTTTGAAGAGTCTCCAGGTAAAGCCGGATGGACGCGATGGGCGTCTTCAACTCGTGTGTGACGGCGTTGATGAAGGCGTCGTGCTGCTCGTTTCTGCGTACCTCACGCACCAGAAATGTCGTGTTCAAGACGACACCGGTGATGATCACCGCCACCAGCAGGACGCCGAAGAAGAGCAGGATTCCGGTGCGCCAGTTGAGTAGCACCCACCCGATATACAGCAGCAGGATGACGGCAATCAGTCCCGCGCCTAAGCCAATGGAGTAAATGATGGATCTGCGGCGGCCCGCAATAACCATACTTTCAGCTTAGCGTGCGGCAGCTTGTGTTGCGAACCGTTCGCGGCGCGCCGCGGATCAGCGCAGAGATGACGATTAGGCCGCTTCGCGCTCGGCGGTGGGCGAATTGATCTTCGCGACACGCACCGCAGTCGCGATCCCAAAGAACTTCAGGATGCTGATGGTGATCCAGGACAGATCCAGCTCGTACCAGGCCAGGCCGTGGCGCGCCGAACTAGGGTGCGCATGGTGATTGTTGTGCCACCCTTCGCCGAAGCTCATCAGCGCCACCCACCACAAATTGCGGGAATCGTCGCGCGTGTTAAATCGCCGCCCGCCCCACATGTGAGAAGCCGAATTAACGAGCCAAGTGGCGTGCAGGCCGACAACGATCCGGAGGAAAGTACCCCAGAGCATCAGAGGCAGCCCGCCGATGGCAAATAGCGCCGCAGCGAGTAAGATCACCGGGATCCAGTGGTAATTGTTCAGCGCCACATAGAACCTGTCTTTCGCCAGATCGGGGGCATACTTAGCCATCAACTTAGTGTTATTGTGCTTCGATTCGCCCACCAGCAGCCAGCCGATGTGCGACCACCAAGCGCCGTCGTGCGGCGAATGCGGATCGCCGGGCTTGTCGGAAAACTGATGATGGATACGATGGGTCGCGACCCAGAAGATCGGGCCGCCTTCTAGCGTCAACGTGGCGCAGACCGCCAGGAAATACTCGAGCGCGCGCGGCAGCTTGAAGGACCGGTGCGTGTGCAGCCGGTGATACCCAAGACTGATGCCAAAGCCAACCCCGACCCAGTACAACGCGACCGCAGTGGCCAGACGCGGCCAACTGAACATGAAAAGTGCCGCCGCCGCCCCGAGATGCAGGAACGTTAATACTGTGATGATTAACCAATTCGGCTTCTTATTGGTATAGATGTTGACTATTTCGCCGCTCAAAAAGGCTCCAGATTTCCAGGGAAGTTCCCATCTCCACAGTAACAGCCATTCAGCCAGTCATTTGTAAGACTTATGTAATTTCAAACGGCCCAGGCGCGGTTGTCAGCGGGTATCCTAAGGGTCTATGAGCTCGAACATCCTGGCGCGAATCGCCGCCGAAAACGGGGCGCCGAGGCTCGCTGAGATACTCGCGCAGGACCTTAGTGGGAGCGACCTTCAGTCGCTCCTGTTGCACGTTTTCCAGGCTCGTGCGCAGCGCCTGAGCGAGTCTGACCTGGCAAATGCGCATACGAGGCCGTTATTTGCCCCGTCCAGAATCGATGCCCGGGTCCTGCACCAGTTCGACCAAGCCGCTTTCGAGGCCGCGCGGCACTTCGAAGCTCTGGATCTTTCTCCGGTATCCACCTTAGGCCTGAACCGGGTGTTGGGCGGCATCGATCAAAATAACGTGCTCACCACCATCCGCAACGCCGAAGTACTGGGCGACCCCACGCCCGCTCTGGCTCTGGAATGCGCCCGCCGCCGCGATAAACCTGCCACGCGGGAAGGCGCTGTACGTCTGTGCGCCAGCCAGCGCGTCATCCGTCTCCAGCCTTTTGACGTCCCTGGCTTCACCCCGCACTTTCGACTGTTCGCGCTGGTTTCGGCCGGGCGCGATACCGGCTCGCACGCGTTCGAGATGGAGCACCTTAAAGAGCACATCCGTGTCTATCTGGATTTGTGCCGCCGACTAAACCTGGCGGGATTCAGCTTGCAAACCCCTCTGGTCGAGGTTTCCGACACCGCGATGGTGGGAGACTTGCTTTCCGCCGCCGGCATCGGCCCCGAGGGAGTTCGAGCGGCGATTCGGGCACACAAGCCCGGCGAGTCCGAACGATTTCTCGCCGAGCGCGGGGTGCGGCTACCGCATGATGTCGAGGATCCAACGCGTGAATTGCCGGGCGTTCATCCGCGCCACCGGTTAGCGCGAGTCAAAAGCGAGGTCTTCGACGCGCTCGCCCCTGCCTTTTCGGAAGCTCGGTTCCGATTCAACCTGGCACGCTTGGAGGGCCTGGGCTATTACCAGGGGCTGTGCCTGCGGATCTCGCCGCTGGCGCCGGATGGCAACCGCTATTCGGTCATCGACGGTGGGTTCACGGATTGGACCGCGCGATTGCTTCAGGATCGCAAAGAGCGCCTCCTCGCCTCAGGAATCGGCAGCCAGTTTGCCTGCTCAAGCTATCTGGCCAGTCCACAGCCATAATCGAAATATGTCCCTAACTGCCGATATTGTTCGTACTCACCTCGACTACACGGCCTGGGCGAGCGGGCAACTGCTTGACGCCGCGCGCCAGCTTTCGGCCGAAGAATTGAATCGCGATTTTCATACTGCCGACAAAAGCGTCTTGGGTACCCTGGTCCACGTGTTCGGGGCCGACCGGGTCTGGCTAGAACGCATCCACGGCACTGCACGAACGAAGTTAACCGACCCTGAAGACTACGACCTGGCTAAATTGCAGCGCGTGTGGCCGGAACTGCACCAGTCCTGGAGAGAATGGGCCGCTCGTCTCACCGATGCTCAGATCGCCGCAAATATTTCGTACCGCGACATGGCCGGTAATCCTCACCAATCGCCGCTGTGGCAGATCATCCTACACGTCGTCAACCATGGAACGCACCACCGGGGCGCCGTCTCCGGCTTCCTCCGCTCGATGGGGCACACGCCGCCCAGGCTGGATCTGATCGCCTATTACCGCGCGCTGGCCGCCCGTACCGCCGCTTCGTGAGCCGCGCCTACCTGTTCGTCTACGGCACGCTGCGGCGCGGATCGAAGAACCGGTTCGCAGGCGTGCTCGCATCTCAAGCCCGTTTCGCCGGAACTGGACGGATCTCTGCCGAACTGTACGATCTTGGAAAATATCCGGGCGCCGTGCCATCCGAAGTGCCTGGGCGGCAGGTAGAGGGCGACGTCTTTCTGCTGAAAACCTCCGGCAAGATGCTGCGAATCTTGGATGCCTACGAAGGCCCGCAATTTCAGCGGAGCACTACGCTGGTGCAGCTACCTTCAGGAAGACAGATCGAATGCTGGGTGTACTGGTGGCGTGGCGCACGCGCTCGTGCGTGCCGCGTTTACACTCGTGTGAGCGGAAACCCCGGGCTAATCGCCGCACGGCGCTAGTTCAAGTAATACGTGCGATACAGCGTGTCCCGCTGCTTGGGAATAAATCCGGCATCGCGGATGAGCCGCCGGAGCTGCTCTTCGCTGGCCCGATGGTGCGCGCCCGCGGCCGACACGACGTTCTCCTCGATCATGATGCTTCCCACGTCGTTGCCGCCGAAGCGTAACCCAACCTGGCAAGTCTTTAATCCTGGTGTGACCCATGAGGACTGAATATTCAGGATGTTCTCGAGATACAGCCGCGAGATGGCCAGCATCTTCAGATATTCCACCGCCGTGGCTTCTTCCTTCACGAACCGGCCCAGGGAAGTATTCTCGCGCTGGAACGACCAAGGAATAAACGCGGTAAACCCGCCGGTGTCCTCCTGGATCTGCCGCACGATGTCGAAATGGTTCATGCGCTGCTCGATGGTCTCGCCGCAGCCGAACATCATCGTGGCCGTGGTCCGCAGCCCCAACTCGTGCGCGGTCCGATGCACATCGATCCAGTCCTGTGCCGACGACTTCAGCCTCGCAATCCGCCGGCGCACATCGTTATCCAGGATCTCGGCGCCTCCGCCCGGAATCGACTGCAGCCCGGCATCGCGCAGCCGTGCGATGGTGTCACGCAGCGTCAGGCCGCTCACTTCGGCGATGTTCACGATCTCTGGCGCCGAAAAGCAGTGGTTCCAGATCCTGTCGCCAAAGCGGTCCTTGATGGATCGCAGCAGATCTTCATACCATTCGATCTTCAGCTCGGGATGCAGACCGCCCTGCATCAGAACTCCGGTCCCGCCCAGATCGATCGTCTCCTGGATCTTTTGAAAGATCACTTCCTTCGAGTGCAAATAGCCCTCGGCGTGGCCCATCGGCCGGTAAAACGCGCAGAAGCTGCAATACTCGGTGCAGAAGTTCGTGTAGTTGATATTGCGATCGATGATATAGCTGACGATTCCATCCGGATGCAGTTTCCGCCTCACCGCATCGGCTGCCATGCCGATCCCGATCAGATCGTCGCTGCGAAAGAGGTCAATTGCCTCTTCGCGGGTCATCATGCCGTCACCTTCCCGATCTCCGTCGCACTCTTCAGCTCCAAAGCATATTTTAAAAAAAGCTTGAGGCCGGCGTCTTCCGCCTCCCCGAGCTCAAAGACGATATTGCGCGTCAGGTATTCGCGCGCCAGGGCCTCCGAGATCCCCAGTTTTTGGTGTTCTTGGCGGACGATATCGTCGATGTGGTCCATTCCAAAGCGCAGCGAGGCGGCGAAGGGCTCGGGATCCTGAGCCGGGATGCCGGCGCGGGCGGCCCAAACCGCGAAGACCATCGGCAGGGCCGTCAAACCAACCCACTCCCGCCCCAAATCCAGAACGTGAAAGGGAAGCTCTACCGGATTCAGAACCAGCGCGGCGTCGCCGATAATCAGTGCCGCATCGCAATGCTTCAGCATCGAGGCAAGCTGCGGCGGCTGAGAATAAAGCTCCGGCTCGATGCCATACTTCCGTGCCAGCACGATCCGGCTGAGCGCAACCGAGGTTCGGGAGCTGGAGTCGGTGGCAAGAGTGCGAATGCGCTCCACGGGCACCTTGGAAATGAGTAGAATGCTGCGCACCGGACCGCGGCAAGCAATTCCGCAACCCGGAATGATGTCGAGCTTCTGCCGGTTCAGCTCCACCGCCGGCACAATGCCAATGTCGGCGCGGCCGTCTGCCAGGCGGTCGGCGCATTCGGCCGGAAGCGCGCGTTCCAGCTCGAATAGCCCGCGCTGCTCGCCATGCAGCATGCCCCAGACTAGCGGAGCGGTATTTAGGTAGCTAACAACAGAAACGCGAGGCTTGGAAATAGCAGTCAAACCTCAGTCTAGCAAGCGGCGTGGAGTAAGCACTTAGCGGCTACCTCGAATGGGTTCCCGGCAGCAAGCTATCCTGAGCGCAGTGGATGTCTATCTGATCGACGGAACTTACGAACTGTTTCGCCATTACTATGCCTTACCGCCGGCGCGCGACTCCGAGGGCCGTGAGGTGGCGGCCGCGCGCGGCGTGGTCCGCTCGATCCTGGCCATGATCAAAGCCGGCGCCACCCACGTCGGCGTCGCAACCGACCACGTCATCGAATCGTTTCGTAACCAGCTTTGGCCCGGCTACAAAACCAGCGAAGGCGTTCCTGCCGATCTTCTTAGCCAATTTCCGTTGCTGGAAGAGGTCGTGTCCGCGATGGGCATCGCGGTTTGGCCGATGGTGGAGTTCGAGGCCGACGACGCACTGGCCTCCGCGGCACATTTGGCCGCCGGCGACAGCCGCGTGGATCGCGTTTTCATCTGCACGCCCGATAAGGATCTGGCCCAATCTGTTCGTGGCACGCGCGTCGTGCAGATGAACCGCCGCGCCAAAACCGTTCGCGACGAAGCGGGCGTGATCGCTAAGTTCGGTGTGCCGCCGGCGTCCATTCCCGATTACCTCGCCCTGGTCGGCGACACGGCGGATGGCTATCCGGGATTGCCCGGCTGGGGCGAAAAATCCAGCGCCGCAGTGCTCGCCCGCTTCGGTTACCTGGAGGCGATCCCACCCGATTCGCGGGAGTGGCATGTCGACGTGGCAAATGCCGGAGCGCTCGCAGCCACGCTGAATAACCAGCGCGATCGCGCACTCCTGTTCCGAACGCTGGCAACACTTCGTACCGACATCCCATTGTTTGGTTCCGTCGACGAACTTAGGTGGTCGGGCCCGACGCCGGCGTTCGCCGAAATAGGGGCGCGACTGGACGCAGCTGTTACCGAAAAATCGAAACGCGGCGGGCGAGCGAAACAGGACCCCGCGCCTGCCGCGGGCGCTTCTGGCTAGCATAGAATCGTGCAGCTCGCTGTCAATCCGCCGCTCCTGCCGATGCTCTCTAAACGCATTGAGGCGCTCCCCACGGAAGGCGAATGGATCTTCGAGCCCAAATGGGACGGCTTTCGTGCCCTTATCTTCCGCGATCGCGATGAAGTGCTGATCCAGAGCCGCGATGAAAAGCCGCTGAACCGCTACTTCCCTGAATTGATCGAGCCGGTTAAGGCGCAGTTGCCCGCCCGCTGCGTGCTGGACGGTGAAATCATCATTGCTCGCAATGGGCATCTGGATTTCGACGCGCTCCAGCTGCGTCTGCATCCCGCCGCCTCTCGCATTAAGCTTTTGTCGCGCGAAACGCCCGCGTCTGTGGTGTTCTTCGATCTGCTCTGCGAAGGCAACCGCGATTTGCGCAATCAGCCTTTTCGTCAGCGCCGGCAGCTGTTGGAGTCGCTGCTCGCACCCGCCGTGCCGCCCATCCATTTGACTCCGGCCACGCCAGACCTGACGACTGCGCAAGATTGGTTCGCACGGTTTGAGGGCGCCGGGTTGGACGGGGTCATGGCCAAGCCGGCCGCGGGAGTTTACGAATCGGACAAGCGCGTAATGTTCAAAGTGAAGCACGAGCGCGACTGCGATTGCGTCGTCGCTGGCTTCCGGTGGCACAAAAAGGGCGAGAACACCCTGCTCGGCTCACTGCTCCTTGGCCTGTATGACGATTCCGGCGCGCTGCAACACGTGGGCGTCTGCGCCAGCTTCACCCTGGAGAAGCGCCGCGAGCTGGTGGAATTTCTTGCCCCTTATCGCAAGAACGCGCTCCCACACCATCCTTGGAAAAATTGGGCGGGCGATGGCGACGGGTCCGGATCGCAGCGCGTGCCAGGCGGCCAGAGCCGCTGGAGCCAAGGAAAGGATTTATCGTGGGAGCCGCTGCGGCCCGAGCTGGTGGTCGAAGTCGCCTACGAACATATGCAAAGTGGACGCTTTCGCCACATGGCGCAGTTTCGCCGCTGGCGGCACGACAAGAAACCAGCCGATTGCACCTATGCCCAGCTCGAAGTGGTCCCGCCGCAAGAGCTCATGCACATCTTCGGCTGAAGCCGCGTTGCCAAGCGTAAGCGTGCCGCTGCGCCTTTCGCGAACGAGCGGGATCAGTGAGTGCCTGCGGATACGTTTCCGGGGAGATGGGACTCCTCGTCGACATGCCCGGCTACCGCCTGCTCTATGGAAATATGGTTCACCTCCAGTGTCTCGCCGAGCACCTGGTCCAACGCCGTCCGGGCGTGCACGTACGCCGAGCGGGATGCGACTTCAGTGGATTCCGCAGCCAGCAGGCTCTCTTGCGCCGCAACCACGTCCGCAATAGCCGCGGTTCCGAACGAGAACATCTGCTGTTCTTTTTCGAGTAGCTCCTGCTGTAACGTCCGGCTGTCCGCGGCTTGCGAATAGCGCAGCCGGGCCTGACGGAGCGCGGTCATTTGGTTCGAGATCGAAACCACGATTTCGTTCAGATTTCTTCGCTCGATTAAGTCGCCCTGCCGGAGCTGAAGCTGATCGATACCATAATCGCCTTGCGGAACCCGATTGTGAATCTGGCCGACAAAAAGCGTCGCGCCGCTCTCGCTCGGAAAATCGCGGCGGAATACCTGACCGAATGCCGTGCCCAACCCGCCATTGAAGTATTTCGGATTTGGCTGACCAGACGCCGGATTATAAGTTCCTGCCAGGCCGCGGTTATTGAGGACCATTCGACCCTGCAGCGTAGGCAGGATGCCATTGGCAGTTCCGAGCGCCGAAATCTGGCCCGTCTCGTCATTAATCTTAGCCAGCGCGACATCCGGCCTGTGAGCCAGCGCGCGCGCGACCAGGTCTCGCAGCGGAGGCAGTTCATCATTGACCGGAACTTCGATGCGATCGAGCGGCACGACTTCGGCCGCATCGATGAGCGGCTCTTCCAGGCCATCCCGGCTCAGCGCGTTCTTCAATAGCGTTTCTTGCTGCCGCACGGATGCTTCCGCGATCGCCAGATCCTGCCGGCGCGCGGAAAGCTGGGCTTCAACGGCATAAACGTCAACGCGCGGCACGGCCCCAAGTTGGATCTGTTTCCGCGTATCATCGACTACCTTCTGTGCCTGCTCGAGCGCGCGCTGCCGGACCTTCAGATCGTCGTTCAGCGTCACCAGGTCCCAATACAAGTTGATCGCCGTCGCAACCGTGTTCAGAAGCTGCGAGCGGAACGTCTCGCGTGCGGCGCCGATGTTCTTATCGGCAACGCGAATAAAACGGCTATTAACCCCGGTTCCAAAACCGTTGAGAAACTGGTGCAGCACAAACAGCTGAAGGATCGGTGCGACGGACGGATTGAGAATGTCGGTGGGCGCGTTCTCTTTCAGATATGACTCATTGGCCGCGATCTGCACGTAACCGCCGCTCAGCAACCCTTGCTGGAACAGATTGTTGAATACATGGCGGTTTCCAATGAGGGCTTCGGTCTGGCTCTGCACCGCGTTCGGTTGCGGGTTGCTGCTGTGGAAAAATCCGACGGTGCTCTGAACCACCGGGTCCAGATTTTGCGTAATCGGTCCGATCTGGGAAATTACAGCGTTGTTGCCGCCGGCGTTGCCGCCGCCGCCATTGTTGGCGAGTCCCGCCGAAACCTGGCTTCCGGCGACGCCCTGCCCGCTGGTCGCCTGGTTGGCGATCGAATTACCGGCCGTAACGCCGCGTAAGGGTCCGCCGGCCAGAACGCGCTCCAGATACCACTCGGCGTTCACCGGACCATACCGATCGACTTCCAGATCGAGATTGTTCTCGATGGCTAACGCCAGCGCATCCGATAAAGTCAGGTACAGTTTGCCGCCGCGAATCAACGAATAGATCCGGCCGGAATTCTTCAAACGCGCGGGCGGAACAGCCGCGCCCTCGTATGGCCGCAGAAAAATCGAAGCGTGCGGGCGCACCGGCTCTCGCTGGGAAGATTGCGCAACGGCGGCGCATCCGGCAGCCGCAAGGATTAGAAAACTTTTCCGTAGCATGGCGGCTCCTCTACTGTTTCCCCGGCGCTACATTATCCGGCACGGATGACTGCCGCGCGACATGGCCCGATGCCGCTTCCGCCATCGAGATATTGTTCACTTCGAGCGTCTGTCCGACCGCCTGATCGAAGGTGATTTTCGCGTGCGTGTAGTTTGCCATGGCCTGGATTTCGGCTTCTTGATCGGCCGCAAGATCGCGCTGCGCCTGCACCACGAGGGGAATCGTGGACTCGCCGAACTTGAAACGGTTCTGCTCGGCTTCCAGCGCCTGCTGCGCGAGTTCGCGAGTTGCCACGGCGGTTTCATAGCGCGCTCTGGCCTGTTGCAGGCCAATCACGGCGTTTTTCACGTCCACGCGGACCTGATTAATCGATTTCTGCAATTGCAGTTCGCCCTGCCGCAAGCTGAGCTGGTCGGCGACGTAATCGCCCTGCGCCGCGCGGTTGCGGAACGGGATATTTAGCGAGAAACCGGCGGAATAGTTCGGAAAATTCCTGCGGAAGATTTGTCCCAGGAGATTGCCGTAGCCTCCGACGAACGCCTCCGGCGGAATATTCCCGAGCGCCAGCGCGTTCACATTTCCGCTGAGGCCGTTGTTGGTGAATTCCGCGAACGCCTGTAGTGCCGGTAGCAAAGCGTTACGTGTCCCGGCCAAGTTTATCTTGAGGCTTTCCGTGCTGATGCGCGCCTGCTCCAACTCCGGCCGGTTCTTCAACGCTTGATCGATCAGCTCCGGAGTAGCCTTCAATTCCTCGGCACGAGGCACGACGATATGATCCAGTGGAACGATGTGCACCTCGTCCAGCGACGCACTCGCGATGCCGGTGCGGCTCAGCGCGTTCTTCAGCACCGTCTCCTGCTGCGCCACGTTAGTTTGCGCAATCAGGAGTGCCTCACGGTTGGCCGAAACCTCAGCGGCCGCCCGCGTCACCTCGATGGGTGGGAGCGCGCCCAGCCGTACCTGCTGCCGGTTGTCTTCCAGCAGCTTCTCCGATTGTGCGAGCGCCTGGTCTTTGATCCGCTCATCGTCGTTGAAGCTCACCAGATCCCAGTAGAGGTTCAGCACCGCCGAAACGGTGGTGATCACCTGCTGCTTCAATTGCAGATCCGTCACTTTCATGTTGTTCCGCTGCACGCGGATGTTGCGGTTGTTCACGGCCACGCCAAAGCCTTGCAACAGGTTTTGTGTGAGGTAGAGATCCAGATAGCCGCTGGTGAACGGATTCACGTCGAACGCCGGACTGTTGTAATGGTTGCGCGAGCTGACGAAAAAAAGCTGAGCGTAAGTCCCGGTGACAAACGACTGCTGGTAACCGACTTGAATGGTGCGGTTGTTGTTGAGCAGCGCATCCGTCAACGCCAGAAACGTGTTGCTCTGCGGGATGCTGGTGTGTTGAAAATTCACGTACCCGATCAACGCCGGGTCCAGGTTAGGCGGCGTCGTGCCGAGCTGGATGGTGATGCCGCCGCCCGATCCCACTCCCGAGCCGCTCTCGGGCAATCCAACGGCGTTGACGCTAACGCCCGCCAAGCTTACGCTCACCGGCCCAGGACTAATCGGCTGGCCGATATTCCGTAAAAAACCTCCGCCCTCGGTTCGCCGCAACACCTCGCGCGCCAGCGGGGGACCATAGCGCTGCACCGCGATGTCCAGATTGTTCTCCAGCGTGAGCGCAATCACGTCTGGCACGGATAAATACAGGTTGCCTCCGCGCAGTAGCGACTCTAGGCGCGGCGAATTGCTGAGATTCGCGGGGGCGACGATCCGCCGCTCGAGGTGGAAAGGCTTGACGACCGGTCCGATCACCGGGGGCAGCTTGGGCGTCTCGATAAGCGCTTCCTGTGCCCGAGCCAGCATGGTCCCCAAGAAAATCAGAGCGAAAATCAAAAAAATCTTTGCAGAATGGGTCATTCAAATAAAATCCTTCGGCCGGCGCCGCCGGCTCATCCCCCGCCTCGTTGGTCACTGAAGCCGGGCAAAAGTGCAATTTATATGCCAGGCGGGAATCCCTGCGGATTGTAAACCAAGCCCCGCCTTCTTGCGTTAAATCTGCCACTTAGCTGGCCTGTTCCCACGCCGGTGTCCGATTTCGCTTCGCAATGTTCGATTTTGACATGTATGAGACACAATGCTGTTGCGAAGCTTCTCTGCCCCAATCGGTCCCGGCGGCACCCTTGAAATTTAACAACTTCTAACGCGTTGCAGTGAGGCTCGGGACGCGAAAAAATATTGACGCGAGGCCTCATTCTGTTCCAAACTTTGGGTGCATGGTATGCGGGTGGAATTTTGCCTGCCGGATTGGAGTGAGCCCACAATCCAACACCTGCCAATGAATCGGGCCAAAGGAGTCTCCTTGAAAAAACTTTTCGTAGGCAACCTTCCCTACCAAGCCAGCGAAGCAGAGCTTCAGGATTGGTTCACGCGGGCCGGCTTTCACGCCGATTCCGTGCAGATCATTCGCGACAAATTCACCGGCGATCCGCGCGGCTTCGGTTTTGCCGAATTCGGCAGCGACGACGAGGCGGACCGGGCCGTGCAGAATTGCAATGGACAGGATTTTCTGGGCCGTTCCCTGGTGGTCAACGAAGCACGCCCCATGCGGGAAGGCGGAGGCGGAGGCGGACGAGGCGGACGCCCGCAGCATGGCGGTGGTGGCGGCGGCAGGCGTCGCGATTATTAGTTCCAATTCCACAAATCTAAGTCATCCGGCCAAGCTGCGGTAACATGCTGGAGTGAAAGACGGCGCGCAGCAATCTCCACCGGAGATGACCTTCAAAGCGGTCGCTCTCGGCCTGTTTCTCGCCTTTGTCTTCGGCTCGGCGAACGCATATCTCGGGATGCGCGCCGGCCAGACAGTGGCCGCGACCATACCCGCGGCGGTGATCGCGATGGCGCTGTTCCGCATTCCCGCTTTCCGCGGCAATCTGCTGGAACAGAATATTACCCGCACCGCTGCTTCGGTCGGTGAAGCGCTGGTGGCCGGCGCCATCTTCACCATTCCCGCTTTCATGATGGTGGACCTGAACGGTCAGAGGCTGTGGAGCGATCTTCGCTCGCATTATTGGGAAGCCACACTGGTGCTGCTGGTCGGCGGCCTCATCGGCGTGTTTTTTATCATTCTCCTGCGCCGGCCGCTGTGCGTCGACGCTAAAGAACTGCCGTGGCCCGAAAGCGTCGCCAGCTACGAAATCGTCAAGTCGGGCGAGAAGTCAGCCAGCAACGCTCCCCGCTACATTTTCGGGGCGATGGGCTTCGGCGGGTTGATTCAGATCCTGACTTCCGACAAAGGCGCACAACTATTCCGGGATTCGATCAGCGGCTTCCTGGCGTTTCCTAGATCCGTCATCCGCCACGCCACCCAAGAGCGCCCCCTGGCCGACGTCAGGCACTTCGGGGGCATCCCGTGGACCACGCCAAGCCTCTCGCCCGCGCTCATGGGCATCGGATACATCATCGGACCGCAGCTATCCGCGATCACGGTCTCCGGCGGCGTGCTGGCCTGGTGGGTTCTAATCCCTCTGCTGCTGTTCTTCGATCCGGATTTTGCGCGCCGCATTGGCACGGCCGATGCCTCGACGGCCGCCGACACCATCTGGCATAACGTGGTACGGCCCATCGCGGTGGGCATGATGCTGGTGGGCGCCGCAAACACCCTGTTTTCGATGCGCGATTCCATCTGGAACTCCATCCGCGGCGTGTTCGTTGTCGCGGAGGGCGCCGCCCACGAAAAGAAGCTCACCGAGCGCACGGAGCGCGACATTCCGCCCAAGTGGGTGGTCCTCTCCACCGCCGTGCTGCTGGTGCCAATCACCGCCATCTACTATTTCTTCACCAAGGGACTCACGTCCGCCATAATCGCCGCCCTGGTGATGACCATCACCGGGTTTCTGCTGTGCGCGATCGGCGGATACTTGGTGGGGCTGGTGGGCAGCTCCAATCAGCCGCTTTCCGGATTGACGCTCTCGGCGCTGATCATCGCGGCCCTGATGATGCTCTCCATCGGCGTTACCGGGCTTTCGGGTATCGCGGCCGTCCTCGGCGTGGCCGCCGTCGTCTGCGTGGCGTGTTCCGTCTCCGGTTCGCTGATTCAGGACCTCAAAGCCGGACACCTGCTCGGCGGAACGCCCTGGAAGATGGAGGTGGTCGAAATCATCTCGGTGATCATGCTGGCGTTTTTTCTGATGTTCCCCATCATCGCGCTGCATGAAGCAAACTTGAAGACCGGCGGAATCGGCGGCAGCCAATTGCCGGCGCCACAAGCGGGATTGATGGCGCTGTTGGCTAAAGGAATCGTGGGCGGGCAAATGGCCTGGGGCCTGCTCGGAATCGGAGCCGCGCTCGGACTGGCGCTCGTCTTCTGCGGCGCGCGCGCGCCGATGCTGGTCGCCGTCGGCATGTATCTCCCGTTCGAAACCTCCTCTGCGATCTTCATCGGAGGCGTTCTGAAATGGATGGCCGATCGTATGTCCCAAAACCGGAGCGCCGAAGACAAGCTGGTGATCGAGGAGAAAGGCACGCTGGTGGCCTCCGGCCTGATCGCAGGCGAAGCGATCGTCGGGATCCTGCTCGCCGTGGTGTTCTTGGCGGGCATTCCAGCCATCGCGACCTTTCCGTTTTATCCCGCCTGGGGCGGCTGGCTCTCTCTGATCGGGTTCGCGGCGATTGGCTACGTACTGGTTAGAGTACCGACGCGAAAAGTGCAGCTAACGGAACTGTGAGGCGCGGCCTGTGCAGGCAGCTTTCAATCTCCTTCTGCCCTAGAAACTTCGCACCCGGGCTGCCCCTGCAATGCCTTTTCGAATGGAGTCATTCCGATTAAGGTCTCGCGGCGCAGGCCCAATACCATTTCCGCGGCTCTGTTACAACCGCATACCGTGCCATCTTGAGCGATCACCAGAACTGCAACTTGCGGGTTGGCGAGATCGGTGCGCGGCTGCGGGTTCGCCTCGGCCAGGCGCGCTCTCCTCTGGGCTAAAATTCGATCCCGGCTGGATATTTCCAGAAGCACGGCTCCGATCAAGCACAGGCCCGATATGACCAGCTCGACTAGATCGCGCAAATCGTGAGACCGGTTCGGCAGCCAAATGCCCGCGTTTTGCAAGATACCCATAGCTTGAGAGATCGCCAGTAATCCGAGAAGCCCGAGAAGAAATCGGTCCGATCCTCCCTGGCGCCGTCGTACTACGTGGATGCACCAAAAAATCGTCGCCAGACAGAATACTATCGCGACGCCGGCCAGCGGATCTGTTTGCATCAGCACAAAGGCATGCATTACGCAACTCCTTTGAATCGGTCGGTACGGCTCAGACCCGAGAAATTGTGAACCATAGGTTATTCCGAAGCCTCCCGCATTCTTTCACCGCTTAGCCGTGGTGTTCGCAGGGAGGCGCGCAGTTCGAGAATAATCGCTGCACCCAAGAACAGAATCGCCGTAAGCCAGTTGATAAGCTTCTGTCCGAAAAACCCATCCAAAAATCCGAGCAAAGCCACTAAAGTGCGGTTGCCGGCCGAGCGGCCACGGGCGCACCACCACACTATGGCTAAACACGGAAATATCGCCATCGCATCCGTCGGGCTCATGATTAGAAACGAATCACCATTGTCTTCGACGCACTTCGCAGCGTTTCGAACAATATGTCCCCTTCGGAGCTGCCGCGGCCGGTTGATTTGAGGCCGCGAGCAGGCCAATATTTCTGCAGCTGCGAGCGAAGGATGATTAGCCCCTGGCTCTTTATTTGCGACACCCGCGAAGGATGCCGATGAATAAGCTGGGCGATTTCTCGCAAGCTCATCTCGTTGTAATAATACAGTCGTAACACTAACCGTTTTGCTGCCGGCATGATCTCGATCGTTTGCGAGATGAATCGCTGGAGCTCACTTCTTTCGAAAATTTGATACGGCAGTTCTTCCGCACGGTTCTTTATAGCCGTGAGCAGGTCCCGTTCGCTCGTCTCAGACAATGTCTTGGCATTCGGCATCGTGCCAACATCAGACTGCCAAGCGCGATACTGCTCCAAGGAAAGGTTCAATTGTTTCGACATTTCTTCTTCTGTGGGAACGCGATCAAATTGCTCCTGCAGTGCGACGACGGCAGCGGCGAGCTGTTTAGATCGCTGCCGCTGTTTGCGAGTAGCACAATCCATACGACGCAAACTGTCGATGATCGCGCCTCGAATCCTGAATTCCGCGTACGTTTTTAATTTCGTGTTCCGGCTGGCGTCAAAGTGATCGATCGCTGCAATGAGACCCAGTGTTCCTGCTGAAATCAGGTCTTCCAGGCTTACGTTGGTAGGGAGTCGCTTGCGAATTTGCCGGGCGATCAGCCGAACTTGTGGAAGATGTTCCAGAATCAGCCGCTCCCTTTCGGTGTTGCTGCTATCTGAAGTGATCTGCCTGCGTGGCTCACTCGGGTCGCGTAAGTGCCCCAGCAAAGCCTCGCCGCCATTGCCGCGCGACACGAACGCTCGCGTCCCGAGTGTGGATTCACTCCCAATCTGCCCTTGGCCCGCTATCGCTTTCACACTGCAACAAAGAGCAGATCTTGGGCCAATCTCGTGCAATTCGAAATCAGCGGCTTACCACGCTGTGAAACGACGCCACACTGACATGGTCGGCAAGCAATTGTCGCATTAGGCCATGGCACCCAACCACGGGCGGGAACTTCCTCACGTACGCGCAGCGTCGTATTACCATTTCAAGACTGTTTTGGCTGGCAGCCTATTACCTTCGTACTACGATAAAAAGTATTTTCGGTCGCTGGACTCGCTCGCGACCGACAATAAATTGTCGTCCGGCAACTATTCGCCTTCCCCCAGGCCCTTCGTCTCACAAACTCTCTACAACAACAGCGTAGAGTTCGCCAGGCCCATGCACGCCTCTGATGAGGATCTGTTCGATATCCGCCGTGCGGCTCGGCCCGGTGATCAAGACCATCGAGCTGGTTTGCTCGGCTGGTTTTGGTATCGTCGCCAGCAGCTCATCCAGGTTCGCGAGTATCCTCGACTGCGGGATAACGGCCACGTGCACCGGCGGGAGCAACGAAATCAGGCGCGCTTCGGCGGGGCTGGCCAGCATCACCAGAGTGCCGGTTTCGGCCAACGCATAATCGGCGCTCGTAATCCCGATATCCGCGCTCGCACAGCTATCGCGCAAGGCTTCGCGGTCCGCAAATCCGGATCGAACCTGCTCGAATCCAATGACGCCGCAGCTTTTCAAGAACGGCGCGTTCGAGGCGACCGCGTTCTTACCTCGCAAGAGTTCACGTAACGCGCCGGGGACCGCCCCACCATCCGGTACTACGAAAACTTTTCCCGATAGCTTCTCGAGATTTTGGGCGAAGACTTGTATATAAAGGTTGCGACCCAACTGCGGGTCTCGCAATAGCGGCGCAACCAGGGGAGCCGGTAGAGAAGACGCACTGCCGGTTCGCCCCAGAGCGGTGCGTATGCCGGTCAGGATCTGTTCGCGTGCAGTCATGGCCAGCCTCGCCGCTCTCCCCAGAGTTGGTGGAAACTCTTGGGCGCCAAGCGCGGCAGTTCGCGCGTGCTGGCCCATTTCTTCAACGGCCCGACCTTGGGCGGAACCGGCGCCCACTTCGCACCCAAGCTCGCCAGCATCCGGTAAACGCGCGGATGCGTCATCACCCACGCAAATAACCAGAACGTCAGCCGCTCCAGTGCCCCCGATCCTTGTATTCTCTGCGCCTCCGTCACTTCCGACCGAAGCTTCAGTAACAGCTTCGGAATCTCGATCTTGACCGGACAAACCTCCGCGCACGCGCCGCACAGGCTGGATGCGAATGGCAGCCACGAATCTTCCGCGACGCCGTGAAATTGCGGCGTGATAATGGCGCCGATTGGCCCCGAGTACACCCAGGGATAATTGTGCCCGCCGATCTTTCGATAAACCGGGCAATGATTCAGGCAAGCGCCGCAGCGAATGCAATACAGCGACTGCCGCTTCTCCGGATCGCTCAGCAGCTTGGTTCGGCCATTGTCCAGCAGCACCAGATAAAACTCATCCGGTCCATCGATTTCTCCCGTGCGCCGAGGTCCCGACAGAAACGACGTGTACGACGTCAGCGGCTGGCCGGTGGCGCTCCGTCCGAGCAAATTCAAGAAAACGGCCAAGTCCTGCGCGCGTGGAATCAGCTTCTCGATGCCCGCCACTGCGATGTGGATCTTCGGCGCGGAGCTCGATAAACGCGCATTTCCTTCGTTCTCCACCACTACCACCGCGCCCGAATCGGCGATCAGAAAATTCGCGCCCGTGACACCGATGTCGGCATGCAGAAATTTCTCGCGCAGGGTCGCCCGTGCAATTTTGGTTTGATTCTCCGGCACCTCCTCCTTGTCAACGCCCAACGTCCGGGTGAACAGATCGGCCACGTCATAGCGCGTCATATGCAATGCGGGCGCGACGATATGATAAGGCCGCTGGTGCGCGAGCTGCAGAATATACTCGCCCAGGTCTGTCTCCACTGTCTCCAACTGGTGCCGCTCCAGGTGATCGTTAAAGTGGATCTCCTCAGTCGTCATCGATTTCGACTTTACGATCAGCCGCGCGTTGCGTTCTTTCGCCAGCCCCAGCACGAAATCGGCGACTTCATCCCCGGTCCGGCAAAAGATGACTTTGCCACCGTGTGCGATCACGTTAGATTCGAGCTGTTCCAGGTAATAATCCAGATGCTCGATCGTGTGCCGCTTGATCTCGTTGGCGCGCGTCCGGAGCGCTTGGTAATCGGGCAGCCGATCCACCGCCACCGCCGCCGCGCGATGATCGATCAGCCGCTGCGTGGCTGAATAGATGGCAAGCTGCAAGCGCGGGTCGGCCAACGTTTGCGCGAATTGTTCGGTGGGGACGTCAGGCATTTTCGAGTTATCTGAATTATCTGGACGCCAGCACCTCGGCCAGATGCATAGTCCGGATCGGAAGCCCGGCGCGCCGGATGACGCCTTCCAGCTGCATCAGGCAGCTCGAGTCAACCGACACCACTGTCTCGGCCCCCGTTTTTCGAATCGATTCGATTTTAGTCCCCGCCATTGCGGCCGAAACATCTGGAAATTTTACCGAGAACGTGCCACCGAACCCGCAACACTGTTCGGCTGCGTCCATCTCCCGCAGTTCCAAGCCGCGGACCTTCGCGAGTAGACGCCGCGGGCCATCTTTGACGCGCAGTTCCCGTAGGGCATGGCAGCTATCGTGGTACGTGACCGCACGCTCCAAACGCGCTCCCACATCCTCCACGCCGGCCACTTCCAGCAGGAACCGCGAAAACTCCCAAA
Organism: Bryobacteraceae bacterium; assembly: GCA_035293725.1. Lineage (GTDB taxonomy): Bacteria > Acidobacteriota > Terriglobia > Bryobacterales > Bryobacteraceae > Palsa-89. The sequence goes on from DATGMH010000161.1 coordinate 116,252, forward strand.
CTCGTGCCCCGAGTCTCCGCGCCTCGTCCCTCTCATTCGACCCTTCCGGAAAAACATCCATGAAATGGTGCGCGATCATCGAAGTGCACGAACCCGACGGAACAACGATGTACTCGCTATCGCGGAATACGCCCAGAAAATGCTGCGCCACTTTGCGGGCTTCCTCTGGATACCCGCTGTTAAATGCCGGCTGTCCGCAGCACGTCTGGGCCTGCGGAAAATCCACTTCGTATCCGACACGTTGCAGCACTTCGGCTGCCGCCAGACCCACTTGTGGGAAGAGCTGATCGACGACACAGGTGACGAACAGGGATGCGCGCGGCACGAAGCTTCAATTGTACCCAGCAGGTCGCGGCGTTTACCATGTAGATCGTGGAGCTTGTGACCGTAACCGCCCCGATGCCCGCCGAACCGAATTACCTGGCGCTCGAACAAGGCAATATCCTGTACTTTCCCCACACTCCTTTCCCTTTTTCCGACCAGGAGCGCGATGTGCTGCGGTCCAGCGAGCTGTCCTCCAGCCGTCATCACAAGAACATCGCCTACCGGCCGGCCACAGACAAAGTGACGGGATTCGATAGCGGCGCCGTCAAGGACCCCGAACGGCTGCGGACCGTGCTCCGCGCCTATTCTCAGCGAGCGCTGGAATTCTTACGGTCGTTCGTGCCACGCTACATGGACCAATGCCGCCTCGATTTCGCCAGCTTCCGCCCGCTCGAAGAAGAAGGCCGCGACCTGCCCACGAAGAAACGCAACGACCTGCTGCACGTCGATAGCTTCCCTACCCGCCCCACGGGCGGAGATCTGATTCTGCGCTTCTTCACGAATATCAATACAACCAAGCCGCGCGTGTGGATCACTTCCGATCCCATGGCCGCGCTGGCGCCCCGCTATGCCGACGATGCGGGGCTGAGTAAGATCGCGCGCGGCGCCGGGTCGCTCCTCAGCCGCATGCTGTTTGGCGCCGGCCTCGGAATCAAGCGGTCGCCTTACGACCGCTTCATGCTCGGCTTCCACGATTATCTGAAGTTCAAAGACGACTACCAGCGCGATTGCCCAAAATACCGCTTTGAGTTTCCGCCCGATTCGAGCTGGATGGTGTTCACCGATGTAGTTCCGCACGCCGTTCTGTCGGGCCAATACGCGCTGGAACAGACTGTGATCGTCAAGCGTGAGTCGCTCGTTAAACGCGAACACGCCCCGATCGCGATTCTGGAGGCGATCTGCCATCAACGGCTGGGATAACTGATGCTGTATCTGGAACTACCCAACATCCCCCGACCCCGGCCGCGCATGATGGTCGCGGCTGCCCGCGCACAGTGTCGTAAAGTTGGTCAGGACGTGAAACAGGAAAAGTGGCGCTCTGTCTCTCCGGCGTCAGAAAGAGACGATACAGTAAACTCCAGCACGGCCATCATTGTCAGAGCCAGGCACAGAAGCGCCGCGCCCCCGCGGAGTTCGGCGAGTGCCTAAGAGAACTGATGGTCGAAGCGCAGGATACCACCGCAAACCAGACCAGCACGTGCCAGGGAGCCCAGCGTAATGGCGCGGAGCGGAAATCGGTCCACCATCCGAACCACACTGCCTGTGGCTCGGGGGCATTCCGGATGCACGTTCATATTTGCCTGGAATGCTCATACGGCGGTCTGGCGCGGCGAGCGGAATAAACACGGTTATCGCAAATGCCCGAATCTTTCGCGCACGCGAACGAAACGACGACGCCGCAACCAGTCCCAGCCCAGACAGGAACAATCCCAACGGGACATGCTGCGGCTCGCATCGGAAACAGCTCCGAAGAGAAATTGTCAGAGACCCAGAAGTACGGCTTGTCGTAAATCCACTCGCGCGTGAAATACGCATAGGGATCGGATGGGTCAGGACGCCAGGGGCCAAGCGAAAAGCGGCCGATCGATCGTGGATAGTCGCCATTGTGGGCCCTACTGAGCGAAGGCCCGACGAACAACTGAAAGCGTACGATCGCGCCAAAAGCCCGCAACCAGCACCGCCTCCATCCAACGGTCTCGAGACACCTAGTCCCGCGCAAGCACTAGCCGATTGTACTGAAATGGCGAAAGTCGCTGATCCGTCCGCACAATAAGCGCGCACGTCGCGGCGTAACCAGCAGGTCGCGGCGGGAGCGTTGCCCGCATCGCGCAAGCGCGATCAAAACCGGCACCGCCAGCCGGACGGTACAGCTTACTTGGTGATCGTCGGATTCACCCAGCCGGCCTTCAGAACGTTCTGCGACGGCCGGAAGCTCAAATAGTCCACGTGATCGGGGATGTCGGCCCATCCGTGTACCACCCCGGGCGGAACGACAATGACATCACCAGGCTTGACGACGACTTTCTTCACCTCGTACGCCATTCCCCCGCAGCTTGGCCCGTTCGGCCCTCCAGGAGCGTTATTGTTGCTGTGCCTTCCATTCACGATATAGCCGTCGGTGAACATCGTTCCGCCACCAGAGACGATGTAATAGCCCTCAGTTTGAAAATCGTGAACAATGCCTCCCGCCGTCCCGCCCGGAGGAAGACTCGCCATCTCCCGCCCGCAGGCCTCGGGAGCCGGTGCACCGGCGCGTCCCGCATTGCCGCGGCCCGCTGCCGCAGGCGCGGGGTTTCTTGTGGACCCCCGATGAATCACTCCGACGGTGAAGTTCTCGTAACCGAGATCGACAACTTTCGTGTTCTCATCCACGACCTGCTTCGATTGTTCACTGTTGCTGACCTGGTCGATCTCTTCTTTCATGATGTAAGTGGCCGTAGTCGGTTTCGTTTTCTCCGCCTGGGCGAATACCACAGCCGGGCTCAGCACCCACCCCGCAACAACCGCCGTCAGTAACTTCTGTTTCATGATGGTCCTCCTGGCCGGAATTTCGGTTTACCTGCACCGAATCATTCTATACCCGAATTGAGTTCCGCCGGACGCATCGAAGGAAGTTCGCGGTCAGCCGTCTATGCGACGAACCGAGCGTTGAGCGTCGAATCCGGCCTAATTCGACACACCTCGAGCGCTGCTAAGCGCTTTTTTTGTACCTGATGATCTAGCGAATGGAAATCATCGCGCCGGCTCGCTGTCTACCAGCCGCCAAGCTATCGGCAGTATCAATCGGGCTCACCCGCGCATCGCGCGTGCATGCAACGAGGTCAGCGCCTGCCAGCCGGCGGCAACAGCGCCCTCCTGCCAGTCGGGCTGAGAATACGGCGCGGTCACGGCAGACCCGATCAGCAGCCGGTTCTCGACCTTCGACAACTGCGCGCGCCGCTCCTCCGAGCGTCCGCTCGCAAATCCACCGCGGCTGTATTCGACCTTCTTCCACCACACGGCATAAGCGCTCTCGAACTCCGGGCGCATCTGCGGGTGGACTTTGCTCGAATGCATCAGCACGTGCTCCACCCGATCGGCGACAGGCTTGTCGATCAGGTCGCCCACCGGACCATTCGAGTACAGGCCCAGCAGCACGCCTTTGCGCGAGAAGTACCCAAACGAGGGATAGGAGAATTCGCCGATCGGCAGATCGGAGTACAGGTGCCCGCCGTAAATCTGGTCGTCCTCTTCCCAAAACCGGCGCTTCATCGCCAGGCCCATTTTGGCGCTGTCGCTGTGATTCGTAGCGCGCACCGCCGCCATCATCTCGGGGGAGAACTGGCAATCGAGCTTGGCAAGAATCGACATCGGCAGGCAGATTACGACGTAATCGACCGTAAGGACTTGCGTTTGTCCCGTCTTCGTATCGCGATAAGTGACCGTGGCAGCGCGCTCGTCCTGCCTAACCGACTGCACGTCGGCGTTGAACGTGATGCGGTCCGGCCCGATCGCACGCGCGAACGCTTTGGGGATCTGATCCATACCGCCGACCGGTTGGAACATCGGTGCCGCCGCAGTGCCCTCGCGCGGAGGAATGGACCGGATACGCCGGGCGAATCCGGACTGAAGCAGCGCGCTCAGCTCGTATGGATCCCCGGGGCCGCGATTTTCAAAACCTTTGTAGCGCCGGTCTTTTGGATCCAGATAGCCCTCGGTGACGAGGAAACGCACCAGCCGGTCCTGGTCCTCGGCGCTCAGCGGCAGATCCAAGGCGTGCTGGTCGATGGCCTTCACGATCAACTCGTTCACGTGACCCACCATGTCGGCCTTAACCTCGCGCAGTCGCACGCGCTTCTTCGCGAGTGAGCCCGCGGACGCTCCTTCGTAGTAGAAGTACGAACCCTCCGCTTCGTTAACGAACATTTCCAGGCTGACACCTAATTCCCTGCAGTAGTTCAGCAGGCCGGTGTGTGAATACGGAATGCGCCACGGGCCGGCGTTGACCCACAGCCCCTCGTCCCATTTGCAATGCTGCGTTTCGCCGCCAATTTCGGTGTGTGTCGCGCCTCCCCGAATAGTCCAGCACAACCCGCCCACCCGGTCCCGCGCCTCCAGTATGTGGAAATCGTATCCGAGCCGCGACAGCTCATATCCTAGCGTCAGGCCCGAAATGCCCGCCCCGAGTATGAGCACCTTGTTGTTGCGCGGGCGACCCGAAAGCACGGGACGCTTGCCGGCGTCCTGCGCCATCAAATCCCACGCGGAGAGTGCGCTCATCACCAGTGACGAGCCGCCCACTAAACCAAGCTGGCCGAGGAATCGCCGACGAGTCGGCACAGAGTGAGAACCAGACGACAAGGTCGTGTTCATGTTGTGTTCCAAATCTGCCTCCGGAGATAAAATCCGGCGCAACTTTCATCGTACCGCATACGCGGGTTTCAGCACACGCCTTCACACCACGCTTCCATCACTTGCGCGGGATAAATTCCGTGACTCGCGGCGCAATCGTATCGCCTACGAACAAATGTCCGCGCGAGTCCATGGCCATATAATTCGCCTCTCCAAACTGGCCGTTCCCGCGCCCTGGGCCGTTGCCGATCGCTCCCAGCACGTTGCCGTCCCAATCGATCTTGAACACCTGCCCGTCCTGACCCGTCGCCATCCAAAGCTGCTTGCGCGCGTCGACGTAGAACGCGCAAATGAGATTCCGCGTCTGAATCGTCTTGATGAATTTCCCAGTCCCGTCATAAACCACGATGCGATACTCCTCGCGATCGCCGATATAAACATTTCCGTTGCTCGGATTCACGGCGATCGCGTGCGCCATACTGAAGTGCCCCGGCCCGGGACTGTTCCCGAACCACTGCGTAATGAACTTGCCGTTCTTGTCCAGCCGAAGTATGCGCGCCGCACCGCTCATGTTTGTCGCCGACCTATCGGTGTCGTTGGGACTCTCGTTGGCGTGCCCCATCGCGATGTAAACGTCGCCATTGGCCGCGAACGCCATCTGCAGCGGCTGCCACAATAATCTCTGCCCCTGCGCTTCGTCCCAATCGCCCCTCTGTCCCCTGACCCCCAGCGTCATGAGCACCTTCCCATCGGGACTCAGCTTCGTCACGGTGTCGCCGTTCTCGTCCGAGATCCAGATATTGTCCTCGGCATCGATCGCCAGGCCGTGGGCTTTATTCTGATGCCCGATCACGTCCTCGCCGATCGTCCGGATCAGTTTGTGATGCTCGTCGAATTCGAACAACTGCGGCTTTCCCGCAGGATTCCGCTGAAATGCGAACAAGTGGTCCTTCGAATTAATCGCCACCGCGGGGATACCCGCAGTCAATCCCTCGGGAAGCGTGAATGGATAAGCGGTCGCCAGATCCAGGTCGACCGGATGCTGCTCGTGAACCATCCCGGCGCGATTCTTGCCCCAACCGCAGATGGGCGAGTGCGAGCACCGCTCGGGATCCGTGCCCATCGTTGGCGCACCCGTTTGCGCGAAAGCCGCCATCCCAGTCAGGCCGCCCGCAATCGCAAGGCTGCAAATATTTCTCCGATTCATTCCACACCTCCTCATGACGTATCCGAGCCATAATACCTTTGTTTCGTAGCCCGTTGTGGCGGCATGCCGTCGTGCGTGCCGCGTTCACTATCGTGCGACCGCCATGGTCCAGGATTAAAGCACGTTCGCGCATAGCCGCAGCGCAATATCGGATGATAAGAACATGAACTTAAACGCCATCATCCGCGAGGATGATCTCCAGCCCGCATGACTCGCTATCGCAGTGATCGCCGCCCGGGCGGAGCCGGCCTTCAAGAATCCTATCGGTTCAGTGCAGAAAACCCATCCGTAGCAGTTGCCGAGCCCACGCCGGCCGCACTCGCACGGCCGCCGCGCGCCGCTCATCTGCCCGCGCTCACCGGCCTACGTTTCTTCCTCGCCCTCTGGGTCATCGTCAATCATCTGGTCGGCAAGGGAAACATTTACGAGCCTATCGCCGCCTCGCTGCCGGGTCCCCTACAGGCCATCATTCGCGGCGGCTATCAAGCGGTCCCTACGTTCTTCGTATTGTCAGGCTTCGTCCTGGCGAGAACTTACGCTTCCACCAGCTGGAATGCGCTGAACGCCTGGAAATACTTAGTCGGCCGCTTCGCGCGTATCTATCCGGTTTACCTGCTCAGCCTCCTGATTGTGCTGCCGTTCATCGTTAGATCCAAAGAGCAGCCGAAAGGTTGGCTCGTAACGATGCACCTCACGCTCACGCAGGGATGGTTTGTGGGTCACTACAAAGCTGGCTGGAACACGCCCGCGTGGTCGCTTTCGTGCGAGATGTTTTTTTACCTGATCTTCCCGCTGTTGATCCTCACCCTGAAAGATTGGGGCTGGCGCAGGACCATCGGTGCTGCCTTACTCTCCTGCGCACTAACTCTAGCGATGTTGGCTGTGGGAATTTCCGATCAGCTTAAACCAATGATTCATCTCTCGGATTTTCTGATGGGCATCGCTGCGTGCCGCGCATTCGATCTTCTCACCGAGCGCGGCGTAGTTCCCAGCGGAAAATGGCTTTACCGCATCGGACTGATTGGCTCGGCGGCTATCATCGGCTACGCGCAGTTTCTGCCAAAATCCGTCCCGATGAACACACTGTTGCGCCCGATGAACGCGTTGCTGCTGCTCGGTCTGGGCCTGGGCGGAGGCTGGGTCGCGCGCGCCCTTTCCACGCGCCCCATTGTATTTCTCGGCAAGGCGAGCTACGGCATGTACATTCTCCACGTCCCGATCTTATGGTGGGCCGTCAGTTGGCCGCGATTCGCCGTTCGCTACCTCTACGTAGCGTTCGTGGTCGTAATCTCCTGCATTGTCTACGCCGCGCTTGAGGAGCCGGCCAATCGCTGGATCCGCTCGCGGGTTAGACGTGGCGCACGCACTCACCGTGCCGTATTCACGCGCGTGTGAATACCGAATACTCAAACCGCACCGCGCGTCTAAACTATGAACGCGCGTCGATCCTACGTTTTCGGTCGTGAAGCGGTGACGCCGGAATTTCCCGGTTCTTGTCCGGGAGGCGCACCCACGCACTACATTCGGTCTATGATCGCATTCAGTGTGCCGCTGGGGCGCATCGCTGCCGCGCACATCGCGTCATCCGGAAAATAGTAACCTCCGATGTCCACTGGCTTGCCTTGCGCCGCCAGCAATTCCCGCGTAATCTTCTCCTCGTTACCAGCCAGCTCGGCCGCAACAGGAGTGAAGCGTTGCTTCAACTCCGCGTCCTCGTTCTGCGCCGCGAGTGCCTTTGCCCACGCCAATGCGAGATAAAACGTCGAGCCTCGGTTGTCGATCTCATTCACCTTGCGCGACGGGTAGCGCGCATCTTCAAGGTATTGGCCGATCGCCTGGTCCAGCGTCTTCGCAAGCAGCGCCGCCCTCCGGTTTCCGGTCTTTGCGGCCACAAACTCCAGCGAGGGCACCAGCGCACAGTATTCTCCGAGCGAGTCCCAGCGCAGATGCCCCTCTTTCAATAGCTGCTGCACGTGCTTGGGTGCCGAACCGCCGGCCCCGGTCTCAAACAATTGGCCGCCCCGAAGAAGCGGCACGATCGAGAGCATGCGGGCGCTCGTCCCCAACTCCAAAATGGGGAACAGGTCCGTCAGATAGTCACGAAGCACGTTGCCGGTGACGGAGATCGTGTCCTCGCCGCGGCGAGTTCGCTCCAGCGAGAACTTCATCGCGTCCACCGGCTTCATGATCTTAATTTGCAGCCCCGAGGTGTCGTGTTCGGATAAGTAGGCTTTCACTTTCTGGATGATTTGCGCGTCGTGGCCGCGGTCCGGGTCGAGCCAGAACACCGCGGGCGCGCCAGTGGCCCGCGCGCGCGTCACTGCCAGCTTCACCCAATCCCGTATAGCCTCGTCTTTCGTCTGGCATGCGCGGAAGATATCGCCGCGCTCGACGCTCTGTTCGAGCATTGTTTTGCCGCCCTCGTCAACAATGCGAATAGCGCCGTTGCCGGGAGCGACAAACGTCTTATCGTGCGAACCGTACTCTTCCGCCTTCTGCGCCATGAGCCCAACGTTGGACACGCTCCCCATGGCCGACGGATCGAACTGCCCGTGCCGCTTGCAGTCCTCGATCATGACCTGATAAATGGTGGCGTAGCACCGGTCCGGAATCATGGCCACGGTGTCTTCGAGTGCGTCTTCTTTGTTCCACATCTTGCCGCCATCGCGGATCACTACCGGCATCGACGCGTCGACGATCACATCGTTGGGAACGTGCAGGTTGGTCTTACCCACCCGCGAATCGACCATTGCCAAGCCGGGACCCTTTTCGTAGCAGGCTGCGATGTCGGCCTCGATCTCGGCCTTCTTCGCAGCCGGAAGGCGGTCGAGCTTCGCGAGGACATCCGCCAGCCCGTTATTGACGTTGCCGCCGCACTCCTGGATCGCGCCGGCGTGCTTCTCCAGGGCGTCCGCAAAATAGACCGACACGCAGTGCCCGAACATGATCGGATCCGAGATCTTCATCATCGTGCACTTCAAATGCAGCGACAATAGCGCGTTCTCAGCTTTGGCGGCGGCCATCTGCAGCGCATAGTATCTCCGCAGCGCCGTCACGTTCATCACCGCCGAGTCGATCACTTCGCCCTCCATCAGCGGGAGCTTTTGCTTCAACACTTTTACAGCGCCGGTTGAATCGACAAACTCGATGCGCGCGTTGGTTGCGACACGCAGCGTCGTGGATTTCTCGCTGCCATAGAAGTCCTTCTCATTCATGTGGGCGACACGCGTCACCGAGCCGGACTTCGGCCAGGCTCTCATGCCCTTGTGTGGATGTTTCCGCGCGAACGCTTTCACCGACGTCGCAGCACGGCGGTCCGAATTGCCTTCGCGCAATACGGGGTTCACCGCCGAGCCCAGGACCACGCCAAACCGGGCCTGCAGCGCACGCTCTTCCTCCGTCGACGGCTCCTCGGGATAATCGGGTATGTTGTAGCCCTTTCTCCGGAGTTCCGCTATGGCCTCCTGGAGTTGCGGAATCGAGGCGCTGATGTTAGGAAGCTTGATGATATTCGCCTCGGGTGTCTGCGCCAGCTCGCCCAGCCGGGTCAACTCGTCGGGAATCTTCTGATCGCTGCGCAGGCACTCAGGAAAGTTGGCGATGATCCGTCCCGCCAGCGAGATGTCCGCGGTTTCGACCTCCACCCCCGTGCCCTTGAAGTACGCTCGCAAAATGGGCAGCAGAGCGTACGACGCGAGTGTGGGAGCCTCGTCAGTTTTGGTCCAAGTAATTTTCATGTATTGCTCTCAGTATGAGTGTGGAGAGAACGCGGCTGCAGAAAGCGGCGCGCCTCAAATAATGAAGCGTAGCATGAGTCAGCATCCGGATCACACCGCAATAGGCTCCAGTATCCGCGCCGAAGGCTGAGGCGCCGCGGTAAATTTGACCGTTCTTTAGTCTCGTCGGGACTCCTGCTGCCGGCAGATCCGCCGCGATCCTCTCGCGGTGTCTGGTGCGAGGAGCGCTTGTCGCTCTGCGCTACCATGAAAGAGAATGCCAGCAACAACGGAACCCGGCATCTTCGACGAATCCGAACTGGTTGCGAAAGCACGCGAAGGCGATACGGCGGCTTACAACCAGCTGGTCAATAAGTATTCGCCGAAGATCTACCGGCTCGCAAAGCACATCACGCAGCACGAGGAAGACGCCGAGGACGTCTTGCAAGAGACGTTTCTGAAGGCCTTCGAGCATCTGGGCGACTTCCAGGGGCAATCGAAGTTCTACACCTGGATCGTTCGCATCGCAGTGAACGAATCGCTGATGAAGCTGCGCAAACGTAAATCGGACCGGACGGTTCCCCTGGACGAGCCGTTAGACACGGGGGAGGATACGGTCGTCCGGGAAGTCGCGGTTTGGGACGAAAACCCGGAACAAAAGTACTCCCGTGAGGAACTCGGCCAGATTTTGGATGAGGCCGTGCAAAGCCTCCGCCCGGTTTTCCGCACCGTTTTCGTGTTGCGCGACATCGAAGAATTGAGCACGGAAGAGACCGCTGAGGCCCTGGGAATCTCGATTCCCGCGGTAAAAAGCCGGCTGCTTCGTGCACGACTTCAGCTTCGCGAGAAGCTCACGCGCTTTTTCAAACGGAAAGGGGACGACGTTTTTGCTTACCTGTAAGGAGTTTCTGCAGGAGCTGAATGATTATCTCGACGACGCGGTCGACATCGAGCTGCGGCGGCACATCGAGGCTCATATCACCGAATGCCCGAATTGTTTCGTGATCCTCGATACCACCAAGAAGACCATCCAGGTCTACAAGGGCATGCAGCCGCAGGTGCTTCCTGACGAGGTCAGCTCACGCTTGAACCGGGCAGTGGAGCGCATGCTGACTCAAAAAAGAAACAGCACAGCTCCTCGATAGACTGCGGCGATCGTCCGGCGCCACGGCTTGCAAGCGTCACTGCCGGCCGGAGCTAGGCGCTTTGGGCTCGCGCCAGTACGCGGCGACAGGAGATGCTTCCGGACGCGAACCCTTGCTGCACCAGCTTTCCGCGAATCTTCTCCAATTGAGCCGAATACGCGGGAAACTCCACCGACACCTCCGCGATGTGGTGGTACAGTTCCGGATTTACGGGGAAATCAAGCGCAGCTAGCGTTTCCAGCAGATCTTCCAGGAGCCTCGGCTCCACGGCCACGCATACTGAAACCAGTTCGCCTTCCTGGCCGAACAGCGCCGGTCTCGGCTCGGCGTCGTGCATCACCGTCATCGGATTACTCCCTTTCTAACGGCGACCCGGCCTGAAATAAAAATCCCCTGGACAAGTGCCAGGGGGTTTTAGTTTCGTGAAGACCGACTCACCTTTAGCACTTTTTATCGTGGTTGCAATTAGTCAGCCCCGCCGCGGCAGGACCTAAATCAATCCACGTTGCGATTCCAGCTTATCACCGCGCCAGAGCGGATTGCAATAGGAAATTCACGCATCGCGGGGCCGGCACCTGCGTTTTCACTGATCGCGCACGGTCTTGTCACGCATCTGTCACCCAGCCGGTACCGAGATGTTCTATATTCATCTGTATGCTTAAGGTCTTTGCAGTAGCGCTTGGTGTATTTCTTCTTACGAGCTCTCTTTACGGTCAAGCCCCAGTGGGCGGAGCAACTCTAAACGGGACGGTTACGGATCCCAGTGGCGCCGCCGTAGCCGGAGCCAAAGTGACTGCCGAGAACCTCGCCACCGGTTTAACGCGCAGTACTACGACAACCGCTGCCGGCCTATACAACTTTCCCGATCTGCCGGTGGGGACCTATGATCTGACCGTGGAACAGTCTGGATTCAAATCCGTGAAACGTACCGGGATCACGCTGGCAGTGGGCGCGGTAGCGACCCTGGATATCCCGCTGGAATTGGGCGCGACGCAGGAAACGATCAGCGTGACCGCGGAAGTGCCGGTCGTCGAAACGACGCGTTCGCAGACGTCGACAGTGGTCACGACGCAGGCCGTTGCCGATCTGCCGATCAACGGCAGGAACTTTCTGGATTTTACGGTCCTCACGCCAGGCGTGACGCGCGACCCTACCCGCACGGGCGATCTCTCTTTCGGCGGGCAGCGTGGCACCGCCAACAGCCTGCTGGTAGATGGGTCTGACGCGAACAATGTTTTCTTCGGGCAGTCCTCGGGCCGCGCCGGAACCGGACGCAATCCTTATAGCTTCAGCCAGGACGCCGTGCAGGAGTTTCAAGTAAACACGAACGGGTATGCTGCGGAGATCGGGCGCGCCGGCGGCGGCGTAATCAACGTGATCACGAAGTCCGGCACCAACGACTTTCACGGCACTGCGTTCGAGTTCTTCCGCGATAAAGCGCTCAACGCAAACCAGTGGGAAAACAATCGCCGGGGCATCCCCAAGCGCGCGTATCATTTCAACCAGTTTGGCGGCAACTTCGGCGGTCCGGTCGTGAAGAATAAATTGTTCTTCTTCTTCGACTACGATGGCCAGCGCAACACCACTCCAAATCCGGTTTTCTTCCAAGTTCCTGTTCCGTCGGATCCGCTGTCGCAACAAGCCGCGCAATCGCTGCAAAAGTACCTGACGCCTTACAGCAACGCGCTGAACAACGACGTCTATCTCGGCAAGGTGGATTGGAACCTTACCAATAACCAACGGCTCAGCGTGCGCTACAACGCGAATCGTTTCGTCGGGCAAAATTTCGAAAACACCGGGCCGTCGAGCGCCGCCGAGCATACCGGTAACAGCAACGTGACCACGGACAACGTGGCGGCCAGCCACACCATTACGATCGGCGCGCTCAGCGTATTGGAATCACGCTTCGTTTTTACTCGCGACAACGAGCCCGGTTTTGCGAATTCGGCCGCGCCCGAGGCCATCATCCGCCAGAATGGGACCACGGAGTTGTCCATTGGCAGGAACGACTTCAGCCCACGCTATACCAATGCGAAAACGTATCAATGGGCCGAGGCCTTCTCCCGTGAACTCGGCAGGCATTCGCTCAAATTTGGCCTGGATATGGATTTCCAGCAGATCGGCAACTTCTTCCCGGGTAATTTCAGCGGTTCCTATGTGTTCAACAGCCTGGCTGATTTCGCCGCCGACAAGCCGTTCAGTTACACCCAGGCTTTTGCCGGCGCGGGCACGGCCGGCGCGTTATCTCAGCCGAATGTGAACGAGTACAGTTTCTATGCCCAGGACTCCTGGCGCGCCACCGAGCGGCTAACGCTGAACTACGGGGTACGCTACGACTTTTTCGATTACGCACAGCCGTCCGTGCACAATCCCGATCCTGGGCTTGCAGCCATGGGCCTGGACACCGCAAAGATCCATCTCGATAAGAACAACATCGGTCCACGCGCGGGATTTGCTTACCGTTTGGATGACCGGGGCAAGACCGTGATTCGCGGCGGCTACGGCATCTACTACGGCCGGACGCCGAGCATTCTTACCGGGACCGCGATCACACAGAACGGAATCCAGGTACAGACGTACACTTTGTTCAACAACTTCCCCACCTATCCGAATATTCTGACGGCACCACCGGTGCTGTCGCGCACTCCGGATATTTACGTGTTTGCTTCGAACTACGTGCAACCGCTCACGCACCAGTGGAGCTTCAACGTGGAGCGGCAAATTGGCCGCGACTACGGCTTGACGGTCGGCTATCTCGGCGTGCGCGGCGAGCACCTCACGCGTACGCGCGATGTCAATCTCTATCCTGAGGTTCCGGTGCAAGGCACTATCGCGGGCGTAGGCCCAGTCACGTTCTACCGGCATCCGGGCCGGATCGATCCGAACTTCGGGCGTATTAGCGTGTTCGACAGCGGCGCAGATTCCATTTACCACGGCGGATTCATTCAATTGACCAAGCGTTTCTCGCAAGGTTTTCAGGTGCAGACCTCGTACACCTTTTCCAAGGCCATCGACGATGCACCCGACTTCACGTCTGTGGTTGTCGGCACCGACGATGCGAAGAACGCGCAAAACACGCTGCAGCCGAACCTCGAACGCGGCCTGGCGAACGCCGATGTGCGCCATCGGTTCGTGTTCTCAGGCGTGTGGGATATCAATTACGCGCATTCGCTGCAGAATCCGGTCCTGCGCGCGATCCTGGAAGGCTACCAGCTATCCAGCATATCAACCGTGCAGAGCGGCCGCCCGTTCTCGATACTGGTTGGCGGCGATGTGAACAACGATGGGAACACGCGAACCGATCGGCCCCCGTACGTGGGTAGAAACACACTCATCGGGCCCAATTTCCTGGACGTAGATATCCGGGTCACCCGCGACTTTCCGCTATATGCCGAGCGCGTGAAACTCAGGATGATGTTCGAGGCGTTCAACCTTACCAATCGCGCGAATTTCAACTCGCTGTTGACCACCCAGTACAATTTCACGGCCGCCACCAATACGTTTTCGCCCGTGGCTGGTTTGGGTACGCCAACTACCACTTTCGATCCGCGAATTCTTCAGCTGGCGGCAAAGATCACGTTCTAGGCGGGAGGACAGCGCGGGCCTGCCTTTGGATGGCTGGCGCGCCTACCGCGAGGAAAGCTGCTGCGAGAGCTTCTCAAACCGGGCGCGCTGCTCGGGGGTTAGCATCTGAACGATGCGGTTTCTCCCGGTGGCGCGCACGTCTTCGATCTGGGCTTCCAGATCGGCGTGATACTTGACGAAATCGTCCAGAATGGTCTTGAGCCTGTCGGACTGCTCAGGCGTCAGGTTCAGTTCTTTTTTAAGGCGATCGTAGGAAAACTCGGCGTCGTTGCCATCTCTCCAAAAAAGCGCGCTGGCGCTGCGATGCAGCCGCTCGTGCAGCCCCGCGCGCACAGTGATTGCGCCGGCCAGCGCTCCGCACAAAAAGATCAGAAGTAGCAGGGCGAGAATGCGGGGATTCTGCCAGGAGGCCCGGTCAGAGGCAAACATCGTTACTCGTGAAAGCTCGCCAGATTCACCAGCACCGCGTCACGCTGCTGCTGCTGCTGGGGGCTGTCTTCATCCGTCGCTGTCTGAGGAGTAGACGAATCGGCGGTTATTGGCGAAGCAGTGGCAGCAATACTCGGAGCAACCGCGATCATGGGTTCGCTCATTTCGGTGGCAACGAAATAGGTGCCGAGCAGCAGCACCAGAGTGGCGCATGCCACCGCCAAGCGGCGGCCGACCGCCGGCTCCAGCAGAATGGACCAGATGGAGGCGCGTCCCTCGGCCTCGATTCGATCCATCACGCGCGCGTAAAAACCTGCCCGCGGTTCAACTTCCCTGCCCGGCCGAAGCGCGCGCAACAATTCCGCTTGCGCTTGGAGCGCGTGCAATTCATTTGCACAGCCGTCGCATGCTTCCAAGTGCGCGTAAAAATCCGCAGGAAGCTCGGCGGCCGAACCCCTGAGGTATTCTTCAAGGTTGTCCCGGATTGGCTCGTGCATAACTTCTTCCCTCAAAAAAATCGCTTGCTCTTGCGCTACGGATCGAATCGCCCGTTTGTGCGCTCTGACAGTTTTATCACATCTATCGCTGCTCTAACTTGCTGCTCCCACGGCCCAACCGCTGTGCGGCCTTGACTAACTTTTGCCGCGCGCGGAACAACTTCACTTTGATCGTATTCTCGTTCATGCCGGTCATCTGCGACAGCTCCTCGACGGAATGGCCTTCCACTTCCTTAAGCATCAGCAGATTCCGGTCTTCGGCCGACAACTTCGAAAGCAGCTTCAAAACCAGATCCTTGCGCGCTAGCTGTGTGTCCACCGCCGGCCCTTGATCGATGGCCGCTTCGGTGTTCTGCATGCGCTGCGCGTCTTCTTCGGTAAAGTCGCTCTCGTACACCAGCTTCCGCACGCGCTTTTTGCGCAGATAGTCATAGCATTCGTTCACCGTGATTTTGTAGATCCAGGTAAGCAACGAGCTGCGGAAGTCGAAATTCTGGATGGAAAAATAAATCTTGGAAAAGACTTGCTGGGCGATATCTTCAGCATCGTTGTGGTTGCGCAGGATGCCGTAGATGATCGAAAAGACCTTGGCCTGATACCGCTCCACGATCTCGCGAAAGGCGATCTCGTCCCGGGCCTGGACACGCCGGACCAGGACCGCTTCTTCAGAATTGCGGTGATCCACTCTGGTCTTCGCCTTGGTGTTTGTCCCGGATACCGGAAACGGAAGCGCGCCCGCAAGACCACTCATACAATCTCCCAGACGTACCGCAACTTCTTGCGGTTTCAATCCTTTGGCGGCCGCATCGCGCGCTGGGGGCGGTATGTCGCATCCTATCGGGGAGTGTAGCATCGAAGAAATAGAAGCTGTTTATCAAGGGCATAGAGTTGCGGTTTCGCTCTACACCTGTATGGCAACACGCTTGCCAGCGAGAATGCTTCACGCGATAATGAGGTTTTAGGGGTTTTCCCCCGAACAAAGAGACTGGAGAAAGAGGACTAGGGCTATGGTTCAACTCACCGAGACGGCAGTCAGCAAGGTAAAGGAAATTCTGGATACGCAGGAGCCGAGGCCGGCCGGGTTGCGAATCGCGGTAGTAGGCGGCGGTTGCTCCGGTTTCAGCTATTCGATGGCCTTCGAGAATACGCCCAATATGCTCGATAAGACGTATGCTTTCGATGGGCTTAAGGTGTTCATCGATCAGGCCAGCCTGCTGTACCTGGATGGCGCCGAGGTGGACTACGTGGAAACTATGGAAGGTTCCGGGTTCAAGTTCAATAACCCCAACGTGAAGAACACCTGCGGCTGCGGCAGCTCGTTCAGCGTTTAACCGGTACCGCCATTGGAATTCGAAAGGCGTCGTGAGGAAGATCTCCTCGCGGCGCCTTTTTCATTTGATCCCCGGCCTTAGCGAGGACAGTGCCGAACACGCGGCGACAGTTAACAAATTTTCATGAAATTGGACCGGCTGCTCACCGAGCAAGTGAATCCCGCCTCGCGCGATATCGACACGCTGTCTACTAGCGACATGCTGAGGGTCATCAATCGCGAGGACCAGAAGGTAGCAGACGCGGTGGAGCGTGAAATCCCACGGATTGCCGAGGCGGTGGACCGCATTGTGACAGTGATGCGAAGCGGAGGCCGTCTATTCTATATCGGCGCCGGAACCAGCGGCCGGCTGGCAGTGCTGGATGCGGCCGAATGCCCGCCGACATTTCATGTAGCTCCCGATCTGGTCCAGGCTATCTTGGCCGGTGGAGATGCCGCTCTGGCTCGTGCCAGCGAGGCCAACGAGGACGACCCGGAGGGGGGCCGGCGCGATTTGATGGCGCGCGGCTTCACGGCACGCGATGCTCTGGTGGGCATCGCCGCGAGCGGGCGCACACCGTACGTATTGGGCGCCATCGAGGCTGCGCGGAAACTGGGAGCGCTGACCGCCGGCGTGAGTTGTACTCCCGATTCGGAACTGGCCCGCGCGGCTGAGATCGCGATCACGCCTCTGGTTGGCCCCGAGGTCATCGCCGGATCCACCCGGATGAAGGCGGGAACAGCCACGAAGTTGGTGCTGAACATGATCAGCACCGCCGTCATGATCCGCCTGGGGCATGTGTATGGCAACCTGATGGTAAATGTGCAGCCTAAGAATAGCAAGCTGGAAGATCGGTCGCGCCGGATTATCTCGCAAGCGGCGGGCGTCACCGATGACCGAGCCGCTGAACTTCTGCGCGATGCGGGCGGCAGCGTGAAAACGGCGATCCTCATGGAAAAACTGCAGTTGAGCCGGGCGGGGGCGGAAGCCAAGCTGGCCGAGGCGGGCGGGCAAATCTCGCTCGCCCTGAAGCCGCAATCTTAGGCAGTCGCAATCATAAGAAGGAACTAGATGGACAAATTTCGTATTCAGGGCGGCCGGCCGCTGGTTGGCGAGATCCCGGTGAGCGGCGCGAAAAATTCAGCGCTTCCGGCTCTCGCGGCCTGCCTGCTTACCGAAGAACCGGTGGTCCTCCGGCGAATTCCCACGGTGCGCGATATCGGCACGATGGAACAGCTGTTGGAGTACAGCGGCGCTTCGGTGGACCGCAGCAATGGGTGCATCACCATCCGCGCTTCGAACTTGGACCGTCCGGAAGCTCCTTACGAATTGGTGAAGACCATGCGCGCATCCAGTCTGGTTTTGGGGCCGCTGGTAGGCCGCTGCGGGAGGGCGCGCGTATCGATGCCCGGTGGCTGCGCTATTGGAGCTCGCCCCATTAATCTGCACGTTTCTGCGCTCGAGCAGTTGGGCGCGACCATCACGCAGTCGCACGGTTATGTGCAGGCCGAAGCACCGAACGGCTTGCGCGGCACGCAGGTTCATTTCGACCGGATTACGGTGACCGGAACAGAGGACGTTGTCATGGCGGCGGTGCTGGCGCGGGGCGACACTGTGATTCGCAACGCAGCGCGCGAGCCGGAAGTGCAAGACCTGGCGGCGCTGCTGAACAAGATGGGCGCGCGCATCGAAGGCGCGGGGACCTCCACGATCCGGGTGCAGGGTGTCAGCCGGTTGCATGGAACCGAGCACACCATCATCCCGGATCGGATCGAGGCCGGCACGTTCTTGATCGCAGGCGCGATGACGCACGGCGATCTGGTCGTCTCCGGATGTGTTCCAGAACACTTCGACGCCCTCGCAACCAAGATGCGGCAGGCCGGAGCCGCGATTGAGGAGGCCGGTCCGGGAGCGCTGCGCGTGCGCGCCGAGGGCCGGTGGCGAGCTACCGACATCACAACCGAGGAATTTCCAGGGTTCGCCACCGATCTTCAGGCGCAGTACATGGCGATGATGACCGTGGCCGGCGGCATATCATTCATCACTGAGACGATTTTTGAAAACCGGTTCATGCATACGCAGGAACTGGCGCGCATGGGTGCGAACATCCGGGTGGAGGGACGGCAGGCGATTGTAGCCGGCATTCCGGAGCTCACCGGCGCGCAGGTGTTGGCTTCCGATCTTCGGGCTAGCGCGTCGCTGGTGCTCGCCGGCTTGGTAGCGCGGGGCGAAACGATCGTAGACCGCGTGTATCACATCGATCGGGGCTATGAGAAAATCGAGGAGAAGCTGGCGCATGTTGGCGCACGCATCGAAAGGATGAGTTGAACATGGGCGCACCGAAAGCACATCATCCCGGATTTCTCGCGCTGGTCGACGATGCCAAGTCGCGGATCAAAGAGATCGATATTGCGCAATACCAGAAGATGGTCGCCTCCCAACAGCCGCACATACTGATCGACACGCGCGAGGAGAGCGAGTGGTCGGCCGGTCACGCTAAAGGCGCGATGCACCTGAGCAAAGGCATCATCGAACGCGACATCGAAGCCAAGGTGCCGCAGAAGGATGCAACGCTGGTGCTGTATTGCGGCGGTGGATTCCGTTCGGCGCTAGTGGCCGATGCGCTACAGAAGATGGGCTATACCAAGCCAATTTCGCTGGATGGCGGCTGGCGCGCTTATGTCGGAGCTGGACTGCCGGTTGAGAAGTAACTAGATCTGCAAGACCATTCGCATTCCCAGGTAAATCATCGCGGCCAGCGCGCAAAATTCCAGGAACTTCACCGACTTCGTCAAGGATGGGTTCATGAACTCGAAGCGCAGGAGCAGCGTGAGCGCCAGGCCGGCCAGCATGAGCCACATGGGCACGATACCATCCACCGCGCGCATGTACATAATCATGAGCACGTAGAAAAACAGTGGCACGTTGCTGTCCAGCCAGTTTTTCGATCGGATGTAGATCACGAACAACGCGAAGGCGACCATCAGCGCTGTTGTGACCGTGTAGGGTGTCGCCTGAAAGCCCATACCTAAAACGACCAGAGCAGGCTGGTGTAGCCAGTGTGCGCGCGGAAGTCCTCTCCGTTGTAGAAGAGCTCGTTGTATCCGTAATACTGATAGCCCGCGTTCCAGCGAATTTTGCCGGTTATGCGAACCGATAAGCGGGCCATGGGCGACAGAAATTTTACAGGAAAGGTCTGGGCCGCTTCGAGCGCCGGCAGCGAGGACCCGAAGCCGGGCCCGAGCAGGCTGCCGCGCCCGTCGCCGGTGTCCTGCGTGTGACTATAGCCGACGAACACGTCGGCTCGCTTCTTCACGTCGAAGTGCGCGGTAAGCGTGCCGACATGAAGGTTGCTGATATAAATGGACTGTTGTCCTGTGATGGACTGGCCCAACGCGAAATAGTTGAGACCGCCCGCGGTGTTCAGATGCAGCTTGGAATAGCCTGCATCCAGCGCGAACCAGTCGCGCGGCGTCCAGGTGCCGTTGACGGAGTGGGCGCGGGCGTAAGAGGCGAAGCTCGAAAGCGCGACCGAATTGCTGTTGTAGTTTTCGCGAGTTGAAGCCGTGGCCATGAAGCTTTTGATTTTGTACTGCACCCGCGCGCCCAGCACTTGATAGTTGCGTTCGGCAATAGGACTCAATGGCCGGTTAGCGCGTCCAATGGAACTGTCGAGCAGGATTGTGAGCGGCTTAATCGGTTTGAGCCGCACTCCAAACCGGCCTTCGTGCAAAATATTGGTCTGCTCGGAAGGCTGGGCGAACGAGCCGCCGGGTGAAGCGCTCGCTTCGTTGGATCGGATTTGGCGGTCCGAGTATTGATACCCGCCATACAGCCCGAGCCAGCGGCTTGCCTGAAAATTCAGATCCGTCTCATTGGCGATAGTACGGATCCCCAGAAACTCGAACGCCGTGTAGTTGATCGTCTGGGTGGCGTTGTCGAATTCCGCGAAAACCGAATTGCCGTCGATGCGGATATTGTTCACCGTCGTCTGATTAACTATCGTCAGTTTTGAGCCGGGGAAGAGGCTCAGGGTAAGGTTTCCCGCCATGACGGGGCGCCTCGCCGTTCCTTCGGTAAGTACCTGGCGCGCAGCGGCTAAGCCAAAGCGAGAGGTGCCGAAAGCAGTTTCGTCCAGGGCGAAGGCGCGGCTGCCGGAGGTATACGTCATCCGTCCATTTAAGGCGAAACGCTTATGTTCGGTGAACAGGGCGCCTCGCCAATACGGGCTGGTGCCGTGGTAGGGCTCGGTGCGCCGGAACGAGTTCAGCGCGGTGAGGCTGCCCGGGTCATTGCCTCGATTCGGGCCAGACAGATAGCTGCTGTCCTCCTTGAAATCCTCCCAGCCATGCATCCAGGTGAAGCGTATGCCGGATACGCGCAGCTCGTTGCCGATGCGGTACTCGTTTCTGAGCCGCCGCACGTTTTCGAAAATCGGAAATTCGTTGCCGCGCGAATCGAAGAGCTGGATCGTGGAGAGCGCCGGGCCGTTTTGGTTGCCGCGCGAATAGCCGAGGAAGAACTGCACGTTGGAGTCCGGGAAAAGCGTGAGGTCGTTGTCTTGGGTTGTGTACTCGGTATCTAGCAGGTGCTGGCCCTGCTGGCCCCCGGTGCGCAGGCCTGGATTGAAGTAGTCGTTCAGCCGCCAGTTCAGATCGTACCGATAGAGCCGGTTCTTCTCGATACGCAGGGTGGCGCTTTCGTAGGGGTCGTTCCCGAGTCCTCGCGTGGTGAGCGATAAGTTGTCGAACCATTTGCCGTGCCCGTCGCGCGAGTTGATGGTGAGAAAGCTAGCGAGCAGGCGGATGCCGTCGCCATAGTTCACCGTACTCCGGTATTGATCGAAGCTGCCTCCGAACGTGCGGAAACGGTAGCCCGTTTCGAAGGAGTCGACGATGTTGTAGTCGCTAACGTTTTCCCCGCGCGCCGGGCCGGCGGGTTCGGCCGTGGGCGCCACAGTTGGCTGCGCGAAGCAAGCCACGCCGGATAGCAGCAATGAAAAGAAAACCGCTGCGAGATTTGAGAGCTTGCCGGGAGCGCTCATCGCAGAAACAGGGGATCGGAGTTGGACCCATGCACGCGTACATGACAGGTGGTGCAGTTCTGGTAGCGCGGATCGGCGAGGTTATGAGTAGCGGTGATCGTAAGCACACCGGAATTTTGACGTCCAAAACTATCGGATCCGTTATGGCATTCCAGACACATCGTAAAAACCACGGGACGGCGCAATAGCCGCGAGTTTGTAGAGCCGTGCGGGTAGTGGCAGGTCTCGCATCCATCGACGCGGACCGGTTCGTGCTCGTACAAGAACGGCCCGCGCTTTTCGGAATGGCACCTCAGGCAAGGTTCTTCGTTTGCGGCCGCCTGGTCCACCATGCGAGGGCGCGCGGCCATCCGCCAGGTCGACGCGAAGGCGCCGTGCGGGTTATGGCAATCGGTGCACACCATGAAACCTTCGTTCACCCGGTGTTTGAACGGCATGGAAAATTGCGAACGGACGTCGTTATGGCAGCCGTAGCACAGGTCGATCTGGCGCTTGCCGAGCAGAAATTTCGGCACGGGCGATTTGTGAATCGAATGGCAGTTGGTGCAGACTACGTCGCTCAGGGTGTGGGACGACCGCCGGATATTGGCGCGGCTGATCTTTTCGGCGTGGCAACGTAGGCAGTTATCGAGCACTTTGGCGGGAGCGAGTTCCGAGAACGCGACGATGGTTGCCTTGCCGCCGCGCGCCTGCACGTGCGCCTGACCCGGTCCATGGCAGCTTTCACAACCAGTCCGTTCGGCAGGCTCTTTTCCCGACGCAATGCTTTTGTAATGCGGATTTTTGTAGAAATTGGCCCAGACGTCCGGGTGACAGGTGCGGCAGACATCGCTGCCAACAAACGGGGAACCAGCTTGGCTGAGGAGTGGAGCGGCAATGCAGACAAATAGCCCGACCACCCTCGCGAGACCCGGCATTTTTACCACTATACAGGCAAATGACGGCAAAAGGGCGCGAGCTTCGCAGCCCGCGCCCACATGATTAAATCCTTAAATGCCGAAGCTCAAGCCCGCGCTGACCACGAAATCCGAAAGCCAGCCGCTGATCTTGCCGCCCGGAGCCGGGGCGATCACGTTGTTTGGGAAAGGAGAGAGATAGTCGTGAACCTCGAGCCGCAACATGGCGGATTTACTAACTGCGACCTTGATACCGCCTCCCACTGAGACCACGGGTTCGAGCTGCGAGGTCTTAGTGAGTAGCGCCACGTTGGAAAGCGGTTGGAACGGCAGTTCGGTGCCGGTACCCGAGTAAACCTTTACCCCGCCGCCCGCAGCGACAAATGGACGGACATGCGCTTCGCTGGGTGCGAAGTGCAAGAGGAAGTCGTAGTGAACCGCGTTGGTCATGCCGCTGAAGTTGACCGACGTGCCTCCGGAGGAGAGATGTAGGTCCGGGCGCTCGAAGTCATAGCGCAGTTCACCGCCGATGAAGTTGGTGGTGTTGTTGCCGAGCCAACCGCTCACGGCGAAGCCATTGTTGAAGCCGGCGCTTCCATTGCTGCCAGCGTTCTGAACGGTCTCGCTGGTATAAAAGCTGCCGCCGCCGGCCACGCCGACTTCCCATCGTTGAGCGAGCGCGGCTGGCGCTACAGCCAGCGACGCCAAAAACAAAACGGTACTGAATCGTTTCATCATGTGTCCTCTGTTTCTAATTCACTTTCTAATCGAATTTCTAATCCACTACGCGCACGGTAACCGAGGTCGTAGAGGAGCCTTGTGTAATCGTTAATGGCACATAGCCCGTCGGAACATTACTCGGAATCTTGGCGTTGATCTGGTAAACGCCTACTTCCCCAGGCGCCAGCCCGTAATATGCGACCGGGATTTGGACGCCGCCCAAGGTCACGGTCGGAGCCGTCAACGCGACGGCCAGGGGAGAACTGGGGGACGGCAGGCCGTTTCCAACGGCGGGATTGGTTTGGCCGAGACCGGTCAAATAAACCACTACGTACTGATTTGCGTTCTTGTGTATCTCGTGCGAGTTGGTAACCAATTGTCCGTCGTCGCTTCGGATAACGGCGGGTGCGGGAGGCATCGAGCCATCGGCTCCAGGCACGGGAACGTAGAACACCGTGGGCGCGTTCGGCAGGACTTGAAGATTGAAGTTGTTGCTAACGCCACCCGGCGTCCGCAGAATCAGCGTCACATTGCCGATGGCTTCAAACGGCATTTGAGCATTGATCTGATTGGAGGAAACGAACAAAACCGGTACCGGCTCACCATTTACGGTGATGCAACTGTTGGCCAAGGCCGTCGGCAGCGGGATCTCCGATGTCGCGATATTCACCGGGCTCAATTGCGAGCCGAATATGGAAATCAATCCGCCGGGGGCGACCTTGCTGCTGCCGTCGGCCGCGCTCACCACCGCATTGAGAACCGGTGGCGCCACCGAAGCGCTGTAGTTCCAGGGCAGCACCGTTAACCCAGAAACCGTCAAATTGATGATCGCGTTCCGCCCATACAGCGGAGCAACCGTGCGAGTGAAGACGGAGCCCGTACTGCCGAGAAGCGGAGCTTCCACCATACCCGTCGCGAGATTGGCGGTGCCGCCCGCATTCGCCGTGTTTACTTGCAGAATGGTTCCCGGCGCAGAGCTCTGACCTCCGCCGGCCGGAACCGGAGCGGTAGTAAAGTAACCCGTTTGATCGACAAAAGCGAAACCAGAAGAGTTGCCACCGCTGGTTCCGATCTGAGCGATTTGGACCAGCGACGAGTTCATCAGCATATTACCGACCATGTACTGGTCGAAGTTGGAAGCTGCATACGCGCCGGATAACGACGTGAAATCTTTGCGCGACACCGTGAAGCTGTCCGAAACTGCGTCGTACAGCATGACGCTCCCGTCGGAGGAGGCGATAAAGATGGTCCTTCCGTTCGACGACGATACCATGACGGAATTGAGCGCGATCTTGTTCTGGAATACTCCCAGCGAGGGAAGGCGCGAACTGGAGCGCGTAGCCAAATCGATGCGGTGAATGGTTGGATCGCCGCCCGATGCATTCCGCGTCACCGCGAGGATCGCGTTCGACGACGCGGCCAAGGATTGAACGTAGTCGCCGTTGAACATCCGCACCGGCATGGTGGGCTGAAGCGTTTGCAGATCGAACACGTTCACGTAATGGGAGTTGTCACAGCCAACCAGCAAATAGTGCTGATCGAAGGTGATGGCCATGCCTTTAGGCGTGTTTCCGGTACGCAGCGTCGCGATCAAGGTATCGTTACTGCCGTCATACACTAACACCTGGTTCTGGTCCTGGCGAAGCACATAAAAGCGGTTCTGGCTCGGATCCGGCAAAATGTCGACCAGCGTGCCGGGAATATCGACGAACGCGCCCCGCTGCGATGGCTGCTGAGAGTTGATGAGCACGCGGACGGCGTTAACAACGTTGACCGCAGCGGCCGACTTGATTTGAAGAGAGGCGCTTACCGTGCCCTGCTGGTTGGCAAAAACGTTCGGATCCACGCTCACCGTGATCGTGGCCGGCGTCACACCCGAAGTTGGGCTCACATTGAGCCCGGTAACGTTGCTCGAAATCGTGAACGGCGTGTGCCCGCCACCCGGATTGACTATCGTTAACGCCTGCGTGGCGACGGAACGATTG
Source organism: Bryobacteraceae bacterium (assembly GCA_035293725.1). Classification (GTDB taxonomy): domain Bacteria; phylum Acidobacteriota; class Terriglobia; order Bryobacterales; family Bryobacteraceae; genus Palsa-89. The sequence goes on from DATGMH010000161.1 coordinate 141,442, forward strand.
CAGAAATTGCCGCGAAAAACCAGGTCCGGCTGGCTCGCCGTAACCTGGTCGGTCTGCGACAAGGCTCCCACCGGAAGCACCATAACGCCGCTGTCGGAAACACCGTATAAGACGGACCCGTCACTCGACAGCGTGCTCTTACCTGCAAAATTTTCCGGCAAATTCAGCTGATTGCGAACCGCCAGGTTATCGGCATCCACGATTTGCAGGATCGGCAGCGCTGGCCCGGTCGTCGTGCCGCCGGAGGAGGTACCGGTCGGAACGCCTGCGGGAATTTGCGCGTAAATGATGTTGTGAGCCGAATCAATGGCGGTGGTGCCGATATTCAACGCACCGGAGGGATTGTTGAACTGGGAGATATTATAGAAATACCGGTCCTTGAGCGCCCATCCCGTCGTAAAGTAAGAGCCGTCCTGGCTCACGCTCACCGCACGCGGCCCAAGCGGCGGCGAGGCGGTGTACAATCCCCCTGTAATGGATCGGGTGGTGACATCGTAACGGAAGATCAGCGTGTCTCCGAAACCCGCTATCGTAAGACCGTCTGCCGATGCGCTAACGGAAGCGGCAACGATGTTCGTCGGGAAGCTGGCAGCCGGCTGCGGCAAGGTTTTGGACGAGACGCCGGCAATCGTATTAAGTTCGGTGGTGGTTCCCGATACTGGATCCAGCAGCAGAAAATCTGTGCTGGTCACCACCAGAGCCAGGCCGTCGATGCCAAAAGCGACACCCAGTGGCGCGCTGCCCAATGCAAATGTCTGTTTGCCATTCGTGGTGAAATCGATCACCGTGAGCGCATTGGATGAGGAGGCCGGCGGCGCCGCGTTTCCGTAATGGCACACGACCAAAAACCGCCCATCTGGCGAAAGCGCCAGCGCGCTGGGTTGCGCGGCCACATTGATGGAGGTTTGGATGGTATTGTTTGAAAGCGACATTACCTCGATGCGGTTGGCCGTGAAGTTGGAGATGTAGAGGACTCCCCTCCCCGCATCCAACGCCAGATCCGAGGCTTGGCCACCGATCGGGACCACCGTACCGAAGGTTCCTCCCCAAGCCGCCGCCGCTACGAGGCAGATGCCCAGGGCAATCTTCCAGCAATAAGGCTTGCTCAGCATAAACGTGCACTCCCAAAAAAGCAAAATTCTTCGGATCTTTCGAACCGTCACGGGCGAAGCGCGGCCCAAACCACACCTCGCCCGTCGCTACTACCGCCGGGGGCGCCAGGAACTCTGGAACGCCGCCCAATCCCGCGAGCGAAGTTATTCGGCGCTTTTTTTGCGTCGCAGAACGATCAGTCCCAGAAACAGGACCGCCAGCACCGCGCAAACGATGCGAATCATCGAGCTATCCATCGTTTTCTCCTTTCCCGCGAAAAAGATTCCGCTACATGTTATTCATCATCGGGAGCAGCTCCCGGATGATTTTCATCACTACCGGCCCTACTGTCACAACGAACAAGGAGGGCAGAATACAGAAGAAGATCGGGAAAACCAATTTGACGCCCAGCTTGGCCGCCTTTTCTTCGGCAATTTGCCGGGCTTGCACCCGCATAAAGTCCGAGTGAGCGCGCAGGCTCTGTGCTACACCGGTGCCGAACCGATCGGCTTGGATGAGCACCGCCACCAACTTCTTGAGATCTTCCACAGCGGTACGGTCCGCGAGGTTACGCAAAGCTTCCGCGCGCCGCTTTCCAGCTTTCAACTCCAAATTGACGATCGCTAGCTCTTCGCTAATCTCCGGGTGCGCCCGCTCCAGATCTTTGGACACCTGCATCATGGCCTGATCCAGCCCGAGGCCCGACTCAACGCACACCACCATCAGGTCCAGAGAATTAGCCAGACCGCGATGAATGTTTTTCTGCCGCCGTTTGGCCGCCATGCGCACATATTCGTTCGGACCAAAAAAACCGATCGCGATCGCCGCCAGCACGGCTCCGAACTTGTTGCTCGGCTCCATGGAAGTATTCAGCAGCACGAGGGCCGCTACGGTGGGCACTAGCACCGCAAATAAAGCTTTGGCGCCGTACAGAATCTTCAGTGCGTTTGGGTTGCGGTAGCCGGCCCGAATCAGCCGGCGCTGCATCACCGTTACGTCTTTGGGTGAGGCCGGTACCATGTTTCCCAACCGCTTGACGATGTCGTGAAAGATCAGGCTGGGATGGATGGGCGCTGTTTCCTGGCGCGTACTGGTGCCGGCGATTCGCTCGATCGCTTCCTTGGGCTTGACGTATAACTTGGTCCCGGCGTAGGCCATGCCCGCCGCGCACAAGACGAATACCGCGAAGGCTATTAGCATTGGCATCCTACACCTCAATCTTCACGATCTGTTTGATAATCGTGTACCCGACGATTTGCAGCACGACAGCCGCGCCCAACATGATGTTTCCGACCTCGTCCATGAAGAAGAACTTGACGTAGTCTGGATTGACGTAAAACATGATGAGGGCAACCGCGATCGGAATGCAGGTCAGGGCGCCGCCGGTCATGCGGCCGTGAGCGCTGATGGCGCGGATACGGCCTCTCAACTTGAACCTTTCGCGGATCACGTAGGCCAGCTTGTCCAGGATCTCGGCCAGGTTTCCGCCGGTGCGCTTTTGCAATAGAACGGCCGAAATGAAGAAGTGCACGTCCAGCGAGGGGATCCTCTGGGCCAGTTTTTGCAATGCCACGTCCAGCGGCAGACCCAGATTGTGCTCTTCAAACGTTCGCCGGAATTCGCCGGCGAGCGGCTCCTGAAATTCGCGCTGGATCATTTCGAGCGAAACCGAGAACGCGTGCCCCGCCCGCATGGACCGCGCAACGAACTCCAGGCTGTCGGGAAAGAGTTCTTCGAAACGGCGCATGCGCGCGTTCCGCGTGCGGACGACATACATCAGCGGGAACGTGCCGGTCGCCAGACCCGCCAGATAGGATGCCTTGCGGAACTGGCCCGGTAAGATGAGCCACGCCGCCGCCCAGCCGGCTACCACGGCCACCAAGCTGATGTTCACAAGCTTGTGAGTGCTCCATTTCAAGCCCGCTTGCTCGAGTAGATCCTGCAGCTTGGATTGCAGTTTGAAACGGCGCAGGAATTTGATCGCCAGCAGCGTATTGGTCTCATCGCGTTGAATCAGCGAACCGGTAACGCTGCTTTTTGCGGCCTTCGGCTTGTTGCTGCCCAAGATGCGGCTCTTGAGCTTGTCCATATCGGAGTGCCGGAAGGCATTCGAACAAGCCCACCACACCAGCAACGCACAGGCCCAAACTGCGATGGCGATCACGATGAACATAGATCAGACCTCCACCACTTCGTCAAACAGGTCGGGGCGCAGGCGGATCCCGGCCGCTAGCAGCTTCTCGTAAAATTTAGGCCGGATGCCCGTGGCTGCGAAACGTCCCACCACCTTGCCGTCCGGATTCAGTCCACGCTTTTCAAACACAAAGATGTCCTGGAGGGTGACCACTTCGCCTTCCATGCCTGTTACTTCAGTCAATGAGACCACTCGCCGTGAGCCGTCGCTCAAGCGGGCGGCCTGCACCAGCAGATGCACCGCGCTGGCGATCTGCTGGCGGATCGAAACCAGCTGCATATTGGAATTCGCCAGCGCGACCATCACTTCCAAGCGGGAGATCGCATCGCGCGGGCTGTTGGCGTGGATGGTAGTGAGCGACCCATCATGGCCCGTGTTCATGGCCTGCAACATGTCCAGCGCTTCCTCGCCGCGGACCTCGCCCACCACGATCCGGTCCGGACGCATACGCAAGCTGTTGATCAGCAGCTCACGCTGCCGTACCGCTCCGGTGCCTTCCAGGTTGGGTGGACGCGTTTCAAGCCGCGCAACGTGCGGCTGTTTCAACTGCAGTTCGGCCGCGTCTTCGATGGTTACGATTCGTTCTTTCGGCGAAATAAAGGCGGAGAGCGCGTTCAACAGGGTAGTCTTACCGGCACCGGTTCCGCCGGCGATGATGATATTGAGCTTGGCCCGGACGCACGCCTCGAGCAGTTCCATCATGCCCTGCGTCATAGCGGAGCGGTCCACCAGGTCCGGCGGCATCAGCTTATCAGTGCTGAAGCGGCGGATGGACAGCAGCGGACCGTCCACAGCCAGCGGCGGAACGATCGCGTTGACGCGCGAGCCGTCGCTTAGGCGGGCATCCACCATCGGAGTGGACTGGTCTACACGGCGCCCGACCTGCGAAACAATCTTGTCGATAATCCGCAGCAAGTGTTGCGAATCGCGGAAGGTCACGCTAGTCAGCTCCAGCAGCCCTTTGCGCTCGATATAGACCTGCTTGTGCGTGTTCACCAGGATGTCGGAGATCGTCGGATCTTGCAGCAAAGGCTCGAGTGGGCCGAGCCCGAACACTTCATCCAGAACTTCGTCGCAGATTTGCTGCTTCTCAATCGAGCTCAACAGCGTCGGCTCGGCATCGATCAGCGAAATCAGTGCCTGCCGCACTTCGCTGCGCACGCGCTGATTATCAATGGTGGCCAGCGCTTCCAAGTTGATCTTGTCCACCAGCTTGCGGTGCAGGGTAAACTTCAGCTCTTGATATTCGGGCTTCAGCGTGCTCTTGGGTTTGGCACTGCTCTTGAGCAGGCGTTGCTCCCAGCTCATCTGGGGCGGCGTTTTGGCTTCTAAGTTCGGAAACATAATGCGTGTCTATCTAGACCGGGGACGGCACCGTCCTCCAGTCCGTCACATCTGTTTTCTTGCGCTCGCTCGGTCCGCCGCCCGATAACGTAACCGCCAGGTTCTGAATGGCCTTGCCCAGGTCGGAATGACCTTCGACCGGTTGGCCGAGAGTTACCGCGCGATGCAGGGAAAAATGATCATTGGGAATGCGCGCGCTCACGCTGCAATTAAACAGGCGCTCGATGTCCGATCCGGTGAGATCGTCGCGCCGCTGAATCCGGTTGATCGTGATCTGAAAGCGCTCGCGCGGAAAGCCCAATTGCTCCAGCAACGTCACCGCTTTCCGGGCCAGATGCAAACTGGGTAATTCCGACGTGGAGACCAGAAACGCCCGGTCCGCCTCGGAGATAGTCATCAGACTTACGCGCTGGAAGACGACCGGCAGATCGATGACGATCCAGTCATAGTTGAGCCGCGCATGTTCCAGCAGGGCGTGCAATCGCCCGGCGTCCACCGGGCCGACGTAAGGCGTTTCGGGCGCAGCCAGGATATCCACACCCTCGGACGCGGCCACGAACGACGGCCAATGCGCATCCTGAAGCTGGTGCGCCGCCTGCAAAGCATCCAGCAGGGATTTCGAGTTGTTGAGCTTCAGATAAAAAGCGATCATGCCGCCCATCAAGTCGAAATCCGCCAGCAGCACGCGTTTGGACGTCGCGCGGCGCAATGCGAACGCGGTTTGGGCGGCCAAGGTGGAGGCTCCGGAGCCGGGCTTTGCGCTCGAGAAGGCCACTATGGATCCGGGCTGCGTCTCATCGGAACGGCTAGGCTCGAGCAGCCGGTGCAGGCGCGCAAGCGCCTCGTCTTGAATCTCCGGATCGAAAGGAGCGTACAGAAATTCACTGGCGCCCATCCGCAGGCTGCGCAAGATCGCGTCCGAATCGTTGCGGACGTGCAGGCCCACGATGTGAGTCTGCAGATTTAACGCCCCAATAGCGCGGATCAGCTCGCAGGCGGCATCCAGGTTGGTTGCCACATCCAGCAGCACTACGTCCGGCCGCGTCTGGCGCAGACGCACTTCGAGCGCTTGGTGCGACGGATAGGAGTCAAACTCGGACAAGATCTGGAACGAGCGGGAACGCTCGATCGCACCGGCGAATTGCGCTGCCAATTCGCGATTCGGCACGATCGATAACGCCGTTAGTACCGGCGCCCGGCGCGTCATCGGCTGCTCCTTTCGCTCGCTCTCAACATGCCCACCGGTTACTTAGACCTCTTGTTTGATTTAGCTTCGGGCAGAGGCGTAATCGGCGCTAAAAATTCGTGCGGCATCGCCGGTATTGGCTTGGCCTCACCGGGCTGCAGAGGCATCGTAATTTCCGGAGTGACAAGAACCACCAGCTCAGAATTGTTTTTGTCGAGTTCGTGGCTCTTGAATAGGTTTCCCAAGATCGGCAGGCTCGCCAACCCGGGGATCTTCGCCATAGTTTCGGTGACCCGGTTGTCTATTAGACCCGCGATGACGAAACTTTGACCCTCGCCCAGCTCGATGTTGGTCTCCATGCGCCGGGTGGAAAGGGCGGGAATCGTGAACCCGTTAAACGACACCGCATTGGCGAAGTCCAGCGAGGAGACCTCCGGCTTCACATATAGCCGCAGCGTATTGTTGTCGGTAATGACGGGGTTGAATGTGAGCCGAATCCCGAACTCGCGGAACTGAATGGTCACCGCGCCCGAGTTCGCGCCACCCTGCAGCACTGGGACTGGAAATTCGCCGCCGACCAGGAAGCTGGCTTCTTTGCCGTTGCTCGTCACCAGGTTCGGTTCGGCCAGAATCTGAAGCAGATTGCGCTGCTGCAGCGCTTTGAGAAGCACACCCAAGTTCAAATCCGGGCGGAACGCAAAAATATTCAACGCGTCCGAAATGCTGAAGGTCGAATTGCCGGCTGCTCCGGCGCCACCCTGGATCACACTAGGCTGCGGGGCTGCCGCGCCTCCCGTAGTGATGCGCCCAATCGTATTCGCGGCTCCGGTCGATACCAGATTCACCGCGAACTGGGTGGCCGTGGTTCGATCCAGCTCGGCGAACTTGACGCGCAACAGAATTTGCTTCTCCACCGGCCCCGCGGCAATCTGTACGTTGTTCACAATTGTTTTCGCGAACGGAACCGCCAACGCGGCGGCGCGGTCCGCAACGTCCTTGCTGGAGACCCGGCCGGTCATAGACAGTGAATCCCGCGAGGATTGTACGTGAATGTCTTCTCTCGGGAACGTCTCCTTCAGCAACTGGCGCAGAGGCTCCAGGTTCTGCTCGACGTCGATGTTGTAGAAGTTACGCTGCCCGGCCTTGCTCCACACCACCAAGGTCACGGTCCCATAACCTTTTCCGTGCAGCAACACTTCGCGAGAGGTCACGGGCGAGGCATCTACGACGTCCGGATTGCTGGTTGAGATCCGTGCGATATCGGCCGGGTAGTCGATTACAATGCTTTTTCCAACAGTCAGCCGCACTTGCTCCGGCCCGGCTTGGCCACAGAGCGACACCGCGGCGGCCGCAAACAGCGCAATTGGGAAATGGATCCGCTTCATCGATAGCATGGCTTACTTTCCCCCGAGTCCAACTACTTCTACGGACTTCTGCGTTCCCCGGATTACCACGATCTGGTCAGGCGGAGGAGGAGGCGGCGGTGGAGCCGGCGCAGCTGTTTCCATCGTTTCGACCGGCCGCCGTCTGGGGCGAACCGCCTCTGAATTGGCGGGCTTTGGGGCGGGCGCTGCCGCACCGTACAGTTCCGCGACGCGGCTGCCACGGATTTTCTCGATGTTCTGGTCGCTGCCGTTGCGCAGCACCAACTGGATGCGTCCTTCGCCGTTCGCCAGCGTGAGCATCTCGGCCTGTTCCGGCGTGGCCAGCAGCGTCACCGTAGCGGCTTGAATGGCCTGGCCTTTGGAGTCGGCTTGAATCGCCGTTCCGGCTGAGAGCACCAGCATATTTTGAAGCGGAGTCACCGTCACCGTTCCGTTGCCGGCGGGTGGGTTGCCGGTAACCAGGATGTCGACTCGCATGCCCGGAAGCACGAACCCGGAAAGTCCGCTGACGTCGTTGACGCGCACCGTCACAGCGCGCATTCCGACCGGAATGATGGGCGCCAGGCCCAGACCGCTGCCGCGGGCCGCCAGCCGTCCATCCAGCACAGCCTCATCCATTAAGATGTTGCTGATGACCGGACGGTCGATCACCTCTTCGGGCTTGGAGAACGCGCCCTTAGGGAAAGCGGTCGCGGGAAGTTTGCCCAGTTTCACGTCGGTCGGCTTTATGGTGACTCCGACAGACAGAGGCTTGGCCGCCACGACGACATCCCGCATCTCCACGGCCGGTTCCGCCTTTTTGGCATTTCCGGCGCGCGCCGTCATCTGGTAGAACACGCTGGAGATCACGAGCGCGAATAACAGGCTCACTCCCAGCACCGTGACAAATCTACGATCCATATCTCTCTCTCCCGTCCAGATGCGATGTCCACCCGGACGCAATCCTCGTTCGGCTCATCATTTCGGCACGAGCGCCAGCCATACCCCCGCGGCAATCGCCGGGGCATAGGGAATCGTCTCGGCAGTCTGCCCGGACGCGCCAGCATCCTTCTGAATGGAACCAGCATGTTGCAACACCCGGCGAACATAGCGGCCCGCGATCACCGCGGTCGCCATGAGCCCACCGCACCCGGCCGTCCATAGGGCCGCTTGGAGCAGCAGCTTGGTTCCCAGCAGCGCTCCGAACCCCGCCATCAACTTCACGTCTCCTCCGCCCATGCCCCCGGCCAGATAAAAAACCAGAAACACGGCCGCTCCAGCCAAAGTCCCGAGCAGAGACGCCCCAGCGCCACGCCAACCATCTGAGTAGCTCTTCAAGATCAGTCCCGAACAAAACGCCAAGGCAGGAATCCAGTTCGCAATCTGGCGTCGCGCCAGATCATCGGCAACCGCGGCCACACCCACCACGACCGCTATCCAGGTCTGAGCCGTCAACGCGATTCCCCTTTGCCCAGCGATTTCGATCGCAAGCCAGCCGCGCTCCCTAGCCTTGTCGTCTTGGCCGGAATGTCCGGACGAAACAGCAGCGGCGCCAGAAATCCGGCCTGCAACGCGAACTCGGCCAGCGCCTTGCCGGAGGGCAGCCGCCAACTGCGGGCGTCCAGCCACTCCAAGGGCATCACCGGCACCCCTAAGGCGCCATTGACACGAGCATTGTTCGAACCTGACAGGTCCTGATTGCTTCTCATGCCGGATCGCTCTCCTGCTGTATAGGTTCGGCAAACTGGGAGGTTTTCATTAGCTCTACCTGACAATTTCTTTAGTACGGCCCCCTGCCCGCACCGCCGTATGATCTACTTAGTTTCGTTAGCTTTGGGGACCTATACGGACGAACAACAAGGTGTGGTGATCGTCACGCTTCACGCGCCAGCTCGGGTCCGTTTTGAGGAGCGAACTCAGCGGTAAGTTTAACGGCAGAAGTGCCACTTGAAAGCCGTACCGGTCTAGAATGGCTCTCCAGTTGTCGGCCCCCTGGGTTAGTTGGAGATACTCCCTCCCGATCCCCTCGCCGTAGAAGTCGCTCCGCCCGTCCACGAACACCTGCTGCTTGGGGTAGAAGGAGAAAATGATGTAATCCCCCCATTGGTCCGTCGTAAGCAGCCGGCCCGACTGAAGCAGATCCGCGTTGCTGTGAATCATCTCCAGCGGGAAGTTCTGGCTGGGGAAATCACGCGGCCACTTAAGTGGAGCATCGAGCAATGCTAACACCAAAATGACCACTATCGGCCACATCGTATTACGCCGGAAAACCGGCACAATGTCGTCGCCAAGTTGGCGCAGAATGCGTATGATCGACTTCTTCGGAAGCCGGTCTGTCCAAAATTTCCACCACTCGCTCAGTTGGGCGGCGATCAAAGGAGCAGCGACGGAGACGTACAGCGGCGCATGGCGCACACTCAATAGCGAAGAATGGGCCAGGAAAATTAGGCACAACGCGTCGGCGATCCTGCGCTTCTTCAGCAGGAATCCGCTAGTTAGCAATCCGATCAACAGCAGCGCTTCAAATTGCAATTGGCCCTCGGAACGGAAGGTAGGCGCCTGAAATTCCTGGATTGTGTCGCGGATCCAATCCGAGCGCAGGTATTCGAGGACGTGCCGGTGCAATTCAATTCCGTAGGGATTGACAAAAGAAGCAAGCGCGCATCCGGCCAGCAACGCGGTATGCCGGAATACGAGCGGCCAGTGGCCGCGATGCAGCCAAGCTTCGATGGCGTGCCCGCCGGTCATTAGTCCGAGACAAGCGATAAAGATGAAAAAACCGCCGTGCAAATTCGTCCACAACACGGCCAGGGGAACGAGCAGCCACACCAGCCGGGTATTTTTGCGCGCGTCTGCCTGCACGAGCCACAGGCACACTGGCAAGAGCAGGAGCGTGAATAGGTGCGGCCGCGCCAGGAAGTGCATGGAGGAGGCGCCCACCGCCACAAGCGTAATCAACGCCGACAGCAACGCGTTGGCTCCCAGCCACAACGCGTACCGTAATAACACCGTGGCATAGATCGCGATCAGTGCTCCGGCCGCGAGAGTAACCGCCTTGAACTCGCCCAGGCGGAACAGTGCCGCTAACGCTACATCGCTGAGCCACTCCCAAGCAAACCACGGCGCGGCGGGTTTCGAGAACGAGAAAAGGTCGTGAGCCGGCACGCTATGATGCGACAGAATGTACTGACCGGTCCGGATATGCCACCCCGTGTCACCATCGCCCAACAGCGATTCCCAGCCATTGGCCCCGCAGATGAAGAGCCAGGCCAGAATGGCGGCAAAAAAGCAATCGGCAAACGATGGCGTGAGCGCGCGGGCCACGCGGCCAAACGCCCGCCCGGCGATCGCCGTACTTGCCGGCGAAGCCTGCGCCGGCCAAACGGATTGACTTGAGCTGGCCAAAGGAAGTGCCTACCGGTCTGCGGTGCGGCCCTCTCAATGATCGGCCGCGTTGATTCGCAGCTTTAACGGCCAACCGGTTCTTCGCTCTGAAGTTCAGCCCCGAGCAGCTCGCGCCCGCGCACGGCCAATGCGACGCGGTCCTTGAGCCCGGTCTTCTCGAAGATGTGCATCAAGTGAACTTTCACGGTTCCTGCGGTGATGTGCAGGTTCTCTGCGATCTGTTTATTGCGCAGCCCGCGGCAGATCAACGCCACGATTTGCTTTTCACGCGGAGTGAGCAGGCAGGCGGGCCGATTGTGAAGAAAGTCGATCGGCGGCTGCGGTTCGTGCATCCAGATCCTGCCCTTGCCCACCTCGCGCAAACATTCCACCAGCTTCGAAGCCGGCAGACTCTTGCTGACGATTCCACGCACCCCGATCTGCAGCGCGCGAAATGATTCGCTCTCAGGAAGGTCGGTAGTCCATAGCACCGGCAGCGACTTGACCGACACGGCGCGCAAGCTGGCAACCAGCCGCAGGGCCGGCGCGAGCCCGCCAGCTAAATCGATCAATACAATGTCTGCATTCACCCGACCTAAAGCGTCCAGCGCCTCGGCCGGCTTCACCGACGAGCCTACAAACTCCAGGTCGTCGCACTCGGCGAGTACCTTCCGCAGCCCTTCCACCATAACCGGCTGCGATTCGCATGCGTAGACAGAAATCCGCGGCATGGCGAGTTCTCGCATTGCTGTCCATCGACAGCTCTGAAAACGGCGGTTAGGTACTAAGGCGATTCAGGTACTGGCATACAGTGCGGGCTTAAGAAAAATGCCCCGACCTTTGAGACCGGCGCTACGTTTGAGCGCAAGCTCAATTTCGCGAATCGCAAGTCACGCGTGCAAGCAACGGAGAGGACGGGGAAGGCGCTGCTAGCATCGGAGGCGCCGCGCAGCGCCGCGCCACCAGCGCTCCCAAGATAACCAAACCTCACTGCGAGCGAACTGGCCTTACCGTCTCGACAGAACTTGCAGTCCGAGCCTCACCAGTACCCGTCGAACCCAACCTCACGATCGCGTTTGGAAACAACCCTCCCAGCACCACGAAAAGCGCCCCGGCGGTGAGGATCCATCGCTCCCGGGGCAACGCATCCACCATGGCCGTAAAACCGGTTCGACGCTTGCCCAGGAAGAGGCGGGTAAACAGCCGGAACATGCTCACCGCATTCATTGCAATCGCGACCGGCAGCAGAACGCCGGTTTGCGGATGCGAAATCAACGTCCCGTGAATCAGGAGGTCTTGCGAACAGAAACTGAGGGTGCCCGGCAAGCCGACCAGAGCCAATCCAAAAAGAACAAAGAAGACTGCCAGCCTGGGTGCGTGCTCGCCCAGACCCAAGTGCCTGCCCGCGGTGAGATTTTCGCCGAACCGCACCTCCAGCAGCCGTAAAATTCCGAACAGGCCCATGGTGGCCACTGCCACCACGAACCAGTGCACTACGGCTCCGGTGACTCCTTCCGGAGTGCGGCTCTCGAGGCCAATCAGAATACAGGCGGACTGGCTCAGTGCGATAAAAGCCAGCAGGCGGCGCGGTGAGTTTTCCGCTAATGCTCGAATCGCGACGTAAAGCGCGGTGGCGAGCGCCAGGTACGAAAGAACTGGAAACAGATTCCGCGTAACATCGGGGAACAGCGGCACAATCACTCTCGCCACCAGAAACGCGCCGAAGTGCCCGTTCAACAAGAGCGCCGACGGGATCAGCGGACCGCCCTCGGCCGCGTCCGCCACCCAGGCATGCGCAGGGAAAATTCCCTTCCGGAGCACCACCGCGACCACTAGCAGCGCAAAAACCGCCATCCCGCCCGGGCTCCGGCCCTGGAGCCGATCGATGGACATCCCGCCGCCCTGCGCTGCAATTAAAATCACCGCTGTTGCCGTCACGATGCACGATGCAGCTAGCGCCATGCGCGGACGCCACGTCTCGGCGCGAAAGAACCGACCGATGAAAAATGGCGACGCCGTCAAAAACCAGGCTGCCAACAAAACCCGGAGATCTTCGCTCGCGTACGCAAGCAGCGTCGCACCCAGCAGGAAAAGCACGCCGGTCACGGTATCGGCATCGCAGTCGCGCTTGGGAAGCACCAATATCGCGAGCAGTGTGAGACACGAGTAAAGCAGCATCAAGGCCACGCTCAGCGGTTGATGGGCGGGAGCGGTGTCCAGTAAGAGCGCGCTTATCGCAACGGAAATCAACGCAGCAATAAAACCAATGACGCGCTCCTGCCGCCGGAGAATCGCCACCAGAATGGCAGCCAGCCAAGGCACGCCGATCGCCAGGCAGGTGAAAACATGCCGCAGCTCCGACATCATCGGCCTCGCTCATCCGCGGGTGTCCGCATGGAGAGCGGCGCCGTTTGACGCCGCGTTACCGGCTGCGCCATACCCAGGTTGTCGAGTTTGGCCAAAAACTCCGATAGCCGGATCAATGGACCAATCACGAACCGATCCAGAATGGTGTCGAGATGGCCGCGGTCTAGCGCCCATCGATACAGCCACAGTTGAAGCGCTTCAGGGAGCAATTCCTCCGCGCGCTGATCCGTAGCCAGTTCGCCACCCATAGCAGAATGCATCTGGTGGTAATCGTGGAGCATGGAGGGCGCGCGCAGGAACTGTAGCGTGCGTACGGTTGCGTGTCCCAGAAGGTGAGCCACTGCGAACCATTTCCAGCCCAATCCGATTTCCGCAAAAATAACGCCGACCTGGCTCAGCGACGCATATGCCAGCGACGTTTTCGCATCGGCGCTCGCCCGGCCCGCCAAGGCTCCATGGATCGCCGTCATCACTCCAATCGCGATTACCGCTGTCGAAGCGGTTGCCGATTGCGCCAGCAGCGGCTGAATCCGCAGCAGAAGATAAGCGCCCGCATGAATCGAGATCGCGCCATAAAAGATCGCGCTCGAGGGCGTAGGACCTTCCATTGCGCGCGGCAACCATCCCGAGAACGGCACTTGCGCAGCTTTTCCAGCGGCGGCGAGCAACAATAACAGGCATATCGCCGCGGTTTGATTGCCGCTAAGATAGGGCAAGCCTTCCGCCAACGACGCCGTGCCGGCCCAGTGGTGCATCGCGAACACACTCACCAACAGCCCGATGTCGGTGGCGCGATATACCGCGAACACACGCAACCCGTTTTCCACTGGTGCGCCGCGCTGCTGGAAGAACGCAATTAGCAAAACGGATGTGATCCCGACAAGCTCCCAGCCCGCCACGAGAAGATCGAATGAACCCGCTGCGAACGCCAACAGGGAACCGAAGGCGAACAGGTGCAGAAGAAGAAAAAATCGCAAGAAGCCGCGCTCCCGGTGCAGATAGGTCGCCGAAAACTGCCCGATCAGCCCTGACAGAATCACCGTAAGGGCCAGGAACGGCAGCGACAGGCGATCAGCCACCAGCACCAGCGGGAAATGGTAGTCAACCACGGTGAACCAATTGCCGAATGCCACCTTTACCGGCGCATGCGTCCATCCGAGCTTCAAAATAAGCGCCGCAACGCCCAGGACGGATGCGGAAAACGTCACGCCCGTGATCCTGGAAATGATGCGCTCGCCCGGCGACCAACCCAACATCCACGCCAAGGCAACCGAAACGAACATCGCGCCCGGGGCTAACACGACAAACGCCAATGTGGCTTGAAAAAAGTCCAATCTATTGGCCTCCTGCCCCGGTCTGAATTTCGGCCATCGGAAGGTGTTCGATCTTGCCGCTGTACCACTCCTGCGAAGAGAGCGCTACCGGTAGCCGCTCCACCCCGCCGTCAAACTCTTCAAAGCCATGCTCCCTGCGGACGTGTATGCGCCCCGATTGTGGGCCGATTGTGGCGATGCGAATCCAGCGATTTTCCACCAGCTGCCGGAGAGCCGCGTTCGCGTTCAGTACCTTATTCAGGCGTTCCGGCGTGGTCTCGATGACGAACAGACAGCGCACCGGCTCGTGGATCTCTACCATTTGCCAGGGCAGGCCGGTTCGCAAATCGCTGGCGTGCCCATCCATCACGCCGACCAGGCCGGTCACGTTATGCGGAAGCTTAGTGCCGCAGCCGTAGCGATCATTGTCGACAAAAGAGAAATAATATTCGAGGCTGATTCCGGCGCAGACTGGCACCACGCCGCCCAGCACCGCCGCCAGGTTCTGATCGTCCGGGTCTTGGTCTGCGTCATAAGAAGAAAGGAACGCCCGCCGGTCCAGGAACAGCCCCCGCGTCAGGCTACGCCGCCCCACAATACAGACGGCGTTGGTGCAGTGTCCGTACTCGGGCCTCGGCTGCGCCAGATGCTCCGCACGTTCCTCGACATGCCGCAGCGCTTCATCGGGCGTGGCGTTCGCGTTGCACGATTCGAATCGCCGGGAACGTTCGTGAGCATTGAGCGCCCGCGCTTTGTCCATCGACTCGCGAATCCGCGCGACGTCGCTTGCATGGCTGGCCGGGACGGCCTCTAGATCGTATAGCTCCACGTCGTCTGTACACGTGTCGTGATAGCCGCCGACGAACCAGGTGTCGGCCGGAATGTCGATGCCGCGCTCTTGCAGACCTTCACGTACTTCAGGGCGGTTGGCCATGGCCGCGAACAGCCGTGCATTTGGTCCTCCGCGCCGGCCGCCGCATGCGCCGCAGTCATGCGCCGATTCGTGTGGGTTGTTGAGGCTAGTGGACCCATGGCCCAGCACAACCACCAGCCGCGCGAAATCCCGCGTCAGTCCCGCTGGCCCCAGCACGCCAGCTACTCGCTCCGCCTTTTCGGCGGCGGCGAATCCCGTCAGGAGGCCGGCCATGGCGCCTTGCGATTTCGCGCTGCTGCGCATCAGCGTGAGTTCCGTGCGTGGTTCCGGAAGGAACTCTTTATTCAACCAGTCCCGGAGCTGCGCATAGCGCCGGGGTGCCAACAGGTGGCCGATAAGCGGCACCGCCGAAAGCAGACCCAGCGCCGTGGTCGAGATCCAACCTCGCACCAGCGTCTTCGACGATACCAACGAATGCTGCATCAGCCGGCCCAGAACGCGCCGGCGCCAGAGTCGTTTCTCCAACAACGCTGTGTCCTCTACATGCGGCTTCTCAATCACAGCATGCTGCGGTTTCAGAACTACCGGCGACAGCGCGGCGCCATGCGGGTCGTCGATCCCTTTGTAGTTAACCGCGATCCCGAAGAATCCCGCCGCGCTGAACGTTTCGATCTTCGGATCCGCCTCCTCGAGCGCGCGCCGCATCGATTCCTCGCGTTCATCGATACATAAGAACACCTGCGCGGCCGGCCGCGTGCTGAAGTTTGCCAACCCGCGATACTGCCGGTGGCTCGCCAGCCCCCGAAAAATCTCCCGTTCATGCCATCGCTCGTATGCCAGTTGAAAGACGCGCCGCCGCTCCAGGCCGTTAAAGCTTCGCACCTCCCGGACAAAAGCCGCCCACTGTCCTTCCGGCAGACATTTGACTTCGTCCGCCGGCAGCGACACCACACGCGCGGCATCGTAGATGCGAGCAGCTCTGCTCAGCCGGCGGCGCTGCTCGGTCTTCAGCGGGCTTTCGGGCGGAACATAATCGGCCGCGCCCATCCGCGCCGCTACCCGCGCCATCGTGAGCCGCACTGCCAGGAAATCCATCAACGAGCACGGTACCGCCTCGTGCGGCGCCAACCCGGGATCTTCCTCCAGCTGGCGCATCAGGCCCGCCCACGCGGGCAGAGCCAGCAGCTCAGCGCGGAGCGCCTCTTCCCAGCCGGACTCGTGGAAGCGTTGTGCCTCAAGGTAGTCCAGCACCGCATCCGTTGCCGAGAAGCCCAGATACTCTTGCCGCCGGAATTCTTCGTCCAGGCCGGTGAGGTACTTGGGAAACAAACCGAACGGACGCGACAAGAGCGTTCTGACGCTTCGGTAAAAGCCGGTATCGCGCCGCGGCATGCGCCAGTACGCCAGGCCCTGATCTAAAAACACCGAGCACAACCGGATCATCCAGGGATGAATGACCTCATTCACCGGGCTGGGCGGCGATGGTTCTTCTTCGTGTGCAACGGCGCGCGCCAAACATGCGTTGAAAAGGGCTTCGAGCGCCGGCCGTCGAAAATCTCCAGCCAGGTCGCCTTGCTCGGCGCGCCACATGACCGTCGCAGCATCGAACTCGCGCACTCCGGGCGTCATCATGGCCCGTCGCAGCGCATGCCGGCCAAGACCGGGGAAGATGACCTCATCCGGCTCGCAATCGAGCACCGCGTCGATGTCTGCCAGATGAATGCGCCCGCGCGCCAACTCGGCCCGGTATGCGGCTTCGCTCATGTAAGGCTCAGCACCAAACAAATGCCAAGCCTCGACGACCGCGCGCTCGAACGGAAGATGTTCGAAGGCGTGGAGCGTATTATGGTGGACGAAAACCCCGATCGGCCCCTGTTGTGGAAGAACGTGCGCGGCGCGATCTAAAGCGGACCGCAGACGCTCGGCGCGCGATTGCGGCAATTGGCCGTCAGGTCTCAATCGCTACCGTCCGGTCGCGCCGGGAGGCACTGAAATAGCACCCAAGCCACGCGCAGCGTGTCAATGGAATCGCGCAACCAAGGCTCAAAGAACAAATCAGAAACCCGAAATGCGGCCCGACTGCCTAGAGAGAAAAAAAGATCAACTTTAGTGTCATTGTAAAACAATCCCAGACCAAGGTGGATGGGTAGTGTCCTAAAACTGCAGTTTTAGGACACTACCGGTGGATGCCGCAACTTCCACGCCTCGGCGGGTGCCAACCACCTTGCTACAATCAATTCATAATGCATGGGCAACCTCCTTGCATTCCCGCTCTCGGCACTGCCCAGGCCTACCCTCACTGACATTGTTGACATCCTGATTGTCGCCATCCTTATTTATCAATTCCTGCTACTGATTCGCGGGCGCCGCGCGGTCCACATCTTGTTCGGCTTGGGTATTGTCGCACTCATCTACGGCATCTCCACCTGGGCGAAGCTTGAAGTGCTGCACGCGATCCTGGCGACGCTGACGCCATTCACCGGTATAGCGCTCATCGTGATGTTCCAGTCGGAGCTGCGCCGCGTGTTCGCACGGCTGGGCCGAAAGCCCTTCCTGGGCATCAGCCAGTTAGAGCGGCGTGAGACCGCCCAGGAAATTCTGCTGGCCATCGCGAACCTGTCGCAAAGAAAAGTCGGCGCGCTCATCGTCGTCGAGCGCAAGATCGGATTGCGCACTTTCGCCGAGAGCGGAGTGAACATCGACGCCGTCATCTCGCGCGATTTGCTGTGTTCGATCTTCGAACCGGGCGGCGCGCTGCACGATGGCGCGGTGATCATCCAGGGCGATCGCATTGCAGCCGCAGCCTGCTTCTTGCCTTTGACCACCAACCCGCTCCTGGTCACCGAAATCGGCACGCGGCACCGCGCCGCGCTTGGCATCACCGAAGAGTCGGATTGTTTAGCGGTGATCGTCTCGGAGGAAACGGGCAGAATCTCGATTGCCGCATTCGGAGAGATCGAACTGGATGTGCCGCTCGACCGAGTGGAACATCTGCTAAACGAGCGGCTACAGAGGCGCGATCTGCGCGCGTCATCTTCGCTGCGCCATGGGTCCCCCGCCGTTCGTGAATCGAGCTTCGACCGGCCATGAAAAACCTGCTCATGCACAACCTCGGCTGGAAACTGCTGTCTCTGGCTATCGCGGCCGCGCTCTGGATTGCCGTGGCACGCGAGCCGGAACTGGCAACGTCGCTTTCGGCTCCCGTAGAGTTCAAGGATATGCCTGAGGATCTGGACTTCAATTCGACCGTGCCGGACCGCGTGCAGATCGAGCTGCGCGGCCAGTCCGGACGTCTGTCGCGCGGAAATCTAGCGGATGTCGCGGTAGTGCTGGATCTCGCCGATGCCCACCCGGGAGAACGAACTTATACCATTCGCGACACCAACATGAACCTTCCTGCCGGCGTTTCCTTTTACCGGGCGATTCCTTCGCAGTTGACCGTGCGCTTCGAGCACGTCATTACCCGCGAGATACCCGTAAAGCTGGTGTATGAGCGCGTACCTCTCGGCTACCGTGTCCAGAGCGCCGACGTTCAGCCGGCCAGAGTTCGAATTCGCGGGCCCGAACAGCGGGTACGCGGCATGGAACAAGTGGCGACCGATCCAATCGACTTGAGTGGCGTGGTTGGCGAGAAGGAAATCCACACGCATGTGAACGTGGGCGATCCCCAAATTCGTCTGGAATCTGCGGTAGCGATCACGGCAAAAGTGAAAGTCGCGCTCGAGCGGCCGTCGAAGGGCGCGCAGTAAATGGCTCGCACACTTTTCGGCACGGACGGCATCCGCGGCGTCGCGGGCGAATATCCGCTGGATGCGCGGACAGCCTATGCAGTGGGCGCGGCGCTCGGCCGCTGGATCGCAGGAACGCATTCGGAGCCGCGCGTGGTAATCGGCATGGACACGCGCGAATCCGGCCCGTGGCTCGCCGCCGAGGTCGCTGCCGGCTTAGTGGCTCAGAAGGCGACGGTGGATTTTGCCGGGGTCGTCACCACCCCGGGAGTCGCGTACCTCGCCAAAATCGGCCCCTACGCCGCCGGCGTGATGATTTCCGCCTCGCACAATCCTTATCAGGATAACGGCATTAAACTAATCGGCCACAACGGGTACAAGCTTCCCGACGAACAGGAGGAAGCTTTGGAGCGCGAGATTCTCGGATTGGCGGCGCAGGGTGAGAGCCCCGCTGAAATCAAGGTCAATCCGGATTTGGATCGCGCCTATATCGAGCATCTGGCCTCAACGCTCCCGCGCGGGCTCGGCGGCTTGAGCATCGTTGCCGACTGTGCCAACGGATCCGCCTCCGCTCTGGCGCCGGAACTGTTCCAGCGCTTGGGTGGCCGCATACACGCGATCCACCGCGCTCCGAACGGGCGCAATATCAATCTCAATTGCGGTTCACTGCATCTGGATTCGCTGGCCGCGGCTGTGCGTGAGCAGGGCGCCGACGTCGGAGTTGCGTTCGATGGCGATGCCGATCGTGCGCTGTTCGTCGCCGCCTCCGGCAAGGTCGTCGATGGCGACGCCGTGCTTCTAGTTGCCGCGCGGCAGTTAAAGAGTGAAGGCCGGCTTACCGGAGAAGACGGGCGGCCGCTCGTCGTTGCGACCGTCATGTCGAACCTCGGATTAGAGCAGGCGCTGGCGTCCAACGGCATTCAGATGATCCGCACTCCGGTGGGCGACAAGTATGTTCTAGAAGAAATGATCCGCCGCGGCGCGGTGTTAGGCGGGGAGCAGTCGGGCCATATCATCTTTCTCCAATACGCGACCACCGGCGACGGTATGCTCACTGCGTTGCGCGTCTTCGAGGCGATGCTCGCCTCAGGGCAGACATTGGACGCACTCACGAGCGAGCTTCAGGTCTATCCACAACGGCTGGTCAATGTGCGCGTGCGGGAGCGCAAACCGTTAGATCAACTCCCCGGCGTAGCGGCGGAAATACGCGCCGCGGAATCTTCGTTCGGCGCATCCGGCCGCGTCCTGGTGCGCTTTTCGGGGACTGAACCGCTGGCCCGCGTCATGGTGGAAGGCCCGGACCTCAGCCGCGTCGACGAATTCGCGAACCGGATCGCCGCTCGCATTCAAGCCGATCTAGGCGAGTGAAGAAGTTGGTCCGCGCGACAGCACTAGAACCTGACCTCCGCCAATTCCGAGAATTGGTACGTCACAAAATGGGCTATACCGCAGTGCGGTGTACTGGCTGTGATGACAAGAAAGGCAAGGCGGAGAGCTTCGGAGCGGACCTCGTTGACGCGATGAAGCTCGTGGTGGCGCACCAGCGGCGTTCGGTGCAACGGGAACAGGTTTGGCCGAAACCGGTTGATGTGAAGGCAATTCGAAAGCGCGTGAAGATGTCGCAGGGTGAGTTCTCTCGGGCGTATGGCATCAGCAAACGCGCCTTCCAGGAGTGGGAGCAGGGCGGACGGCAGCCGGATTCGGGCGCGCGAGCCTATTTGACCGTGATAGCGAAAGAGCCGGCCATGGTGCGGCGCGCATTGAGCAAGGAATGAGCAGGAAGCCCAATACTGCGGAGTAAAAACGCATGCGGAAAATCGTCGCGAGCGACCCGGAAATCATTCCTATGATCGGGGGAAAAGCCGAAAGCTAGAAGATCCTTCCAACTAAGTGACCTCCTTCGCGTGCAACGGTAAAAGTTGCTGGAAGACAACGACTATGAAGAGTCGCTATGATCAAGAGCGAGATGACTCTCCGCCTTACCGAAGCCGAGCTAGCTCGCGATATCCATGCGGTCCTGGCCCGAGTCCGCGAGGAGGGCCTGGAGGTAATCGTCGAGCAAGATCACCGGCCGGTTGCCGTCATCAAGACACCGCAACGCCCCGGCCGCAAGCTCAGCGAATGCATCGCGATCGCAAAGGCGTACGAAAAGAACCTCGGCTACGCGCCGGTTCCAGACCCGGACTTTGCGGCTGACGTACAAGCCGCAATCGATGCTCATCGCGAGCCGTTGAAGCCGCCCGAATGGGATTAGTCCTGGATTCCAGCGTCCTGATCGTCGCCGAACGGGAAGCGAAGCCGGTCAGCAGCTTGCTGGCGGAAGTCCAACAGCAGCATGGCGAGAACGAAATTGTGCTTTCTTCAATTAGTGTGGTCGAGTTGGAACACGGTCTTCATCGCGCGCAAACTCCGGAACAAGCACAAAAACGACGAAACTATCTCGACGAAGTTTGTGCTGCGATTCCGGTCGAGAGCTTCAGCAGAGAAATGGCGCAGCTGGCGGCGAGCGTCGACGCCGATGCGCGAAAGGTCGGGAATGTCATTCCCTTCGCGGATTTGCTCATCGGTGCGACCGCTTTGCACCACGGCTACACACTCGGTGCCCGGAACCTTCGCCATTCCATATGATTCCGGATCTGACCATCTGGTCGATTTGACTTCGGCCGTGGAACGTGGGCTCTGGTTTCCCCCCAGCGTGCGGTTCGGTTTGGGTCGACACGCTCCCAGATGTGCCACCCTGCACAAAGTGTTACGAGAGACGGTCGAGTGTCAGCTTCACTGGCGATCCAGCGATGCGATCACCGGCCAAGACAATACTACGTGTCGCTGCAAAGACTAACCCGGTTTTAGCGTCCGGATGGCGGTCGCGTCGGTGGCCCAGAGTCGTTTCTGAGATGGTGAATCGCAAACCTTGAGACCTCAAACAGGGCTCGATACGTTCTGCGGCGATCGGCCTATTCCAGCCGTAGAGCATCCGTGGGGCTCACGCTCGAGGCGTGCCAAGCAGGTATGAAGGCGGCCACAAGGGCTCCTGCGGCAAGCACCAGGGCGGCTGCCGCAATAGTCGCAGGATCGGTAGCAGTGACGCCGAATAACTGTGATTGGACGAGTTTGCCGAGCGCGGCGACGCACGGCAACGCCAGCGCCACACCGGTGGCGATCATGATGACAGCGTCGCGCAGCACGAGGCGAAGCGCCGAAGCGCGAGTAGCGCCGAGCGCCAGGCGGATTCCGATTTCGCGGGTGCGGCGCGTGACCACGAAGGACATCACTCCATACAGGCCGATCAACGAGAGCAGCAGCGCCAGCGCGCCGAAGCTCCCGGATATCGCCGCCAGGAGGCGCTCGGTGCTGAGTGAGCGGTTCACTTGCTCGTCCAGAGTGCGGAACCAGAGGATCGGCAGCCGCGGGTCGTCCTGGCGGACCAGGCGCCGGATGGATGGGATTGCCTGCTCGGGAGCGCCGCGAACCTTGATATAGAAGGTGGCGCCGCTGTCGTCGTGTTCGAACAGCGGGAAGAAGACCTGCTCGGAGCTATCTCGAACACCCCGATAACTGATGTCGGCGACGACGCCCACAATCCGGCTATTGGGCTCGACGTCCGCTGCACTGCCGCGCGCTATGAGGACGCCCAGCGGGTCGCGGCCTGCCAGATAGCGCTTCACGAACGCCTGGTTCACGATGGCAGAACGCGGACCGATCTCGCCCACCGGACGGGAGTCGCTCTGGTCGAAATCGCGGCCAGCCAGGACGCGAACGCCGAGCGTGCCGAAAAAACCGGGGCTGACGGCGTTGAAGTTGACGCCGCCATCGGTCACGGTGCGCCGATCGGTTTGCATGGTCACTTTGTTGCTCCAAGCGCCGCCGTTGAGAAACGCAAATCGGGCAGCGGCGGAGGAAGCCGTGCCGGGCAACGCGCGGATCTGCCCGTCCAAGCGGCGGATCAGGCGCGAGGCGTCCGCGCGCGAGTAGCCGCTCTGCATGGGAGCGAGAGCGAACGAGAGGAGTCCAGACGTATCGAAGCCGGGCCCTTTGGCGAGCAACCCGGTGAGCGTCCGCAGGAACAGCGCGGCGCCGATGAGGAGAATTAGGGAGAAGGCCACCTGGAGCGCGACGATCGTCTTACGAAGGCGGACGCCCCCGAAGCAGGTGCCGCCGCGCTCGCGAAGCGATCTGGCCAGGCTGTCGCCCCCGGCGTGCAGGGCCGGGGCAAGACCGCTCAAAAGGCCGGCGGTTAAGCTAGCGAAAAAGGCGAAGGCAAGCAAGCGAAAGCTCAGCGCGCCGCTCAGGTCGTTTGCGCCGAGGTTGTGCGGCAGGAACGCGATGAGTCCGCGGATCGCAAGCGGAGCCAGGGCCACGCCCAGGACTCCACCGGCCAAAGCAAGCAGCATGCTATCCGCGAGCAGTTGACGGCCGATACGTCCTCGGGAAGCGCCCAGAGCGAGGCGGGTGCCAATCTCGCGCCCCCGTGCAGAGCCGCGGGCGATGAAGAGACCGGCGACGTTCAGGCACACCAGGCCGAGCAGAACACCGGTGGCCGCGAACAGGAGCCAGAGCGGCCGCGAAAGGTTTTGGCGCAGCGGCGAATGACCCTGCGGTGCCGGCGTGACTTGCAGCGTAGATGCCAGGTAGCCGCGGCGGCGGTCGGCCGAAATATTGGGGAAACCGGGGCGGCGGGTGCTTTCTTGGAGCCAGGACCGGAACCAGGGGACAAGGCCGGCCTGCGCCTGCGCCGGTGTGACGTCCGGTCGGAGGCGGGCGAGGATCTGTAACCAACGGACGGGATGGTCCAGCAGATCCTCGTCGGTGCCGAGGTTCGCGTCCGCGTACATGGACGTCGGCATCCAGAACGCCGGCAATGCGCCAACGTCGACGCCGCGGAAGCCGGCGGCCGCCACGCCGGCCACGGTCATGGGATGACTGCCGATCAGGACCTTGCGCCCCACGATAGCGGCTGCGCCGCCGAACTGCGCCTGCCAGAAATCATACGAGAGCACCACCACCGGACCGGCGCCAGGCACCCCATCGTCTTCGGGTTCGATGACGCGCCCCAGCGCGGGGCCTACGCCGAGCACAGAGAAGTAGGTGCCGGTGACGATTTCGGCGCTTACGGGCCTCGGATCGCCGCCGGCTGTGAAGATGACCTCGATTTCGGCGCGACAGAGGACGCCGTCGAAAATCCGCGTCTGCTGCTGGAGATCGCGGCAGATGGGGTAAGGCATCAGGTTAGAGGAGCCTATGCCGCCGGTGATGAGGTCGTCACCGTTCCAATCCACGAGAACCAAGCGCTCGGGCTCCCGGACGGGGAGCGCGTGCAGGATCACCTGATCCACCAGCGAGTAGATGGCAGTGGTTGCGCCAATGCCGAGGGCCAGCGAGAGCAGTGTTGTGGCGGTGAAAGCAGGGCTGCGGAGAAATGATCGGGCGGAGAAACGCAGATCGTAGAGGAAATCGCGCAACCAGCGGGTGAGCCAAACGTCTCTGACTTCCTCCCGCACGCGGGCGCGGCCGAGCTCGCTGGCCGCGCGCCGGCGAGCTTCCATTTCAGGGATGCCGGCGGCGATGAGATCAGCGACGCTTCGATCGAAGTGATATTGCAGCTCGCGGTCGAGGCTGCGCTCCAAGGACCCGCGACGGAACCAGTTCAAGAGCCGCATCATCGGCTACCCTCGTCAAAGATCAGGTTTACGGCGCCGGATAGGCGCACCCAGTTATCCTTCTCGACTGCAAGCTGGCGGCGACCGGCGGGCGTAAGGGAATAGAACTTGGCCTCCCGGCCGGTCTCCGACTGTTTCCACTCCGCGCGCAGCCAGCCCTTCTGCTGCAGGCGGTGGAGGGCTGGATAGAGCGAGCCTTGATTGACCTGGACCACTGAACGCGAGATCTGCTCCAGGCGTTGCGCTATGCCGTACCCATGCGCCGGCTCGAGCGAGACGATTTGGAGTAGCAGCATGTCGAGCGTGCCTTGCGGGATAGGAAAACGCGGGGACGGCATGATACCTCAACCTTCTACCGCTGAGCATACAGCTTCGATAGGTCGAAGGTCAAGGTATAGGACCAGACGCCAAGCGGGATCAAGACCCGTAATCGCGCGTGCCAGTCCATCTAAAGCGAGTTGGCGGCTGTTGAGCGAGTTCGGATTCCAGGCCTCCTACCTCAAACACCATGGCCTCTGATTCCCGGCTATCTGGATCACCATGTTTGCCACGCATCCGCGATAACGGCTGGTCAACGTGCGCGTGCGGGAGCGCAAACCGTTAGATCAGCTCCCCGGCGTGGCTGCGGAAATACGCGCCGCGGAATCTTCGTTCGGCGCATCCGGCCGCGTCCTGGTGCGCTTTTCGGGGACTGAACCGCTGGCCCGCGTCATGGTGGAAGGCCCGGACCTCAGCCGCGTCGACGAGTTCGCGAACCGGACCGCCGCCCGCATTCAAGCCGATTTAGGCGAGTGAAGAATTTGGTACCGCGCGACCGTTACTACGACAAGTGGGCCGTCCGGCTAATTGATTTAATCCCAGCGTTGCCCTGCCTTACCGCTGATACAATTTCGAAAGGAGTCCTGAATGGCCTCAGTGGAGATCGATAGTCTAACGGTCATCGAGCGACTGCCGGGCTGGCGTGGACGCTATTTTCACACTGCCAACATGACATTCGCGCACTATGATTTCTCCTCCGGTTCCACCATACACGAACATTCTCATCCTGAAGAGGAAGTGTATGAGGTGATCGAGGGCGAGTTGGAAGTGACCATCGACGGGGTCTGCCTGATCGCTAAGCCAGGATGCGTCGCAATTGTTCCGAGCAACGTACGTCATTCGGTCAGGGCCTTAACGGACGGGCGGCTCATAGTCGTCGACCATCCGGCCCGACCCGGTTTCGCTTAGGGCATGACGAAACAACGTGGCGACCAAAACCCGATGGTTTGAGCAGTATCCTCGAAAGGAAAGATCCGCGACACGCTCTGGCTCCAGTAACACCGGTCCAAGCGGCGAGACAACTTGCTACGTCAAGTTTGGTGCGGCCCGTGGTGGTGCCGGAGCCGGTGAACGTTTCGACAAGTTGCTGGATGCTTGCGAAGCGTTTGCATCCTCGCGCGGAGCGACTGTAGAGGCTGGCGTGAACCTGGCTCGCGAAGATGCCTACCGGCGCTTGCGCTCCCACGGATATCGAGTGACTATGCAGGGTGTCGCCATGCAACGTCCGCATGCGGACGGGTTCAATCGGGCCGATGCCTACGTGATCGACGACTGGCGTTAACGCGGTCAGCTTTCCGATTGCGGACGTATTGCGGCTCCCTTCCACTACTTTCTTTTGGAGTGCTGGGACAACAGTGGAAGGATGGGCCGTCATCCAGGACCTATTGGTTTCTTGATCAAGTACATAGAGCTGAATCGCGCTGCGCTGCTATCATCGGCCTTGGTGGACGCCTGATACTGATACATTATGAGCGTGATGCAGGAGTATTTTGACCATTCGGGGTGCCTGGATGCTTTGGAACGTTTGAAGGAAGCTCTTTAGAGTCGACACTAACAAGAAAGTTGAAGCTAGTAAAAAGAAGCTGCGAAGAACAAGAATAAGGATAACGAGCCTTGAAAATTACGAATCAGAGTTTTGCTTCGGTCCAGATTGCGGCAGCGCTGGCCATCGGTCTCGCGGCGGTTTCCCAGAATGGCGATGCGCAAGATGCCCAGAAAAGCGCGCCGACTGCGCAAATTCCCACGGGACGGCAAGGCCGGGGCGGCTACCCGCTGCCACCGCTACCTGCGGTCTTCGAGACCTACCAGCACAAAGTCCGCGTGTCGATCGTTGCCCGCGGACTCGATCGTCCATGGAGCCTGCTGATGCTGCCGAACGACGACATGCTGGTGAGCATGCGCTTTTCGAACCAAATCCGCCTGATTCGAGATGGCGTGCTCGATCCAAAGCCCGTCTCGGGTCTGCCTGAGATGCGTCGTCTGTTCGATATCGTGCAGCATCCGCAGTTCGCGCAGAACCACTGGGTCTACTTCGACTATTCCAAACCAGGCACGGGTCCACGCACTCCGCTGGCGCTTGCGCGAGCGGTCTACCAGAACGGGACACTCACGAGCGTCCAGGAACTCTACGTGAGCGATCCGGTCACACAGGGGGCCTCACGCATGGCGTTTGCACCCGACGGGACCATCTACATTACTGTCAGCGGCGCGGGTGGCCGCATCGCGAACGGTCCGGATCCGCGGAAGCTCGATACGGTCTACGGCAAAGTGATCCGGTTGAGCGACGATGGTTCGGTGCCTCCCGACAATCCGTTTGTCGGAAAGGCCGGCGCGCGACCGGAAATCTATACACTGGGGCATCGCGATCACTTCGGAATCGCTCCTCATCCGGTCACTGGCCAGATGTTCCACGTTGAGCTCGGACCCTACGGCGGCGACAAAGTCAACATCCTTAAGCCGGGCGCGGACTACGGCTGGCCAGACTACAGCTATGGCCGCAACAACGATTCTTCGCCGCTTCCCAATCCGAACGTACCTGGAATCGAGCCTGCTCTGCTAGTCTGGCTGCCGGGCATCACGCCATCCGGTTTACTGTTCTACACCGGCGAGAGGTTTCCCGCATGGAAGAACAATTTGATGGTCGGCAGCGTCGTCCGCGGGCGAGTAAATGGCGCGAGCGGAGTTGAACGCGTGGTGTTCAACGACAAAATGTGGGAGACCCGCCGCGAAATGTTCCTCGGTGAGCTGAAACAGCGTGTTCGTGACGTCCGCCAGGGTCGGGACGGCCTAATTTACCTGCTCACGGAAGAGGTCGACGGCGCGGTGCTGAAGCTCGAGCCCGCAGACTAAATTGACCGCAGTTAACCGTCTATTTACAACCGCGCCATGCCACGACAGAGGCCTGGCGCTCGTTCAAGGCCGTTTCTGCCAATGGTTTTGTGGATCGTTGCGATGGATAGTGGACGAGTAGGCCGTAACACTGGACCTATGTGCTGTGTGATCGAGTAAACTAGCGTAGATTAAGCACATGCCGCCTTATTTGCGCGAGAGACTTGGCGCCTACGAAATCCTCGCGCCCATCGGCGCGGGCGGCATGGGAGAGGTGTACCGCGCTCGAGACCCGCGGATGGGTCGTGAAGTGGCCGCCAAAGCCTCCGCGGAGTGTTTGAGTGACCGCTTCGAGCGCGAGGTCCGCGCAGTCGCGACACTGAGACACTCAACATCTGCCGGTTCTACGACAGTCAGCTACTCCCTAGCACCCGCGACAACGCCTCCTACTGTCGGACTAGTGCCCTTCTCAACGGCACTTGTGCCAGTGATATTCGCTTGGATTCAGCTCACTCGGCACGAGCGACAGGAAAACTGCCGTCCCAAATGAACCTGCCACGGGCTGCCATCCTCGGCGTAATGAGTTTATGTCAGTGACGCCGAAACAGTCATGGGCTGATCGAACTCGCCGCAGACCTCTCTTCTTCTGGATCGCACTGCTGCTCGGCGCAGGTATGCTGGGCGCGTATATCTTCGCCGGGGCAATGATCTGGCGCTACGGCACTTTGGTTAGGGATTCCGGCTGGCAGCCGGAGCGACGCCATGGGCAATGGATTGTGCGCGCAGTGGATCCGCAGAGCGTGGCGGCCGGCAAACTGCAAGCCGGTGACGTGATTCTAGCCATCAATGACGATGCCCGCATCGCGCGCATTGACTCGTCCCATGTGTGGTCGGTGGCGCTAAAGCAGGATACCTACACGCTCGCAATCCAACGCGGTTCGGAGCAACACCGCGTGGAGTTGCAGATGGCGATAAGGCACGACTATCGAAATTTGGGAGGTGTCTTTTCCAATCTCGCCGCCAGTCTCGGCTTTTATGCGGTCGGGCTGCTGCTCGGCCTGCTTAAGCCTGAAGAACGCCTCACGCGGTTCGCCTCGTTGACAATGCTCGCCTGGTCAAACTATACCCTTTACATATCGCTCGAACAGATGATGGAATCCTTCACGTCTTGGGAGCGCGCCTTCGTTATCTGCTTCAATCTGATCCATCCGGTGCAATTTGCGCTCAGCTATCACTTCTACTACAGGTTTCCGGATAACGTACCCCGCGGCCGCCTCTGGTCCTCGCTTCAGTATCTACTCTACTGCTGGGCCGGCCTCATATATGTCCGGCGCGTGTGGTACGACGCAGGCCGGCTACACACTGACGCTGTGGGTTTCCTGCTGGATCACGAAAGGACCTTTAGACTCGGTGGCGCTGATGCCGTCTTACAGCTAGCGTCAGTGCTGGCTATGTGGGCCGTTATCGTGCGCAATTACGTCCTGGTGAGAGAACCCGATCAGCGCCGCCGGATCAAGTGGATCGTCTACGGCTCAATGGCTGGAATCTTGCCTTCCCTTTTATTCAACGTATTCAAGTTGATCCTCCCCAGCAGCGGCCGGCCCATTTTGACTGAAGGAGGTGTCCGTTATCTCGCATTCGTGGTCGGTAACTTCATGTCCGTAGCTGTCCCCATATCCGTCGGTTACGCTGTGCTCAAGCATCGAGTCTTTGATATTCAAGTCGTCATCCGTCGCGGTCTGCAACATTTGTTTGCGACGCAGGTCTTGCGCCTAATCCTCGCGCTCCCGCTGGCCGCGCTTGCCTGGACGATCATCATAAATCGCGACCGTCCGCTGACCGCGATCCTGAGCAGCAACCCGCTTTTGCTTGTGATCATTGCGGCGGCCGGATTGAGCTTGAAATTCAGGCGACAACTCACACAGTGGATTGATCGGCGATTTTTTCGCGAAGCTTACAACCAAGAACGGATTCTGCTCAACCTGATCGATCAAATCAAGGAACTGGATTCGATGCCGGAGCTTTCGCGGATGGTGAGCAAAGAGGTGGAGGCGGCGATTCATCCCGAGCGCGTTTATGTCTTTTATCGAGGGGACGAAACACGCGATCTCACGCTGGGCTATTCCTCCGGCGGGCAGTCGCAGGACTTGCGGATCGCCGAAGAGTCAGAACTGCTGCACTGGATGCGGCGCCAGTGTGGCGCGCAGGATTTTCCGCCGCCGCCTCACAACAGTTTGCCTGAGCATGCCAGCGCCTGGCTGGCTCAGCTCGATGTGAATCTCATTGTTCCGATGAGCGGCGCCGACGACCGGCTGGCCGGACTGCTATTGCTCGGCGAGAAGAAGTCCGAAGAGCCGTACACGCCGAATGACCGCCAACTGCTCGAAGCCATCACTTCACAGATGGCCGTGGTCTATGAAAACGTCTGGCTCAAGGAGCAAGCGGCCAAAGAACGCAAGATCAAGCACGAAGTGCTCGCGCGTTTCGAAGAGCAGCAGATCAACCTGGTCAAAGAGTGCCCGGCCTGCGGGGCTTGTTATGACAGCGAGAGCGAGATCTGTGCCAAAGATCAACGCAAATTGACGTTGAGTTTGCCCGTGGAACGGATGATAGACCAAAAGTATCTTTTAGAGCAGATGATCGGCCGTGGCGGGATGGGCGCGGTTTACGAAGCGACGGATCTGCGCCTGAATCGCAAGGTCGCGATCAAGATCATGCTCGGTAACATGTTCGGCGATCGGACGGCGCTGCGGCGCTTTGAGCGCGAGGCGCAAGCCTCGGCCCGCTTGAATCATACGAACATCATCACGGTCTATGACTACGGCAGCATCCGAACGGAGGGAGCTTACCTGGTGATGGAGCTTATTCGTGGCTCCACGCTGCGCTTGGAACTCACGCGCGCGGGCCAGCTTGACTCTCAAACGGCTGCGGAGTGGTTCACGCAAATGTTCGAAGGTGTCCAGGCTGCGCATCAGGCCGGCGTCATTCATCGCGATCTCAAGCCGGAGAATGTGCTGATTTCAAGCATTGCCGCGGGCCGCGAGCGGATCAAGATTTTAGATTTTGGATTGGCGAGGATCAGCCAGCTTGATCCCTCGAACCCACAGAGCCTGACCACGCCCGGAACCGTGATGGGAACGTTCGCGTATATGTCGCCGGAGCAAGTGCTGGGCGAAGAGGTTGATGAGCGCGGCGACATCTTCGCGCTCGGCGTCATGGTGGTCGAGGCGCTCACCGGGTCCAGGCCCTTTCTGGGCCGCACCTCGACCGAATTGATCGCGGCGATTCTGCAGGCGCCCTTTCACCTGACGGGCGAAGCTGCGGAAGTGGAACAGTTGGATAGAGTATTGCAAAGGTGCCTGGCCAAAGACCGGAGGCAACGCTTTCCCTCGGTGGCGGCCATGCAGCAAGAGTTGATTCCAGCCATCGAGCATTGTCCACCTTTTCCGCCAACAGCGGCGTCGAGTAAGGCAATACTGAGTAGCGCGGATGCGACGGGGACTGTGCCACTGACTTGAAATTTCAGGTAAGTAAAGCTCCTGGATGGTCGGCTACCCTGTCATCCGGGAGCTGTCCGCTCCCCCGATTGGGCTAAACTTAGCTGGACTCCTTCAAATGCCCCTATCTGTAGGCGACAAAATCGGCCCCTACGAAATCCTTGCGCCGCTGGGCGCCGGCGGCATGGGAGAGGTCTATCGCGCGAAAGACACCAAACTGGATCGACAGGTAGCAATCAAGGTTCTGCCTTCAGCACTGGCGGACGATCCAGAGAGACTGGCGCGCTTCGAGCGAGAAGCCAAAGTTCTGGCCTCGCTCGATCACCCCAACATCGGGCACATATACGGTCTCGCGGACTCGGAAGATTCACGCGCGTTGGTGCTCGCGCTCATCGAAGGACCTACGCTGGCGGATCACATTCAGGCCGGCCAACTGCCACTGGGCGAGGTGGTGGCCATCGCGAAGCAGATCATCGAAGCCCTGGAGTACGCGCACGATCGCAGCGTGGTGCATCGCGATCTGAAACCCGCCAACATCAAGATCACCCCTGACGGAGTCGTGAAAGTCCTGGACTTCGGATTGGCCAAAGTGCTTGAAGACGAGCCGCCGCCGTCGTCGCTGGGAACCTCGCCCACGCTGACAATGGGGCACACCCGCGCGGGTGTCATCCTGGGCACCGCCGCGTACATGTCGCCCGAGCAAGCCGTGGGGCGCACGGTGGACCGGCGCAGTGATATTTTTTCCTTCGGCACGGTGCTGTTTGAGATGCTCGCGGGCACGTGTGCCTTCCCTGGAGCAACTACGCCGGACATCCTGGAGGCGGTGGTTAAGAGCGATCCCGATTGGTCCAGGCTGCCTACCGGCACCCCAGCCTATCTGCGGAGGCTGCTGGAGCGGGCTCTGGCAAAGGACCGCAGACAGAGGATGCAGGCGATTGGTGAAGCGCGGATTGTTCTCGATAACTCGGAGAACGGCGGCCTTCAAGGTAGTACCACTGGGGGCTTGCTCCACAATGCGCCGAGGTGGAGTTGGGCCGTCGCGGGCGTGTTCGCATTGGCAGCGGCCGCGGTATCGTTTGTGCATTTCCGCGAGAGGCGGCCCGAGCTGCAGATGGTGCGCACGGCCATTCTGCCTCCTGAGAAGTCGGTGGTCACCTCGTCCAGCGGTCCAATGGCCCTCTCACCGGATGGCAGAAGTATCGTGTTCGGGGCGACGAGTGCGGATGGCAAGAGCCAGTTGTGGATTCGCTCGCTCTCAGCAACCGCCGGGCAACTGGTGCCAGGAAGCGAGGGCGGGAGCTTTCCGTTTTGGTCGCCGGAGAGCCGCTACCTCGCCTTTTTCGCGGGCGGAAAGCTCAAGAAGATCGATACGTCGGGAGGTCCGGCGGTTACACTGGCCAACGCACCGAATCCGCGCGGCGGCGCCTGGAGCGCGAGCGGCATGATCGTCTTTGCTCCCAACAACAACGTCGGCGGTTTGGTAAAGATTTCCTCCTCTGGTGGCGCATCCCTGGCTGTCACCGCAACCGGCACGGATGGCGGCAACAGCCGCGCCCCCTGGTTTCTTCCCGACGGCCAGCACTTCTTGTTCATTTCGTTGCGGCCTCCCAATCGGGTTCAGTTGCTTGTGGCATCGCTCGATTCGAATGAAATCAAGCCAATCGCCGAGACTGGCTCCAACGCCGTCTATTCCGAAGGGCGTCTACTATATTTGCGCGAGGATACCTTGATGGCCCAGCCTTTCGACTTGAAGGCCATGGCCATCACGGGTGAGGCAGTGCCCATCGCCGAACACATTCAACGATCCTTCAGCCCTAACACCGTGGGGATGTTTTCCGCATCCGCTACAGGCTTGGTCGCATATTCCACGGGCGCGGATGATTATGGTCTCCAATTGACTTGGTTCGACCGGGCGGGCAAATCGCTTGGGACCATCGATCAGCCTCGATCCTTCTCCTCCATTGCACTCTCGCCCGACGGCAAGACGTTGGTTGCGTCGTTCTACGACGTACTGGGACAGGACTTGTGGACCTACGATCTGCCCCGGGGATTGCCGGCGCGCTTCACCTTTGATCCGGGCCGGGACGACTTTCCCGTTTGGTCTCCGGACGGCCGCAGCGTTACGTTCAACTCCGTTCGAAAAGGCCACTGGGACTTATATCGCAAATCGGCGGACGGCTCGGGCGTCGACGAACTGCTGTTCGCAGATGAACGGGAAAAATACCCCAACGGTTGGTCCCCGGACGGAAAGTTTCTGCTGTTTGTTACTCTCGACGTCAACGGGAGCAGCGGGCATTGGGCATTACCGCTGGCCCCGCTGAACCCAAGCGCTCCGCTGAAGCCGATGCCGGTGCTGCCCCCCGGTACTCGATTTGCGAAGTTTTCTCCGGACGGCCGCTGGGTGGCCTACGGTTCTGAGGAGTCGCAGCGAAGCGAAGTGTACGTATCTCCCTTCTCTCGCCCAGGCGGGAAGCGGCAGATCTCAACCAACGGAGGCATTAAGCCCCGCTGGAGGCGGGACGGGAAAGAAATTCTCTATCTTTCACCGAAGGGACAGTTGATGGCGACGGAGGTACGCATCAGCGGCGAGACAGTGGAAGTTGGTGCAACGCACGCGTTGTTTGGCGGGATTCCCACGGGCAACGGCTACGGCTACGACATCTCCCCAGACGGCCAGCGCATCCTCGCGACCATCAACAGGGACCAGAAATCGAACGAACCGATCACGCTGGTCCAGAATTGGGCGGCAGGATTAAGGAAGTAGGAGAAAACTCGCACGTCAACTTGCGCCACTATGGTCCGCTACCCTTCCACTACTTTCTTGAGGATCAGCGGTGACGGATAGCTGACGGATGGCGCCGTCATCCAGGACTCAACCGTTTCCTGATCAGTTAAACTGAACTGATCCTAAAATGCTCTTCTCTGCCGGCGATAGACTCGGTCCCTACGAAACTCTTGCGCCGCTCGGCGCTGGCGGGATGGGCGAGGTGTACCGGGCGCTGGACTCCCGCCTGGGCCGAGAAGTTGCCATAAAAGTCTTACCCGGATCATTCGCTGCCGATCCAGACCGCTTGCGACGCTTCGAGTTGGAAGCGCGTGCCACCGGAATGTTGAACCACCCCAACATTCTCGCGGTCTATGACATCGGTACGCACGATGGCGCGCCGTATCTGGTGACAGAACTGCTGGACGGAGATACGTTGCGCGAGCACATTCCCTTGCCGCGCCGCAAGACCATCGAGTATGCCCGGCAGATAGCGAACGGTCTCGCGGCCGCGCACGCCAAGGGCATTACTCATCGCGACCTGAAGCCCGAAAACATCTTCATTACCAATGATGGCCGAGTTAAGATCCTCGACTTTGGGCTCGCCAAAGTGACCAGCGCTGACACCACCCAAACGGCCACTTTGAACGCAACTACACCCGGAATGGCAATGGGCACCGCCGGCTACATGTCGCCGGAACAGGTTCGCGGACAGGCAGTTGATCTGCGTTCCGACATCTTTAGCCTGGGCGTGATTCTGTACGAAATGATCTCCGGGCAGCGCGCGTTCCAGGGTGACTCCGCGATAGAAGCGATGAACGCAATCCTCAAGGAAGATCCGCCTCCCCTGGCCGATGCCGGCTTCGATCGCTTGATCCGGCACTGCCTTGAGAAGAATCCGGAGGAGCGGCTGCAATCAGCGCGCGACCTGAGGTTCTACCTGGACACGCTTTCCAGTCCCAGCCAGGCTCAGGCGGGACCCGTGGTTCAACCTGTTTCTTCCAATCGCTCGCGTCTGATGGCCGGCCTAGCCGCCGTCGCTGTCGCAATCGTTTGCGTGGCTGCGAGCCATTACCTTTGGAAGACTCCACCTGTTCCGCCGCCAGCCTTCCACATACTAACTTTCGACCAGGGTTATGTCTGGTCCGCCCGATTTACGCCAGATGGTCAGTCCGTGGTTTATGGCGCGGCTTGGAAAGGAAATCCGCTCCAACTGTTCTCCGTGCGCTTGGGAAGCGTAGACTCCCGCGCGCTGGGACTTCCCAGTGCCGACCTGCTCTCGATTTCGTCTTCCAGCGAAATGGCCATTTCCACCGGCCGTCATTACACGGTTGGATGGAACAACAGCGGAAAGCTGGCGCGCGTGGGACTGGACGGGCAAATTCCTCGCGAGGTGCTGGACGATGTACTGTGTGCGGACTGGTCGCCGGACGGGCGCTCGCTGGCGCTGGTCCGTTCCGTCTCCGGGCGTTATCGTCTGGAATACCCAGCGGATACGCTGCTCTATGAAACCAGCGGATGGATCAGTCATGCCCGAGTCTCGCCGGACGGGCAAACGGTCGCCTTCCTGGACCACCCGCTTCTGGGAGACGATCGGGGTACGGTAGCCATCGTGGACCGGCAGCGAAAGAAGACCACACTCTCACAAGTATGGCCGGGTGAGGCGGGCTTGGCCTGGGCGCCCGGAGGCAAGGAAGTTTGGTTTACTGCGGGCGACGCGGATTTCTATACTATCCGCGCCGTATCCCTTTCCGGGAACCAACGCGTCGTCACGAGCTCGCTCGGCGATTTGGAACTTCAGGATATCTCCAAAAATGGGCGCGTTCTGGTCACCAGCTTTCAACGCCGGCTGGGGTTGATCGGAAGCGCGCCCGGAGAAGGCCAAGAGCACGATTGGTCCTGGTTCGATTATTCGATACTCAGTAACATTTCGTCCGAAGGAAGCAAGCTGCTGTTCTCGGAATCTTCTGCAGCGGGCGGACCTCTCTATTCCGTCTTCCTGCGCCGCACGGATGGGTCTCCGGCCGTACGATTAGGCGATGGCCGCGGAGAGGCTATATCCCCGGATGGCAAGTGGGCCTTGGCCCTGGTGCCGAGTTCGCCCCCGCAGCTCAGCCTCCTGCCCACGGGAGCGGGTGAACCCAGAATGCTCTCGCGCGATTCAATCGACTATCAGCGGGCCTGGTGGTTTCCGGACGGCAAGCGCATTCTAGTGGCCGGAAGTGAACCCGGCCACAGCACCCGCCTCTACGTTCGCGATCTGGAGGGGGGCAAACTCCGGCCTGTCACGCCTGAAAAGATCGAGGTATCCGTCGCACAGGATATTCTTTCCCCGGACGGCAAGTGGATTGCCGTCTCCGAGGCTGGACAAAATGCCAGGCTATACCCTGTGGATGGAGGCGAAGCACGCCTCATATCCGGCATCGCCGAAGGTGACGTGGCCGTCCAGTGGACCGCGGATGGACGGTCGCTTTATGTGCGGCGCTGGGACGAAATTCCTGCTCGCGTCTTTCGCCTGGACCTCGGGACGGGACGCCGCGAACTTTGGAAGCAGATCATGCCGGCCGACCACACCGGCGTGGTCGAGATTCGCGGCATCCTGCCAACCCCCGACGGACGGGCTTACGGTTACAGCTATCTGCGTATTCTCTCGGAATTGTACGTCGCGGAAGGACTGAAATAGACACGCAGACTCGCAAAATTCGTACCACTAAAGAAGCCTTGACTGATGACCTCAGACTGACGAGGCACTTTGAGTGGCGCTGATGCCCACACTTACGTTCTCACTGGGATGGATGGAGACATTCAGCACGCGGACCCATATATCGCGCGCGATCTAGTGGGTCACTTCCTGCTCGGCGAAACCACCACAAGACCTGCTAATTTACCAAGC
This sequence comes from Bryobacteraceae bacterium, assembly GCA_035293725.1. Lineage (GTDB taxonomy): Bacteria > Acidobacteriota > Terriglobia > Bryobacterales > Bryobacteraceae > Palsa-89. The sequence goes on from DATGMH010000161.1 coordinate 178,246, forward strand.
TGCGAATGCGCGAGATACACCGTACCATCTTTGGTGACTACGCCGTTGCGAGCACCCTCGTGGGTTGGCACCACAGCAACCTGGCTGAGTTTGCCTGTCGAGTCGACTCGGGCCACCGTGAGCTTCGCGTCCTTCGCGGCCCCGACGTACAACATGTGAGTGGATGGCGAGTAGCTGAGATCATCCACGCCGTCACCAGTGTCGATCGATGACAGCTTCTCGCCATTGTGGCCGGCATCCAACACCTCCGCCCGCGTGCTGCAGGCAACGAACAGATGACCGGTCTCTTGGTCCACCGAGAGACCATGGGGACCATCCTCTCCACACGACGATTGCCACTTCGCAACGGTTTTGTGCGTTTTGAGATCAATCGCCGTAGTGAGATCCTTATCTTCGTAATTCATGTACAAGCGGCTGCGCTTTTCATCCACGGCATAGCCTTCCGGCCGGCCTTCAAATGTCAGCTTTTCTTTCTGGTTCAAAGTTTGGCTGTCCAGAATACGGACAGAGTTGTCCCCTGGTGCGGTAACCCAGACCTCTTTTGTGGGTGCGACATAGACGACGCCGTCGGGCGTCGAGTCGATGTGGCCGCAGTTCTTGCGCGCGAGCGTCTTTTCATCCACGGCGCACACACTGGAGTCGGCTCGGTCACCGATGTACACGACGCCGTCGCCAATCGATACGCCACTCGGCCCCTGAGCGCGTTTGCGACCTTTGACTTCGAGCTCCTTTGTTGCAAAACCGGAGATCTCACGGACGCTCCCGTTACTGGTGTCCACCACATCGACAGAGCCAATATTTATGGCTGGAACCCAAACGTACCCCGTCTTAGGATCATAGGCGACGTAATCCATCGTGATGTTTCCCTGACCATGATCGGGGAGGGCTATCGTGCGAACAGTGTAGTTCGCGTTTTGCTCGTCGGCAGCGTTCAATCCGGCGCCCATTGCACCGAGAAACACTACGACGATTCGCAGAATAGCATCTCTGTGTTCCATACCGACAATCCTAGCACCGGATTCCGGGCATCGTAACGCCACACCCGAATCAACCGAATCGCCACATTCGGAAGTCCGAGCGGCCGAAAACCACAGTTCCGCCGAGCGCCGAGAGCACCCTCGACACTCAACTTGAGTGAGGAACCGTTCCTGTGCGATAAACCGATTCGAACTACTCTCAGCGCCGGTGCAATCCCAAGCGGTACCGGCTCTTGAAAGAGGTGTCGGATGTGAAAGGGGCAAGACGTGCAGGAGATTGAAGAGCTGAACGACCAGGGCTGAGCATCCGGGCGAGGGTCGGCTAACCGGCAACGACCGAAAGACCATCAGCAGATACCTGCTGCGCCCGGAGGGCGTGTCAGTTTTTGGGCCGCGCGCGAAACAGCCGGGCAAGGTCGACGGTTGCAACCCATTTGCAGGACGAATGCAAGTCGGGGATGGAACGCCCGAGTTTTTGGAGAAAGAACTGAGCCTTTGGCGCGACCACATCGAGCAATTGATTCGCACGATGCCAACGGCAGCCAAAGACGAGATCGCCTGGAATGTTGTCGAAGCGATTTCAATAAGCGGTGCAAGTCTGCTGCACGAGATCTTCTTATGCAGCACGAGGGGCGAAATGGTAGGCTCTCTGTCCAGACGGATCCAACGTAATAGCTAGCTCGTAGCCTTCCTTCGCGCGCGGATGCAATTCCGCAACCGCGGTTCTCTGATCGTGCCGCCTTCAACCGAGCCTCGGAGGCTGGCACGCTCGGCTTCTACTGCTCGAACGGCGCCGGCGACCTCAGCGACTCGCGAGAGGCTACAATACGCGTCCGAGAAAGTGTCAAACCATCCAGGTGCTCATGAGCAGTGGAGGCGGGTTAGGTAGCCCTGCGCCCCCAGCCGTATAACCATTCCCGTTAAGGGGCATTTCGCTCCACAACAGTCAGCGATATTGCGCATCTTTTGTTGAGTGACTCCTTGCGTGTCATTGTTTACACTCCCGTTTATCGTTCGGGGCCGGGGTACTCCAATTGCACCCTGCGGAACACGAGGAGCTCACATAATGTCCCCTTCCAAATGGAAAAAAGCAATACCTGTAATTGGACTGCTCCTTGCCGTGTTCACCGCCGCTGGGTTGAAAAGCGCCGGGAAAAATCCGTTCACTACACATGACAAGGCGTACTACGCAGATCCGAAATTGGTCTCATTCGTGAATCCCGGTTTGGTAATTACGATTAATTCCGCGAAAGTCGCAACCGATGGAACAATCAGTGTTGTTTACACGCTTACCGATCCCAACGGGCTGCCGCTGGATGCGGCAGGTGCCACCACCCCGGGCGTTATATCGCTGGCTTACGAGGCAGCTTATATACCCAAAGGTCACGAACAATACGTGGCCTATACCACTGCATCGGCCACCGGCAAGGCGCTGGGAACGATTACCCGGCCCAATTTTGAATTGGGAGGCACCGCGACCCAGCTAGCGACCGGCCATTATCAGTACACCTTCCTCGCTCACACTCCGGCGGGTTTTGACCCCGGCGCGACCACCACCATTGGCATCGCCGGCAACCGGAATCTGACTGCCTACAGTCTTGGTACGAATTACGCCGGAACCACCTTTGACTTTGTGCCCAACGGCTCGAACGTGACGGTCACGCGCGACGTAATCCGAAGCCAGAGCTGCGACTCCTGCCACGGCCAATTATCGTTTCATGGCGGCTATGCCCAGGGCATGAATATGTGCGTCCTCTGCCATCAGCCGCAAAACTCCGACCCAACTACCGGCAACTCCTTAGACCTCAAGGTTATGATCCACAAGATCCACCGCGGTTCCTCGTTGCCGAGCGTGGTCGGCACCGCCTCGACGCCCGGCGTTCCATACCAGATTGCCGGGTACATGAACTACATCAGCGATTTTTCAAAAGTGGTTGATCCGGCCGATGTGCGGCGTTGCGAAGTTTGCCACAGCCAGACTACCCAGGCAACACAGGCAAAGCTGTACCAGACCCAGCCGACGGCAGCAACCTGCGGCTCCTGTCACGATAACGTCAACTTCGCGACCGGTACCAACCACGTCGGCGGACCGCAGCCGGATGACAGCCAGTGCCACAACTGCCATGTGCCTCAAGGCGAGTTGCCCTTCGATGCATCCATCAAAGGTGCGCACATCATCGCGTCGGACACGGCCGCCACCTATCCGCAGAATCCGAATCCTCTGATCACCGGAGACGCAATCACGATTACAGGGGTAAGCAATAACGGGGCCGGACAGAAGCCGGTGGTCACGTTTACCGTGAAGGACACGCTGGGCAATCCGCTGCCGATGTCCGCCATTGAAGATCTCAGCTTCACTTTGGCGGGTCCAACCAGCGATTACGGATACACCAGCTTCGGCAGCGACGTCACCACTCCCGGTTACGACACCGAGGATGGAACCCTCGCAACGTGCGATGCCAACAGCAATTGCACCTATACCTTCCTGCACGCCATTCCTGCCAGCGCCACCGGCACGTACGCCATCGCGGTGGAATCGGAGCGGTTGGAGGACATTCTGCAAGGCACCGCGACCGCGCAGGAGGTGGAAAGCGGCACCAAAAACCAGGTGGTCTACTTCTCGGTAGACGGCTCGCCGGTGCAGTCGCGCCGCCAAGTGGTTGCAAAAGCTAATTGCAATCAATGCCATGTTCACGTAACGGGGCACGGCGCACGCCGGGACGATCCGGAATACTGCATCATGTGCCACAATCCTTCGCTGACCGACGCCGCCACGCGCGCCCAATCCAAAGACCCGGCAGTGCTCGCGCAGGCTCCCCAGGCGTTGAACTTCAACTTCTTAGTCCATCGCATTCACACCGGCGCGAATCTGGCCGCGAAAGGCGCCAACTATGTGGAAATTTCACATAACGGCCGGGTGGATGATTTCAGCAATACGCTTTACGCTCCCTTCAATGGAGAGGGAACGCCCGGTGACACCCAGAAGTGCTACATGTGTCACGTGAATGGCTCCGAGCAGAACCTGCCGGAAAATGCCAATAAGGTCACCAACGGGCAGTACTACATTAGTCCGACGCCGCCCGTTTCATCGGCCTGCAGCGGATGTCATGCATCCAAGGCCGAAGCGGCCCACTTCCAATCGAATCTGAATTCGATCGGAGAGGCTTGCGATGTGTGCCATGCCGCCGGCGCGCAGTATGCCGTCGGTGCCGAGCACGCGCAGTAAGTGAGCGAGAGACGCGGCAGGCCGGGCCCAGTGCTCCCCGGCCTGCCGCGCCGATCCCTTGCCGCCCGGCCGGTTCGTTTTATAAAACCGGGGAGTCGTTCTCTAACAACGCGCGCCGTACAATCTTGATGGGCGGCGTGCCTTGCGCCACAAAAGCGTCGTGAAACGCCTGAAGGCTGTATTGATCGCCTTTCAACTTCTTATAGTCTTCTCGCAGCTTGAGGATTTCCAATTTTCCCAGCGTGTACACCAGATATGTCGGATCTGAGGTGCCGCGCTTGGCCTCCTTCTCCGCGACGGGCCGCACTTGGTACCCCTGGTTTACAAAGAATTCCTGCGCCTGCTCAACCGTCATATTGCCGGTGTGAATCTGGATTCCCACAATGTAGCGAGCGTCGCGCAAAAGCGCGTCCTGCAATTGCCCTAACCGGAGCTTCGGGTCGCCATTGCCGTACCCTTCGTCCAACATCATCTGTTCGGAATAGTGGGCCCAACCCTCGGAGTTGGATGAGCACCCCAGCAGTTTCCGCACCTTGGCCGGCACATGCTGCAGCCATAAGAACTGCGTGTAGTGACCAGGAAAGACTTCGTGGACCGCGGTGCTGATGATCGTGCCGCGATTAAAGCCTTCCAGGTATTCTTCTACTTCCTTGGGCGGCCAATCCGGATCGGGCAACGTCACATTGAAAAACGCCTCCTTCGCGAGTTTCTCATACGGCCCGGGCGTGTCCATGGAAGCCGTGGTCAGGGCACGCATGAACGGCGGCGATTCCTCCACAATCGGCAGCACCTGCGATGGAATTGTAATGATGCGGTGCTGCTCGATGTAGGCCCGCAAGCCGCCGAGCACGCCGCGGAAGGTCGGGAGCAGCTCTCCGGCCGGCGGATGATCGCGCTCCAGCTGGTCCAGGATCTGCTGTGAAGTCCGGTGCGGATCGATCTGCGCCGCCACGCGCTTGAACCATTCCTGGTTGCGGCGTAAATCCTCATAGCCGATTTTTAGCAGCCGGTCCAGCGGGACATCTACCATCTCGTCATAGAGCAGCTTCTTGCGGTAGGTCTCCGCGCCGATGCGGAAATCGCCATGGGAGCGTGGAAGAACCTCGTTTTTCAAAAACGCTTGGTAACCCTTCAATGCCTCGATCGCGCCGTCATTGCTGTTCTTGAATTCGCCCAGCAAACTTGCATCGGTTACACCCTGGAACGCTTTCGGCACGTCATTGCGAAAGAACGACACCATGCCCGGTAGCTGTTCCAGCGCAATTTGTGTATAGATCTCAGGCGGATTTTTCAAATTCTCGCGCGCGGATTGAAAGACGCGCGGAATCAGCCGCTCTCGCGCGATCACCGATTTCAGCCGCTCCGGAGCTGGTGCAAAATTCCGGCTCATAATCACAAAGATGGCGTTGGTCACGGCCGACGAGTAGGTGTCGGGATTTTTCTCCCAAGCGCGAATCGTTTCCAGCTCCAACAACGTGCCGCGAATCTGGCTCAGTACGAGATCGCGGTCGTTAGCGATGAACGGAGACAGACCGCGAGCGTCGAAGCTCTGGACCTCGGCCTCGAACCGGTGCAGCGCGTTGATGTGCGCTTCGATCTCCGCCCGGGATTCGGTTGAAAGGAGGGCGTCGTACTGATGAAAGCCCCAGGACGTCGCCGACACGGGATCGAAGCGCAGCACCGCTTCGTCCAAAAATCGGTCTGCCAGCCGGTTGAAACTTGCGTCGCGGCTCTGCGCGAACATGGCCGCTGAAGAGGTGAAAACAAGCAGGACGGCGAATCTCTTCATTGACCCGATTATAGTGCTCTGCCGGGCGACCGATCCCTTCGGGAACCTGCCTCGAAACGAAGCACCAGGACCTTTGATTCCTGCTCTCGCGCATCGACCCTAATCGACCCCTAATCGAGCCGCATCCGAATCCCACGCGCCGATGATATAATCGAATTCCTCGCAAGCATTGCAGGAGTTCTGAAGCGAGAGCACGCGGCAAGCTCCTGAAACAAGGTGAAACGATGCACATCAAGACTCTTCTTCTGACCACAGTTTTAGCAACGGCCCCCGCGGCCTCCATCCTCGCGCAGTCGTCCGATTCCAGCACGCTCCCCCCGCCCGGCTTCCACCATCTCCATCTCAACTCCACTAACCCGCAAGCCGCCATCGATTACTACACCAAGCAGTTCCCCTCCACCTCCAAAGATACCTGGGGCGGGCAGCCGGTGCTCAAGTCCGGCAAGGTGTACGTCTTCTTCAATAAAGTCAACAAGCAGCCGACCATCGAGCCCCAAAGCGCCATCTGGCACTTCGGCTGGCACGTCGTCGATGTCCGCGAGCGCAACAAAATGTACCTCGAAAACCACGTCCCGCTGCTCCCGCTCTACACCGGCGAAGACGACAAATCTGTCTGGATCAGCAGCGACACCTGGCCCGGCGCAGGCGGCACGCTCGGCCGCACCAAAGCGCAGATCGAAGAGGCCAAGCAGCAAGGCATCAAGCCGGCCGGCGGCGCGGGCTTCGCGTACCTCGATGGTCCCGACCACGCCATCATCGAATACCAAGGCAACATGCCGGTCGAGCGATTCAACCACGTCCACATGTACCAGGACGATCCCTTCTGCGCTCAGCTCTGGTATGAGAAACATCTGAACGCGCGCGCCCCCGGACGCGGCCGCGGACCGCAGCACACCGAAGCCGATTGCAAAGTCGCGCGCTCGCCCGATAAGAGCTTCCCCTCGCTCACTAAGGACGGCATGTATCGCTCCCCGGGCGCAGGCGTTCTCTTCGACGACGTTTCGCTCAACTGGTACATCAATCAAGGCGAGAAGCCGCTCGCTTCCACCCGCGGCCAGCTCTACGATCACATCGGTCTCAGCGTTCCCAATCTCGATCCCTGGATCGTCAAGCTCAAGGGCGAGAATGTCAAATTCCTGCAGTCCAAACCTTATAAGCTCGGCGACACGCGCGCCATCATGATCGAAGGCCCCAGCCGCGAAGCCATCGAGCTTGTGGAAGTAAAACAATAGCTTTTTTGGGAGGCAAAAAATATATGACATCGATCCTTAACGCCCGCCGTGTGTTCCTCGCACTGGCTTGCTCGTTGACCCCCGGTCTGTTCGCTCAGGGTCAACTTCTGAAAGCGCCCACCGACGTCAAGGCCGGCAGCATTACTTACGAGGAGGTCGAATATCCTTATCCGGTCTCCTATCTCCCGCTGACGTTGTACGGGCAAGACGTCCGCATGGCTTACATGGACGTCAAGCCCGCCGGCCGCGCCAACGGCCGCACCGCCGTCCTGCTGCACGGGATGAATTTCGGCGGATTCTATTTCAGCGGTCCCATCGAATTGCTCCGAAACGAAGGCTTCCGCGTGGTGGTTCCCGATCAGATCGGGTTCGGCCGCTCATCCAAGCCGATCATTCCGTACAACTGGAACGATCTCGCTGCGAACACGCGCAAGCTGCTTCAGACGCTCGGCGTTTCCAAAGCAGTCATCATCGGCCACTCGGGCGGCGGCATGCTGGCTGCGCGCTTCGCCGCTTCCTATCCCGACATCACAGAGCGCGTGGTCCTTTATAATCCGATTGGCCTCACCGATACTCGCTACGAACGGCCCTGGCAAACCGCCGACGAGACCTACAAACGCACGATGGCCGAAAGCCAGGACCAGTTGTATACCCAGGATTCGGCAACCATCCATCGCTACTTCCACACCCCAGGCGCCTGGAAACCGGAGTACGAGAAATACGTCCGCATCCTCTACGCTCCCACTCTCAGCGCCGATTGGCCGCGCTTGGCCATGGTTCGAACTCTGCTCGGCCAGATGGTCTATCAGGATCCCGTGGTTTACGACTGGGCCAAGATCAAAGTAAAAGCGCTGGTGCTGGGCGGCGCCGAAGACACTCCCGATTTCCCCGAGCGCGCCAAGCACATCGCCGATACCATTCCCGGCGCCGAACTCGCGCTGCTGCCCGGCCTCGGGCACGTCCCGCACCTGCAAGCACCGGAAGTCTTCAACGCAGCGCTTCTCAAATTTTTGCGCGAAGACGCGCCGCATATCGGTACACGTTAACCTGCCAGGGCGTGTGAGCACGCCTTGGTGTAAGCCGAGTTTGGCCTAAGCCGAGTTGGTGAAAGCCGAGTACGACTCGCCCCGGCTCCGCGCTATCATAGACACTTCCGTCTATGAAAGCCATCCGAATCCACGCATATGGTGGACCTGAAGTCTTGAAGTATGAGGACATCGAGGTCCCTGTTCCCAAAGCAAACGAAGTCCTGATCCGCGTGAAAGCCTGCGCGCTAAACCATCTGGATCTTTGGATCCGTCAGGGCATGCCGAAAGTAAGAACGCTCCCGCATATTTTGGGCAGCGATATTTCGGGCGAAGTCGCAGCCGTCGGCGATTTGTGCTGGCGCGTCAAACCAGGCCAGCGTGTCCTGCTCGCCCCCGGCGTGAGTTGCCGCCAATGCGAATACTGCGTTTCCGGACACGATAACCAATGCCGCCAATACACTCTGTTCGGCAGTGGAGTGCTGGGAGGCAACCGCGAATACATGACGGCGCCCGAGTACGCGGTCATTCCGATTCCTGACAGCCTCGGTTTCGAGCAGGCCGCCGCCGCGCCGCTGGTCTTCCTGACTGCCTGGCACATGCTGTTCGGACGCGCGGAACTTCGGGCCGGCGAGGACGTGCTGGTGCTGGCCGCATCCAGCGGCGTCGGCATGGCCGCCATCCAGATCGCCAAAATGTTCCATTGCCGCGTCATCGCCACCGCCGGCGGCGAAACCAAGATGGCCAAAGCCAAAACGCTCGGCGCCGATCATGTGATCGATCATTACAAACAGGACATCGCTGCTGAAGTGAAAAACATCACCGGCAAACGCGGCGTGGACGTGGTGTTCGAACACGTCGGCGCGGCAACTTTCGCGGCCAGCACTGCCAGTTTGGCGGCAGGGGGCCGCTGGGTGACGTGCGGAATCACCACCGGTTACGACGTCAAAATGGATCTGCGCCCGCTCTTCACCAAACACGAGGCGCTGCTAGGCTCATTCATGGGAACCCTCGGCGAACTGCACCGCGTGCTGAAGTTCGTCTTCCAAGGTACGCTCAAGCCCGTCGTCGATCGCGTCTTTCCGATGCAGGAGATCGCGGCCGCGCACCAGTACCTGGAAAACAAGGAGCAGTTCGGAAAAGTGGTGGTAACTCCCTAACGCCGGCTAGCTCGATTTCCCAAACAGCGACCGGAAAAACGGCCCCAGACGCAGGTGTTTCGTCCCGGGGCACTCGGCCCAGGGCGCGAAGCTGATGATGTCGGTGCTGCGTTCCACAAACAGCGGCACTGGCTCCTCCGAGCCTTTATAATCCAACCGGACGATCACGCCCGAGCCGCACGATTGCGACATGCCGATATGCGCGGCGGACTCGTCGGCATGCGGGCTGCTCGGCCCCCAGTCTTCTTGAAATTTCGCGAATGAGTAATCCGGACAGGGCCGCGATTCCGTACAACCCCACAGCTGGTAAGCGGCCGCGTAGTTGTGCGCCTGCAACAGTTGCACGAACGTCCTCGCCTGCTGCTCTTGGGAATGGTTGCGGAAGGTAAAGAAGAGAATCAGGCCAACGATGATCAGCGCCGCCACCGCGATCGAAATGTTTCGCAGCAGCCGGAGACGCTGGCTCCGGTGCTCTTCGGCGGCGCCGTAGGCTTCCAGGTAGCTGGACATCTGCCTACAACTATTCTACTTGGCTGCTGCGGCTGCGGTTACCGGGTAGGTTTTGTTGTATGCGGCCACGGCGTCGTTGGTAATATCCAGCGCCGCTTTGAAGAAGTGCGTGCTCGCGCTGTCGATCACCACATCCAGGCCTTTTTCTTGAGCGACCTTGGTGACGACATCCTGCATCCGCGTTCCGGCGCGCTGCAAAATATCGTTTCGCTCACGATCCACATCCTCCTGCAAGTCCTGCTGCAAACGTTGCAGTTCGCGCTGCTTGCGCTGGCCCTGCGCGGTCAACTCTTGCGCGCCCACCTCGTTCAGACGGCCGCTCTGGAGCTGGCTTTGAATGTCCTGCAGCTCTTTGTCGAGCTTGGCGATTTCATCCTGGCGCGGCTTGTATTTGGTTTCGAGGTCCTTCTGGGCTTTCTTGATGTCTTCGGTGTCGAGCAACGCCTTTTGGGCATTGAGAACTCCGACTTTAGACTGCGCCGAGGCCAGGGCCGCACCGGCGAGCGCGAGAATCGCGACCGACAACAACTTCCTCATCCCAAAACTCCTAGAATCTCATCCTCGCGCAAAATCAAGTATTCTTCACCGTCAATCTTAACGTCTGAACCGGAATACTTACCGAACAGAATGCGATCCCCGGCTTTAACGTCCGGCGCCACGCGCTGGCCATCCTCCAGCAGTTTTCCATTGCCGACGGCTACTACCTCGGCCTGCTGGGGCTTCTCTTTAGCTGAATCCGGGATAATAATGCCGCCGATCTTAGATTCCTGTTCCTCCAGCCGGCGGACGAGTATGCGGTCGTGGAGCGGGCGAAGGTTCATAAACTGTCTCCTGTCACAAAGTCTTGAAAGGGTTGGAAAACGAAGTCACTGCTGACCCCGCAAACAGTCAATGTAACACAAAATCAGATCTGGCCGACCCAATCGGGGCTAGCCACGTCCTTCCAGCGGGCGCGTATGGCCTGAAACTCGGCAGCATCCAGAGGTCCGGCATTCAACAGCTCGGCGTTCTCCCGCCAGCGCCCCGGCTGCGTCGTTCCAACGATCGCGGTGTGAACGCCATCGACAGCGAGCGTGAACCGCAAGGCCGTCGATACCGCTCGCCCCATATCGCGTTTCAGAAAGTCATAATCCAGCCGGTGGAACCGCTCCCAATAGGGCTGATAGTAGGGATCCGGTTTGCTCCGCTCTTTCCAGATCACGTTGGCGATGGGACGTTTTGCAATTACGCCCAGGCCGCGTTTTTTCGCCTCCGGCACGACCAAGTCGATCGCCTCCTGATCGGCGATGCTGATCGAGATTTGCAGCGTATCGAAAATCCCGGACTGAACCGCATACAACGCCGCGTGGCCATCGCCGCTGTACCCGATGAAGCGTGTTTTTCCTGCGTCACGCGCCCGCTGCACCACCTCCACCACGTCGCCCTGGCGCAGTTGCTGTTCCGTGCAACTGTGCAGTTGCAGCAGGTCCAGCCGGTCGGTCCGCAGCCGCTTCAAGCTGCGATCGACGCTCGCGGTCATGGTTGCCGGATCCCAGTCCTTGCCGTCGCCGTTGTGCCCGCACTTGGTGAACAGGAAATACTCGTTGCGCCTGCGGGACACAGCCTGCCCGATCTTTTCTTCGCTATCGGGATAGCACTCGGCGGTGTCGATTATGTTCAGTCCCGCATCCAGCGCGCTATTGATTAACCGATGCACGGTGTCCTGCGGGACACCGCGATAGCCGATCTCGGATCCGCCAAAACCGAGAACGGTCACTTCCAGGCCCGTTTTTCCGAGCTTGCGTTTCTCCATTCTGTTCCTTTCTAGTTGGTTCCGTTGGCGAGAGCGTCCACGAACGTGCGGTCGAGCGGCCACTGGCCGTAGACGCTGCGGTCATCGCGGTGAAACGTGCCCGCAACAAGGACTCCCGTCAAATCGGCGGGATTCGGTTTTTGATGTTCATCGTCCAACATTTTCCGTAAGGCATTGGTGGCGGTTTCCAGATCCACCAATAAAGCCGATGCCGTTCGCGAATCGCGGCACGTGACGTCCAGCGCCAACTGCAGCCGGTCGGCCTGCGTGCCTAAAGAAAATAGAACCTGCTCGGCGTTTCCGAGGGCCGCGACGTAAGGCTTCAGACCTGCAGGCACGTCGTTGGCACGCTTAAGCGCCGCAATCGGTACTAAAGCCCAAACCGGCTGGGCCGGCCGGACTGGAACCGTACCGGCCGGCTTGCGGCGAATCTGATATGCGGCGAAATCGTCCGAACTGATGGCCATCGCCATCGTGTCCGGCCGCAGCGCATAAAACGAGATCCGGCGATTCGGCTGGCTGCTTGCGGTAACGCAAAAGCCGTTGTGGCACGATCCGCCTGCCTGCCGCGCGTACTCCATCAGATTCTTCCAATGGAACCGGCCGCGCAGCGCGAAAAAGATCTGATTGTCTTTCAGCGCGGCTGCCACCGTATCCAGGTCTTGGCGGTAATCGAACAACGTCGCGTCGACGAATTGCTTATATTCGATGTCCTCGGCAGCCTTCGAGCCGGCCAGCATCTTCAGGATTCCCGCGCGGCGAATCGCGTCCACATCGATGTAAACTAACGTCGCATTGTCGGCCGGAAGGTAGGCCACCAGATCCGACGGCGCTGCACCGCCCCGCATTCGAAACAGATACACGAACGCAACCGCTAGCGCGCAGAAAACGCCCAGCAGCGCAGCCAGTTGCCAGACCCTCAAATGGAACCGCACGAGCCCAGCTTACACTGCCACCGTCGCAGCTTCCGCCACACGCGACTCCTTCCAGAGCCTGATGTAGGGCTGCAGCTCCTGCATCATCTTGCGGAACTGCACCAGGTCGAGCGATTGCGCGCCGTCGCTGACGGCCTTTTCGGGGCTGGGATGCACTTCCACCAGCAGGCCATCGGCCCCGATCGCCACGGCCGCGCGCGAGAGCGCGGGTACCAGGCTGCGCTTGCCGGTTGCGTGGCTGGGATCGACGATCACAGGCAAATGCGAAAGCTCGTTCAACGCGGCCACGCCAGCAATGTCGCACGTATTCCGAGTCGCGGTTTCGAAGGTGCGGATGCCGCGCTCGCACAAAACCACGTTGGGATTGCCGTGAGCGACCACGTATTCGGCTGACATGAGCAGTTCTTTCAAAGTCGAACTCATGCCGCGCTTCAGCAAAACAGTGCGGCCGCATTTTCCGAGCGCTTTCAGCAGCGCGAAGTTCTGCATGTTGCGCGCGCCGATCTGCATGACGTCGGCATACTCGGCCACAAGGTCCACGTCGCTGTCGCTCATCACCTCGGTGATGATGCCCAGACCCGTTGCTCGTTTGGCTTTGGCCAGCAGCTTCAGGCCCTCGGCTTCCAGGCCTTGAAAATCGTAAGGCGAGGTGCGCGGTTTGAATGCCCCGCCCCGCAGCAGCTTCGCACCCGCCGCGGCCACTCCTTCAGCCGACTGCATGATTTGCTTTTCCGACTCCACCGAGCACGGGCCGGCCATCACGATGAACTCGTCGCCGCCAATTTCGCAGCCGTTGACGCGAATCCGCGAGTGCCCGGCGTGATATTCCTTGCTGACGAACTTGTACGGTGCCGAGATGCGGACGGCTTTCTCAACCTGCGGCATGGCCTCGACAGACTCCAAGCAGGCCGTAACATCGCCGACACCGACCACGCCGATAACGACGCGCTCCTCACCTTCGATGGCATGGATCTTATAGCCGAAATCCCGGATTCGCTCGCACACTTGCTCAATCTCCTCTTTGGAAGAGTGGAGCTTCATCGAGATGATCATTCGTGTCTCCTAAAAATGAAAAGCCCACTCTTTCGAGTGGGTCGGTTTTTTCTAACTCTGCTATTTACGCCAACGCCACTCGCCCCGATTCAGGCACTAAACCAGTACCAAAATCGAAACGAGCTGTGGCCGCCGAGGCGCATGAATTCACAAGTATAGGCAAAAAACGATGCAAATTGCAACCCTGATCGGACCAATCTGATCGGACCAATCCCCGCCCCGGCGTCACACCTTATCGTTCATTGTGACCGCTGCCTCGGTTGCGAAGCTTTGGGAATAATGAATCCCGGTTCAGGCGATAAAAACCAATGTCTGATAGGTATAGGTTTGAAGCGGATCGGAGCGCTCAAGTGTCGCAAGGATGCCTGGATTACTTCGCCTCACGTTCATCACCTCCGGGCCGCGCAATAGCCGTGCGAGTTGCGTCAGTCTCTCGCCGATTCTCGCGCCAGGCGGATCAAACTGGAAAGTATCAGCAGGAAACAATCGCCTCCGTTACGTAACAGGCGTTTCTTTTCAAGTTGGTACAATGGCTAAGCGTGAGCAGCCCGGCAGGCATTTCGCGCCCTCCTCTGCCCGACGCGGCCGCGATGCGAGCCGAACTCGACCGCGTTCTGGCCGGTTCCGAATTCCGGACCTCCGAACGCCGTACCCGCTTGCTGAAATTCCTCGTCGAAAAGGCCATCACGGGCGAGCAGGTCAAAGAGTACAGCATCGGCGTGGATGTTGACAAGCCTCGCGACTACGATCCGCGCATCGATCCGGCGGTGCGAGTCGAAATGGGGCGGCTGCGAGCACGCCTGGCCTCGTACTACGCCACCGAAGGCCGAAACGGTCGTGAGCGTCTGGAATTTCCGAAACGGAGTTACAGGCCGGTTCTGCAATTTGTAAGCGAACCGCAGCCTAAGGAGGGAAGCAGCGCTGGGCGGCCGAGGCGCTTCGCCCTCACAGCGGCCATCGCCATAACCGTCTGCATAGCAGCGGTTGTCGCATGGCGGTGGGCCGCCAGAAACCGGGTTCCGGCTGTCAATTCCGAGGTTCGGGAGCTTACCGCGAAAGCTCGGTTCTTCTGGAACAAACGCACACCGGAAGCGCTTGCCACCAGTCTTGAGTTGTACCAGGAAGCAATTCGGAAAGCTCCGCGCTACGCGCCGGCGTACGCGGGTGAAGCGCTTTGCTACGCCGTGATGGCAACTGATAGCGTACTTCCGGCGGATCAAACCAGCGCGCAAGCCGTAGATGCAGCGAACGCCGCCATCACACTGGACCCGAACGTGGCCGAAGCCCATGCCGCTTTAGGGCTGATCGCTTGGGCTATCCATTTCGATTGGGCTACGGGCGACATGGAATTGAGCCGGGCCGTCGCGCTCGACCCCACGTTTGCTACCGCACATCAGTGGCGCGCGATGAGTCTCCTCTATACCGGCCACCGCAGCGAATCACGTGCGGAGATCATCCGCGCTCTGGAAATCGACCCGGTTTCGATGCCGCTGCTCGGCGATGATGGCATGATCAGCTATTATTCGCGGCGCTACGACGAGGCCATCGAGAAAGCCAGAAAAATGCTGGCGATGGATCCGGCTTTTCGGAACGCTCACTTACTGCTGGGCGACGCGCTGGAGGCCAAAGGCGACTGGGCAGGCGCGGAACGCGAGTTTCAGACCGTTGCGCGAGCTTCCACCGGCGACAGCGAAGGCTCGGCCCACCTTGCGCGCCTGTTTGCGCTGACCGGCCGCAGGAAAGACGCCGAAACGATCGTCGAAAAGCTGCTCCACCCGATGCCCAATCAGTACATCGATCCTTATCAGCTCGCATTCGTCTTCACCGGTCTCGGGCAGAACAACACAGCGCTTGAATGGTTGGCAAAGGCAGTCCGCCAGCACACCGCCATTACCATGAACGTGGACCCGGAGCTGGATCCGTTGCGCAATGAGCCCGCGTTCCAGCAGTTGCTGAAGGAAGCGCATTTTATCTGATCTTTGCCATCCTGCGGAGATGCGCGGCTACTCTAACGACCTCGCCTATATTCACGATTCGGGGTTCACCGGCTATGCTCTCGGCGCCGCTCCAGGGCTCCTCAGCTTACTTCGTAAGAACGGAGTCCGC
This sequence comes from Bryobacteraceae bacterium, assembly GCA_035293725.1. Lineage (GTDB taxonomy): Bacteria > Acidobacteriota > Terriglobia > Bryobacterales > Bryobacteraceae > Palsa-89. Next base: position 194,051 of record DATGMH010000161.1, read on the forward strand.
AGCGGCCTGGTAGTGGATCTTGGCTGCGGCAGCGGGCGTTGGGCTCGCGAGCTGAATCGCGCTGGATATGCCGTTCTGGGTATAGATCAGTCTCCGGCCATGATCCGGCTCGCCCGGCGTATCGCTCCGCGGTCGCAATTCGCGACGAGTTCGCTGTTGAGCGCCGATCTGCCCCGGTGCGACGCGATTACCTCCATCGGTGAGTGCCTCAACTATACATTCGATCGGCGGAATAGCCGTCCCGCACTGCGCGAATTGTTCCGGCGCACCTATCGTGCGCTGCGGCCGGGCGGTGTCTTCGTGTTCGATGTCGCAGAACCATCGCGTGCACCGCGTAGTCCGGAGAGAGTATGGAGCGAAGCGCCGGGCTGGACAATCGTAGTCGAGATCGGTGGCAATCGCAGTCGCAATCTCCTGCGACGCCGGATTGTAACGTTTCGCCGTGCGGGAACATCCTACCGCGGAGGAGATTCACGTACTGAATCTATATCGCGCCGAGGATCTCATCGCGGACTTGACGGCCTGCGGGTTTAAGGCGCGTGAACTACACGGCTACGGGAGGTTTCGATTTCCGCCGGGCATCACCGGTATTCTGGCGGTGAAACCTATTTCGGGTAAGGATGGCCACGCAACGCCGCCAGGGCGCGGTAAATCTGTTCGGCCAGCATAATGCGGGCCAGCTCGTGCGGGAACGTCATGGCCGAAAGCGACAGCGTGAATCCGGCCGGCTTGCGCCACTCGGGCGGCGGCCCGCTCGCGCCTCCGATCAGAAACACCAGGTCGCGGGATTCTTGTTCGGCCTTGGCGATCAGTTTCGAAAACTGCAAGGAGTCGAAAACCTTCCCAGCAGGATCCAGCAAAATTTTGGTCGCAGACGGGTGCTTGTCCCAAGGATCGAAGCGGCCGGGCTGCACCTCCCGCATCTCGGTTCTCAGATAGCGCGCGCACCGCTCTACGTAGCCGGCTGCCATGCTGTTTGCATGCGGATCGCGTGGTTTACCAACGTAATAAAGATAGATTTTCAAGCGATTGGGCACACGCGCTGGTGCGTGCCGCGGTCACAACTCGTGTGAACGCTAGTCTCTTAAAACCGTCAACAATTCCGGCCGCCGCGGAGCGCCGCCCTGCCCGTCCAAATCGAGAAAGCGGGTATCCAATAAACGCTCCGTCTCAATGTTACCCATGGCCGAGAGCAGCGTCTCTTTCAGATGCGGATACTCCTTCTCCATCTCGCTGAACATCCCTCGAATGTTTTTCCGCACCGTCCCCGTCCGTTGCGAGCAACCGCACGGCACGATGGGCGCAGCCAGGGCAGCAGCGAATTGTGAGGTGATTTCCTCGGTGACAAACACCAGCGGCCGGATCAAGCGGAACTCTTTATCGCGCGAGTGCGTCACCGGAGGCAGCGCGCTGATACGTCCCGTAAACAGCGCATTACGCAAGAAGGATTCGCAAAAATCGTCGGCAGTATGGCCGAAAGCGATCACGTTCGCTTGCAACCCGCGCGCGATCTCATAGACAGCGCGCCGGCGGTAACGGCTGCACAGGTCGCAGCCATGATCCGGCTGCTCCTTTAAAAGCCGCAGCGACGGCCGGTCCTCCACATATGTCCAGGCGACTCCGCGCTGCTTCAAGTACTCGCCCAGCGGCTGGATCGGGCGCAGAAACTTACCCTGTTCGACTGTAAACGCGCAAACGGAGAACTCGACCGGCGCGCGCCGAGCCAGCAGCAGCAACGCCTCGAGCAAGCTCAGCGAGTCCTTGCCACCGGAGAGCGCCACCGCCACGCGGTCGCCGTCGCGAATCATTTTGAAGCGCGCCACGGCCTCGCCCACTTTGCGGAGGATTGTTTTTTCGAGGTCCAAATTCAATTATATGCGGGCGCAGAAATTTCGAGCACCCGCGTAGCTCGGGACCGTGCAGCAGGCGATTCCAGGTTAGACGGGACAACCGCCACTCTCAATCTGATCTGGCGCGCCGATAAGTGACAAGGGACGCACCATGAACGGTCGATCCGAAGTCGAGCAGGTCCATCAAGATCTTGTGCCGCTGATCGAATCCTTTTCCGAGCGGCAAACGGAGGCCAAGGAAGCGATCAAGAAGTTGATGGTAGCCGAGCGGCGCATTTTCTGCGCGGCCGCGATACGCGTGCTCGCGCAAACGGCACTCTCGCCGGGAACACGTTATCTGGCGCAGTTGTTATCCAATGAACGGCTGCTGGGCCCCGGTCTGCTGGACACGGTCAATTGCCGTACGGAAGAAGCCCTGGGGGCGGCGCGAGCCGCCGTGGAAGCGGGTCTTCCGATCCAGAACGGTCTGGAGTTCGCGCTGAAAATCGCTTTGCAAGAACAGCCTTCGTTCGCAAATACCGCGAAGATTTTACGTGCGCTGGATCTGTTAGCGGCGAGCGCCCCGGCTGGTTGGTGGGACGGCACGCAGTTGGAAGTGATGAACTATCCCGACAATAAAGTCCGCTCGCGCGCAGCTTTGCTCATCGGGCGCTGCAGTAAAAGCACAATTTGCTGAGCCGCCGTTTCATGGATCGCGACCCGCGCGTGCTGGCCAACGCTGTAGAGGCGCTGTGGGCCATCCCCGGAGATGAAGCGCGGCCGTTGCTGGCCGCGGCGGCTAAAGTTCAAAACAATCGGGTGCAGGCCAATGCGCTAATCGGGCTTTACCGAGCCGGAGATCTGGGCGTTATTAGCAATTTACTGAAAATGGCCGAGCATCCCGATCCTGTGTTTCGCTTATCGGCTTTCTGGGCCATCGGCGAGACGGGCGATCCGCGTTTCATTCCATTTTTGAACCAGCAGTTCAAAATCTCTGAGGGAAAACTGCGCTTGGCCGTAACCCGCGCGCTGGCACAAATCCGCAGGCGCGAGCGATCGGCCGCACAGACAGGCCTGCTTCAACTGTTACCCACCGGGATTTCCAGCCTACAAGACGGCCGCCGTCGCGTTCGATTCACAGCAAAAACGGAGCCTGCCCGAGACCTGGGGCCCATCACAGCGGCCGACATTGCAGTCTTCGAGAATGGCTGCCTCATCGAGAAATACGATTTTCACGCGGCATCCAAACCCGCCATGCTTGTGGCCGGCTTCATCCTGCCGAGAGGGCTCGAGAGCGGCGCCGAGTATATTCGCAGCCTGGAGGTCTGTCTCCCGCATAAGCGGCCCGGCGATCTGTGGCGCATGGATCAGTACTCTCTGGAACAAACGAGCGCCGCGCCCGCACGCCCGGGCGAAGAAGCAAATCTCCCGTACGACGATGCGCTCATCAGCACGGACCTGAAAATGCATTTCGGATTTTTCTCGGACCCGGACTTGATTCGCCAAAGTCTGGCCGGCACGGTTCCGCGGGACAGAATGTCGCCGCATGCCCAGCACGCGCTGGCGCGTCAATGTGAGGCGATTGCGCGGCTCTCCGGCAAAAAACGGATTATCCTTCTCCTGAACCAAGGCTCGCTCGCCGAAATCCGGGAACAGATTCAAAGTGGAGCGCTAAAGGCGCAACTTCAGGCGGCCAGCGCCACACTGCACTGCGTCGCCATCGGCGAACACGAGAGCTGGAAAGAATTGCGGAACTTCTGCGAATCGAGCAGCGCACATACGTTCACCGACACGATACCGAGCGAGCTGCCGAACGCGTTGGAGAGACTCTACCTCGGTTTATTAAATCAGTTCGAAATCTGTTACGAAAGCAAAGCACAATCTGGCGCGGGTGTGCTCAAAGTAACGTCGAGTCAGGGCGCCGGCAACATGGAATTTCCACTCACGCTGGACCGGCCGGTGCAAGATCTTGCGCCGCAGCAGCAGCCAGCGGAACAGTCTCCGGTGCCCGAGTGTCCGGCGCCGGCCTAACCGCCGCCCACCACGCGCCAGCCGCTCGTGCCCGATTCCAGATTGAAGTTCTCGCCCAGGTACACGCGGCGGACATCCAGGTCAGCGCCCAGCGCCTCGGGTGTTCCAGAACGGAAAATCTTTCCGTTATTAATGATGTATGCGCGATCCGTGACGGCCAGCGTTTCACGCACATTGTGATCGGTGACCAAAATTCCGATGCCCGAATTCTTGAGATCGAAAATGATCCGCTGCAGCTCTAAGACCTGGATTGGATCGATGCCCGAGAACGGCTCGTCCAAGAGCAGAAAATTCGGCTCGATCACCAGCGAGCGCGCGATCTCGACGCGGCGCCGCTCTCCGCCCGAAAGCGTGTAGCCTTTGCTGTGGCGCACCGTTTCCAGTCCTAACTGCTCGATCAAACGGTTCATCTTCTCGCGCCGCTCGCGACGGCTCATGCGCAGGGTTTGCAGGATGGCCATCAGGTTGTCTTCGACGCTGAGCTTGCGAAATACCGAGGCCTCTTGCGGCAAATAGCTGATGCCGCGCCGCGCCCGCTGGTACATCGGCATGTTCGTGATGTCTTCCGATTCTTTGCCGTTGCTGATGGTGACACGGCCGGAATCGGGGCTGATAAGCCCCACGATCATGTAAAACGAGGTGGTTTTTCCGGCACCGTTCGGGCCCAGCAGCCCGACCACCTCACCCTGTTTCACCCATAGCGAAACGTTATCCACCACCTTGCGGCCACGATAGCTTTTCGAGATTTCAGCAGTCTGCAGCGTTCGCATTCGGATTACTTCTTGCGGTGGAGCACGCTCTTGGCCGGAACGCCGTTCACCAGCAGCCGGTCGTCGGCGGAAAACCAGGTCAGCTTGTCGCCTTGGGTCATGCCTCGGATGTTATCCACGAATTGTGGCTTTCCACCTTCCAGGATAACTTTGTCTTGGTCCGGATAGTATTCAGCATGGTCGGACGCGCCGGTGCGCACTCGCGCGGGAATGGTCTGTACGATCTGGACTTTTCCATCGGCAAAAGCATGATCCAAGGAAGAGTCATGGCTGTCGTCTCGGAGGAAGGCACGAATTTCGGCGGCCTTGACGCTCATGTTGGTCCGCTCCAGGGTCACACCGCCGGTGTAGTGGGCGATGCGCTTATTGTCGTCGTACTCCAGTTCGGGAGCCCTCACGATAGTAAACACGCGCGCGGCCTGAGCGGTTGCGTTTTTTCCTGCAGCCGGTTTTGCTCCCGATTTGCCGCTCGGATCGTCCTTGGCCTTATCGATAAGCTGGCTGATCACGTGGCCGTGTGCCTTTAGCGTGTTGCTGTCGCGATCGATCTCCACCAGGTCGGCTTCCAAGCGGTTGGCACCCTGCCATAAGACGGCGTGGCCTTCGTAGCGGATCTGAAGATTATTGTCGCTGGAACGCATTTTGGCCGCGCGCGCATGCAACGGCTCGTCTTCGGAAAGCATTCCGCCGCTTTGCGGGTTTTTCTTGTCGCTCTTATCGGGCATGCGGGTGGAGTTCACGTTACCGTCGGCGTTGAAATCGCCGGTGGCCTGGTCCAAAACGATCTTATCGGCATCGGCCGAGCCGGTCGAGTCCCAAACGCGGGCCGAACCGGACAGATCAATCCGGTTGTTGGCCTGATCAAGCGCCGCGCGGTCCGCCTTCGCGCGCCGGTCCCCCTCCTGATAGCGAAAATTCCCATTCTGTTCCAGCTTGGCGATCTGAGAGGAGTTAGGCTGGAACGTCGCCAGCAGGTCGTTGCTCCAAGTTAACTCCGGCGCGGGCGTTTGCTTGGCGTCCTTAGGCTTGGGTTTCTCGGTTCGCGTCGAAACCGCGTGCGACTGGAACGACTGGATCTGGTTCTTGAGCCCATACGCGATGGCAATGCGGTCGCCACTCATCCAGCGGTGCGGCTGATCCGGCCGGTTGGGAATGAATTCGATGGCCGCCGCCGAATCGGTCTCCACCGATTCCAACTCCTGCCCGCTGGGTCGCATTTTGGCGTGGATCACGTCGCTCTTGAGGATGCGTGTGTCGGCCGGGTCCACGCCGGGCTTCACAACCGGTTTCGATTCCATTTGACCGTGCCCGGAAACCAGGGCGTTTTGGAGCAGGCTGTCGTCGCCGGAAGTATCGAAATCCATCACCACCTGGTCGCCGGTCAAGGTGGTGATGGCCGTCTCGGCGGTGCTCACCAGGCGCGCCTGATCGGTCCCCGTGATCTTCTGGATCTGATTGCTGCCGTTGAAATCCATGCTGAGCTGGTTGGCGCTGTATTCCAAAGCGCGGCCCGGCCTCGGGTCGGTGCCATGCGCTTGCGTGGTCTGGACCTGCTTAAGCGAACCTTGGTCCAGGGTCACTTCGGCCGGACCGGCGTTCAGCGTCAGGGTGCCGCGAGTCAACTTTGACCAGGGCGAAAGAAAGACCTTGTGATCCAGTTCCTTGTAATCAACCTCGCCAGTCTCCACCTTCATCGGGAGGGTTTTCGGATCGGTGCCGCGCCAGATCAGCTCCACCTGGCTATGCATTCTCAGCTCATGCGCGTCGGGATCGTATTCGGCGCCGACGGCCTTGCCTTGGCCGCGGTCAAATTGAAAGGTCGCCAGCCGATCGGTGGAGGCTTTCCCAGTCTTACTTTCCACGCGCACACCGGAGGATTTGATGGACATCAGCTTACCGCTGGGCGGCTCGTCGGGCTTAACGCCGAGCGTGATCTCGACATCGCCATCGGAATAGAGAATGCCTTGGCTCATATCGAACTCGGCCTTGGCGCTCTTGACGTGATCGTAGGAGTTCCCTTCTTTGTGATAGATGTCGAGCTGAACGCCGGTCAGGTGCTCCTTGCCATCCACCTCCTGAAGATCGTCGGCATGAACGGTGATCACGGTCTTCTCGTTGGAGGTGTGGGTATAGGTCCAGCCGTGATAGCTGGCCGCGGTGCCCGGCGAAAGCGGCTTGGGCTTGGCGGGCGCGTTCTGATACTGCTGCTTCAGGCGGGCGTAGTAAGTGGTGCCAACTCCGGCTACGACAACGATGATGGCCAGGAGAAAGAGCGGCCAAGTATGACGCATTTTACAGTTCCAGGATAGCTGGTTGTTGCGAACGAGTGGAGTGTTGAGGAATCGAATTACCGGCTCTGAAATGAATGCGCTCACGGGAGGCGCAACCTGCTCGGAGTTATGTCACAAGTTCCCGCGCGTGTGAACGCGGCAGGCTACAGGTTGCGCTACATCGAACTCTGTCTCAGAAAGGCCCGGTGTAATTTGGGATCCATCTGGAAGCGTTGATAGGCGATAGAGCGGGCCTCGTTTTGACGCATCATGCGGTCGGCCGCGCGCTCAACTTGCTGTTTTGTAAAAACGAAGCCATGGTCGGAGGGGTCCCAGGGTTGTTCTTTGTGTTTATAGAGTTCCA
>DATGMH010000162.1:0-276688 GCA_035293725.1 Bryobacteraceae bacterium
TCCCGCGACCCTGGATCGAGAAAATATCCTCGATCGGCATCAGGAACGGCTTGTCGACGTCGCGCGCCGGCAGCGGAACATACTCGTCCACCTTCGACATCAACTCTTCCACCGTCTTTTCCCACTTCTCTTCGCCGTTCAACGCTCCCAGCGCGCTCACCCGCACCACCGGCAGCGTGTCGCCCGGGAAAGCGTACTTGGACAGCAGTTCGCGCACTTCCAGCTCCACCAGCTCGAGCAGCTCCGGATCGTCCACCATGTCTACTTTGTTCAGCGCCACCACGATGCAGGGCACGCCTACCTGGCGGGCCAGCAGGATGTGCTCGCGCGTCTGCGGCATGGGGCCGTCGGTGGCCGCCACCACCAGGATCGCGCCATCCATCTGCGCCGCCCCGGTGATCATGTTCTTGATGTAGTCGGCGTGGCCCGGGCAGTCCACGTGCGCGTAGTGCCGGTTGGCCGTCTCATACTCGACGTGCGCCACCGCGATCGTGATCCCGCGCGCTTTTTCTTCCGGCGCGTTGTCGATCGAATCGAATGAACGGAACTTCACCTTGGGGTTGTGCTTGGCCAGCACTTTGGTGATCGCCGCCGTCAGCGTGGTCTTGCCGTGATCGATGTGCCCGATCGTCCCGATATTTACGTGCGGTTTGCTACGGTCAAATTTTTCCTTGGCCATGGATGTTTCGCTCTCCTACTCCGTGATAGATTCTGACTGCTACCTGGTGACCTTCCCTTGAACCTTCGCTACGATTTCTTCAGATAAGTTTTTTGGTACTTCCTCGTACTGCCCGAAATGCATGGTGAAGCTGCCGCGGCCCTGCGTACGCGAGCGGAGCTCGGTGGCATAGCCGAACATTTCCGACAGCGGAACCATTGCTTTGATCAACTGCGTGGTACCGCGGACCTCGGTGCCTTCCAGGCGGCCGCGACGGGCATTCAGATCGCCGTTAACGGTGCCCATGTACTCTTCGGGCACGACCACTTCGACGCGCATCACAGGCTCGAGCAGCACGGGCTTGGCACGTTTGCAGGCTTCCTTGAAGCAGATGGAGCTGCAGATCTTGAAGGCCATTTCCGACGAGTCGACTTCGTGGTAGGCGCCATCGAACACGGACGCCTTCACGTCCACCATCGGATAACCGGCGAGGATGCCGCCTTCCAGCGCCTCACGCACGCCTTTTTCGACCGCGGGAATAAATTCCCTGGGGATAGAGCCGCCGGTGATTTCATTTTCGAATTCGAAGCCCTTGCCGGGATCCGGCTCGACCCGGATTTTTGTGCGCGCGTACTGGCCGGCGCCGCCAGTCTGCTTCTTGTGGGTGTAGTCGTATTCGGCGGTGGTGCGGATGGTTTCGCGGTAAGCCACCTGGGGCTTGCCGACGTTAGCGCCGACATTGAACTCGCGCTGCATGCGGTCCACGATAATTTCCAGATGCAGTTCGCCCATCCCGGCGAGAATGGTCTGGCCGGTATCGGGATCCGTGTTGACGCGCAGCGTGGGATCTTCCTGAACGAGCTTCTGGATGGCCATGCCGAGCTTTTCCTGGTCAGCCTTGGTTTTGGGCTCGATGGCGAGCTGGATCACGGGCTCAGGGAAGTCAATGGATTCGAGCAGAATGGGGTTCTTCTCGTCGCAGATGGTGTCGCCGGTGGAGACGTTCTTCAGCACCGCGGCGCAGATGTCGCCAGCCAGAATTTCCTGGATGTCCTCACGCTTGTTGGCGTGCATCTTGACGAGGCGGCCGACACGTTCTTTTCGATTCTTCGCGACATTGAAAACCGACTCGCCCGCCCCTAGCCGTCCCGAGTAGACGCGGATGAACGCCAACTGGCCGACGAACGGGTCGGTCATGATCTTAAACACGAGCGCGGAGAACGGCGCCGTGTCGGAGGCGGGCCGCTCTTCGGACACTTCGGGGTTGTCGGGCAGCGTTCCCTGAACGGGCGGGATGTCGATGGGCGACGGCAGATAGTCGACCACGGCGTCGAGCAGATTCTGAACGCCTTTGTTCTTGAAGGACGAGCCGCAGATGACGGGGAAAATTTTCTGCGTGACGGTGGCCTTGCGCAAGCCTTCCATCAGCTCTTTTTCGGTGATGGGCGTGCCCTCGACGAACTTGGCGAAGAGGTGGTCGTCAGACTCGGCGACAGCTTCCACCATCTGCTCGCGGTAAGACTTGGCGCGGTCCAGCAAGTCAGCGGGGATGTCAACGTCATCGTACTGCGCGCCCAAGGTCTCGTCGCGCCAGATGCGGGCTTTCATGGTGACCAGGTCGATCACGCCCTTAAACTGATCTTCGGCGCCAACCGGGATCTGGATGGCGACGGGGCGGCACTTGAGGCGATCGACGATGGTGTCGATGGAGTGGTAAAAATCGGCCCCGACGCGATCCATTTTGTTGATGAAGCAGATGCGCGGGACGCCGTACTTGTCGGCCTGGCGCCAGACGGTTTCCGATTGGGGCTGCACGCCGGCTACGGCATCGAACACTGCGACCGCGCCGTCCAGAACGCGCAGGCTGCGCTCGACTTCGGCGGTGAAGTCGACGTGGCCGGGGGTATCGATGATGTTGACGGTGATGTCGCGCCACTGGCAGGCGGTAGCCGCAGAAGTGATGGTGATGCCGCGCTCCTGCTCTTGCTCCATCCAGTCCATAATGGCCGTACCCTCATGGACTTCGCCGATCTTGTGGGTTCGGCCGGTGTAGTACAAGATGCGCTCCGTAGTGGTCGTCTTGCCGGCATCGATGTGGGCCATGATGCCGATATTCCTCATTCTGTCGATCGGTACGGTACGCGCCATAACTACTGCTTTCTTATCACCTCACCACCGGTAATGCGCGAAGGCCTTGTTGGCTTCCGCCATGCGGTGCACATCATCCTTTTTCTTAATCGCTCCGCCGCGCATGTTGGCGGCGTCATTCAATTCCTGGGCCAACTTTTCCGGCATGCCCTTTTCAGGGCGGGACCGCGCATTTTGCAGGATCCAGCGGATTGCCAGACTGGTCCGCCGGTTCTGGGGAACCTCGACGGGAACCTGGTAGTTGGCGCCGCCCACGCGCCGGGTCTTCACTTCGAGCAAGGGCTTGGCGTTCTCGACGGCCTTCTTGAAGAGCTTCAAGGGATCGTCGGCCGTACGCTCCTTGATCTTGTCCATGGCTTGGTAGAAGATCCGCTGGGAGGTGTTCTTCTTGCCATCCCACATCATGGAGTTGATGAACTTTTCGGCCAAGGTGGAGTTGTAGATCGGATCCGGCAGGATCTCTCGGGGTTCGGGTCTGCGTCTACGTGGCATAGGCTATTTCGATGGGCCTTTCGGACGTTTGGCGCCGTACTTGGACCGGCCTTGCTTGCGGTCGGCTACGCCGGCGGCATCCAGGGTCCCGCGAACGACGTGATAGCGGACGCCGGGAAGATCCTTCACGCGGCCGCCGCGGATCAGCACGATGGAGTGCTCCTGCAGGTTATGGCCAACGCCGGGGATGTAGGTGGTGACCTCGGTCCCATTGGTCAAACGGACGCGCGCGATCTTGCGAAGCGCAGAATTGGGCTTCTTGGGCGTGGTGGTCTTCACCTGGGTGCATACGCCGCGCTTTTGCGGGCATGATTCCAGCGCCGGGCTGGCCGTCTTATAACGGGGCGGCCTGCGGCCTTTTCGCACGAGCTGATTGAACGTCGGCACGGATTTCCTCTTAGAACCTTAAAATCTTGTCGCTTGCGCGCAACGGCAGGCTTAGAGCCGGCCGCAAAATGATCGAACCTGCAAATCAGCGAGGTACTTGCTGTGGACTAGCCCATATCTGGAACGCTTAAACTGCCGTTCCCGACATCGGGGCCGACCCCCGGACGGACTCTCAAAAAAAGAGAGGGGTTTCCGGGAGCAGAAGACACGACTCGCGAAACTATATCAGAATACCGAAGGAAGGCCGAGTTGTCAAATGACAGGGACGGGTGGTAGTGGGTCCATTTGAGCATCGGCTACTTTTCTTTGGTTGCTATACTAAACCAACCCGACGATGCGTGTCCTCATTCTGTTGCAGGCGCAAATGCAAATGCCTTCAGTGCCAGGTCCTCCGCCGCTGCCTCCGCTCCCCGAAGGGATGTCCTACGCGGACGCGACCGTATGGCTGGGGGTAATGGTCGCATGCGCAACTCTTGTGGTTGCAATGGTCGGTGTTTTAATAGCTGTTTTGGCGTTCTTTGGTTACGGCTTCTTCAAGGAGGAGCTCCCAAAACGAGCCGATGCTGCGGCGGTAGCCGCAGCCGAGGAATATTTCAAGGGTAAAGCATTTGAAGATAAACTAGAAGATAAGCTGAAGGAGTCGGCGGTCATCAAAGGACCATTTAAGTACGCTGAAACGCTTGGTAAGAGTGGTATTGACGAAAAAGGGTCTGTTGCTGAGAGGTATCCAAAAGCATCCGATACTAGTAGTGAGGGGGGTACGTCATGACTCCGGCGAGGGTAAAGACATACAGTTCAGTTGAAAAACTGTTGCCGACCGAACAAGAAATCTTATGGCACCACCAAAGGACCGCACCAGTCGATGTGGTCGCTTTTGCCAAGGCGCTAGGTCTCTCTGTTTGGGAAGACGACTTGGAAAATGATGTTTCTGGCAAGATCCAGAAAGACCCTGTAAATGGTGGTCGCGCTGGTTACAGCATCATTGTGAACGCTACGGAAGGACTGCGACGAAAGAGATTTACAATCGCTCACGAGACGGCCCACTATTTGTTACACCGAGACGCTATGGGGGCATCGGTAATCGACGATGTACTCTATCGCAGCAAGTTAAGCAACACCCTTGAAGTGCAGGCTAATCGTTTAGCCGCAGACATTCTAATGCCGTATTCCTTGATTGAAGAAGCCATGCAAAACGGAACGCGCGACGTAGAAGATCTAGCGAATTTATTTAAGGTTTCTCCGGCAGCGATGTCGATCAGGCTCAACATCCCCGTTCCTTAAAGCAAATGTTTTCAAAACCCGAGCGCCGGTCCCTTATTCGATAAGCCCCATTCCTGCTTAGTCTGCTTTCGTTCCTTTTCGCGTGCATCCAATAACGCAACGATATCGCTAATTTCCCACAGGCGATCCGTAACGCCAGCGGCCATCGCAGGGGTTACACGGAGCGTCTGATGGATGCGCGCGAAGTTGTAATACATGAAGTGCAGCGAGACTGCCGCAATGTGGTTTTCCAACTTCTTGGAGAAGCCGTTCGTCAGCCGAGTGAAACGGCGCATACACATTCTCAGGGTCAAGTTTTGGCTTTCGACGTAGCTGGTCGAGATGTGCTTCGCATCCGGCTTGCCGGTGATATCAACGGCACGGCAGCTAATGAAATCGGCAGGACTGTAACGAGCTTCTTCCTGGCGATCTCCGCCGTAGATCTTAACCAACATCGCGTAGTCAATCTCCGCGCCGAATGCAGCCTCAACCGCGTTCACGTATACAGTGTGTCCATCGGTCGTGAGTTGGATTCGATTCGCAATCCGAGGGGCCAAATCCTTCATGAAGTCGTATGCAGCTTTGGCGCTGCGATCCCCGACCATCCACGAACAACAGAGCTTCGTATCGGCGTCCAGCGCTACCCACGTCCAGACGCTACCGATTCCGAACTCTTCGCGGCGCTCGGCTGGAACGTTACGATCTTTGGCTCCCACATAAGACCATATTTCATCGCACTGTACCCGCTTAACTTATAGATTTCTAAGCGCTTTATCTTGATATTCGGCGCACGCCTCGCCGGCATCGACCAGCAGCCGCGCTATCGTGTTCTTGCCAACATGGAAAATCCGGGTGACCGAACGAATGGAATTCCCCTCGCAGATCGCCGAGAGCACCTGTGCGCGTTTAGCCGGATCAAGGCGGTTCATATAGACTAGTATGCTTGAGACCCTGTGGAAAAGCAAGATGAAAAGCACTTGATAACCAACTTTATATCAGTTATTATCTATCTTGAAGGTGGTTATCAAATGCTTTTATCCAGCCCGCCACTAAATTACCAAGAGCAAAAGGCCATAGAAGATATCCACCAAATTCGTGACAACGTCAAATACGCGCTTCGTGCTCCACGCCGCTGGGTTGGTCTGCTCCGGAGAAATATGTTGGCTCGAAACATACGCGGATCTAACAGTATCGAGGGATACGACGTAACGGCAGAGGACGCAATTGCGGCAGTAGCTGGAGAAGAACCACTTGACGCACAAAGAGAGGCGTGGGCTGCCGTTAGTGGATACAGGGCCGCGATGACTTACGTTTTGCAGCTGGCCTCTGATCCGCACTTTATGTATAGCGACGGATTCATCAGAAGCCTACATTTCATGATGACCGGCTACGATCTGACGAAAAACCCGGGTAGGTGGAGACCAGGACCGATATACGTCCGAGACGAGGGAAAAGGAGAAATTGTGTACGAGGGGCCATCCTTCGAACTCGTACCAGGGCTGATGTCTGAATTACTCGCTCAGTTGAACCAGGAACAGCAGCCAAGAGTAATGGTGAACGCGGCTATGGCTCACCTGAATCTCGTAATGATCCACCCCTTCTCTGACGGGAATGGCAGAATGGCGCGAGCGCTTCAGACATTAGTGCTCGCGAGAGAGGGCATTCTAGAGTCTCCATTTTGCAGTATCGAAGAATACCTTGGACGCAATACTCTTGAGTATTATGAGGTCCTAGCTGCGATAGGCAAGGGGTCCTGGAATCCAAGCAACGACGCGCGGCCTTGGCTGGACTTTTGTATTACGGCTCATTTCATTCAAGCCAGCACGATACTACGCAGAATCGTTGAGACCGATAGGATCTGGAGTGAGTTGGAGCAACTAATAAAGATCCATCGCCTTCCTGATAGAGTCTTGTACGCTCTTTCGGACGCGACACTAGGGTTCAAAGTACGAAACTCAACCTACAGGGCCGTCGCTGAGATCGCGGATGCGGTCGCCAGCCGAGACCTAAAGAGCTTAGTTGATGCAGGACTGCTAACTCCAGATGGAGAAAAACGCGGTAGGGGATATGTTGCTTCTCCGATTCTTGTACGTATCAGAGAAAAGACACGGGAACCGAAACAACCGCCCCCTAAGTTTTTTGAAGAACTATATCTTCCAGGACTGGAGCCAGAAGCATAAGGGGGTGGATGCCGAATGGTCAGGCGCAGTCACCGGAAATGATTGCTACGCCGGTTCGAATCCGGTCCACCCCTCCACCGCTAGCTTAATTGATCTAGCGATATCTTTCCATCGGGTAGTGCAACTAAATTCTTGGTTATTCCTTCCACCTAGACTGCGCAGCTTTCTTAGCGATCTCTTTACGCTTAGCGGCTGATAACTTTTCCGCCCGCGCCTTCCCACCTTTAAGGCCGCCCAAGCGACCCAGCGTGACGGCAGCGGGGTTCTTGTTCGGATCTGGCAGTTCCTCTTTCGGCATCTCGCCGATGGCCTTCTGAACCACCTCAAACGCGACCTGGTTGAAATCCTTCGGGCCTTGGCCGCGTTTGCTTGATCGGTTGGGCATACCTTCAGAATGACCGATGCCAACCGGAAGTCAAGAGGGGCGAATCTCAAATGGACCCACTACCGGACGGGTCAAACTGAGCCACTGAGCCACTACCGGACGGGTGTAGTGGGTCCAATTTTAGCGACCCGGCGACCGTCCGTTTCTGCCTCGGTTGCGGATTCGCGCGTGCCTCTAGTTACTTCGGCAATTTCTCATAACAGCGGACGTCGGCGAGCGAAGTTGCAACGAAGGAGGCTGCGCAAGCGCCGGGGTGTGGTCCTCCAGCTTTTTTGAGAATCCATCTTTAGGCGTAGTAATCCGCCGCGTACGCTGCCGCATAGTTAGGTTTTGGATAGTTCTTCGGCCTTGAGCACGCTTGCTTGATGGCGTTAAACGCGTTAAAAGTGATTAGCGGAGTCCAATTATCGCCGCCTCCCGCGGGGGGGGGCGTGTGTCTTTTTCAGCACACTCTCGCCGGGCGACGGAGTCCTCTGGCGCCAAGGCTTTGCGGTAAATTCAGTTGCCTGGCCGTCCGGAGAAAGGATCGGTATCCGGCGTTCCAGGCGCGCTCGGACCATCGTGATCCTTTCTAAGCTGCGAAGGGTGGAAAAGCGCGATTTTCGCGCCTTTTCCCAGGTGGACCGTGCGACAGCGGCAAGCCTCTGAATTTGTTCCTGACTTATTCGTTTATCCATTGGTCGATCTGAACGGTCGGGAGGCTGCGGCCCCTGGGCCAACCAAACGCTCCGCCAACTGCTGCGGCGGGGTTCACACCGGCAGTTATCTTAGCGCGGAGGTCTGGATTGCCGCAATCGGCTTTTCGTTGGCACTCTAAGGTCGACCGCAAGTTGATAGATCCTTGAAGCCTGCGAGATATTTCTTGTGAACGGAAGCTCACAAGAGAGGGATTACGGGAGCAAAAGACACGACCAGCACCGCGAACAGATGAGAATCTAGTTCACGCCGGCGGCGCCCGCACTCGGCATCCAGCGTTCTACTGCGCGCTGAACGGTATTCATGTATTCGTCGATATCGGTGGACTTCGTCAAGTATTCCTTCACCCCAAGTTCCATCGCCCGCTGCCGCTCGTGGGGGTTAAGCGAGCTGGTTAACACCACGACGGGCGGGCCCTCGCTGGCGCGATAGCGCCGGAGGATCTCTAATCCACTGAATTTAGGAACGTTTAAATCGAGGATGATGAAATCAGGTTTGAACTGGAATTCGTTGAGCAGACGAAGCGCCTGTTCGCCGTCATACGCTATCATCACGTCGGCCTCGACTGAAGAATGACGTATGGCCTCTCGAACAATAAGAACGTCGGCGCCATTATCCTCGACTAAGAGAATATGAAGCATTCGTTATTTAAGATTCTGCGCGGGTGCGGCCGGTTTCCTGCCCAGAACGTGCCGGGATGAAGTGTGAGTCGGCTCACCAACAAATCGCACCAGGACGCGCGACCGGTACCTAACCAGTACCAAAGTAACATACGTACTGGTAAGAGACTATTGATAACAATGGTGATTTCTGACATACTCCGGCTTCCGACGCGGAAGGGCTTAGCGCGGGACGGCGGCTCTCCGGCGGAACGAAAAGGGGACAGAAATGGCGAAGTGCGTCTATTGCGAAGCAGATACGAAACTGCATATCAATGGCGTACCTGTATGCAAGGCATGCTCGGAGGATTTGGAAGCGGGGCGCAAACCGCCGTATCGCGAGCGTCCTACGAAGAGCGAAAAAAAGAGGGGGAAAGCATCCTGAAATCGGCAGACATGCGCCGGCGCGGCTTGCGTTTGTGGCACGAGCTTTGAGCAGATTCGCTTACGGCGCTGCGGTGCGCTGGAAGGCTTTACGGACCCATTCCGGCTCGTCTGGTTCGCCTTTGCTGGGCATGTGCTTGGTCATGGACCAACGGTGGATCCAGGAGAATCCGCCCGGGCCGGCATAGTCGTCCGGCAGGCGGTAGGCGGGATGGTGTAGAGCATCGTCGAGCGAAACGAAGCGATAGCCGCGCTTGCGGAACACCTGCAAGATCAGGGGCATCATCTGCGAATTGAGTTCGCTGGCATGGATCAGCAGAATCTGCGGGAACTCACTCCCGGTAACCTCGACCGACCGGCGTTCGAAAAATGCGACGACGGACTCGAGGTAGGGAACGTATTCTTGCCGGACGCGCTCGGCGAGCCCGGGTTTTAGATACGCGGCGGCGAACATGTAATCGGAGTTGTCGAGCGTCACGGGTGCATTCCGGTAACCGTGCGCGTTGAGAAATTCGTGGATTTCGTGTTTAACCTTGGGCGTGGGGCCGGTCTGCAGAAACGGATAGCGGAAAAACTCCAGGCTTTTGCCGCGCGCCTCGAGGAAGGGGCGCAACACCGAATCGTCTTTTAGAATGTCTTGCTCGTAGTCGGGTGGCGGTGTCGTGTTCAAGCTGGCGTGGGAGTAGGTGTGATTACCGAGGCTCGCGCCTGCCTGGAGCCAGATTTCCAGGATGCGGCTGAGGTCGGCGGGCGAGAGCTGGGTTTTTCCCGCATGCACGAACCCGGTCAGCGGAATATGCCGGCTGCGGAAGGGGGCCAGGAGCCGCTCGGTCATGGCGCGGATCTGTTCGAAGGACTGGCCGCCGCCATCGCCGCCGCGTGGAAGATCATCGATGGTGATGGATACAGCGCGATCTGGGGCGCCGGCCAAGTTCCAGGCCGCCCGGGCCAGGTTTGCGATGACCGCATCACGCGCAGCGTCATCGGCGCGGGAATCGGAAACGAAGACGGCGATGGCTACATGCCGGCCGTCAGGCAAAGTGATGACGCCAATGTCGTTGGTGGCAGCGGTCACTCCATCGCGGGTCCCGGACGACCCGGTCTTGTGCGCGACCTTGGCGCCGGCGGGCAGCAATCCCTTGATGCGCGCCGGGAATGTGGTCGTTTCCGTCATGAACTTCAGCAGCAGATCGCGGCTGCCGGTGGAAAGGGCGCTGGATTCGATCAACGTACGCAATATGGCGACAGCACCGTCGGGCGTGGCCCAATTGCGGTACTGCAGTGAGTAGTCCTCGGCCAAGGCTCTCTCGGTGTCCAGGACCTGAACGCCGTCGACGCCGTGGTCGCGCAAAAAAACCATTACTGGTTGCGAACCTCCGAGCAAACGTAGCAGCACATCGGAGGCGCTGCCGTCGCTTTCAGCAACTGCCAGGCGCAGGAGTTCGCGCAATGTGACAGTGATGCCGTTCGGAAACTCATCGCGAAGCGGGCTATGGCTGCTCTTGGGGATATACTCGGCCTTGTCAACATGGACCTCGCCGTCCAGCTTGAGCTTGCCGCGATCCACCTGGTGCAGAACGGCCATTGATATCGGCAGCTTATACACGCTCTGCATCGGAAAATGCTCGCGCGCGTGGAGGGAGAGAAGGCTTTTGCCGGACTCAAGCAGTTCGGCGCTGGCGCCGACGCGGCCTTGAGCGGCGCGCACGATGTCGTCGATTTGCTGCTGCGCGGCTACGGGAAGGCAGGCGAATGCAAGCGCAGCGGCTGCAGCGAACTTAACCCGCAATGGATTTCCAGCTCTTAACCAGATGTTCGGCGGTGCGCCACGCCAGGGCCTGCGAGGTCTGAGTCGGATTGCGGGCGCCGCTGGTGCCCATAACGGAGGCGCCCAGGACCCCGAGGTTGGGAGCTTCGTGCGAGAATCCCCAGCGGTCCACTACATGGGTTTCGGGATTGTCGCCCATGCGAGTGCCGCCGTAAGCGTGTGTTGAGACCCCGGGCGGTCCAATGGGGGCGCGGGCAGTGGAAACAGCGCCCGCGGCCTGGAACCACTCCTGCATTTTCTTCTGGCCGTATTCGCAGGCCAGGCGTTCATTATCCTTCAACAGGCTGGTAACGCGGCAGACGGGATCGCCGAGCGGGTCTTTGACCTCGCTGTCGAGGTCGAGATAAATGTCTTCGTACGGAAAGGTGGAAGTCTGCAAGTAGGCCGAAACCCAGCGAGCCGCGTTCACGCGCACGAACGACTTCCACGCCGAGCCCCAGGTGGGGGCCAGATCGAAGGTGTTCATGGAGGCTGCTTCGATGGGATGCATTTCCGTGTGCGGCTGGAGCGAAGTGCCGCCGATGAAGCCGAGGCCGGAATGGTCGTAGTTGTCATCGGCCCAATCGTCGACGGCGGCCGCTTGCGCCGGCGTGCCGTACCAGACGTTGATATCGTAGGGGAACAGCGCGGAGACGCCGCTCTGGTAATGCGCGAAATAGTGCCGGCCGACCTGGCCGTGATTGTTGGACAGGCCCTTGGGGTACGGCTTGGATTTGGACAGCAGCAACAAGCGCGAATTCTCGT
Organism: Bryobacteraceae bacterium; assembly: GCA_035293725.1. Classification (GTDB taxonomy): domain Bacteria; phylum Acidobacteriota; class Terriglobia; order Bryobacterales; family Bryobacteraceae; genus Palsa-89. The sequence goes on from DATGMH010000162.1 coordinate 11,822, forward strand.
ATGTGTACGAAGCGAGCAGCACGACTTTGGCCGGCTGGAAGTATTCGCGGCCGTCCTTGATGTAAGTCACGCCGGCGACGCGGCCATCATCGGCGGCGACGATGCGCGTCACCTGTGCATGGTCGAAGATGGTGAGATTTTTTGTTTTCATCGCCGCCGGAATGGTCGTGACGGCGGTTGAGTTCTTCGCACTAATGTGGCAGCCGCCGCGATTGCAGTAGCCGTGGTAAGCGCAGCCGGGCCGGCCCTGGTACTCCTGCGAGTTGATGGCGGCCGGCGGACGGAATGGATGCCAGCCGAGCTGTTTCGCGGTCTCGGCCATGTGATCGGTGAAGCCGCTGCCGCGGAGGGGAGGCATCGGGTATTCGCGCTGGCGCGGCGCTTCGAACACATTGCCCCCAGGATCGAGTTTGCCCTGGATATTGCCGGCCTTACCTGACACGCCGACTTCGTGCTCGATGGTGTCGTAATAAGGCTCGAGTTCGTCATAGTCGACCGGCCAGTCTTCGAGAGTTGAGCCTTTGGGCAGCGCGCCTGCGCCGTAGCGCTTAATGACTTCGCTGCGAACTTTGAAGTCCCATACCTTGAGGCGCCAGCTTTGCGCCCAATAGTGGATGGAGGTGCCGCCGACCGCATTCATCATGGGGTGGATGGAGCCGCGACGTACAACTCCGGAAGGGCTGTTGCGTACCGTGGGGACTTCGCGGTTCGCTTTCGGAACGGAAGTGAGCAGGCCGCGGACGTTATTGTGCAGCTCGTCGGGCTTGAAACTGTGCGGGTCCATCCAGGTGCCCGCTTCGATTCCGGCGATCTTCAAACCGGCACGCGCCAGCGGTAGCACTGCGACGCCGCCCGCAGCTCCGAGGCCAATCACCGCGACATCGACGGGCTTCAGATTAATGGCCATTGTTCGCCCCCAGAGCCGACCGGCGGTACGGCTGGATTGCGACTTTCATCTGCTGGTCTTCGGGCGCGACGGCAACGCGAGGCCCGGGATAGCGGATCACCTCCCAGCCGCGGAAGTCGGTATTTCCGCCGTAGTAGGGATCGCTGAACATGCCTTCCAGCGTCAGGCGGCGGAACCGGGCGAAAACGGCACGCGCGTTGGGGAAGTTCGCGGCCGTGCCCTGTTCCATGGCGGCGATGATGCCATCTCTTTTCTCTGGGGGCAACTCCGCGAACCCCGCATCCTGGACTTTACGTGCGTAGGTATCCACCTCGGCGAGACCTTGCAGGAAGCTGGCTTTCTCGTCGGCGAGAGCGCCCGCAAGCGCCTGCTCGATGTAGTTGATGGCGCCGCATTCCAGCGCACCCGGGCCGAGTTCATCGCTCGGAACCAAGCGTCCGACGAACGCTTCGAGCGTTCTCCGTTCCGACGGGGAGAAAACAGTTTGAGCGCCCGCAGGCGCGGCCGGCGCGGGTACTGCGGATGTGAGCGCGGCAACCGGGACCAGCGCGGCGCCGGCGATCAAGCTGCGGCGCGACAGACGAGGTGATTCCTGGTCATGCTCGGGCATGAAGAGCCTCCCAATTTCAAAGCTTCTCGAACTGGATTTCAGTATATACGTGACGCACGCAATCGTGCGGGCCGGGTTCAGGCGTGCGAACGCGATGCTAAAGGCGTGCGCCACGGGACGCGCAAGCGCCCCGTGGCGACCCCTAACTAGCGGAGGTTTGGCGATCCGATAGTTAAGGAAGCGGTGAAGATGCGGATCTAATTATTCGCCTCGGGTGGCAATGGCTTCAGCGGAACTGCCCCAGATGGCCGAGGAGCCCCAAATCGCACTGGACCCCCAGATAGCGCTCGAACCCCAGATGGCACTCGATCCCCAGATGGCGCTGGAACCCCAAATTGCGCTCGATCCCCAGATGGCACTGGATCCCCAAATCGCGCTGGATCCCCAGATGGCGCTGGAGCCCCAGATGGCTGAGCAGCCCCAGATCACCGAACTACCCCAGATCGCAGAATCCGAACCCACCAGATAGACCGCGCTGCCGTTGGGATCCGGCATCGCGACCGGCGAGAGCGCGGCGCCGTTGGCGACATCGGAACTGGCGAGCGCGGCTTGCACGTCCAGGTAGCCTGCGCCGATAGTGAAGGCATCGTACTGGCTGGTGAAGACCTCGCCGGTAACGGGATCGGTGACCGAGCTGGTGGTCTGGCCGAACTTGCTGGCCGATTTCATGAGGCGTGCCTTGATGGTGTCAGGCGTCAAAGTGGGATCGCGCTGGAGCATCAGTGCCGCGGCGCCGCTAACCATGGGCGCGGCCATGCTGGTCCCGCTCAACTGAAAGTAGTTGCCGGCATCCGGATCGCCGCCGAGCTGGTACACGCTGTTGGCGACCTGGTTCTGCGGATATTTGACGTCCAGAGTGGAACCGGGCTGGCGCAGAGAGATGATCTGGTTGCCAGGCGCCACGAGATCGGGCTTCACGAAATGATCGATTAGCGTCGGGCCTTTGGAACTGTAGCTGGCGACTCTGTCATCGGCGCGATCCGGCGTTGCGACGGTGTTCATGGCGCCCACCGTAATTACGTACGGATCGTTGGCGGGGGCGGCGATGGTCGCGTAACCCGCAGTACCCGCCGAATTGTTGCGCCCTTCGTTACCGGCCGCGGCCACGACCACAATTCCCGCTTTCCAGGCCTGCTCGACCGCCTGGCAGAGCGGATCGCTGACGTAGGATTCGAAGACCGGACGGCCCAGCGACAGATTAATAACCCGGATGTTGAATTGATTCTTGATTTGAATGGCCCGCTCGATCGCAGCGATCACCAGGCTGTCGGAGCCTTCGCCATTGGCATTCAGAACGCGGAGGTTGATCAGATTCACGTTGGGCGCGATGCCGCGGACGGTGTAGGCGCCGCCGGAGGAAGCGGCGCCGTCACCCGCGATCAGGCCGGCGACATGCGTGCCGTGCCCATAGGCATCGGAAGTGCCCGGGTCTCCAGGAACGAAGCTCTCGCTGTAGACAACGCGGCTGCGCGTCCAGTTTGCGGCGAGGTCGGTATTCATGTTATCCGGCTCGGAAATTCCGCTATCGATTACCGCGACGCCGATACCGGTCCCATCCCAAGGCAGCGTGGCGGTGGCGTTTGCTGCGCCGAGCGCCGTCATCCAGCCGTAATCGGGCGCGCCTGTGTAGGCTGTGGCGCGAAGCGAGTGGTCGATGGCGATCGATTGCACCGCGGGATCGGACGCGAGCAGGTTGAGATCGTTCGCGTTGACGGTAAACAGGGATGCGCCGATGGAGGAGAAGGAGTGTTTGAGCTGCGCGCCATGCGCAGCAAACCGCTTAAAGCCTGCCTGATCGGGACTGGGGCGGAAACGCACGATGACGTTTACGGTCCGCTCTTGAGAATTGATTGAAGATCCGCCGCCAGCCGTCTGCGCGAGGCCGCTCGAAAGTCCGGCTGCCAGCAGCGCTGCGATGGAGAAGAATTGCCGAGTCATGGGTGCCAAACCTCGACCTTCGAAAGGCACGGCCCGTTCCAATTTCGCGCACTGATTTGACTGCACTTAAGCTCAGGCAAGTTCGCGCTTGCGACACAATGTCCACGCGTCGCGCGACACTTTGACTAGTACAGAAAAGCGCACAGTCCCAGCCTCGGAGTAAGTGCTTAGTAAGCCTTAGAGAATGGGACCAGCTCTCGAAACCACCGAAATCAGCGGCGAAAAGCCGTAGTATGGGATGCGTGGCGACCGATCTTTACCTTCGAGCTGCGATCGAGCAGGCGCGCAAGAGTCTTTCCGAAGGCGGCATTCCAATTGGCGCTGTGCTGGTGCACGAGGGCCGGATTATCGGGAGCGGCCACAATTGCCGCGTGCAGACTGGCAGCGCGATCGATCACGGCGAAATGAATTGCCTACGCAACGCGGGGCGTTTGCCGTCGGCGGTGTACCGGCGCAGCACGATGTATACGACGCTGTCGCCCTGCCCGATGTGCAGCGGCGCGATGGTGCTGTACAAGATTCCGCGCGTGGTGGTGGGGGAGAACAAAACGTTTCTCGGCGCGGAAGATTATCTCCGCAGCCAGGGAGTGCAAGTGGAGGTGGAGCAGGATCCCGAATGCATCCAGCTCATGACGGAGTTCATTCGAGCCAAGCCGGAGCTATGGAACGAGGACATTGGCGTTTAACGGCGGAAATGCGTGAGACCCCTGATTTGCGGAGTTTTTGACAGGCTCATGCGAGTTTGGCACACTGAAATCGTGAGTTCGGAGTCAGTCTTTCCCCTCGTCCGTCCCGCTAGTAAGCTCGGGTCCGCGGTCGTAAACCTGCCTCTGCACTGAAGTCAAGGAGAGCTTTTCATGAAACTATTCGTAGGGAACCTGCCCTATGCGGCCACCGAAGCCGATATCACGGATTTCTTCGCTCAGGCTGGCGTGACGGTAGACAGCGTGAATGTAATGCGAGACCGCTTTTCCGGCGAAGCTCGCGGGTTCGGGTTTGTCGAGATCCACGACGACGCGGCGGCCAATCGCGCCATCGAGGCCTGCAATGGACGAGACCTGATGGGCCGGGCGGTGGTGGTAAACGAAGCGCGCCCGATGGTTCCGCGCGAGCGGGGCGGCGGTGGTGGCGGCGGGCGGCGTGAAGGCCGCGGCCGTTACTAAATCAGCTTTCTCGCTCCAGGATTTTCGCAATTGCGTTGGCGTCGTTCGGCGCTGTTAAGGGACGATTCGCAAAACGCGACTCGATCAGTTTGCCCTCCGGGTCCTGCAGTTGGCCGGTGTGATAGCGATAGATGTAATCCGGGTCTTTCAGCACGTTTCCGGTGAGCACGGCGATCACGTCATCGCTATCGCGGATCACGCGCGCTTGGGTCAGATTGCGGATGCCCGCCAGAGTTGCTGCGGACGCAGGCTCGCAGCCGATGCCGCAACGTCCGACGATGGCTTTGGCGTCGGCGATCTCCTGTTCGCTGACTTTTTCCACCACCCCGTTTGACGCGGTAATCTCATGCAGCGCCTTGGGCCAGGATACCGGGTCACCGATACGTATGGCCGTCGCCAGCGTCTTCGGATCGGCGACACTGCGATATTCGCCGCGCTCGCGCCAGAATTCGTAGAACGGCGCCGCGCCTTCGGCCTGGATCACGGCCAGGCGCGGCATTTTTCGGATAAATCCGAAATCGCGGAGTTCGCGCAATGCTTTGCCGAAAGCGGACGTGTTGCCGAGATTGCCGCCGGGCAGGACGATCCAGTCCGGCGGATTCCAGTCGCGCTGGTCCAGCATTTCGAAGATGATCGTTTTCTGGCCCTCGATGCGAAACGGGTTGATGGAGTTGAGCAGGTAGATGCCGAGGCCATCGGCCAGGGCCCGCACGAGCGCGAGAATCTGGTCGAAGTTGGCTTCCACCTGAAGCGTGCGGGCGCCGTATTCGAGCGCCTGCGCGAGTTTGCCGTACGAGATATTGCCGTGCGGGATGAAAACGATGGAATCGAGGCCGGCGGCGCTGGCGTACGCGGCCATGGACGCCGAGGTGTTGCCCGTGGAAACGCAGGCTACGCGTTTGCGTCGCAGCCGGAGCGCTTGCGCCACACCGCAGGTCATGCCGTTGTCTTTGAACGAGCCGGTGGGATTGAAACCTTGATGCTTGAAGGTGAGGCGATCGAGACCGCCGTACTGAGCAGCGGAGGGTGCATCGAGCAGCGGCGTATTGCCTTCGCGCAGCGACACGATGCTGCGTTCCTGGCCATCGAACGGCAGAAGCTCGCGATAACGCCAGACGCCGCTCTGATCGAGCGGCTGATTACAAGTCCGTCGCTCCCGCCACATTTTCTTCCAGGCGGAAGCTTCGGCGTCACCGAAGAGGCGAACTTCGAGCAGACCTCCGCATTGCGGGCAGTTATAGATCACTTCAGCAATGTCAAAGCGCGCCCCACATTTCTGCTCGAAGCACGCCAACTCGGCTAGCATGATTAAAGTATCCACGATATGCTCGCGGTGAGTTTGAAAGATGGTGTCGTTTCGGTGCGCAGGCAAGCGGTACCGCGGCGGCCGGAGGGATTCGCCACGATCCGGCTGATCTATGGCGGCATCTGCAACACCGATCTGGAGCTGCAGCGCGGTTATTACGGGTTCAGCGGAACGCCGGGGCATGAATTCGTGGGTCAGGTGGTGGAGGCGGACGACCGCGAGTGGATCGGACGGCGCGTGGTCGGCGAGATTAATCTGGCGTGCGGCGACTGCGAATGGTGCCGGCGCGATCTCGGGCGCCATTGTCCGAACCGGACCGTGCTGGGCATCGTGAAACACCCGGGAGCATTTCGCGAGTTGTTGACGTTGCCGGTTCGAAATCTGCATTGCGTGCCGCAGGAAATTTCGGATCAACAAGCCGTGTTCGTGGAGCCGCTGGCGGCGGCGTGCGAAATTCTGGATCAGGTCCGGATCCCGCGCGGGGAGCGCGTGGCCGTGCTGGGCGATGGAAAGCTCGGGCTTCTGATCGGCGAGGTATTGCACGCTCACGGCGCCGAAGTGCATCAGTATGGGCGCCATCGGGAGAAGCTGGAGATTGCACGCTCGGCCGGCGTGCAGACGGAGTTGGTCCGGAACGGAAACTTTCCTAGCGCAGAATACGATTTCGTCGTGGAGGCGACGGGATCGACGGCGGGGCTGCGGCAGGCAGTCGCGATGACGCGTCCGCGCGGGACAGTGATCTTGAAATCCACGACGCACGGGCTGGCGCGCATCGATGCCGCCCAGGTGATCGTGAACGAAATCACGCTGGTTGGTTCGCGCTGCGGCCGGTTCGAGCCGGCTCTGAGACTTTTGGCCGCCGGCCGGGTGAAGGTGGACGCGCTAATCTCGGAAATATTGCCTCTCCAAGACGCAGCGCGCGCTTTCCGGCGCGCCTCGGCAGCGGGCGTGCTGAAGGTGCTGTTGCATGCTTAGCAGGCGAACCGCATTTTTCTTCCTCACGTGCGCATGCGCCGCTGCGGGTCAGACACCCGAGTATGGATACCGGATTGTCCGTACTTATCCGCATGATCGCAACGCATTTACGCAAGGGCTGGAGTTTCGCGCCGGGTTTCTCTACGAAGGGACCGGGCTGAACGGAAAATCCAGCATCCGAAAAGTGCAGCTCGAGACGGGCAAGGTTCTGCAGCAGGTCGATCTGGACGCGCAGTATTTCGGCGAAGGCATTACAGTTTACAACCAGCAAATTTTGGAGCTTACCTGGCGCTCGAACATCGGATTTATCTACGATCAGGCGTCGTTCCGGCGCGTGCGTTCGTTTTACTACTCCGGCGAAGGCTGGGGCCTGGCGAACGATGGAAGCGTAATCTATATGAGCGAAGGAACGCCGCAGATTCGCATTTGGGACCCGGTCACGCTGCAGGAAAAGCGGCGCATCACGGTGCGCGATGCGGGCAAACCGGTCACGTATTTGAACGAGTTGGAATGCGTACGCGGCGAGATCTACGCTAACGTGTGGCAGACAGACCGGATCGTGCGAATCTCGCCGCAGGACGGACGCGTGTTGGGCTGGATCAATCTGGCAGGCATTTTGCCGGCTTCCGACCGCACCGGCGATACCGACGTCTTAAACGGGATCGCGTACGACGTGCTCGGAGACCGGCTGTTTGTGACGGGCAAGAACTGGCCGAAGCTTTTCGAGATCAAGCTGGTGCCTAAGGGCGGCGGGCGCAAGTAAGGATCACTTCCGGAATAGCCGGGCTACACGGTCTTTTAATCGCGCATACAGCGAGCGCGGAGTTTTGGGAGCGGCTTGCGGCGCCAGACCGGGAGCCGGTTTGGGCATTTCATCCGCCGCAGGGCCGGCGTATGGCTCCTTGTGAACCATGCGAACGCGGAAGCCTTCAAACGAGTACGTTTTGCGCACGAGCTTTCCGTCGTCGTCCTCGAGGATCAGGGCAAAACTTGGCGCTTCGCCGGCGTCTTTCACTTCCACTGGAAAATGGCCGATCACGTTGCGCTCGATGTAAGCCGTCTCGTAGCGGTGATGCTTACGGCTCCAAACAAACACACGGAAGCTATCGAATTCGTACGGCTCCAAGCCCTTGTTGATTGTCGTCCAGAGCCAATTTGTTTTCTCCTGATCGTCGTCGGTGACCTTTCCTAGAGGGAAGTAGGACGTAATCCGATGACCTTCGGCGTACTGCGCGACATCGTCGGGGATCGCCATGCTGAGCATTCTCGTGAGCACCCAACCGGCGTGACGATCGGCTGTGCGGACCAGGCTCCAGTCATCCATGGGAACGGGAGCCGCCGGTTTCGGCTCGGGTTTGGGCTGGAGGGTGTCCAACTTCGGCACCGAAAGCGCGACCCAGTCGGCGGGCGGTTTGGGCGCCGGCGGCATGGGAGGCGGACCAATTCTGGCGGGCTGCCGCTCCTTAGATTTTTTTCGCAGAGGAATCGATTTTCTAACGATCGGCTGCGGGGCGGGTGCGGCAGCCTGCGTCCGGGGCGCCAGCTTGTGGGTGAGCACCTCGACTTTTCCGTTCTCGGGAACCTGCCAAAAACTAGGTGACGCGCGATTCGGCTCGGTGTGCATATTCAGCGGCTCAAAAACACTAGCAACACCTTGCGAGGGATATTGCGCGGCGCTGTCGGCCATGCCGCGCAGATTCGCCATTTGCTCGGGCGTGAGAAGCTGCCGCAAATCGGTCCAGCCTTCGACGTCCTGCGGGCTGCGCACTTTCACCAAGCGATGCTGGTATTCGAGAATCTCCAGCTTGTCGCCGTGTTTCGCGGTTCCGGCTATAGGCGATTTCGCGCTCAGATCGCGCCGGAGGGTCAGCGTGCTTGGCCCGACGTACGCCTCGCCGATCGACGGTGCTTTGGGAGCCTGTGTCGCGCAAGAAACGAGCAAGGCCAGCAGAAGGCAAGTTGCGGCGCGAGGCAATATCACGGCCAGGGGATTCTGTTGCTAGTGTAACAGGTATGCCCGAACAACCGGCGCGAGATTCCGACGAGTTCTACTGTCCAAAATGCCAGACGCCGGTGAGCGATCCGCTGGTGTGCGGCGACTGCGCGGCGCTGATCTGCCGGCGATGCGGAACCCCGCTGGAGCGCGTGGACGACCTCGGGATCGGTTAGGGCACAAAGACGCGCAGAAATTTCACAGCGTCACCTTCAGGAGAGATCGTAAATCCGGCGGCGCTCGGCGGGACCAGCCAAACCTCGCCTTCCCGAAACGCACGGCCGCCGATGGTGCCCATCCCGCTGACGAAGATCAGAATGTGGAACCGCTGCAGCTCAGGCACGTACTGAAGGGGAACGACGATACGCGCCAGTTCTGTATGGAAATACGGGCACTCGATGGGTAATATCTGCGATTTCACGCGGGAGGCCTCGAGCGAGGCGACTTGCAATGCCTTATCGAGATGCAGCTCTCGAGAACGGCCATAATCGTAGAGCCGGTAGGTGACGTCGGAGTTCTCTTGAATTTCGCAAATCGCCAATCCGCCGCCAATGGCGTGAACTGTTCCGGCGGGAACGAAGAATGCGTCACCGGCTTCCACGGACATCCAATTCAGCAGATCTTCGATTTCACCACTGAGCGCGGCTTCTCGGGCGCGGTCGCGGGTGACGGCCTCGCGGAAACCGATGGCGAGTTGGGCGCCGGGGTCCGCGCGAAGGATGTACCACATTTCCGTTTTCCCGAGTGAATTCTCGTTCGCTTGGGCGAAGGCGTCGTCCGGATGCACCTGGACCGAAAGCCGTTCAGAAGTGAAGACGAACTTGACCAGCAGCGGAAGGCCGGCTTCGAACCACACCTCGCCGATCTTCTCTTCTGAGGGGGGAAACCAGGGCGCGAGATCCTGGGCGCCCCAGATCTTTTTCAAAAACCGGGTTGAGAGCCGTACCGGCGCGCTAGCGCTCACTGATGAAGTGCTCGATGCGGTCCAGCCCGCGCTCCAGTTCCTTCATAGACGTGGCGTAGGAAATGCGGATATGTTCGTTGGTGCCAAAAGCCTCGCCCGGCACAACGGCCACGTGAGCTTCGGCCAATAAACGCTCCGAGAACTGCAACGCGGACGCAATCCCCTTGCGGAAGCCTACGGAGATGTTCGGATACGCGTAAAAAGCGCCCTTCGGTTCGGCGATCTTCACGCCTGGAATGGCGCGCAGCCGCTTCACGACGTAATCGCGGCGCTTGCGGTATTCGGCCAGCATCACGGGGATGGAATCCTGCGGGCCGCGCAGTGCTTCGATTCCGGCTTTTTGAGAAATGGACGTTGGGTTGGATGTGGTGTGGCTCTGCAGCTTCATCATGGCGTCGATCAGCGGCTTGGGCGCGAGTGCGAACCCGATCCGCCAGCCCGTCATTGCATAAGTTTTTGACAGCGACCCAGCCACGAGAACGTGCTCCTTGGCGCCGGGCATGGACGCGATGGAGAACGGCTCGCCTTCGTACAAGAACCGGCAGTAGCACTCGTCGGTCAGGAGATGGATTCCGCTCTTGACCGCAAGATCGTAGATCTTTTCAAACTCGGCGCGGCTCAGCACCGATCCGCTCGGATTATTAGGCGAGTTGACGATCAGCAGTTTCGTCTTGTTCGTAATGTGCCGGGCGATGGCAGCGGCGGTCACTTCGAAACCGGTATTCTCGTCGGTTTCTACGAATACACACTTGCCGCCGGCATAATTAACGACGTCCTTGTAAGTTACCCAGTACGGCACAGGGATGACGACCTCGTCACCTTCCGCAATCAGGGCCTGCATCAGGTTAAAGATGGCATGCTTGCCGCCGACCGTAACCAAGCACTCGTTAGGCGCGTAATTAGTGCCATAGTCGTCATGATGGCGCTGGCAGATGGCCTGCTTCAGCTCGAGTGTTCCGCCCGTAGGCGTGTACTTGGTGAAATTCGAGTCGATCGCGGCGATAGCGGCGCGTTTGATGTTATCGGGGGTCGGGAAGTCAGGCTCACCAGCGCCGAAATCGACGACATCGATTCCCTCGCGGCGAAGACGGTCGGCCTCGGAGGCGACCTTCATCGTCGACGATTCGCTAATACGCGCGATCCGCTCTGCTAAGTCTAAAGTGGCGTGCATGGAAGGTGTCAATTTATCCGGATTCTCCTAAAAGTCTTCTTCTTAGTCTACCTTCTATGGATGGCGGAACAAGGCCGCGCATGTTCCCCCCCAACCGTATGACTTCTTTGACGAGACGCGAACTGATGAAGGAGTGCGCCTCGCCCGCCATGAGGAACACGGTTTCGATTTCGGGAGCAAGGCGCCGGTTCATCAGGGCCATCTGAAGTTCGTATTCGTAGTCCGAAACGGCGCGGATGCCGCGCAGGATCACGCTGGCGCCGCGCTCGGCCGCATAAGTGACGAGCAGGCCGTCGAAGGACGCGACCTCTACGTTGGAGATGTCGTTCAAGGCCTCGTGCAGCATATCGATGCGCTCGTCGACGCTGAACAGCGGCTGCTTCTGGTCATTGCGCAGGATCGCGACAATCAGCTTGTCAAAAAGCACGGAGGCTCGCTGGATCAAGTCCAGATGGCCGGTGGTGATCGGGTCGAAAGACCCCGGATAAATGGCCACGACCGTGGCAGGTTTGGGTCTCAAGGCTTCGGGGGTAGTGTATCAAAATGTTACAAGAGATCATGGCAACCATATCGGAGGCGCGCGGCCCTGCGCGCGTTGAACCGGGCATTCAGGCCGCCCATCTTTTTGCGCCGCTCGAGATTCGCGGGGTGCGTTTACGGAATCGGATCGGCGTGTCGCCGATGTGCCAATATTCGAGCGAAGACGGGTACGCGAACGACTGGCATTTCGTGCACCTGGGAAGCCGCGCGGTGGGCGGCGCCGCCATGGTCATGGCTGAGGCCGCCGCAGTCCTTCCTGAAGGCCGCATCAGCCCGCAGGACCTGGGCATCTGGTCCGATGGCCACATCGCGACGCTTGCGCGCATTTTCCGGTTTATCGAGGAACACGGCGCCGTGCCCGCAATGCAGTTGGCGCACGCCGGGCGCAAAGCCAGCACGGAGGTGCCATGGAAAGGCCTGAAGGCGCTGGACGAATCCGAGGGCGGCTGGCGGCCCATCTTCGCGCCGAGCCCCGTGGGTTTTTCGGAAAAATATCCGACGCCGGAGATGTTGGACGAGCGCGGCATCGCGCGGGTGGTAGATGCGTTTGCCGCCGCGGCGCGCCGCGCGCTGGAGGCCGGCGCGAAGATCGTCGAGATTCATTCCGCGCACGGGTATTTGTTGCACGAATTTCTTTCGCCGTTGAGCAATTTCCGCCAGGACAGCTACGGCGGTTCGTTTGAGAACCGGACGCGAACTTTGCGCGAAGTGGTCCAGGCAGTGCGTGGAGTTTGGCCGGCCAATTTGCCGCTATTTGTGCGGATCTCGGCGACCGATTGGCGCGATGACGGCTGGACGGCCGATGATTCCGTGCGGTTGGCCAGGGAGCTCGGCAAGCTCGGCGTCGATTTGGTCGATTGTTCCTCGGCCGCGATTCTGCCGGGCATAGAAGTGCCGATAGGGCCGGGATTCCAAGTTCCATTTGCCGAGAAAATCCGCAGAGAAAGCGGCGTTCTGACCGCTGCCGTAGGGCTGATCACGGCGCCGCAGCAGGCCGATCACATCGTGCGCACCGGCCAGGCGGACCTGGTGCTGCTGGCCAGAGAACTGCTTCGCGATCCGTACTGGCCGCTGCGAGCCGCGGACGAATTAAAGCAGGATGGCCCGTGGCCGAAGCAGTATCTGCGGGCGAAGCGAGTCTAGCACCTATATGGCTCCCCACTCCTGATCGGTTATGCCGGCCTGCCGCAACAAGCGAAGTAAGAGGCCGACACTGATGTCCGATCGATGCGGGTTGGGTAACGTCAGCTTAAGTCTTCCCTTCAACATGAACTCGTGCCGGCCGCCGGACTGGGTCCTGCAAATCCAAGCTGGCGCAGATAGCGGATCAAGTCGCTTCGCTTAATCGGACCGATAGCGGGCATCCGGGCCTATCTTGCAGTCGGTATTGCGGTCGGCTCGGAAATAACTTTCATCCGGTGCAAACCGGACCCATGGTTCTTCAGGGCGAGATGTGCTGTTGGCAGCGCGATCTCAATCATCTTTTCTTTATCGTTCCAGATGGCCGGCAGCGTCTCCCGACGGGTTGCTGTCCAACCTATATGTCTGAGAAAAGACCTCGCTCTAAGAGTCCCCGAGTGCCGGTCGCGGACAATCGATACGGCGTAGCTATTTTTATCGGATCGCGCCGTTGCTTTCACGGCAATTCTGCCTTCTTTTTTGTCCCAAAGCAGGATGACATTCCTAATCCCGGCTTCAGCGAGCGCCCTGGTTGCAGCGGCGTTAAACGTAATTCTGCCGTCGGGGGCAATCGAGACAGCGGGAGATTCGACCCTCACAGACGTACGTTTGAACACTTCATAAGCCATTTGTGCGGCACTCCCGCCGATTATGTTAACACGAATGCAGACAGTGCGCTGCTAACAATGTCGCCATGTAGACAGACGCCCTAAATGCAATAGGTGAACAGAAATCAGGCGACTTCGCTGTATTTCAGCTCAATGCCGTCTACAACCGGGAGCTCGTGGTTAAGCGATACGCCTAGCAGAATCCAGTCTTCCAGGGCATCCTGCAGTTCCTGGCGGCACGCTTCGAGTGTTGGCTCGTTCGCCCAAACGCCGTCAAAACCAGGGATCGAACCGTAGTACGTCTTGTCGTCGAGAAGCTCGTAGTGCGCATGCTTCATCGCCGCCTGTATATACCGGGTCAACATGTGGGCTGCTATTTATTTTACGTCCAGGCTCCGCCGCGGGCCGCGCGTTTCAGATATTGACCGCGGCCAGGCTTGCCCAGGAACTTCCCTTGGTCGACGATGACTTCACCGCGGGACATAACCGTTCGCGTGTTTCCCTTGACCCGGAAGCCTTCGAACATGGAATAATCCACGCGCATGTGATGCGTTTTGGCGCTGATCACGTGTTCGGCCTGCGGGTCCCATAGCACGATATCTGCGTCGCTGCCCGGCGCGAGCACGCCCTTGCGCGGATACATACCGAAGATGCGCGCCGGCGTGGTCGAAACCAGCTCCACGAAGCGGTTGAGCGTCAGTTTTCCTTCGTTCACGCCGTGGTGATAGATGAGTTGCAGGCGATTTTCTATGCCCGGGCCGCCGTTCGGGATCTTCGTGAAATCGTCCTTGCCGAGCGTCTTCTGGTCCTCGAAACAGAACGGGCAATGATCCGTTGAAACGACTTGCAGATGATCCTGCTTGAGGCCGTCCCACAGCTTGGGCAGATTTTCCTTTTCACGAAGCGGCGGCGTGAACACGTACTTTGCACCTTCGAAGTTGGGCCGCTGCAGTTCCTCAACGGAAAGCAACAGGTATTGAGGGCAGGTTTCGGCGAATGCAGGCAAACCGCGGTCGCGCGCCTCGCGCACCTCGTTCAAGGCAGCTTCGGACGATAGATGGACGATATAGACCGGCGCGCCCGCCATTTCGGCCATGGCGATTGCCCGGTGAACGGCTTCGGCTTCGGCGGTGGTGGGCCGCGTCAGAGCATGATAGATGGGCGCCTTCTTGCCCTCAGCGAGCGCACGCTGAACGATCACGTCGATTACGCCGCCGTTCTCGGCGTGCATGCAAATCAGAGCGCCGTTCCTGGCGGTTTGCGAAAGCGCCCGGAAGATGGTGGCATCGTCCACCATCAGCACGTTTGGATACGCCATGAACAGCTTGAAACTGGCGACTCCCTCGCGCACCATGTCGTCCATGTCTTCGAGACCCGCGCCGGCCAAATCGGTAACGATCATGTGCAGGCCGTAGTCGATCGAAGCACGGCCATCCGCTTTTTTCCACCAGGTGTCGAGCGCATCGCGCATGCGCGTACCGCGGCTCTGGATGGCGAAATCCACCAGGGTGGTGGTGCCGCCGAACGCAGCCGCGCGCGTGCCGGTTTCGAAATCATCGCTCGAGGTGGTGCCGCCGAACGGCATATCGAGATGCGTATGGACGTCGATGCCTCCCGGGAAGAGGAAAAGTCCGCTGGCATCGATCACGCGATCGGCCGCGCCGGGGGGAATGCCCGGCCGGATGTCTCTTATGGTTTGGCCTTCCACGAGAATGTCAGCGGGAAACGTAGATTCGGCAGTCACCACTGTGCCGTTGCGGATCAGGGTGCCCATTAATGTCCTTTCCGATGCGATGCCATGCGCTGCTCCCAGGACTCCGGCGCCTGACCGGTGTCAACGCGTTCCATCGTGATGCAGCCGTGCACCGGGCAAACCAGAGCGCACAAGTTGCAGCCCACGCACTCGATTTCATCCACGCGCGGGATGCGAGCGAGAGGCGTCGCGTACGGCCCCATGCCTTTGCCGTTAGCGCCGTCCAGCTTAGGAATCGGAGTCATCGCAATCCGGCGACGGCTCTCGGCGGCGACCTGCGCGGGTGTGCGGTGACCGTTGGTGGCGGGCCTTGCCTCGCGGTCGAGATGGATACACTGGTGCGCTCCGTCCCAGCAGGCCGTGTAACACAGCTCGCAACCGATGCATTTCTCCGGATGAATGCGAGCGACGATCTTGTAATTAAGGTCCAGATGCTTCCACTCGACCACGCGCGGCAGGCTCAAACCGCGAAAATCGTCCAGTGTGCGGAAGCCTTTGGAGTCCATCCAGTTGTTCAGCCCGTCGAGCATGTCCTCGACGACGCGAAAGCCGTAGTGCATCGCCGCCGTGCACACCTGGATCGTTCCCGCGCCCAGCAAAATAAACTCGGCCGCATCCTGCCAGCCGGAAATACCGCCGATTCCCGAGATCGGCAGGCGCGAAGCCTCATCGCCTGCCACCTGCTGGACCATGTGCAGAGCGATGGGTTTCACGGCCGGCCCGCAATAGCCGCCGTGCGACGATTTGCCGCCGACATCCGGCCGCGGCGTGAGCGTCACCAGATCGATGCCGGTGATCGAGTTGATGGTATTGATGGCGGAGACGCCGTCGGCGCCGCCGCGCTTGGCGGCGCGCGCGATGCTGCGAATGTCCGAAATATTGGGAGTCAGTTTTACCAACACCGGCGTGCGAGCCACTTCCTTCACCCAGCCGGTAATCATCTCGGTGTATTCGGGAACCTGGCCGACCGCGCTGCCCATGCCGCGTTCGCTCATGCCGTGCGGGCAGCCGAAATTCAACTCCAGACCGTCGGCGCCGGCGTCTTCAGCCTGCCGGACAATCTGATGCCACGCCTCGCGCCTGGATTCGACCATCAAGGACGCAATGACCGCATGCCGCGGATAGCGCTTTTTCACTTTGGCGATTTCACGCAAGTTGACGTCCAGCGGCCGGTCCGTGATCAGTTCGATGTTATTCAGGCCCATCATGCGCTGCCCGTTCCAATCTACGGAAGAGTAGCGCGACGAGACGTTGACAATCGGTTCACCGAGCGTCTTCCATACTGCCCCGCCCCACCCGGCATCGAAGGCGCGCATAACTTGTTCGCCGCAGTTGGCCGGAGGTCCGGATGCCAGCCAGAACGGATTGGGGCAGTGAATTCGTCCGGCGAAAGTCGTGGTCAAATCAGCCATGCTGCGCCTCCAGCCATTGCGCCATTGCAATTCCGGCGCGCTTTCCCTCGGCAACCGCGTCCACCACTTCACGGCCTCCGTTGACGCAGTCGCCGCCTGCGAAATAGCGCGGATTCGCGGTGCGGCCGGTTTCGGGATCCACCACCACGTTGCCGTCGCGCAGCTGCACGCCGCGGCAGCGGCTGAGAAAATCCAGGAAGCGCGATTGGCCGGTGGCCAGGATGACCATATCGACTGGCAGCAAGAAATTCGATCCCGGCACTGGTTCGGGGCTACGGCGGCCGGATGGATCAGGCGCACCCAGCGCCATGCGCACGCACTCTATCGCACTCACGCTTCGGCCATTCGAAGAATCGGCATGGATGGCATGCGGTTGCGCTTGAAACAAAAACCGCACCCCCTCGCGCTGCGAATTGTCGAACTCGAAACGGAAGGCCGGCATTTCCCGTTCGCTCCGGCGGTATATCACGCAGACTTCCTCCGAGCCCAGCCGTTTGGCTGCGTTCGCTGCGTCGATGGCGGTATTACCTCCGCCGACTACGGCGACGCGCCGGCCGACTGGGATCTTTTGCTCGGTCTTGTAGTCGGCGATGAACGTGAGCGCGTCCACAATGCCTTCGAGGTTTGCGTCCGCGATGTTCAACGGCTCCGGCGCAGCCAGTCCGACTGCAAGAAAAATCGCGGCGTATTCCGCCTCTAATTGTTCCAGCGTGATGTCGCGCCCGACAGTCAGGCCGAAGCAAAACTGCGCACCCATGGCCTTCAGCAGATCCACTTCCTTCAAACTGTCGGCGGCGCGCAGCTTGTATTCGGCGACGCCGTAGGTATTCAAGCCGCCCGGCAGCGGACGGCTTTCGAAAATCCTCACGCCGTAGCCCCGTTTCCTCAATTCCGCGGCGCATGCCAGCGACGCTGGCCCAGCTCCAATGCACGCGACTTTGGCCGGTTTGGCGGCCGCAACGGGAAAAGGCGGCACGGCTCCGTTGCCGTAGAAAAAATCCATCGCGTGGCGCTGAAGCCGTCCGATTTCTATTGGCTGCTTGTTGTACCGATGCAGTACGCAGGCGCCCTCGCAAAGCACGTCGACCGGGCATACGCGCGCGCAGCTCGCGCCCAGAATATTCGCATCGAGAATGGTTTGAACCGACCCGCGCAGGTTGGCGCTGGCGATCTTCTTAATGAAGCCAGGGACGTCGATGTGCGTGGGACAGGCAGCGGTGCAGGGCGCGTCAAAACAATAGAGACACCGGTTTGCCTCCACCAGCGCCGATTGTTCATCCAGAGGAGGATGGAGTTCAGCGAAGCGCCACGCCATTTCCTCGCTGCTAAACACGGCCATATGGAACCCCTCGCATCGGATGAACTCCTGAAGGAACGAGCTGGCGAACAACCCGCCCAACAAATGTTTAGGGACTTATTATATCCCGGCCTGAGAGCGCGCATCGCAAATCTTTCTCCAGCGGCGAAGCCCCGCGCAGACCGTGCCGCCGGCTTTGGGCTTGCTAATCGGATCACTGCTAATCGGATCACAGACAGCGACGCCACCGGCATGTTATCTTTACGTGATATAGTTGCGTTTCCAGTGAGGACAAGATGAAACCACTTCGTACGCTGGCTGCATGTACATTGTTCGCGGCGGTTCTTTCGGCACAACAGTTCACGCCGCCCAAGACTAGTCTCAAGGTCGGTGACGAAGCGCCCGACTTCACGCTTCCCGATACGGACAATAAACCGGTCAAGCTGTCCGATTTCCGGGGCAAGAAAACCGTGGTCCTGGCGTTCTTCGTAGCCGCGTTCACAGGTGGTTGAACGCGCGAACTCAACGGATACCAGTCTGGTATCTCCAAGTTCGATTCAAATGATGCGCAGGTGCTGGCGATCAGCACGGATTTCACGCCGACGTTGGCTCACTGGAAGAAAGAACTCGGCGTCGCCTATCCGATTCTCAGCGACCACATGCGCAAAGTCTCCGAACAATATGGGATCCTGATCACACAGATGGGTGTTGCCAATCGCGCGACATTCGTTGTGGATAAGGACGGCAAGATCGCCTATATCGAGGAAAGCAACCAGGCCATCGACACAGCGGGCGCCGACGAGGCCTGTAGCCGCCTGGCGCACAAGAAAGCGGCCGGCGGTCAGTAGCTCGCAACTGCTGCGGGCAGTCAGCGTTTAATCCCGAGCCTCTTTATTTTGGACTGCAGCGTAGTGCGCTTGATTCCTAGCCGCGCTGCGGCTCCTGTAGGCCCGCCAAGCACCCAGTTGGCTTGCTCTAGCGTGCGGCGGATATGTTCGCGCTCGGCATCCAGCAAGGTTGAGGCGTCCACACCGGGTCTGCGGTTTTCGCCCGCGGCTCGTAGCTCCGACAGCGGAATCTCCAGCGTGGCGCCGCGCGTCAGAATCACCGCGCGTTCCACCAGGTTCTCAAGCTCCCGGACATTTCCAGGCCAGGGATAGCGAACCAGCGCCTGCATCGTGGGCTGCGAAATGTTTTGGATGGGTTTGTTCATCCTGCGCGCATATTTTTGTGTGAAGTAACGAACCAGCTTGGGAACGTCGTCGGCGCGTTCGCGCAGCGGCGGAATCGAGATGGGAAAAACGCTGAGCCGGTAATAAAGATCTGTTCGAAACTCGCGGTCGCTGATCATCTTGGCTAAATCGCGATTGGTGGCCGCCACTACTCTGACGTTCACCTTGATGGTGCGCGTCCCGCCCAGCCGCTCGAATTCGTGCTCCTGCAGGGCGCGCAGCAACTTGGGCTGCAATTCCAGCGGGATATCGCCGACTTCGTCCAGAAACAGCGTGCCGTGATGCGCCAGCTCGAATCGTCCGATCTTTTGCGCGATTGCGCCGGTGAACGCGCCTTTTTCATGGCCGAACAACTCGCTTTCGAGCAGCCCGGTTGGGATCGCTGCGCAATTTAGCTTTACGAAAGTGCGCTGGCGCCGCGCGCTGAGCTCGTGAATCGCTCGCGCGATCAATTCCTTGCCCGTCCCAGTCTCGCCCAAAATCAAGACCGATGCATCCGTCGGCGCCACGGTTGCAGCCTGTTCCAGAATGTGTTTGAAGGCGGGACTGTCGCCGATGATCTCGCCGAAATTGCGATCCGTACGGATCTCGTCTTCCAGATACAGCTTTTCTTTCGATAACTGATCCTTCAGCTCGGCGATTTCGTGATACGCCATGGCGTTTTCGATCGCGATTGCCGCCTGCGCCGCCACCTGGCTTAGAAAATCCACGTCGGGTGCACCGAATGCGCGTTCCCGAGTGCTTCCTACGTTCAGCGTTCCCAGCACGCGCGTGGGCGTGATCAGCGGTACGCAGCAAATCGTGCGGATGCCGGCGGCCACCAGCCGCTCAATCATAGGCATCGGAAACCGCCGCAGTTCTTCGGCGTCGAAAATCTCCGGCCGCTTCGATTCCACCGCTTTTCCGGCCGGCGATTCGTCGATGGGCGCCGTGGTACCTTCCTGGAACACGCCGTCGTTGCCCTCGAAGACGCGTGCGTGGACGCGCAGCCGGTCCGTCCCCGGCACGATCAGCGCAAGGCTGGAGTACTCATGCGGAACAGCGCGCCGCAGGCACGCAATGATCGACGGGAACAGATCGCTGATATCCAGCTCGGAAACCAGAGTGTTCGTGATTTCGAGCAGGATCTGTAAGCGATCGCGCTCGCGCGCCAGCTGTTGTTGGAACTTTTCGGCTTTCTCGAAATTCAGCGTATTGTCCACGGCGACCGCGACCTGAGCCGCGATCTGCCGCATTAGGGGCAACTGCGAGTCGGAATGGCCGTCGGAACTGAAACCAAATACCAACGCTCCAAGGCGGTGCTGAGCCGTGGTCAACGGCAGCCAGCACGAGCGGACCACCTGATTCTGCTCGAGCAGTTTCATGATCGCGGGCCAGCGTCCCTCCTTGCGCACATCAGGAATCACGAGCGGCTCCTGATGCAGAAAAACCCATCCAGACGGCGACTCTTCGGGCGAATACTCGACCGCGGGAATCTCGCGGTCCGCACCCGTGGCCGAGGTCAGAATATGCAGCCGCATCACGTTGTTATCCGGATCGTGCAGAATCAGGTTCAAGAAATCGAACCGCAGAATAGAGTGCAGGCGGCTGGCCAGATCGCGGAACAGACCGTTCAGATCGCGGTGCTGCAGGATGGCTTGCGACACGTCGAGCAACGATTGATGGCCGCTGGCATCCACTCCGCTGGCGGCGGTAGACTTCGGCCTGCGTTCCGGTTGCAAGTTGGCTGCTCGAAAGGCCCTTTCGAGAACCAGTATAACCAGCGGTCCAATGAGGCGCTGTTTGCCACGCGCGCAGATACCGAATAGACTCTCCTTCATGGGAACAGACGCCGGGGCAAAGTTGACGCGATCCGATGCCGTTTATCTGGAGAAGCGCGGAAACGTAGCGGAGCTGGTATTGAATCGCCCGGCGGTGCTCAACGCCGAGAACTGGGATATGGCCAAGGCGTTCCATGCCGCGCTCGATGAGATCGAGCGCGACTCCGCCATTCGAGCCGTGATCGTTACCGGCCAGGGCCGCTCGTTCTCCTCGGGCGTCGACCTGGCCGCGCTAAGCCGTGGCGAACTGGCTATCGATTGGTTTCGCAGCTTCGACCAGGCGATGCGCCGCCTCGAGATGCTGGATGCTCTAACGGTAGCGAAGATCCGCGGTTATGCCATTGGAGGTGGGCTCCAAATCGCGCTGGCTTGCGATCTGCGCGTCGCCGCCCCGGACGCGAAACTCGGGCTTCCGGCCGTCATGGAAGCGCTGATCCCCGGCATGGGAACCTACCGCCTGCCGCGCTTCATCGGTTTGGGACGCGCGCGACGGCTGGTCCTGACGGGCGAACTGGTGGATGCCGAAGAAGGGCTGCGCATCGGGCTGCTCGATTGGATAGCGCCCGAAAAGCAGCTCGATGAAAAGGTCAGTTCGGTAATCGATGCAGTGCTGAAAGGCAGTGCGGCCGCGCAAGCCTTCTCGAAGAAATTGGTGACGGCGGCCTTCGAGTCCGATTTTGACTCCGCGTTTTCCGACTATTTGGAATACCAGCAGCGCGCGCTCGACTCGCGCGATCACCAGCAAGCCATGGCTGCGTATCGCAACCGCAAGAAGTGACGCGTTAGATCTGAAGGCGCGGGCGTTAAAGCAGCGCACAGGAGGCCGCCTGCGCGTGGCGCGTCTTACGCGGCCTTGCGGCTGCGTGATTTCCTTTTAGGAGCGGGCTTGCTTCCGGCTTTATCTTCCGCTTTGTTTTCAGCCAGGCTCTTCTGTAGCGCCTCGAGTATGCTCACCGGAGCGCGCGGTTGCCGATACGCAGTGGGCCGGATGCGCTCACCTTTCTGCTTTTGCTCGACTAGCCGCTCGACATTGGCTTGGTATTCATCGTGATACTTCTCCGGCTGAAACCTGCCGGACAAAGTATCGATCAATTGAAACGCAAGCTTCATCTCTTTATCGGAGAACTTTGCCGAAACTGCCTTCACCGTCGCCTTCTGCACTTCATCGGCGAAAAACATGGTGTGCAGCATGAGTTCTTCCCCTGAAGGCCGCAGCACCACGATGTGTTCGCGATTGTGCATCGCCAGCTTCGCGATCGCAAATTGCTGGCGCTTGACCATGGCCTCGCGGAGCAGCGCATACGGTTTGAGCACGTCGCCTTCGGGGAGCACGTGGTAGGACTTGTCCATGAAGACGGGATCGAACTCATCTGCTTTCACGAACTGGAGGATGTCCATGACCTTCGCGGTTTTCGGAGCGATCTTGTCCAATTCGGCCTGATCTATAACCACGTATTCGTCTTTCGAGACCTCGTAACCTTTCACAATGTCGCCTTTATCGAGCGGCTTGTCCTCGGCGCGGCAATAGAAGACCTCCTTCACCCGCGACATGTCCTTCTTGTGCAGCATGTGAAAACGCACCGGCGTCTCGCGCGCGGCCGCCTGTAGCCGAACCGGGAACGATACTAGTCCGAAACTGACGAAGCCTTTCCAGACAACAGCTGGCATAAACCCTCCTAATGGGACCCGCATCAGGGAGCAGTGGTTTCCGTATTTCGATGGCTTTGTAACTCCAGGCGCGATGTTACTAACTCACGCAGGCGAGTCACGGTGTCAAAATTTCTTGCGCCGGTTTGCCCCGCACCCGAATGGGCCGCATTTCAATACGATAGGCGCGGAAGCTCACTTGCAAGGTCCACTCCGGCGCGTTAGGAACGCGCGAGGAGATAGTATGTCGTTTGGGTTGTACATGGCTGGTTTTATCGTTTTGATGGCGGGGCTTGGTCTCGCAGCATTTCTGTTGCGTGTGCCGCCGCAATGGATCGGGGTGGGAGAAGTGTGCCTGGCCGGCCTCGGAATATTGATGGGAGTCGCTACAACCAGGGGCCGCGACCCGTCGAATTGATAGCGCGTGGAGATCTAAGATCAAGAACTCCGGCTTTCAGGCGAGTTGGGCACCCGAAAGTACAGGACCGTACAGGATGTCTCACTTAAAGGTGGTAGGGCCGCGCTGGATGACGCGGCCCGTCTCGTTTAACCCTGCGCCGCTGCTTTAGCCTGCCGGGCCGCTAATTCGGCCAGGATCAGCTTGAAGCGTTCGCGCACTTCAGCAACGCGCTTTCGCCCGTCCGGAGTGGCGTCGACCAGCTTTTCCAGATTGGCGGCGAATTGCGGCCCGATCATCTTGCGAATCTCGGGCAGTAGGAGCTCGATCTTGGAGAAAATTCCCAGATGCTCGCCGTTGACCTCATCGAAAAGCTGCAGACTGATCGCGCCGTTGTTCACCAGCGCCGCCGCCATATCCCAGTAAGTCACTACCATGCGTAAATGACCGCTGTGCTCGCCCATCAGCGCGTTCATGAAATCAGCGATCGATTGAGGATTAAATTCGCGGAAATACCAATCGCGGGCTGTCCGCATGGTTTCCTCGCGGCGAAGCTCGTACAGCTTCAGAATAAGACCTGCTTCTTCTTGTTTGGACATAAATTGCCTCCATTATGCTAAGCGCCCGCCCCAAGGCGGACGCACCATGCCAGCGTACCAAAAAGATTCAGCTGAAGCCCGCTGGGATTCAGATTTCTTACCGTAGAAATGCGAGTTCTGTCAAAATCGCCTCCAGCGCGCGAAATGGATCGCTACTCACGTCTATCGAGGGCCACCGGTTTTGGACCCATTCTCGAAATGCCGCAATGTCGCCTGGCCGGCTTTGTCGCGGAGCATTCATGAACTGGTCGAGCAGTTCCTGATATGAAGCCGGATCTCTCGCGAAAGCGGGAAGCTCCTGAGTGAACTTCCGCAGCGCATCCCTTTCGTTTCCCAGGACCGAATAGGAGAGCGGAAGCTCGACCAGACGGATCATCACATTTGTGTCCAGGTCTTGCAATGAGTCATAAAACGCCCGCGCCTGTGCATAAGTCCGCAGGTACGCAACGTTGTCTCCTTGAGCGATCAACGTGACGGCCCGGCCGGAAATAGGCAGCTGTGCGAGATGGCGGTACATTTGGGCGAAATATTGCGGCTTCTCGTGTCCCATGATCGACGCGCCAATATTCGACAGATAGAAAAACGTGACCTGACGCGGAGGGCCCGCTTCGCCGGTTTTCCTGAGCCACTGCGCCAATTTCCCGACGCTGGGGCCGTTGATATCGCCGGTAATGCCGACGATCCGCCCGTCCGTCCAGGCTCGTCGAACCAACTGGTAGTTTTCTTCTGTTGACAACCAGCCAGCTAACTGGTCACGCCGGGCATCATCGGCGCCGGCGATCCAGGACGCGCGTGCGGACTGCTCGAAAAATTTCCCGCCGGCCAGCATGTCTTCTTCCAGAAGATCGAACCAGGTCGAGAGCTGCGCCCGGCGAGTAGCGCTCAGAACCTTCCGCGCAATAATGGGGCCGAGTTGCCGCTCGAAACTGCGCCGCCGTTCCTGCTCCGGCCTCCGGCTCAGAAAACCAGCAACGACACCAGCCAGATAGGCTCCCAGTGTCTCTTTGTTCTCCGGCGAGGGCCGCGGCTCCAGCAAACGCCGCACGTCGTGTTCACTGAACGGGACGCCCGTGAGGGCGGCAAGGAAGTCCCTGCGCATACGTGCCCGCGCCATCAGTTCACCGAAAAAGGGCACCAGAATTTCGGTCACATCGGGGTTGATGTCGAAGAATACGTAAAGCTCCGGCCGCCCATGCACCAGATAGGTGAAATTCTGCTGGAATCCGGCCCCGATCATAACGCCGCCGATGCGCTGGAAACGGTTGAAGAATTTTTCGGCGCCGCGCTCGTTATCGGTGAAGTAAGGCGCGACGTACGGCTGGGGGACGGGCGTTGAGAGTTGAGCGTTAAGCTGATCGTTGCGCGCCAGAACCCGTACGGAATTGTCAGCGGGAGCCTGGCCGCAGACAAGAAGCCCGGCAAGAGACCGGAGAACGCAACGGCGGCTGCTGCTCACTTGCCTTGGAATCGGGGCTTTCGTTTTTCATGAAAGGCCGCGATGCCTTCCTTCACGTCCTCGGTATAGTTGGCTATAAGCGTCGCCATCGCGGCATCTTCCAGCGCATTGTCCAGTGTCATCGACAGCTGTTTGTACATCATGCGCTTGGCGATCCGGATCGCGATGGGCGGGCCCTCGGCCAGGCGGCCGGCCCAGCTACGAGCGGTAGGCATGAGTTCAGCGTCCGCCACCACTTCGGTGACCAGGCCCAGCGCGGCTGCTTCGCGCGCCGTGTACACCTCCGAGAACAGCGACATTTTCAAAGCGCGATCGAGCGGCAGAAAGCGTGGGAAAAAATACGCGCCCCCTTCATCGGGCAAAAGGCCAAAGCGCAGCGATGTATCGCCGAGTTTGGCGCTCTCGGCCGCGATGCGAAAGTCGCAGCTCAGCGCCAGAGCAAGGCCGCCGGCCACCGCCGGTCCATTGATTGCGGCGATCACCGGTTTATCGAATCTCTGCAAAAACTTCACCAGCTCATGCATGTTCTCGCGCATCTCGAGCATGGATTCGAGCCGGTGCCCGCGATAGCGCGCCGGATACTGAAAATCGCGGCCAATATCGCCGCCCGAGCAGAAACCCCGGCCGGCGCCGGTCACGATGACGGCGCGAATAGCATCGTCATCGCGAGTATCGGCCAGCGCGCTCAGAATTTCGTGTACCATCGCTTCGGAGTAGGCGTTCAGCTTTGCCGGGCGGTTCAGAGTAATGCTCGCAACGTGGCCGTCCTTTTCGTACAGGATCTCGCGAAAATCCATACGTCACCGTCCGCGGAACTTCGGCGCGCGCTTTTCGAGGAACGCGGCAACGCCTTCGCGATGATCGTCCGTCTGGCCGCAGCGCAGATGGGTCTCGGGCTCGCGGTCCAGCATAGCGCGGAAATCCAGCGTCGTTGCCAGATTGACGTTCGCTTTCATATAGCGATAGCTGACCAGCGGCCCTGCCGCCAAGCGCGACGCGAAGGCCTGAGTTTCCGCTGCAAGAGATTCAGCCGGTACGACGCGATTCAACAGACCCAGCCGCAGCGCCTCGGCGGCATCGAATGTGTCGGCGGTAAACAAGAGTTCCTTGGCTTTCGGTGCACCGGCGTAGCGCGTCAGCAGCCAGGTAACTCCAAAATCGCCGCCGAAGCCCACTTTGGCGTAAGCTGTTCCGAACTTGGCTTGATCGGACGCGATGCGCAAATCGCACGCCAGGCAAACCCCCAGACCGGCGCCCATGGCGAAGCCGTTCACGCTGGCGATGGTTATTTTCGGCATATTGTGGAGACGCCAGGAAATCTGCTGGCCGCGGCGGAGCCAGTCGATCCGCTCTTCGAGCGGCCGTGGCGCGGCGTTCTCCTGCGCCATGCCGCTGATGTCTCCGCCGGCACAAAAAGCTCGTCCGGCGCCCGTTACCACCACGACGGCTATGTTGGGGTCTTCTTCCCAGCGGGTCAGCGTATCGACGGACTTTGCGAGCAAGTCTGGGCTTAGCGCGTTGAGCCGGTCGGGGCGGTTGAACGTTAGCGTGGCAACGCGGTTGTCAACGGAAGTGAGGATCACGTCTTCGGGCATGGTTCTTCAGGATATCGCGGCCAGCGCCCGGCCTGTAGACCAAACTTGCGCAGGTGGGCCGGATGACCCGCGCCCCTGCAACAGTGCCGGACGCTCAGGCCGCAAGCAGCGGTTTACCGGCATACGCTGCCCGTCGCCTGTCAGGGCACACAAAAAAAAAAGCGCCCGGCTTTTACACCAGGCGCTTTATACTTCGTAATGACGTGCGGTTCAAGCGGCGGAGGCCCGCCACGCGGCTAGCTCTTAGAACGGGCTCTTGGCCGACTTCGGCCACAGCACGCCTTGATCTTCCTTCGAGACCGGGCCAACACCTTTGTACACGAACTTCTGAATGCGCTGGCCGCGATAGGTCTCGGTGGTGAAGATGTTGCCCTTCGAGTCCGTCGCGATGCTGTGCACTGCGTAGAATTCGCCAGGCTGCCTTCCGCCGTCGCCGAAGCTGGTCAGAACGTCCAGGGTGTCGCGATCCAGGATGTGGACCTTCTCGTTCGAGCCGTCCGCCAGATAGATATACTTCTGCTGCGGATCCTTCGAGAATGCGATGTCCCACACCGCGCCGTCACCCAGCGTGTTCTTGTACAGGATTTTCTCCTTCACGAACGTGCCGTCGGCCTTGAAGACCTGGATGCGGTCGTTCACGCGGTCGCAAACATACAGGAGGCCATCGTTGGAGAGATCCGCGCAATGCACCGGGTTCCGGAACTGCTGGGCAACCGGTGCGTCCGGGTCGTAGGGGCCGGCATTGGTATCGTCGGGCTTATGGCCGTAGGCGCCCCAGTACCGCTTGAACTTCCCGGTGTCGCCGTCGAACACGATCACGCGCTTGTTGCCATATCCGTCCGATACATAGACTTCGTTGGTCTTGGCATCGACGAAAATCTTGGCGGGCAAGCCGAGATTGTCGGTGTCGTTGGAGCCATGGCTCTGGCCCTCATGCCCGATCTTCATCAGGAACTTTCCGTCCTGGGTGAATTTCAGGATCATGCTGTCGTGATACAGCGGCGGCCCACCGGGTCCGCGGCCGCGCGCCGCGCCGGATTGGCCTTCAGGCGGCGCCTGGCCGGGAACTGCCGCGCCACGCCCGCGCCCTGCTCCGGGAGCGTTCTGGTCCGTCTTGGTGCGGCCATTGCCGCCGATCCAAACGTTGCCTTTGTAATCTACGGTGATGCCATGGTTAGAAGCCGGCCATACGTATCCGTTGCCGTCCTCTCCGCCCCAGCTTGCCAGAAGATTGCCGGCTTCATCGAATTCCAACACGGGCGGCGCCGGTTGGCAGCATTCCGATTCGACTTTGCCGCGCTGGCGTTTTGCGCCGGGCGGGTTGGCGACAGCATAATCTTCCATCGCTTCCAACGAACCTTGGCGATGAATAATCCAAATGTGATCCTTGGAGTCCACTGACACGCCAATGACGTTGCCCATCAGCCAATGATTCGGCAACGGCTTCGGCCACATCGGGTCCACTTCAAATCTTGGCGCTTGGGCTCCGCCAGCAGCTTGCACCACCGCTCTCTTGTGCATTACATGAGAGCCAACCGCGAGCACACCGAGGGCCGCGAGAAACATCGCTCCAACATAGAGGTGACGCTTCATGAGTTCACTCCTCCTTTCCGTCAATGGTAGGCTATTATACACGATTCAACGGCGCCGCAAGTACAAAATCTGAGAGACATGTACAACCGGGCCAATGCAGTACCACAATGCCGACTACACGCAAGCCGATTTTTTCCACCACAGCTTTCATCGCCATTTTCGCTGCCGCGTTCGCAACGTGCGCCACGGCCCACGAAATTCCAAACGATATCACAATTCAGGCGTTTCTCAAACCCGAGGGGCGGCGCCTGCGCATGCTGGTGCGTATCCCGCTCACCGCGATGCGCGATATCAATTTCCCGGAGAAGACCAGCGGCCCCTATCTTGACATTGCGCAAACGTCAGCGCTGCTGCCCGATGCTGCCACGCTCTGGATATCCGACTTCGTCAGTGTCTATGAAGGCGACACAAAGCTGCCCAAGCCTGCCGTTACGGCGACCCGGCTATCGCTTCTCGCCGACCGCTCCTTTTCGTCATACAACGAGGCGCTCGCCCACATCAGCAGCCCTGCGCTTTCGGAAGATACCAACGTGGTCTGGAATCAGACCATGCTGGACGTGATTTTCGATTACCGCATCCAGTCCGATCAGTCTCGCTTCTCGGTGGACCCAACCGGGTGGTGGCGCTTGGGCCTGCGAGTGCTAACGGTTCTGCGCTTCGTCACGCCAAGCGGCGTTGTGCGCGCGTTCGAATTCACAGATGCTCCCGGATTGGTGCGCCTGGATCCGCGCTGGTATCAGGCCGCGCTCAATTTCGTGCATCTCGGATTCCTGCACATCCTGGGAGGCACCGACCACCTGCTATTCCTGTTCTGCCTGGTGATCCCGTTCCGCAAATTCCGCTCTTTAATCCCAATCGTGACATCGTTTACCGTCGCCCACTCCATCACCCTAATTGCGTCCGCCTACAACTTGGCACCCGATGCGCTTTGGTTTCCGCCGCTGATCGAGACTTTGATCGCGATGTCGATCGTCTACATGGCTCTGGAAAACATCGTGGGCGCGAGCACCGTCCATCGCCGCTGGATGATCACCTTCGGGTTCGGCTTGGTGCACGGTTTCGGCTTCTCGTTTGCGCTGCGCGAGACGCTGCAGTTTGCCGGCTCGCATATGCTTGCGTCGCTGCTCTCGTTCAACTTGGGAGTGGAACTCGGCCAATTGCTGGTGCTGGTGTTGCTCATTCCGGTGTTGGAGGGGCTGTTTCGCTTCGTGGTCGCCGAGCGCATGGGCACGATCATTTTATCGGCGCTAGTCGCCCACACTGCTTGGCATTGGATGATCGACCGTGGGGAGGTTCTGTCACGGTTCCATTTCCAGTGGCCCGTGATGGACGCCGCGTTTTTCGCGAGCCTATTGCGCTGGCTGATGGCGATCGTTGCCATCGCCGGAGCGATCTGGCTGGTCTCGGTGCTGGCCCGCCTACGCGCGACGCGTAGCGCACAAACCGAGGCCGAAGGTACGGACTGACTTGCCCGGCCCGTCGCACGGTCGCGATGGCGAACAGCATCCGTTTGGAGTCATTCGTCTTTGCCCAAGCGCTGCATGGTGGAGATGG
Organism: Bryobacteraceae bacterium; assembly: GCA_035293725.1. Classification (GTDB taxonomy): domain Bacteria; phylum Acidobacteriota; class Terriglobia; order Bryobacterales; family Bryobacteraceae; genus Palsa-89. Next base: position 41,531 of record DATGMH010000162.1, read on the forward strand.
TGAACAGCACTCCGCCGCTCAACGCTATCCCGGCGATTAGTAAGAGAAGACATTCCATCCAAGTAACCACCCGCAGAAGGCCGACGATCGACGCCACCGTCGCGGCCAGGATGATTACCATTGCGAACGACGACACGAACCAACTCGGGACGTGATTCGCGCGGGCATTGGATGCACGAACTAAGTCAGGCATGAATTGCCTCCCTCTTTGCATTAATTTCGAAGGCTCACTTATTCTGACTGGGATCGTGCGCCCGCGAACGTAAGATGTGTGTAAAAGATTTGTGAGTGAGCGAGCCGCCGCGTCGATTACTTCTTTTTTCTGCCGCTCAGAAATCCTTTGAGGATGTCGCCGGCGGCCTTGCCCGTGCCGCCCGGCACCAGCTTTTCCAGCCCTTGGCTGGCCACCGCGCTCATGTCCGGCCGGAACTGCGGGTCGGATGCCGTTCCCTCGATCTTGAACGGAATGGGCGCGTTGCCCATTGCTGCCGCAAGGCCCACGGCGCGAACCACGGCCGTCATACGGAAATTCACGGCGTTCTGAGGACTGATCGTTCCCGCGCCAGTCACCTCACCGATGCCGCCTGCAACCAGGCGGATGTTCTGGAGGCTGGCACCCTCGGGCGCGTACCGCACATCCGCGCTGGCAGTCTGAAGGTCGGTATCGGGTCCGGAGCGAACGCCCGCGAGCCGCTCGATGGTTGCCATCTTTCTACCCATGTCGAATCCGCTCAGCCGGGCGTTACTGAGCACGAGCGTGCCGGTCGTCACCAGCCGGTCGGCCGGACCTTCCGCCGAGAAATTCATGCTCATCGAACCGCTTTTGAACGAGGAGCCGGCCGGAAGCACAATGCCGAGAGCAGGCAAAAGGCTTTGTACTTCAGTAATGGGCATGTTCGAACCGGCCAGATTCATTTTGAGCGCCATGGAATCGTCCCGCAGCGCGTACGTTCCCCTCAGGCGAGCCACGGCGCTGCCAACATGAACATCGGCCCGGCTCAGGGCTCCCGAGCGGTCGCCCAGATTGTGTTCAGCCGAAAAATCCAAATCGATCGGTCGAGCCGCAGGCACTCCGTTGGCTGCAAGTTTCAGCTTCTCGACATTCAGTTTGCCGTCGATGTGCAGGCGTTTCCCGTCTGACGCAGCGGTCCCGTCAAAAGAAACGAGACCCGCCAACGATGGCGCCCAATCGTTCACGCCGGAAAGCGCCAGATCGAGCTGTTTGACGGCAAGCGTTGCGTTGAGCGGTGTGGCAGATACGTTGCCCTGCTCCAGCGGCCCGGCGGTCCCAGCCAGCTTGATGGAACCGCCAGTCCCGACCTTGCCAGCCATCGAAAACGGGAACGTCGAGGTCCGCGAAAAATTCTGAAATTGAATCTGCACCTGCTCAAGCATGGCCGGCTTGAAACGGCTGCCGGTCCGGGTGACCGTCAAACGCCCATCCCTGATCTCCACCAGCTTGATGGATAAGTCCAGCGGAGCGTTGCCAGGCGAAGGCTCGTCGCGCTCCGGAGTCTGAGCCGGCCTCCCCAGGCTCGAAAAATTCCAAGTGCCCGTTGGCGACCCTATCAGCGCGATCTCCGGCTGATCGATGGTCAGCCCGGTGATGTTGAGTCTTCGCGAAAAGATCAACGGCCCCAACTCGACCGCGAGCTTCAGTTGCTTGGCCCGAACGAAGGCGCTTTTGCTGAACGCAGGATCGTCGGCGACCGACAAATCATCAGCTGTCACGCCGCCCGAAAACAACGACAGCTTCAGGTCGCCAATGCTTACCTTGCGGCCTAGGGCGGCCGTGAGGGTCGATTCCAGCCGCGGCCGGAACGCATTCGCGTCAATCAGCAGCGGAAGCGCGAGGAGCGCCGCGACCACGACGATGAGTCCGATCCCGGCCCAAATTAAAGTTCGCTTCACGCCTAGTCTCCGCCCGATTCTAGCGCTTACGGCGTCGCGCGAAGGCGTCAGCGGCCCTGGAACTGTCCCGGCCGCCGTTCGTTTACCGCGCGAATCCCTTCTTTGTGGTCTTCAGTGCGCGACAGGCGGGTCTGCTCGCCGAGTTCGTGCTCCAAGGAAGCTTTGACGGCATCGGCAAGCCCGCGCCTCAGCGTGGCCCTGACGGATTCCACCGCCAGCGGCGCGCCTTCGGCGATCTCGCCCGCCAGCTTGCGTGCCCGTTCCCGGAGCAGTTCCGCGCTGGTCAATACGTCCGCCAGCCCCCACTCCACCGCCTGTTCTCCGCTAATACGGCGCCCCGTATAAAACATAAGCGTCGCGCGCTGCGTGCCGATCAATCGCGGTAGCGTGTGCGTAAGTCCGAATCCTGGGTGCAAACCGAGCTTGGCAAAATTCGCCGAAAACCGCGCTTCCTTCGTTACCACGCGGAAATCGGCCGTGAGCGCGAGCCCCAGACCGCCCCCCACGGCCGCGCCCTGGACGGCGGCCACCACTGGCTTGCGCGTCGAAAACAGTCGAATGGCTTGCTCGTAAAGCCGTCCCGCTCGCACCGATTCCAGTTCGCCGCCCTCGCTTCCGGACGGACTAAAATCCGCACCCGCACAAAACGACTTGCCTTCCGAAGCCAGCACCAGCGCACGGCATCGGGGCTCGCGATCCAGCCCCTCCAGTGCATCCGCCAAATTCCCGATGAGTTCCCGATCGAAAAAATTGTGCGGCGGCCGGTGCAGCTCGACCAAAGCCACATGGCCGTCCAGATCCACCGAGACATCGCCGTAACGCATGGCCTTCACCTGCGCAGCCGCAACAGCTTTCTCGCTACCACCCATCGATGCACCTCCGAAGGCCCCTCGTAGATTCGCATATTTCGAACCGTCGCGGCCATGAGTTGCAGCGGCACCTCTTTGGTCATTCCCATGGCGCCGAACGTCTGCATCGCTTTGTCGAGCGTGTCCCAAGCCAGCTCGGTGGCAAAAACTTTCAACATGGAAATTTCGGTTCTGGCGTCACGGCCTTGGTCAACCTTCCACGCCGCGTCGTACGCCATCAGCCGCGCGGCATGGATCTTGGTGGCCGCATCCGCCACCCACCACTGAATTGTCTGGCGCTCGGCCAGCGGCGCGCCGAAAGTGATCCGCTGCGGCGCATAGTCGCACATCATGTCCAGCGCGCGTTGTGCCATCCCGATGCACACGCACGACATCTCCAACCGCCGAGTCGAGAGCCGGATCTGCATGGGCGCAAAGCCCTGGCCTTCCTGGCCCAGCAGTTTTGACCCGGGAACCCGGCAGTCCTCCAGCGCGATTTCGTAGGTGAAATGGCCGCCGATCATCGGGATTCTCCGCAAGATATTGAAGCCCGCCGTGCCCTTGTCCACCAGAAAGGCCGAGATGCCGCCGCGCGCGCCTTTGGATTTGTCGGTGACCGCCATCAGAATCGTGAAGTCCGCGTCGGCCGCGCGGCTGATCCAGATTTTCCGGCCATTGATCACCCAGTCATCGCCATCCCGGACGGCGGTGGTCACCATGGCCGCCGGATCGCCGCCCGCACCCGGCTCGGAAATGCCGATCGCGGAGATCGTCTCTCCCTGCGCGTATGGCGCCAGGTACTGTGCCCGCTGTTCGGGGTTGGCAGTTACCATCAGCATGCGGAGGTTGGGCGAATCGGGCGGAAGCACGTAGGGCGTGACCGTTTTTCCAAGTTCTTCGTTGACACCGACCAGCGCGATCTGAGTCATATCCGAACCGCCGACATCCTCCGGAGCGTCCAGGCCCCACAAACCGAGTTCGCGCGATTGTTTATCTAGCGGCGCTCGCTCTTCCGGCGTGAGAAAAACACCTTGCCCGGCGGCTTCCCGTTCCAGCACCGCGTTTTCGAGCGGCATCAACTCCTCGCGTACAAAGCGCGCTACCAGATCCTTAAGCATCCGGTGCTCGTCGCTGAGCGCAAAATCCATGCGTCCTCCGGCTGAAAAGGAAACTATAACAGCCTGGCAACTGCGCAACGGTAGACCAGCCGGCGAATCGCGCGTTAACGATATTCCAGTCGCAGGTCCCGATCTGCGCCCGCATGCATGAGCCGAGATATAACGAAAACACGCGCCATCGATACCTCCTGCCAGCCAATTACGCGGCAGAAGGAACGTGGCGCGTGCGAAATTTCAGGTCTTGAATGTGTCAGATCTTACCAGCGGCGCCAGCCGCGGCCAAACCCGAAATAGAAGCTCGGTCCCCAATACGGATAGGGATAAGGAGCGTACACCACCGGAGGCGGCGGATAGTATCCGTACGGCGAAGGCGGCGGGCCGTATGCGCGCCGTGGTGCCTGACGCTGTTGCAAGCTCGGGCCGTAATCCTGTTGGCTCGCCGGCCGAAACGCGTCGTAATTTGCGGGCACCGTCACTGCGCTCTCTAACCGGAAGGTCAGCGGAGTTTCCGGATACACCACCGTGGGTCGCCCACGAGTCAACAGTACCCCGATGGTTCCTGCCACTACACCGGCCGCCGCGCCAACTCCCGCGCCGACTCCGCCATTAACGCCTGCGCCAATTGCGGCTCCCGTTCCCACTGCGGCGCCGATACCGACGGCGTCCCTTCCGTACGAAGTGTCTCCGCGCCGCTCTAGCATCGCGCTCCTGACCTGTACGTGGTTGCCATCAGCCAACCCGATCTCGGTCACTTCCAAGCCCAGCCGGGAAAGACCGCTGGCATGTCCAGCTTTCTTTGCTTCCGTGACTCGGCCCGTAATCGTCTGGCCCCGGTGCGCGACCACCAACCCGTTCACCACGATCGGCTGCGCAAGAGTGCCCACGAAAGCGTTGCCGGCTTGGTTATGGTCGCTGGACAACGGCTCGTTCACTCGGACCGTGATCCACGTACCCGCAGGGATCGTGATCGCGCTTGGAGCAGGCGCCGCCGGAACGGGCGCCGTCGCCTGAGGCGGAGCTTGATTGGGATCGAATGCGCCGCCGTTGTCGGCCGGGCCATTGGACTGAAACCGTTTCCAGCCGCCTGAAGGTGACGGACCCGCAGAACTCGGATCCTGAGCAAAACCGGGCACCCCGGTCATCGATAGCGCCAGAATGGATGTCAGAAGCCATGTTGCAGGTAACTTCATAAGTCTTTCGCCCCTCTCAAGGACGTCTTTAATGCAGCTTTGGTTCCAGCTGCAAGTACCTGTAATCACAAGACATCGCTCGCTCCCATTGGCCGAGTAAAACCAGGCGTGGTGGTTTTCGGCCACAACCAAAGGCGAAACCGCGGCTAAAGATTCAACGTTCTGGTCACTTCATACCACGCTGTGCCGTCGGAGACGAACTGAATGGTGGCACTCTTACCGGCCGTCCCAGCCAGCAGTCCGGCGCTGCGGAAATGCTCGCCGAACGCGATGGTCTTGCCGCTCACCTGGTCGTTGGTGACAATGATCCACATGTGCTGACCCTCCAACCCCGCCGTGGCGGCATTGATGGTAGCGGTGGGTGACGAGTTGGTGGTCCTCAGTTTGTGCAGATCGCCGGCCGTGACATCCAAAGCGATGCTGCTGCCATAGGTCATGGTATCCATCGCACCGATTAACCGGCGCGCCCTGACATCCCCACGGCTGTCGGTAGCCGTCGCTTCCACGCCGGGGGAAGGCGCCCCGCCGGCGGCTACCAAACGGAACACCTTGCCATCGTAAAAAATCCACTGCGGCTGGCCCGCCGCAATCATACCGGCCGGATCGGTGAGTCCATCCGATTTTTTCAAACTAACCACGCCGGCACCGTCCACGTTCAAGCTGCATGACGTGGCGCATGGCGCATCCACCGTTAAGAGAAAAGTCATGCCTGCGCGATAGCTGCCCAGACGCTTGAAAGGCAGAGCGCAGGTGTAACCGCTTGTGCCATTCGTCGAATTGCAATAGTTTTCGTTCTCGTGCACCGTGTCGTGGGTCGCGATAAAGGCAGAGTTGTAGGTGCTGGAACAATTGATGCGGGTCCTGTCCTCCGAGCAGGTTTGAACGATTCCGCTGACCGAGGCCCCCGCGGCATTTGTGAAGTTCAAGACATTGCGCGGCGATCCTACGGGTTGGCCGCCTACCTGAATCGTGACTTGCGCCGAAGCGCAGGCTGCGATCAAGAACAACAGAACCGGCTTACGTGCCATGGATACGATCTCTCCTTCGTTGACTTTACAATGCGCCGCGCGCGTGCAATTCGCTTTCGATCTGTTCAGCGGATTGGAACTGAACTGCTTGTATGCCGAGTTGCCGCGCCGCGTCCACATACATCTCAATATCGTCTGTATAAAAGCATTCCCCGGCATCGCACCCAGCTCGCCGGATAGCTTCCCGATAAATTTCGGGCGATGGCTTGGCCGCGCCGACTTCGTGAGAAAGCACCGCGTGATCAAAATACCGGAACAACGGATAATTCGAACGCAGCATGGCCATATGAATCGAATTGGTATTCGACAGCAGCAACATGGGATATCGCTTGGCCAGCAAACTTAATAGCGTTTCAGGAATCAGCGGACGGGACAAAAAGATGCAGCTCCATAAGTCGCAAAATTGCTCGAAGCTGAAGTTGAAATCGAGAGCCTTCGAGAATTCCTGAACAAACCGCCGCTCGTCCATCTGCCCGGTCTCGAAGCGCTGGACAATGCCTGTCGCCCTCAGTCTGGACCGGATTTCCACGGTCGGCAGCCCGCACAGCGGCTCCAGCCGTGCGTACGCCCGCTTGAAATCGAAAGGAACCAGCACGTTCCCGATGTCGAAGATGATCGCCTTCAGCACAAAGTGGGTAGCTGCCTAGTCATTGCGAGTGTGCCCGCGCCATTCCAATGCGCCAAATCGTTACACAAGTGTCGTATTCCTCTAAGACGCTCGCCCGCTGGGCGGCACCAGCTCAAGTCCCTCTCGTTCCGCCGCCATTCTGAGCCGCTGATCGAAACACGCAAACGAAGGATGTCCTACGCACAGGGCGGAACACAAATGAATCGCGTCGAAGCCGCGCAGTGAATGCCGGCCGATCAGAGCGTCGGCGCTTTGCAGCGTCTCGTCGGTGACCTCGATTTTGCTGAGTCCGTTCCAATCGGCCAGAAAGATTTTCTTTTGCGCTCTGTAAGCCGAGGCGGATATTCGCCCCCCTATGAAACAGCGGTTTAGTCCCGAAAGCACCTCTGCGTAGGCGATCCTGCTCGTGACCAGCAAGGGAACATTGGCGCGGACCGATTCTTCCATCCCCGCACTCCCGGGCTCGGAAACGTAGAGCTTCATCAGGGCGGAGGAGTCGAGATAAAGCATGGACTAGCGGCGGCCCTCCGCTATGATTTTGGCCGTTGAAGGTCCCCTCTTAAGACGCGCGCGGTGTCCATGCGGCTGCAAACGCCCTGTTCCCAGCGTCAGCGTGCCTGCCGCCGAAAGCCGGTAGAGCGCTTCCAACTCGGCGGCTTCGGCTGTCCCCTCCAGCGGCAGAATGCATCCGATCGGCCGCCCTCGATCGGTAATTCGCACCGCCTCTCCTTTCCGAACTAACTGCAGATAGCGCCCCAGCCGATTCTTCAGCTCCTTGCTTGCAACGGTGACCATAGTAGCTACAATTCTACCAGTTGTAGCTACCAGACAGAACTGGCCGCAGAGCGCGCTCGCGCAATCCACACCGCGCTACCATGTTGTCTTCCATGGGTATCGATTGGTTCCCCCTATGGCTCAGCCTGCGCGTAGCCGGCATCTCGACTGCGCTGGCACTCGTCATCGGGCTGTGGCTGGCCTGGATATTGGCGAACCGTTCGTTCCGCGGCAAGGAACTCTTGGATGCCGCGGTGACGTTGCCGCTGGTCCTTCCGCCAACCGTGCTGGGCTATTATTTGCTTGTTTTGCTCGGCCGCAACACCCTCATAGGACACATTTACGAAAAGTTGTTCGGCGGGCCATTGGTTTTCACATGGCAGGCAGCGGTGGTGGCGGCGCTGTTCCACTCGACGCCCCTGCTGGTAAAATCGGCCCGCGCGGCCTTTGAAACCATCGACCGCTCTTATGAGCGCGCCGCTCGCAGCCTGGGCGCGTCGGAATCACGTTTATTCTGGCGGGTATCTCTGCCGCTGGCACGACGATCGATCCTCGCAGGCGGTGCACTGGCGTTCGCGCGCTCGCTCGGGGATTTCGGAATTACCATCATGATCGCGGGCAATATTCCGGGCCGCACCCAGACCGTCGCCGTCGCCATTTACGATGCCGCCGAATCCGATAACGGCGCCGTCGCTCGCACCCTGTCGCTGGTTATTTCGGCCGTGGCTCTGGCCGTTCTGCTGGTCGCGAACCGCTTCACCCCGAATCCGTTCGGTCCCCGCCAGGCAGCTCCATGATCCAGGCACGAGTCCGGAAGCTGTTCCCGCCGGGGCCTGAGTCCGCAGGCTTTTCGTTCGACCTCGAATTTCAAGCTTCGCGCGGCTTCACGGTGTTGTTTGGCCCAAGTGGCGCCGGTAAAACGCTCACATTAGATTCGATTGCAGGATTCGTCCACCCCGACGAGGGGCGGATCTTGCTGGACGATCAAATTCTGTTCGATGGCGAAGCGCACGTCCACCTGCCGCCGCGCGCGCGCCGCTGCGGTTACGTTTTCCAGAACTATGCCCTATTTCCGCACATGACTCTGCGCCAGAACCTCGAGTTCGCCGCCGAGCGCATCCCCCGGCTGGAGCGGCATCGAAAGATCAACGAAATGCTGGAGAAGTTCCATCTCACGGAAGTCTCCGGCCGTCGCCCTTATGAGCTGTCCGGGGGACAAAAGCAGCGCTGTTCCATCGCTCGGGCTTTGATCGGGGCGCCGCGCGTGCTGCTGCTCGACGAGCCGGCCCGAGGGTTGGACGCTTCGCTGCTGGCCGACCTTTACTCGGTCCTGCGCCAGGTGCGCCAGGAGTTCGGCATTCCAATCCTGCTGGTCACGCACGATTTTGAAGAATGCCTCGAACTGGGCGACGAAATGATCGTGGTGCGCGACGGCCATGTAGTGCAAACCGGGCCGCCACGAAACATCTTGGAGCAGCCAGCCAATATCGATGTCGCGCGCCTGCTGGGCGTGTTCAATCTGCTGCCGGTCGAAATTCGCGCGCTCGATCCCGGCCGAAATGCAAGCCGGCTCCGGTATCAGGAATTTGAGCTCAACGGGCCGTACTTTCCCGGCCGCCTGATCGGAGATCAAGTGTGGCTGTGTGTCCGTCCTGACCTGCTGTCAGCCGTGCCGCGCAACGGGCGTCCTGGAATGAATCAGATCCCAGCCGCTCTGCTCCGAACGGTCGAAAAACCGGACCGCGTCCGGCTGGAGTTCTCCGGCGGTATCGCCGTGGAAGCCGACCGCGCGATCCTCGAAAAGTGCGCCGGGGTAAAAGAGTGGGCCGTCGAATTTCCTCAATCCGGCCTGCGTGTTTTGTGAACCGCTACTGCATTACTGACTCGCTGGATGTCGTGCTGCGCGCGGCTCAGCGCGGCGCCACCATGCTTCAGATTCGCGCCAAGGACATTTCCGCTCGCGCACTTGCCGACCTGGTTCGCGCTGCTGTTGCCAGCGCCTCCTGCCCGGTTCTGGTCAATACCCGGACGGATGTCGCTCTCGCGTGCGGCGCTCAAGGCGTCCATCTCCCATCCCGTTCCATCGCACCGCGCACGATCCGCCGCATCGCGCCGCCCGGATTCTTAATCGGCGTTTCGTGCCACACTGCCGCTGAACTGCGCCAGGCGGAAAATGAAGGTGCGGATCTCGCCGTATTCGGTCCCATTTTCCCCAGCAGCTCCAAGCCGGTGACCCCGCTCGGGACCGAGGCTCTTCGCGAAGCCATCTCAACCGTGCGTCTTCCAGTCTACGCGCTCGGCGGCATTACCCGGGACAACGAGCGCCTCTGTATCGAGGCCGGTGCAGCGGGAATTGCCGGCATATCCTTCTTCAGCTGAGAGCTAATCGCTTTGGGACAGCCGATCGCCGTTGCGATGAACTGTATCCACCAGCGGCGCCCAGTTCCCGAGCCCTCCCTTCCCTGCTCCTGCTGGGTGCCATGGCGGCGATCGCCGGCTGGAGACGAATGATTCAGGCAGGACTGAGCAGCGTGTTACGCTTGACCGCTTCTTCGCGTACCATGAGGATTGCTTCCGTCAAGCCCGGCCGAAACGAATAAATATCTGGGCGTTCTGCTGCGTGTTGGCGTGTTTGCATTCATCGCACTCGCCGGTTATTTTCTCTTTCCGATTATCTTGCTGTTCTTCCTGGGCGACAACGTCCCGCTTGTAATTGCAACGCTGACAAGCTTTGCCGCGGCGTCGGTCGCAAACGTAATCGCACTTCGTATTTATGAACGCGGGCAATTGGCCGATATTGGACTCGGCTGGACCGCGCCATCGCGCCGCAATCTGCTCATCGGCGCAGCGGGTGGCGCCGGCGCCGGTCTCCTAGTATTAGCCGGCCCCGTCCTGGTTCGCGCGGCCGACCTGGCCCCGATTCCCGACGAAGCGTTCCACTGGCCGAACCTTCTTTTCGTTACCCTGATTCTCCTGTTCGGGGCGGTGGGCGAGGAGATGCTGTTCCGTGGATACGCATTTCAGATTCTGGTTCGCGCGATCGGTCCGTTTGCCACCATTCTCCCGATGGCGGTACTCTTCGGCCTTGCCCATAGCCCGAACGCGAACTTCACCTGGATCGCCTTGATCAATACATTTCTGTGGGGGGTGATCTTCGGCTACGCATTCATCCGCAGCGGCGATCTATGGCTCCCGATCGGGCTGCACTTCGGGTGGAATTTCGCGCTGCCGCTGTTTGGCGCTAACCTGAGCGGGTTTACAATGGGAGTTACGGGCTACTCCGTGCGGTGGAAAATCGGAGACCTGTGGAGTGGAGGCGCTTATGGTCCCGAAGGTGGTGTGCTTGCAACCGCCACCGTCGTGGCGCTGTTTTTTTTCCTGCAACGAGCCCCCATCGAGCATCAGGATGCTTTTCTGCTGCGAGAGACGTCATCATGAGTAAACGCTTTCTTCCTGCCGTTTGTTGCTTGCTGGGCTCTGGCGTGTGGCTCCTCAGTCCGGCACAGGCATCCGACAAAAAGCTTACCGATGACGACCGCGTCGAGATCCTGCGCGGGTTGTTGTCCGAGTACGCGACTGTAAAAACATACTTGCCTCGCTCGCCCAAACCGCTGCCGTTTGAGAGCACCGGCACCTGGGACAAACAAGCCTGGACCCAAGCCGGACAGAAGTACGGCGCGGCCGCGCGCGTCGGCGACGCAGTTCAAATTACTAAAGTCACCATCCAGGACGACAAAATCTTATTCGAAATAAATCATGGGATGAAAGGACGGCGCGGCGGTTGGCGCGATCACGTGCAGATCGGTATGGCCGGCCCGATCGGCGGCGGCGTAAGCCAAGTGGATCCCAACCAAAGCACCAGCGCCCCCAGCGGCACCAACATCGCCTTGTTGTTCGACAAGGCGATTCCTCCCCTCAAGGCCGATGACATCAAGAAAATCCTCGCGCCGGTCCTGTCTTTCGAGAAAGAGACCGCAACGGAAAACCTCGTGGAGACGCTGCCCGAGCCCGTCAAGCAGGCCATTAAGGCCAACAAAGCCATTGAGGGAATGGATCGCGACGAGGTGATCCTGGCGCTCGGAAAGCCTCGCCATAAAGAGCGCAACGTGACCCCGGACGGCACCGAAACCGAAGACTGGATCTACGGCGAGCCTCCCGGAAAAATCACGTTCGTGACGTTTTCCAACTCCAAGGTGATCCGCATTAAGGAAGCATACGCCGATATCGGCGGGAGCACGGCCTCACCCACGCCGGTTCGATAAGCCACCACCGAATTATCTTGAGAGACCGGTCGTACTCCTCGCAAGTTGATGCGAGACAAAGCGCAACGTTTGGTCACTACAAGAATCGATACACTGGAGACATATGGCGATTAAAGTGGGGATTAACGGCTTCGGCCGTATCGGGCGGAACATCGTTCGCGCGGCGCTAGACCGCCCGAATATCGAGTTCGTGGCTGCTAACGATCTGACCGATACCAAGACACTGGCCCATCTTCTGAAGTACGACTCTATTCTGGGTCCACTGCATACCGAAGTTAAAGTGGAGGGCGACACCATCGTCGTCTGTGGCCGCCGGATCAAGATTTTCGCAATTAAGGATCCGGCGGAAATCGACTGGACGTCTCTCGGCACTCAGATCGTGATCGAGTCCACCGGCAAGTTCACCGAAGCCAAGGACGCCGCAAAGCATCTGCGCGGCACCGTCAAGAAAGTCATTATCTCAGCGCCTGCAAAAAACGAGGACATCACCGTCGTTTTGGGGGTCAACGACGACATGTACAATCCAGCCAAGCACAATATCATCTCGAACGCGTCCTGCACTACAAATTGCTTAGCCCCCGTGGTCAAAGTGCTGCACGAAAAATTCGGCATCGCCAAGGGCTCGATGACCACCATCCACAGCTACACCAACGACCAAAATGTGCTCGATTTTCCGCATAAGGATTTGCGGCGTGCACGGGCCGCCGCGTTGAATATGATTCCAACCACCACCGGCGCGGCGAAGGCCATCGGATTGGTCATGCCGGAACTGAAAGGCAAACTGGACGGCTATTCGATGCGCGTCCCGACTCCGGACGTTTCCGCTGTCGACCTCGTCGCCCTGCTATCCAAGAGCGCGACCACGGAAGAAGTAAACCGTGCGCTGGAAGACGCAGCCAACGGGCCCATGAAAGGGATCCTGGCTTACACAGAAGACCCCGTTGTGTCCACCGACATGCTTCATAACCCGGCCAGTTCCATCGTCGATGCGCAGATGACCAAGGTGCTGGACGGCAATTTGGTCAAAGTACTGGCCTGGTATGACAACGAGTGGGGTTACTCGATGCGCGTCGTTGACCTGATCGAGTTCGTCGCTAAGCAGGGCCTGTAGCGCAGGGAACACCTGCACTCCGGCGTTTGTGCTCCTGCGAACGCCGTCCCGAAGCGAGGCGCGCCGACTTACTCGGCTACGCGGGTTCCAACTATACACTGGACGGGCCCCGCTGTCAATCGCGGGGTTCAACGAGTACGCTTCCCTTAGTAACTTCTCTTTAACCGGCTCAGTTTTTCTTGACAACATTTACCGTCTCTTACAGAATGGACTAATCAGCTGAGCCACGATCGAGTAGGGTCGATCGCCTCACGATAGATTGCTTTAAGACAGGGGGCAGTCGTGAAAAGAACATCTGCGTTGATGTTATGTGTTCTGTTGTTCGCATTGACTCTGGCAGTCTTTGCGCAGGCACCTACCGGCGTCATTAGCGGCACATTGACCGATCAATCCGGTGCCGCGATTCCAAGCGCTACGGTCACCATCACTGAAAAATCGACGGGAACAGTCCGCACCGTAACCACGAACAATGCGGGGCTGTACAGCGCGCCGGCATTGCTGGCCGGTGAATACGAGATTCGCGCTGAGGCGCCGGGCTTCCGGACCATGGTGCGTACCGCAACCGTAGCCGCCGGTACCACGACCACGGTCGACATGCAAATGGCTCTCGGTCAGGCGAGCGAAGTTGTGACCGTGGAAGGCCAGGCCGCGCAGATGAATTTCGAAAGCCAGCAGATCGCCGGCACGGTTGCGCGCAATACCATTCAGGAACTGCCCACCAACGGCCGCAGCTTTCTAATCCTTGCATCGCTTGAACCCGGTGTGACCTATACCACTGGCGTTCCAGCGCAGTTCAACTCACTCATCAATGTCCAGACCCTCGGGAACGCCCAGGCTTACACCCGCATCACCGTCGATGGCGGCATCATTAACGACGAGTGGGAAGGCGCCGGCTCAACCAGCATGAACGTGTCTCAGGAAGTGGTCCAGGAATTCCAGATGACCACCGTGAATTTCGACGTGTCTAGCGGCATCGGAGCGGCCGGCCAGATCAACATCGTCACCCGGAGCGGCTCCAACGATTTTCACGGCAGCGGCTTCTACTTTTTCCGCGATCACAATATGGCCGCCTACCCGGGCCTGAAGCGAGCCACCGATCCCACTTCTTTCAACCCGAATTGCGGCACGCCAACCAACATCAATAATTCGCCAACGTGCAAAGCAGCCGAGAACCCCTTCTTCGCACGCCGCAATCCGGGCGGTGGAGTCGGAGGGCCGATCATTAAGGACAAGCTGTTCTTCTATTTCAACTACGAATACTCAAACCAAGTACAGGCGTATGCTCTCCAGCAGGATCTGCCTTCTCTAGCCGGCCTGTCGACCGTTTCCGATAGCCCATACATCGCCCATTACCTCACGACGCGCTTCGATTACAACCTCTCGCCCAAGAACACCCTCTTCCTCCGTTACACGCACGACGGCAACGTCGGCTTCGGACCGTATGGCGGTATTGCGCCGCTGCAGGCAAACTGGTCCAGCAACAACAACTGGTCCGATCAATACGCGCTGGGTGTGACGACGCTGGTGACTCCCAATGTAGTCAACACCGTGCGAGGATTCTATCACTGGTGGCGTAGTCTGGTAGAGGTTGCCTCGCCATCGCAATGCCCGGCGCCCTGTATCACCGGCGGCCTGCCATCTCTGGTCACTGGCGGCAGCGGCTCTGGCATGGTCGGCTCGAGCACTTTTTATGGCGGCGTAAGCGACAATTCACCCCAGCCGCGCCAGGAGCGCTCGTACGAGATTCAAGATAACCTGAGTTGGCAGAAAGGTGCGCACCGTCTCACGTTCGGCTTCGACTACGAACACATCCATACCAATAACGATTGGGAGTTCTGCACTTTAAGCTGTGTGGGCGTATACTCGCCGGAGTCCATCCTAAGCCCTGCAACTGCCAATCAGGCGCTCGTCGCTCAATACCTGCCGAACCTGCCGCGAACGATTTCCTCCACTGCGGACATTCTGGCTCTTCCGGCCTACTTCAACAGCCCTTCCATTTACAGCGGTATTGACGTTGGGCGAGGCCAATTCCCGGGTCCCTATAACTTCGACAAATATAATCACAACGATCGGCCCCGCTGGTACGTATCTGACGTTTGGAAAGCCACACCGAACTTGACTGTGAACGTTGCACTCAACTACCAGTTTGAGACCGGCCTCTGGTACGACTTGCCATACCCGTCTCTGCTTTCGCCGATTGTGGCGCCTCTCAACGGGGGCAAATTGAACGCACCTCCGAACAGTTACACGCACTTTGCTCCGCAGTTTGGTTTCGCCTACGCGTTGGGCAAGGACAAGAAGACCGTAATCCGCGGTGGCGCTGGTTTGTTCTGGGATAGCGAACCGCTGTGGCATCACTTCCGCGCTGGCGCTCAACTCGGTCCTTTGGGCAATGGCAGAACCACTTTGGACGCCGGGTCCTTGACGAACATATTCCCCGGAATCGTTTACCTCGGCGGACCGAATGCGGGAAAGCCGCTTGCCGTCGGAGCGCCGCTGCCCCTGAGTACTCCCACGAATTTGACGCTGGCCCAGTACATTCAGATCTACAACCAGCAACTCCCGGCGCTCGCCAATACATTTGCGCCGACTCCTCCTACAAGCGGATCGTTTAGCGTGGCGGGCATCGATGTCGCTAAGACCGGCGTCGAACTTCACGCGCCGAACTTCGCGATTATGCGCAGCTATCAGACGTCCATCGGTATGCAGCGCGATATGGGGCACGACATGATTCTCCAGGTCGACTGGGCGCGCCGGCAATTCGAAAACGTCGACCTCGGCGAACTCGATCTAAACCGATCTCTGCGTCCGGCCGCCCAGGGCGGCCCGGTGATTCCTTTCTGTAATCCCAGGCCTGATTTCAATCCGAACGACAAATGTTCGAACGGAGGCATAACGTTCTGGGTCCCACAGGGGCGCACCATTTACGAAGGCTTGCTGGTGAAACTGCAGAAGCGATTATCGAACCGCTTCCAGACCACCGTTTCGTACGCCTTCCAGAATCAGAACACCGTTCTTGCTCCTACACTCGACCTCAACAATTACTACGCAACCTACGGTCCGAGCCTGGCTCGTCACAACTTGCACGTCTCGGGCTTGGTCCAATTGCCTTGGGGCTTCGAACTGACCATCAATCAGGCCATTATTTCCCGAACGCCCATCTATCCACAACTCGTCGCCGGACTCGGAACGCCGCAGAATCAGTTCGGATCCAGCGTCCTGGTTCCGCTTCAGTTGGATGTGCCCGGAACCACCTTCGGCAGCTTCGGCCTGACCAGCGGCAAATCAGATCTTCAGAATCTGGTCAGCAAGTACAACGCGACCTACAACCAGAACCTGGTGCTGCCGTCGCACTATCAGTTCGGCGATCCGTTCTACGACACCGATTTCCGGCTAAGCAAGATCTTCCGCTATAAGGAGCGGTATCAGCTGCAAATCGGCGGCGAAGTTTTCAATGCATTCAACATCGCGAACCTGCAGGGATATAGCTTCATCCTCGGACCGACGTTTGGGCAAGCGAACTCCCGCGTCGTGCAGACCTTCGGTTCAGGCGGACCCCGCGCGTTCCAAGTCCTCGGCCGCTTCAGCTTCTAGCAGGCCTGAACTTGAATCGCTATCCCGGCCGCACTGCCAGCCAGTGCGGCCGTTTTATTTCAGCGGCGCTAATTCCGGCTTCGCATTCTCCGGCAGCGGATAACCATCGATGTTCAACATCGCTGACACGAATCCGTAGTACGTGACCAATCCCGTAAGATCCACAACGCCCTTCTCACCCAGCTTGTCCACCGCACTCTTGAACACCGGATCGCTCACCTGCCTGGTCTTCAGCAACTCATTGACGAAGTTATAGACGGGCATTTCGTCGGGTCCGAGCGACATAGGCCGTTTACCGGCTGCGATCGCGGCCACGGCATCCTTAGGGATACCCGCCTGCAGTGCAAGGCGGCTGTGGGCATACCACTCGTATTGGGCGGTCCAGTCCCGGGCTGTAAGAATGATCGCCAACTCTCGCTGTTTTGCACTCAGCGCTGAATGGAAGCGAAGCTGAGCCCCGAGCTTTTGAGCCAAGTCGCCCATTTCAGGACTGCGGAGCGTCACATTGAACGGCCCATTCGTTCCGCCGCGCTCTCCCGCATAAAGATGTTCGACCATGGTTTTCTGCTCCGGTGTGAGTTCGTCATACGTGAGCGGTTTGAATCGATTACCGCGGAGCTTTAGATCTTTCGGAACCGGAGCCTGGGCGCTCGCCACGCTAAAGGCTACGAAAACAACAACGGAAAAAATTCGGAGGCGCATAGCGATCCTTTCTTTTTCGTTCTATGCTACCGAATTTCCGGGGTGATTTCGGACAGATACGCCCGCATCATCCGCAAGGCCTGCGAGCGATGGCTCACCTCCATCTTTCCATCCAGCGGAGCCTCGCCGAACGTACACCCAAACGGCGCGTAAAAAAACAGCGGATCGTATCCGAACCCGTTGGACCCCCGAGGCTCATCCGTGAGCGTACCCTCGACGGCCGCGCGAAATGTCCGCAGCAGCCGCCCGCGCTCGGCGATTGCCACCACGCACACGAATCGCGCTGACCTGTTTTCGATACCCCGCATGCGCTGCAGCAATAGCTGGTTGTTCTCCTCATCGGTTGCACTCGGGCCAGAGTACCGCGCCGAGTATACGCCGGGATCGCCGTCGAGCGCATCCACCTCTAGCCCCGAGTCATCCACGAACAGGAGTCCCTCGCAGTGTTTGGAATAGTACAGGGCCTTTTGAATTGCGTTTTCTTCAAAGGTGGCGCCCGTTTCCTCGCAAACCGGAATCGACTGGAGACCGGGCAGGGGCTCCACATCGAACGAGTCTTGCAATGCGAGCCGGAATTCGCGCAGCTTGCCGGGATTTGTCGTTGCGCAGTAGAGCCGCAATTCAGGCTCCTAGAGCCTGCTCCTGGGCCGCGAACAGTTCGGCAATGCCCTTCCGCGCGGCATCCAGCAGTTGCACGAGCTGGGCATCGTCGAACGGGATCTTTTCGGCCGTAGCCTGCAATTCGACGAAACGCCCCGTCCCGGTCATGACGACATTCATATCGACATCCGCGCGCGAATCTTCGTCGTAGCAAAGATCCAATACGGTCTCGCCGCTTACGATCCCGACGCTGGTGGCAGCCACAGCCGTCGTGACGGGCATCGACTTGAGCGCCTTAAATTCCACCAGCTGACGCAGCGCGAGCACCAGCGCAACATATGCGCCCGTGATTGCCGCCGTGCGCGTCCCACCGTCAGCCTGCAAAACGTCGCAATCGACGATGACCGTTCGCTCTCCGAGCGCAGCCATATTCACGATCGAGCGCAGCGAACGGCCGATTAACCTTTGGATTTCGTGCGTGCGCCCCGACGGATGCCCGCGATTTACTTCGCGCGGTGTCCGTGTCGCGGTGGCGCGGGGCAGCATGGCGTATTCGGCGGTCACCCATCCGCGCCCGCTGCCGCGAAGAAACGATGGCACCCCATCGTCCACCGAAGCTGCGCACAACACGCGCGTATTGCCGACCTCAATCAGCGCCGACCCTTCCGCGGTCAGTAGGTAATTGGTCGTGATTCGCACCGGACGCATCTGGCCGGCGCCTCGTTGATCGATTCTCATGAAGCGTTGGATTGCAGCGAATAATAGAACAGCAAACACATGATTACAATGCCCAGCAGTACCAGAAGGAGACACGGGATCGCGCTACGAGCCGACTTGGCCGGCGACGCTTTTCTGCTGCCGGCCGACTTGAATTTTGCCATGAGCCTGGGCTGAAACCGCCTTCGAACAGAATGACTGTCTCTTCCAGTGTAGCCCGCAAAGCGATGGAAGGCGCTCTCAATTCAGCGCAGCGTGCCTCCGCGCGCGTTCCGTTTCGCGGGCTATTAGGTAAGTCGAATTGCAAGGCGTATCGGCGTCGGTTACTGCGCACCTCGCGATAGAAGCATCACCTTGGCAGTGTGAAACATGATGATCGCATCCAGCGCCGGCGCCAGGTTCTTGATGTAGTACAGGTCGTATTCCAGCTTTCGGACCGCATCTTCCACCGAATCGCCGTATTTGTGGTTGATCTGTGCCCAGCCGGTGATTCCCGGCCTGACACAATGGCGCTGGCGATAGTAGGGAATGCGCTGGTCCAGCTCACGAACGAATTCGGGCCGTTCCGGACGCGGCCCCACAATCGACATATCTCCCTTCAGCACGTTCAACAATTGCGGCAGTTCGTCCAACCGAAGCTGGCGCAACCACCGTCCGAATCTGGTGACGCGTGGATCGCCGTTCTTTGCCCACACCGCGCCTCCCGGGCGCTCGGCGTCCTGGATCATCGATCGAAATTTATATAGCGTGAACGGCACGTCGTGTTTTCCGACGCGCTGCTGCCGGAACAGCACCGGCCCGCGTGAGCTCAGCTTAATACCAATCGCGATCAGCGCCATCAGCGGCGCTGTAACGATCGCGATTGCCGCCGCCATCACGGTCCCATACACCGACTGCAGCAGAACCCGCTTCCGATTTGGCCCGAGCTCCGCCGTAAAGATTAGCTGTGCCGGGCGGAGTTCACACGTTGAGATCCGGCCGAACGTCGCTTCGTAGGTAGCCGCCACATCTTCAACGTGAATGCCGGCCAGGCGCAGCTCCAGAAGTTGGCTCACCGGCAGCCGGTTCCGGCGTTCCTGCATTCCAACCACGATGCGATCCGGCCGAAGACGCTGTACGGCTGCATTCAAATCTGCGATTCCGCCCAGACAGCGGACCCCTTCTATCGCGCCTTGGCTGCCGCCATCGCACAAGCAACCCACGGCGGTCCGGCCGATTTCCGGATGTTCGCTCCAATATGCACAGATTTCCCGAACTAAGTCGGAAACGCCCAGAAATATCACCTGCTGCGATCCCAGGGCGCGAACCGCGACGGATCCATAGACCACTCGCCACGCCGGTATCGCGCACAGGGCAATCGCGCTCCCTTCGACCATCACCCAGGTGGCTAAAAACAGGTCCTGCGAATCGAAATACATCAGCGAGGCCTGCACAAGAAACGCCAGGCCCAGGCTGACAACCACCTGTTGAACTAGGAGAGCCTTAGAGCGAACACGGACGTCTGTATACAGGTCGTGAAAATATAAGCCACACATTACGGAGCCAGCCGTAATTGCGATACGTGTCCAACCGTTGTCGTACCGCAGGAAGACAAACGGGTCGACGTCCAATGCGAGTAAGACTGCAATGACGTAGCAGGTGTAGAGCAGAATCGCGTCGGAGACCAGCAACACAAGCACGCTGCCGGGGACGAAAATTCGAAAGATGCGGACCATCGTTGCTACCGCGGATTGCTAGGATGCAGGCCCGCAGCACGTGGCAACTGCCGCGGTGCTTTCCACCAACCCATTCGCGACGTCCATGAACGGAATACCGCTGCCCCGGATTCTCCGCGAGACGTCTTCCATTTGCTTTTGGGCCAGCACCAGATGATCGGACCAGCTTAGAACCTCTTCCAGACCGCACAACAGCCGTCCAATATGTGGGATGGCCGCCACGACGAAGTTCCTATTTGATCCATAGATCTGGTCCAGCCGGATCTGCGGATCGAATACACGCACCTGGCGGCCCTTACCGATTAACTGTTCGAGCAGAGCCACAACCGGGCTTTCGCGCAAATCGTCCGTGTTCTCCTTGAAGGCCAGGCCGATCACGCCGAGCCTTCGGGCCGGCAGATCGAGCACGGCCTCCACGGCCCGCTTCAAATGCTGCTCATTGCTCGCCATCGTCGATTCAATCAGCGGCAGCTTCAAATCAAGACAGCCCGCCCGGTACGCCAGCGCGCGCAGATCCTTGGGAAGACATGACCCGCCGAACGCGAAGCCCGGCTTCAGGTAGGCAGCCGAGATGTTCAGCCGCGTATCGTGGCACAGCGTGTCCATGACCTCGTGTCCGTCCACACCCAGGCGCTCGCTTAGCGCGCCCATCTCGTTCGCGAACGAAATCTTCACCGCGTGAAACGCGTTCGATGCGTATTTGATCATTTCTGCCGCGCGCAGCGGCATGAGACGCGGAGGAACGCCCAGCGGCGCGTAGAGATCCGCCACTTTTCTCGCCGCGCACGCATCTGATGCGCCCACCACGATCAGCGAAGGCTCGATGAAGTCCCGCACCGCGCATCCTTCCCGCAAAAACTCCGGATTCGATACCACGCGCACCTCAGGATGATCCCCGAATGTGGGCGCCACCACGTCCTCGCAGGTTCCGGGAAAAACCGTGCTGCGGATCGCCACGATCAGAGGCTTGGAACGGGCAGGAACTTGCGCCGCAAGCTCGTCAATCGCGCGGCGCAGCTGCCCCAGACCGAGGTTTCCGTTCTTTTCCGACGGCGTGCCTACGCAGATTAGCGCGATATCGGCGTCCACAATTCCCTCGGCGGAAGAGGAAACGCAAAGCAGCCCGCTCCTCAGCCCGTCTTGGATCAATTCCTCAAGGCCGGGCTCGAAAAAAGGAGCGCGCCCCTTGCGGATCTCATCCGCCTTGTAGGCGTCCCGATCGATTCCGAGCACGCGATGTCCCAGGCTGGCCAGGCAGGCGGCCGTCACACAGCCGACGTAACCCAAGCCCAGCACCGCAACTTGATTCGGAACCGCGTTTGGCAAGGCTGAATTTCCCACATTTGAAGTGCGGCGAACAGCTTCAACGTCTCACCCGGATGCGTGGCGTAGAATGAACCCGCTCCGTGCGCGCCTGAACGGAGTTGCGCGCTTGGGGGAAAACGTGCCCATCGCTAAGCCCGAAGACGCCGCCATCCGATATCCTGAAGAGACGAGATGTTCCTAACAGATAGGAGAGTGTACCTTTGAAACTAAGAGCTTCGATTAGCATGGCCGCGATAGCATGCGCGGCACTCTGGGGCGCTGAAAATTTCAACGTAAGGCCGGGCCAGTGGGAAACCACTTCGACCACGCAGACCACCGGGTTGCCGCCGATTCCACAGGAAGTACTGGATCGAATGACACCGCAGCAGCGGCAGATGATGGAAGAGCGGATGAAAGGCAATCAGACTCCCCGCACCACCACCACGAAATCCTGCGTAACCAAGGAAGATATCGAAAAAGGATTCGGCTTCCGAAACGAAGACGACAAAGCGTGCACCCGGACGGTGATCTCGTCCAACTCGTCCAAGCAAGAGATCAAAATCGAGTGCAACCGCGAAAACAGCAAACAGACCGGCACAGTTAAGATTGAAGCGTCGAGCTCGGATAGCGTTAAAGGCTCGGGGCAATTCACAATGTCGTCGGGCGGCCGGACGATGACCATAACCTCGAATTTTAGTTCCAAGTGGCTGGGCCCGGCCTGCGAAAAAGAGAAGTAGCGCATGCTCGTTCCTGGGGCGTTCAACACACGTGTGAACGCCATGAATCAGGTTTTGCAGTTCGTATAATTTTGCGCATGGCATACCCGACCTATGACGCTGTCCTGCTCCTCTCGTTCGGCGGCCCCGAAAAGCCGGAGGATGTACTCCCGTTTCTCGAAAACGTGCTGCGCGGCCGCAACGTCCCGCGTGAACGCATGCTCGAGGTGGCCGAGCACTACTACCATTTCGGCGGCAAAAGCCCGATCAATGATCAAAATCGGGCATTGATTGCGAGCCTCCAAAAGGAGCTCGCGCAGAACGGTCCGAACCTTCCGGTCTACTGGGGCAATCGGAACTGGAATCCGTTCCTGGCCGACACTCTGCGCCAGATGCAGAACGAGGGAGTGAAGCGGGCGATCGCGTTTGCCACTTCTGTCTTCAGCTCCTATTCGGGATGCCGGCAGTACATGGAAGATATCGAGCGCGCCCGCGCAGAGATTGGCCCGGATGCGCCCCCGGTGGACAAGCTCCGCTCGTTTTACAACCATCCGCTGTTCATCGAAGCGCAATCGGATGAAGTGCGCGCTGCCTTACAGCAAATACCCGCCGAGCGCCGCCAGGCGGCCGAGGTTTTATTCAGCGCTCACAGTGTGCCGGTATCCATGGCGGAATCGAGCGATTATGAGAAGCAGCTGATGGAGTCCTGCCGCCTGGTGGCGGAGCGCCTCAACATTGGCCGCTGGCGTTTGGTTTATCAAAGCCGCAGCGGCCCGCCGAACCAGCCCTGGCTGGGCCCCGACATTACGGAAGTGCTGGCCGAACTGGCCGCTGGCACGGATGTGGTTGTGGTCCCGATCGGGTTTATCTCCGATCACATGGAAGTGCTCTACGACCTGGACACCGAGGCTCGCCAGCTCTCGGAGGCGCGCGGAGTTCGAATGCTGCGGGCTCCCACCGTGGGCGTCCACCCGTCGTTCATCCAAATGATCCGGGAGCTGATCTGCGAGCGCATGGGCCAGTGCCCGGCGCGCGCCATCGGCCAATATGGTCCGAATCACAACGAGTGCGAGGAGGGCTGTTGTCCGGCTCCCGCGCGGCGTGCCACCTCCGCCCGCAACGATTCCTCGCCGCGCGCCATCGCCCAGCGGTGATTGGCCGAAAAAACCGGCTTTAGCAAAAAGGAAAAATAACGCAGGAGCGGCTTCTCCGCGCGGATGCGCCAGTCGTAGGTGATATTCACCGCGCCGCCATCCTGCGTGAACGTCCATATACCACGCCCTTCAAAGTCGCCCCAAGCCTCCAACGAAAACCCGTAAGGGCGCCGCGATTCCGTAATACGGAAGAACCAGTGCAGGGTGTAAGGAAGCCACCCTTTGGTGTGTAATTCGACTACGCGTCCGACCCCGCCCGGCCCGCCCGGCTCCAGTTCTTTGACCGCAAGGTAGACCGACGGCCACCAGCGCGTCAGATCGACGGCATTGCCCAGAACCTCCGCTACCTCTTCCACCGTGCTCTCGACGCGCCAATGTGTAACGAAGTGGTACTCGTTAGCGCTCATTCAATTGTTTATAGACCTCGCGCTTGGAAAGACCGCGCTGCCGCGCGACAGTTTTGAGCGCCTCCATCCGGGGGATTCCGCTCGCTATCAACTCTGCGACCGCGTCTTCGAGCGGCTCCTGATTCTGCTCGATCGCGGCAGATTTGGCGACCAGGAGCGTGATCTCGCCTTTCAAAGGCGGCCGTTCAGCCAGAGCTTGAAGAATTTCCGCCGGCGTGCCTCGCAGAAATTCCTCATGTACCTTCGTCAGTTCTCGTGCCAAGACGGTCTCGCGCCCGCCCAGTACGTCGGCGATATCCTGAAGCGCCTCCGGCGCGCGATGCGGCGCCTCGTAAAAGATCAGCGTCGCCGGCGCGCCTTTCCATCTCTCCAGAACCTTCCGGCGCTGATTTCGTTTCGGCGGAAGGAAGCCCAGATAGAGGAACGTATCTGTCGGCAGGCCGGATGCGCTGAGAGCGGCTAGAAAGGCGCCCGGCCCCGGGATGGGTGAAACGGCAATCCCGAGCCTGCGCGCCGCCGCCACCAGCCGGTATCCCGGATCGGATATCAGCGGAGTGCCGGCGTCCGAGACCAGCGCGATATTCTTGCCTCGTTGCAGTTCTTGAATCAGTTCCTCGGAACGGCTGGCTTCGTTGTGCTCGTGATAGCTGATCAGAGGCCTGGCGATAGAGTAGCGCTCCAACAGCTTTCGAGTCTGCCGGGTGTCTTCGCAGGCGATCACATCGGCCTCACGCAAAACTCGGACCGCCCGGAACGTGATGTCTTCCAGGTTGCCGATCGGCGTCGCCACAATGTAGAGAGTGCCGCTCAATTCCGCCAGCCTAACACGCCGGTGCTAGCGCCCGGTCCTCGCGCAGGATCAGTTTGTCGCGCCGGGCATTCAGTTCCGCCCGGACATGCGCGCCGGGGTTGACCTCGCCGGCCGCCACCAGGGCCGCGAGTGGATGAATCAATTCCCGCTGCAGCACCCGTTTCAACTCGCGGGCGCCGTACTCATCGCTGGTGCCGCGCTTGAGCAGAAAACGGCGAGCCGCGGCTGAAACGTCAATCTGAAAGGCTTCCACACCCAGGCGCTTATCGACGTGATCCTGTAAGTCGCAGAGCGCCAGATCCAGGATCGCCCTGAGTGCGTCGCGATTCAGCGGCTGAAAGGTCACCACCTCGTCGATACGATTGATAAATTCCGGCGGGAAACTTCTCTTCAGCGCGTTGGCTCCGATGGCTTTCAATCTGGCCGCTCTTTGTTCGTGTGGCACCAGCGACTCAAAGCCAAAATTCGGGCGCAACTGCTTGCTCATCTGGCGCGCGCCCAGGTTGCTGGTCAGGAAAACGATGGTTTTTTCGAAGTGGACTGCCGTCCCGTCGCCCAGCCGCAGCGTCCCTTTGTCCAGAATGCCCAACAGAAGCCGCGCCATGGACGGCGCCGCTTTTTCGATCTCGTCGAACAGTACGATGGACAAATCGCAGCCTTCGCTAGCCGCTGCATTCAATTTAAGCTGCGTTAGAACGGGCTGAGTTTCGCGATGGCCCAGGTATCCGGGAGGCGCGCCGATGAGTTTGGCCACCTCATGCTCCATCTGAAACTCTCCGCAATCGATGCGCAGCAGCTTCTTGGCACTGCCGTGGAGCACTTCGGCCAGCGCTTCCACGGTCCTGGTCTTTCCCGTGCCGGTGGGACCCAAAAGTAAAAATATTCCCACCGGACGGCCTTCCGGAGCCAGGCGCGAACGGTACATCTGGATGCAAGGAACGATCACATCGATCGCGGCCGGCTGTCCCAGAAGTTTGCGCGACAATAGGCACGCCACATCGTTGAACGATTTGACGGACGGCAATTCGGAATCCTGAGGATGATATCGCATAAAAAAATGAAAATAAGAAAGAAAAACGGTTCGATTCAAGTATGGCCTCTCAATTGCTTACGATCGCGATTTCCGCAGCCCATAGGCGCTGAATTCCGAGATGTTTTGTTCAGGAGTTTTGGCTTAAGAATGAATGAATTGCTTCCGCAATCCGGGGACTTGCCTTCCCATCGCCGTAAGGATTGTGAACGCGCGCAATCTCCTGATACGCTTGCTGGTCCTCGATCAGGCGTACCGCCTCGCCGACGATGGTGGCTTCGTCCGTTCCCACGAGCTTGACTGTGCCTGCCAAGACCGCTTCCGGGCGCTCCGTTTTCTCGCGCAGCACCAGGATGGGCTTGCCCAGCGACGGCCCCTCTTCCTGAATGCCGCCCGAATCGGTGATGAGCAAGTAGGCGCGATTCATAAGATCCACGAACGGCACGTAACTCATCGGCTCAACCAGCCGGACGTTTGGCTGGTGACCGAGATACCGCTGCACCGGGTCCTGCACATTGGGATTGGGGTGCACCGGGTACACGAGTTGAACGTCATCGCGGTTTGCGAGCGCCGCCAGCGCGCGGCAGATCCGCTCGAATCCGGAGCCAAAGCTCTCGCGCCGGTGCGCGGTCACAACAATGAGCTTCTTGGTGGCATCCAGTTCAGGCCGGCGACCGGGTTCCAGCCGGCCCTGTTCCAAGGCGTCGCGGACGTACAATACCGCGTCGATCCCCGTATTTCCAGTGACGCGGATGGAGCAAGGATTTACTCCCTCCCGCCGGAGGTTCTCGGCGGCTTTTTCAGTGGCGGCGAAATGGAGGGCGCCCAAGCGCGAGGTGAGGACGCGGTTCATCTCTTCGGGGAAAGGCTGCCTCAAGTCGCCGGTCCGGAGTCCGGCCTCGACGTGCGCCACGGGCACATGTAGATAAAAAGAAGCCAGCGCGCCGCAAAAGGTGGTCGTGGTATCGCCTTGCACGATCGCCATGTCAGGGCGCTCCGCCGTCAGCACGCCCTCGAGGCCCGCCAATATCCTCGACGTCGATTGGAAAAGCGTTTGCCCGGGCAGCATCAAGTCCAAATCGTAGTCTGGACGCACGTCGAATGCTTGCAGTACCTGGTCCAGCATCTGGCGGTGCTGGGCCGTTACGCAGACTCTGACTTGGAATTTGGAATGCTCTTCGCGCAGGCTGCGAATCACCGGGCAGAGCTTGATCGCCTCCGGCCGCGTTCCGAAGATCAGAAGGATCTTTCGCATGCTGGATCAAAGCCCCGGCGGCCGGGACATGGAAGGATGGTTACTTGTGCCGGTACGTGATGCGTCCCTTAGTCAAATCGTAGGGGGAAAGTTCGAGCGTAACGCGGTCGCCGGCCAACACTCGGATACGGTTGCGCCGCAACTTGCCGGCCAGATGTGCGAGCACCGTGCGGTCCTGGTCCAGTTGCACACTGAATAAGCCACTCGGAAATTTTTCTACCACCGTCCCAGTGACCTCAATACTATCTTCTTTGCTCATCAGCCTCCTTGAAGGGATTTTCTGCCATCCGTATCTTAGCAAAAGCCGTGCCGGAATCGACTGAACGGGAAACACGTCCGTTTCCTCCAGTAGGCCCAGCCCCGCTGCGGTGACTCGCACGACCGATCGGCCGTCGCTGTTTTCGGTCCTTACCAGGCCCCGATCGTTTGCGTCTTCCCAAACCGGAAGCCTCGGACAGGAAGTTCGCCACGCCTCCATCGTTTCCTCGTAGCTGCGCTCGCGCCGCGCGAGCCACTCGATCAGGTCGAGTATCAAAGCTTCGGGAGCGTCGGTTCTCACTTCTTCTTGTCGGCTTCCGTTTTGCGGGCGCCTCCGAGGATATCGGTCATGGCGTAGTTGCCTTCGTGGCAGGCGTATTCATACACCGGGCCGGGCGCGGCAACGAACGGATACTCCATGGTCCATGGCCGGGTGAAGGTGGAAGGATCGTCGATGGTGACCTTGTAAAGGATAGTGTTGGCGTTTACGCGCTGGAAGCGCTCAACGACGTGCAAGTCCGGCGATGCGCCCTCGAATAGCGTTTTCTCGTTGAAATTCGTGGTGTCCACCACCAGCGTGTCGCCCTCCCAATGCCCAATGGAATCGCCTAACCATTCCCGCACGCTGGCGGGCGGGTGCGTTCCGTTCATTCGAACCACGCGCACATCGTGCACCATTTCGACCAGGATCATAACTGCGTCTTCGGTCTGAACGATTTGATAATTGTTGTTGTAAAGCACCGGCATCATTGGCGGTCCGGAGGTGGAACCGAAACCGACCAGGCACCGCTCGGAGGCGGGCCGGTCTTTCACGCTGTCATATACCATGTAGCTGCGGATGATAGACGCCATCCGTTTTTGCGAATCTTTTGTGCGCGGCGGAACTTTGCCGTCCGGCGGATCCACGATCAGTGAGGTTCGCTTCACGCCGTCGACGCGAGCCAGTTCCGAGCCCCGATCGATAAAGAGAACGTTGTAACCGCCGGTTCCATTGGATCCCGCCGCAGCCAGCAGCGGGCTCTCGGATTTGCCATCCACATCCGCCAGCTCTTTGGCCGCCTCTTTCTCGTATTCGCGCGCCTCTGCATCCGTCAGCGTCGGCTTATTGGCAAACTTCGCGGGACGCTCCATCGGCGTTACCGTTGCGTTCGTCCAGACACCCTGCAGGTCAGGATGGCCGCTGGGCGTGCGCGGGATCGCTGAGGTCTTAGACTGTGACGTCTGAGCCCGCGTTGAAGTCTGCGCTGCTAAAGGAGCAGCGATGCATGCCGCCAGCGCGGCGCCACAAATGAGCAAGCGGCATTTCATAATTGGGTTCCTACTTCCTTTGCTGCTGCGCTTCCATCTTACGAGCGCCGCCCATGATATCCGTCATCGCATAGTTGCCTTCATGGCACGCGTACTCATAAACCGGGCCCTGCGTCGCGCGGAACGGAAATTCCATGGTCCATTGCTTGGCGTATGTCGAGGGATCGTCCAGCGTGACGCGATAGAGAATCGTCTGCGGGTCGAACCGCCGGAAACGTTCGATCACATGCAGATTTTCCGAAGCGCCGTAGAAGGCTCCTTCCGGGCGGAAATTCGTGGTGTCCACCACCAGCGTGTCACCGTCCCAGTGACCGATGGAGTCCCCCAGCAGCGTGCGCACGTTCGAAGGCCGGTGTGTTCCATTCATCCGGATCACACGGACGTCGTGAACCATCTCGACCAGGATCATGATCGTGTCTTTGGTCTGTACGAACTGGTATGTGTTGTTATAGAGCACCGGCATCATCGGCGGCCCTGCAGTAGAACCAAAGCCGAGAATGCAGCGCTCGCTGAATGGCCGTTCCTTCACGTCATCGAACTTGTTGAAGCTGGTCATCATCTTCGCGAAGCGGGCGCGCGCTTCGGCAGTGAGCGGGGGAACCTTCCCCTCGGGCGGATCGATGATGAGAGAGCTGCGCTTGACTCCGTCCACGCGAATCATTTCGCTGCCGCGATCGATAAACAGCGCGTTGTACCCGCCGGTTCCGGAAGATCCTGCGGCGCGGATGATGGGGCCGTCCGACTTGCCGTCTTCGTCTTTCAGATCCTGCGCCTGTGTCCGTTCGAAGGTCGTCGCTTCCGCATCGGTGATTTGCAGCTTGCTGAATTGGGCTGGCCGCTCCATGGGCGTGACGGTCGCGTTGGTCCAGATTCCCGACAGATCGGGATGCCCGTCCGCGGCGGCCGGAACGGTACTGCTCTTGGATCTCGATTGCTGTGCGGCCAGAGGCGCGATCGTCAATCCCGCCAGTGCCGCAAAGGATACGAGAAAACGGTAGCTCATCTCATGGCTCCTTTACTTTTGCTTCTGCTCCGATTCCATTTTGCGCGCGCCGCCCATGATATCGGTCATGGCGTAGTTGCCTTCATGGCAGGCGTACTCGTAGATGGGACCGGCAGTCGCCCTAAACGGAAATTCCATAGTCCATTGCTTGGTGTAGGTGCTGGGATCGTCGATCGTGGCGCGATACAGGATCTGGTCGGGGCCGATTCGCTGGAACCGCTCGATCACGTGCAGGTTTTCCGAAGAGCCGCGAAAACTGGTTTGGTTCGTGAAATTGGTGGTGTCCACAACCAGCGTGTCGCCCTCCCAGTGACCTATGGAATCGCCCAACAGGAGACGCACGTTTGACGGCACGTGCGTGCCGTTCATGCGGATCACGCGAACATCGTGAACCATTTCCACCAGAATCATGATCTTATCTTTGGTCTGCACGATCTGGTAGGTGTTGTTGTATAAAACCGGCATCATGGGCGGCCCGGCGGTGGAACCGAACCCGATAATGCAGCGCTCGCTCAGCGGACGTTCCTTCACATCGTCGTATTTATTGAAATTCCGCATCGCGGACGCATTTCGTTTCCGCGCCTCATCGGTGATGGGGGGTACGCGCCCGTCCGGCGGGTCGATGATTAAAGAACTTCGTTTGACCCCGTCGACTCGAATCATCTCCGTCCCGCGGTCGACGAACAGCACGTTATAGCCGCCGGTTCCGGAAGAACCTGCCGCGCGGATGATCTTGCCGTCCGACTGGCCGTCTTCCGATTGCAAATCCTGAGCCTGATCCTTCTCGTACGCGGCAGCTTCGGCGTCTGTGATGTTGAGCTTGCCGGCGAATTGAGGCGGCCTTTCCATGGGTGTAACGGTGGCATTGGTCCAGATACCTTGCAAGTCGGGGTGACCATCAGCGGCACGCGGAATCGCTTTGGTTTTCGCCGGCGAGGCGCCCTTCGCGGTTGCGTTGGGAGTTTGGGCCGGCAGAAAGGCTGCGCAGAGCAAGGCCGTGCTCAGGCAGGTGAAAATTCGAAAAGTCACGAAGGCTCCTTTAGATGGACCGATGTTTCTTATTGTATCGCGGCCAAATAAGACGAAACGGCGCGGATTCCGCCGGCCAAACATCTCCTCGCTCGCCCCCGCGTTTTGCGTGGCCGCCGGATTGCGAATCGTTCGAAAAATCGGCTAGTGTGGAGTTGGAGGAATGGGTGAGTGGTTGAAACCGGCGGTCTTGAAAACCGTTAGCGGGGTAACTCGCTCGGGGGTTCGAATCCCTCTTCCTCCGCCAGAACATCTTTGTCCGGCCCGGAGACATGGGTAACAGAATGTACCTAAGACATAGGTAACACTTTTGGCCCAAAGGGATTGTTGAGGGGCTGCAAAGTTTTCTCCTCCAGATCGATATAACCGAGGTCGTAATCCATGAAGCTGACAAGCCAGATGCCGTCGTCGACTTCTTTGACGCCGACCGCCTGTCCGGCCACGCAAGTGCTGAGATTGATTTTCTTGCGGTACAAACACAGGCGGCCGCAGTTGGTGACGAGGACCGTCTTGTCGTGAAACGGATAGCGTGGTTCCTGAATGCCCTGATAAGGGCGGCAGGAAGAAGAGTAGACTTCGGCGGGGCATTTCATGTTCAGAGCTTCGTGGGGCCGCTCGTTGTTGAACTCTTCCAGGAAGGCATCGAACTTAGCCTGCTGTTGAAGCAGGTTGGCGCCGGCGGGGCGCGTGGCTTCTTTCTTCAGGGTCAGATGCATGCGCTCGTGGCGGCCGTTCTGTTGCGGATGACCAGGGCGAATCCGTTCGATGCTCATCCCCAGAGCGCTCTTTAAACAAGCGCTCAAAGGCCGTAAACGCGGTCTTCTCCGCGTTCGATTCCATGGCTTCGCACAACAGCAGATAACGGGAAGCATGATCGGTGACCGTGAGCGGATAACAGTAGCCCCGATCGGCGAGCATGAACTCTCCCTTGTAGTCGGCACACCACAGGGCATTCGGGCTGGCGCCCGAAGAGAGCGGAGTCCCCTCGGTGCGGGTGCGCGATCGCTTGGCGCGTGTCACCAGTCCATGACGATCGAGGATGGCGTGAATGGTGCTGCGAGCCGGAACCTTCACTTCGCTCGGCAGTCGTCTGAGGAGGCGCTCCCGGATCTTGCGGGCGCCCCAGTGTGGTTTCTCGCGCCTGGCTGCTACGATGGCCGCTTCGATTTGTTCGGGCAGCTGGTTGGCATAGCGGTGGGGGCGCCTGGCACGATCCGTGAGCCCCTCCAATCCGCATTCCTCATAACGCTCAAGATCTTGTAGCCCGTTTTGCGTGAGATCTGAAACTCGCGGCACAACGACGCCATGCTCTCCCCGTCTTTGAGTCGAATCACCAATCGTATGCGTTGGTCACATAACAGAACTTTCCTTCCATGGCATCCCACTTCCCGCCCCCTTCCAGGCGAAAAAGTGTAACCCATGTCTCCGGTACGTTCTGTTACCTATGTCTCGGGACGGTCAACCAGATCTCGAAACTTGCTTTCGTTCCGGAGCGGCGTGGTGTCGCTCTCCCGTCGATCGAGTCGCGGCGCCTTTTCGCGATTCGCCAACGATCACAACAACTTGGTTACGCCTTTGCCAACGCTGGACGGGAGGCAACAACATGAATTTCTTGCAATAAAGTGTAATGTTGATAACTGATCGTCGCCGGCGTGCATCCAAAGGATTGAAGGATGGAGGTCATCCCATGTTCAGGAAGCTCGGCCTTCCAGCGATGTTTCTAGCGGCCGTTCTCTACACCCCGACCGCAGTTCTGGCAAGAGGCAACGATGGCGGCCACGGCTTTTCCGGCGGCGGCCACGGATTCGGTGGCGGCGGGCGCGCTTACAGCGGAGGCGGTTTCTCCGGTGGCCGCGGCTTTTCAGGCGGCGGCCGCAGCTCCGGTGGCGGATTCTCAAACGGACGCAGCTTCAATGGTGGCCGTGGCTTTGAAGGCGGCCGCAGCTACGGCGGAGGCGGCGGCCACTATGGAGGCGGCGGCTACTATGGCGGCCGTGGGTGGGGCGGTAACGACCATTTCCGCGGCGGCCATGATTGGGATCGCGGATGGTCGCTGGGTATCTATGGTGCACCGGCATACGGATTCTACGGTGCGCCAGCCTATGGCTACTATGATCCCTATTATTACGATCCAGGGTATTACGCAGCACCGGCACCCTACTACGATCCGAACTACTCGTACGGTCCACCGCCGCCCGCCAACGCTCCGCCGGCGAACTCGTGCAATCCTCCTGGATATTACGACCAAAGCGGCCAGTATCAGTATTATCCGGGCTGCTACGTCAACCCGTACTAGCTACGGGGCAAGATGCGGGCGGAACTCGTGGTGCTCGCTCGCGACGGCGAATTGCGTGCCCTCGATGCGAACGATCCTGCCGGACATCAAAAGCTGAAGCGGGCAAGCCTCGTTCAAAAGATACGGCCAGTCGATGGCCAAGTCGATGCTGTCATTGCTGGACAAAGGGTCCATGCTCTCGAGCAGAACGCCGCCCGTGCTAATGTTCAGTGTTCTCGCCGGGCGGCTGCCGGGAACCTCGGTTAAGATGTAGGCGCATTCCAAGCGGATCGGGTAGCGAGGGTAAGCACGACGGTCGTCAGCCAACCCCGCACCCGTTGCGGACAGGCCGGCATGCGTTGAAAACGGTTCGGACCGTTCTTCAAGATCGCGATTAAAGGCAAGCAGGCGCTGGTCTCGCAGAAGAATCGGCCGGAGCCCAGGAGCAGTGTCTTCACCCGCGAGCTGGATCAGGGCGTCTTTCGGAATGGTCACAAAACGGTGATCATTAGACGAAATTGCAAGGATGGGGGAGGTGATCCTGCGGAGTTGCATAAAACGGCTCGCCGATCAGTGGAGCGATCGTAGCATGGGTCATAATTTATGGAAGCTGGAACAAATGCCAGCAGAAGTTCAGGCTATTGCTCAACAGTGCGTTGCGTATCGATTGAGAACAATCCAGTTTTCAAACTCGCGGAGGGTTCGTTTTGGCGGGGGATTGTCACCGTCACATTCGAGAAGCGCCTGAAGGTGAAACCAAAGCGCCCAAATCGTGCCCGCATTCGGCGCCAGAAAACCGGTGAATCGGCAGGTAAGCTCTCGCGCCTGGCAGTAGGACCTCGAGCGACGGCGAGCGACGTTCAGTACGCTAACGCACACTAGCGAGAGTTAAGACCCGGGGAACAAACATTGAATTGAAACAAAACAGCTCAAGGTAATGTCTCATACAGGGTCTACCGGTGGTGGCATTATGCATTCGAGAGAGCCACAACTATTACTCGTTGAAGATACGCCAGGCGATATCCTGCTCATTCGGCGGGCTATTGCCCAAACAGGCTTGACGCCCCACATCCGCCTGGCGATGGACGGCGAGCAAGCGACGCAGATCTTGTCGGACGAAAGCTACCGGCCGGATCTTGTGATTCTGGACGTGAACATCCCAAAAATTACCGGGCTGGCGCTGCTGGAGCGATGCCGCGTAGCTGCGCCTGTTGTTGTATTTACCTCGTCATCGAGTTTGGACGATCGGCTGCGCGCGATCGCGCTTGGTGCCAAGGATTACGTCCAAAAAGCGACCGATCTGGAGGCCTTTGAACAGCAGGTCGCGCGAATCGTTCAGGACTGGCTAGGTTCTTCGAATTTGGCGGCAGGGGCTGGAAACTGATCGCCGGACAGTAATCAGTCTCTGGCATTCATCTGGGCTTTCGCCGTCAATCTTCTTATAGTTCCCGTGACGTCATCAGCCTGCGTGTGTCCGCGTTAGCCGATCATCCAAACCGGCCGAATCCAGCCGAGCGAGATTCCGGTCATCAGCAATCCGACTACGGTAACGATGGCGGAGGAAGCTACCGGTACGTAACGGAAGAGCCAGCTCGTGCTGAATTGTTTCGCCTCGGGGATCAGGTTGCGGGCATACAGGACGAGGGCGCCAATCGCGATCAGAACCGCGGCTAGGCCGGCGCTGAATGATAGAAGCAGCATCAGCCCGAGGCCGACCCGTCCTAACGCAATGCCGCCGAGCAGAAGGACCAAAGCTGATTCACAGGGCACCAGGCCACCGCTCGCGCCCAAAGCAAGCAGGCCCGCCCAGGAGAAATCCTCGGGGACGTGGGAGTGGCCGCCGTGACTATGGTCATGTCCGCCATGATGCGCGTAGACATGATCATGATGCTCTTCGTGATGATGCGGATGGACGTGGCCGTGGTCATGGCTGTGATGGTGATGCTCGTGAGAATGAGAATGCGAGTGGCCGTGCACCGCTGCGCGCCAGCGCTTGTAAACCATCCATAGGCCGACGGAAACGATCGATAACCCGGAAAGTACCCCAAGCCATGCCGTGATTTTTTCGGGAACAAAGAAACGGAACAGGAATAGGGTCGCAAGGCCGAGGACAAATACCGCGATGGTGTGTGTGAACGTTACGATCGCGCCGAGAAATGCGGCGTGTTTTAGAGTGCCGCGAGAGCCAACCAGGTAGGCAGCGACGATGGTTTTGCCGTGCCCCGGCGTAAGCGCGTGAGCCCCGCCCAAGAGGAACGCGGCCGCCAAGCCTACAACCATCATCCAGGGTGTAATTCTTGACTGGTGCAACAGTTTGGACAAGAAGTCGCCGCGCACGACAGCTCCTGCTGGGGCGGTCGTGGGTGACCTTAAGGCCGGAGAAGCTGCGGCCGGCGCGCGTTGCGGTTGTGGAATAGGAACAATCTTCGCGGCCACCTCAACCGGCGGCGAAACCTTGGGTATGCGCTGAATCGGCGCGTCGATGGTCCAGCTTAATTCGGCGCGAAGATCCTGCGGCGGGGCCAGTGTCGGATCGGGAGGGTACTGGCTGAGAGCTTTGCTGATATCGTTGCCGGTCTGGCTGGCCTGCCTCAGCGTTGTGTCTTTTCCGGCGAGAATGACGATCTCCTTCCAGCCCGCTCGCTCGGGGTAATTCAAATCCTCGTAGCTGACCGAATCAGTCGCGCCGTCTAAGCGTGCCCGCACCGTGATGCGAGCGATGGGCAGGTTTCCAGCACCATCGGCGATGTCCAGCTCGGTGCGCACAATGCGGGGGTGCAAGGGACGTGCGCTCGAACTAATACGCAGCCCGCTCATCCACAGTTCGGCCTGCTGGTGCGCCTTCGCGTCGAGTAACTCGCGTGGGCTGTTTCGCTCGAGATGCCAGGAGCGGAGCAGGTCGAAAGTGGGAAATTCGGCGAGATCGAGCGCGTAACTGAGATCCAGACCGCCCGAGTTCGGCTGTAGTCGAGCGTAGTGGCTGACGCTGAAGTTTCCCATGGGGTGGCCGAAGGCCAGCGTAGAGGTCAATAGCATCAGATTGACGGCGCGTTTCATTCGGACTCCTTTACGATCTGGCCAAGAAGTTGGCGGGCGACCGCAGCTTGCCGGAGGTCGAACCCAGGATTGAGCGCCAGGGCTTTTTCGAGGTTAGTTCGAGCTTCGGCCTCTTTGCCGAGCGCATGGGCAATGACGCCGGCGTGATAGTAGATTAACGCTTCGGGTGCGCCGAGCTTTAGGGCGGCCTGCGCGGCCTGCCAGGCTTCCTGACAGCGCTGGTTCTTGTACAACGCCCATCCGAGGACGTCCGAGGTGTAGATATCCTTGCGGAGTTCGAAATCGGCTTGTGCCGACTGAAGCGACTCGGCAAGATTCCGATTCTCGTTGGCATAAACCAAGGCGAGCGTACGATTCGCTTTGAAGCCGGAGGCTCGGTCGAGCTTCGCTGCAAGGTCAACGAGTTCGGCCTGATGACGAACTTCTTCCGTTTTTCCGGCGAGTTGATACAAGTCATACAAAGCGCCTGCGTATTGGACCATGGGCGTGATGGACTGCGCGTGTTTATATTGCGCAATCGCCTCGTCCAAACGATGCTGAGCCGCCAATACCGCACCGAGCGCGGCGTATGCGGCGTGGGATGCGGGGAAGGTTGCGATAGCTTGCGAGTACGCATCGGCGGCTTCCTGTAAACGCCCAGTCTTGAAATACATGTTGCCCAGTTCTAGCAGGCACCAAGCGTTGTTTTCCGGGAATTTCGCGGCAGCTTCGACGGCCGAATTCATGAACGCGATTCCGCGTTCGGCATCGCCCGTAACGAAATAGTAGAAGCCCATGCGGTTATAGCTCATTAACCCCGGCCTAAGCTTAAGCATGCGGGCGAAAGCGTCGCGCGCGGCATCGTACTCACCCATCTCGAGGAGCGCATCGCCAAGCGTGCCCCAGCTTTGGACGTCACCGGGCCAGCGCTCGGTCATCGCGCGGGCGTGCTCCGCGGCTTTAGCGAAATGGTGTAGAGTCAGCTCGACGATATTGCGCAGCCGCAGCGCTTCGTAGTCCGGCTTTTCCGCCAGCACGCCATCCAGGATTTTGGAAGCGCGGTTTAGGTAGTCGAAATCCGTGGTCTCACGCGTCTTTTGGATATACGCGCCGGCCAGCAGCGTTCGATTCGTGATGCTCGACGGATCGTTGACCACCCAACCCTCGTAGAGCCGGATGAGCCCATCGGTAGTGAAACTGGGGACCTCGGCCGAAGCCCCCAGCGCGCATACGAGAACAGCGCAGATCAGTTTCATGGCTATTGTTAACGGCGCGCAGATGTCGTGGCCGTCTCCCCGGGCGTAGCGCTCGGAAACGTGACAGTGCCGGGTTCGCCAGGCAGCGGATTCGGCGGCGCAAAGAACGGGAACGTGCTCAGGAACGGCTGGTCGTTCCCGCCGGTCGAAACATCGCTCAGACTAGCGTCGGGCCGGATGAAATCAGTTCCCTGCAGCACAGCCGTAACGCGCGGATCGCCGACGGTCAGCGCGCCGGCGCGCGCGGGACCGCTGCCCGGCACCTTGAGAGCCGCCGGGAAATTCACATCCGCGAGCTGCCGCAGCAGCCTTAGCTCGATATCGATCACGTCATCGCCGGGCCGGCGGCCGTTGGTTACGCCGAAAGCACCCACCGCTAAGTCGTTCGGATCGCGGCTGAGGTCCAGGCGCACGACGTCCGGAAGAAGCGCGATCCGGAGCAGATCTTTGCTGGTGTTTACAAAAGTCGCCGGCAGCAGCAGAGGGGCACCGTTGGGAACCGCGTTGAGCCCAAGTGCGGTGAGGAGGCCGGCCCGGCCGGAAATCGTATTACCGGTGCCGTCGTTATCGGTGGTAGTCAGGGCATCGGGGATGAATTGCGACCAGTGCGCGACGTCCTCGCTGGGAATGCCCTGGTTGAACGCATCCTTCAGCGCCTTGGGGATGAACACTGTGTTAACAGCAGGC
Organism: Bryobacteraceae bacterium; assembly: GCA_035293725.1. Taxonomy (GTDB): domain Bacteria; phylum Acidobacteriota; class Terriglobia; order Bryobacterales; family Bryobacteraceae; genus Palsa-89. The sequence goes on from DATGMH010000162.1 coordinate 79,259, forward strand.
TGGCCCATGCGCTCGAACTGCGTATAGCCGTTCGCTTCACCGGACGGCGCGCTGATGGTTCCCCACACATTGATGATTTTGTTGACACCGAGCCATGCGACGGGGAATTCGACGACGATGTAGGAGGCGTTGAAGCCGCCGAACGAGTCCACACCGCTGGTTCCGTCGGCGCGGACCGATCGGCCGCGCAAGTGGCCAAGCGGTGAGGATGGGATGTCTCGAAACACATCTTGCGTACCGGCTAGAATGCGGTTGAACTGAGCGAGATCGAAAACAAAAGGATCGTCGCGCAATCCAGTGAACGCTTGGATGCTGTTGGGATCGCCGAAGACGGCACCGACCGGTCCGCTGATTGTGCTATTGGGATTGACCAGCGGCTGATTGACGGCACCGATCATGTTTGCATCGGGGCTGCCGGTGTTCACGGTTGCCTGTTGACCCGTGGACGTGTTCTGGAATTGAATTTGGACTACTAAATCTTCTTTATAGGTGCCGAAGCGGTCAATTTTGAATTGATACAGGTAATCCGGTGAGAAGCGATAGCTGGGACTCGCACCGGGCACCGCGAACGGGTTTACGCCCATAGCCAGCACGAGCTTGCTGGCATCGGTGGGATCCAGGAAAGCGAACACGTCGGTGATATCGCCTTCGCCCGCGCCATCGACGCCGGGAGCATCGCGGTGGTCGGCGGCGTTGACAGGTCCGTTCAGGAACAAGAGAGGCGCTGCCGTAAGGCAGAGCGTTGCTATTACATTTCTTCGCATCCTTCAATCTCCTCTGGCGTGCGCCGCTTTGCGTGGACCGCGCGCCGCACGAATGTCGAACACCGGTAATACGAGATTGGGGGCAGAAACGGATTTCAAAGAAAGCGAAATTTTCCGGCCAGCGGCCCGTGCATCACGTTAAATGCGCGAAATCTGAACCAGGAGGTACACCCGTATACTATTTGGATACTCGATGCTGTGGCCGATTTTCTTAGCGATCAAAGCGCTGGTTGGCGATGAAGAATTGATCGACCGCCTGCGCGCGCGCGACCCGGGCGCTTTGGCGGAACTGTACGACCGTTATGGGCGCGTAATCTACTCGCTGACATTCCGCATCGTGCGCGATCACGGCGCTGCGGAGGATCTGGTGCAAGAGACGTTCTTGCGGATTTGGAACCGCGTGCATGCGATTGATCCGAGCAAGGGTTCCCTAGGACCCTGGCTGATGGCGGTGGCGCGCAATCGCGCAATCGATTACTTCCGGTCTTCGGTGGGGAGGGGTCGCAGAACGGTAGATCTCGCCGAGACGGATCATCCGGCGCTCTATAGCGAAATCGAGTCGGACCTACTTACGTCGGACAAGACGCGCCGCGTACGCGCCGCAATGGAGAAGCTCGCTCCGAATCACAGGCAAGTAATGGAGCTGGCATATTTCGAGGGTCTCTCGCAGTCGGAAATGGCTGAAAAATTGGGCCAGCCATTGGGAACGATCAAAACCTGGGTGCGGACAGCGCTCCAGAGTCTTCGTGAGGACCTGGGAGTGGCGGTGGCGTCGTGAATTGCGCCGAGCTGAACGACCATTACGAGCTATACGCGATGGGAATCGCGGAAGAGCCGGAGCGCAGCGAGATTGAGGCGCATCTGGCGCGGGATTGCGAGGTGTGCAGAGCGTCAATGAGACGCGCCGTTCAATTGACCACGTGGATAGGTGCGGCTTCGGCTGAGGTGCGGGCGTCCGGAAAACTCAGGCGTCGCATTTTACAGTCTGTTGGTGTAGAGCGCCGTTCGCCATGGGCTTGGCTGTGGGCCGCAGCGGCTACCGCGGCGCTGGTGGCAGCCATTTATATTGGAAATCAATGGAAGAACGAGACTCGCACGACAGCGGCGCTGCGCCGGGAATTGCAGCAGCAAGGCGTGGAGAATGCGCGGCTGAACGAGGCGCTCGCGATCCTGTCGGGACCGGACACGGCCGAAGCAGCGTTCGGACGGGGCAGACCGACGCCGCCACGCGGACGGGTATTCGTGAACCCGCGGCGCGGCGTGTTGCTGATCGCGTCGAACTTGCCGCCGGCGCCCCGGGGCAAGATGTACGAGATGTGGATGATCCCGAGGACCGGCACTCCGATCCCGGCGGGCTTGTTCCAGTCGCAAGAAGATGGCAACGCGGTCAACATACGTCCGGGCGGTGTAGATCTCGCGCAAACCACCGCCGTGGCGGTGACGGTGGAGAATGAGGGAGGCGCGCCGCAGCCGACGTCCCAACCGTTTATTGTGGCTGCCTTGTCGCCGCAATAGGGGATGCCGGAGATCGTGCATTGGCTCGAAATGAGGGGCGTTTGGGCGCCCCTCGGGAGGTTAGGACAGAAGCTGTTTACTTAGCGGTGATCGGGACCTCGCGAAGCGCCGGCTTCACTTCCGGCACCGGAATAACCACTTTCAGAATGCCGTTGGTTAGCTCCGCCTTCACCTCGTCGGTCTTGGCTCCTTTGGGCAGCGGGATCGATCGATAGAACTTGCCATAGGCGCGTTCGGTGCGATAGTATCCTTCGGCCTTCTCTTCCTTCACTTTTTTCTTCTCGCCTTCGACGACGAGAGATTCTTCGATCACCTCGACTTTGATGTCGTCTTTGGTGATCCCAGGCAGTTCGGCGACAACCACGAAATTGCCATCCTTGTGCTTGATCTCCAGCGCAGGCGCCCACATCTCCATCTCGGCCGGCGGCACATAGCCGCCGAACATGCGGTCGAACTCCTCGCTGAAGCGCTTCATCAGGTTAAATGGAGTGCCGAGCAAGTTGCCGAACGGCAGAGCCGGAAAGTACGCCTCGGGCCGATAGGTCAAGCCTCGACTAGTCTCCTTGGAGACCTTGATATCAGCCATATATCCTCCTTTCGCCGCGCGATTATAGCGCGGCTCGTTTCCCACTCGGCCAGAAGAGCCGCGCAACCGGGGGGTTGGCCGCCAACGCCTCTGCTGTAGGAGGGCCGCGTGCCACACCCCGCGTGCGCGGCTGGACGAGTGATGATCACCTTTAGGACTGCAAGGCGGATGCCGAAGCGCCTCTATTCTCGGCTAACACCCGCAAGCATTTACGGATACGTTTTGCACGGGAGCTCCGCCTATGGCGAGTTTGGCGCACCCAGGGATGGGGGACGGTTCGCAGGTGAATCCCGCGTTTCACACGCCGCCACGCCACAGCGGTCGCTTAAAAAGATCGGCAACGCCTTTTGGTTGACCGAGACGCGTTCACGCGAGCCGCAGCGTTCCGTTCTGCGCGTTCCACAGAGTGTGAGCGCGCCAGCCAGGAGTAGAAGTCCGTCAGTTACCAAATAAAACGGAGGCTCAATTGCATGCGCCGGGCTTCGGTGCCGTCCGGCGACACGGCATCGCTCGAACCGAACCCGTACGCTGTAGGCGTCAGGGTCAGAACACCCTTAGCTTCCGTGTAGGCCTGATTCGTCATCGCCGTGGGCGACCAGCTATTGCTGATATTGAACACATCGAAGCTGAAAAGCAGCTTATAGCGCTCGCTCTCGCCGAACGGCAGGATCTTGCTGAGGCGAGCGTCTTCTCTATAGAACGCTGGCTGATAGACGCTGTTGGCCTGCCAAAATGGAACGCGTGAGCTCAGGCCGGAGCCGTTGATGGTGAAGTTGCTGAACATGGTCGACAGCGGCGTGTCGTTGAGCCGAATAGTGGGGCTTCCATACGGCCGCGAACTGCCGATCGTGGTGAGCGACGAGAGCTGCCAATTGTTCACCAAGAACTTGTAGAACGCGCCCGAGCGATGCGTAAAGGTCGGTGCCCAGATCCAGGCGAATGCCATTCGATGGCGTTGATCTTCTAAACCGCTTTCGCGATCGAGCTGGTAATTGCCGTTGTACAGCCATGTGCTGGCACTACTCAAGAAGATGTTCTGCGTTGCCTGACCGTACCCTTGCCCGTCGTCGATTTCGTGCGACCAGGTGTATGACAGGCTGGCCTGGAACCCATGCGAGAAACGTTTCTGGGCCTGGACCGCGAGGCCATTGTACAAGCTGGTCACGCCGTTTTCGTCTTGAATCACCGCGCCGTAGCGCGCGTCCGGCCGTCCGTTGGGCGTGGGCAGTTTCAAGTACAGGTTGTTGGTATATGACCCGACGGGGTTTCCATTGGCATCGGCGATCGTGTAGGTGAACGTTTGTGAACTGAGCGGAGGCAGGTTCAGGTCGCGGGCGCTGTAGAGTTGGATGCCGCGGCTCCAGATATAAGAAGCGGTCAAAGCGATGTCGTGCGTCAGCTCGCGTTCCACCGCAAAAGTGCCTTGCTCGGAGTAGGGTGTTTTGAAGTCCGGCGCGGCGAATTGAATATTCGAAGTGCCTGCGGCCACGCTGGCCGGCAGCGAGCCGAAAACTTTCGGGAACGCAGGGCCGGCGGCGAGTTGCGCGGCTTGCGTGCTGGACAGAGAAATGGATTTCTGCACCACGCCGTTGCCGAGCCACAAGTTCATGAGCGTAGCGCCGGGGACAGCCGAGTAATAGAGCCCGTATCCAGCGCGCAAAACCGTCTTGTCATTGAGCCGGTATGCGAGTCCGACGCGCGGCATGATGTTCGTTGTCTGCGAATTGATGTGGCAGGTCTGGGGGTAGTCCGGATTGCAGACTTTGGGCTGCGGGAGCGGCTGATATTCGTACCGGGCGCCGATGGTCGCCGTCAGCTTGGGCGTGACGCGCCACTGGTCCTGCAAGTAGATACCATAGTCGTTCATCCGCATGTTGGTTGTTCCCGTGCCGAAGGTTTGAGAGAATGACTGCCAATACTTCGCTCCGGTAGTGTTGCCGCTGTAATCGAGGGCAAACTGGTTCACGGTCTGATAAGTATAACTGCCGTTCGTATTCTGTAAGAACAGGGCATAATCCCGGGCGGTGAGGATGTCAACGCCCGCCTTGATCATGTGCTTCCCCTTGGTCCAGGAGACGTTGTCGGCAATTTCGTTGCGAGTCTCGTTGGGTTCCAGACGAGGCAGATAATTGATAGGGCCGAGTTGAACGCCAGCGACGGATTCATCCAGCAAGCCGAGTTGCGGACTTAGGAGCGCGAAGTTGGGATCGTCGCCTTCAACGTCGGTGGACCAGCCATAGCGAAGCTCATTCACTAGGCTCGAAGTGGGAACGGAGGTCCAACCCAGCTTGAAATTGCGGACCCTGGCAAAATCGTTTCCGTTCGAATTGATTCCCTGGCCCGTCGTGGACGCCGCATTCGTTTGCTGCAGGCCATTGGGCGAGGTGAACTGCATATAGTTGAACGACGATGTGAAGGTATTGCGATCCGAGAAGTGATAGTCCAGACGGGCAAACCCGAGGGGTTGCTTGAGGGTCCGCGGCAGCACTCCGTAAAAGCGAGGGAGCAGGGCGTTGATCGCGCTGCATTGCGCAGGAGTGGCTGCGGGAACACCGCTCGAAGCGACACCGCAGGCACCCGCACCTTGCGTAAGCCAGACTTGATTGACCGGATCGAGAACGCCAGCTCTGACATAACTATCGGCGAATGGAAAATCACGGTGCGCGTACTCGCCGTTGACGAAATAGAACAGCTTGTCCTTCACGAAAGCTCCGCCTAGGCTGAAGCCGACCTGGTGGCGGGTGTCCGGCGGATTAAAGTTTGCGTAGGGATCGTGAGCGTTGAAATTCTGATTGCGATAAAACCAGTAGGCCGTGCCATGGAAATCGTTGGTTCCACTGCGCGTCACCGTGTTCACCACGCCGCCGCTGGCGCGCCCGTACTCGGCCGAATAGTCGGCGGACACCACCTGAAATTCTTGCACGGCGTCCTGCGAAATCCCAGATAGAACGCGCGTGCGGCCGTTATTCTCCATGAAGAATTTCTGCGTGGAGTCGTTGCCGTCGAGCAAGAAAGAATTGCCATTGGCAATTCCGCGGAATGAAAGTAAGCCGAAGTTGCCGTCGTTGGTAACGCCGGGCGTGAGCAGGACGAAATTGTCCACACGGCGGCCGTTAATGGGGAGATCCTGGATTTGCTGCGTGTTGACGACTTGCGACACGTCGGTCTTGGTGTCGTTGACCAGCTCCGCAGCGCCGGTGACGTCCACTTTGACGGTGCTGGAGCCGAGCGTCAGCGGAACATCCAAGCTGAGATTCTGCCCGACCTCAAGCGTCAACCCTTCGGCGGAGTACTCGGCGAAGCCGGGAGCGTTAACGCTTACCTTGTAGTCGGAGCCGGGCGTCAGCGCAGGCGCCGAGAAGACGCCTTCGGAATTAGTCTCGACTGTACGCAGCGTGCCTTGGGTGGCACGCGAGATGACCACTTTGGCGTTCGGGACGGAAGCGCCAGATGGATCCCGGACAACACCGGTAATTCCTGCTAACCCCGCGGCCTGCTGCGCGAATGCCGGACTGGCGAAGAAAAACAAAACGGCGAGACTCAATCGCATGGTGACCTCTCCTCAAGCAATTCCTAACCCGTTACCGTTCGGCGTTGGAAACACCTCGGATTGCACGCACGCAAAACCAAGACGGCCCCTCCCCAGGGCACGAACGATCAAGCTTCCCCCGATTATATCCGAACAGTGCGACAGCGAACGTTGCGATCTCATGAATTTTTCTGGGAAGTCGAGCGGCATTTAGCGAAGGGGCTTGCCAGCCCCCGGCTAAATTTCCGCTCGCCACCTCAGAACATGAACCGAACGCCGAACTGGGCCTGGAACGGCGTACCGATCTGGCTGTTATTGGCGTCGTAAAGACGGTTTGGAAGCTTCAGCCGCATGAACGTCGGCCCGGAGGCGTCCGTGCGCGGCGGCGCGATCGAACCGTCGGTATTGATACCTAAACCGTAAATGGTATTGACGTTGTTTACGTCCGCAGGCCCGACGATGATGTTATTAAAATTGAACAGGTTGAACATCTCGGCGGAGAGCTGAAGTGTGTACTTTTCAGCCATTCTGAAATCCTTCATGACGCGCAGATTCACAGTCCGCCAACCGACATTGCGGAAGTAGTTGCGCGGAAACTCGACACCGACGGCTTTGAAGGCGCGATCGCCGCTGGTGCTCTGGCTTTTTCCATCGCCGTTGACGTTGGAGCCTGCCAGAGGATCGATGGGCTGGCCGGTAGACGCGATGACGGATCCGGACAGGCGCACTCCGTAAGGCAGGTTGTACACGGCGTATCCGGAGAACTGGCTGCGAATGTCGTAGCTAGAATAGCCGTACTCAGCTTTGAAGTTAGCCGAGCTGTCGTAGCGGCAGCAGGTGGCGTCGCGCTCGTTGGAGTCATCGTCGAAAGCCTGTGCGAGCGTGTATTGCGCGCCGAATTGGAGGCGCTTGCTGGCGCTGTAGCGGGTGCTAAAGGTACCGCCGCGGTACATCGAGCGCGCGGAGCTCTCGCGCAGTGTGATCTGTCCATACTGTGGCAGCGGACGGGCCGCGCGGTTGTAAATATAGCGGCCATCGGAGGCCCGCAAAGTAGGCAGCGGAAGGTTGTAGTCGCGATTGCGCTCCAAGTGGACCGTGTTGATGTAATTGAACTGTCCACTCACAACCCAACCGGACGTGATTTGCTGGTCGACGCCGAAGCCGGCCTGCACGGCGCGTGGATTCGCGAAATCGTTAGCGGTCGCAGTGAAACTGGCCTGCAGGTACGGGTTGGGCGTTGCGCCGGTAACCGCCGCGATGGCGTTGGTGGCCTGCGTCGGCGTCAGAATAGGAAGATTGCCCAGACTGTACTTATTCAGGTCATAGCCGGCGGCCTTGAAGACCTGGTACACCGTCTGGCTCGGATTCGTTGTGGAGTAGAACAGGCTAAGGTCGCCCGGAGGAGTCCGGAAATTGTTGGTTCCAGTGCTATACAGCAGCATCGGCGTCGCGGCATAGAAGATGCCCGCGTGCCCGCGGATGACCGTATTGTTCGAGTTCTTAAACGGTGAGTACGTGAACCCGAAGCGCGGCATCCACTGGTTCAGGTTGTCTTGCGTTTGGGTCGGATCGAATTTATGGTTGAGCGGGAACGTTACCGCCTGGATGGCTTGCACAACGCTGGTGTTGTTAGCAACCGGTTGCGGATTCACCTGGCCTTCCCAACGCAGCCCATAGTTGATTTGGAAGTGGGGGGTCATCTTCCACTGATCCTGAGCGTAAAAAGCGATCTGGTGCATGTTGAAGTTGGCCAGCAGGTTTCCGATGTTGAGTTGGTACCGCACATTGACATCGTCAAAGAGATTCTGACCGGGCGCCACGGTCAAGTCTTTCAAAATCGTGTTGATGTTTGTCGTGCCGAAGCTGAAGCTGCCGAACTGATTGAAACCGAAGTACTGAAAGGTGGTCAGGTAGCTGTAGTCGCCTCCGAACTTGAAAGTATGACTACCGTGCACGATGCTGAGGCCGTCATTGATCTGGTAGCGGGTATCGTTTTCGACGGTTGGAAGAAAATTGCGCGCGCCGAAGTTGCCGATTGCATCGTTGACATTGGGGACAGCGGAATTCGAGGTGCGAGGCCGGGCCTCATAGGTGCCTGAGAAACGAAGGTCGTTCGCGATCGTGGGCGTAATGATCGCCGTGTATTGAGCGACCCCGGTATAGATTCGGTCCTTTTCGGCTCCGGTCCCACTGAGGGCGCGGGTATCGACAACGGGCAGCGGCGCGCCGGTAGTAATAGCGTTGTTTGCGTTTGCGTCGCTGAAGTTGAATCGCGCCGTGATGCGGCTGCCGCTCGTCATTTGGTAATCCAGGCGGCCTAAGGTGGCAGTGGCATCGTTGGTGGAACTGATTGGCCCTTGCAGGCTTTGGTAATAGTTGATTGCGGCCTGCGTTTGCGGCGTAGGGGCCAGCCCGTAAATGGACGCGAAGAACACCTGGCGCGGCAGGTCCGAAAGCTGGCGTTCGGCAGCCGCGAACCAGAACAGTTTGTCCTTCATGATCGCGCCCCCGGCCCCGCCCCCGAACTGCTGCAGTTGCTCGCGTGTCTCGCCCACCGTTACGTTGGGCGTCGCTCGAATGGTGGGAATCAGAGGATTCTCTTCGCCTGCACCGCGCGGCCGGATCTGGTAGAAGCCCTCCGCGTGGAGATCGTTACTGCCGGACTTGGAAACCGCATTCAGGACGCCCCCCGTGGACCGGCCGTATTCCGCCGCGTACCCGGTCGTGATCGCCTCAAACTCCTGGATTGAGACTTGCGGAATCGTGGGAACGAAGTTGGAGCGTTCCCCGCCGCGCGTTCCGCCGAAGAACGGGTTGTTGTAATCGGCACCGTCCACCATAACGTTGCCGTTGATGCCGCGCTGTCCCGCGAATGAGATAGAGCCGCGCTGCGGGTTGATTTGCACCGTCGGTGTAAGGGCCGCGAAATCCGTGAAGCGGCGGCCGTTGATGGGCAGGTTTTCGATGGCCGTGGCATTGACCACCACGGTGGGCGCTGGAATATCGGTATTCAGCAACGTAGCCGCAACTTCCACCGTTTCCGTGGTCGTTCCGAGCTTGAGGTTTACAGACAGGTCGACGGCGCTGCCGACGTTCAGAACGACGTTGGTGAATACAGCCGGCGCGAACCCGCTGCTTTCCACCGTTACGTCGTAGGCGCCCGGATCTAGCAGTACGGCGCGAAATTGACCGGAGTCGTTGCTGGTGACATCGCGCAAGGCGCCGGTCGCGGTGTTCTTGATCGTGACCTTAGCATTGGGAACGACGGCCTGATTCGGGTCGTAAACCGTTCCAGCGATCTGTCCTTTATTGGCATCCGCCTGGCCCCAAACGGCCAACGCGCAGACGAAAAACACACACACCAGGAAAACACTTCGAATCATTGAACCCCCAACAACCTTGGCTGTGGCCGGCTGAGACGCGGCCGCACCTGTATATTTGAAACCTGTTTGAGCCTATGATACTCGACTTACGGTTGCTTGGCTATGAAAATTTCGTGACAGAAAATTTCGTGACGATGGCGTTTTTTTGGCAGCGTCGAATCGGGCTCAGGGGCGCTGTACTCAAAGCATTTTTTTTGATAGTGTCGCTTCATGTCTTTAGAGCATTTCCATTGGGAAGTAGAGGGTGTTTGGGTTCTTCACTTGCAAGGCAGCATAACGCTGGGCGAGGGAACCAACCACCTGCGCGAATTGATCCACGACGTGCTGGCCGCGGGCAAACGCAAAATCGTGCTTAATATGGCCGAGGTTCACTACATGGACAGCAGCGGCTTAGGCGAACTCATTGCTGCGCATCAGACTGTACAACGGCAGGGAGGACATCTAAAGCTGCTGAAGCTCACTCCCCGGGTGAAGGATCTGGTTCAGCTCACCAAAGTGCATCGGATCTTCGAGGTGTTCCCCGACGAAGCCTCGGCCGTGCGCAGTTTTGCTGCTTCGGCAGGTTAGAATGAGAGACTGCGCTGTTGATGCAGCGCAATCTCATGACGGAATCCGCCGCGCCCCTAAAAGCTACGCCGCTGAACTCGCAACATCGCAAACTGGGTGCGAAAATGGTGGATTTCGGGGGCTGGGACATGCCGGTCCAGTACTCCGGAATCCTGGACGAACATCATGCGGTGCGGCGCAATGTCGGCTTGTTCGATGTCAGCCACATGGGCGAGATCGAGATTCGCGGCCGGGATGCGTTCGCGCTGACCGATTCGGTGACCACCAATGCAGTTTCCAAACTGGCGGTCGGACAAGCCCAATATGCCGGATTGTTGTACGAGCACGGCGGGTTCGTGGATGACATCCTGGTCCACAAGGTAGCGGACCATTATTATTTTCTGTGCGTGAATGCGTCCAACCAGGAAAAGGATTACGAGCACATTGCGGCGCAGAACCGCACCGGCGCGCAGGTCGATTTTGCCAGCCAGCGGTATGCGCAATTGGCGATTCAGGGCCCGAAAACACTCGCCACGTTGCGGAAGTTGACGGCGACCGACGTTGGGGCAATCCAGTATTATCACTTCACCGACGGCGAGGTTGCCGGTACCGCGGCGCGGATCGCGCGCACCGGCTACACGGGCGAGGACGGCTTCGAAATCTATATCGCTCCCGAACAGGCGGAACGAATCTGGAACGAAGTGATGGATGCGGGCCAGGAGTTCGGGATTAAGCCGTGCGGCCTGGGCGCCCGCAATACGCTGCGGCTGGAGGCAAAGATGGCGCTGTACGGGCACGAAATCCACGCCTCCATCACACCGTATGAGGCTGACCTGGCTTGGATTGTCAAGTTGGACAAAGGCGAATTCACCGGCCGCACTGCTTTGGCCCAGCAGAAATCCGAAGGCGTGAAGCGCAAGTTGGTGGGTTTTGAGATGACTGGCCGGGGCATCGGGCGCGACGGATACGAAGTGTTTATCGATGGCTCACCAGCCGGGTGGGTGACCAGCGGCGGGCCCGCTCCAACGCTCAACAAGAACATCGGGCTGTGCTATGTTCCTACCGATCGAGCTAAGCCCGGACAACGGATCCAGATCATGATCCGCAATCAGGCGGTGGACGCTGTCACCGTTCCCACGCCATTTTACAAGCGAGCCAAATAGACAATGTATCCAGCAAATTTTCACTACACCAAAGAACACGAGTGGGTGCGAGCCGAAGGCGACACGGGAGTGGTTGGAATTACAAATTACGCGCAGGAGCAGTTGGGCGACATCGTTTATGTGGATCTTCCGAAGCCCGGCACGCGAGTCGAACAGGGTAAGACGCTGGGGTCGGTGGAATCCGTCAAAGCCGTTTCCGATATTTACGCGCCCGTTTCCGGCGAAGTCATTGAGGTAAACGAGACGCTGGCGGCATCGCCGGAGAAGTTAAACTCCGATCCTCATGGGGAGGCCTGGCTTGTTAAGATCAAATTGTCGGCCCCAAGCGAAATTAAGCAGCTGCTCTCCGCCGGCGACTATCAGAATTACCTAGGAGCTGAGGGATCGGCGCACTAAGCTCGGATCCCCAAATGTACCGCCTTTGCGCTATTTACCGAAGTCCGATCTCGAGCGCCGCGAGATGTTATCCGCAATCGGCGCGAATTCCTTAGGAGATCTGTTTTCGCATCTGCCCGAGGAAGTGCGCTTGCAGCGTCCGCTGGACGTCGCACCTGGCAAGTCGGAATACGAAATCGTGGATTATTTCCGCGCGCGCGCCGCGGAGAATGCGAACGGATACGCGTCGTTTCTCGGAGCGGGCGTATACCATCATTACCGTCCTGTTCTCGTCGATACGGTCGTGTCCCGCGGAGAATTTCTGACATCCTACACGCCGTATCAAGCCGAGATGGCGCAAGGCACGCTGACCACGATTTTCGAATTTCAGACCATGATCTGCCAGCTGACCGGGATGGAAGTGGCGAACGCATCCATGTACGACGGCTCGACCGCCGTGCCGGAGGCGGCCATGATGGCCATGCGGGTCACCGGGCGCGACCGGATCGTGGTGGCGCGTACGGTTCACCCGGAGTACCGGGAAGTGCTCGCAACCTATGCGCAGCACCAAGGCATGCCGGTGGTTGAGGCCGGGTATTCGCAGGAAAGCGGCGCGCTGGATTTGGACGATTTAGAGAACAAGCTGGATGGCGAGACGGCGGCCGTGATTATCCAGTCGCCGAATTTCTTCGGTATTGTGGAAGACTCAGCTCGCGCGGCCGAGATCGCGCACCGGCACGGCGCGCTTCTGATTTTCGTTTTTGCCGAAGCGGTTTCGCTGGGGCTGCTGGAGCCGCCGCGGGATGCGGACATCGTAGCCGGCGAGTTGCAGTCGTTTGCCATTTCGCCCAGCTACGGCGGGCCGTTCGCCGGTATCATTGCGACCAAAGAGAAATACATGCGGCAGATGCCGGGCCGCATCGTGGGTGAGACCAAGGATACGCGCGGCAACCGGGCGTTCTGTCTCACGCTGGCTACCCGCGAGCAGCACATCCGGCGGGAGAAAGCGACCTCCAACATCTGCACCAATCAGGCGCTGATCGCGCTCATGGCCACGGTCTTCATGAGTGTGTACGGCAAGGAGGGGCTGCGCGAGCTCGCGCAGCAAAACCTGTCAAAGGCGCACTATCTCGCAGGCAAGTTGCCGCTGCGGTTTGATGGGCCATTCTTTAACGAGTTCGTCGCGGCGACCAACGGGCGGACACCAGATCAGATCAACGAAGCGCTGCTCCAAAAGAAGATCATCGGCGGGTTGCCGCTGCAGCGCTTCTATCCGGAGCTGGATGGCGCCATGCTGCTGTGCGCCACCGAAATGAGCCGACGCGAGAATCTGGACCGAGTAGCGGAGGCGTTCGCGTAATGATCCGAAAAGTCCGGCAACACATAAATCAAAACGAGCCGTTGTTGTTCGAGCGCAGCTCTCCGGGCAAACGCGGATACCAGCTGCCCGAACTGGACGTTCCTGCCGTGGACCCCTCGGCGGTTTTGGGCGAAAACAACACACGCGCCGCGATTGAAGGCTTTCCCGAGGTCAGCGAGGTGGAAGCGATCCGGCATTTCACCCGGCTTTCGACGCACAACTATGCCATCGATCTGGGGCTCTACCCGCTGGGCTCCTGCACGATGAAATATAACCCGCGCGTGAACGAGCACGTTTCCCGCATTGAGGGGCTGGCATGGGCGCATCCGTATCAGCCGGAGTCGCTGTCGCAGGGAATCCTGGAGGTGATGGGCACGCTGGAAAAAATTCTGGCGGAGATCACCGGAATGGACGCGGTGACCCTGCAGCCCGCGGCTGGAGCCCACGGCGAGTTCACCGGGATTTTGCTGGTTCGAGCGCTGCTCGAATCGCGAGGGAATCCTCGGAAGAAGCTGCTGATTCCCGATTCCGCCCACGGAACAAATCCAGCGACCGCCACCACGGCGGGTTATGCCGTGGAGAACATCAAGTCCAATGAGCGCGGCATGGTGGACGTGGAGGCGCTGGCGCGTTTAGTGACTGAAGACGTCGCCGCGCTGATGGTCACCAATCCAAATACGCTCGGCGTGTTCGAAGAAAACATTACGCGCATCGCCGCTATCTTGCATGCCAAGGGCGCGATGCTATACATGGACGGCGCCAACATGAACGCGCTGGTGGGAATCGCGCGGCCGGGTGATTTCGGCGTTGACGTGATGCATCTGAATTTACACAAGACGTTCTCGACGCCGCACGGCGGCGGCGGGCCGGGATCGGGGCCGGTAGCGGTCAAATCGCAGTTAGAGCCGTTCTTGCCCAAACCGCGGCTGGAGCGGGCGACCGGCGGTTGGCGATGGAATTATGACCGGCCTCGGTCGATCGGGCGTGTCCGGGCGTTTTACGGCAATATCGGAATGCACATCCGGGCGCTCGCATATATCATGGCGCACGGCGGTGAGGGCCTAGCCAATGCGACCATGGATGCGGTCCTGAACGCAAATTACATCCGCAAGCTGATCGAGCCGTATTACGATCTGCCGTTAAATGCGCCCAGCATGCACGAGTGCGTCTTCAGCGACGAACGCCAAGCCAAGCGCGGCGTCAGAACAGGCGATATCGCGAAGCGGCTAATCGACTACGGCTTTCATCCCTACACTGTGAGTTTTCCGCTGATCGTGCACGGCGCGATGATGATCGAACCCACCGAGACGGAAAGCAAAGATGAACTGGATTTATTCGTCGATGCGCTGATCTCGATCGCCAAGGAAGTGGAAGAAAATCCGCAAGTGGTGCTGACGGCGCCGCATAATACGCGAACCAGCCGCGTGGACGAAGTGACAGCGGCCCGTAAGCCGGTAGTGCGGTGGAAACCGGCGAGCACGTCGAGCAAGGCGGCCGACTAGGGCGGCTCTGGCTATTCGATTCCCCCTTTGTCGTCCGATCGACCTAACGCGGGCGCGCCGTCGCCAGTTGCGGTTCCGGCCCCGCGTTCAGCTTGCTGTGACTTCGTCCGTATAAGAAGTACATCACGAACCCGATCAGCATCCAGCCGAGCGCCGTCAACTGGGTGTACGTATCGAGCGAGACAATCATGACCGCGCAGATCACCGCACCGAGAATAGGTACGACGGGCACAAACGGAGTCCGGAACGGGCGCGGCCGGTCCGGCTCGGCCCGCCGCAGGATCCAAATCCCCAGCGAGACGAGCACAAACGCAAACAGCGTTCCGATCGCCGTCAGATCCCCCAGCAGCGATTCGGGCAAGAACGCTGCGAGAATACCGACAAAGAAGAACAACGTAATGTTCGATTTGTATGGAGTGCGGTACTTCTTGTGAATTTCGCAAAACTGCGGCGGCAAGAGGCCATCGTGCGCCATCGAATAGAACACCCGGCTTTGCCCGAGGAGCATCACCAGAATCACGGAGGAGAATCCGAACAGGATCGCGACCGTGATCGCGGTAGCCAGCCATCCGAACCCTGGCATGTGATGTTCCACCGCGTAAGCTACCGAGGCTTCTTTGCCGACCGTCAGGAATTCGCGCCAATTTGCCACGCCCGTCAACACATAGCCGAACAAGATGTATAGAACCGTGCAAATCGCAAGTGATCCGAGAATCCCTCGGGGCATATCGCGGCCTGGATCCTTGGTCTCCTGCGCGGCCGTCGACACGGCGTCGAAGCCGATGTAAGCGAAAAATACGATGCCCGCTCCTCGCAACATTCCGCCGATCCCGTGCTGCATCGTGCCTTCATGACCAGGCGTGCCTGGAGGAATGAAGAATGGCGTATGATTCGCGCCGTCGATGAATCGCCAACCTACAACGATAAAAATCAGAACGATCGTGACCTTGACCACCACGATGATCGCGTTCACCGTGGCCGATTCCTGTATTCCTTTGATCAGCAGCGCCGTGAGCGCCAGGACGATCACCAGCGCTGGAATGTTGAAAACCCCGTGGACGCCCGTGCTGGATGTTTCCAGCGGCGAGTGGCACCACTGGTAAGGAATTGACCCGCCAACCAGCCGGTTCAGATACTCGCTCCAGGCAATTGCGACCGTTCCGGCCCCCATCGCATACTCCAGGATCAGAGCCCAACCAATGATCCAAGCGACAAACTCGCCCATCGTGGCATAAGCATATGTGTATGCGCTTCCGGCGATCGGGATCATAGAAGCGAACTCGGCATAGCATAACCCAGCGAAGCAGCACCCCACAGCGCCCACAATGAATGACAGAATCACCGATGGGCCGGCCGCCTCTCCTGCCGCAGCCGCCGTTCGGACGAAGAGCCCGGCGCCGATAATGGCGCCAATGCCAAGAGCAATCAGGCTCCGGGCAGTCAAAGTGCGTTTGAGATCGCTGTGGCTGGCCTGCTCAAGCAGCGCGTTCAGCGATTTTTTGCGGGTGAGGCTCATGGTGGTTTGTTTCCTGGGCTACGGTTACCCGAAGAATATCACAATGGTGCTGTTTTTGTGACGGAGCTATGACGTGCGCTGTTTCCCCGCGCTCGGGAACGGAATTGAATTGGGCGGCACACTTGTTCCAGGCGGCCTGGTTTAGTTCAGAGGCGCGTGCTTAGGCCATCCGGTGCCGTTCGTAAACTCAAGCCCGATTACGTACTTACCCCGCGAAGCGTTGCAGTAGCGCACCGACCCGCTGCCCGAGATTCCGACTCGAGGGTCGTTACAAGAGACCAGTGCGCGCACGGGAATCCGGTCCGGCACGTGGAGCCGCAGACCGGATCGCGACACGTTCTCGAGCTGCGCGTTGCACATCCTTTCGCGCCCTTCCTCATCCTGCCAGCGGATCCGTAACGAACCGTCGATCGGGTGCCGCGATTCGCGCCGCGAGTTGCCCGCGCGCGTGGTGGCGTGCAGAGCCCGTTGCGCCCAAAAAGTAGAGTCGGAGTAGGCCCGCGCCAGGCCGGAGGAGTCAATCTTAAGTTTGGAGGCCTCTGCCGCAACGGTGTTCCAGTCACAGGTCTCGTAGCAACAGGCCAGCCGGAACACGTCCCACAAAAGGTCCTGTTCTGGTGCCCCACCGAGCAATGCAGAACTAATCGTAGGGCCCACTCCCACCTGCCGCAGAGCTTCATCCAGCGGAACGTCGATTAGAGCGTCCAGCAGAGAGAACAAGCCCATGAGAAATCCCTGGTTTTCCGGTTGGATTCCGGCCAGATGCGCCAGACGTTCGCAAAATCCGGCACGCACCAGCGAGTGCGTTACCAGTTCGCCCGGCTTGTCCTTCGCCAACTCCGGCAAGGCGGCGAGCGCCACCCAATGGCGGACCCCTTCCTCCCCCAGCATCATGAGCGATTGGCCAATCGACTCGATTTGAGTGCGCGGCGAGAAGAGCGCCGAGTTAACGTACCTCAGCAACTTGTACGAGAACGACAGATCCTGGGAAATGATGGCTTGCAAGTGGCCGAAATCCAGTTCCGGGCTCTGCATTTCACGCAGCAGCCGCAGGCAATTGAACTTCGCCGCCGGGATTTGGCGTCCTTTCATCAACGCCGGCCGGGCAAAGAAGAATCCTTGAAAGTGATCGTACCCGGCGCGATGCGCCCGTTCGAAGTCCTCGATCGTTTCCACCCGTTCCGCCACGATGCTCAAACCACGAGGACGGTAGGTCCGTAGGATGCGTTCTTGCTCCGGTTCCGACGTGGCCTGAATGTCCACCTTAATCATCTGGGCGATTTGGGTCAGAGGTTCAAAACGCGGATCGCCGGTAAAATCGTCCAGCGCGATTGTGTACCCTTCATTCCGGAGCGCACGGCACAACACTGCCAGGTCCTCGTCCGGCTCCACCGTTTCCAGCAACTCTAAAACAACCTGGTCGCGCGGCAGCATGGAATGCAGGCCCGCGCGCAGCAGCCGGTCGTTGAAGTTGATGAAAGCTTTGTTGCCGCCGATGATATTCTCCAGCCCGATGGACAGAAGACTATTGGCGATCACCTGTGTAGTTGCGGATTCCGCTGCAGTCCCATCGAATTCATTGATGAGATCGTCGGAGCGGAACAGTAATTCGTAGCCAAACAGTTCCCGAGAGCGGTTGAAGATCGGCTGCCTCGCCACGAATACATCCATAAATATCGATCGCTCCTGGCGCTATGGCCTCCATAAAAAAATGATGGTGAGCGCAAGAAGTCCAGCAGCCAGCAACGCAATGAGCGGCCAGCGGACTCCAGCTTTAGCAGTCTGTTGACGATCGCCTGGCGGTGACGGTTCCGCGGGCGGGGCGAATTCCTGGCTTTGCTCGGGATCTGACGGCGCAAGCATCGCCAGAGTCACCTCCGGCGCAGGAGCCGCTGCTGCTGAGCTGTAGCGAGACATTTGTTCCTGAATGCGGCTACGAAGTTCGGCCACATCGATTCGGAGACGCTCGCGCGCGCTCAGCGGTAATTCCCCGATGACAGCCTCGGTATCGATCGGCAGCAGAGGCTTGACTACGTCGTAACCGAGGGCATCGGCCAGGCGGCACGCGACGTGGACCACCTGCAGCAGGTCCAGGGCGGACCCATCCAGGGGATCGTGATGCCGTCCCGCGACAACGCCGAATTCCGCCGGTAATCCCCACTGTTCGGCGAGAACCCGGCCTGCCGCCGCATGGTCCAGTCCAAATTCTTCCTGTTCGAAATCCAGCAGATCGAGACAGCGCTCAGCGGCATCCCGGAGGATGCGCTCATAATCGTCCGGATAGGCGACCAGCAAGCCCAGCCGGCCGATATCGTGCATAATTCCCGCCGTAAATGCCGATTGCGTATGCGCCTGGCACGCTTCGGCAACTTCCCGGGCCAACACCGCCGTTGCCACCGTATGTTCCCAGCATCGCCGCAGCTGCTCCGTCCTCAGAGCCGCTTCCACGTAGGTGGCCGTGGCATGGGTAATCACCACTTGCTTGGTCAAGTCGATTCCCAGCAGCGCCACGGCCTGCCGGATGCTGGTTACCGGGGCGAGCAGTCCGAATTCGGCCGAATTCACGCGCTGCAGCAGGCGCGCCGTAAAACTCGCATCGCTCTCCACCATTTCGGAGACTTCACCCAGATCGACAGCCGAATTCGATAGAAGCTGCAATAACTTAGCGGCGACCGGGGGAAACGGCGGCACTTTCTTCAGAGCAAGCGAAACGGCGTCAGCAGACCGGGCCATAAGGGGTGCCTCGTACAGCGGCTCACCCTTCTTATCGGCTAAGTTCCGGATTTTGTTGATACTTTTGAAACAAATTCCGCTGCTCTGAGACGGTCCCGGCGATGACTTTCCTGCGAACCCGCAGTTTAATTCGCTGATTACACCAGGATCTTGCTTACCGCGGCTTTGAACCGCGCCATCTCCTCTTCAGTGCCGATGCTGATGCGAACCTTGGTCGGCCAAATCGGCCAGATCCGCCCGATTACGATCTTCTCGGCCACCATCGCTTTCGCAAACTCGGCACCCGGCCGCCCCACTTCCATCATGAAGAAGTTGGTCTGGCTGGGAACGAACGAGATGTTCTTCTTGTCGAGAAACGCGAACACGTCATCGCGGATTCGCTTGTTGAGAGCTCGACGCTCGGGGACCAGGTTCGGAACCTTTAGGCTCGCAGTGGCGCAAGCGATGCCCGTAATCGGAAGGAACCCGGGGCCATACGGCCGGATTTTCGCCAGTAGATCGGGCCGAGCAATCGCGGCGCCAGCGCGCAATCCCGCCATGGCGTAGATCTTGGAAAACGTGCGCAGAATAATGAGGTCCTTATCCGCGCCCGCCAGATCGGTGGATTTTTCCACCTTATCGGAAAAGTGCAGGTAAGCCTCATCCACCAAAACAATTGCGTCCTTGCTCTTGTTTGCCAGCAGGTACTCGATATCCTGGCGTGAGGTAACGGTGCCGCTCGGGTTGTTCGGATTGCAGATGTAGTAGACGCCCGCATTCGGATCGGCCTTCAACATGGCCTTCACGTCGTGCGAATAGTCGGACGCCAGCGGCACGCGAATGCATTTCGAACCAATGTATTC
Source organism: Bryobacteraceae bacterium (assembly GCA_035293725.1). Lineage (GTDB taxonomy): Bacteria > Acidobacteriota > Terriglobia > Bryobacterales > Bryobacteraceae > Palsa-89. Next base: position 99,073 of record DATGMH010000162.1, read on the forward strand.
TGGCGCCCCGCCGCCGTAACCTGGATCCGCCATCACCCAGCTTCGCGTGGGCGAGGTGAATGCACACGCAATACGATGCAGCGGATCGCTCGATCCGGCAAAGGCGGCCACATACTCCGGCTTCAATCCCTCGCTTTCGGCCAGCGCCTTCATAAACTCCTGCTGCTCGCCATGCGCCGAATATCGCCACCCGTGGGGCGCGATCTTGGCGATCGCCTCCAGACCCTCCTTGCAGGGGCCCATGGGATTTTCGTTCTGATCGATGCGGATCACGTCGGGGGCATACATCCAGCTCCGGTCTTCGCCGAACGTGCGCCGCCGCGCATCTTGCGCCATCGAGAATTCACTATAGAAAGGAAGCGCGGCGCCGGCGGTCAGCAGGCTGGCGATCCGGCCCAGCTGCCGGCGCGTGAATCCTCGCTCCAAAAACGATTCGACTTGTACGTGCGATAAGGACATTGGATTCCCTCCGGTTGAAATCAACAGTACAGAAAGGTTCCGGCGGGCTTATGCTCAGGCACCGGATAATGCGTGTGAGTCTCTCCGGCCGCGCGGCACCTAGTTCGACTCATGCGCCTAGCTTAGGCGCACCGTCCGGCCAAGTCAAGGGTCGTTCGATCGTGGGACGCTCGATCACGGCAGCTAAGAAAAGTGGTAGGCGCTATTCGAGGATCGTGCTCTAAGACTACGCCGCGCCGATGGGCACGTCACACCCGATGCGTAAGTTCCTCAGCACAACCCGTGTGGCCACAGTTGCAGGAAAGCTCGACCGTATCTTTGGCGTCTTCGCAATACTGGCTGCAGTACTTACTGTCAGCCCGAGCCATGCAGTTGCACGCTGGATGAGCGCATTTTTCAGTCTGGGCCATAGCAGATCCCCCGCCCTCGATAGCCGGCACTCGGCACCAAAGGCTAAACAGTAGATGCCACCGTGCGGGCAATGTGTCGGCGATATGTTCAGCCGCGCTGACCAGAACGTTTGAAAGTGGCGTCCGTCCAGCCAAGTCAAGGGTCGTCGACAAGGGCGATCTCGGACGTTCGATCAGGCGCAACGCGTTAGCGCACAGAACGCCACCCGCTTCCCAGCGTGTCCCACAGGGCACTGAGGCGGCGTCCCGCTGTGCCTCCTCGAACATGTTCGAGCGACCAGTCCCGCTGCTCAGTGTTAAGAGATATCGCGGTTCACGACCGCACGCCGCCCAGTCAGCAACGCCATTGCGGCACCGCAATCAAACCAAACATTCGCGGCTCCGGGACAGCCATAGCTTGAGGTTCGCCGAAAATCCATTCACATTAGCGTTTGCGTTGGTGAAGAAACCAACTAACTGCCCCTGATCGGCTAGCCCGTTGACGCTTGCCTTCCAGAAGGCGGCCTTACTCCGACACGCTCATTGCACAAACGTTTGCGTGGTCATTGAGCCAAGCCTCGGTAGATTTGTACCGAAGCGTGGATCGGATCCTCAAGTGAAACCGCTTGTTGAGTCGAGTATTTTGCAGGGCGGCCAATCAAAGTAGCAGGGTGTTTGAAGAACGTCACCTCGACACCTTTCTCAATTGCTTCCACACCTGCACCAACTCTTGAATCATCCTCGGCGAAGGCAATTTCACTTCGTACCGGCAGGCGTTGTGTGTCGAGCGATAAAGGGTCGCAAGTTCGTGTTGAGGCATTGCAGCAAGTTTGCGCCGCAGTTCTTCCAACTCCTCTGGCGTTAGCTGTTCCCGGATGGGACTGTTCAGCCGGCGGGCCACGAAGTCTATATTAGCAAATATTCGCCATTTGTTCGCCCTAAGACTTTCTTTCCGCCTTAGGAAACGTAACCGTACAGAATTGCATCAAACAAATCGGGTCCTATCTGTACTGGAGCATGGACCTGCGGAAGCCGGGAACTGTAAGAGGCAGGTGGATGAATATTCAACTGACTAACACCTCGGCTTCTCCTTTGCAGCGTTCACCCGCCGTTGTTGGGTCCAGGGTCGCCCCGTTGTTGGCGCACAGCCAGATTATGTGTTCGTGATGGCGATCAGGGACGGGACTTGCCCCCATTAATGGCGTAGAGCCGGCCGGACACTATAAGAAGTGGCGTCCCCAGGGGGATTCGAACCCCCGTTATCGCCGTGAAAGGGCGGTGTCCTAGGCCGGGCTAGACGATGGGGACTTTCCGGAGAGCTATTGCTACTTTAACACGTCCGGCCCGGCCGAAACCTCAGGCGCTGCTCGACTTTACAGCGTCTTCAGGTACGCAATAACGTTGGTTTTCTCCTGCTCCGACAGCAGATCGGCATACGACGGCATCCCGTTCCCGCCGGCGTTGATCAATGCCTTCACGTTCGCCTCGTTCACCGGCTTGCCGTTCTTCAGCGTCGCGTGTTTGAACAGACCCTTCAACGAAGGCCCTATCTTCTTTTCATCGGTGGTGGTGTTGTGGCACACCGCGCACTGCTCGAACACCTCTTTGCCCTTGGCGGGATCGGGCTTATCCGCCGCTTGAACGGCCCCGGCGGCCAGCATTCCAACGATCCCAGCACCTGCAACCCATTTACGCATTCGAGAGACTCCTTCTTTGTAATTGACCTCGACCAAAATATCCATTCTACGATTTCCGGCCCCCCGCTGCATCCGGCGCGAGTACAATATCGCTATGCCAAAAGCTCTGAAAGAAGGAAACACCGCGCCAGCGATTGACGCCGTCGACGAACGCGGCGAGCCGTTCCAGTTGGCGGCGCTTAAGGGCAAGAACGTCATTCTCTACTTCTATCCAAAAGCGGACACCCCCGGGTGTACGCGCGAATCCTGCGAGTTTCGCGATCATGCAAAGAAGTTCGCCAAGGCTGATAGTGTCATCGTCGGCGTATCGCCCGACAAATCGGCCGCACAGTCAAAATTCAAGGACAAGTTCGACCTGCCGTTCACGCTGCTGGCGGACACGGATCATAAAGTCGCCGAAGCCTACGGCGCCTGGGTGGAAAAAAGTATGTACGGGCGCAAGTACATGGGTATCGAGCGCAGCACATTCGTTATCGGCAAAGACGGGAAACTAAAAAAGATCTTCCGCAAAGTGAAGCCCGACGGGCACGCGGAGCAGGTTTACGAGGCACTCCAGACGCTGTGAAATGCGCGCCCGGCCTACTGGGTGGACGTCGCGCTGCGCTGCGCTAGCTGAAAATGGCTGAGCGTGCTGGCGTATCCGGAAAGGCCTTTGTATAGCGCTTCGGCGATGCGCTGGCGATACTCCGGACGCTTCATTGTGCTCTCGTCGTGAGCGTTGCTGATGAAGCCGACCTCCGCCAGAACCGATGGCATGTTGGCGCCGATCAGTACCACGAACGGCGCCTTGCGAACGCCGCGATCTTTCGCGTGCGAGTTGCTCTTCGCCGATAGCGAGAACAGCGCCGTTTGCACCCGTCCCGCAAAATCGCGCGATTCCCCGATTTTGTCGTTCAAAGCGATCTTCTGCAGCAGGTCTTGAAGGTCGTACACCGTTTCCTGGGAGCCGGCATTCTCGCGTGCCGCCAGATCCAGCGCGGCTTTTGAAGTCGTGAAACTCAGATAGTACGTTTCCACTCCCGCAGCCGAACGCACCGGCGAAGAGTTGGCATGGATCGACAGGAACAGATCGGCTTTGGCTTCGTTAGCGATTTCGGTGCGGCGCTCTAGCGGGATGAACGTATCGTCGGAGCGTGTAAAGATCACTTCGCTCCCCATGCGGTCCTCAATCAACGCGCCGAGCCGCTTGGCGACATCCAGCACCAGATCTTTTTCGCGCAGCCCTTCGGGTCCAACCGTTCCTGTATCGTGCCCGCCGTGGCCCGGATCGAGAACAATCCGGCCGATCTTCAGCCCCAGCACGCGCACCATGGATCGGTCGCCGGTGCTGTTGCGCTTCGCCGGTAGCGCCGTCTCTGGCGCCAGTGCCGTGGGAGTCCGTTTCACCGCGGGCGTGTCCACACTGGTTGCGATGCTGCGCTTCGCAACCGCTTCGAGCGGCGGCATTGGATTGGAAGAAACCTTAGCCACTGTTACGGGCGGTACGGGTGGTGGCGGCGAGATGTTGCGATAAGTCGCGGTAGCAACCTTCGCGTTCAAGCCGGCAGGACCGCTGGCCGGCGTTTCCACCACCGGAGGCTCAACCAGCGCAATCTGACCCTTTGTCGAGTCGAGCGCGGGCGCGCGTGGTGGCGGGCTAAACGAGCGGCGTTCGGCGACTTTTGGCTGCTCGACCGTCGCAGGCACGCTCGAAACTTCAATCGCCGCGTTTTCTCCCGCTCCCGAAGACTGCCGCACTTCGATGATCAGCCGGTTCGGGTTTTCCAGCCGCGACGTGCTCGCCTGCGCCGGCCCTGTCAGGTCCAAAACCACTCGCGTCACGTTGGTGCGCGGCTCAGCCACACGAATCTGCTGGATCAATTTGTCGCCTACAGGAATCACCGTTAAAACTCGCTTCCCGAGCGCGGGCCTGGTGCCCTTCAGATCGAAAAAGATCCGCTCCGGATTGCTGAGGTGATCGCTGGCAACTTCGAAATCGCCATCGGTTTCGATCGCGACCCGAGTCAATTCGCCCAGCGACCAGAAACGGACTGCCGTTACGCGGTGCGTAGCGTCGGATTCGGCGAAGACCAGAGCCGCGCCGGCAACCAGCGTCAGCAGAACCCGCGAGACCTGGCGGGAGGGCCGGACATGCGAATGCTCTCGGGGGAGGTGAGGCATATCGATATTAGCGGGTAGCGATGTGCAGCCGACCCTCCGTGTCCAGGTACGCAATAACGTGACGGGTTTCATCTTCAGCCGGTTTCGGCGCAGGTTGCTCGGCCGCCTTACTCTCTATTTTGCGCGTTTCGGCTGATTTCTTGGCTTGCGTATACTTCTGCCCAACTTTGGCGACGTAGTCTACGGTCTCCGGATACGGCGGCACGCCGCCGTAGCGCGCCACGGCCTTTTCCCCGGCATTGTAAGCTGCGATGGCCAACCGGTCGTCTTGAAACGTTTCCTTCAAGAACTTAAGGTATCGCACGCCGGCTTCGATGTTCTGGCGCGGGTCGAATGGATTCGTGACGCCAAAGCGCCGCGCTGTGGCCGGCATGAGTTGCATCAATCCTTCGGCTCCCTTGGGCGAAATGGCGTATGGATTGTAATTGCTCTCCACCTCGATGACGGAGTGCACCAGCTCCGGGCTCACTTCCAGTTTCTGGGCTGTGTCGTCGATGACGGCCAGCACTGTTGGATCGGTCGACGGCTTGCTCCCGGCTGGAGCGCCGGGCGGCGGCGAAACGACAATCCGGCGCACCAAGCGTCCGGTGCGCGGATCTGTCCGGACCACGGAAACCGCATGCGCAGTCTGAGACGGTCCGGTCAGAGTAGACGTGGTATTTTCTCCGAGAGCCGCCAGCGTGCTCGCGGTAATCAGAAGCGCCGTTCTAGCAATATTTTCCGAACAAAAGCGCATCTAGTTGTTTTATCCGATTATACCCGGATTTCTCCCCTCTGCAACATCGGTCTTCGGACAGGTGCCTCTGGACGCCAGTGCTACCATTCTCTCATGGCCGCACAGGACGCTGGGGCGCCTTCGTCCGAAGGAACCGCGCTGCCGCGGCGTTCCCTTGCGCGTATCCTCGAGGTCCCGTCCGGATTCGTTTTGGCTGGCGGACTGAGCCGGCGGATGGGACGCGATAAAGGACTGCTCCCTTACCACGGAAGCACTCTCGTAGCGCATGTGGCAGCCAGACTGAAGGAGGCTCTGGGGCCGGCCGCCGGTCTTGCGATCGTCGGACATCCGGACCGGTACCGGGAGCTGGGCTACCCCGTTTATGCCGATTTGCTCGCCGACTGCGGACCCCTGGGCGGCATTGTTACGGCGCTGCATGTGACCAAATCCGACTGGAATCTCATAGTGGCGTGCGATATGCCGGTGCTCTCGCCCGACAATTTGAAGAGGCTCGCGCAAGCCGCGACTAAGTCGCCCGCCAGCTGCATCGCCGCCGGCGGCTCGGCGGCAAACCTGGAGCCGCTGTGTGCTGCTTACCACCGCCGCTGCCTTCCGATACTGGAGCGGGCGCTGCGGGAAAAACGCTTCAAAATGATGGATTTGTTGGCCGAACTGGGCGCGCAACCGGTCCTCTTCCCGCCGGAAGTGCTGGTCAACGTCAATACGCCCGAGCAATGGAAGGATTTTGAGCGCCAGCCGCAATGACCGACAAGCTCCATTACATCGAGTTCCGCCATGTGTATAAGACGTTCGATCATCCCGTTTTAGTCGACGTGAGCTTCTTCGTCGATGCGGGCGAGACGCTGGCGGTTATCGGGCGGAGCGGCGTCGGTAAGTCAGTGAGCCTGAGCCACATCATGGGTTTCCTCAAGCCCGACCAGGGGCGCGTGTTCGTTTCCTACCAGGACATCACGGACTTCGATGAAGCCCAATTGCGGGAGATTCGTAAGAAGGTCACCATGGTATTCCAGTCGGGCGCGCTATTCGATTCCCTCACTGTGGCCGAGAACATCCTGTTTTCTCTGGAACTGCGCGAAGACTACGACGAGAAGAACAAAGAAGACGTGGTGGACGGGCTGCTCTCAATGGTGGATCTGTTGGAGTTTCGCGACGCCTACCCGGCGGACCTGTCCACCGGGTATAAGCGCGCCGTCGCAATTGCTCGTGCGCTCGCGGCACAGCCCGAATGCATCCTTTATGATGAGCCGACCACGATGGTGGATCCGCTTATGTCTGGAATTCTGACCGACCTCATGCTCAAGCTGAAGACGCAGCTCCGGCTGACCGCAGTGGTGGTCACGCACGACCTGGAGTTGATGCGCAACGTGGCCGATCGCGTCGTATTTCTGTATGAGGGCAAGGCGATCTACTTCGGAACCGTCGCGGATTTGGAAAAATCGGACCATCCGCATATCAAGGAGTTTTTAGCGATGGACCGGGTGGAGCTGGTTTGACGAGAACGTTGCTGGTGCTGCTGGCAGCCGGCATCGCCGCAGGCCAGCCGCTCCCCTCATTCGATCGGCTCGGCGTGACCGAGGTATTTCAGGGCAAGCCGGTGCCGCCGCGCCTCACGACGGCGTTCGCGCGCAGCTTCCGTACCGTGATCCGCGAGGCGGCAAAACAAGGGCCGAATTTTGCCGGCTGGTTTACCATCGCACACTGGGGTTGCGGGAGCGGCTGTATTCAGATGGCCGTGATTGACCAGAAGACTGGAGCCGTGTATAAAGGCCCGTTCACGGTTCTGGACTTTGGTGCCCCGCGGCGGTTCGCGGATGGAAGCGATGCCTCAAACGTCGGCTTTGAGCCGCTCGCGTTCCGCAAGGACAGCCGTTTGCTGGCCGTGCGGGGATGCCCCGAAGAGAATCAAAATCGTTGCGCGCTTTTCTACTACGAATGGACCGGCCAGAGCTTCCGTTTGCTCCGTCCAGTGACCGCCGTCGCCGGTTCGGAATAATCTGCGGAATTACTTCTTTTCGAAATCCAGTGAGGCCGAGTTCATGCAATACCGCAAGTTCGTTGGCTTCGGACCGTCCTCGAACACGTGCCCCAAATGCGCGCCGCACTTGCTGCACATCGCTTCCACCCGATGCATGCCGTAGCTGTTGTCGTCCTCGGTCTTGACGCTATCGGGAGCAATCGGCTGGTAAAAGCTCGGCCATCCGGTGCCGGATTCATACTTCGTTTCCGACTCGAACAGCGGATTCCCACAACACACGCACTTGTAAGTGCCCTGTTCGTGGTGATCCCAATACTTCCCGCTAAACGCGGGCTCAGTGCCCTTGCGCCGGGTGACCTGGTACTGCTCCGGTGTTAAATCGCGGCGATACTCTTCGTCCGTCTTCATGCTTGTTGGATGGTAACAATTGGGTCTGAGTTGCGGAGCACCGCTTCTGCGTCTTCGGCGGTGAATTGCTCCGTCTTGGCTGAATGGTTCATGGAGCAGAACTTCGGCCCGCACATCGAGCAGAACGCGGCGTCCTTGAATCCCTCCTCGGGCAGCGTCTCGTCGTGCATGGCTTCGGCGGTTTCCGGATCGAGCGAAAGCTCGAACTGCTTGCGCCAGTCGAAACGATAGCGAGCGTGCGAAAGCTGGTCGTCGCGGTCTCGCGCGCCTGGCCGGTGCCGTGCGATATCGGCCGCGTGGGCGGCGATCTTATAAGCGATGATGCCCTGCTTCACGTCTTCGCGATTCGGCAAACCCAGGTGCTCTTTCGGAGTCACGTAGCACAACATGGATGCGCCATACCATCCGATCATTGCGGCGCCGATCGCGGAAGTGATGTGATCGTAGCCGGGCGCGAAATCCGTTACCAGCGGCCCCAGCGTGTAGAAAGGCGCCTCGTAGCACATCTCGTTTTCCTTCTCCACCTGAAGCTGGATCTGATCCATCGGGATGTGGCCCGGGCCTTCGATCATAACTTGGACATCGTACTTCCAGGCCTTCTTGGTCAGCTCGCCGAGCGTTTTCAGCTCCGCAAACTGCGCTTCGTCGCTTGCGTCTGCCAGGCAACCGGGCCGGAGGCCATCGCCTAACGAGAAGCTGACGTCGTGCTTCTGGAAAATTTTGCAAATCTCGTCGAAGTGCTCGTACAGGAAATTCTGCTTGTGATTCTTGACCATCCATTCGGCCAGAATCGCCCCGCCGCGGCTCACGATTCCCGTGACACGCTTGGTCGTCAGAGGCACGTATTGCACCAGAACGCCGGCGTGGATGGTCATGTAGTCCACACCCTGCTCGGCCTGTTCTTCGATTACCTCCAACATGACGCCGATATTCAAATCCTCCACGCGCCGCACGCGCGTCAGAGCTTCGTAAATCGGAACCGTACCCACCGGGATGGGCGATTCGCCGATGATCGCTTTACGGATCCGTGGGATGTCGCCGCCCGTGGAAAGGTCCATGATCGTGTCGGCGCCGTACTTCACCGCGTAGTGCAGTTTGGCTACCTCTTCATCAATGTTGGATGTGGTCGAGGAGTTGCCGATGTTGGCGTTGATTTTGCAGCTGGACGCTACACCGATGCACATCGGCTCCAGGTTGGTGTGGTGGATATTGGCCGGAATGATCATGCGCCCGCGCGCAACCTCGGCCCGGACCAGCTCGCCTTCCAGGCGCTCGCGGCGCGCCACATACGCCATCTCCTCCGTGACCATTCCCTTTCGGGCGTAGTGCAATTGAGTCCGGATCGGGTCACTCAGCCGGGGTGCAATCCATTCGCTGCGCATACCGGCCATTTTACCGCCGTTCGAATCGCACCCCCCCGGCGACAGTCTCGCCGCTGGGCATTGTTGTTCGCGCTAGGCGACTTTTTCCCAGTAGTTGGTCCGGCCAAAGGGCGTGATGGTGATGTGCTTAATAAAAGTGCCACGCGCTTCTGTGTACATCGCGCCGTCGGGATAAGAATTACCGGCTGGCGTAGAAAGATACAAAGTTCCCAGTGATTGTGGGCCCACCGGATCGCTGTTCCCAGCCGGAACCGGTGCCGGCGACGTAGGAGGATCGAAGGGCGGGTAGTCGGAAGTATTGGTGCTCACTTTGATCGAGCCCGGCGGAGGCGTGGTGGGGTAGGGCTGGAGACCCGGCGTGTCGAGCCCGGGCATCGAGTAGCCGCCCGGCATCCCCAGTCCGGGCTGCAAGGCCGAAGGGACCCACGCCATGCCCGCGTTTTGCCGCTCCGTCATCGCCAAATACGCATCCCAGGCGTAAATCATGATCGGCGCGTCGATGGTGTAGCCTTTGGCTGCCAGCGCTGCGCCGCGGGTCACGCGCGCGGAAATCGCCTCCGCGCTATCGGCGGGCATGTCCATCAGCGCTCGCACCTCCGGCGGCTGTGCCGCGCGGTAAGCCTGGTCGAATTGAGCTTGGAAATTGTCCATCAGTAGTCCTTGGTGTTTTATTTCAGGGGAGCGCGTGAGGTAACCGGCGCGGCGCCGACCGCTCGGAAGCAAACGCCGCGCCTCGCACTCCCGTGCACAGAATCCGCCACTGGCCGTAACAGCCGCTCGCTCAATTCAGCTAAGTGGTAGCGCTGGAACCAAATAAATTTCACTCACGGCTGCTATCGTGCCTTTGCCGCCGCACAAAATAGCGGACTTGCTCTGGCGCGTGCCCATTCCAAAAAAATACCGGGAGCAGCACCGATTCGATGCGCTGCCCCCGGTCCCACCAGAACCGCCTCACTTTCGAAACAGAGCAATGCCAGTTGATTTCGACGGAGAGTTCTTACTGGTGAGCTCTTTCTCGCGCGAAGTCTTTGGGACACCGTACCCGTTCGGTTGATCGGGACCCCATATTTTCGAAAGAAAATATGTGTCACCGTAACGATTGAACTCCAGCTTTCCATCGGTCTGCCGTTCAGAGCGAGTCAGGGAGCTCCCCAAAAAAACCGCGGCAGCGTCAGTGTATTCCTGGCCCCGGATTAGGACGACTCCGGAGGCCATGTGATAGATGGAATACTGTCCGGCGGGCATGAGCTTCTGCCCAACCCAGAAGTCAAACGGCACCTCTGCGCGTGCATCCAGCACCTGCGCTTGCAATCCAATTGAAAAGACTGCGCCAAGCAGTCCTGCTGTCAAAAACATGGGTTTCATACGTTGCTCCTTTTTTGTCGCTTTGATTTGGCTTTCTCAGCCTCGAACAGGAAAGCGCATAAGCGGGAAAAGTCCGCCTCGGAAAAACGCGGCTGCGCTCTTAACGCGGTGAGTACGTTTCTGCGAAGCCGCAGATATTCTGGGACTTCGGCCTCCGCTGAGGCGCTCGAGAATCTGATACGATACTCGTACTCTTTCTCGGCGGTGTGCACCCATGCCCGATCCAACCTCGGATATCACCGGGTTGCTGCATCAGTGGCGCGAAGGCAATCGCGAGGCGGAGAACGAGCTCTTCGCGCTCGTTCTGCCTAACCTTCAGCGTTTGGCGCACCATATGATGCGTGGCGAGCGCAAGGGCCATACATTACAAGCCACCGAACTGGTGAACCAGATCTATTTACGAATGGTCGCAGCAAAAGACCGGGATTGGCGGAACCGGCAGCATTTTTTCGCTATAGCTGCTAGAGCCATGCGCCGGTACCTGATCGATTATGCTCGCGGACGCCCAAACGCGGACTTCGTTCCGCTGGAGGGCATCGAGAATGTGCTTCCAGCGGGTAGCGCCAGGGTCGACCTGGCGATTACGGTAGATCGCCTTCTGACGGAACTGGAACAAAGCAAGCCGGAGTGGTGCACGCTGGTCGAAGTGAAATACTTTCTCGGCCTCACTGATGAAGAGGCGGCCGAAACGCTGGGCCTAAAGCTTCGCACCATGCAGCGCATGTGGCGCGATGTACGCAAATGGCTCTTCGAGCATACGGAGTCTCGCAATGCCCAGCAAAGCGCAGGATGACGACTTAGTCATGAGCCTGGTCGATCTGGCTCTGGCAGTCCCCGGCAGAGAGCGGCAGAAATATGTGGAAACTGCTTGCGCCGGAGACACCGAACTGCTCACGCAAGTTATGCACTACATCGAGTGGGAAGAGCGCATGGACGGTTTTCTGCTCGAGCCGCTCTATCCGCCACCGTTGAATGAGCACCCGTTCGAGTCCGGTGACCTGCTGCTGGACCGCTTCCGTATTGTGCGCGAGGTGGCACAAGGCGGCATGGGAATCGTGTATGAGGCACTGGATGAGAAACTGCAACGCCGCATTGCACTGAAGTGCGCCAAAACAGGGTTCCGCAAGCGGCTGCCTCCGGAAGTCCGCAACGCGACCGCCATCAGCCATCCCAACGTATGTAAAATTTTCGAGATTCACAGCGCCTCAACATCGCAAGGCGACATCGACTTCCTCACGATGGAGTTTTTGGAAGGCGAGACACTCTCCGAGAGATTGCGCCGGGAGCCGCTGCCGCCCGCCGAAGCGCGCGCGATCGCGATTCAACTCTGCGCCGGGCTCGCCGAGGCCCATCGCAATCACGTGGTGCATGGCGATCTAAAAAGCAACAATGTCATCCTGACGACGGGACCGGATGGTTCCGTGCGGGCGGTGATTACGGATTTCGGCCTGGCTCGCAAGCCTGAGACCGGGCAAGGAACCCTGCCGTCTGGGGAGCGGGGTGGAACCCCCGATTATATGGCCCCCGAACTTTGGAGGGGCGAGCCTGCGTCACCGGCGTCCGACGTTTACGCCCTCGGCGTGATTCTCTATGAACTGGCCTCGGGCCGGCGGCCATTTCCATCGGGCTTGCCGCTACAAGACCGCCTCAGCGCAACACCTGCCGCTCTCCACTCCAAGTGGGACCGGACGGTTGGCAAATGTCTCGCCCCCGATCCTTCCAGAAGATTTCAGAACGGACAAGAAGTTGCGCAGGCACTCGCGCCGAACAATTCGCGCCGTTGGTTTGTGGCCGCTGCGGCCGCTGTTATATTAGCCATCATCACTGGCGCGGTGACGTACCAGCGCGCAGCCGGACCTAAGGAATCATGGCGGTTCGCCGTGCTTCCGTTCCAATCCGGCCCGGAGCTCACGGCAGCCGCTTCCAAACTTTACCGTGAAACGGACCCGGTGTTCAGGCGGATTTCCGGCGGCAAGACCGCGCGGCTATCGATCGTTCCGATGAGCAAGATTGTTGGAAAACATGCGAGCACCGCGGACCAAGCGCGTTCCCTATTTGCAGCGACGCATGTGCTTCGCACGACGTTGGAGCCTCAGGGCGGCAAAATGCTACTGCACGCGACGTTGACCGACACTCGTTCCGCGTCAATTAAGGACTGGCAGGCCGAGTACACGGCTACCGAGTTGCGCTACGCGCCAGTGGCCTTGGCGGGATTTGTCACAGAAACGCTTCGACTGCCGCCTGTAGCGCCGCCGGAGACTGTGAACACCGCGGCGAAACAAGATTATCTGGACGGCTTGAACTACATCCGTCGTGATTCGGGAGTGGCTGCCGCCATCGCCTCGTTCGAGCGGGCCGTGGCGGCCGATCCCGATTCGCCGCTCACGTATGCCGGGTTGGCGGAAGCGCAATGGTTCAAGTATTACCTGTTCCAGGACCCGACCTGGTTAAAACGCGCCACTGAGTCCGCCCGCGAGGCTGAGTTGCGCGATCCGGATTTGCCCGCGGTCCACCGCATCCAAGGCATTCTGCTGCAAAACTCGGGATTATATGAGCTAGCCGAGGCCGAATACCGGCGATCGATCGAGTTGGATCCTAAAGACGGCGACGGCTATCGCCGTTTGGGTGTTATTTGTGAACGAATAAGCCACCTTGACGAGGCGCTTGCGTCCTTTCGCCAGGCTATCGAGTTGAACCCCGGCTATTATCGCAATTACCAGGCATTAGGCACGTTCTATTTTGATCAGAGCGAGTTTAGCAGCGCGGTTCCGCAGTTTCAGAAAGCAGTAGAACTGGCTCCGGAAGAGCCCACCGCGCACTTCGCTCTGGCAAATGCATACGAAACAGTTGGCCGGTTTGCCGACGCCGAACGAGAACTGCGAACATCGCTCCAACTCGGTGAAAGTGCTAATTCGCTGATCATGCTTGGCGTGGTTCTGATCGATGAAGAAATGCCCCGCGAGGCAGCGCAATATATTTCGCGAGCGCTGCAGCGATTTCCCGAACAATACCTATGGTGGATTGACCTGGGAATGGCTTATGAACTTGCCGAACTCCCAGACAAAGCAATGCAATCGTTCCGCAGCGGCCTGGCTTTGGCCGAAAAGGAGATGGCCAAAAATCCGCGCAATGGACAAGTACGATCACGCCTAGGTTATCTGTGGGCCAAGCTGGGACACCGCACCGAGGCGGAATCGGAAATCGCTCAAGCATTGCAGCTCTCGCCGCAAGACGCGGCAACTCGCGATATGGCTGTGCGAACTTATGATGCTCTCCAGGACCGGGAAAAAGCCGTTGCGATCTTAGCGGCCTCTCCGGATGGCACCCTGGTGAATGTGCTCCACTCACCCGACCTAGCCGGCTTACGTACTGATGACCGGTTTCAGCAGTTGCTCACAACCCGCCACTTGAAATGACGGTAAGGAGATAGCATGGCGATAGAGATTAGGGTAAGTCGAGGGACGGACGGTGTAACATTGTCCATCCTGAATGGCACTTCCGGCGGCGCAATTGGACCGGAGCCGGCAGTGGTTGTTGGCCCGATCGTGATCGATCAATCAGGAACGGATCCGGCCACCGGCCCGGCGAATGGCGGTGGTGGTCCAGGGACGAACCCGCCGCCCGGGCCGGGCGGAGGTCCGGGCATAAACCCGCCGCCAGGGCCGGGCGGAGGCGGTCCGGGCATAAACCCTCCGCCCGGGCCGGGGGGAGGTGGCCCGGGGACAAATCCGCCGCCAGGACCGGGCGGTAGTGCGTTCGGCTCCGGATTAGTCGTGATTGGACCCATCGTCATCACCGGCGCCGGAGGCGGCGCCGCACCGAATTTTATACCAAGTACCTTCCCGTTAAAGCACCAGGAAATGGCGTACTGGTGCTGGGTCGCTGTGACCGAAGCGGTAAAAGAATATTTCTCTCCGTCCACGAAACTGACACAATGCGAGGTTGCGACGGCGGTGTTGACCGCGACGAAACAGATCGGGGCAAATACCAATTGCTGCACCGATTCCGCTGCCTGCAATGTGCCTGCCACACTTCAAGACGCCTTGGGCGTCACTCATAACCTCCATTGCGCGATCAGAGGCCCACTTACATGGGAGGACATCAAGACGCAACTCGGCGGCACGCCTCGGAAGCCCATCTGCGTGAGAATTGAATGGGACGACCACGCGGGCGGGCACTTTATCGCCATCTATGGATACCGGGAGTTTACCTCCGGGATCCGTCAGGTCCTCGTCGCAGATCCATTGTTTCCCGAGGGGACAGCGGCGTACGTTTTGTATGAGGACATCCTTAACTTCTACGACCAATTTGGATACTGGTCGGATACATTCCTTGTGACTCCGTAGCAGGACGCAGGTGCATAGGAGAAATCGATATGCCACTCGAAAGACCGTCGGCGCCGTCACAGGCCGCAGCCGCCTTTAACAAAGACCTGCCCAATTTTTTAGCTGGGCCATTGTTTCCTAGCGGCGGCGGTATTGTCAGCGCCGTCAGCTTGAGCCCTCAGCCCGCACTTCCGACGATCTCGGACCTCACAGGGGCAGGCGCGACACTGGATCACGATCCGCAAGAAGTGTTCGTTCTGGGAATGCAGGACATCCACGACGGCAAAGATCTATCGGCCGCGACCCCCGCCGGTTGGCGGTTCTTTGCCGGAAGCGCTCCCGGAAAAGTCGTTATCGGCTACGCCTCCCAGCGCCCGCCAAACGGAGATTATCGATTGACCGCGCTGACCTTTGGCGCCGCGCCATTCTTGGTGCTACAGCAGTCGCTGGCGCTGGATTCTCTGTCCCCCTTGCAGAACAACAACAACCGTTACTCGCTGCGATTCCTAAGAGTGCCGGGTTTGAATGTTGAAGCGTTTTGGCTCTTTGCCGGGGCAAACGCGCCCGATCTCTTTGTTCCGTCTCCCGCCGGAGCAGACCAACTTCAAAGCCAGCTAGCTGGACAACAGTGGTACGACTCCTCGGCCTTGCTTTCGATCCTGCAAACATTGACAGCCGATCGCATAAAGTATCCGGCACCGTACGGCTCGTGAACTGAAGTCCCGAAGCACGCCTAAAGAGCGTCTTGGCGGCCACACCGGAAAGTTCTCTTTGGAGGCGGTTTTTCCTGCCGTCTACGCTTTCCTGGACAGAGGTCAAAATCATGGATCGGAATAATCGAAGGATCGGGGGCCCCGAGTTGCCCAAGCATCGAAGCTGTGCCGTCATCGATGTCGAACAGGCCGGCGAGATCTGCGTCGTCCGCTGCCGAGGATGTTTGCTGGCAGGCCTGGAAGCGGACTATGTGGATAATAAAGTCGATCAAATCAGGCAGCAGAACTGCACCAAAGTGCTGGCCGATTTCCGGGAGGTTCCAGCGATCGGGTCCGCCGGCATCGCGTTCATTGTTGGCGTTTACAAATCGGTCGTGAGAAACTCGGGCGGGCGCATGGTTGTGGCCGGCGCTGGGCCGATGGTGCGGCGAGTGCTGGAACTGACGAGACTCACGACGATGATTCACATGGCTGATGATTTCGAATCCGGTATTGCCGCGCTGAGCGCCGATGCGGCTGCCGCGGCCGCACACTACGACGTCTGCTGATCTCGCGCGACAGCCCCGACCGCCACCAAATTTGAGCTACTTCACCACCGTACAATTGAAATTGGCCGCGTCGTTAATATCGCCCGACCCCTTGTACTTCGCAATCTGCGGATACGGGCACAATGGACGCTGAAGCGCTACGCCCTTAGCCGGGCTGTTGTCGACGTACTTAGTCGCGATTATCCGCGACGGCGCTGTGCCTTGTTCCACCCAGCGCTCGAGCGACAGCATGATATCGTGATCGGCGTCGATTTGGCCCGCCGGGACGGGTTCGGCAGTCCCGAAGGCTATCGGCCCCGGCCCTCCGGCGCAGTGGTATAGCCCCGGAACCAGGAACGTACGATAAAAGCTCTGCGTCCGCTCCAGCCCTTTTTGAGCCGCGATGACCGTCTCGTAGTAATCCACACCGTTCTGCGCCGGAATCAGGGGATCGGCCGCGCCGTGATAGTAGATCAGCTTGTGGCCGAGCTTCCGGAACGGCTCTACGTCAGGATTGGTCGCGTTCGTTATGGGCCCAAGTTTCTCGTCCGCCATTTGCAGGTCGCGGCCGAAATCGAACGTGCGGAACGGCCAATCCGGCTTGTGGAACAATGCGTAAGCCCAAAACTGGTTCGAGCTTACGCCCGAAGTCGCGCCGCGGTTAATCACCGTTCCAGGAGCCCAGCCCATTTCGCCGCCCGGGTAGAACCCGGGATAAACTTTCTTGCCGGTGCGCGGATTCACCGGGCCGCTGTAGATCTTGCGGACCGCATCCACTTGCGCAGCCGTGAGGCAGTTCGCCGAATCCGCCCCTTTGCACAGCAGCTTGCCGGGGTCGAAATGGCAGCGAATGGGATCGCTAACCAAGCTGTCCGCGGCGCCATCCAACTCGTCGCAAGCGGCTACGGAAGCATCCTGCAAGAGCTGCAACTTCTCTTTCGGCAGATTGGTCTCGGGCGTGCCGGTGACCACCCCATCCCAAACCTCGCTCGCCATCTGGTGAGTCCAGTAATTGGCGGCGTCGCCGGCCAGGATTCCGTCGAAATCGTCCGGATAACGCTGCGCTTCCATCAGACCTTGCTTACCGCCCGTAGAGCAACCGCTGTAGTAAGAATATTTCGGCTGTTGGCTATAAAACGCCTGCGCAATCGCTTTAGCGTCCACGGTGGTCAGATGCAGGCCGCGATAGCTGTAGTCGATCAGCCGCTCGCGATCTTCGAGCCACGTGTGCGCCTCCTCTGCGGTGTGACCCGTATCGGTGCTGGCGGTGGCAAACCCGTTGCGCAGCGCGGTCGCCATCGCTGGATAGCTGATGGTTCCCGCCAAGCCGCCGTTGCCCACCACCTGAAGCTTCCCATTCCAGTTGTCCGCCGGCAGCCACACTTCGAAATGAATCGCGGAGGTAGCGGTTGGCTTAAGCACGCCATGCACCTGGCAAAACGCCGGCAGATTCTCAATGGCTCGGGCGTTCGCACGTCCGCCAGGAGGCGCAAACGAACCGGCCGTGACTGTGATGGCGGACGTAATTGTGGTATTCGCGAGCGTCAGGTTGGAAAGAGTATCGCAGGCGGGCGCGGCCCGAAGCGGCGCGGCTGCGGCTATCGCGAATACCGGCAGCAGAGCGGCGAACGAGTGCGAAATAAGGCGGTTCAGCATGTGTTTAGCTCCTGTTCGTACTGGGTCTTATTTTAGCTGCTAGTGGCACTCCTATGGTTGGCTCCGCTTTACACCGCACACCAGGCTTTGCCAGCATGGGAAGCGTGAACACCCGCTGGTTTGTTTTGGTAATCTCTTTCGCGACCACCGTATCGGTTGCGGCGCAGCTTGACGAACCCACGCGGCGCTTGGCGCGCGATATCTTCCAGCAACTGATCGAGATCAATACCACGGATTCGGTGGGAAGCACGACTGCCGCGGCGCAAGCCATGGCCAAGCGTCTGCTGGATGCCGGGTTTCCGCCCCAAGACGCCCAGGTGCTCGGGCCGAACGATCGCAAAGGCAACTTGGTGGCGCGTCTTCGCGGCAGCGGCGCCGCCGGACTCAAGCCCATCCTGATCATCTGCCATCTGGACGTGGTCGAGGCACGGCGCGAAGACTGGACCACGGACCCGTTCCAGTTCGTAGAAAAAGACGGATATTTTTACGGACGCGGAACGCAGGACATGAAAGCCGAGGACGCGGTGTTGGTCACCACGTTCATCCGTTTGCGGCGTGAGGGCTACCGCCCAGACCGCGATCTAATCCTCGCCTTGACCGCCGATGAGGAAGGCGGCAAATTCAACGGCGTTGACTGGCTGCTGAAGAACCATCACGATTTGGTCGACGCCGCGTTCGCCCTCAATCCAGACTCGGGCGGCGTTACCACCGTCAAAGGTCGCCCCGTGAATGTGGACATCGAAGCCAGCGAGAAGCTTTATGCCGATTTTCAATTGAGTGCCACGAATCCGGGCGGCCACAGCTCTCTCCCGGTCCCCGATAATGCGATCTATCACGTAGCCGATGCGCTTTCACGGCTGGAGCATGCCTCTTTCCCGTTTGAGCTGAATGCCGTCACGCGTGGATACTTCGAAAAGCGCGCGGCTTTGGAAACCGGGCAGCGTGCCGCGGACATGAAGGCGATCCTCGCCACGCCACCGGACCCGGCCGCGGTCGCCCGCCTTTCCACCGATCCGCGCTACAACTCGATGACGCACACCACCTGCGTCGCGACGCGTCTTAGCGCCGGTCACGCCAACAACGCCTTGCCGCAGCTGGCGCAAGCGAACGTGAATTGCCGCATTCTGCCCGGCCATCCGGTGGAACAGATCCGGCAGGATTTGACCCGAATCTTTCAGGATCCGGCGGTCGCCGTCAGGTACGTCGACGATGCCGGGAACGTACAGGACAATTCCTCGGCGAAGAAATCTTTTGCTCCCGTGATTCCGCCGCCCGAGATACTCAGGCCGCTGGCGCGCGTCGCCGATGGGCTCTGGCCGGGCGCCCCAGTCATACCCATCATGGACACCGGTGCGTCGGATAGTATTTACACCATAGCGGCGGGAATTCCCAGTTATGGGATTAGCGGCATCGCCATCGACCAGGACGACGTAAGAGCACATGGCCGGGACGAGCGAGTTCGCGTGAACTCTTATTATGATGGCGTCGAGTTTTATTACCAGTACCTCAAGGCGCTGACATCCCAGTAGGTGCGCCGCCACTCGGGAAAACCAGCGTGGCGCTATTCTGAAGAAGTTATGCGTTTCAGAGTTCATCCTGCCGCGCTGCTGCGCGCTGGCCTGGCCTGCGGCTTGGCCGTCTTTGCTTTCGCCCAGACCGGCGACATCTCCGGTGAACGCATTCGCGCTCACGTCAAGTTCCTCGCCAGCGATCTACTGGAAGGGCGAGGCGTCGGAACGCGCGGCGAGCAGCTTGCCACGCAATATATAGCGTCGCAGTTCGCCGTGATTGGAGCCAAGCCGGCCGGAGATCAGGGGACTTATTTCCAGCGCGTGCCCATGATCGGTGCGGTAACCCAGCCCGGCGCTTCGCTGGCTGCGTCCAATTCGAGCCAGAACTTGTCCTTCAAGTGGCTGGATGATTTCGTCGGAGTTAGCCAACTGCAGCAGCCAACCGACCAATTCGATGCCGAAGCGATATTTGTCGGACATGGAATCAGCGCGCCCGAGTTCCAGTGGGACGATTTCAAGGGTGTCGACGTAAAAGGCAAAGTCCTGGTCCTCTTTACCAACGAACCTCCTTCCGAAGATCCGAAGTTCTTCGGAGGCCGTGCGCTCACGTATTACGGCCGATGGACATACAAATACGAGGAAGGCGCGCGGCGCGGCGCCAAGGCTGTGCTCATCGTCCACACCACGCCGACGGCGGGATATTCCTACGACGTAGTGCGCAGCTCGTGGGGCAAAGAGGACCCGCAGTTGAAGCTTGCGGCAGGGCAGCCCGCCCTGGCTTTTGCCGGCTGGTTGAGCCAGGACGCCGGCGCGCGCTTGTTTGCGATGGCAGGGAAAACCGTCGAGGACCTGCTGAGGGCGGCCAATTCGCGCGATTTCAAGCCCATTCCGCTGGGCGTCCATATCCGGGCCAACATCCCCACCCAAATCCGCGAGATCGAATCGCATAACGTGGTGGCGATGATTCCGGGCAGCGATCCAAATCTGAGATCCCAGGCGGTGCTGTTTACCGCGCACTGGGATCATCTGGGAATCGGGCCGGCCGTGAATGGCGACTCGATTTACAACGGCGCTATCGATAACGCGACAGGCTGCGGCGTGCTGCTCGAGATCGCGCGCGCCTGGCAGAGCTTGGAGCACAAACCGCGCCGAACCGCAGTTTTCGCGGCGGTGACGGCAGAAGAAGCGGGCCTGCGAGGCTCGGAATATTACGCAGCGCATCCGGTTATTCCGATGTCAAAAACCGCGCTAGATCTAAATTTCGACGAGTTTTTCCCCTACGGCCGGACAAAAGACATGTCGGTGACCGGGGCCGAACGCACCACCGTCTGGCCGGCCGTGCAGGAGGCGGCACGGCGCATGGAGCTGTCGCTCCAGCCCGATCCGGAACCCGAACAAGGCCACTACTACCGTTCGGATCATTTTTCGCTCGCGCACGCGGGCGTTCCTTCGTTCTCCATCCGAATGGGCACGCAATTCTACGGCAAACCTGCCGACTACGGCGAGAAGCTGCTTAAAGAATTTAACGACAAGCATTATCACCAGCCCTCGGACGAGTACCGCGACGATTGGGACATGGCTGGGATCGAGCAGTCCGCCCGCTTCGGTTTTTTGATCGGAATGACCGTCGCCAACCAAGACCAGCTGCCGACGTGGAATGCCGGGGACGAATTCTTGCCAGCGCGCGAGCGGTCTTTCAAGCAGTAACTCGGAATAAATAGTAACCAGGCGTTCCGGCGCGGGTATATAATCGTCGCGATGCGCACCTTGCTATTTCTCCTCTGCGCCGGGCTGGCAGTTGCCCAAGATGGCGCGGTCCGCGCTGACTGGCCGTATCACGGCGGTTCCCAACTGGCCTGGCGCTACAGTTCGCTGGATCAGATCAACCGCGCCAATGTGGCCAAGCTCGCACCGGTATGGATCTTCCAGACCGGAGATTACGAAATGGGACTGCAGTCCACGCCGATTGTGCTGGACGGCAAACTGTACCTTTCCACCTCGCGCAGCCAGGTGTTCGCGCTCGATGCGGCCAGTGGCCGTTTGATCTGGCAGTTCAAATATCCTTTGCCGCGAGTTACCGTTCCCTATGGACCGCAGAACCGGGGCATCGCGGTCGGCGGCGGTTATGTTCTGCTTGCGACGTACGACGACAACTTGATCGCCATCGATCAGAACACCGGCCAGGAAACCTGGCGCGTCGCTCTGGACGACATGCGGCAGTGCGGCTGCACGATCACAGGTGCACCGCTGATAGTAAAGGACAAAGTGATCGTCGGCGGTGCTGGCGGCGACTCGGCGCATCGCGGCTACCTGACTGCCGTCTACATCAAGACCGGCCGTGTCGCCTGGCGTTTCTACACCATTCCCGGACCGGGCGAAAAAGGGCACGAGACCTGGAAGGGAGATAGCTGGAAGTTCGGCGGCGGCGCGACTTGGATGACGGGATCGTTCGACTCGTCCCTGAATTTGGTTTATTGGGGGATCGGGAATGCGGCCGCTGATAATGACGCGCAAGGCCGTTTTTCCGGAGAGGGCGAAGGCGCCAACCTGTACACGGCGAGCGTGGTGGCGCTGGATGCCGACACGGGGAAGCTGAAGTGGTATCACCAGGAAGTTCCCAAAGACGTTTGGGATTTCGATTCCTCCTATGAATGCGTGCTCCTCGACCGCGAGGTGCGTGGGCAAATGCGCAAGCTGCTGGTCCATATCAACAAGGGTGGCTATGCGTTCGTGTTGGATCGCGTCACGGGCGAGTACGTCAACGGTTTTCCGATTGTCGACAACCACAACTGGACCACAGGCTTGACCGAAGATGGCAAGTTCGTCGGGCGTGTCGAGCCGGTGGAGGGCAAGCCGACGTTATTCTGTCCTAGCCCGCTGGGCGGCAAGAGCTGGAATGAAACCGCGTATTCGCCGCGAACCGGATTTCTTTACACGCCCACGGCGGAAGTCTGCGGCGAGGAGACCGTTGTGCATGAGGACCCGCACGAAGGACGCAATTTTATCGGCGGGACGTGGAAGTTCACCAATCCCCCTAACGGTCCCGCGCACAGCCACCTGGATGCCTACGACCCAGTGACGGGAAAGCGCCAGTGGTCGTATCCGTACAAGTATCTGCTGCTGGCCTCCATTCTGGCGACCGGCGGTGATCTGCTCTTTACCGGAGATCCGGAAGGATCGTTCTTTGCCCTCGACGCGGGTAGCGGAACGAAACTGTGGAGCTTTCAAACCGGCAGCGGCCACCGCGGCTCGGCCGTCACTTACATGGTGAATGGGCGTCAATACGTTGCCACTCCATCGGGCTGGGGTTCGCTGGCAGCAGGCGCCTTCCCGGATTTATGGCCGGAGACGTCCTCTTTCCGCGGCGGCTCCACGCTAACCGTTTTCGCTTTGCCGGAAGGAACGCGATGACCGCAGTGGACGCCACCCTATCGCCGAACCGCCAAAGCGGTCGGCGGCGCCGTTCCGTTGTGCGCGTTATGCAGACTTGGATCAGCCTGCTCTGCCTGCTGCCGGCCCTGGCTTGCGGCCAGGACGTGATCGCGCGCGGCGCAGAAGCGTTCGGCAAAAGCTGCGCGACTGGTTATTGCCACGGGCCACAGGGAGGTTCGGGCAGCACCGCGCCCCGGCTGGCGGCGCGAGGGTTCACCGAAGAATACATTTCTCAAACGGTCCGGCGTGGAATTCCCGGCACGCGGATGCCTGCATTCGAAGCCGTGATCCCACGTGCGGAACTGATTGCCGTGATTGCGTACGTCGAGAGTTTGAACGGAATCACACCATCCATGCCGCCGGCGCGAGACACGGAAAAGAAGCTGCCACAAGAGGCGGCGGACGGACGCGAATTGTTCTTCGACTCGGTTCGTGGATTCAACCGTTGCGCGACTTGCCACGAGGTGGACCATCGCGGAACGCCGGTCGCCGCGCCGATCCTCAAAATCCCTGCCGATGTGGCCGCGCTGCGCCAGATCGCAACTCCGGAGATTGAAACCGCGAGCGCGGATGGCGAATCGTTTCCCGCGCTCGTTATCAGCAAAGGAAAAAATCAGATGAAACTGTACGATTTGACCGCGCCGCCTCCTGTGCTTCGGACCTTTCCGTCTGGTTCCGTAACTTTGAAGCAGGGTGGCAACTGGCGGCACTCGGGCGTCATCGCGGCGTACAGCGATCAGGAACTCGGAGCGATCCTGGCCTACCTCCGCGCAGTGACTGGCCCATAGCAGGAGCTAATCGGAAATAGCGAGTTCCCCAGGCAAAATCGGGCGCGTGCGCGGCAGGACGCCGCGATAGGCCAAGCAGCCGACGGCGGCAAAAATGCCGGCAAAGACCGCGAGTTTGGTTGCGTCGGCCGCGCGGCTGTGCGGCAGCGTCTTCCACAGGATGCCCAGAACCGGTTGCGCGATGCACGACGCCCAGACAGCTCCGTAGAAATAGCGCCGTTCGTGGCCTTCGCCTTTGGTGGAAGCGCGGACGCGCGGCAGTATGCCGAACGCGCCGAGCGCCCAGATAAGCGCCCCGATCGGGAAATACCCGTAAGTGTAAATTTGTTTGAGCCGCCAGGCTCCGGTCGCGGACGCAACGGCTAAGCCCGCGCCATTGAGAACCGCGAAGGCGATCACGATGCTCCAGGCGAACGTATAGCAAACGCGCCGGTACAGAGGATTGGGCTTGTCTTCGACGAAGCGAATAATATATGGCCGGGGCTCAACGCCAGGGAGCCGGCCGCGCAGGCCTGCAATACCTGTGATCAAGACTACGACCGCCAGCCATAGCAGCTTGCGTTGATCAAAGCCTCGTTCGAACAGGTCGAACGTCCATGGGCCGGGCGAGATGAAGAAAACGAAAATCCAGATGGGCCAGTGTGCGACGCGATAGAGCGGTTTGTTTCGCTCCCGAAGCTTGCGATTGCTGGCCAGCTCGACCTTGAGGGCGGGTTTCACTTCTGCGATTCCGCGCGCGCGGAAGTCAACGCGCTATTGCTTTGGCGTCGCTGGTTTAGCGGGAGGCGGAGTGCTGGGAGCAGGCTTGGCTGCCGGTGGCGCGCTGGGAGCAGCGCCGGTCTTGGGAGCGGGCGCCGGATTGCTCAGCTGCGCCGAACTCTGATCGTAGAGTTCGATAATATCTTTCGTAATATCGATGCTCGGGGAAGCGTAGAAGACGGGGCTCTGGGGCGAGCTTACGTCCACCACCATCACGTAGCCATGATCGTGCGCGTAGCGTTCGATCACTGCCTGCATTTTGGTCCCGATCTGCTGCAGAATCTTCTGCTGGTCCTGATCCAATTCGGCCTGGGCATCCTCGAGATCGCGCTGTAGGTTCTTTTTCTTGGTCTCGATGTTTTTATAAAGATCGTTCTTGGCGGCGTCGCTCATGGTGTTCGCGCCTTTGGTGAGCTGATCCTGCAGGGAAGCGATCTCGCTCTGCCGCTGGTCGATCTGCTTCTTCTTGGGCGCGGTCTTCGCTTCCAACTCGGCGACTGCCTTTTGCCCATCCTTGGTGTTGCCGATGGCGCCTTGCAGGTAAATGACGGCGATCTTTGGGGGCTGGCTTTGCGCGCGGGCACCGGCCGCTAAGCCAAGCGCGACGGCGGCGCTCAAAAGAACCTTCGTATTCACGGTGAAACTCCTAATCTTAAATATCATTCTAGCCAAAAAACGCCGCTGCTCAGAACGTTCGGCCGATTGTGAAGCGGAACGTCGAGTGTGGCTCCAAGAACGGCACGGGCTGGCCGACAGAAGCTTTGGCCGCCTGATAAGTGGCGTCATTTGGGAAAAAAGAACGGTCGGCGGCGATCGGCGGTTGCAGATAGCCGCGGAACAGCAGCGGGTTGTACGCCCAATATACGCGGAAGGGCGCGTTGACTACCGGCATTAATACCTGCAGCTCCAGTCCCGTGGAAGCCCGGATTTTCTGCGTGCCCGGTGCGATGTAAGCCTGCAAGTCGCTGGCCGATACCTGGGGAAGATCCTGCTGCAACTGCTGCACGCGGCCGGGATTCAGCTTGAGCTGGCCAGGGAACGCCAGCTTATCGATTCCGGCGTCGGCGAAAATCGCCAGGTTGAGCGGCCCAACGATAGGAATCCGATATTCAAAGTTCCCCACAATATTCGTATCGCCTCCGGGGAACGAAAGCTGATACGACGGAATGAGCATAGTGACCGGGGTGAGCGTGGGCACGCCGTTGACGATCTGCTTTTGCATGCGCTGGCTGCCGTCGCCATTCAGCACGTTTACCGTGGCTTCGGTGGGCAAGAAGACGATCGGGCTGATGCCCCAGATATCGAAACCTCGGATATCGTTTTCGCCCCCGGTGTAGTAGCGGGAGAACGGAGGCGCCACTTTGTTGCCATAGCCGGTGATCATGCGCGCCAGCAGATGCATGCCGATCACATGCCCTCTCCTCAGCCCGGCGCGAAAGTATTTAGCGTCGATGGTGGGCTCTAGTGTGTTCACGTTTCCACCCAGCACGCTTCCGGCGAACGAGGTAGAGATGAAAAAGGATTTTCCGCCGGTCGGCGTAATCGGGTTATTGACCGTGTTGTATGTATACGATGGAATGACCTTGCTGGTTCGAATGCCGTTCAATTGGTTCGGCCCGCCGACGCCTTGGAAATCGATGTAGTTGAAATACGTGGAAGCAGCGTTCGTCAAGGTTCTGATGTTCGAGATATCGTATCCATACGTAATGCCGACCCGCGAGAAACCGCGGCGCAGCGGATACGAAACGAACATGGTCCCGCCATATCCGTTGGAGACGTAGTTCAGCAGGTTGCTGGTGCCGAGCTGGTTAAAAAGCGGGATCAGATTGGTTCCCGACAGAATGGATGCTTCGCGCGCCTGATCGTAATTAAAGCGGTTGGTGTAAAGCGTGAAGCCTGCCTGCATGGGCTTATCGAACAAGTACGGCTCAGTAAAGCCGAACTGCACCTGCCGCAGGCGGGTGCCCAATTGTGAGCTTAGGCTGAGCGTTTCGCCCAAGCCAAGGAAATTGTTAGTGGCATATGAAAATCCGATGAAGCTGCCCGCGATACCCGAGACGCCGCCATTCAACTGGATGGAGTTCTTGCCGCGCTCCTTGACTTTCAGCGTGAGGTCTACGGTATTGGTTTTGGTGTCGCGCTTAATGTCGGCGGCTTCTTCGGCTTTGATCGGCTCAAAGTAGCCCAGCTGATTCAGCTTGAGAATGCTCAGTTCCCAAAGCCGGTTATTGAAGATCTGGCCCTCGTCGATGAGTAGTTCACGACGGATCACCTTGTCGCGCGTGGTCAGGTTGCCCGAGAAATCGATGCGGCGCACGAAGAATTGGCTGCCTTCGTCAACCGAGAGCGAAAGATCGAGCTGATCGGTGTTGGGAATCGGCTCGAAAGAAGGCTCGACGACGAAATCGATGTACCCGAAGTCTCCGTAGAGCTTGCGCATGTTCTCGATGCCTTTGCGCAGCTTGGCGGTGGAAAAAACGTCGCCCTTAGACATCTGGAACAAGGGCGTCATCAGCGCCTCGGGCGTGCGGAAGAATTTAACCCCGGTGAAGGTGATGTTGTTCAGGTGATATTTCGGGCCTTCCTCGATGGTCATTTTGATGTCGGCGCGCGTGCCCAGCTTGTTGGGATGAATAAGCCAGATGTGGAGCCCCTCGCCTCCGACCTTGCGCATATTGACGGTTGCATCGGTGACACGGGCCGTGAAATACCCGTGCTCCTGGTACATCACCTGTACGCGGCTCTTATCTTCATCGAGCTTGGTGGAATCGTAGGTTTTGGCGAACAGGTTTTCGAACAGTATGGAGTGAGGGATGCCGATCGGGTGCGAGTTCTTCATGGCGCGGATCACGTCCCGGTCGCTCAAAGAGTTATTGCCCGCTATTTCGATATTTCCGACCTTCACTTTCGGCCCCTCGTCGATCTTGAAGGTCACTTCCAGCGAAGATGGCGGGACACGATGTACTTGAGGATCCACTTTGCCGTACTGATGGCCGCGTTCGGCTAGCATATCCAGCAGGACGTTCCTGGCGCGCTGGATCTTGTTCGGGTCGTATTGCGATTCGACGACCAGGCCGACCTTCCGCTCTTTGAAGCGATCCAGAATATCGGACTGCGACATGGACTTGTTGCCGACGTAATTGATGGACCGGATGACGGGACGCTCCACGACGACGAAGCGGATGATCCAGCCTTCTTTCCCGGCTTCCCGCTCGATGCGGATGTCGTCGAAGCGGCCGGAATTCCACAGCGCCATAAAATCGCGGTGCAGCGAGTCTTGGTTGTAAACATCGCCGCGCTTGGTGAAGATCATGGCCTGCAAAGTATCCTGGCGGACGCGCCGCGCGCCGCGAAACTCGATTGCTTCGATGATGTTCTGGGGCGGCTGGCCGGGTTCTGTGGCGGCTGGAGCAGAGGGCTGTTGCGGTCTCGGCGCTGGTTGCGCCGGCTGCCCCGGCGTGGGCCGGGATTGTTCCGGCGGAGCAACCGGTACGGGCTCAAATGGACTCGGCGGCCGTTGGGGCGCGGGCTGCTGTTGCTGTGCCGGTTGCGTTTGCCCGGGTTGTTGGCCTGGGAGAACGGCAACGGAAGAAAGGAATGCAGCAAAGATCCTTACAGCTCGCAGGCGGCCACGCCTGTGACAGATCATCTCAAGTACAATTCCTTTCCACTCTGCGCCTAACGTCCTCTGACGTCCTCACAAGAGTGCCGGTTTCACGCCGGCCGAGGACAAGACCTTATTCTAGCCGAAACGGCTACCGCATCGGAATGGGTAGAATTAGCGCCAGTGGGCCGGTTCGGCACAGGCACGGGGCGGGCGGTCAGGGCCGTGATGCGGCTGTAACCGGTTCTTCACCGGCCGAACTACTGTAGGCGTGATAACACGAGTACTTGCTGTAGAGCTCGCTACGGCTCGCGCCGTTGACGACAATTCCGATCACGTTGTCTTCGCAGAGACATTGGCGCGCCCGCGCAAAGGAGTCGATTGTGGACGCGCCGATACGGACCACCAAGATGGTTGCATCGCATAACGTCGCAAGCAGATTGGCGTCGGCAGCGAACAATAGAGGTGGACTGTCCAGCAGGATCCAGTTGAATAAGCCGCGCAGGCGCTGCAGCAATTCCTTGGCGGAGGGCAAGTTCAGGAGTTCGAGCGGGTTGGTTACGGCCGTGCCGGCCGGCATCACGAACAGGTTGCCGTCACCGAGCCGCCGCATAGCGTATTGTAGCGGGACCGTGCCGAGCAGGTAATCGGTCAGGCCTGGGCTCCGCTCCGCCAGGAAAGTCTTGTGAATCGCGGGCCGGCGAAAATCGAAGTCGCATAGCAGCACGCGGTTTCCGGCCAACTGCGCCTGTGCCAGCGCGAGGTTCGCGGCCGTAAATGACTTGCCTTCCGCCGGCGAAGCGCTGGTGATGACAACGGCCCGCAGCGCACTCCGGCTCTGCTGCAGGTGATTCAACCGCGTCCGCAGCGCGCGGAATTCTTCGATTGGCGCCACGCCAGGGCGCAGGGGGTCGATGGCGAGTGCATCCGGCGAGAGGCGGCACGCAAGGCTCGGGATCTCGCACAGGAGGCCGTCCGTAACCGGGTCTGAGGCGGGCCGCGCGGCAGCTACCAATGCCTCTTGGACACTACTCATAAACGTGCCCCCAGGCGCAAAACTCACAATTTTGTCGCATAGTAGTAAATCACCGAACCAGACATAATGGCGAGGCCCGCAAGGCTGGCGCCCGACCAAGCTACCCAAGATAATTTTCTCCGGGCGCGGCCCGAGGAATCGTTCTCCAGCAAGGGGATGGTCGCCAGGATTGGAAGATGGGCGTAAGCGTGAACGTCCTTGAGA
Source organism: Bryobacteraceae bacterium (assembly GCA_035293725.1). Classification (GTDB taxonomy): domain Bacteria; phylum Acidobacteriota; class Terriglobia; order Bryobacterales; family Bryobacteraceae; genus Palsa-89. Next base: position 128,199 of record DATGMH010000162.1, read on the forward strand.
TTTTTCAAGCCCGTGTTCCAAACTTCGCGGAAACCTGCCAGGCACAAGCCGATGGTCAATCCGAGCGCGCTTCCCAGCCCAACGATGAGAGGACGCTTCGGCTCGGTGGGCGTCTGCGGCAGCGTGGGTGCATCCAGTTGCTCAAGGCGCTCGCCGCCTTGACGGTTTTCGAGCGCTGTGGCCATGGCTGAGGTGTTCAGCCGCCGGTCCAGATCTTCATATTCCTTTTTGGCGAGGTCGCGGTCTCGGATCAATTCATCGTATTCTTTGATTCCGAGCGGCACGCTTGCGAGCCGCGCTTCGTAGTTGCGTATCGTGCCGTCCAATTCCTCGGCTTGCTTCCGGAGATCGGACATTTCGAGATCCTTGGCCTGAATCAGGCCTTCGGTGCGTTCGATCGACCCAGCTAATTCTCGCTGGTCGCGAACGAGTTCCGGACTTGAAGAGGCGTGCGGCGCATTAACGCTTGTCTCATGCTCGTTTTTCAGGGCAGCCGCGCGCTGGCTACGTGCCATATCCAGCAGGTTCAACAGGCGCTGGACATCGGGATGCGTTTCCTTGTAGCGCTCGCGTGCCGCCGCGAGGGCGTCTTCGTATTGTGAAATTTCGCGATCTTTCTTAGCGGCCGTTTCGTTCTTCTGCTGGGCAGCTTCGGACCCGGCGGGATCTTTCAGCGAAGCGAGTTGGCCGCGATAGATCTGCAACTGATTTTGCTCCAACAGCTTCTCCTGGTTGACGCGGTTCATGGCTAAGTTGAGGTTCAAGCGCTGCGCCTCGAGCGCGGCCAATTGCTGGTAATTGTTCTGCTGTTCCTCAGGCAGGCGGCCAACGTTGCGGGCACGAAAATCGCTGAGCTTCTGCTCGACATCCTCCAACTTCTTTTTGGATGAGTCCCACTGATCGCGCAGAAACTGCGTAGTAGAGGAGGTCTGCTGCGACACTTCGCGGACGTTTTCCTCCAGAAAACGCGCTACCAGGTCAGTGGTTACTTTTTGCGCGATGAAGCGGTCGCGATAGGCGAAACGGAGCTCGAACGCGGGATATTGAGGCCTTTGCGCCTGCGCCGGGTTCAGGGTCTGCTGAAGCGGCACTACTTTGAGATCGTGCAGGCGCATACTTTCGATCACGTCATCCAACGCCATCCGCGCTAGCTCCTGCTTATAGAGGCCATGCGAATTGATGATGCTGGTCAGAGTGGCGCGGTTAAGAATCAGCTGCACCAGAGTGCTCACTCGGCCTTGAAGGTCGAGGCTGACGTTGGCGGGCACAAAATTCTCAGGAACTTGCGGCGGAACGACGCGAATAGTGGCAACGGAAACGTAAGTATCGGGCCACAGAAAGGCAAACGCGACCGACGCGACTAAAGCAGCGAGCATCGGGCCTACGATCCACGCCTTCTGGCGCCGCAAAGCATCGACGACGTCATAAAAATCGAGCTGGCGGCGTGTGGTGGGCGAGGGTTCGGGAGCTTCCATGAGTCAACCTAGGGCACGATCACGTGGTCCCCGTTCTGCACCACGATGTTCTGTTCCAAATGTTTCCCGTTGCTGACCTGCTTCAAGTTGAACAGGTAGACCTTATCGCCGCGCAAGATCCGGATTCTTTTGCTGTTGGCGAAATCCTTGAATCCGCCGGAATGGCTAAGGGCCTCGAGCACGGTGGTTCGCGTAACTAGCGGAAACGCCCCGGGGCGGTTTACTTCTCCGTCGATGTAGTACTTCTTGCTGCGGACTTCGGTGACGAACACGCTAACGTCTGGATTATTGATGAACTTGCCGAGCAGCGCGCCTAGGTTCTTGGTCAATTCGGCCGGCGTCTCACCTGCGGCGTCTACGTCGCCGATCAAAGGAACTGTGATTTCGCCGTCCGGGCGCACGGCGACAGGAAACGTAAAATCGGGCTCGCGCCAGACTCGAATGAAGAGGACGTCTTCCGGCCCGATGAGGTACGAACGCGGGTCCACGGAGGCACTTACCGGGGCGGATGTAGCTGAATTGCGGGCGTAAGTGTTATCTAGCTTGCCCTGGGCCGATGCTGCGAAATGACCCGCTAGGAGCAGGACCGCAGCAAAACTCAATCCGTTCAGCGCGTGCCTGCCGGGCAAATCAGTGTACAATGGCTCCATTTCCTGCGTAGTTATAGTGCCCGATATGAAATACTTTCTCGCCAAAACCGACCCGGAGACGTACTCGATCGATCACTTGGAGAAAGACAAGAAGACCGTTTGGGACGGCGTGAACAATCCCCAGGCAGTGCGCGCGATTCGCGAGATGAAGCCGGGCGATAAGGTGTTCATCTACCACAGCAGCGGCGAATCGGCGGTGGTTGGCCTGGCGCGGATCGCCTCAGATGGGCGCGACGATCCGAAAAATCCGAAATCGGCGGTGGCCGACTTCGAGTTTCTGTCGCGTCTGGAGCCTGCGGTAACGCTGGCCGAAATCAAGCAATCGAAGCTGTTCGACGATTGGGCGCTGGTGCGCCAGGGCCGGCTATCCACGATGGCCGCGCCGGAAAAATTCGTAGACTGGATGCGGAAGAAATTCCCAAAGGCGAAAATATAGCCGCCGATGCACGGCGATACGCGCTGATTCGAATTAAGGTTCCCGATTTGTGCGTGTATTCGCGGCCTACACCAAGGCCGGCTCGCTTATTTCGCTGGCGGTGAAGTATGCACAATCCGGGTGATGGAATACAAGGGCGCTGACGCTGGCCTCGGGCTCCATCATCATGCCTTCGGTTAGTTGCACGCCGATCTCTTCCGGGTGAAGCAGTTTCCAGATCCCCTGCTGGTCGTCCAGATTGGGGCAAGCAGGATAACCGAAGCTGTAGCGCTTGCCGCGATAGCGAGAAGTGAAGCGCTCCTGCATGGTCATGGTGGGAGAATCGGGGAAACCCCAGTCCTCGCGGATGCGGCGGTGCAGCCACTCGGCGCAGCCTTCCGCCGTCTCGATGGCGAGCGCCTGTAAAGCGTGCGCTTTGAAGAATTCGCCCGCCTGCTTGGCACGTTCGGACTCCTCGCGGACCTGGGATCCGGCCGTCACTACGAACAAAACCAAGTGGTCGCGGCGGCCCTCTTCGGCGTCGAGAATGTAATCGCTGAGGCACAGCCCATCGGCTTTCGGCTGCCGGCCGAATTGGAAGCTGTGCAGCGGCTGGGAAGCACTGGGCAGAAACAGGTGAATGGCGTTTCCATCGCGTTCGGCTTCGAAAAATTGCCACACAGCCTTCACCTTCATAAACCGCGCGGCTTCGGCTTTCACTAGTTCGACATCGTGGAAAAGCTTCAACGCTTTGGCATCGCGCTCGGCCAGGAGCTTTTCGAAATTCCCCTTGAAACCGAGGTGGCGGCCGTACAACATGTACGGGTTGATATAGCTCCAGATCTCGGCCAGGTTCGGCACTTCGCGCACGCGGCGATCGAGATACGGCGCGGCGGGGATAGGGATGTCCGGGCGCACTTTGGGACTGCGGCTCTGTTGAAGAGCTAAAGGCGTTTCGGCAACGGCCGGACGCGTTTCGCCGCTGTCGGAAAAAATGTGGGAAGCGAGCACCTGCTCGCGCGTCGCCGGGTCCATAATCTCATTCAGGATCCGCAGCCCGGTCATGGCGTCCTTGGCGTAGAAGGTGGGGGACGCATAGCTGGGGGCAATTTTCGTCCGCGTGAACTTGTCCGACAATGCAGCACCGCCCACCAGCAGTGGAACCCGGACGCCGTGTTCTTTCAGGTCCCCGCCCGTAATCACCATCTGCTGCGCGCTTTTGACCAGCAGCCCCGATAAGCCGATGGCATCGGGCTGGTGCTCCCGATAGGCCTTGATCAACTCCTCGGGCGGAACTTTGATCCCGAGATTGATCACCTGATATCCGTTGTTGCTGAGAATGATTTCAACCAGGTTCTTGCCGATGTCGTGAACGTCGCCTTTCACCGTTGCGAGCACGACTTTGCCGCGCGTGGAACTTTCGGTTTTTTCCATGAATTGCTCGAGGTGGTTGACGCCGGCCTTCATGGCTTCGGCCGACTGCAATACTTCGGCCACGATGAGCTCATTATTATTGAACAGACGGCCTACCTCGGACATGCCGGACATGAGGGGACCGTTGATAATGTCGAGCGGAGCTGCACCTTCGGCGCGCTTGCGCTCTAAATCGGCGATCAGGCCGTCCTTGGTACCTTCGATGATGTAGTTGGCCAGGCGCGCGTCGAGCGGCAGGCCGGCGGCTTTCTTCTTTTCTTTCTTGCCGGCCTTGCGGAAATGCTCGGTGATTGCGGCGATGTGGAATTGATTGATTCCGATTTTTTGTTCGCGCGACTGCAGGCGCCAATCTTCGGGAGCCGTTTTCAATTCTTCCGCTTTGGAATGGTCGGCTGGGATTTCCGCGGGCGGCGTATTAAAGAGCAAGCTTTCCGCCAATCGGCGCTCCTCGACCGGAATGGACGCGAAGCGTTCCAGCTTTTCGGCGTTTACAATCGCGAGATCCAGGCCCGCTTTTGTGGCGTAATACAGAAAAACCGAGTTCACGACCTCGCGCGCCGAGGCAGGCAGGCCGAACGAGATATTCGACACGCCCAGCACCGTTTTTATGTAGGGGATGTTTTCCTTGATCAGCCGGATGGCTTCGATGGTCTCAACCGCGCCGCCGATGTAGTTTTCATCGCCTGTGGCGCAGGGAAAAACCAGGGGATCGATGATGATGTCCTCGGGAGCCAAGCCGTACTTCGCGGTTAGCAGTTCGACCGAGCGCTGTGCTACCGCCATCTTGCGTTCGCGCGTGAACGCCTGGGCTTGCAGCTTGTCCTCGTCGATGGTTCCGCAGATCACGGCCGCACCGTAGGACTTGGCCAGGGGACAGACGCGCTCGAACTTTTCTTCGCCGTCTTCCAGATTGATGGAGTTGATGATCGACTTGCCCTGGCAATAGCTCAGCGCCAACTCGATCGCTTTGGGATCGGTGGTGTCGATCATGATCGGCGCTTTGATTTTGCGGATCAGTTTCTCATAAAACGCCGGAGTGTCCTGGATTTCGTCGCGGTCGCTGGACTGCAGGCAGACGTCCACGATATGCGCGCCGTTGCGGATCTGCCAGCGCGCGATTTCGGTGGCCTCCTCCCACTTCTCTTCCGCGATCATGTTCTTGAACAAGCGGGAGCCGATCACGTTGGTGCGCTCGCCCACGATGAGCGGACGGTTGCTTTCCTCCGCCTCGACCAGTTCCTTGTTCGAATAGTATGCGCGGTGCGACGACGGCTTTAAGGCGCGGGGCGGCTTGCCTTCGGCCATTTGAGCGATGGCTCGGATATGGTCCGGCGTTGTGCCGCAGCACCCCCCGACCAGATTCAGCCAGCCATGATCGATGAATTTTTCCAGTTGCGCCGCCAGCGACTCGGGAGTTTCGCCGAACTTACCTTCGGAGTTCGGCAGCCCCGCGTTGGGGTAGCACGAGATGCGAAAAGAGGACATCTCGTGCAGCGTGCGGATGTGATCCGTCATCAGGTCCGGGCCGGTGGCACAGTTCATCCCGATGGCGAGCAGGGCGTGATTTGCGATCGATGCGTAGAGCGCGTCGATGGGCTGGCCCCCAAGCATCGTGCCGTTGCGCTCAATCGTTACGGACGCGATTACAGGGATTTCGAGCCCCAGATCCCGGCGCAACTTTTCTACTGCCAGTAGGCCGGCCTTGAGACTGCCGGTGTCAAACGCCGTCTCGATCAGCAAAAAATCAGCGCCGCCTTCCATCAGCGCTTTGGCCTGGTGGTAATAAGCGTCGTGCAGCCGCTGAAACGTTATGGTGGCGGTAATGTTGAGGTCTTTGGTCGTCGGTCCCATGGAGCCGGCGACGAAGCGCGGCTTAGCCGATGTCGAGATTTCATCGGCGACCTGCCGCGCCAACTTTGCCGCGGCATAGTTCAGCTCATATGCGCGATCCTGCAAATTGAATTCGGAGAGCACCACGGAAGCGCCGCCGAATGTGTCGGTCTCGATGATATCGGCCCCGGCTTCGAGATAGGCACGGTGAATCCCGCCGATCACGTCGGGCCGCGTGACCACCAGGATTTCGGGACAGTTTTCGTGTCCTTCGTAATCCTTGTCCAGGGAAAGCGGCGCCTGATGAATCATGGTCCCCATGGCGCCATCGAGCACAAGGATGCGGCTGGCGAGGGCATCGTAGAGCGCCTGGGTTCTGGAAGACATAGTCACTTTGGCTGGTTTATCGTCTTTTATTCAGTTTAACTAGAGCTTGTGGGGCTGCGCACGCATCGATCGATGCGCACAGCATCGTCCGTACCGGCGCGCGAGCATGCACTACGGTGCCGCGCTAGGAGCGCGCCAGGTTCTCGAGGGCTGCGCCGGTCAGCCGGTAAATGGTCCATTCGTCCTTGGCGACTGCCCCCAGCTTGCGATAGAACTGGATGGACGGCTCGTTCCAATCGAGCACGGACCACTCCAAACGCCCGCAGCCGCGCTCGACGGCGATCCCGGCCAGCCGCATGAGCAGTGCCTTTCCGATGCCTTTGCCGCGATGCTCGGGCTCCACGAACAGGTCCTCCAGGTAAATGCCGGGACGCGCCAGGAACGTCGAGAAATTATGGAAAAACAACGCAAATCCAACCGCTTCGCCGCCCCAGTACGCCAGGATTACTTCGGCCATCGGACGGGGGCCGAACAGGTACTTGCGCAGCGCGGCCTCGGTTGCAACCACCTCGTGCGAGAGCTTCTCATATTCGCCCAACTTTTCGATGAAACGTAAGATCAGTGGGACGTCGCTATCGGACGCCGGGCGGATGGACAAGAGATCGGGCGCTGCGGAGGCCATGCTGCAATTTTCGCAGGTTCGCCGCGGATCGACTGTACTCTATTGCAGCGCCTGAACGTGTGAGCGAACCGCCGAGGCCAGGCCGCTCAGGTTGTAGCCGCCCTCAAGTACCGAAACCAGGCGGCCGCCGGCGTACTTGTCGGCGATCTCGAGCATGATGTGAGTCAGATCGGCGAAGTCTTCATCCGTCAGAAGGAAATTGCCCAGCGGATCGTCTTTTCGCGAGTCAAACCCCGCCGAGATCAGGACCAGATCGGGCTTCACTTTGTCTGCCGCTGAAACCAGCTTTTCTTGAAAAGCGCCCACGATTTCCTTGCGGCCGGAGCCGGCCGGAAACGGACAATTCAGGATCATGCCTCGGCCTTTGCCTTCGCCAATCTCGTCCGGCAGGCCGGTGCCCGGATACCAGGGGTGCTGGTGCGTGCTGAAGAAAAATACCGAGCCATCGCTGTAAAAGATATCCTGAGTTCCGTTGCCGTGGTGCACGTCCCAGTCCGCGATCAGGACGCGGCCAATCCGATATTTGTGCTGCGCGTAACGCGCGGCAATCGCGATGTTGTTGAAGATGCAAAATCCCATACCGCGAAATGGGGTGGCGTGGTGGCCGGGCGGACGGACAATGCAAAACGCGTTGCGCGCTCTCTTGGCAAACACCGTATCCACCGCATTCAATACAGCGCCTGTGGCGCGGAGGGCGGCATCGAGGGATCGGGGGCAAATGATCGTGTCGCCCGTACTCAATTCCTGGAAGCCGTTCATAACTTCGCGTTCGACCATGCGGATGTACTCTCTGGGATGGCAAAGCGCGATTTCGTCTTCGTGGGCGGCGCGCGGCTCGATTTGCAAAAGCTTCAGGTCCTCAACCGCGCGCAAAGCAGCATCGAATCGCTCGGGGCACTCGGGATGATGGCGGCCGGTGACGTGTTCTTTGCAGATCGGGTCTGCCACAACTCCAGTCATGGTCACCCGAATTCTAGCAGGGCACAGCGGGGCCGCGCGTTAGCCCGAGCAGTGCAAGCCCGAGCGCTGCAAAAAAGAGCGCGCCGGCTGCTGAACTTGGTTCATTGAGGACACCGGCGCTAGCGATGGATGCCCGTGTGCCGGCCGCCGCCCGCTGCCGTTAATACTCGGGCCGCCGTCGACTCGGGCATAGCTTGAACAGTGAAGTCGATGGGCCCAGGGCCTCCTCGCATGCCTTGCACCGAAACTCGCCAGATGCCGGGTTCTGGCCTGGCGATGTGGAATTGCTCGGGGTTGCCGTTCGCGCCCGAATAGCCGGTGGTATCGCCGTACCAGCCGTAATGACGTCCACTGGGGCTCATCAGGTGCAGATCGAGATCGTCGCTGGCGCCCGGCCAACTGAGCACCACATCCAGGACCCTCGATCCTTTCGGCACTGCAACTGTTTCGCTCCACCATTGCGCTGCGAAAACCTGGCCCGCAGTCTTAGGGGCATCGGACGAGGCAGCCGATGCAAGCTGTCTCGAAGGATGCTTCTCGCGGCAGTCGCAGAGCGGCGATGCATTTGCGGAAAGTACGCTGCGATTCACGAGACTTCGCCAGGGGGCCGGCAGATCTTCAAACTGAAACGGAATGCTGTTGGAGGAGATCGGAGGCGACCGCGTGACGCTGACGTGAACGTGATAGCCGCCGCCCTCGCCTAGCGTGTATCCGCTGTTGCCGGCAATGGCCAACGCCTGTCCTTGCTCGACGTGCTCTCCGTTCGCGACGGCGAAGGTCCCTGTCGCCAGGTGTGCGTAGTGGCTGTATTCGCCGTTGCCATGATCGATCGTGATGTAGTTGCCGAAGGAGCGGTGCTGGTGATCTTGCCGGAGCCCGAGATCGTGGGTGTAAGCGATCCCGGCCCGCATCGCGACCACACAGCGCTCGGAGCGCGGAGCAATATCGTACGCATGCAGGCTGTTGCCCCAGTGCGAAAAGGTTCCGTACGGTCCCTGCGTGATCACCCAGGGGTCGCCGGCAGGGATCGGCAGTTTATAGCCCCCGCTCTCAATCAAAAACGGCATGGGCCGGCTCATGCGTTGGTCTTGATTTTCGACCATCACCCAATATTCATTGGCCGGCAGTCCCCCGTAGTGGACCCGCAGGCGGTTCGTCGCCGTTTCCGCCGGCTTGAGGCTCGCCAGGTAATTCCATCCCCCGGATTGCGTGTAGCGAGCGATGAAGACCATCGCGTTCGGCTGAAAGTTCCGGCCCTGTACGGTAAAATCGATTTCCTGCGCCCGCACGCCTGACCAGGTGACGCTCGTGACGACAGGCGCGCCATCGTCGCGCTCACCCGCGATCGTGAATTGACGGGAAAAGAGCAGGCGGCCGTTTGCCGAAACGCGCGCCGTCCAAGTGCCGGGCTCTGACGCCGGCGCAAAGCCGGCGATTGGAAGCTGGGTGGCAAAGCACAGCTCAGTCGCATCGGGAATTTCGCCATAGTCAGCCGCGGTCAACACCGCGCCCGACGGATCCAGCCACTCGACATGAACTTCATCGCCGGCGCTGACCTGGCGCGCTGCGAACCATAGGAATGCCTGGCGCGCCGTGGGCTGAAAGGTACCCACCGCCTTGGGAGGGGTGCAGGATTGCTCGCTTACCGCAACCGCTATCCTGCTGTCGCGTATGGTGATTGCTTGGACGGAAGGTGCTAAGAGGAGCAGTCCAAAAGCAAGCACACTCTGAGCGCGCACCACATTGCCGTATCGGCGGTTCGGGAGCAGAACTTTAATTGCCGGATGGCACAGTTGATGACGCGAAAAGAGTAGACGACAAAGATTCCACTATATGCCTGGTTTGTTATAGTGACGCTGTGCATTGGGCGACCTTGTGGCTTTTCGTATTGCTGGAACTGCCACTATGCTTGACTCCCGGCCCAGCCGTACTGTTCGTGCTTTCGAGCGCGCTGCGTTCCGGCACCCGCAAAGGGGTTGCGTCGGCGCTGGGAATCCTCTCCGGAAATACGATTTACTTCGTGTTATCGGGAACGGGCGTGGGCGCTCTCTTGCTGACGTCGTATCGGCTCTTCTTCGCGGTTAAGTGGGCCGGTGCAGCGTATTTAATATTTTTGGGCTTGCGTGCCCTGCTCCGAGGATCCAGTCTGCACCAGGAGCTCGATAAATCGGGGCCCGAGCGTGGGAGCCGGCGTTTGTTCTTGGACGCGCTCGTCGTCCAGCTCTCCAACCCCAAGGCTATCGTGTTCTTCTCGGCGTTGCTGCCGCAATTCATTGATCCCCATGCAGTGGTTGCCGAGCAGGTTGCGATCCTGGCCGCGACGTCGGCAGCGATCGAATTCTGCGTTTTGCTCGGCTACAGCCTCGCGGCAGGGCAGGCATCCCGGTTGGCGCGGCTGCCACGTTACGCAGTCTGGACTAACCGCGCCGCTGGCGGCTTTCTCATTGGCGCAGGAACGGGGCTGGCGGTGCTGAAGCGCGCCTAACTAGGACGCCGGAATCCCGCGGTTCGTCATCAGGACCAACAAAGCGAGCAAGACGATCAACCCAATGTACTGGGTTAAGGCGCCATTATCGTCCTCGGCCGGGTAGTCGCGACTGAACAGGCGGTATACGGCGCCGGCCGAGATCAGCAACAGCATGGTTTCCTGGGTCATGACCCACATTGCGAGTGCCGCGCCAAGCGCCATGCCGCGCTGCTTTCGGGTGAGGGCGCGGAACCCGCGACCTCCGTCGAGCTGCCAGATGGGAATGAGGTTGAACAGGTTGAGCCAAGCGCTGGTGTGGGCGATGGCGTACCAGATGGGTAAGCCGGTTGCCAACGCGCCGAGCCATGCCACTACAGTCGCTCCGAGGCCCCAAATCGGACCGGCCAGCCCCACACGCGCGTCTTGCGCGACATTGGCCGGATATTGCTTCATCCGCACCAGCGCGCCCACGAACGGAATAAACATGGGCGAACTGGCCGGGATCCCGTATTTGCGGAGCGCGATCACGTGGCCCATTTCGTGAATATAGATGGACACCACGAAGCCAAGCGCAAATTTCCATCCGAACATCGACCAGTAGACCGCGAAGAATGCCATCATGCTGAGCAGCGTATTCAGCTTGGTCAGTCCGAGTAGAACGAATTTGGCCTTCGTAAGCACTAGCAGCGCGATGGTCTTGAATTTCCACAGCACCACCCCGACGGGACCGAGCTTGGCCGCTCGCTTCGCCCACACGCTTTTATCCGAAAGCTGGCGGTTAATGTTTTCGATTCTTGCCTGAACGGTACGATATTCCTTGGAATCCGGCGGCAGCAACGGTAACGCTTTCTCCCAGACCGCTTTAGCTGCATGCCAGTCATTGGCCTGCCCCGCTAGCTTGGCGTGTTGGACAAGCACCTCCAATTCCTGCGCGTGCGTGAGCCGTCCGCAGGAGGGGCAGCTTAGCGCATTGGCGGTAATCGAGGCACCGCAATTCGCGCACAGAGTGGAGGCCGTCGGAGACACTACTCCTATTGTAACGGCTGCATGCAGACAAACATTTAGATGCGGTCAAATACGGTCGAATAACTCGCCCAGGCGGATTGAAAACCCGGGGATTAAGCCGGAGCGGAATTCGGCATTTTCGTCCAGAATGACGTTCTGTTTGTCAGAGTAGTAATAGGCTGTGCGGGCGTCGATCGAAAGGAGCCACACTTCTTGCGTGCCGCATTTACGATAGCGCTGCGCCTTCTTTATTAGCGACGCAAAGGTGTCGTTCGGCGATTCGATTCGATGGCTAGGTCAAGCACGAAACGTTGCACACGGCGGCGATCCAGCAACGGCGCTTTCGCCGTGGATACGAATGTGACGTCGGGCCCATACGCATTCCGTCGAAATCGAACTCCTGTTCGCCGATAACCTGCCCGAGATTCTGCTTTCTGGCCAAGGGCCGCAGCAACTCGATCAGCAGGTCACGCAGCAGATTGTAGCTAAATTCTTTCCTGAGACGTCAATCAACTCCCCGTCGACGAGCTCGCGGTGCTTGACAGCCTCGTCGGGAAGCTTTTCGAAATCGTCGATGGTCAGGCGGGTAGACGTCGCGACAAGTTCATTTTAGCTCTACGACCGTTGCGCCCGTTCCGCCTTCGCTCGGCGACGCCGGATAGAATTTCTCGACGTGCGGATTGCTCGCGAGCAGCTCGGCGATGGCTTTCCGCAAGATCCCCATGCCATGGCCGTGGACGATGCGGACACGATCGATGGAGGCCAAGCTCGCCGAATCGAGAAACTTGTCCACGTTTTCGCGAGCTTCGTCGGCGCGCTGGCCGATAACGTTGATCTCGCGGTAGCTGACGTCCCATTTGGGTCCGGACTCGAATGAGACATTCCTCGGGAGGCGGGCAGCCTCCGGCGCCGACGGCAGCACTTCCTCGACATCGTCCATCGAGACCTGCATTTTTATGAAGCCAGCCTCGACCTCGATGAGGCCTCCGGCAAGTTTCCGCCGCACACGCGCCGGTTCGCGGACGCCTTTCAAGCGGACGCGGGTGCCGGGCTCGACCGGCAACGGCTGCTTGCCGGCCGGCGCTGGCCCAAAGATCGCCTCACGGGCTTTCTGCTCGAATTCACGCTTCGTTTTCGCGACCCGCCGCTCGGCTGCTTCTACGGCCTTCCGCTGCTCGGCCTGCTCCTGAATCTTTTGAATTGTCTCTCGGCCTTCGGTTTCGAACGCCGTCACTGCATTGTGAAGGCGCTGCTCCATTTCACGGAGCTTGGCCGTCTCGCGCTGCTCCCATTCCTTGGCGACGGAACGTTCCCGAGCCGCCAGCGTTTCAGTTTGCTGCTTCAGTTCGCGTTCACTTTGAGCCAGAGAGTCGACGCGCTGGTGCAATTCGTCCAGGAAGCGCGCCACCTCGCGTTCCTGGCCAGACATGCGTGCCCGGGCCCGCTCGATCAGCTCCGGCGAAAGGCCGAGGCGCGCCGCAATATCCAAGCCAGCCGACTTGCCCGGCGCGCCGACCCGAAGAACGAACGTCGGCTCCAGCGTCTCCTCGTCAAAGCCCATTGAGGCGTTGAGCACGCCCTCGCTGGTCGCGCCATAAATTTTCAATGCCAGCAGATGCGTGGATGCCAGCGTGAATGCGCCATTGGATCGAAACATCTCCAGGATCGCCACTCCCAGCGCGCCGCCTTCCTCCGGATCCGTCGCGCGGCCTAATTCGTCCAAGAGCACCAGCGATTGCGGCGTTACGTCCAGCAACATGTCGCGAACATGCGCGATGTGCGCCGAGAAGCTGCTGAGGCTCTCGGCGATCGATTGCTGGTCGCCGATATCGGCCAGCACCTGCTCGAAAATCGGAAACTCGGCTTCCGCCGCGGGCACAGGCAGGCCCGAGTGAGCCATTAACGCGAGCAGCCCCGTGGTCTTCATCGAAACCGTCTTGCCGCCGGTGTTAGGCCCGCTGATCAACAACGTGCGGTGCGCCTCGTCCAAGGTGAGCGAAATCGGCACGACGCGCCGCTTTTGCCGCCGCAGCACGTCTTCGAGCAGCGGATGGCGGGCCTCGCGCAGAACCAGGCGCCGGCCTGAATCCGGGCTAAAACGCGGAATAGTGCACTGAAAATCGAGCGCAAATTCGGCCTTTGCAAATAACAACTCCAGACGCCCGAGCACCTCCACGGTGGCCTGAATCTGATCCGAATAAGATCTCAACAGTTCCGTCAGCTCGCGCAGAATCCGGTGCACCTCGCGCAGTTCTTCTTCCCGCAGGCGTACCAGCTCGTTGTTCAAATCGATGGTTTCCAGCGGTTCGACGAATAGCGTGTGGCCGCTGCCGCTGGCGCCGTGAATCACGCCGTACACCTTCCGCTGCTGTCCGGCGATCACAGGCACCACGAAACGGTCGTTGCGCAGCGTAATGAACTCTTCTTGCAGGGTCCCATCGTCGTGATGTAAGCGCAGAAAGCGCTCTAACGAGCTTTGGATCTGCCGCTGCTGGCGTTCGATATCGCGGCGAAGCTTTTGGAGCGCCACACTGGCGTCGTCGGCTACGGTCGCGTCCGGGAGAATTTTGCCGTGCAGTTCGCGCAAGAGCGGACGCGGATCGACGATCGCGGCCGCGCCGGAAGCCAGCCTCGTGTATTTCGACGCTGCGAGGTTGAGGACAGCGCGAATTTCGCCGGCTTGCTCTAACAGCCGCGTCAAATCGAGAATCTGCAGGGGCTCGAGAACCGCGCCTTCGATGCGGAGCAGCGGGAGCGCCGCGGCGATATCCGGGATCGAGTCGAAGCGGACACGTATGGCTGCCCCCCGCGCGGCCGCTTGAGGTTGTTGGGAAGCCTGCAAATAAGCGATCGCCTCGGCAGTATCGGCGAGCGACGATTCCAGCGCCGCGCGATCCGTGTCCGGGCCGATGTTCTCAAGCTCGGCGCGGCCGAGCGCGCTCCGCACATAGCGGCCCACCAGTTGGCGTAGCGATTCGAACTCGAGCAGGTCAGCGCTGAAGTTGGGCAAAAGCTCTCTCGATAACGGCAAGTGTGCCGTCTGTAAGACGATAGCTGCCGAGGTTCTGTTCCGATACCCAAGTGGCGCGGGCCACGTCGGAGGCGGCTTGCAACCGGCCGCCGACCGGGCGGCAGATGTAGTCGATCAAGACGTAATGGTATTCGACTCGGCCGTCCTCGCCGGGCATAATCCGCTCGAACACTTCGAATAGCGACATCGGCTCGACATCCAGCCCCGTTTCTTCGAGAACCTCGCGCCGGATCGCTTCCTCCAGCTTCTCGCCGGTCTCGAGGATCCCGCCCGGCAGCGACCAGTAGCCTTTTAGCGGCTCTTTTCCGCGCTCCACCAGAAGAATTCGACGGTCGTCGAAGATCAAGGCTCCGACGCCGAGGAACGGGCGGGAGGGAAAACGGCGGTCTTCCTTAGTATTGGACACTGCCCTTTACGTCCAGGCGGACACGATACACCGAGGTTCGCGCGGTGACATACAGCGATTGGAGGTCGTCGTCGCCGAACGCGCAATTCGATGGCGTCTCCGGCAGCGCGATGGACCCCAGCGGCTTGCCCTCCGGCGTGTATACTTCGATTTTGCCCGCGGCCAGATACAGGTTGCCTTTTTCGTCCGTGCGCAAGCCGTCTGGAATGCCGGCGATTCCCCCCACCAGCACGCGCTCGTTGGACGCTGAGCCCCGGCTGTCCAAATCATAGGCGCGGATGTTGTGCTCGTCCGAATTTGAAACATAAAGGATGCGGCCGTTGGGTGAGAGCGCAATGCCGTTGGGCCGGCCTTTAGGTTTGGCGATCAGATCCACTTCGCCGCGCGGCGAAACATGGTATACGCCGAAAAAATCGAGATCGCGCGTGTCTTCCTGGTTTCCGAACGCCGGGTCGGTGAAGAAAACCTGCCCGTCTTTCCGGATCACGATGTCATTGGGCGCGTTGAACTGTTTGCCCTGGTACCGTTCGGCGAAAACCTCCACCTTGCCCCGCTTATCCAGCCGCGTCACCCGCCGCGAATGCGTTTCGCAGCTATAGAGCCGGCCCTGCGCATCGAAGGCATTGCCCATCGCGCCATTGGAATTCTCACGCAGAACCGACGTCTTCTCGCCAAGCTTGAACTGCAGCAGCTTGTTTTCCGGCACGTCGCTAAAGACCAGAAATCCTTCGCGCGACCAGGCCGGCCCTTCGGCGAAAACGAGACCCGTGGCGATCCTTTCCACCGTGAGCTGATCGAAATTTTGCGCCGAAACCTGTGCGATGAGCAGCAGGACAGGCAACAGGAACCGCATGTATCGATCAGGGTAGCAGAGCGACCACGAACTCACGCCAGCAGCTTGTCGCGGGTAATCGGTAAATCTTTGATGCGCCGTCCCGTGGCGTTAAAGATGGCGTTGGCGACGGCGGCCACCGACGGCACGATGGTCGCTTCGCCGATCGACTTGGCGCCGTAAGGCCCGTACGCGTCCTCGGTTTCTACAAACAGCACTTCAATTTCGGGCGTGTCGCGGTGCGTCATCACGCGCGCGCCGTAATAGCCGGTGTTCAGCGGTACGCCTCGCGCGCGGTCATAAAGCAGTTCCTCATGCAGTGCCATCCCGATACCCATCGTGGCGCCGCCTTTGACCTGGCTGGCGCAAGTCAACGGGTTGATTATGCGGCCGCTGTCGTGCGCTGCCAAGTATCGAACGACGCGCGCGTGTCCCAGCTCCGTATCCACCTCGACCTCGGCAAAATGGGCCGCAAAGCAGTAGCGCGCGGCTTGCTGCGGCTGCGGCGGGTTGGGAGTCGCGCTGCCAGTAAGTACCTGGCCGGATTTTGGCGCTCCGTTTTGGTCAAGCTGGCGCTTTAAATCCAGCGCTGCTTGAATGACGGCGTATCCGGTATGCGTAGTAGTCCGGCTGCCGGACTCGCCGACAGAATATGGACATTGCGCCGTATCGCCGCTGATAACTTCGATCTGGTTCAGCGGGACTCCAAGGGCTTCGGCCGCGATCAGAGCCATGGTGGTTTTCGCGGCAGTGCCAACGTCGGTGACGCCCACATGCAGGTGATACCGACCGTCCGAATCGAGTTTGATGACCGCACTGCTCGACCCTAATCCCGACCCAAAAGCGCCCATGGCCATTCCGACACCCCGTTGGACTGGTCCTGAATCCGAGCCCGGCGCGTGCCAGCGCTGCTTCCATCCAAACGCCTTCGCGCCGCGGCGGATGCAGTCCTCCAGGCCGTTGCTGGTGTAGGGGACTTCGTCGTGATACTTCCGCGTGAAATTCTTCAGCCGGAACTCGACCGGATCGATGTTCAGCTCGTGCGCAATGTGGTCCATGAGCGACTCGATCCCGAAAATGCCTTGCGGATATGCAGGCCCGCGAAAATTTGCCGACACGGCCATGTTCGTGTATGTGGGATACACGACGGATTCGATATTCGGGCATTGGTACATCTCGACACCGGCAATGCCGCCCGCACCTTTACGATACGGTCCCATGCCGCTGTAGCCTCGGAGTTGAATGGCCGTCAGCGTGCCGTCGCGCTTCACGCCAATTTTGTAGTACTGGTGCGTCGGCCAGCGGCCGTGCACCGCGACGTAATCTTCCTTGCGCGTGAACTCCAGCTTGACGGGCACGCCGGTCTGCTTGGCGAGCATAGCGGCCATCAAGTCGAAGTCATGGCATTGGTTCTTGTTTCCGAAGCCACCGCCCATGAAGTGGCAAACGACACGAACATTTTCGAGCGGAAGGTGGAGATCCTTCGCGATATCAGTGCGGCAGTTTGAAATGCCCTGCGTGGATGCGTACAGCGTGAGCTTATCGCCCGTCCATTGCGCAATGGCCACGCGCGGCTCGAGCTGCGCGTTATTCAAATGCACCGACGTATAGCGATCCTCGAAAACTCGGTCGGCCGTCCGGAGCCCTTCTTCGACATTCCCGTGGCGCGAAGTCTCGGGTTCATGCCGGCCTTGCGCATTCGGCGAGAGATTGCCGCCAGGCTGGATTTCAGGCGCGCCAGATTTGAGCGCGTCTTCGGGGTCCAGCACGAACGGCAGCAGTTCGTAGTCAACCTCGATCGATTGCAGCGCCTCTTCGGCGATGTGCCGATCGATGGCAGCGACGGCAGCGACGGCGTCGCCCGCGAACCGAACCGGGTTATTAAAGAGATAGCGTTTGTTGCGCATATCGCCGCTGGACCAGATCACGTCGCAGTTCTCGCGCGTCAGGACGGCCTTGACGCCGGGCAGGGCGAGGGCTTTTGTAAGGTCGATGCGACGGATCCGCGCATGCGCGTGCGGGCTGCGCAGCACGCGGGCATAGAGCATCCCTGCGAGACGGATGTCGCCGGCGTAAGTGGCGGTGCCCGTAACGCGCTGAATCGCGTCCACGCGCGGAGTAGCGTGTCCAACGGTGCGCAGAACGTTCATTTTCCCTCCGGGTGCGGGCGTGGGCCGCGGTTGGGAACGATTTTAGCTCCGGTTCGGCTTCGCCGTCCACCGGGCGCGACACCTGCGCTCCGTCTCGCGGTTCCTAATGCTCGGCTGCGATCTTATCCGCGCGGTCCACCACCAGCACCTCCCAGGGGTCCTCTGCGAGCCTCCAGCTTCAGACCCAGCTGCTCTTCGAGCGGCTTCAATCGCTCCGCCAGAAGAGTCTGAAGCGTGATCAGGATCTGGCCAGGAGAGCTGTCCCCTGGCCCCTGGCATGATTTCGCTCACAATTCCGGCCGTTCTAAATGCTAAATTGTACTTCGAGCGGGTGTCGCGCTGCGCGCGGCTTAGGGGTGTCCACGATGCGTATCACTATTTCCCACAATAGGCCGAAGCAGGAGATGAAAGAAGCCGTCGAGCGCTCGATCGATCAGCTCTTCACCGGCTTCAATCTGGGGCTGATCGAATTCGCGAATCAGCGCAAGGAATGGTCCGGCGACAGAATGACGTTCTCACTCACGGCGAAAATCGGATTTCTGCAAACCCCCATACAGGGCTGGGCACTGGTCGCGGACCGCGACGTTACGCTGGACGTGGATCTTGGATTGTTGAATAAACTTATTCCCGAGGAGAGCGCTAAAGCTCTGCTCGCCCAGCGTGCCGCGGGACTGCTCGGAAAATAGTTCGGGTGGGCGTACTTAAGGCAGCGGATTCGGCACCGAAGCGAGTACATCCAGCGCTTTTTCTAGGAGGCTGCGCTTTAGCTGCCGTTTGCGTTTCGCTTTCGTCGGCGGTTCGCGACGTCGTTCTTGGCTCGGCGCTTCGGTCTTCAAAGCGGCCGCAGAGGAACGGCGACGCGGCAAGTCGGCTTCCGCTGCGCTCTTTTTCGCAATTCTCGCTCCGGCCCGGCGTTTCACCGCGGGACCGGACGCTTTCGCCGAACGCGTCTTTTTGTCGACGTGCTTCATAACATCGTTCACTATAATAACCTCAGGACGCAGCGTCGACGGCGAGGCTGACCCAGTGTGCAGGGGTTGCAGAAGACGACCGGCGCTCATCCTCCGTTGTGATCGACAATTCTGAGCATTGTGATTAAGCACCGCACGTCGACTGGAACCCCTCGGTCGAAGCGATGCACTTCCAGGCCGTCATGCAACAATAAAGGCGCTGCTGGGTTTTTCAACAAAGTAAGGAGCATCCAAAATGAGTGAGACCCCTATCACTCCGCCCGCCGACGCGCGGGTATCCACCGGTATCGAAGGACTCGATGACGTCCTTGGCGGGGGATTTCCACAAGGGCATCTGTTCCTGGTTGAGGGCGTGCCTGGCTCAGGCAAGACCACGCTGGGCCTGCAGTTCCTCATGGCCGGAGCAAAGCGCGGTGAGAGCGCGCTTTATGTGACGCTGTCGGAGTCTAAACAAGAAATTCAAAAAGTAGCGCGATCGCACGGCTGGTCCCTGGAGGGTATCGCGGTTTTTGAGTACACACCCACAGAAGATATGCTTCGGGCTGAAGATCAATACTCCGCATTCCATCCCTCCGAAATTGAATTCCAGGACACGACCAAGACTATCCTCGACCGAGTAGAGGAAATTCAGCCGAGACGGATCGTGCTTGACTCACTTTCCGAGCTTCGCCTGCTCGCACGAGACTCTTTGCGTTACCGGCGCCAAGTTCTGGCGCTTAAACATTTCTTCACCACCAGGAATTGCACGGTGCTCCTTCTTGACGACCGCACGTCTGGTCAACAAGATTTGCAGCTTCAGAGCATCGCGCATGGAGTATTAATGCTAGAAAAGGTCCCCCGAGACTTCGGCAATAGCAGGCGGCGCATCGAGGTCGAAAAGATGCGAGGCAGCATGTACCGCGAAGGCCATCACGATTATGTGATACGAACTGGTGGTGTCGTCGTGTACCCTCGACTCATTTCCGGTGAACATGCTGAACAGTTCGTGGACGAGCAAGTGTCCAGCGGCATAGCCGAGCTCGATAAACTTTGGGCCGGGGGTATCGATCGTGGTACGAGTTCGCTGCTCATAGGTCCGGCCGGTTCAGGAAAATCCTCGCTGGCGATGAGCTACGCCGTAGCGGCGGCACAGCGTGGTGAGTTCGCGGCGGTGTTCCTGTTTGAGGAATGGACCAAAATCGCCTGCCGGCGCGCAGCAGGCTTGGGCATTGACCCGTGTCCCTACATAGATACAGGCTTACTCCACCTCGAACAAATCGATCCGGCGGAGCTGGCTCCTGGAGAGTTTGTGCAGCATGTCAGAGATAGTGTAGAGAAGCGGGATGCGAAGGTGGTAGTCATCGATAGCCTCAACGGCTTCCTCAATGCCATGCCAGGTGAACAGAACCTGGCACTCCAGATGCACGAATTGCTTTCTTTTTTAAACCGCCGCGGTGTGGTTACTCTTGTAGTGCTCGCACAGTCAGGACTGGTGGGCACGATGACCTCACCCGTTGATTTGAGCTACCTGGCGGACAACATTCTGCTACTTCGCTTTTTTGAAACCGGTGGTCAAATAAAGAAAGCGCTGTCGGTTGTAAAGAAGCGGGGCGGCGACCATGAGGAAAGCATCCGGGAGCTCCGGCTTTCTAAAGGACAGATTTCCGTCGGTCGGGCGCTGACAGAGTTCCGAGGCGTTCTCACCGGCGTGCCAACCTATTTAGGAACCAAAGCATCCCTTCAGGGCACGGATGACCAGAGATGACGCTTTCGCAACAGGGGCAGGTGCTCATCCACGCCCCTTTCGGACGCGATGCTGAACTGATTCAGCGGGTGCTGGCGCATGCGCAGATTGGCAGCGAGATCTGCGCTACATTGCCTGAGCTTGAGGCTGCCCTGGACCGAGCCGATGCCGCAATTCTCGGCGACGAGGCATTACAAGCCAAACCAGTTGTGGAAACCTTAGCGGCGCGGCTTTCCCAGCAGCCGCCGTGGTCTGATATTCCGCTCTTGATGATGACCAGTGGCGGTACCGAGACCGGTAGCAGCCGGCAGAGGCTCCAGCTTATTGCCCCCTTAGGGAACGTGATGCTCTTAGAACGGCCGCTGCGCATCCCGACGCTGGTAAGCGCCGTTAAGGGGGCACTCAGGGCCAGGCAGCACCAGTATCAGATTAGAGACCTGTTAGTGCAGCGCGAACGGGATGTACACGCGATTGAGCTCTCCAATGAGGAACTGCGCCGTCTTAATGCCGAACTTCAGCAATTTGCATATTCCGCCTCGCACGATCTGCGCGAACCACTGCGTGTTATCTCCTTATACTGCGAGGTCATCAAAAAACAGTTCGGCGGACAACTGGGGCCCGCCGGCGATCAATTCATCAAGTATATGGTCGAGAGCGTGCGCCGGATGGAGCAGCTTCTTACCGACCTGTTGAATTATACTCGCTCGACTGCAGTCGGCGAAGACCCGGCAGCTTTGGTAGACGCCAACATTCCACTTCAGCGAGCATTAACAAATCTGGGTCCTGACATCGAACAGAGCGGCATCACGATTGCGACTGATGCCATGCCCCAGGTGAGAGTTCATGAGTTCCATTTGGAGCAGCTATTTCAAAATCTCATTGGAAACGCTATCAAATACCGATCACCGAAAAACCCTACAGCCGACATTCGCGTCAAACAGGAGGGTGATTTTTGGTTGTTCTCCATCGCAGACAATGGGATCGGCATTGACCCGCAGTATGCAGACATCATCTTTGGGCTTTTTAAGCGCCTGCACCAGAAAGAGGAGTATTCGGGCACGGGCATTGGCTTGGCTATCTGCAAGCGAATCGTGGAGCGATATGGCGGTCGAATTTGGGTGGATTCTGATCTCGGCAAAGGAGCTATCTTTTATTTCACCTTGCCGCATTAACTAGAGCGGCGTCCGCGCATATGCAGTTGCCGACGATTTGGCTGATTGAAGACAACCCGGCTGATATTTTCCTGATTGAGCAGGCGCTCGGCGTTCACGGGGTCGCCGCTGATCTCGTTGTGCGGCGCGACGGCCAGAGCGCGTTCGAACTGATTGGGGAGCTTGAGACACAACAGCAGGTCTGCCCACGTTTAATCATCCTCGACCTTAATCTTCCAAAAAGATCCGGGCAAGAAATCTTCCAGCGGTTTCGCGTAAGCGGCCAATTCAACGACGTTCCCGTGGTAATCGTGAGCTCATCGGATGCGCCATCTGACCAGCGATGGGCCGTGCACATAGGGGTTACTCGCTTCTTTCGCAAGCCATCGAGCTTAGAGGAGTTTATGAAAATTGGAGAGCTGGTTAACCATCTGCTCCTTAATAATGGCCAACAGGAAAGAGACGGGTAATAACGCCCGCTGGCCGAGTCCGCAACAGAGCGCCTCGGCGGCCGGTAACGCGCCAAGTTAGGAAAATAGGGGGCACACAGCGGGCACACTGACATCTGAGCGATCCTATAAAGTGCCGGTAAGTGCATGAAGCGAGAATTCAAGCCCGGGTGGCGAAATCGGCAGACGCAAAGGACTTAAAATCCTTTGGAGGGCAACCTCCGTGTGGGTTCAAGTCCCACCCCGGGCACCAGAATCAGTTGTTGCTTTCCAATGCGCATTGCTCGCGATGCGGTTCTGCCTTGGCACCACCTCATCGCTGCGGGCTGTGATCTTCCCTGTCCACAGCTACTGCTTAGTGCGGACAGCGAAAACCGCCACGAGACCGTATTGCGCTCCTTTATTTCGCATACGGCGTGCGCCAGTTCAGGATGGCGGTGACGGATGTATCGACGGAAGGGTCGGTGATGACCAGGAAGCGGCCATCCGGGGCGATGTCCCAGCTCATTGGCCCATTTGTTCGCTGCCTGCCCGGACGAGCTTCAGGAGCTGTCGCAAGTCGTCTACTTCGTGGTGACCCCAGGAGATGAGCGGGTAACCGAGATACCGTCGGTACTTCACTAAGAGATCGATGGGTTTGTGTACCAAGCGACCCAGTTCATGCTCTGCAAGCGTAGGTATTGCAGTGAACGTACCCTTTTTCACGTGTTGCTTACCGCGATGCGCGAGATACTCATGGCGTACCTTCAAGAGCTTAGCGATCACGTTATCTTGATCCGATATGCTCGCCAGGTCAGTGTCCAGATCGGCCCCACAAAGGGTAGTAATGTACGCCGGGACGACGCTGCCGCCGCGCGATACCGTCGCCTTGAGGGTCTGTAGCAGGTTCCCTAGACTCGTCGCGACAGGATGAGGATCATACAAGCGTCCAAGCCTGACGAGTAAGTCATCCTGGAGCGCGCGCCGTGTCAGCTCCCAAAATGAGGGCGTCTGATTGAATTCCAGAGCGTACTCATCAAAGGCCTCTTCAATCGCGACCAACACATCCCAACGACAGCGCGCCCGGTAGGCCTCATGAGTGAGGTGCTCGATCACCGAATCGAACTCAGTGCCAGAATGGGGTCGAATCGCCTTAAAATCACCGGCCATATGATTCCAGGATAAGATCGATTAAACCCGTACCCACCGCGCCGCCACTTCTTTTCCGGGGAATTGGAAATTGCTGCGCGACTAAAGGACAAGCCTCTCTGATCAATCCTGCGCTACGGCTGTTTGATTGGCGTGTGCTTTGTACTGGTGTTCGAATGATGCAAGCGTTTGTCGCCATTGCTTCTTACTGGCCACGTTGTCGTAGTGTCCTTGGGTGAAGACGCGTCTGAGTGCGTTGGTTAGGAGGAAGAGGCTGCTGTCGAGCATGAAATCCGCATACGAGTACGGGATCTGGTTGATTTGTTCGCCTTCGGTGCTCATGAGCCGGTAAGGTTGCCGGTAGGGGTGTTCTGGGATTTCTTGTCCGTGTGCGACCGTGTTCCGCAGGTCGTACACGCTTTCCACGACATCCTGTGGTGTGGTGTTGGGTTGGCGGTCGATGAAGCTTATTCTTGGAAAAAGGAGTGTTGTTGGGCCGAGGAATCCCGCGACGCGCTCGATGAAGCGCTCGCTTTCGCCGGCCATGAAGAGGACGTCGAGCCCGATCACGAAGAACATGGTGCCGAGGTACGCGTGGCACGTTTGTAGTCCATGCTCGAGCAAGTGGACGGGGTTGATGAGTCGGACGAGTCTGTCATGGTTGGCTCGGCGGATACCGTCGTAGACCGGGGTAAAGTCTTGTGGAAATGTTTGTGCCTCGAGGTCGACGCTCCTACCGATGAAGGTCTTGCAGAGTGGCTTGTTGGGTGGTGAGCTCTCGATATTGTCCCAGCCCGTTGGTGTTTCCTGGAACCGGAGGAAAACGTGCTTGTTCCCGGTGGGGCAAAGGATCTGGAGGGTCATTGCTGCCGCGTGCGCGCGAGCGAAGAGGTCATGCCCGGCGAGTGGGTCGCTCGTTCGTTCCCTTGTCGCGCATAGCCAGTGCGTGATGCGCGCGAGGTCTTCGCGTTCGCGCTCGCAAACCTCGCTCTTCACGATCGCTACGTCCCAACGGATGGGAGCGAGCTGTCTGATCTCGATGCCGTTTCCTAGGTCGTAGCGCCTGGTCACCGTCCCGTTCCGTAAGGGCGTCGCGACGATATCAAGCGGCACGGTTCTAGCGTACCGTTCATCACGCCGCGCCTGCCAGCGCATCGTTTCGAATCAGCCAACTCACGACAGTAACCTATCGGAGTAAAACACACAGCTCGGGCTTTCCGGACTGTTACGATAAACACTAGCGTTGCAGCCGGAAGGTCTGACCCGTAACACCTCCGGGCCAAGAACAAAGCCTCACGCCCCAGTGATTATGGGACGGAGTCGCGTCGCCGAAATGTGGAGCGCGGCAAAAACCAGGCCCTCGATCATGCGCTTCTCGCGCAAGTGTACACGTCTGGTTGTACCGCCTCTCGGATATGGTGGATTGCGATTCTTTATTTCGCATACGGCGTGCGCCAGTTCAGGATTGCGGTGACAGACGTATCGACGGAAGTGTCGGTGATGATCAGGAAGCGGCCGTCCGGGGCGATGTCCCAGCTCATTGGTCCAGTTCGGATTCCGGTATCGACGATGCCGGTTTGAAATAAGCGCTGCGGTGTGCCAGCGCTGAATACCGGCTGCGTCGTGACCGCAACTGACATCATCTGGTTGTCGGGCGAGATGTAAAACAATTCTTTGCCATCGCGTCGCCAGCGCGGCATGACGCCGCCGCCCTTCGACACCAGCCATCGTCCGCCGGCCGGGGATGGCGGGAACGGAATGACGTAGATCTCGCTCAGTCCCGATTCGTTGGATGTATAGGCGACGTATTTCCCGTCCGGCGAGAACTGGCCCTGGTTTTCGTTCGCGGGAGTCTGAACCACTACAAACGGCTTGCGGTCGCCTTCCATCGGCAGCGCCATCAAGTCTGCCGCGGTTTGCGAATTCAATTGGACGTATAAGAGGAATCGGCCGTCCGGCGACCAACTGAGTGGGACGATCAAAACCTGGCTTGCGACCAGCAGCTCCTGCACCCCGGCTCCCGTCGCGAGCTTGCGGAAAATGCTCCCGCCGCTATTGAAGGCGACATATCGAGCGTCCGGTGACCAGATAGGATTCTGGCCTCTGCCTCCGAACGTAACCCGAGTTACCTCGCCCCCCGCCGAACTCATGGTCTCAATTCCGTCCTGAACGCCCACAATCCGCTTCCCATCCGGCGAGACCGCGACGGTAGCACCCGCTCCTCCGACGGCGCCGAGGCTCTTGCCCTGCCGGTCCCGCCACACGTACTGCCACCCGGCGCGCTTGCTGGAGACATAAGCCAGCATCAGGGGCCCGGACGTCCAGGGGCCGGTGGCTTGTTCCGCCACCGGAAATGGATTGCCGGCCGGTGCGAGCCGCTTCGTGTCCAGAGGCAGAGCCATCAGCGCTCCGCCGCGCGTAAACAGGACGTGTCCCACCTGGCTGCGGGCCGCAGGGTTTGCGAACTCAGGGTTAGAGAAATCGGCGACGATCCGCCGCGCTTGAGCGCCGGTGGTCGAAAAGAGCCAGATGCCCGCATTCGGCGCTCCCGGCGAGCGGCCGCGCCTTACGAGGTAGGAATGCCCGTCGGGCAGGAAGACAGGGAAGAACGCGTCCCCGTCCGGCTGGTATAGCGCTTCCGACGGAGTACCGCCCGTGTCCGCGATCCGCTGCACCCGTCCCACTGCGTCGGTCGAGAACAGGATCTCGCCTTCGCGATTCCAGGTTCCGCCCTTTCCGCCTTGCGCGTCGTCGCACAAAACCTGCACGGGTCCGCCGGAAGCTTCCACCTTCTTTAACTTCGCGTCTGCGAAGAAAGCAATGTACCGGCCGTCGGGCGACCAGAACGGACTGGCAGCGTCATCGGTTCCGGCGAGAGGCCTGAGGTTGAGCGAATCCAAGGCGCGGATCCAGAGCTGTTGTTTGCCGTCCTGGACTAGGACCATGGCGAGCTGTCGTCCGTCCGGGGAAACCGCCAATGCCTCCACCCGCGACCGTTCGGGAAGCAGAAGGCTCATGCGGGCAGGCAACTGTTCGGGCGGCTTTTCGGTAAAGTGCAGGATGGCCAGGCTCGCGAGTAACAGGACAGCGAGACCGAGCGCCGCGTACAGTACCCGGATGCGTGGGTACGAGGGCGAGGCCGAAGGCACGTCCAAAACGGACTGCAGCTCCCACTCCAGATCGCGAGCGGATTGCCAGCGGTTGTCGGGATCCTCTTCCAGGCATTTTTTGACGATGCGATCGAGAGCCGGGGTAAGAGGCGAGGGCGTCCCGGGCAATGGCCTTTTCCCGGCCGCCATTTCGTAGAGCAGAAGACCTAGCGCGTAAATATCGCTGCGCGCATCGCCCGGCTGTCCTGAGAACTGCTCGGGAGCCATGTAGGCGGGCGTGCCCATGCGGTCGCATTCCGCGGTGACATGTACGTCATCCTGCGACCGCGACAAGCCGAAATCCATGAGCTTCACGCTGGTCTTGGTCAGCATGATGTTGGAGGGCTTGAGATCGCGATGCACGATGCCCTGCGCATGCGCGGCGGCCAGCGCGCTCGCGATTTGCGCGCCGTAGCGCACCGTCTCTTCGAGCGAAAATTTGCCGCGCTCCAGGCGCGCCGCGAGCGTCTTGCCTTCCACCAGCTCCATCACCAGGTAGTCAGGACCGACATCGTGCAGCGTACAGATATTGGGGTGGTTCAACCGCGCGATGGCGCGCGCTTCGCGTTCGAAACGCTCGCTAAACTGTTCGGCGGGAATTTTGATGGCGACCGCGCGGTTCAGGCGCGTGTCGGTAGCGCGGAAGACGCGGCCCATTCCGCCATGCCCGATCGGCGCATCGATACGATAAGGGCCAAGCGCGTTGGGTAGCGGTTCCGAGGGCGGCTGGGCCGGCATCGGAGGACTGTCCAGCAGGCTGGCCCGCTCGCTCGCCGCGACCATTTTCTCCACTTCCTCGCGCACGCCGGCATCGGCGGCCGCAAGCAGGGCCGCGCGCTCAGCCGGGCGCTCCTCGATCTGCGAGAAGAGCCGTTCGATTTCGCGCCATCGCTCCGGAGTCAACGGTATCCGTTCAGTCATGATACTGCTGTTTGCCGCCTGATGCTGGTCCTCTCTCTAATTGCCTCTCTCTAATTGCGCGGAATGCGGCCGAAAGCTGGAAGGCGCCTTCCGAATTGCTGCTGATAAAATTAGGCGTACTTTGAAAAAATGAGCGAACCCGATCGGGCCGAAACAACTCGGCTGCTCCGCGACTGGGCGGCAGGCGATCGTACGGCGCTCGACCAACTCGCGCCGCGGGTCTATAAAGAACTGCGGCGGGTCGCGGGCAGCCTGATGCGCGTCGAGCAGGGCGGCCGCACCCTGACCGCGACGGCGCTAGTCCACGAAGCTTTCATAAGGCTGGTGGACGCGACCGGCGTGGAGGTGGAGCAGCGCGCGCATTTCCTCGGCCTCGCGGCCAAGATGATGCGCCAGATTCTCCTCGACAACGCGCGCCGGCGTCGGGCAGCCAAGCGCGGTGACGGGGCGGTTCGCGTCGACTTGGACCGAGTGGCTGAGGTGGTGGCCGGAGACATGAGAGGCCGGTCGCTCATAGCCCTCGACGATGCGCTGGACGAACTCGCCAGGGTCGACGAACGCCGCGCGCGCGTGGTGGAGATGCGCTACTTCGGCGGACTCACTGTCGAGGAGACCGCCGCGGCGCTTAGCGTCTCGCCCGATACCGTCATGCGCGATTGGAAGATCGCGCGCGCGTGGCTGACGGCTCGCATCGGCGGGTAATCGCTTACGGAAAAATTCTTTTGGAACACATGCCAGTTTTCGCCCTCCGTTTGCGCAACAGGGGCGAAGGTAGGGATGCAATGTCACCACGGCCGGTCCTAACCGGCGACAGTGCCCGGGAACGACGCTGACGCCAAACTGATTTTCACCGGCTGTTTGAAAGATACGGCGAAATGCGTTGATCGCGCCGGACTTATGCGGTTCCGTATGCGTGCACAAAAAAAGGAGCAATCTATGTTGAGACACTTTCATTTTCATCGGCTGCTCGTCTTGCCGGCAGCCGCCACTTTGTTTTTGAGTTATCCAGCGCAGAGTCGAACCCGCTTCGATCCGGCGAAAGTCAAGGAAGGATTAGCGATCGCGCCGGTTCCGCTGAACCTGCAGGGAAAGGACCCCAATTCCGTGGGTTGGGGCAGCTATCTCGTGAATGCGGGTGGAGACTGCAATGGTTGTCATAGCGCCGGGCCCACCACTCAGTACGCCAAGGGCGGCAATCCCTACATGGGCCAAACCGCGGTGGTGAATCCAGCAACGTACTTGGGGGGCGGACGGGATTTCGGACCATTCCCCGATGCCAGGGGGCCGCACATTGTCAGTCGCAATCTGACACCTGATTATACGGGGATGGCGGCGGGCGGCATGAGCGAGGATCTGTTCCTCCTCACCATCCGAACGGGTCTCGATCATGACCAGCTGCATCCGACCTGCACCGGCGCTCCGGACGGAACGTGCATCCCGCCGCCGTTTGACGGCAGCCTGCTGCAGGTAATGTCTTGGCCGGTGTACCGGAACCTGACCGACGACGATCTGAAAGCGATCTATGCCTATCTGAGCTCCATTCCTTGCCTGGAGGGGGGTCCGGGAGAACCGCCCAACCGCTGCCAGGCGGCGGCCCAAACGCACGCCGTGGCGAGCCCTAAAAACTTGGCTGTGGCGGCGCCGGAGCTTGCTTTGGATGGTTCCCGCTCCACCAGCGCGGACGGCAAGCCGTTGACTTACTCTTGGAGCATTGCGCCCGGGAGTCCCGCGGCCGCCATACTCTACGGCGATTCCGCCGCGCCGACGGTGCAGTTCTCGGGGGCGCGAGGCAGGTACACGTTCTTGCTGACAGTGACCGATTCAAGCGGCCGGACGTCGACGGATGTCGCAACAGTGGATCTTGAAGGCAATTAGGTCGGAGTACGGTAGGGGCGCAGCCGCGCCCCGGTTCCCTCCGGAATTCAGACGGAGCCCGTAGAAGCGCCCGATGAACGCAGGCACGCGACCAACGATGTTGCAGTCGGACAGCTCGCGTCCGCCTGGCACTACAACTGCGGGCCAATTGCCAGTTTCGTTAGGGCGTGGCTCGCCGCGCCACGCCCCGCCGCCGATCCGGAATCTATGATCAAGCTAATCTTCGTCACCATCTTGTTCGCTTTCTTCTTCCAACGAAGCGGACCATTGCTCGAACCTCGCCGATACGAAGCGTCCCTGCGAGTGCATGAAGAACATCGAGTAAGCGCGGCGTGCAAGGAGAGCGGCCGTCGTGCAAGAATTACTGCAAAATGGACAATTGCGATTGCCGTCCGCCGTGCGCGACCGGCGGGATTGGCTCACCTCATGTAGCCGCGCTCGCGATAGTATCGAGCGGCGCCAGGATGCAGAGGCACGCCAAACGCCTTCCAAACAGTCCGAACGTTGTAGGAGTAATTCAGGTGAGTCCACTGCAGCAGGTCCTGGTGTTCATCCAGAGCCTTCGCCACGGTATACGCGAAGTCATCCGGCATATCGGCGCGGCCGAACAGGACGTGACCGCTGCGGGCCACCGTCGGTATCGGATGATCGATTCCTCGCAGCAGGCCGTCCGGTATGGCGCGAAATTCCATGTCCTGCTCCTTGGCGATTTTCGCAAGCAGATCATGCGGCAGCTCGAGATAGGTCAGATCGAATTTCTGGCTGACCTCGTACCAGACGTTGTACTCGGGCGCGTTCCCGAGAGTGCCGCCGTGAACGATCACGTCAAAATTTTTCCGGTCTTCGGGGACAACTCCGCGCAAGATCTTTCCACCCGCGGACTCCACAGCCTCGCGCGTGAGGCCGTAATAGGCCAGCACGGCGGTTGAAACTTCATTGCCGTCGGTCAGAATACGTACCGGCCACTTCTTGGTCTTGACTTGGCCTAAATCGGTGATTGCGAGTTCGGACTTAGCAGCGACGATCAGATAATTGGGCGCTTGTATTGCGCCAAGTAACCGCAGGTTTTTGCGAGGGCCTTCCTTATCGTGCGCATATGCGTGCGTGCCCTGATAAGCAAACCACAAGTTTTGGACGCTGGTTGCCCCAAAGTCAACCGGCGCGTTAGGTGGCGGAGGCATCTGATCGCGCGGAATCATCGGAAATGCCTGGTAAGCGCGCTGGATGTCCCCGGGTTTCAACGCGCCAGCCACCTCGCGTGGTCCTTCGCTGGTGGCGCAGTTGTAGCAAATCTGAACATCGTAGCCATAGGGCTGCATCGCTGCTTTGACGATTTGGGCCAGAGCGCCCCACGGACAGACCTTGCATGCCCCTGCGATTACCGGCCGCTTGGCTTTGATTCCGTACTCCTGAGCACGGGCATACGGCGTCGTAGCGGCATAAACCAGCAGAACGGCGCCCGACAGCAACAAGCATCTCGTGCTTCGGACGAAGCGATATAGCGGTCCCATAGAATCTCCGCGAGCCATTATAAAGCCGTGCCGGAATCAATCGCGAATTGGGCCACATATAATCAGGAATGGACCCTCTTATGAAGCGACCAACCAATAGAATCCTGCTAGCTGGACTGCTCTGCACTTTCGCGGCGAGTCTCGCCTATGCCAAAAAGGAACCTTTGGAACTGGCGGGCGTCGCCTGTGAGAATCCCCCCGCTATGCACTGTCCCGATGCGAATTGTCCGGGCGATCTGATTGCGCAACAAGGAACGGAGGTCGAGCCCAAGACCGGCCGCAAGTTCTTTCTCGATTATCCTTGCGACCTGAAACCAGGCGAGAAAGTCACGTTCCTTCTCAGCTTGCATGGCGCGGGCTCTATCGGTAACTGGCACCGCCACTATTTTCCGCTGATCGACTACAAGGACAAATACCGGCTTGTGATCGCAACTCCCACATCGAGCGTGGTCCCAAATTCGAATCCGCCGATGCACGTATGGAGCGCAGCCAGTGACGACGAATACCTCCAGAATATTGTCAACGAAGTGTACGAACAGGCCAAGGAGAAGAACGTTAAGATCAGGTCGTTTTGGCTGGTCGGTCACTCTCAAGGCGGCGCCAGCGCGAACCGTCTGATCCGCACCGATTTCTTCAAAGATAAAGTAGACGGATTTTTGAGTCTGTCCGGCGGCCGCATTGGAGGCAGTCCTGGCCGGGGCAATTTCGGCAATCTGCGCGGCATCGCTCCTGCCGCCGGACGCTCCGGCGCGGCGGGCCGGGCACCCGCTGCACCGCCTTTGCCCGATAACGACTTCTCCTTCATCTATGAAACCGGGCAGCACGAAATGGATTCCAGTGGACTGCCACCCACATCCGCTTGGGCCGCCAAAGAGGGTTGCGGTTCGCGTGTTCGCAAAGCCGATATTGTGGACACCAAGGCCGGCTACGTGTATGACACACGTCCACAAGAGAACCCCACCGATGCCTGGGGACGTTCACCGAGACCCGGAACAGCCGAGCTTTTCGAATATGAGAAGTGCAGAGATGGCCGCATCGTGGCCGACGTCGTGCGAGAGAGCAAAGGCCACACGGAAGGGCTCGAGCCGCATGTCACCGAGGAACTTATCAAGTTGATGCTTTCGGCCAAGAAGAAATAGCCCGCCATCTTGGTCGTGGCGGCCGCTCGCCACCATGGCACAATGGGACTGATCCATGGCCATATTTGCCGATCGGTTGATCGCAGCAGTCCGAAAGAAAGGCAGTCCGTGCGTCGTCGGGCTCGATCCGCGCATCGAGCTGATGCCCGATTTCATCAAGTCCGGCCGCGGCCCGCTGTCGCGGCTTGCCATTTCGGCGACAATTTCCGATTTCCACGAGCTGGTGCTCGACGCGGTTGCCGACTTAGTGCCAGCCGTAAAACCCCAGCTAGCCTTTTATGAGCAATACGGCTTCGGCGGCATCGAGGCATACGAGAACACTGTGAATGCCGCGCGCGCACGCGGCCTCTTAGTCATCGCCGACGCGAAGCGCAACGACATCTCATCCACCGCGGAAGCCTACGCTACCGCTTTCTTGAGCGGCACGGCGTTTTACTCCGATAGCATGACGGTTACGCCCTACCTCGGCCGCGATAGCCTGGAGCCGTTCGTGAAAAGCTGCGCTCAGCATGGAAAAGGGCTGTTCGTCGTGCTGAAAACTTCGAACCGCGGGTCGCGAGATTTTCAGGACCAGCAACTCGCCTCCTCCGGCCGCCCGCTGTACGAAAGCATCGCGGCCATTATCGAAGAGCTCGGCAAAGAGCTGGTTGGCGAATCGGGGTACAGCTCGATTGGCGCTGTTGTGGGCGCGACTTTTCCCGAAGACGGCCGCAGGCTGCGCGAGTTGATGCCGCGCACCATCATCCTCGTCCCGGGCTACGGAGCGCAAGGTGGAACTGCGGAAGCGGCCGCAGCCTGTTTCCATGAGAATGGATTGGGCGCGGTAGTCAGTTCCTCGCGCGGCATCACGTACGCGCACTCCGATCCCGGTATCTCGCGCTCCGACTTCATTCGAGCGGTTCGAGACAACACGCGCCGGATGATGGACGCGATCGTAAAGGCTAGTTCAGCTCCGACACCGGCACGGTAAACGAAGCCGTATTCACTACGCCCTTGCGCTGGAATTGCACCCAGATCTTGTAAGTCCGCGCGCGGGGGAAAATGATGTTGAATTGCATCTGCGGGCCTCCGTCGGCGATAAACGGATGATCGTGGATCATGTCGATCAGGTCGTCGCTAGCCGCCAGCATGTGGGCCCACGCTCCGATATATTGCTCCAGCCCGTCGGCCGGGCTGATCTTTAAAAACAGCAGCGTTTTCAGGCCGACGACCGGAGTGGGCGGGTCCGTCGTCAATTCCACGTCCATGTTTGTGCAGTGGCTGACGCCAATCTCCGGTTTCAGCTTCGGCATCGCGATCTGCACATCCTGCCCCGGGGCGCCGGGGACAATCAACGTCCGCGGAGTCAGTTGCGGCGTTCCGCCGCTCGGATAAAAGTCGCCTGCCAGACGGTAAAGACCGGGTTTCGGAAACGTTTCCTCATAGACAAACGTGCCATCCTTCTGAGGAACTGGATGATCGTGTACGAAGTATTGCAGGTCCTGGCTGACCATGAACAGATGGAATAATTTCTCGTGCACGATCTCATAATGCGTCACGTTTTCGCCGCTCTTCGGATCCTTGATCTGGAAATGAAGCTGCACCTTCTGGCCTGCGCGAAAATTGGGCGGATTCACCGTCACGTCGAACGGATACTCGATCTCTTCCTGCACGCCGAAAGCAAGCTTCATATGGCAGCGAGGACACTCGCCAGGTTTGTCCGATCGGACATCGCGGTCCATCGGGCAATACCAGTCCAGCGGCCCGGAGGGTGTAGGCGGTGTGGCAGGACCGCTGCCCTCAGTCGGAATCTGTTGCGCACCCAACGGGGCCAAACCGAGCGCCAGGAGCATGCCGCGGCGAGTTAGCTTCAGAGGCGACTTGTTCATTCAATCTATTATCGCGCGTGGATTACCGCGCGTGCCAGCCACCTAGTACACGCGAGATCGCTCTGGTAAATACCGGTTAGTTACAGTGAGTCGCCGGCCGGCGGCTCCAGCATTGCCTTAAAACGGGCTCCGAGACTTAAGAATTCTTTCAGATGCAACGGCTTGCGGTAGTACTGGCTCGCGCCTAAGCTCGCGGCCGCAACCCGGTCCTGCTGCGCGTCCGATGAGCTCAAAATGGCCACCGGAGCCCTGCCGCATTTCACGCTTTGGCGCATCGAGCGCAGCACTTCATGTCCGGATCTCTTAGGTAGGTTGAGGTCGAGAATAACGAGATCGGGACAACCCGACGGCCCTGTGTCTAACGCCTCGATATAGCGAATCGCCGCTGCCCCGTCGGCGATGACGACGAGTTCGCCGCGGATCCGATGCTCCTCGAGCGCCTCCCGCACCAGCGCGGCATCAGCCGCGTTGTCCTCGACCAGGAGAATCGAAAAGCTCCTGTCCAACGGATTTTCTTCGCCCTGTTGCGCCGTACGCAGCCGCAAAGTAACGCGGCGAACGGATTCTGGGTTCGAATTTGATCCCGAGCCGGCCGCCCAACGCGGCATCGCGCGAGCGGATGGCCACAGCGACGCGACGTAGTGCGGCACCAAGATGCCGGTTGAGGCTCCCGATAATGTCGTACTAACGCTTTGTGTCACTGCGAGCAAATTGCGAGCCATGATGTGTATGGCTATGCGTTAGGGGTACGTCGCCGTTACAAGGAGTGACGCTGTTCAGCATCCTCCAAAAAAAAATAGTACACAAACTTGAGCGGGAACGCGAGATTTTTTTTCGGGGTAGAGTACTGGTCAGCCGCGGAGATCCTGGAACGCGTCTTCGATCGCTTTCTTGACCGCGGGAGAGGGACAAATCAGCGGCAGGCGCGGCGGTCCACCGTAGTATCCGGCCAGATCCATCGCGTATTTCAGGCCCGGGATTCCGTACTTCGTGGTAACCAGCACAGCCGCGCGCGCGATGCGATTCTGCCAATCCATTGCCGCCTCAGGTTCACGCGTCCGGTGCGCTTCCCAGATCGAAACCGTCGCGTACGGCGCCGCATTCGCAAAAGCAAGAATGGCGCCCACGCATCCCACAGCGAACGAAGGCGCCAATGTTGGCGCGGATCCCGTCAGCACCTGGAAGCCTTTCTTGGCTTCCCGGATCATCTGCATTACCTTTTCGAGATTGCCCGAGCTTTCCTTCATTCCCACGATATTGGGATGATGCGAAAGCTCTACCACCGCGTCAGCCGGGATGTCCACGCCGGTAACCTGCGGCCAATTGTAAATCATGATCGGAATCTTGGCCTGGTCGGCGACAGCCCGGAAGAATAGCATCTGGGCAGCGGGATTATTGATCAGGTTCTTGTAGTAATGCGGGGTGCGGACCAGCGCGGCTTTGTATCCGATTCCAGCGGCGCAATTCGTGAGAGCCACGGTCTCACGCACGCTCTCCACACCGGTCCCGGCGATCAGCAGCTTCTCGGGCGCGGCATACTGTGCCACCCATTCCCAAAGCTGTATTTTTTCTTGGCTGTTGAGCAGAACGCTCTCACCTGTCGAACCGCACACCACGTACCCCCTAAGGCCGGTACGGTTCCACTTCTCGACATTGTGTTGTACTTTTTCTTTCCAGATCTCGCCTTCGTGATTAAAGGGAGTCGCGATAGGAGGGAAAATTCCGTGCAGCTTCATAAGAGAGAACAGGGCGGCCCGATGCGAGCCGCCCCTAAAAAACGACTTACTTTGCTACGTAAGTGATAACCAACGTATACAGCGCCAGGGATTCGATCAGCACCAATCCCAAAATAAGTGCGAAGCGGATGCCCGCCTGCGCGCCCGGGTTGCGAGCCATGGCCTCAGCGGCCGAAGCGACCGCCTTGCCCTGCCCCAAACCGCACAGGCCGGATGCAATGCCCATCGCCAGGTAAGCGAAAGGCAGGTGCCAGTCGGTAACGCCACCACCGCCTGGCGTCTGCGCGAAAATCGGGCAGGACACCAGCAGCAGGGCTGCCAGCAGAAAAATCATTTTACGTGTCACAGTGTGCTCCTTCGTTAGAAATGGTCCCGAGGAGGTGGTTCCCACTCCGCCCTGGGGGACGGCGGGCTCACACTCGGAACGATGATGCCGGTATTAATGCTCGTGCGCGACTGCTCCCCCGACGTAAATCATGGCGAGCAGCATAAAAATAAATGCCTGCAGGAATGACACGAATACGTGCAGGCCCATAAAGACCGACGGAATAATCAAGTAAGTCAGCCCGAGAAAGGTCATGGTGACTTTCTCGCCTGCGAACATGTTGGCGTAAAGACGAATCGTGAGCGAAAGCGGCCGCGCTAAATGGCTGATCAGCTCGATTGGCACCATGAGTGGCGCCAAATACGGCATCGGGCCAGCGAAGTGCGCCAGGTAGCGGCCCGCACCCTGCTCCCGAAAACCCTGCGCGTGATAATACAGGAAAACGCAGACAGCCAGCGCGCACGGGACCGCGGGCGTCATGGTCGGCGACTCAAATCCCGGAATGATCCCAATCAGGTTCATGAACAGAATAAAAATGAACAGTGTGCCGAAAAACGGGACGTACTGTTTTGACCCATGCTCCACCGCATCGTGCGCCTGACCGGCGACAAAATTGTAGATGGCTTCGAATGTGAGCTGCATCTTACCGGGATTCGTCGCCGACAACCGTCCCTTTAAAATCGCGAAGAACACGATGATGATGGCGACGACCAGGATCTCCATGGTGAGCCAGTTGTCCCATGGATGCGCGGGATCGGCCGCCGGATGCCCAATCGCATTCAGCACCGCATTGGCCGGAGCGGCCAGAAAAGCGTTGAACAGCTTGGTAGTCCAGAGTTCTACTTCATGCTCTTGCATAAATGAGTTCGAAAACGATTTCGAGGATAACTGCCGCGGCGGAGACTAGCAGACCCGTAACCGCTGCCGCGACATTGAGTCCTAAAAGCCTGATTATAGCAAGCGCCGCGGCTCCCAGCAGCACGATCCGAACCACAAAACGCCACGATCTCTTGTGCCGCGCGCCCGGCGAAAGGGCCAGTACGAGGTGCTGCCAGCCCCAGAAACTGGCATAAGAAAACAACGCCCCAATCAAAAACGCGAGCCCCATGCGGAAGCCTTTCAGTGTTGTCAGCGCACCCGCGCCAATGGTGCCCAGCGCCAGGATTATGACGCCAACCCGGCGCAGCGCTCGCGTGTAAAATTCGGGATCAGTGGCCGCCATCGTCTTTATTCAATTCCCGCAGCAGTTCGATCATGCCGGAGGCCAGCCCGAGGAACAAGAAAACGATCTTCAAAAAGCCTGTACCGAAGAGTTTGTCGAGGAAGTATCCAATGACGAAGCCCACCAGGACCGCCGCCGGAACCAAAAAGGCGACGCTGTAGTACTTGCCGAGCTGCTGCATCATGTCATTTTTCGGCATGCATACCTCTCTTGCGCTCGAGAATCGCAGCCGCTTGCTCGGCAGTTTCTTTGATCAAGAAGCCCATTTTCGGATGCGTAGGCACGATATCGGGTGCGATTCCGAACTCCTCCAGCGCCTCAGTGGTGGTCGGCCCGATGGACGCGACAACCACGCTCCGTAACGCGCGCAGTAACTTGTTTTCAAGCTCTTCTTCGGCAGCCACACGGAACACATGTGCAATCTGAATCGAGGTCGTGAATATGACGACGTCTGCCTCCCGCGCTGCGATCCGGCGGATCGCTTCACGCAAAGGCCGGGTATCGGCCGGGAGGTCCCACTGATAAACACGGACTGGAGTCACCTGTGCGCCGCGTTCGTGCAACGCGCTCAACAGCTCCGAATTCGATTTGCCGTACTCCTGAATCGCGATACGGCGCTCCGGCCGCCCCTCGATCGCTTCCAGCACCTCGCGCCAGGTATTCGGCTCCGGAACCGCCACCGTGACCGGCACTTGTAGTTCGCGCAGGGCAGCGGCCGGTTTGGGCCCGCGGGCGACGATCGTCAGCTTACGCAGCGCCTCACTGAACTGCCCCTCCCCAAATCGCGACGCGAGGATCTTATCGAGCGCACGCGTCCCGACCCCGGTAAGAAAGATGACCATATCGAACTCGCCGCGAAGCAGCCGCTCGGCGAATTCGAACGCTTCAGGGTTGTTCTCGATGGGGCGCTCGCGCATGGAAGGTGCGACGGACGGATCGCCGCCCTGCCGCCGGATCAACTCCGCCATCTCCTGCGCGCGGCGGCTCTCGAAAGAGACGACGCGCAAACCATCGAAGGGCATCTATCTCAGGTTACCAACGGCGGCTGGTGCGGCATCAGCCGAAGCTTGTGCCATACTGCCCGTAGGTG
Source organism: Bryobacteraceae bacterium (assembly GCA_035293725.1). Taxonomy (GTDB): domain Bacteria; phylum Acidobacteriota; class Terriglobia; order Bryobacterales; family Bryobacteraceae; genus Palsa-89. Next base: position 166,121 of record DATGMH010000162.1, read on the forward strand.
ACTCTGAGGCTCAAAACCATACTTGCTGCCGCGCTGATGCTGGCACTGGCCGGAGTTTCCGCTCCGGTCGCTCGTGCGGTGTCGTTCCGTGCACAGGTCTGCGCCACCTCTAGCCGTTCCTACCGCCGCGCTCAGAACGATATCGCTGAGCCGGTCAGATCCAAAGCGGCACTAGCCCGCGAGCCTTCCTCCAAGCTCACAAATAAACCTGCATCAAAACCAAGTCTTCCATTTGACCGCAGTCTTTTCCAGCGCCCGCCTCCCGCGCACTATCTTTCCTAATTCAAAAAATCTGAAGGGAAGGAGATTCTGTGCGTAGATTCTGGGAATCCATCTTTGCGCCCGCTCGCCACGACCGCTCGGAGATCCAGCGGATCAATGCTCTGCGGGCCGAATTCTCTCGTTGCAACGACGATCAGCTCCGCGAGGCTGCGAGGACTCAGCAACTGCTGCCGTTAATCGCCGCCACCGCCGTCATCGCTTCGCGCGTGCTCGGCCAGGACATGTTCGATGTCCAACTGCGCGGCGCGCTGGCGTTAGCGCGCGGCAGCATCGCCGAAATGCAGACCGGCGAAGGCAAGACGCTCGCCGCCGTTCCCGCGATTGCCTGGTACGCGCGCCAGGGAAAAGGCGTCCACGTGATGACCGCGAACGATTACTTAGCGCGCCGCGACGCTTGCTGGATGGGTGATATCTACCGCTTCCTCGGTCTCTCCGTCGGATTTCTCCAGCAGGCCATGACTGCGGATCAGCGCCGGGCTGCCTACGCTTGCGACGTCATGTACGCCACCCCCAACGAAATCGGCTTCGATTTCCTGCGCGACCGCATCGCGCTACGGCGCCAGGAACAAGTCCAGGGGCCTTTCGCCGCCGCAGTTATCGACGAAGCGGATTCAATCCTGATCGATGAGGCACGCATCCCTCTTGTCATCGCCGGAGGCGAGGCCGACGACGATTATGCTCTGCCACACGCGGCGAATCAGGTGGTCCGCCAATTCCGCGTGCCGGTCCATTGCACCGTCGATACTGGCGCCCGCAACGTCGCACTCACCGATATCGGAATCCGGGCCGTAGAAAACGCTTTCGCGTGCGGCAATCTCTACGATGAACGAAACTTTGCGCTGCTCACATCGGTGCAGGACGCGCTGCACGCGCACATCCTGCTACACCGCGACATCGACTATGTGGTCAAGAACGGCCTCGTTGAAATGGTCGACGAATTCAAGGGCCGCGTCGCGCTCGATCGCCGCTGGCCCGCCGGCTTGCACACCGCCGTCGAAATCAAGGAAGGCGTCGCCGCCAAACGCCAAGGAAGAATTCTAGGCTCGGTCACGCTGCAACACCTGATTTCGCTCTATCCACAAGTCTGCGGCATGACCGGCACTGCCACCACTCAGGCGCTCGAGTTCGAAAAGATCGATGGCATGCCGGTCGAGGTGATTCCCACCAATCGTCCGGTGATTCGCATCGACTACGCCGACGAGGTGTTTGCAACTCGGAGAGAAAAAGAACGCGCGGTTCTGGAAGAAATTCGCCGCGTGCACGCCACCGGCCGGCCCGTTTTGGTGGGGAGCGGCAGCGTTGAGGAGTCGGAGCGGCTCAGCCGTATGCTATCCGGAATCCCACACCAGGTCTTAAACGCGCGCCAGGACGAACAGGAAGCGGCCATCATCGCGCAAGCGGGCCAACGCGGCGCCGTGACGATTTCCACTAACATGGCCGGGCGCGGAACCGATATACAGCTTGGACCTGATGTGGCCGAACTGGGCGGCCTGCATGTGATCGGTACTCACAAACATGAGAGCCGCCGCATCGATAACCAGCTACGAGGCCGCGCTGGCCGCCAGGGCGACCCTGGTTCATCGCGATTCTTCGTGTCGCTCGAAGACGATCTCATGATTAAATTCGCCGACCTCAATCCCGGCCTAGGCACAGACCCGGAAACCGTTCAGCGGCTGTTGGAGGGACACAACCTGGACGCGCGCCTTTTCCTGCAGAAATACGAATTACCCGTTGAAGGCCAGAGCCATCGCGTCTATTCGCGCCGCCAGGGAATTCTGGATGGAAACATTCCTTGCGCATCGGAACTCGAGCGCCTGGTCAGTCTCCGCACCATCGACGATCTATGGTCAGATTACCTGGCGCGCGTGGCCGAATTCCGGACTGGCCTGCCGTGGCTGGAATGGGGCCTCGCAGGCGCGCCTTTTCTCACTCTGGACCGCAGAGACGCGCATTACGAGTTCGCGAAGAAAATCCATGAATGGTTCTCGGAACTGGAAGCTGAGCTGCCTGTTGAAACCGCCCGGCGAGTGGTGGAAGCCGAGGCCGGCGGCGGTCCGGATCCAAACGAGCGCGGCGCCGTCTGGACCTACCTCACCACCGATCAGCCCTTCGGCTCTTGGACGGAACGGGTTCTGCGTGGGCTTCGGCGAAAGTTCAGGTGACGCAGCCCACGCCTGTCTATTTGTTAGCCAGAAATGCCAGCGATCCGTGGCCCGCCGGATACACCTCGATTTTCGAACCCTCCGGCAACTTGACCGGCACCTGAAAATAGTAGGCTCGGTCGAACTTCGGCTTGTAGTCGTAGATCCAGATCAGTGGCTCGATGCTTCCATCCGGTTTTTGAACCACAGCCTGAATGGAAGCGCCTTCCGCCAGCATGCCTGCGCGCGCCCCGATGAGCGTAACCGGTTGCTTTAACGTCAGCGTTCCGTCGACGGTCAACTGCGGCGCCTCTGCTTTACCGCCAGCGCCGCCCGGCGCCGCGGTCTTGGCCGCCACCGCCGGAGCTTTATTCGCGTCATCGTAATCCGGTATCTTGGGGAGCAACTTCGGATCGTCGCCCTCGGGAGAACCTCCCTCAACCCAATCCGCGATAAGATGCAGCTCCTCTTGCGTGAGTGCGTCCCCATCCTTCACCGGTCCGAAGCCTTTTACGGCCGCGAAGGGAGGCATGCGGCGCTCCAACACCTCTTCCTTGATTGCCTTGGCCCACGGACGCGCGTCCTTGTAGGTCATCAGATCGATATCGGATGCTTCACCGCCCTTGTGATGACACGACCCGCAGCGGTTGTAGACGATCCGGGAAATTTCCCGGTTCCATGTGATCTGCGTCGTAATCGGATCGTGCGCGAAAACCGGCGCGGTGCCGCCCGCTGCCAGGATCAGTAAGGAGGAAAGTCTTGCAAAACGCATGTTACTGGCCGCCGCTCGTGGCCCCCTCTGTCTTTCTGGGCGTGAACAAATCACGCACGCTCATTTCGGCCGGGACGACGACATCGTAGAAGCCGATCATCATTTCCTCCCAGCTTTGCTCGCCGAACCGCACCGTGGCTTTAGGGTCCGGATTCTTCGGATTGTTCGGCGAATTATCGTACCACGCGGTACAAACAATCTGCGCACCGGGCGGTATCGTAAGCGGTTGGGCTAACTGATAGTCCAATTGCCAAAAGAAATCGTACTTCGGAACGCGTAGCAGCAGTTCCGAGTGCCCGTCCGGATACAGGATACTGTATTCGAACGACTTGCCGCGCAGATGCATGTGCGGGAAGAAATTGAGCAGCGTCGCCCCGTTTGGAAATACATTCTTGGCTTCCACTCGATAGTTCGGATCGCCGGGTGGAATCTTGAACCCCAAATTGTACCCACCGATCGTCAACGCACGCTCCGTTGGCTTTTGCTTCGCGAACACAAGCCCGACTTGGGTGTGATCCTCGGTCTCCTTGCCGCTGGCGGTGTAGTGAATCTGAAGCACCAGGTCGCTTCCCGCCTTAATCATTTTACCCAGGCCGGGCCGCCAGATCTCCGGAACTTTCCCCGGCGTGTAGACCATCAATATGTCGTTGCCGCCGCCGGAGATGTTGTTGAAATTGCCACCCGCGGGCACGAACGGAACCCCGGGCTGCGCGTCGCGTAGCCACTTCGATTCTGGATCGCGAATGAACACGACCACGTGGTGTACCACCGTGCGGTCACTCGGCCGCGCTTCGGCCATCTGCACCCATTTATCTTCCGTGAACTTCGTCGGCAGGACTACATACTGGTATGGCACGTCGGTTTTCGCAGGAACATGGAATGCCTCCGCCATGCCGAGCACGAGATCCGGCTGCTGGATATTCCAACCGTCGACGAACACCCGCGGCTTGGGAGCGTCATGGATGTCGCCCTCCTTCGCGCCGCCGTCTACCCACGCAACTAACGTGCTGATTTCCTCAGAAGACAGAGATCGGTCATTGCTGAAATGTCCGAACTGCGGGTCGGCGAACCATGGCGGCATTTTCTTGGTCAGAATGTCGGCACGGATTGCCTTGGCCCAAGGGCGCGCGTCGCCGTACGTCAACAATGAGAACGGCGCGATCTCGCCAGCCCGGTGGCACTCCTGGCAATGTTTTTGAAGAATCGGCTCCACGTCCTTGTGGAACGTGACCTGCGGCGCCGCGAACAGACCGGCCGCTGAAAGCAAAAACCCAAGCTGAATGCGCCCTTCCATGTTCATTCACTCCTCCTCTAAACCCATGCCCGCGATTTCAGAAAATGAAATCGCGCTGGCAGCCGATTGCCACCAGCGCGATTAGATTCAGGAACGGCCGGGCAGGCTCTCTTAGAAACCTGCTCCGCTGGAAGCCTGGGCTGGCGCCTTCTTCGGCATCATCAGGTCCATCGCGGTGACGTTCATCGGAACCGACACATCGAAGAACCCGAACATCATCTCTTCCCAAGTCTGTTCACCGTAGTGGACTTCCTTGGTTGGATCCGGATTGAACCGGTTGTTGGGCGAATTGTCGTAGTGTGCTACGCAATCGATTACCGTGCCCTTGGGCAGCACCTTAGGCTTCGCAAGCTCATAAGTGAGCTGCCAGTTGAAGTCGTAATGCGGCACTTCCAGGAGCATTTCGGATTCACCGCTCGGGTATGTAACGCGATAGCTGAAATCCTTACCGCGGAAATGCATATGCGGCAGCATGTTGATCAGCGTGGCGTCATCCTGCAACGTCATCTTGGCTCGCACTTCGTAGTTCGGGTCGCCCGGGGGAATCGCGAAATTCGCGGTCGTTACGGCCAGCGACAGGACGCGCTTCGTAACGGGGCCCTTGGCAAAGACGAGTCCGAGCTTCGAAATGTCCGTCCCCGCCGTACCATTGGCCGTGTAGTGGACCTGGAAAATGATATCCGAACCGGCCGGGATCAGCTTGGCCTCGCCGGGCTTCATAATGTCCGGCATCGTGCCAGGCGCGTAGCCAGCCACGTTGTCGCCAAACGAAATGGCCTGTTGTCCACGGCCTTGGCCCTGGCCGCGCGGATTTCGCGCCGCATTTTCCGCCGCCTCGCGCTCTGCCTCACGTGCGTCGAATGGAATCCCAGGCTTCAGGTTTCTCAGCCAAGGGTTGCCAGGTTCACGAATAAAGGTCAGGATGTGATGCACCACGGCCGGATTGCCGGGCCGCGCTTCCGCCATCTGGACATATTTGTCTTCCGTAAAACCAGTGGGAACCACGATGTACTGATAGTCGATTGTCCCCGACGGGGGCACGCTGAAGGCAACCGGCATGGAAAGCACTACGTCCGGCTTCCCGATGCGCCATCCTTCTACCCAGTTGATGGGCTTCGGGGCGTCTTTTGGATTCCCTGCTGGCGAACCCGCGTCAACCCAATTTACGAGCGTGTCGATCTCGGCCTGGGGCATGCTGCGGTCATTCGAAAATTGGACAGAGTGCGGATCTGCAAACCATGGCGGCATCTTCTTTGTTACAACGGCCTGTTTAATGGACTTCGCCCACGGTCGGGCTTCGTCGTAGGTCAGTAGCGACATCGGCGCAGCTTCGCCGGGTCGATGGCAGGTTTGGCAATTCTTTTGTAAGACCGGCAACACATCCTTATAGAATGTGACTTGCGTAGTGGGAGCCGCCGCAGCAAGGGCGACCGAAAACATTGACAGACAGAACAAGCGCATGAACAGCCTCCCGACTGGATGTCGACTCGAATCGCGAATCTCTACCCATCATACGGGATTCTCTCCAGATTTGGTTCGCTCAAATCATCCTTGCCCGGCAAAAAAACGGTTGTTTGTAGGTTGTTTTCCGAAATTTGCCAGTAGTTCTACTTCCGGTCCTTACCCGCCTCTCCACAAAGTACTAGCTGCGGTCCGGCCCTCGCGGGGCTGCCCGGTGATTGGTGCCCCGACCCCGTCGGCTGTCCACAAAATACTGCCGTCGGCTGGCGGAGCCAGGTGCGGCCGGACCAGCGCCGGCCGTCTTGAACCCAGCGTAAGCTAGGTATCAACCCCCGATCCTCTTAACCAGCAATTCACATTTGAGCGTTGCATATAGAGACAATTGCGTTATTATAGACACTTCAATCAGCTCGGAACTTCAATTTATGCCAACGCCCGCGCCCTTCCCGCCCTCAAACTGCGCCCCCGCGCTTGCTCTGGACCGTTCTCGAAAACTGGCCGGCATCTCACTCGACGATATCGCTGGCAAAACCAAGATCAGCCTGCGCTTTCTGAAAGCCATCGAAGCCGGAGAATACGAAAAATTGCCCGGTGGAATCTTCACGACGAGTTACTTGCGGCAGTATGCCGCTGCCACCGGATTCGACGAAGCTGTGCTGCTGGAACATTATCACCAAACGGTTAATCCGCCCACGCTCGGCGTCAAGCAAGCAGGCCGCGATAGCTGGACCAGGCTGGACCGGTGGTTCCGGATGCCTGCGCAAGCCTCGCGTTAGCGACCACGCGCCTTCAAAAAGACTGCCTTGTGGAACTGCGCCCAATCGTAGTGCGCAGCGCAGCACTACTCCGATACCTCAGCGTCATCGACCTGGCCCAGTCATATCCAATCAGCACGTACCAGGGCTCGCCCTCCACGCGCCTGATCCAGGCTCCCGACGGCTCCACGTTCCAGGTGGCCCAAACTGCCCAACAAATATTCGATAACCCGAACACGCAACAAAACGTGTTCGTCTCGATCAACAACTTGCGTCAGGCTCTCTAAACAACGACAGCGCGAGCATAAGTTCGGCCATGGCCGATGTGCAGAGCGCGGGAGTTTATCTCAACCAGGAACTCGCGTTCTACGGCACTGCGCAAAATCGCGTCAACAGCAGCTTAAGCTTCAGCCAAAATTGCCAGACCCAGCTTCAAAGTGAATTGAGCGGCATTCAGGACGCCGACGAGGCGCAAGCGATCACTCAAATCACCCAGGCGCAGACCCAACTGCAAGCAGGGCTGGTCTCTCGCGCGCAACTCCCCCGCACCAGCTTGTTCGATTTCCTCGCCTAGCCCGCCGCCTCTGCCGTCGAATCCGTCACTTTGGCGGTCAGGCGCCCGTGCGCCAGCCGCACGTGAACATTCGATTCCTGCGGTGCCTGTTCCGCTTTCTTTACCAACTGCCCAGATTCGTTGGTGACGATTGCATAGCCACGTTCAAGAATCTTCAGCGGGCTTAATTGCGTCAGATGCGCCTCCGCCCGATCCAGCCGCCCGCGCGCGCGAGCAAGCCGGACGCCCAGCATTTGCGCCAAGCCCGCTTCAGCGGCATCCGTCCGGCGCCGGACCGAGGCGAATCGTAACCGCAGATCCAAGCTGCGCAATCGCGCCGCAACTTCCTCCAGCCGCTTCCGGCGGAGCGCCTCGATGAACGCCGCACGGTCGCGCAAACGATATGTGAGATCGTCAAGACGCTGCTGTAACCGTCCGATGTTGCGGTGCAGGAGCGCCGAGGCGCGCTCCACGCCCAGCTGATGCAGCTTACGGGCGGCCATTGCGACCCGATACCGCAGTGCCTGAACCAGCTTATGCTCGAGCTCGGCGGCCTGGTCCAGCAGTTGCTCGCGCGTGCAAATCACGAGCTCGGCCGCGGCCGACGGCGTAGGCGCACGCAGATCGGCCACGAAGTCCGCAATCGTGTAATCGGTCTCGTGTCCGATGGCGGAAATCACCGGCACCTGGCTGGCCGTGATCGCGCGAGCCACCGCTTCTTCATTGAACGTCCACAAGTCTTCTAGCGATCCCCCTCCCCTCGCCAAAATCACCACATCGGCCCAGGGGTATTGGCTAAAGAATCGCAATGCCCGCACCACCGCTTCCACGGATCCGTCGCCTTGTACCAGCGCCGGGTACAAGCGGATGTGCAGCCCCGGAAAACGGCGCGCCAAAATCTGCGTAATATCACGGATCACCGCCCCGGTCGGCGACGTCACGATGCCAATTCGCCGCGGCAGCCTCGGCATCGGCTTTTTCCTCCCGGCGTCGAACAAACCTTCGGCCGCCAATTTTTTCTTGAGCTGCTCAAAGGCGAACTGCAGCGCGCCGTGACCTTGCAGCTCCAGCGCCTCCACCAGCAGCTGATACTCGCCCCGCGCATCGTATACGTCGATGCGGCCGCGCGCCAGCACCGCCATCCCGTCTTGCGGCTTGAACTTCAAATAACGCAGCGACGCCCGGAACGCGACGCAACGCAACTGCGCGTCTTGATCCTTCAGCGTGAAATAGCAGTGTCCGCTGGAGACGGTGCGCGTCCCCGAGATCTCTCCCGAGACCCAGATGTCGCCGAACTCGGAACCGAGCAATTCACGAATGGCCGCCGTCAGCTCCGCCACCGTAAACGTCTTGTGCGCGCCGCCCCAGGCCAGCGCCATTTGTTCCATGTCAAATATGGTAAGCCCCAAGCGGCGCCCAGGAATATGCCCGTTGTTGCTCAAGCACTAAGCAAACATTCCCGCTCATCCTTTCCTTTCCTCCGCCGATGGAAGAGCAGCAAGGAGGCCCGCCATTCTGACCCCGAGGGTTCTTTGGATCGCCGACCGGTTCGGTGACATCATTGCCACCGAGCGGCTCGCCATTACCGAGGCCGGCACTCCCGAAATTGCACTCGAATACCTCTCTGTACAGGACTTTGACGCCGTTCTGATCAGCTGGCCGGTCGAGAATTGGACGTGTTCTAGCAGTCTGCTCGAACGCCTCCAGCAGTTCCAGCCCGAAACGCCGGTAATTTTTCATGCACCGGCTATGACGTCCCGGGAAACAATCGAGTTGCTTCGGCTGGGAGCGTTCCATGTGCTCCATTCGGAAGACGCCACCAGCATGTTGTACGTGGCAGCGAACGCGAAGTGGTCGCGCCAGCAAAGCCGCGGCTCCGAAAGCGGTGCCGAACCTTGGCGGCGCAGCCTGATCGGGGTCAGCCGCAAAATGGAAGAGATCGTGGAACGGATTCGCCTGGTCGCTCCACGGCGCTCCACGGTTTTGATCACGGGGGAAACCGGTTCCGGCAAGGAAGTGATCGCCCGGGCCATCCATGCGGCCAGCACCCGCGCTCACCTGCCGATGGTCGCAGTCAACTGCAGCGCTCTTCCCGAAACCCTGCTCGAAGCCGAACTCTTCGGCCACGTCAAGGGCGCCTTTACCGGCGCCACCAACTCGCGCGTCGGACGCTTCGAACAGGCACATCGCAGCACAATATTTCTCGATGAGATCGGAGATATGCCGCTCGCCTTGCAGTCCAAACTGCTCCGGGTTCTTCAGGAGCGCGAGTTTGAAAGATTGGGAAGCTCTGAAACCGTGCGTGTCGACGTGCGTGTGGTCGCTGCCACGAACAGCGACTTGCCCAGCTTGATCCGCCAAGGTAAGTTCCGTGAAGACCTATATTACCGTCTCAACGTGGTGCCGGTCACCGTCCCCCCGCTGCGTGAGCGCAGTTCCGATATCCCTGACCTGGTTCTACACTTCATCGAAAAAGTAAGCCGGCAGGAGAATCTACCCGCCAAGCAGATCTCGCGCGAAAGCTTAGACCGGTTGGCGCAGCACGATTGGCCAGGCAATGTCCGGCAGCTGGAAAACGCCGTTGAGAAGGCGGTGGTGCTAAGTGGAGACCGGTGCTGTCTTTGTCCAGGCGACTTTACGCTGCCTCCCCGGCAGCATCCGGCGGCAGCCCACGCCGGTCCGTTTGTCGCAGTACCGGATCAAGGCCTGGATTTTGAACGCACGGTAGGAACCATCGAACGTAATATCCTCGAGCAGGCGCTCAAGAAGACCCGAGGCAACAAAAAACTTGCGGCTGAGATGCTAGGCCTCAAGAGGACTACGCTCTCGGCCAAACTCAAGAGCCTCGTTGCGGCCGGGGCCTGCGGTTAGCAGCTACTTCGGACACCTCCACGGCGTGGACAATGAACCGCTTCGGCGCAGACCCGATGTAGTAGAACGGATAACAGGTGACTAGCGTCAGCGTTTTTCCCGCCGTCGCTTTGATTACTTCTACGTCGCGCGGGGAGACAATCTGGGTTGCGGTTACCAGGTATTGGTATGTGCCGCGCCCCGTCTCTACCTCGATCGTGTCGTTTTTCTTAATCTTCGACAAGGGACGGAAGAAAGTATCCCGATGCCCAGCTAAAGCGACGTTCCCAAGCTGGCCTGGTAACCCGGTACCCGGGATGTGTCCCACGGCGCGCCGCAGCGTGGATTCGGTAGCCCCCTCGCGCACCATAACCGAAAGATTCAAACGCGGGATCATCAACCGTCCCATGACCGTGCCGGGCTGCAAGGGCCGCACTGGTGTGGATGGCGCAGGCACAGACGGCTGTTCGTTGCCTGCGTTCTCCTGCGGCGCGGGCGGAGCAGGCCGGTTCTCTCCGAATATCCAGCCGATCTCGTCCGCAATGAAGCCCGGGATCGACGGCTTCAGCCCCCGTAAGCTCTGATCGAACGCCCAATCGCCGTACGCCTGATCGAGCGAAGCTGCCGTGTTCACCCAAATAAAAGTGTCTAAAGCCAGCAGCCCAAAAATCAGGAAAGCCCATTCCAGCCCCGTGAAGAACCGGCGGCCGTGCAGGTTCTGTTTAGGGCGCCGGGGACGCATGGGCGGAGCCGGAGCACGGGTGGCAGTGCGGCTGTCCCATCCCGACTCGGCTGCCGTCGCCAATTTGCCGTTCGCAGGGCTGTCGACCAGAGTTTCGCCGGCGGCCCGAAGGACAGGTCGCGCTGTGTCATCGTGTTGCGCCTGACCTGCCCTCATTTGGTTGCCGCCGTTCCGCTCTCGGGCGAAAATAGGTACTCGGTTCGCGTCCGCACATTCAGGCTGCCGTGTCCGGGCGCCGATGCGACCACCTTAATGTGGCGCACCTCCTTCCCTTGCGATGACGGCACATACCCGAGGGTGTATCGCGCGCGAATGTCTTTTGCGATCTGCTTGCACACCGGAATCACTTCCGACACCTGCTTGGGGAAATAAACTCCTCCGCCGCTGACGTGCGCAAGCTTCTCCAGAACGCCGATATTCTTCTCCGGATCGTCCTCATCGAAAATTCCTACCGTGTAAACGGTCGCGAGCGAGTCCAGCAAATCGTGCATCACTTGCTGAAAACTCGTCTTGCTGATGTTGTCTCCCCCGTCGCTGATCACCACCAGAGTCTGCTTGTCGCGACGTCCCAGCTTCAGTTGCCGCAGCGCCAGCTCAATCGCATCGTAAAGGGCCGTTCGTCCCTCCGGCTCACCCTGCCAAAGCGCCGCGCGTAACTGGTTGATGTTGTCGGAAAATGGCGTCGTGTCCGGAAGGCCGCGGCGCGCGCCCTCGTTGAAATTCACCACGAACATCTCATCCTGGGGATTGCTGTCGTGAATGAATTCCAGTGCGGCAGTGATCACTTCGGGCCGCTTCGGCCGCATGCTCCCGCTTTCGTCTACAACTAGCCCCGCGGTCACCGGCACGTCCTTATTGGCGAACTGCGAGATCTCCTGGGGCTTGCCGTCTTCATAAACTTTAAAATCGTCCTTGGTCAGTCCCGAAACAAACCCACTCTTGTCCTTAACGCTGACATCTAAAAGTACGAGCCGCGATGTGGTTCGCACAGTGAAGGTCCCAGGCTGATCCTGGGGAGCCTGCGGTGTCCCGGCTACAAACAATGCTGTACCGAGCAGCAGAACTCCACTCGCGATGAAAACCACATGGCGGCTCGATGGCATTTTCGCCCCCTACTTACCATCCTAAGCAACGCTTAGCCTAAAACAGGCTTACGCCGTTCGGAGGGCTCGGAGCAAAGCATACATGCCAAGGCTTGCCAAGCCGGCCAGCCCGATCAAAGGATAGGGGCTGCCAGTCTTCGGCAATTCTTGAGGAGCAGGCGCTGGCGCAGGAGCAGGCGCGGCTTCGGGTTGTTCAGGCGCCGGCGGCGGCGTGTTTTGCGCCACTTCTTGCTGCTCTTGCTGCGGCTGCTCCGGCGGTGCTGTCGTCGTTACCGGAGCGCTTGACATTTCTTGTGCTTGCGTCGCTTCTGTCGTCGGTACCGGAGCATGCGCTACCGCCGCGATCTGCGTCGCGACTGACTTCGGATACGCAAACTCTTGCCCATAGTTATCGCCAGGATAGAACCAAGCTCTCAGCGCCGGCGGTTGTCCGGGAGGCGTTTCCCAGAACGTGAACACCGTCTTTCCAGTCGGTTCCAGCCGGTAATTCGGCATCGCTAGCACTGTGGTGATCAGATGCTGTTCGTTCTCGTCGAAGATCTGAACGATATGGCGGTCCGATGGCGAATCCAGCAGCTTCACCACGTACTTACCGGGGGGAAGCACCTTATTCGGAATCTGGATCGATTGGTTAATGGTCATGACGGTGCGCTTGTTCCATTCATCAGCGCGTGCGGCCGGCGCAAAAGCAATGGCAGCAGTGAGACCTACGCAAGCCGCCAATACAACTAAACGGTTCATAATTACTCCTTCCCGCTTTGAGATTTGCGGTTGGCGGAACCATCTCGCCCGAGCCCGCGGCTTGTAACCTCGTCTTACGAGCCTGACATGGCCGCAACCGGTTTTCTCAAAACGCAGCTTCGCTGCCAAACACGAAACCGTACATTTTCAGGGATTTATGCTTTTAAGTCCGGTGGAAGGCTCTGCAACTTTTACCGGACCCGCCGCGATGTTGGCGCCAAATCGAAATAGCGACACTTCAGCGTTACCTTTGCAGCGGGTCCTCTACGGATGGAGGCGTCGCCTCCATCCAACCACCCAGCTCTGGTTCGACCGCGGCCATTTTTTCTCTCATCAGCCAGGCGATTCGGCGATAACTAAAATGGCCTTTAACCCCCGAACGGACTCGCGCGATGTATTCAGCCTCAGAGAAGTCCATCTTGAAGAGAAAACGCGACCGAGCCGCAAAGGGCAGCAAATATTGCGCCGCTGGTTGCGGCAGCGCCGCCACCGTCGTCGCAACATCCTTCAACAGTCCCGCATAAAAATCGCGGAGCCCGGCTGACTCAATCGCTGCGGGCGTTTCAAATCCCAGCTTAGATGTGTATGGTTGCCGGAATTGCTGGCAACGCCGGTGGCGATGTAAATCGCGATAGGCGCCGATATCCATTACGATGTCGTAGACGTACAGGCCACCGCGGAAGTTCCGCAGCAGGTCGTCGCGTTTGGCGCGGCTGCCGAGCGCCACGTCCAGTACTTCCCTGCGCCGCGCCGCGCTCCACCCGCAGACTCCCTCGTACAGCTCGCGATACGGCCGCTCAGTCACCGGATAGAGCAGCGTCGCCACTATGTCCGCGACGGTGTCCGTCGGCTTCAATAGATCCACGGGTTCGGTGTAGCACGGCTCGGAAGCGCCAAGATTTTGCGCGGCCCAGGCCGCGACATCCGCGCGGCTTTGCGCCAGATGCTGGTCCGCTTCCACATGCCGCGCCAGCGTCGGCGCAACCGGCTCGGCCGCCGCGCACGTTTCCCAACGGCACTCCGGCGCGGCCGCGCACGCCTGCGCGATCTCTCCTGCCAACTCGCGCACTTCCTGATACTCCGACGCCTTCATTCGCCGCACCTGGCGCTCCAGCGTGCGGATACTCGTCACCTGCCCCACGCCGGTAGGAATGCCGAGCCACAGCAGATACCGGGCGACATCGAAAGCGCGTGCCCGCAAGTTCCTCTGGTAAACGTCTGGCTTCATCGACTCCGGCCGCGGCAATTGCTCGCACAGCGTCTCAAAAATCTTGCCGTGCACCGTCTCATAGCCGGCCAGCAGCTTCCCGGCAGCCTCACGATACGCCTCAGCGTGCGTGGGCTCCAGTTCAGGCGGCGTCACGAAACCCGCCTTCGAAAAGTCCTGATATCTCGACGAGCGTGCCTGGCCGTCCCAGAGCTGCTCGTCCTCCACCTCGGTGGCCGCCAGTTCCGAGATCCCCTCGAAGCACATCACGACATGCCCAAGATCGGCGATGGACGCATGCCCGTACTGGAAATAAAAGCTCTCGAGAAACTTCTGTGAATCGTGCGTACGCACCCACTCGATCGAATCCCGAATCGAATCGGGCGACCGGCTATACCGCGCCAGCGCGTACGCGCACTTCTCCGGCGGCATCGGTGCAACGGTGACGACCCGCGTTTGCTTGGGAACGGTATTCGCCGTGGTTCTTGGCGTAGCGTTCGCGGTTACGGTGCCGCTCGCACTCCGCGCCGCGTTCACACTCGCCGCGTTCACACTCGTATGAACGCCAGTTTCGCTCTGTACTTCTGCCCGATCTTTAACTACCCCACCGCCGTCTCCGCTCATCCTTTAAACTCCCCCGCTAACCGGCTCGCCAGCGGCCTGGTCTGCCCCGCATATTTGTTCCCCGCCTTCTTGCGATACGGCATCGATGAGGGCGAAGAAAGCTGCTCGAACGTAAATGAGCAAATCCGCATTCCTGGATATAACGCCACCGGCATCCGGCTCAAGTTGCTCAGCTCCAGTGTCGCCTTCCCCGACCACCCCGGATCGAACAGCCCCGCCGTCCCGTGCACAATGATCCCGATGCGCCCCAAACTCGAACGCCCCTCCAACCGGCCTAGTACATCGTCATCCAGCTCCAAACACTCTTCGGTGATCGCCAGCACAAACTCCCGCGGCTGCAGAATGAATGCCTCGCCCGGCGGCACGACTACGCTGTTCATGATGCCTTCGATGCCCTTCTGCTCCCGCAGATCGATATAAGGATGCCGGCTGTGTTCGAAGACGCTAAACTCGTGACCCAGCCGGAAATCTACCGAGCAACTGCCAAACTGTTCCGGGGGTAACTCAGGCGCAATTTTGATTTTTCCGCGCTCGATGTAGCGCTTAATGTCCACGTCGGACAAAACCATAGAGCTTCAAGTTAGCACGTGCCGGATACGCGCCGTGCGTGTCGTATCGACATTCGTTTTAAGGCGTGCCGGGAGTTATGTCCGTCAGATCTCTAACTCGAATCTTGCTATGTTACTGTCCCTGGGCCTTCCGCCTCTCTTCGGCCCGAGCGCCTTTCAAAATATCTTCCATCGCGTAGTTTCCCTCGTGACATGCGTACTCGAAAATCGGCTCATCGATCCGGGTCATTGGTACCGCCGCCGTCCATGGCCGCGTGTACGTGGATGGATCATCCACCGTGTACCGGAAATCGATGGTCCGGTCATCCACCCGCCGGAATCGCTCTACGATATGCAGGCCTGCTCCCGCCGGCCCGCAGCAGTTAAACGACGCAAAGCGCACCTCGTCGCGATAATTCGTCGTATCTACCACCAGCGTGTCGCCCTCCCAGTGCCCCACGGAATCGCCTTGCCACAACCGTACCTGCGCCGGCACATGCGCCCGGCCGTCCAAATAAATCACCCGGACCTCATGCAGCATCTCGCCCATGATCATCACCGCGTCTCGAGTCTGCACGATCTGCACGTTGTTGTTGTATCCGCCAGGCAGCTTGGGTTCACCGCGTGTGATGCACCGCTCGGCCAGATTCAAATCCGTGTAGGACTCATACGGTCCGTGTTTCCTACGCTCTTCCCGCCGCGCCGCTTCTCGCTTCTGCGCCGCCAGCGTGAGGGGCGGAATTCTGCCATCCGGCGGATCGATAATCAGCGAGGTCAGCCCGCGGCCGTCCAGCCGCGCCAGCTTGGTCCCTGCGTCCCAAAATACGTAGTTGTAGCCCAGCCCCACTCCCGGCTGCGCTCCCGCACCTGGCCGGTCCCAATTCTGCTGCTTTGCCAGCTCGGTCTCCAGCGCGACCGTTTCCTGCTCACTCAGGAATTGCCTGTTCGCAAACCGCGCCGGCCGTTCCAATTGCGTCATCGTTGAATTGTTCCAAATGCCTTGCAGGTCCGGCTGCCCGTCCGCCGTTCGCGGCTGGACCCAGGTCTTGCTCTGACCGGCGGCCGATGCGCACGCGACCGTCCCAAGCAATGCCAACGATACCGACAAACGATCCATCATCGGAACGCCTCCCTCTGGTGTCCACCTGGTGTGCTCAAGTTATCACACCTATCGAGGCAGTGGCCCTGTGGATCGCTGAACTGACCGATTCAAACCAACGCCGCGGCCGCACTGCCCAACGCTGCAAAGGCACGTCCGCACACTTGAATCCCGCTACCCCTAAAAACTGCCGTCCAAAATGCCGATATCAGGTTGAGGCGATCCGTTTGATATCCATCCGCAAAGCTGCCACCGAACTCGATCGGCTCGACCAATTCAACCGCGCGGCGCTCTCCTGCTATGGCCAGGCCATCCAGTCCACCCAGAAGCACGCCGTCGAAATGGATCCCCTGCAGCTCGCCCAGTTCTGCTCCGAACTGCGCCGCCTGAGCGGCTTGGTAGCCTCTGCCGCTACACCCGATGCGCTTACCGCGATCCAAGCATCCTTTGACGCACAGCTTAAGGACTATCGTGAAAAACTCCGCGAGCACATCGAACGCCTGCGCAGCGATTTCGCCGCCGCCGCTGCTGCACTTGAGGCGTTCACAAGCTCCGTCACTTCCAACGCTTCGGACCTGGACCAGGACCTGAAGCGCCAACTCGATCGACTGAAAAAGACCGCCCATACCAGCCAGGACCTGGCTGCCATCCGCGCCGAGGTGGACACCACTGTTGATAGGGTCGCCGCCAGCATCGAACGCATGCAGGCCGCAAATCAACTGGCTATCGCTCAGATGAAAGACGAGATCCGTCTTTTGCACGAGCAGGTCAAGTCTGCGCGGACCGCGAATGCTTCAGCCGATCAGACTCACACTCAGCAATCCGCTGCTCCAATCCGTGCCTTGGCCGCGACGAACAAACCGTTCTCGGTGGTTCTGGCAGTGGTAAACAACCTGAACGGCTTACGAACGTTTTATCCGCCGAACATCATCGACAGCGTCTTGTCCTCTTTCGAACAGCGGCTGAAAAGCCTACTCCCAGGTACTCCGCAGATCGAGCGCCGTGCCAAGGACCAGTTCGCCGCCGTACTCGAGCTTGAACCCGCGGCTGTAATCGCCATCTCCCGCGATATCGCGCGGAGTCTGTCAACACCGTTCGTGGAACAAGATGGTGGCGTGCCCCACACGCTGCGCCTCGACGCGGGCGTCGGGGTCCTGGAATTTCGCCCCGGCACTCCCGCGTCCAAATTCGAGCACAAACTCGATCAGCTGGCCGAAGCTTTGGCCGGCGGCGCGTGATCTCTCGCCTATGGGTTCACTGGTCGTCCGGGTCGGTTGGCTTCCGCCGGTCATGTAAGAAAAAATCCGCATGTTTGGGCGCATCGATCGTCTGAAAATTCCGCGGCCTCTGGTTTAAGTCGAAGAAATCCGTCAGATCGCTCGCCGCCCGCGCATCGGCAAAATTTAACCCGCCCAGCGGCAGGTTGAAATTGAATTCGATGAATCGCAAAATGCTGCCGAAATCATGCCGGACGTTGTTGATGTAGCGCTCCGGCGTGTAGGCTGAAATCACGATCAGCGGCACCCGGAATCCAAACTGATAATCGCCCTGCGTCTGCGCCAGAATCATCGGAGGCTCGTGATCGTACCAACCTCCCCAGTCGTCCCAGGTCACCAGGATCGCGGTATTTTCCCAGTAGCCGTTCCCATCGCAAGCTGTGTTGTTGCCAATTGCGTTCACAATCGACGCCGCCCACGACGGTCCGCCGCCGTCGTTCGACATCGCATGATCGGAGTTGGCGCCGGTCGGAATTACCCAGCTCACGTTGCGTAGCTGGCAGGCCGCGATGTCCCGCAAGATATCCACGGGCGTGAGATCTACATTCTGCGTCCAATCCTCGCCGATGCATTTGCCGCCCGGTCCAGTCGACTGGCATATGTGGGAGATCGCGTTCGGCGCCGTCCAGATCGACCCTGCGCTTGGCGCATAGTACCGCCACGAGATCGAAGCCGGCAGCAGATCCGCAATGGTCTGATGCTCAAAGCACGGATAGATCTTCTGGCTCTCGCCTCCGTTCGCGCTGATCACCTCCACCGTGGTACCAGCCGGCGCGATGCATCCCGCCATCGTGCTCGCACCGCTCGTGTTCTCGGAAGCAAACGTGCCCGCTTTGTCGTCCGCCGCGCTCGGCGCTGAAGTTCCGCCGAACAGAAACTGATGCGCCGGGAAGCTCGGCCCTTGATTGGTCTGGAACATATAGTTGGCCCAGCCATATTGCCGCGCCATGTCCAGATATGGATTCAACAACCCGCTCGAATTGTCCACATAGCGGAACTGCGGCTTCTGCGGACAATTGCCGGAACATGCGATGTTCGCCGCGCCGTCGTTCCGGCAGGCTCCCGTAGCCGGATTCACATCGCACATCGCTACGAACGCCGTATGGGCGTGGCTCAAATCGTAAGTGTTTGCCAGCGTTACCGGCGCCGGTTGCGTAACACCGCTCGCTGAGGTCTTATCCAGCCAGTTGCTCGTTTGTATGTTGTACTGCGTCGCGCTCGGCGTCGTGCTGCAGGGGCTCTCCAGCGCCGCGCGGCTGACACAAAGTCCCTGAAACAGGTTATCCGGCGTCCGGTTCTCCTGAACAATCACGACCACATGACGAAAACTCGAGATCTGAGCGGATGCCAGGGCCGGCAGCCAAATCGAAAGCGCAGCAAATGTTTTCATCGCTAGATCAGAAACACCCGCGCGGCCCCATAGTTTCGACCCTCCGCGCCCGTAAACATCTCCATTCTGTTGTATTCGCTACCGGGTTACCTATGCTTTTAACGCTTTTGCGCGCCACCAGAACGCTCCACCAGGCCCATAGAAATACTGTCCATCCCGCACCCGCAAAGCGCTAAAGAAAATGGCTGTCAACCTGCATCGAAGCAGCGCGTGGCGCTGGCCCGAACCGTTAGCGTGTGCGTTGCTTTAATGCTTTTGGTCGCGCTCTGTGCGTGTTCCAGTGGCGTGGTGCGCGCCGCCAACGGCACCGGCGGTGACCCCGAACTGGGCGAACGATTCCTCTATGCATATAATTGCGGCGGCTGCCATGTCATACCCGGAATCGCGGAGGCCCGCGGCACAGTCGGCCCACCACTCACCGGCCTCGGTACGCGCATCTACATCGCGGGACTGCTCCCAAACACTCCCGAGAACCTGGTCCTCTGGATCACCGATCCGCAACAGGTTGAGCCTGGCTCCGCCATGCCCAAGGCTGGAGTAACCCAACAACAGGCCATCGATATCGCGGCCTATCTGTACACTCTGCATTAGCCGCGCCGGGAGCAGACAACAATGTTGAAAGCGCTTGAAAGATTCGGCCTGACCGGGCTGGTTTTCTACGCCGCTCTTAAAGAAGTTGCCCATCCGCCTGCCGAGGCCGCACCGCCGCCTGTTAACAGGCTCAGGCTCATCGTCAAAACCGTCATCATCACGGCCGTCGCGGGGATCATTCTGTTGGCTGCCGGCGGGCTCATCTTCGCCTTCTCCGGGATCTACCCCATAGCCGCCGACAAGCCTCACTTTTACCCTGTTCGCCGTCTGCTAAAAATCACCCGCACACGTTCTGTTCAGCTCCATAGCCGCGGCATCCAGGTCCCCAATCTCAACCAGCGCCAACTGGTCCTGAACGGATTTGTCCTGTTCCGCAAGAATTGCCAGACGTGTCATGGCGCGCCCGGAATACCAGCCGACCAGGTCGGGCTCGGAATCAATCCCAAGCCGCCCCGCCTGATCACCGCCAATACCGATTGGACGGACGCCCAGCTCTATTGGATTGTGTCGCACGGACTGAAGATGAGCGGTATGCCCGCGTTCTCTCCGCGCCTAAGCGACAGCGACCGCTGGGGTATCGTGGCCTTCATGCGCCGCCTGCCAACAATTTCGCCGGCCGACTACCAGCAGCTCATGGCTGCGGCCGATCAGGGCCTGCAACCCACGTCGTGGGGCAGCGCCGACGAACAAGGCTTCGCTCAGCTTAAATCGGCTAATCCGGAAAAAGGGAAAGCGCTGCTGGTGGACTACGGCTGCCAGAGTTGCCACGCGATTCCCGCGATCGGCCCCGGCGATGTCGGCCCGCCGCTGGCCGATTTCGCCGAACGCCAGTACATCGCTGGTTTGCTGGTCAACCTCCCCACCAACACTATGAACTGGATCAGAGACCCGCAGCGCTTCAAGCCCAAGACCGCCATGCCAAACCTGGGCGTCAAGGCAGAGGACGCCCGAGACATTGCCGCATATCTCTATACGTTGGGCGGCCCCCAGCGCATCGAGACTCTTCAACACGAGACGCCGCGCTTCTAACGCTCGAATTATCCAGACAGAGTGATTTGGTGGACGGCATGGGATTCGAACCCACGACCCCCACGTTGCGAACGTGGTGCTCTCCCAGCTGAGCTAGCCGCCCCCTCGAGGAATGCCCCCTCATTTTACCGCACCGGCTCTTGACCGCGCCTCCGCTATGTTTCAACAGCTCGGCCCTGCCAACGCCTTTTGATTGTCCTAAAAATGCTTCTTCAAATCCGCAAAACGCTCTACCGTAAGCAGTCGCCCGTTCCCGTCCCGGACTTCTTCATGCTCCAGCCGCCAGGTGTGATCGTGCGGTACAAAAACTGCGTTGATCCCCACTTCCAACGCCGGATTAATGTCCGATTTCGGTGAGTTGCCGATCATCCAGGTACTCCGCGGGTCCAAGCGCCGCTCCGTAATCAGCGCCGAGTACGAGCGAACGTCTTTCTCCTTCACGATCGCGGTGTGGCCGAAATAAATCGCCAAGCCTGACCGATCCAGCTTAAGCTTCTGTTCCTCCGGATTTCCTTTCGTGAACAGTGTCAGCTCGTGCCGCGCGGATAAATAATCCAGCGTCTCCTCAACGCCGGGAATCAGTTCGATCGGATGATGCAGGATCTGCTCGGTGAAACTCATGATGCGCGCCACATCGCCCTCGCTGACGTCGCGCTCCACCAGCCTGTGATAGCACTCGGCTAAATTTCGCGTGAAGTTCGCCGTCCCGTAGCCATGCACCTTGTTATTGACGATTTCGATCTCATCCAGCACGCCCCGGATCTCGGCCGCCGACATGCTGGAATGATTCAGAAAGTCGCAAAACTGATCGAACGCGCGTTCGAAATAGATGTTGTTTTCCCAGAGCGTGTCGTCGGCGTCGACGATCAGGTGCTGCCGCTCGACCATCGCTCAGAGGCCCGCCGGCCGCTTGGAGTGCCCGTTCTTCGGCGCGACCTCGCGTACGTGCTGGATCTCGCGCCGCCGCGCGCCGTAGCTGGGGAAGAATTCAGCCAGCCTCCGCATGCGTTCCGCCTCGGAACGCGTAGCCAGCAGAATCTGCCGGAAATCCAAGTCCGGCACCAATTGCGCCAGTTGAAAGCTAAGCTGCGGATCGCTCATCTCCGGCTCGCGCAAGGTCTCCGGCTGCTCCAGCAGGCGAATGTCGTTATAGGCATCCATGACCCGCTTCCGCACTTCTGGCGAGATCGGATCCGCGGCTTCATCGTCGAAAAATTCCACCGCGCCGCGCAGATAAGGTTTTTCATCGTTGAGCATGATGATCTCGAAACGGCGCCGCCCAATCGTCAGCAAATCCATCCGGCCGTCCGGATAGGCTTTTAGGACCTTCTCGATCGTTGCCGTGCATCCCGTGTTGACGATGCCCTTTTCGCCCGCTTGCACCACCCCAAATTCCGAGTTGCCGCGCAGCACGTCCTCGATCATGGTCTTGTAGCGCTCCTCGAAAATGTGCAGCGGCAGCGCGGTCCGCGGAAACAACACTACTTGGAGTGGGAAAAGCGGCAACAGCTCTTCCTGCATGGTACTATTATGGCTTCTTAAGCAGCCTCACACAGCCGGGGTATATCGTTTGTTGAGACGCCGCCGGCGCTGAATATGCTCCTGAAGCTAAAACGCACGCCCGGAATATACCTGGTTGGCTTCATGGCCTCCGGTAAGAGCACCGTTGGACGGGCCCTCGCGCACGAATTGGGCTGGAATTTCTGCGACTTGGATGAAGACATCGAAGCCGCACAAGGAACTAGCATCGCTGCCATCTTCGATGAGCGTGGCGAGGAAGAATTCCGCAAAATCGAGCACCAGGCTGTTAAGCGCCGCGTCGAAGAGATCCAGCGCGGCAAACCAACCGTCATCGCTTTGGGCGGAGGAGCGTTCATCCCGCCGGCCAACCAGATGCTGCTTACCGAAAGCGGCGTTCCCATTTGGCTCGATTGCCCATTGGAGCGCGTGCGCGCGCGCCTGAATGGCTCCTCTGACCGGCCCTTGGCGCGCGATCCGGAAAAATTCGAGCAGCTCTACCGGGACCGCAGCAGCGCCTATGCCAAAGCCGACTACCGCATCGCGATCGACTGCGACGACCCGGCGGAAATCGTCGCAGCGATCCTGAATCTGCCGATTTTTTAGCCCAGCATGGCCTCGTCTTTGCGCGAGCAGGCTCTCCGCATCTTCCGCGCCGCGCTCAAAGCCGCTGCGCCCGGCCAAGCTGTACGGCGGCACATGACTCTCGCGGATGGCACTCTCACCGCCGGCCGCAAACACTATCGGCTCTCGAAATTCCGCAACATCTACGTGGTCGGCGCCGGCAAAGCGAGCGTGGAAATGGCGCGCGCCGTGGAACGCTTGCTCGGCAGCCGGATCCGCGCCGGCTTGATCAACACGAAATATGGCTATGCGGGCGCGCCGCTAAAGCGCATCGAGATACGCGAGTGCGGCCATCCCGTGCCCGATGCGATCGGCCAAGAAGGCGCCGCCCGCATCGCGGACATCGCGCAAAATGCCGGCTCAGACGACCTGATTATCTGCCTCATCTCGGGCGGAGCTTCCGCACTCCTTCCCCTACCCCCCCCTTCCATCACGCTTGAGGACAAGTGCGCGACTACGGCCCTGCTGCTGGAGTGCGGCGCGAATATCCACGAGATCAACTGCGTACGCAAACACATCTCGGCCATCAAAGGAGGCCAACTGGCCCGGCTCGCGTTCCCGGCAACCGTGCTCGCGCTCATCTTATCGGACGTGATTGGCGACGATCTGGATGTCATCGGTTCCGGCCCCACAGTTCCCGATCGGTCCACCTTCAGCCAGGCTAGAGCGGTGCTTGAAAAATACGGAATCTGGGAAAAAGCGCCGTCCGCCGTGCGGCGGCAGTTGTCTTCAAACGCGATCGAGACCCCAAAGCCCGCCGACTCAGTGTTTGCGCGAGTACAAAACCTGCTGGTCGGCAGCAATCGTCTCGCCGTGGAAGCCGCCGCGTTTCAGGCGCGCTCGCTGGGATTTCGAACCATGATCTTATCGACGGTACTGGAGGGCGAAGCCCGTGAAATCGCGCACGTGCATGCCGCCATCGCGAAGGAGATTCGAGCCGCCCGCCGTCCACTCCACGCGCCCGCCTGCCTCATCTCCGGCGGTGAAACCACAGTTACCCTGCGCGGCCGCGGATTGGGCGGCAGAAATCAGGAGTTCGTGCTCTCCGCCGCGTTGGATATCGCAGGACTCCACGATGTCCTGATTCTCAGCGCCGGAACCGACGGCAGCGACGGCCCCACCGACGCCGCCGGCGCCGTTGCCGACGGCACAACCCTGGCCCGTGCCGCCGCTAAGAACCTCGACGCCACGGCGCACCTCGCCCACAACGATTCGTACCGCTTCTTCGAGCCGCTCGGCGATTTGGTGAAAACCGGTCCGACCGGCACCAATGTTGCGGATATCCAGATCCTACTGGTGCGGTGAACTCGTGCACGCTTCATCATGCCCCGTCGCCACTCGTGACGGCCGCTTTTGAAGGCGCGCAAATTTCCCGACCCTCTCGACTAGTTCACTGTAAAATACGCCGGCGGACTCTGTGCATCTCCCACCTGAATCACTACCGGCTGCAATCCGGCCGGCGCATCGGCCGGCACCGTGAAGTTGACCTGTGTCACACCCGCCAGCCCTGGCGGAATCCCGTTGAAGGCGATGCTCGCCTGCTCTCCACCGATGGTCAACGTCACCGGCAGCTTTGGCTGCGGCAGCTCATTGTATGGCGTCGAGGGATCCGGCGTCGCGCTTGTGGCAAGCGGGGGCGAAACCGCTCCTTCTCCGGTGATGAACAGCGTGTACGTCCCACCCCGGCTGCCGCGGATGCAGGCCGAAATCGTCCAGCCCCATGAAGCCTTCCGCAACCGCTTCGAGCGCTGCCGGAATGGATGCCTCGGTCGCGTTGGCAAAGTGTTGCTTTCCATCGACACTGTAGCGATGAATTTCCGTATGCAGCGCCGCCGCGATCTGGCCGCCGCGCCGCTGAACGCAATCCAGTTCCGCCCGCGCGCCGTGCCCTCCAGCTTCAGGCCTTGCGACTGGATCCATTATGCTCGATACGTCCGCACCCGGCAATCCAAACCGCTTGCCGTAGTCTTCCGGCGTGAGCCACTTGTGGTAGTTCGGCGAGGAAGGGTCCTGCTGATCGCGTAACAGCGCGTCGATCTCTGCCTGCTGTTGCGATGTGCGCTTAAACGTGAGAATCACCGGACCAATGCGCAGCGCCGGATCCACCGCTCCTTCGTCAAACTCCGCCCGCGCCTCGGGCCGCAAGCTTCCGTGCAGCGTGACACACGCTGGCGATCGTTGAGCCGCCCCGCCAAGCGGCTGCTTTGAGCCGCCAAAGGCGCTGCCATCGCAAGAGTGCACACAATAAGCCTGCCAACGCACACAATCCTCGCCATATTAAGTCTCGATCTTACGATTCTACGACGTGAGGATGATCGGGCGCGCCGCACGACTGCGAGCACACGATCGTGCCCGCGCTACCCGAAGCGAGCTAGGCAACCGACGCCGCGCGCAGCGGAAACCCCTGCTGTGCCAGCGACTCCAACAACTGCTCATGCACGCCCGGCTCCAGCATGTAGTAAGTCTTTCCGCCGTCCTCCACCACCACCGCCAGCTTCTTCGCCGCCAGCAACAAACAAACTTGCTGCTCGCCCGGCGTGAGCGCCGCCGCATCCACCCGTGCCGTCCCGCGCGGCCCCGGCGTCAGCTTGCGCAGAAAATCGCGCGTGAAGATCTGGTGATCGATGCCCTCCAGCGCCGCCCCCGCTGAGACCCAGCGATGCTCGGCCGCCCCAAAGAAATACGGTCCCGACGCGAACGCCAGGAGAAACACGATCACGTCGATGAACATCGCCAGCGCCAGCGCGAAAGCGTGCCTCGGCGTGGGCGCGGTAAACAGCTCCTGAAAAGCTACCAGCAGGTCTTCTTGACCCGATACCGTGCGATCCACGAAGTCGCTGTAAGCCGGTACCTGCGGTTTGGCCACCGGGCCCGAATGTAGCGCCTGTTCCACATCGTTCCACGGCACGTGATCGTAAACCTGCCGGTACGCCGGCAATTGTTTGTCGGTTGGATCGAGCGGCTTAGCCTGCGCTACAAACGCCGCCATCTGCGCCTGCGCGTGCTGCATATCGCTCAGGGATTGCTCCGCCAGTTTCGTGTAGCGGTCGAAAGCCGAGTAGCGCACCCCTTCGCCCGATCCTTCCCGATATCCTTCCGCGTAGGTCTGTGCCTCGCGCGCCACCGCCGCCCGTATCGCCGCCAGATACGGATCGGCATCCTGCGCCCGCGAGATGTGCCCGTGCGTTTTCTCCGCTTCGGTCATCTCCTGCAGCGCCAGAACGTGCTTCTGCTGTTCGTCAATCGCCGCTGTAAGCAGCTTCTCGGTCTGCCCGGCCGAATCGTTCAGCGTGTCGTAAAGCTTCCGCTCGATTGTCGCCGGCCGCTCGCGCGCGCTGAACCAGGTGTACAGGCTGGTGTAGGAAAAAGCGATTGAGATTATCGCCGTCACAACATAAACCCCGATCAGCAACGGCCGCCGCCCCGCACTGCGCGCCGAAGATGTGAACCCAATCAGCCACGCCACCATCACCAAAGCAGTCTGCACGCCGACCGATGCCAGCGCCGCAAACCATACCGACAAATACAGCCGCATCCCTTCGAAAGTGGTGTACCAAGAGACGATCGCCAGTAGGCAACTGGCGACGAACAAAACTTGAACCATGGGCCGGGTCAGCCCGGCGGAATCGGCAGGACCATTCGAGGATAAGAAAGGCACACTAATCCTCCTGGTACGTTTTACGCCGAAACTACGCGAGAGGTTCCAAGAAACTACTCTTCTTCCTCTTCTTCGCCGGTCTTCAGGGCTTTCGCCGCCGCGATTATCTTGTCGGCTTGCAGCGAGGGAACGTAATCGTAATGATCGAATTCCATCGAGTAAGAGGCGCGGCCCTGCGTCATCGAGATCAGGTCGTTTTGGTAGGTCAGCATTTCGGCCATCGGCACCTGCGCGCGAATAATTTGCGTGCTGCCCTTGGTTTCCATGCCTTGGATGCGCCCGCGCCGGCCGTTGAGATCGCCCATGAGATCGCCTGCATATTCCACCGGCGCCTGCACCTCGACATTCATGATCGGTTCCAACAGCGCCGGTTTGGCCTGCTGCATGGCCGCCTTGAAGGCCTTGCGCGCCGCCAGCTTGAACGCCATTTCCGACGAATCCACGTCGTGATACGAGCCGTCGTACACCGTCACCTTGAAATCCACCACCGGGTAACCCGCCAAAAACCCGTTTGCCGCGGCTTCCACGATCCCTTTTTCCACCGCCGGAATATATTGCCGCGGAATCGCGCCGCCGAAAACTTCGTTCTCAAACGCGAACTTGGCTCCGCGCGGAAGCGGCTCCATGCGAATCCAGCAGTCGCCGAACTGCCCGTGTCCGCCGGTCTGTTTTTTGTGCCGCCCCTGGACATCCGCCTTGGCGCGGATCGTTTCCCGATACGGAATCTTCGGCGCTTTCAGCTCGACATCCACGCTGTAGCGCTTCTTCAGCCGGCTGACGATCACCTCGACATGCTGCTGCCCGCTTCCAGCCAGCAGAAATTCCTTGGTCTGGGCGTCGCGATAGAACCGCAGCGATTGGTCTTCTTCCAAAATCCGCTGGACGGCATTGCCCAACCGGTCTTCGTCCTGGCGGCTCTTGGCCGAAATCGCAAAAGCGATGCTCGGCTCCGGTAACTTCACCGCCGGATAGGCGATCAGCGAGCCTTTATCGGCCAGCGTGTCGCCAGTGAGCGTATCCTTGAGCTTCGCGACCGCCCCGATATCGCCGGCTTTCAGTTCCGTCACGGGTTGGATCGTCTTGCCCATCAAGGACCCGATGTGCGCCAGGCGCTCCCCGCCCGACGTGCGCGCATTCACCAGGTTTCCGTCGTTCTTTACCACGCCCGAAATGACCTTGAAATAGGTCACGCGGCCCGCAAACGGATCCGCTACGGTCTTAAATACAAACGCGGAAACCGGCTCGCTATCTTTGATGGCACGCTGCACTTCTTTGCCATTGAGAGTTCCCGCGACCGCCTGTGCCTCGGTCGGGGCTGGGAAGTTCTCGACGATAAAATTCATCAGCGCATCCGTCCCGATGTTCCGCAGCCCGGAGGCGCACAGAACCGGATAAATGCGCCGTTCCCGGATCGCCTGGCGCAGCCCCGTCAGGATCTGCTCCGGTTCCAGCGTGCCCTTATCGAAATACTGCTCCATCAAGGCGTCGTTGCCTTCCGCCACCATCTCGATCAGCGCTTCATGCGCCTTCTGCGCGGCCTCCGCGCGATCGCCTGGAATATCGCCTTCCTTGCCTTTGCCATCCCCATCGGCCGTGTACGTGTAGGCCTTCATCCGGATCAGGTCGATCACGCCTTTGAAATCCTTCTCGGATCCCAGCGGCAATTGCACTGGCACCGCCGACCGCCCGAATATCTCCTGAACGCTTCCCAGCGCGCGCTCGAAGTCGGAGCGCTCGCGATCCAACTTGTTGATCACGATCGCCCGCGGCAGGCCGAATTCGTCCGCGAAACTCCACACCTTCTCGGTCTGCACTTCGACGCCCGCCACGCCGTCGACGACCACCAGCGCGGCATCCGCCGCTACCATCGATGCGTGCGTGTCATTGATAAATATGTTGAACCCGGGCGTATCGATCAGGTTGATCTTCTTCTTGGCCCATTCCGCCGTCGCGACGCCCGTCGAAATGCTCAGCTTCCGCTGGATCTCGTCGTCGTCGAAATCTGTTACCGTGTTTCCTTCATCGACTCGCGTCAGCCGGTTCGTTGCGCCCGAGCTATAGAGAAACGCCGCCGCCAGAGTCGTTTTTCCGCAGTGCCCGTGGCCGATCAGCGCAACATTCCTGACGTCTGTACCTTCGTAAACTTTCACTTGGTTTCACTCCAGGTAGGATGTCAAACCGGATCTTAACACAATTAAATCTGTGTGACGTTTTGGATAACAGCTTGCAAAAGCTACTTGCCGAACCACCGCAGCGGCGCGGTGGTGAGCCACGGCACATACGTGATCAGCAGGACGGTTCCCATCAAAATGAACAGGAACGGGAGCGTCGCCCAGATAATCGTGCCCATCGGCTTCTTAAAACGATATGCCGACAAGAACAGATTGATGCCGACCGGCGGGTGCAGATAGCCCAACTCGAGGTTCGCGATAAAAATGATTCCCATCTGCACCGGATCGATCGCGTAGGCTGCCGCCAGCGGCTTGATCAGCGGCACCACCACCAGAATCGCCGCAAAAATGTCCATCAGCGCGCCCACCACCAGCAGCGCGCCATTCAGCAGCAACAGGAACAGGTATTTCGACTGCACGTGCGTCTGCACCCAATCGATGAGCTTGGCAGGCACCTCTGCGTCGATCAGGTAGTTGGTGAACCCCAGCGCCACTCCCAGGATCAGCAAAATGCCGCCCACGATAGTGGCGCATTCGACGAACACCTCGCGATAATCGCGCGTCAGCTTCAGGTCGCGATAAATGAAAACCTCGACCACGAACGCGCAAAATGCCGTAAGCGCCGCCGCTTCGGTGAGCGTCCCGAATCCGCCGAAAAGCCCGATGATCATGATCACCGGCAGCAGCAGTTCCCATTTCGCCGTCCAGATCGCGGACGCTGCGTGCCTGGCCGAGAAAGGCTCGCGCACCGCGCCGCTCTTCAGCCCTTTGCGTATGCCAACCGCCGCCACGCACGTAATCATCACCAGCTCCGGCAGAATGGCTCCCGTAAACAATCTAGGCAGCGGCGTCTGCGAATAGACGCAATACAAAATCGCGGGCACGCTGGTGGGAAACAGCAGCCCCAGCGATCCCGACGCCGTCAGCAGCCCAATCGAAAAATTCTCCGGATACCGCGTCCGGATCAACATCGGCACCAGGAGCCCGCCCAGCGACAGAATCGTCAGCCCGGAGCCGGCGAACGTGAACACCGTGCAGATTGCGACCGTCGCGATTGCAAGGCCACCCGGAATCCAGCTGAACAGCGCGGTGAAAACCTGCAAGAGCCGCTTCGTCGCGCCCCCCTGCACCATAAAATAGCCCGCCAAAGTGAACAGCGGGATCGAAGGCAGCAGCGGCGACGCCACCAGCCGGTACATCTCCACCGGAACCGATGCTGCCGGGGTCGTGCTGTTCCAAAACAACAGCAGCGCCAGGCCGCCGAACACGGCGAAAATCGGCAGGCCGAGAATCGTGACGATCAGCAGCAAGATCAGCGAGAGCGGGAGTATCCCCGGCGTCCCCGGTGCAATGGCGAAACCGAGCAGCGCGGGAATAAGTATTCCCAGGGCCGCCAAGGAGCGGCCTTTCCATGACGCGCTGGCGTGCCACACGGCGCGCAGCGCGATCACTGCAAAGCCCACCAGCATGATTGCCAGCGCCACCCATTTCGGAACACCCGGAAGCAACTGGCTGGACGCCTCGCGTTCCGAGCGCACGAAAACCCAGCTCGCCCAAGCCAGACACGTCGAAACGGCCGCCAGCGCTGCGCTCGATGCGACTTTCGCGGGACCCCTCCACGATTCCGGCAGCAGCGAGCTCGACGATAACCCCAGCAGGCGGTCGGACCGCGATGCCAGCATCCCGCCCAGCATCCCGATCCACAGCGTCAGTTGCTGCACGATCACCGCCGACCCCGGAATCCCCGGCCAGCGGAACTGCCGCGCCACCATCTCGATTACCGGCAGCGCGGTCATCAGCGACAGCGCCACAATAGAAAACGAATCTTCGAAAAGCTGTAAAGGTGTCGTGGGCCCGGCCGCTTCCGGAGGTGGAGCCCCGTGGCTCACTGTCCGCCCGCCGTGCCCGCCGCCGGATGCGTTTTGCGGTAGTCGTCCCGAAGCTTCTTCACTTCGTCGAACAAGTCCGCCGGCACCATCGTCCCGCGCAGCCTCGGCCAGATGCCCTCGGCCAACTGGTGCCATTCGGCCAGCGCCTTGCTATCCGGCTTTACCACGTTGAGTCCGAACTGCTGCATGATCGGAATCGAGCCTGCTTCGGCCTTCCGAATCTCCTCCCGCAGCGCGACCCCCGCCTTCTTCGCCGAGACCAACATCTCCTTCTGCACCGGCGCCGGGATCTTGTCCCAAACGCTTTTGTCGATCACGGTCGCGCCCACCAGTTGCGCGAAGGGGATGTCGAGCATGTTCTTGGCCCCGCCGAACCACTGGTTGCTGAGCGCGATCAGCGGCGGCGATTGAAACGCATCGATCAGTCCGGTCTGCAATCCCGTCAGAATATCGGTCGCGGCCAGCGCAACCGGGTTAAACCCGTTCACCTTATACAGCTGGAACGTGCTGTTATCGCCCTGCAGCACGCACAGCTTCATCCGCCGGATGTCGTCCGGATGCATCGCGGGCTGCTTGGTAAAAAAATGAACCCATCCTGCGTCGCCCCAGTTCAAGACAATGAATCCGCGTTGCGCCAGCCCTTTCTCCAGCCGGTCCGCGATATGTTCGCGCACGTAATCCAGCTCTTCATATGACGACAGCATCATCGGGACTTCCAGTGCCGTCACCGCCGAATCGATTCCGCTCAGCCCCGCGCCCGACAGTGCCACGGCCTGCAGCTTCTTGATCCGCATCTTCTGCACCATCTCGGGTTCGTCGCCCTGCTCGCCGCCCGGGTAAATCCTCAGCTCGATTTTTCCGCCCGACGCTTTCTTCCACTCCTCGCCCATGTTGAGCAGAATCTCGTGCCAGGGGGATCCCTTGGGCACCAGCGTGCCGAGCCGGATGAGGGTGGTTTGGGCCGGAAGCGAAGTAGCGGCTAGAAGCAACGCGAGTAGTACGCGGGCCATGACAAGCATGGTAGCAAGCGCGCGCCTGCCCACACACATCCGCGTTGAAGTAAGATTTGCCGCGATGGGCTTACGGCTGCGGCTGCGCCGCCAAATCGTGCTCGAAACTCACAGGGGGGTTGTAGAACAAGATGCGGCCGCAGCTTTCGCATGTCATCAGATGACCGCTGTGGCGCAAATCCTGAAAAAACTGCGGACGTAGCATGATCTGGCATGCCGAGCAGCGCCCCTCCACAACCTCGGCCACCGCCGAGCCATGCCATTTCTTGCGGATGCGCTCGTACGTCGAATAGGTCTGCGGCTTGATAGTGGCCACCAGCGTTTTGCGTTCCGCCCGCGCTTGATCCAGCAGTTTCTGATCAGCCGCCGTGCGTTCGCGCGCGCTGGCTTTCTCGGCTTCCACGTGCTGCTTCTCTTCTTTCAGTGCCGCTTCCGCTTTTTTGACGTTGGCGTCCAGCGGCTCGGCTTCTGCCATTAGATCCAGGACGCGGTCTTCGGCTTTGCGTATAGCCTGTTCGCAAAACTCGATCTCATGCTGAAACGCCCGATACTGCTCGTTCGTCTTCGCGCCCAGCATCTGGTCTTTGAGCTTCGAAATCTTCTGCCCTTCCGCTTTGTTATCGTCCTCCAGACGTTTGCGCTCTTTCTGATTGGCCGCCAGCGCCGCGCGATCGGCCTCCAGCCGCCGGATGTGCGAGTCCAGTGCCTTCTCGATCTGGGCGATGTGTTTGGGAAGCGTCGCGATTTCCCGCTCGAACTCGGCGATCCGCAGGTCCAAGGATTGTAAGCGGGTGACCTGCTCCATCTCTCCGGTCATCAAGTTTCATCCTAACATTTCTTCGCGCGCGCAGACGTTTTAACGGCACGTAACCTGCACGCGGACCTCGAACATGGTAAAAACAAGCGGTGCTCAGTGTACGGGTTTTCCTTGCGATCGCGCCGGCAATATGCTGCCTGGCGCAAACATCGGATTCACCCGCACCCGATCAGATCCGCATCGGCGATTCGATTGTCGACATCAGCTTCGCCCCTGGTCCTTTGCAAATCCCCGAGCCGCGAATCCACGCCTGGATCGCTGACGCCGTCCAGGCTGTCGCGGGATACTTCGGGCATTTCCCGGTCGCGCACGCTCGCATCCTCATCCGGCCTGTCGCCGGACGGCGAGGCGTCTTCAACGGAACCACTTGGGGCAATCGCCGCTCCGCTGACGCGTTCACCCGTATTTCACTCGGCGAACTGACTACGTCCGGCCAGCTTGAAAACGACTGGATGATGACCCACGAGCTGGTCCATATGGCCTTCCCCGACATCCAGGGCCGGGAGCACCATTGGATTGAAGAAGGCATGGCCACCTATATCGAGCCCCTCGCCCGCGCGCAAACCGGTCAGCTCGCTCCCGAGAATGTCTGGGCCGACATGATCCGATCCATGCCCCAAGGTCTTCCGCGCGAAGGCGACCTCGGCCTCGATCATACTCATACCTGGGGCCGCACCTACTGGGGAGGCGCCCTGTTCTGGCTATTGGCAGACGTCCAGATCCGAGAACACACCGGAAATACAAAAGGCCTCGAAGACGCCATGCGCGCCATTGTGAACGCGGGCGGCACTCTAGACCATGACTGGCCCATTGAACGCGTGCTGCAATCGGGCGATAGCGCCGTCGGCTGTTCCGTGCTCGAGGATCTTTACGCACAAATGAAGGACGCGCCGCTTCAGATCGATTTGCCCGCCCTCTGGCGCCGCCTCGGCGTACAACTCAAGGACGATCGCGTCCTCTATGACGACCGTGCGCCGTTGGCGGACGTCCGCAAGGCGATCACGGCTCCCGCTCGCGCGATCCCGGATCGAACCGTGGAGGCACCCAGATAAACAGGTCGGCGATTCGGTATTATCCCGGTGCTTTTCCATCCACGCGCGGTCTCGTGATCAGTTCTTCCACCTTGTTGAGCACCGCTGCCGGCGAGTACGGCTTCGCAAAAAACGCATTCGCGCCCAATCCCGCCACCTGCTTGGGGAGTTTTGGATCGGTATTGCCGCTGATCACTACAATCGGCAGCGAGCCCGTGCGGGCCCGCACCGCCTCGATTAGCGCCAACCCATCCATGCTCGGCAACTGCAGATCCGTTACCAACACCGAGGCTTCATTTTCGGACAGCCATTTGAGCGCCTCTTCCCCGCTCGCCACCGAGCACACCTTCCAATTTGGCCCGTTGGTCAACGCCGCTTCCAGCGCGTCGCGGCAAACTTCGACATCCTCGACAATCAGGACATTGCGTGTCATGGGATGCCTAAGGCAGGAACCGGTACCCCACCCCGTGTACCGTTAAAAAATGCCGCGGCGGGCTTGCGTCCGGTTCTAGCTTCTGCCGTAGCCGCACTACGTGCGCGTCCACCGTGCGCGTGTTTGGCAGCCAGTCATACCCCCAGACCGAATTCAAAATCATTTCGCGAGTAAGCGGCCGGTCCGCGTTCTGCAGGAAATACGTGAGCAGGTTGTATTCGGCCCGCGTTAGCTTCAGTTCGATCCCCGCCTTCCTCACCATCCGGCGCGTCAGGTCTACCTGCACATCCGCGAAGTCGAAGCCGCGTGTTTCGTCGGGAGCTGAGCGCCGCAACACCGCACGAATGCGCGCTAGCAATTCCCGCGCCCCAAACGGCTTCACGACGTAATCGTCGGCGCCGATCTCGAGTAACCGGACCTTCTCGGTTTCGCCGCTCGCGGCGCTCAGCACGATCAGCGGCGTCTTCATCCCGCTGGCGCGTACCTTTTGGCATACCTCGGCGCCGTTCAGGCCGGGCATCCGCAAATCCACCACGATGACTCCGGGATTTAAAGCCAGCGCCTGCTGCAACCCTCGCGTGCCATCCTCGGCCAGGACCGCGTGAAAGCCTTCCTGCTCCAGCATGACACCGATCGTGTCCCGGACATTGCAGTCGTCGTCGATGACCAGCACCGTTTCCATGCCGCAGCTATCGCGATTGTAACCGAGTTGGCGCAATGCATCTCCTGTTTTCCGAACGCGCTACCGGTTTTTACAACACTTTTACAACCCAGGAACGAAACGCCTTAGCCCGCTGGCCGACACCCTCGTCGCAGTGCTACGATTCAAGGCGCCCTGGGATGCCTTGGCCCGTTCTACTCATGGCTCGCGAACTCGACCTAGGGGGAAGCGAGCGCCAGCTGGCCCTGCTTGCGCGGGCTCTGGATTCGTCAAAATTCGAGCCGATCGTTGGCTGCTTTCGGCCGGAAGGCCTTCGCGGCCGCGAGTTGCAGGACGCCGGCATTCCCATCCGGCATTTTCCGGTCGATTCGTTCGCCTCCCGGCAAAGCTTATCCGGCGCCTGGCAGCTGGCCCGCTTCATACGTCAGCGCGGCATCCGGCTGGTCCATACTTTCGATTACCCTCTCACCGTTTTCGCAGTCCCGGTGACGAAACTGTTCACCGATGCCCTCCCCGTCTCCAGCCAGCGCGCCCATCGCGATTTGATCCCACCGCCCTATCGCACTCTGATCCGTTTCACGGACCGGTTGGCATCCGCGATCGTCGTGAACTGCGATTTCGTGCGGCGTCATCTCGAACAGGACGAAGGCGTGCCGGCCAGCCGCATCCAACTTTGCTCCAATGGCCTCGATCTCGACCAGTTCCATCCCAGCGCCGCGCCCCGTCCTTCGGCCCTTCCCCCCGACGGCGTTGTCATCGGAGTAGTTTGCGCCCTGCGTCGCGAAAAAGGACTCGCAGACCTGCTTCAAGCCGTCGCCCGTCTGCGCATGAGGCCCCCGGCGACCGTGACACTCGCGATCGTCGGCAGCGGCCCGATGCGCGAGAACTTGCAATCGATGGCGCGCGACATCGGCCTCGCGGATCGCTGCTTGTTTATTCCCGCTACCGATGAAATCCCGCGCTGGCTGGGCGCCATCGACATCTTCGTCCTGCCTTCGCGATCCGAAGCCTTCTCCAACTCGCTCATGGAAGCTATGGCTTGCGGCTGCTGCGTAGTGGCATCCGCCGTTGGCGGTAACCCTGAGTTGGTCCGGCATGGCGAAACGGGAATGCTCTTCCCACCCGGCGATATCGAGAGTTTGGCCGCAACCCTCGATCTTCTGCTCAAATATGACGCGCTGCGCCGCCAATTCGCCCAAGCGGGCTCGCAGTGGGTTCGCGACCGCTTCTCAATTCAAACCGCAGCCCAGCGAATGTCTGAGATCTATGCCGATCTGATCGAGCGCCGCGCTCGAGCCGGCCCCCCGCCGCGCGCCGCTTCACGTTGACCTTTCGGAACAAGCGACCGAACCTCCGCCGAGGTCAGCTCGCGGTACTTTCCGATCGCCAGATCCCCAATCTGGATCTCGCCGATCCGCGTCCGCACCAGTTTCAGCACTTTGCTTCCAGCCGCTTCGATCATCCGGCGCACTTGCCGGTTGCGCCCCTCGCGAATTGTAATCTCCACGAAGCTCGATCGCGCCGAGTCGCGCACACGATTCACAGTCGCCGGCTGTGTCAGGCCGTCGCTCAAAACCAGGCCGCGCCGCAGTTGCTCCAACTGTTCGTCCGAAAGCAGCGTGGAAGTCTTGACCAGATATGTCTTCGAAACCTTGTAATCCGGATTCGTGACTCGTTCGGCGAACCGCGTGTCATTGGTGAGCAGCAGCAATCCACTCGTGTCCTGATCCAACCGCCCCACGGGGACCAGCCACTGACCCACATCGCGGATGAGATCGTATACAGTCGGGCGCGCTTGTGGATCGCGGTAGGTGGTGATGTAGCCTTTCGGCTTGTACAGCAATAGATAGATCTTGCGCCCCGCGCGAACCGGCCGGCCGTCCAAGCTAACCCGGTCTCTCTCCAAGTCGACCCACTGATCCGGTGTCTGGACCACCTTGCCGTTTACCTTTACGCGCCCCCCTCCTATCCACTTGCGCGCGTCGGTGCGCGAGCCCAGCCCCGCTTTGGACAACACGCGGTCCAAGGTCTTCAGCAGAGGCTTTCCCTTTTCGTCGGCCACTTAAACCTAGGCTAACAAGCGCGCTTGCCGCCGCCCGCCCCATCCACCCGGGCCAGCCTGTGCACCTCACGCAGGATGCTTCCCGGCTCGAAAGGCTTTCGAAGAACAGCATTGGCCCCTAGCTTTCTTGCGAGCTCCAGGTACGCGCCACCGAAAACACCCGAAATCGCCAAGATCGGCATCGTGGGCCAATGCTTCCTTATGGCGTGAATGGTTTCCAAACCCTCCTGCTCGGGCATGACGAGGTCGGTAATAACCAAATCGAATGCGCCTTGGCGGCAGCATGCTTGCGCCTCTTTGCCGTTGCAGGCCTTTGTCACCGAATATCCATCTGTTTCGAGCAGGCTCGCCAGAAACAAGCGTACCTGCGCGTCGTCATCAGCTACCAGAATGCTGCCGCGATGGCCGCTGTCGCACAAAACTTCGGCTATCTTCCCCAGCAGATCTTCCGGCTGGAACGGCTTGGCGAGAAAATTCAAGTCTGGATCGAGCAGCCCCTGTTCGGTGATCGCGGTCTCCGTGTAACCCGACATATACAGCACACGTAGAGTGGGGTGCTGCTGAAGCAGTTTCTGGCTCAACTCGCGCCCGTTCATTCCGGCCATCACGATGTCGGTAAGCAACAGATCCACTGAAGAAAGGGCCGCACCCAGTCGCAGTGCCGCCTCTCCGCTCTCGGCCTCCAGGACGCGGAAGCCATGCTCGCGCAAAAGCGCAGCCGCCAACGTGCGAATCCCGGCATCGTCTTCTACCACCAGAATCTGTTCTCCTCGCGCCATGCTGGTAGCCCGGCGCGGCACGGACAGCGCGCTGGCGGGACCATCCACTTCCGGAAGATAAATCTTGAACGTCGTCCCGAAGTTCAGCTCGCTGTAAACGGAAATTGCTCCGCCGCTTTGATCCACGATGCCGGCCACAGTGGAAAGCCCCAGCCCGGTTCCGATCCCGGGCTCTTTCGTAGTGAAGAATGGCTCGAAAATCTTGGCCTTAGTCTGCTCGTCCATGCCGCAGCCCGTATCGGTGACGCTCAGGACGGCATAACAGCCCGGCCGCAGCCCCCGCAATCTCGCCGCCTGCGCGTCCAGTTCCTCGCGCTTGGTTTCGATCGTGAGCTGTCCGCCTGTCGGCATCGCATCCCGCGAGTTGACGGACAGGTTCATGAGCACCTGCTCCAACTGCCCCGTATCCACTCGGATGTTCCCAGCTGACGGGTCCAATGCCATTACCAACCGGATCTGTTCGCCAATCAGCCGCTGCAACATTCCTTGTGATT
This sequence comes from Bryobacteraceae bacterium, assembly GCA_035293725.1. GTDB lineage: Bacteria > Acidobacteriota > Terriglobia > Bryobacterales > Bryobacteraceae > Palsa-89. The sequence goes on from DATGMH010000162.1 coordinate 203,727, forward strand.
CGCGAATCAGATCGTTCAGTGCGAACACACGCGGGCTTTGCACTTGTTTGCGGCTGAATGCCAGCAGCTTCTGTGTCAGGGCAGCGGCTCGCTCGCCTGCCTTCCGGATCTCCACTACATCCTTGCTCAGCGGATCCTCGCCGGTCAGCTTGCGCTCTAACATCCCGCTGTATCCCAGAATCACGGTCAGCAGGTTATTAAAATCGTGCGCGATACCGCCCGCCAGCCGGCCCATGGCCTCCATTTTCTGCGAGTGCTGTAGCTGTTCCTCCAGTTTCTTTCGTTCGGAAATATCCGCGAACATACAAAGCCCGCCCGAGAAATTCTCCTGCTCGTCTCGAACCGGGCTGGCGCATGCGTTCGCCCAAACCACCTTGCCGTCAGCGCGCCGCAATCGCGTTTCGTACGATTCGCTGATGCCCTGTTTCCTAAGTTCGAAACGCCGCGCGGCATCCGCTTCATCGGCCTCGAAATGAATTTGCGCGCAATCTAGCGTGCTGTCCGGTTCGTATCCCAGCATCGTCGCAAGACGAGGGTTGAAATACCTAATCCGGCGCTGCGCATCGCACATGCAGATCCCTTCGTGTGTGTTTTCGACAATGTTTCGATAGCATTGTTCGCTCCGCTTAAGCTCCGCCTCGGCTCGCAGTTGCTCGGTGATGTCCTCGATCAGACAAACAACGCCTGTTGGTTCGCCGGCTGCGTTCCGCGCCAGCGACACGCTGATCCTCGCCTGCAGTAGATCTCCATTCTTGCGAATGAAACGCTCTTGGCCGACAAATCCCGGTATTTCCTGCCGCATCAACCTTTCCAGTACCTGCCGGTCCCGCTCCTCGTCGGCTGGATGCGCCGCATTTCGATACGACGTCCCCAGCAATTCCGCCTGCTCGCGCCCCAACATCTGGCAAAAGGCCCGGTTCACCTCCACGAAACATCCCTTTAGATCGGTGATGAAAAGACCCGCCGCGGCATGCGCGAATGCGCTATGAAAACGCCCTTCGCTGGCCTTCAGCAGTGCCTCGGCCTCTTTGCGGCTCCGGATATCCTTGAATGAAACGACCTGTCCTTCTACACGCCCCTCCACGATGATGGGCGCAACCGAGTGCTCCACCCACAGCGGAGTGCCGTCTTTGCGCCACATCACGGCCTCGCTAAAGTGCGCTACTTCTCCCTTCTCCAGCGCCTTCAGTAGCGGACATTCCTGGGCAGGATACGGCGATCCATCGGCACGCCGGTGTACCATTTCGTGAATCTTCCGGCCCAGCAATTCCTCCGCGCCATAGCCCAGCATCTCTACGCCTGCGCGATTGATGAAAATACAATTTCCAGAGCTGTCGACAGCACAGATTCCGTCCGCGGCCGATTCAAGCATCGCCGTCCGCTCCTCCATCAGCCTGTCGCGTTCCTGCTGCGCCCGCTTGCGCTCGCTCAGATCGACGACAAAGGCTACACCCTGGCTTCCCGCACCGGGAATGCCTGCCACTCCGATCAATACCGGTACTCGGGACCCGTCCTTCCGGACGTACTCTTTCTCAAATGCCGGAGCGCTGCCCGTCTCCGGCAGGTCCTTCGTGGCCTGGTACGTCGCCTCCAGCCATTCCGGCGACGTCAGGTGCTTCCAGTTCAGCCGGCCAGTTTGCAAATCCTCGCGCGAATATCCGACGATCCGCAGAAACTCGTCATTTGCGTTCGCAATCTCTCCCGAGCTTCCCGATTGAACGATTCCGATGACGTTCGAATGTGCCAGCAGTTCCAACCACCGCGCGCTATCGCTCGATCCCTCGGCCATTTCAGACTCCATTCACCTGCTTCGCCACCCCCTCTCGGAATTGCGTCCAACCGTCGCTTAACACCGGAACAACAGCGGCTTGAGACCCAATGCGCCCCTTACTCTTATCGGATAACCCGGCTGTTTTTCATATACGTCTGCTGGTGTGGTGTAGCCTAGGGGAAAGGCCTTATTGCTCCCCGAATCCGATGCCAAAAAGCATCTTGGTGCGTGGCGCCCGCCAACTGCTGACGTTGCGCGGACCGTGCGGCCCCCGCCGTTGGGCCGCCTTACGAAACCTCGGAATCATTCAGGACGGAGCTCTTCTTGTCGTAGACGGTGTAATCCGCGAAATCGGACCCACATGCCGCATCGAAAATCTCGCTCTGGCTCGCGACGCCGTCGAGATCGATGCCAGCGGAGCCGTGGTCATGCCCGGCTTCGTCGATTGCAATACGCACTTGGCCGCGGGTCCAGCTCGCCTGGCCGGCTACGAGATGCGATTGGCGGGACGCAGTTGCCGCGAAATCGCGGAAGCGGGCGGCGGCGTTCTCGGGTTGGCCCGCTCCATCCAGGATCTTTCCTTCCGCGCGCTGGAGGCATCCGCGCTGCGCGTCTTGGACGAATCGGTGCGCCACGGCACTACCACCATCGAAACCCGGTCCGGTTTCGGCCTCACGACGGCAGGCGAAATGAAAATGCTGCGCGTTCACTCGGCTCTCCAGAAGCGCCGGGCGCCTCTGCCCATCGTCTCCACGTTTCTGTGCGGCCGTCCGGCGCCGGGAAGCGACGTGCCGCGCGATGACCAGCTCCCCTCAATGTGCTCCCGCCTTCTGCCTCTTGTGAAACGGCGCAAACGCGCCGAGTTCGCTGCCGTCCGCTGCGCATCCGATGGCTTTCCGTCCGAACAGGCCCGCCTTTTCCTGGCGTCCGCCCGAAAACTGGGATTCCCTTTGCGCGTCGAAACGGACGGAACGGCCGCTAGCTCCGCGATTTCGCTCGCGCTGGAGTTCGACGCCACCAGCGTGGACCATGTTCCCAACCCCACCGCTCAGGACATTGCTCGCTTAGCCGGATCATCCACCATTGCCACCCTGACGCCCGGGCGGACGTTCCATTTGCGAACGCAAAAATATCCGCCTGCCCGCGACATGATCGATCAAGGCGTTGCCGTCGCTCTGGCTACCGGTTTTAATCCCGAAACTTCGCCCTCCGAGAACATGCAGATGGCCCTGGCCCTGGCCTGCACGGCAATGCGCATGACCCCAGCCGAAGCCATAACTGCCGCTACCATTAACGCGGCTTACGCTCTCCGCCGCGACGCTACCGTCGGTTCGCTCGAAGCAGGCAAGAGCGCCAACCTGCTCGTCCTGCGCGTGTCCGACTACCGCGAGATACCCTATCATTTCGGCGTCAATTTAGTGGACCTGGTGATGGTAAATGGCGACATACTGGTGCGCCGGCCCGAGGTGCCGTGGCCGGCCAACTGATCGAGTGCGTCCCCAATTTTTCGGAAGGACACGATGCGTCCGTCCTGGATGCAATTGCAGCCGCCGTTGCTGCCGTCCCCGGTGTGCGCGTGTTGCGCGCCGAGATGGACCGGGATCACAACCGCTCCGTCCTAACTTTCGCCGGAGCGCCGGACGCCATCGGAGCCGGCGCCTTTGCCGGCATCAAGGCCGCCGTCCAACGAATCGACCTGCGCCGCCATGCCGGCGTCCACCCCCGCATCGGCGCCGCCGACGTGACCCCGTTTATTCCCCTCGCTGGCGCCGCCATGGCCGATTGCGTCCAGATCGCGCGCCAAACCGGCCAGCGGGTCTGGAATGACTTGCACGTCCCGGTATACTTCTACGAAGCCGCCGCCGTCACTCCCGAGCGCGCGCCGCTCGAAAATGCCCGGCGCGGAGGTTTTGAACATCCCGCCCTCGCACCCGACCTGGGCGGGCCCGCGCTGCACCCTAGCGCCGGCGCGTGCGTCATCGGCGCGCGCAAGCTTCTGATCGCCTTCAATGTCAACCTCAACACGGAAGATATCGCCATCGCGCGCGCCATCGCACGAAAAATCCGCGCTTCCTCCGGCGGCCTGCCGGCCCTCAAAGCCATCGGCGTCCCGCTCCCTAGCCGCAAGCTGACGCAGGTTTCGATGAATCTGATCGATTTCGAGCGGACGCCGCTCGATGCCGTCCTCGCGGCCGTCCGCCGCGAAGCGGATGCGCGCCGCGTCCAGATCGCCGGCGTCCAATATATCGGATTGGTCCCGCGCCAAGCCGTCCAGGATGCCGCTTCACGCGACCCCGAATGGGCGCAATTCGACCCCAATCTGATCTTGGAAAACCGCCTGGCTATTGCCCGGTAGTGCGCGCTGCCCGCCGTAACCGGGCCCAGGGACGATTACGCGCAGGCAGTGCATCCAGGTGCTTCTTAAGCCGCTCCACCTCTGCCCGCGATTCCACCAGCTCATCTACGATCTCGCGCGCCGCATCCCGCCCCAGTGCGTAAGACCCGCGCCGCGCCGCAATCGGCAAGGACCAATTCTCCGGATACAGCACACCGAACGCCTCGTAACTCTCGCCGTGCACCTTGACGTCGGCGAAGCCCGCTCGGCTCAGCATCGGCATCAGATCCTTTTCGCACAGCTCCGGCATTTCCAGCGCCGCGCCCGACCCTAAATGAAACACCAGATTCTCATAGACCTGGACTTGCCCCTCACGCGTGCGGTTCACCAAAACGCTTTCGCCGCCCACTTGCGCGACGGTGTATTCGTAAAGGTCGGGGAAGTGCTCGAGCGACTGATCTTCGATCGAATACGGCAGGGTCAGCACCAGCACCCCGTTCGGCTTCAACAATCGCGCAGTCTTCGCGAACGCCTGTTCAATGGGTGGCGGAACATGCTCGAAGACCTCGCTCGAAATCACGAAATCGTATTTTCCGAACTCTTCTTGCGGCGGATCCGCGATATCGAACCGCGGCGCGTGATCGTAAAACGTGTTCCGGTAATCGAACTTCTTTGCGAGAACCGCCGCGTACTGCTCGGTATCGCTGGTTCCGATGCCTCTGAGGCTCTTTACCCGCGGAAAAGCCGGCAGCGTCAGGTTAGTCCCAAATAACTCCAGCCCCAGCACGCGCAGCAATCCGCGCATCCGTACCGTAGATCCGCACGAAGAACAACTCGCATTCTCCCGCCCCAGTTCCGCTGGAAGCGCCCGGTTTCGACCGCCGCAAATGTTGCAGATGAACTCGATGCTGCTTCCCCTAGTCGGTGCCGCCCACTAGTTGCTTCGGCGTGTCCCGCTTCCAAACGCCCGAAGCAACTTCCCGAGCGGTGTAGGCGTGCATGACGATCGCGGCATCCTTTACTCTTTCAAACTCCGGGCTCGTCGTCGCCAAATCGGCCCTGGGCGGGAATGCCGCAATCTCTTTGGCGATATACTCCGTCCGGTTCCCCGGATTCGGGTGATCGCTCATGAATTGCGATCCGCCCGCTCCGTACTTGGCCTCGATGATTTGGAAAAATTGTGGTAACCCGCGCGGATCGAATCCCGCATTGTAGGCAAGCCGCGCGCCTTCGAGGTCGGCCTGCTTTTCCGCCCCGCGCGACATCTTCAGGAACCCGAATCCTGCCGTCAACCCGATTCCTTCTTGCGCCACTGTGCCCGCGGCTCCTCCTAACAGCACACCCGCCGCGATCTGGCCCAGCCCGGCTAGCAAGCCTACGCGCTGCTGCCGTTCTGCGTTGCAGGCCGAATGCTGCAGCACTACGTGCGAGATCTCGTGCGCCATCGCGCCTGCCAGTTGCGCTTCCGATTCTGCCGCCTGGATCGCGCCTAGGTTCACGAAAACTTCACCGCCCGGCAGAGCGAACGCGTTAATCTCGGCCATGTTTACGACGTGAAAATGGTACGGCCACTTGTATCCCGGCGCGACCGCAACTAGCCGTTCACCTAAGTTCTGGATATATTCGGTCACCGGGCTCGACTCCGGCAAAACGGGCATTTGCCTATAGACTTGTTGCGCCACTTTCTCGCCGAGCTGGATCTGCTGCTCGGGCGCCATATTATTCTTGCAAGGAGTAAATTCCACAGCCGCACGCGCGCTGGAAGCGGCCAGGGCGAGCGCGATTAGGCATCCGCTGAGTTTTCGCATTTTGCCTCCGCCTACGTTTATTCTAAGCGCCCCCGATCCCGTAGGCTGCATTCGGCCCGGCGGAGGGGCGTTTGCGGCTCAAAAGCCGGATCTGAGCGGTATACTCATTTCCATGTTCGGCACCATGCAAGACTATCCCCTGACTTTGACCATGTTGTTCAAACACGGGGCGCGCATTCACTCTCGGAGCGAGGTGATCAGCTTTCTCGGCGACCGCTCCGTACGCGCGAAATTTCCCGACGTCGCTGCGCGCGCCGCCCAGTTGGCCTCCGCTCTCCACCGGCTGGGCATCCGCCCAGGAGATCGAGTTGGAACGCTGTGCTGGAACCACCAGCAAAATCTCGAAACTTACTTCGCAATCCCTTGCATGGGCGCGGTGAACCACACACTCAACCTGCGGCTGTTTCCCGACCAGCTCGCCTACATCATCAATCACGCCGAGGACCGGATCATCATTTTGGACGAATCGCTGATCCCGGTTCTCGAGAAAGTCCTCCCGCTGCTCAAAACCGTGGAGCAGTATATCGTAATCGGCGATAACCGCGCGCTGCCCGGAAGCTTGAATTATGAGGAACTGCTCGCGGCCGAACAGCCGGATTTCGATTGGCCGGAAATCGACGAGCGCTCAGCCGCCGCCATGTGCTACACCAGCGGCACCACCGGGCACCCCAAAGGCGTCGCTTACACGCACCGCTCGAATTTCATTCACACGCTGGCGGCTTGCCAAGCTTCGACGCTGGCGATCTCCGAACAGGATCGCTTGCTCATGATTCCGCCCATGTTTCACGCCAACGCCTGGGGCCTGCCATTCGCCGCCTGGACCTCCGGCGCCGACATGATCATGCCTGGACGATTCCTGCAGGGCGAACCGCTGTGCCGGCTGATTCAAGAAGAGCGGCCGACCGTCGCCGGCGCGGTCCCCACCGTGCTGAATGATATCCTGCGCTACGCCGAAACTCATCCCGTAGATTTCTCATCGCTGCGCATGATCATGTGCGGCGGCGCCGCAGTTCCGCGCGCGTTGATCGAAGCCTTCCAGATGCGGCACGGCGTCAAGGTAGTGCAGGGCTGGGGCATGACCGAAACCAGTCCGCTGGCCGCCTTAGCGCGTCCTCCCAAAGGCGCGCCCCCCGAACAAGAGGTCGATTACCACGCCAAAACGGGCCGCGTAGTCCCCGGCATCGAGATGCGGCTGGCCGTCGGCGAGCAGGTCCTGCCCTGGGACGGAAAATCGGTGGGCGAGATCGAGGTCCGCGGACCCTGGATCACCGGATCCTATTTCGGCGAGCAATCCGATGAGAAATTCCACGACGGCTGGCTGCGCACCGGCGACGTCGGCAGCATCGATCCGCTCGGCTACGTGCAAATTACCGACCGCGCCAAGGATGTAATCAAATCCGGTGGCGAGTGGATCTCCTCGGTGGATCTCGAGGGTCACTTAATGGCGCATCCGGAAGTGGTCGAAGCTGCCGTGATCGGAGTGCCCGACGAGCGCTGGGACGAGCGCCCGCTGGCCTGCGTAGTTCTGCGCAACGGCACCAAACTCACCGCCGACGATCTGCGAACGTTTCTCTCCAGCCGCGTCGCGAAATGGTGGCTACCCGAGCGCTGGGTATTTCTGGAAGAGATCCCGAAAACCAGCGTGGGCAAGTTCGACAAAAAGGTTCTGCGCGCCTGGTACAAAGAAGGCGCGATCGGCGCCAAGCAGACCACCGCTTAGCCCGGCTAAGATGCGCCGCCGGCCGGATGCATTTCCTGAACCGGCGCGGGCACCGGGTCTTTCGGCATCACGATCCAAGCAACGATGTAGGAAATCACGCCGAACAGCGGCAGCGGCCAGACGATCAGCACGATCCAGAGAATACGCACCAGCGTTACATCCATGCCGAAGTGGCGCGCAAAACCGGCGCAAACGCCGCCCAGTTTGGCTTCCTGCATGGGACGCGATAAGCGCGGGGAGCCATCGGTCTTCGGAACGCCGCGCCCAGTGGAACGTCCGCATTGGAAGCAGAACCGGTCCTGATCCCGCAATTCGATGCCGCATTTTGTGCAGTACATGGATTCTTCTCCAATCTGAAACAACGCGCACGCGCGCCATTTTGTTCCATCAAGGCCGGGGCGATATTTTTCCCAAAATCACCGGTTTGCGCGCGCCGGTGGCGGACGGCAGATTTCCGGCGCGGCGCTGGTGCGTCTGATAAGCGAGCAGCGCGAACAGGATGGCTTCTTTACTGTCTACATCGATCCCGAATTCCGCTGAAGCAGTAAGCCGCGGCTGGACTAACGCGCTGAGCCGTTCCATCATGTAACGATTGTGAGCGCCGCCGCCCGACACGATGACTTCGCGCGTAGCCGGATAGCGCGCGATTGCTGCAGCTATGGTGCGGACCGTCAGCTCGGTTGCGGTGGCCGCATCGATATCCGTGCTGCTGACAAAGTCAGCACCGTATTGTTCGCGGCCGCAGGATTTAGGCGGGTTGCGCTGGTAGTAAGGATCGGCCAACAATTTTCCGAGCAGCGCATGATTCACGCTGCCGGCGCGGGCACGCTCGCCGTCGCGATCGAATGGTGGAACAACGGCGTCGATCACCATGTTGCCCGGACCGGTATCGAACGCGATCACCTCTTCGGGTTTTGCGCCTGCCGGAATCACAGTGATGTTCGCGATGCCGCCGATGTTGAGCGCGATGCGCGCGATTTCGGGGTGGCGAAATAATTCGTAGTCGAGAAACGGAACCAGCGGAGCGCCTTTGCCGCCGGCTGCGATGTCGGCGGACCGGAAATCCGAAATGGTTTCGATGCCGGTGCGCGCGGCGATCACGGATGCATCTCCAATTTGGAGCGTGCTAACAATTCGCCGGCCGAGGTAGTCGACCGGTTCGCCTTCGTGGAAAACGGTTTGCCCGTGAGAACCGATCAGTTGGATGGTTTCCAGAGGAACACCGCAACCGATCAGCGCTTCCGCAAAAAGCTCGCCCAGCAGGAAATTGAGCCGCGAGAGCCCCGGAATATCGGAAACCGAGAGAATGGCGTCGCGAACCTCAGGCAGATACGGCACGGTCTTGGCGGCAACCACGCTGATGCGATCCGCGACGTCAACAACCGCGACATCGATGCCGTCGGCGGAAGTGCCGCTGATCAGGCCGGCGATTCTCATGCGGCGCGCCGGTTCACAACCGTTTCAGTTCCTGCTGCAATTCATTCAACAATTGCAGGGCTTCAATCGGGCGGAGCTCATCTACTTTGAGATTGCGTATGCGTTCGGCGATCGCTTGGTTGACCGGCTCGAAAAGCTGGATCTGCATAGGGCCGGCCGGCCGCGTCGAGAGTTCCTCGGTTACTGCGTGCTCGGAGCGCTCGTGCAGTGCCAGAATGTCGCGGGCTCGCTCAATCACCGATATGGGCAAACCGGCCAGCCGCGCGACCTCGATGCCATAGCTGCGGTCGGCGCGGCCGGGCTCGACTTTGCGGAGGAAGATCACCTGATCGCCGGCTTCCTTCACGGATACATGCAGATTGCGGATTCCCGGCAACTGATCGGCGAGTTCGGTGAGCTCGTGGTAATGGGTTGCAAACAGCGTGCGGGCGCGGATGCGCTCGTGGATGTGCTCGATGACGGCCCAGGCCAGCGCCAGCCCATCGTAAGTAGCAGTGCCGCGCCCGATTTCGTCCAGGACTACCAGGCTGCGCGAAGTCGCGGTATTCAAAATGATGGCGGTCTCGGTCATCTCCACCATAAACGTAGAACGGCCGCGCGCCAGGTTGTCCGAGGCGCCGATACGGGTGAACACGCGATCGACGATCGAAAGAGTCGCCGAGCCGGCCGGGACGAACGAGCCGATCTGGGCCAAAATCACGATCATTGCAGCCTGGCGCAGGTAGGTCGATTTGCCACCCATGTTAGGGCCCGTGATGACCAGGAGGAACTGGCCGGCCGGATGGAAGTACAGGTCGTTGGGGATGAAACGCAGCGCTTCCTGTTCGGCCAGCTTTTCGATAACGGGATGGCGGCCAGCGACGATTCGGATTTCGCCCGAGCTTGAAAAGTTCGGGCGCACATAGCGGTTCTCGGCCGCGACTTGCGCCAGAGCGCACGTAACGTCGAGTTCGGCAATAGCGCCCGCGGTCTTGCGGATGCGCGCCGCGTGTTGCGCCGCGAACAGGCGGAGTTCCTGGAAAATTTCGCGCTCCAGCGCCAGGATTTTTTCTTCCGCATCCAGGACTTTACTTTCGAGTTCTTTCAGCTCGGGCGTGGTGAAGCGCTCGGCATTCACCAGCGTCTGCTTGCGCTCATAGTCGGAAGGCGCATGCTGCAGGTTGGCTTTCGAAATCTCGATGTAGTAGCCGAATACGTTGTTAAAGCGGACTTTGAGCGACTGGATGCCGGTGCGGGCGCGCTCGCGCGCTTCGATTTGCGCGATGTACTGGCGGCTGTTGCGGCTGATATCGCGGAGTTCATCCAGTCCGGCGTGATAGCCTGCGCGGATGGTGCCGCCATCGGCCAAGTTTACAGGGGGCTCATCGGCGATGGCCGTTAAGATGCGGTCGCGCACGTCGGCGATTTCGTCCAGTTCGCAGTAGATCTGTTTCAGGCGTGCCGCGGCGAGTGACGAAGCGCGCTGCTTGACTTGCGGGATCAGCGCCAGCGAGCGGCCCAGCGCGAACAGTTCTCGCGGACCCGCGGTTCCGAGCGTCAATTTCGCGAGCAGGCGCTCCAAATCAAGGACGCTCGCCAGCAGTTTCCGGATTTCGGCGCGCGCGATGGTAGCTTTCGCGATTTCTTCCACTGCGTCCAGGCGCGCTTCCACCTCTTCAAGCTCGAGGCAAGGCCGGAGCAGGCGCTGGCGCAACAAGCGTCCGCCCATCCCGGTGCAGGTCTGATCGAGAACATAGATGAGCGTAGACTCGCGGCTCTCGCCGGCGAAGAGCGGTTCCAGCAGTTCCAGATTGCGGACGGTGACGGCATCCAGGATCATGGACTGGCCGCGGTCGTAGTAAGACGGCTGGTCGAGATGATCGAGCGCGGACTTCTGCGTTTCGCGCAGGTAGTGGAGAACGGCGCCCGCGGCCGAAATCGCAAGCGGTTTGCCGCCGAGCCCGCAGCCATCCAGGGTTAGCAATTTGAAATGCTCGCGCAGCGCGCGATCGGCGTAATCGTGGCTGAAAATCCAGTCGTCGAGAGTCGTTCGAAAGCCGGGAAGGTTTTCGGCGGATTCGGCGGCGAGCACCTCGCGAACGTTCAGGTTTTCGAGCGCGGCGGCCAACTCGGCGGCCTCCAGTTCCGTGGTGCGAAACTCGCCGGTGGAGATATCGACGTGTGCCATGCCGGCGCGGCTTCCGTTCCGGCAGACCGCGGCTAGATAGTTATTCTCGCGCGAGCGGAGCAGCGAAGATTCGGTTGCGGTGCCGGGCGTAACAACACGCGTGACTTCGCGTTTCACCAGCTTCTTGCCGGGTCCGGCTTCCTCCATTTGGTCGCAGATAGCGACGCGATAGCCTTTCTGGATCAGCCGCGACAAATAACTTTCGGCGGAATGATAAGGGACGCCGCACATGGGGATGGGCTGGCCCTTTTCCTTGTTGCGCGAGGTCAGCGTGATTTCAAGCTCACGCGCGGCCGTGATGGCATCTTCATAAAAGAGCTCGTAAAAATCGCCCAACCGGAACATGAGCAGCGCGTGGGGAACCTGCTGTTTGATGGCGTGATATTGCCGCATCAGCGGCGTGGATGGCCCGGCGGGATGAGAGGCGTCGGCAGAGGTCAACGGGGAGGGCGCGGCGGCCGAGGACAGGGCTTCGGCGTGCCCGTCCCCGGCCTCGGAATCAAGCATAGATGCCGCGGGTCTTGAGCGCGAACGCGACGCGATCGATAGCGAGCATGTAGGCAGCCAGGCGATTGCGGGTATTGTGTTTTTCGGCGTATTCGACCACGTCGTTAAAGCTGTTCACCATGATTTCGTCCAGGCGTCCGTTGACGAGCTGCTCGTTCCAGAAGAAGCCTTGCCGATCTTGGACCCATTCGAAATAGGAGACAGTGACTCCGCCTGCGTTGGCGAGAATATCCGGAATCACGAAGATATTCTTTTCGGCCAGAATCGCATCGGCCTCCGTGGTTGTCGGCCCATTCGCGCCCTCGCAAATGATGCGGGCCTTGATGCGCGGCGCGTTGGCGGAGGTTATGACGTTTTCGTGCGCAGCCGGCACGAGCACCTCGCAGTCCATCAGCATGGCCTCATCCTTGTCCACGTCCTCTCCGCCCGAGAAGCCCACGATCGAGCCGGTTTCTTTGCGGTGCGCGAGGAGCGCGTCGATATCGAGGCCATCCGGGTTGTAAACCGCGCCATCGTACTCGATGATGCAAATGATTTTGAACCCGGAGCGCGCCATGAGCCTAGCCGCGTTGCTGCCGACATTGCCGAAGCCCTGGATGATGACGCGCGCGCTGGATGGTTCGATCTGGAATCGCCGGAGCGCCTGCAGTGTCACCACCATGCAGCCGCGGCCTGTCGCTTCGGTGCGCCCGCGCGAACCGCCCAAAGCGAGCGGCTTGCCGGTGACCACCGCGGTCATATTCTGGCGCTTGTGCATCGAGTACGTGTCCATGATCCAGGCCATGGTTTGCGGATTCGTGTTCACGTCGGGCGCGGGGACGTCGCGTTCAGGGCCGATGATGTCGATGATCTCGGAGGTGTAACGGCGGGTGATACGCTCGAGTTCGCCGTCGGAGAGGACGTTGGGGTCGCAGATGACGCCGCCCTTGCCACCGCCAAACGGGATGTTAACGACGGCGCACTTCCAGGTCATCCAAGCGGCCAGCGCTTTGACTTCGTCCAGCGTGACATCGGGAGCGAAACGGATTCCGCCTTTGGAGGGTCCGCGCACAACCGAGTGCTGGACGCGATAACCGGTGAAAACCTCCAGCCGGCCATCGTCGAGCTGCACGGGAATATTCACGGTAAGTTCGAGAGCCGGGGTGCGGAGGACCTTGCGGAGTCCCTCGTCGAGACCGAGCCGTTCGGCGGCCTCATCGAACCGGGCGGCGGCGGCGAGCCACGGGTTGATCTCGTTGTCGACGGACTGAGGGGCTTGCAGAATCATTAGGTCTGCCTCCGCCTACATTGTAACTGCGTCGTGCGGAGTGCTGTAGCGGCCGTGCGGGGTGGTAAGCGAAGGAGTAGGAGCGGCGATGTGTGAGCAGCCGGAGTGTGTGGTGGGGAGTTTTTGGAAAAAAGGGCGAAGAGCGGGCGAATGTGCCGAAATATCGGCACTGATTTGACGCATCACGCGATTTTTCCCGGAGCGTTAGGATTTTTTTAATCCAATTTTACCGATTGCGGAGGTCGAAGCGATTTGCCGCCGTCGCAGAAGGCGGGATCAAAGCTGGTGCTGGTGCGCAATGGTTGCTCCGGATGCCCAGCGTAGCATGCGAGTGACTGCGCGGAATCCGGTCGAAATCTGGACCTGATTGAAAACATGGGCGATTGAGTTGGTCGTGCCGTGCTACTGCTCTCTTCCCTCGTAACACCGCAGGAATAGTATCGGCGTACTTAAGCATGCCGCCCCTCGAAATGGATCGTTTCGGGCATGGCTACACGCTTGAGCGCCTGTGATACTCGGGCTGCGTGAATGTGTCAAACGGACTTCTGCGGACTTCTATGAGAACTCTTGGATTGGCGCTGGTATTTGCGGCCCTGCTGCCGGGCTCGACTATTTATACGGTGGTGGATCTGGGCGGTCTGGGCGGGTCGAATTCTAATGGTTTTCAGATCAACGACGCGGGGGCGGTAGTGGGATGGGCGGATACTATTACAGGCGCGCAGCAAGCATTCCTTTCTTCTTCCGGCGCCCCGGCCCAGGCGCTGCCATCGAGCGGAGCCTCGGATTCTTATGCTTATGGGATCAATGATGCGGATGTCATTGTTGGAACTGCGTACGTGAACGGCGAAGTACACGGAGTGATTTGGGCAGGAGCCGCGAGCAAGGATCTGGGAGCGGGCATCTTCGCCACCGCGATCAACGCCTCGGGTGTGATCGCCGGCAGTAATGGACATGCGTTCCGGCTGGTGAACGGGACTTATCAAGATTTGGGGGTGCTGGCCGGCGGGGACTGGAGCGCCGCCTATAGTTTGAATGACGCCGGCACTGCGGCCGGGTGCGGCGATTTGGCGTCCGGGCTGATGCGCGCGGTGGTCTGGAATGCGGACGGCAGCAGCATGCAACTGGGGACGCTGGGCGGCGCGAACAGCTACGCGGCCGCAATCAACAACAACGGCACTGTTGTGGGCCACTCAGGCACGGCCAGCGGATACGAGCACGCGTTTGTCGAGGCGAACGGCGCGATGCACGATCTGGGGACCCTCAACGGCGGATCGAGCTATGCGTACGGCATAAACGATAGCGGAAGCATCGTAGGCTATAGCTGGTCAGATATCGAGGACAATCCGCGGGCGTTCCTCTATTCGGACGGCGGGATGCAGGACCTGAACGCGCTAATCGGTGGCGCAGCAGGGTGGCAACTGCTGGAGGCGTATGGGATTAACGCTTCGGGCGAAATCGCCGGCGTGGGATTGCACAACGGCAAGTCCACGGCCTTTCTGCTGGAGCCGGACCCAGTACCGGAGCCGCGTGGGCTAAGTGTAATTCTGTTTACTTTGGGGCTGTTTGCCGTGTTCTTACGGCAACTTAGAATGCGCTATCGTAGTTAGCAGGAGCTAAGTAAACATGACGAGCCGAAGTGTGCGCGTTGCGGCGCTGACTGCCGCGCTGATGGGTTTTGGCGCAACCGGATTTGCACAGACAAAGACGCCACCAACATTCACCAAGGATGTGGCGCCGATCCTTTACAAGAATTGCGTAAGCTGCCACCGCGAGGGCGATATCGCGCCGATGTCGCTGCTGACGTATGAGCAGGCGAGGCCGTGGGCCAAGTCGATTCGCGAGCGCGTAGCGCGCGGTCAAATGCCGCCGTGGCATGCCGAAGCGCCGCGTGGGACGTTCCTCAACGACCGGCGTTTGACCGAGAACGAAAAAGCGACGTTGATCGCGTGGGCGGACGGCGGAGCGCCGCAGGGCAATCCCAAGGATCTGCCGACGGCTCCGAAATTGACCGAAGGGTGGGAGATCGGCAAGCCGGATGTCGTGCTGCCCATGACTAAGCCGTATGCAGTCCCTGCCAATGGCACGATTGCGTATCAATATTTCACCATCCCTACGAATTTCAACGAAGACAAGTGGGTGCAGGCGATCGAAGTGAAGCCGGGCGTGCGCAGCGTGGTCCATCATATTCTCGTGTTCTCGAAGCCGCCGCAAAACAGCCCGGATGCGAACATGACGGACGCGTTTATGCAGGTGGTTCCGAAGATGCCGAAGTTTAAGCGTGCAGACGGAACCGAAACTCAATCCACGTTTGCGGGCGCGCCGGGCACCTTGATCGCGACCACGGCTCCGGGCACGAACGCGATGGTCTACTCACCGGGCGATGCGATGAAGATTGCGGCCGGCTCGACGCTGATTCTGCAGGTTCACTACACCGCCAACGGCAAGGGCGAAACGGATCAATCCAGCGTTGGGATGATCTTTGCCAAGCAGCCTCCCCAGAGGGAGATTCACAACAGCGCGATTATGAACCCGATGATGAAGATCGGGGCGGGCGTATCGGACCAGGCCATCGACACGGCGGTGGAGTTCACTCAGGATGCCCACATCACAGCTTTGTTTCCGCACACGCATCTGCGGGGCAAGGGCTGGGAGTATCGCCTGATTTATCCGGACGGGCGCTCCGAGGTGGTTCTGTCGGTGCCGAAGTACGATTTCAACTGGCAGACTTACTACATTTACTCGCAGCCTCTGGCGGTGCCGAAAGGCTCGCGGCTGGAAGCAACGGCGCATTACGACAATTCGGTCAACAATCCGTCGAACCCTGATCCGAAGATCGACGTGCGCTGGGGCGAGCAGACCTGGCAAGAGATGCAGTACACCGGCATCACGTATTACGTGGATCAGCCCGGGAAACCGGCCCCGGCCGCGACGACCGCGCAGAAATAGCCGATCTTCGTAGGGTGTTTAGGTGCGTGGCGCCAGATTGGCCGGCGGGAGTTGCCGGCACGGCACGCACGGGTGTTTGCGCCACGCTTCAGCTCACTGCCGACTCAATAGCAGTTGGCAGAGTGTAGTCTTTAAACTGTTCACGCAAAGCGCGTTTGTTGAACTTGCCGACGCTGGTCTTGGGCACAGCTTCGATAAAGACGACATCGTCCGGCAGCCACCACTTCGTAACGCGGGTGCTCAGAAAATCCAGGATCTCCTGCTTGGTGATGTTGTTCCGGTATTCCGGCAGGGGCGTAATGCAAGCCAGCGGGCGCTCCTGCCATTTGGGGTGGAACACGGCAATGACGGCCGCCTCAGCCACCTTAGGGTGCGCCATGATCGCGTTTTCCAGGTCAACGCTCGAGATCCACTCGCCGCCGCTTTTCACCAGGTCCTTGGTGCGATCCATGATCTGCAGATAACCGTCCGGATCGATGGTAGCGACATCGCCGGTGCGGAACCAGCCATCAGCGAAAGCCTGGTCGTTGCGATTGTCGTTGTAATACCCGCTGGTGATCCACGGGCCGCGGACTTGCAGTTCGCCCATGGTGGTTCCGTCCCAGGGCAATTCGCGGCCATCGGCGTCGACGATGCGAATTTCGACTCCGGCCGCCGGCAGCCCGTGACGCGCGAGGAGATCGAAACGTTCTTTGTCGGGAAGCGACTCTAGGTCCTTCTTGACCGCCATGAAGGTGGCGATTGGCGTCGTCTCGGTCATTCCCCAAGCCGGGCGAACCGCGACGCCGTACTTCTTGTCGTACAGTTCGATGAACTGGCGCGGCATTGCCGACCCGGCAACTACGACGCAGCGCAGCGAAGAGAGATCGTGCGGGTGGTTTTCGAGATAAGAATAGAGCGTCATCCAGATGGTGGGGACACCGGCGGTTAAGGTCACGCGCTCGTTTTGAATGAGCGCGGCGATGTCTTCCGGCTGAAGCTGCCGGCCCGTTAAAACGATCTTCGATCCGGTCATCACCGCGGTGTAAGGGATACCCCAGCCGTTGGCGTGGAACATGGGGACGATCTGGAGCACGGTGTCGCGCTCGGCGATGCCGAAGACATCGGCCATTGCCAGCGAGAACGTGTGCAGCACCATAGCGCGGTGCGTGTACAGCACGGCTTTGGGATTGCCGGTGGTTCCGGAGGTATAGCAGGTGGCGCACGCCGTGGTTTCTTCCAAATTGGGCCAGTCGTAGGGTGTGGCGCGGGCAGCCTCTATTTGTTGCTCGTAATCGGAGGCGGGCGAGAGCGTAGTGGGCCGCGCCTCATCCGGCAGGATCACGAAGTGTTTGACGGAGGAGATCTGGTCGCGAATAGGCTCCAGCAAATAGGCCAGCGACGCGTCGACGAAGATGACTTTGTCTTCGGCGTGCTGGATGATGTAGGTCAACTGGTCGGCGGGAAGGCGCAAATTGAGCGTGTGGAGAACCGCGCCGAAGCACGGCACGGCGAAATAAAGCTCGAGATGGCGGAAGCTGTTCCAGCACAGCGAGCCGACGCGGTCGCCGGGTTTGACGCCCAACTGTTCAAGCAGGTGCGCGACTTTGTGGACGCGGGCGCTAAAGTCGGAATAGGCATAGCGATGCATGCCGTCCGGCATCTTGCTCGCAATTTCTTTTTTGGGGAACAGTTTGGCCGAACGCTCCAGGATGTGGGTGAGCGTCAGCGGGTAATCCATCATGAGGCCTTGCATAGGTGTCTCGCAGTATTACTTTATGTCCGCAAGGGTGCCATTATCAACCTCGTGCACGGGCAGCTTGCAGCCGAGATCAGTCCACACGGCCATCTCGACATCCCGCGCGCGCCAGTGCTCCCCGGTGTGTATGGACAGCGCCAAGGCTTGAGCGGCACAATTCAGACCATTCAAGATACGCCGCAAAGGATTGCCTGGTTTGCGAGATGACGGTTTTCGCTGTATTCCATGTGAACTGAATATTGCCTGGGAATCTGCGCGCCCACCAGCTTCCGATCTTCCGGTCGATCATAGGGAACATTTCCGGGTTATAGAACGCCAGGAATGTAAGTGGGGTTGCGAATCCCGAAGTATGACCGCAGGACGCGATCAGGTTTCGGAAGGAATCCCAGCTAGTCGTCGTGGCCAAGATCTTTATAGCGTCCACGAACTGTAGCCAACGCTGCGGAGTATTGATCCACAGGAATAGATCCCGGGCGATACGGTCTCTTGCTTTGTAGTTGCCGAAATTCTTCCAATACACCACCTCGGCAGCCCGTTCGAGGCGGCCACCCGGAGTCAACTCCGCTCTGAAACCGTTTTCGAATTGCTCTATGCTGTTCGCCGCGATTGTGCGGTCGAAAAAGCCGGGATATTTGTTGGCGTCCTTGAATTTTTGCAGGTCGGCTGTCCAGTTGTAGGCGGCACGCGCACTTTCCCACTGCTGAGCGATTGAAGGGTCAAAGATGCCCCCTAAGCTCGTTCTGACAAAGTCCCGGATCAGGTGTACCGCCTGCTCTGCTTTACTCACGGGCAGCCGGCCAAAATTCAGTGTCGTATCTTGCCTCAACGGCGAACGGCGTCAATATTTCCGCGGCTTCAGTTAACTGCTTGAAATCGGGATCGACCTCGCCGCAGTGCGACAGCAACTTGTAGAGGGTATGCGTATGCGGGATGTCGCGGTCGCGATCCGCGAGATACGCCTTCAAATACTTCTCCGCTGCTTGCTGGGCATGAAAGCAGGCCGCATCCAGCGAACCAGCATCCGATGAGGCCCGCATCGCGACCAACTCGCTTCCGGCTTTTCTCAACAACCCGCGGACAAGGTCAGCCTTGTTCCTCATAGAGTGTGGCACGCTCGCGAAGGGCAGCGGTGACGAAGGCTTGCGGGACTTGTGACCAGTCTCGAACCTCCTCCGGGGTGAAAACCAACACGTCGACCTCGATCGGCAGGTCGCTTAGAGCGCGATAGTAGGCGGCGGCTCGAGCCGAGCGAGGAAGCTCGGATTGCTCGACGATCAGAAGGTCGTAATCACTGTGCTCTGTAGCAGCATGCCGGGCGCGGCTCCCAAAGAGCACGATGCGCTGAGGGTGCCCGGCCTTGTGCAAGCGCTGAACGATTTGTTCCGGGGAGACGTTTGTCGAGATTGCCATGTGAATCGACGGGTACGAGCCTAGCGCCGCAGGCTCTGACCAGATTATCTCAGCTTGGTGTCCCGGCGCGTGCGCGGGCCTGGGGCGGTTCCGCAACGGCTTCCGATGAACGCCGAGTATGAGGCGAGACTAAAACGTAAACCGGGCGCCCACTTGGAATGCGCGCGGTGCGGCGGAGCCGAATGTTTGCAGAGCGCGCTGGGCCGGGTGGCCGAACGCGCGCATCTTGTGGCGGGTTCGCTGCGACTTTGTCCAGCGTTACTCCACCGCAGTTCGGGGCAGGCTTCAGGAGATCAAGCAGCGGGAGGAACAGCAAGCTTGGCCAGGCGAGTGCGTAAGGTCGGATTCAAAACGATCCAGGGACGAGCTGGTTGCTAAGAAGTACTAGTAGTTAGTGGGACTCAGTAGTATTAAATTCCCGCTACTACATTGACCCGAAGCGGGAAATATGGGACAGTACTCTTGCTAGCTGGAGCGGTGAAACGCTTCGGCATCAAAGAGGGAAAGGGACTGAAACAAATATGTTGAAGACTACTGGAATGTTTTTGATGCTCGTCGGCGTTTCATCGTTGGCGTTTGCTGTTCCCGCCGCTCCTGAGATCGGGGGCGGTTCGGCGGCCAGCGCGATAGCATTAATCGGCGGCGCTATTCTTGTACTCCGCAGCCGTAAGTAACGGAAGCCGAAGCATGCTCCTTGAGCGCGAGGCGGGCGCGTCCGAACTTGACGCGTTTCTCTCGCTCCGGAGGAGAGCTTAGTAGTTCCCAGCGCGAACGGACGCACAGTACGCGGCCGTTCGCGTTTTCATTTTAGTGGCCCTGAGCCGCTCTCGTTGCTCTGCTGTTTGCCGCCGCGGCAGCACGCGCGCGACGATCAGAACGTAAACCGCGCGCCCACTTGGAACGCTCGCGGTCCGGCGGAGCCAAACGTTTGCAGAGCGCGCTGGGTCGGCTGGCCGAACGCGTACGTCTGCGTTGCGGGGTTTGCAGCCGCTTTGTCGAGCGTCACTCCATATCCGCGGAGATTGGCGATGTTGAACGCGTTGAATACTTCGCCTAAGATCGAGAGCCGGTAACGCTCCTTGTAGACGAAGTTCTTGGTAAGGCGGAAGTCCTGATTGTAGGTCGGATCGCCGAGCTGGTAATGAGACGGCAACACGTAGGCCGGGATGATGGCGCCATTGGGAGCCTTGGTTCCGGCGTACTTGGCGTTGAAATCCGCCACGGCCTTAGTCAGGTCGGACTTGCTGCATCCCAACGCCAGGCAACCATATTGAAGCTCCGGCAGCGGGGTGCTGCTGGCGACACCGGTTCCGCTCAGGTCGACACCGTTCGTGGTGGCGGTGAAAGGAGAGCGGCTGATCATCTGCATATTTAAGCTCAGCACGAATCCCCAGGGGAGATTCGCGGTGCCGGCCAGGTTCAAATTGTGGCGCGGCAGATTGGGGCCATAGGACGCCAGGTAATTGTTGGCCTCGACGACGGTGTAATCCGAGTCGAGATTCTGGAGCGCGTAGGAAAGCTGGAACTGGTAGCGGCGCGAGAAGCGCTTCTGCAATTTCACCAGCAGCGCTTCATAGACGGAACGGCCCTCAGGGGTCCACTCATTGATCGGGCCCTGGACGCATTCCTGGCCGGGGATATAGCGCTGGGCGGCGGTGCAGACGGGAATGATCGGGTGAGTCACGCCATTCACGAACCAGTTGGTGTGGTTGATATCGAGGTCGGTGGTCAGGTTGAAATGAGCGCCCTGGCGGCGCGCCCAGTCCGCGCTCAGAACCATATCGTGACCCAAATCGCGCTGGATGCCGAGCGAAGTCTGATAGCTGCGGCCGAGCGTGTAGTTGGGCGGGAACAGCTCGATGGCCTGCTTGGCGACATCCAGGCCGGTGACGCCGATGGGACCGCTGGTCGGCACCGATGAGGGAGCGAATTTCTGGGTGAGCGCGCCGATCTGCTGATTGTAGATATTGAGCATTTGGCCGAGCGTCAGGCCCGTGACGGTGCCGACGGGAAGCGGCGCACCCACGGGAAGCGCCGGCAAGCCGGGATAAATGTTGGTGAGCGCAGTGGAGTCTAGCGTAATGCGGCTGTTGCCGAGCGGTCCGAAAACGGATTCGCCGCGCCACTTCTCGAAGATGTAGTTCGTTTCCCAATAGAGGCCGCCGCCACCGCGGATTACCGTTTTTCCGCTCTTGCCCGGGCTCCAGGCAAAACCGAGCACCGGCTGCCATTCGTCCTTGATCGGGCGGGTGGGATGCATGCTGTTGGGCCCGTAGGTCACGGTATACAGCGGCCGCAGGAACTCCGGCGGCGTGAGGTCGCTATTGAAAAGGCCCGTTTCGTATTCCCACGCCAAGCCGTAGTCCAGAGTCAGATTGGGTTTGATCTTCCAGGTATCGCTGAAATAAATACGCGGGCGGAAGTTGGTGTTCTCCTGGTCGTGGTTGTAGGGACCCGGGAAAAACGGACTGCCGATTCCGATCCCGGTGAAGATACCTGCGGGAAGGTTCAGCACCAGCATGTTCAGGAAGTCGGCATTCGTACGCACTGGAGTCGAGGGCGCGATGAGGGCGGTGCAGAAGGGATCGCAGAAGTCCCAGTTGGTCGGACCGTTGAAGCGCTCCAGGTCGGTACCGAAACGAAGCCGGTGCGTGCCGAGCTGCCAGCTCAAGTTGTCGACGATCTCGTAGCGGCGCGTGTGACGGCTCTGCGGGGCGTTGAAATAGTTGCCTGCATTGAATGTGGTGCCGACGACAGTCAGGATTGCCGGCAATCCCTGGCCGATGCAGGGCGAAACGCATTGCGAGGGCGTCGCAGTGGTGTTGTAGTTGCGCCAGTACTGATACTGCGCGCGAAAATCATTCACGATGGTCGGCGTCAATGTGCTGGTCAGGCCCAGAACGCTCTGCTCGGCCCAGTTGACGTTGTTGACCCAGGCGGACGGCTGCACGGCATTCGATCCCGGGAGGCCGAAGGTGTGGTTCCCGTCATGGGAGAACCGGAAGAACAGGCTGTGCTTGTCGGAGATGTGGTAGTCCAACCTTGTGCTGTTGGTGGACAAGACATAGGGGCTGGAGTACACGTTATCTAGCGGCGCGAAGGCCGGCAAATCGTGCTGGACGGTGATGGCCTGAACCTGGTTCTGATACTCGTAGTTAAAAAAGAAAAAAAGCTTGTCCTTGACAATGGGGCCTGAGACGAGGAAGCCCGGGTTGCGGCGGGCGAAGAACGGGTTCGGATTGGCAGGCTGGCGCGCCAAGCCGGGATAGGCGGCCATGTTGTGATCGCGATAGAAGAAGTATCCGCCGCCATGAAAGTCGTTGCTGCCGGAGCGGGTGACTACGTTCACCGATCCCGAGCTGGTGATGCCGGTGGCGATGTCGTAATTGACCGACTGGAGCTGGAACTCCTGGACGATTTCCTGGGAAAAATTCATTTGCGTGCCGCCCTGAATGGCGTCCCAAGTGGAGGTGCCATCCATGGCGATCAGGGTGCGTCCGGAGATACCGCCTCCGATGCTGATGGTGAACGTTGCGCCGTTGTATTGCGAGGGCGAGCCTGGGACCATCACGACGCCGGGCTCAAGGGTAGCCAATTGCAGGAATCCGCGGCCGTTGATAGGCAGTTCCTGAATGGAGGAGCGTCCGATATTGCCGGCTACAGTGTGGCTTTCGTAGTTAATCTGGGCGGCGGCAGCCTCGACGTTGACCACTTCCTTGGATTCGCCAATCTGCATGGACATGTCGACCGTGGTGGTATTGCCTGCGGTGACTGTAGCTTCGCGAACGGTGGTCCGAAAGCCAGTAATCTCGGCGCGAACCTCGTACACGCCGGGATCCAACGCGGGAGCACTGAAAATTCCCGAAGCATTGGCCGTGGCGCTGCGCGAGGCGCCGGTGGCTTTATTGGTGATGGTAACGGCGGCGTTGGCGATCACGGCGCCGGAAGCGTCCGACACGGTTCCGGTAATGATGCCGGTAGGACTCTGGCCGTACAGGGCCGCGGCTAGTGCCGACACCAATAGAAGGGCAGTCAGAGTTCTTGACATATGGAACGTGCTCCTCGAAGCAAATTAGTAAAGAACGCGGCCACGCCATCCGTATCGCGAACGCGCCTTCCGATATGAAGTGATTCTATGGCAACGAACGGCCGGTGGTGCTATGTTTCCGGTAAACAGGCGGTATACGCGGTGAGTCACAGTCTGTAAATTTCTGATTTTTGTAGACTTATATATTGGGGCGGTTTTGGCGTCAGAACCGGGACGGACAGGCGGAGAAGGCCGGTGCATCCACCAGCCTCGGGTGGTATACTGCGTCGTTAACGAGTAACGGGGGTGCGCCATGACGGCGGTGGACGAGGCAACGAAGGCCCAAATTGACCGCATACTGAACAGCGAAGTACTCAAGTCGTCGGCCGCTTTAAAGCGGTTGCTTAGCTTCCTGGCTGACAAGGCGCTGTTAGGAGAAGCCGACACTCTGAAGGAGTACAGCATTGGGATCGATGCCTTCGGAAAACCGGCCAGCTACGATCCGAGGCAGGATTCCACGGTTCGCATCCAGGCGGCCAGGCTGCGCCATAAGCTCGCGGAATACTATCAGAGCGAAGGCAAAGAAGACCCGATTGTTGTGGATCTGCCCAAGGGGCACTATAAGCTGAACTGGTCCGCGCGCGAGCCGCGAACCGAGGCGCTGGTGTTGGATGCGAGAACAGCTCGCTCGGCGTGCGCGGCCGGGCCGGGTTGGCGTTGGATTCTCGTAGGGGCTTCAGCCGCACTGATCGCGGCCGTTTCCTGGGGCGTGTACTCGACGGTCGAGTTACGGGAGGAGCGAGCGTCGCACGCGCTGTTCCGCTCGCAGTGGACGCGGGAAATCGCGGCTCTATGGCAGCCATTCATGGAAAGCGAGCGCCCGGTGCTGATATCGATCGGGACGCCGCTATTCGTAGAGTTGCCGGGGATCGGTTATTTCCGGGATCCGGCAGTCAACACACCCGACGCGATTGAGCAGTCCAAGACGGTCGCGGAGCTCCAGCGTGCGCTGCAAGTAGCGCACGTGCAACCGATGGCTGAGTACGCCAGCCTGGGAGGGGCGCACGCAGCGTTCACGCTGGGCCGATTGCTGGGAAGCCGGAAAGCGAACACCTCCACCATAAGCGGAAACGAGCTCTCCTGGCGTCAGATGTCGGAAAACAACGTGATTCTTATCGGACGGCCACGATTTTTTCGGCTCAACATGAGCGGGCTGCCGGTGAAGCCGGAGCTCGACATCGACGAAGAGCGGGGCGTGAGGAATCTGAATCCGCGATCCGGCGAGCCGGCGCTGTTCGTGAACGAAACTTCGGGAACGACCGGGATTACTTATGCGGTGGTAAGTCTCACGCCGGGGCCGGAAGGAAATACGAACGTGATGGACTTTTTCGCGCGCAATGGCGCGGGCATGACGGGAGCGCTAGCGTGGTTCACCAATCCCGATTCGGCGCGGAGCCTGGTGGCGAAGCTCGGAGCAACATCCGGCCGGATCCCGCGATATTACCAGGTTCTACTCAAGATCCGTTTTCAGGATCGGGTGCCGCTCGAGACATCGTACGTGCTGCATCGCGAGCTGCATCCCATCGTTCGCTGAGGAGATCCAGCGCTAATCATTTGGCGGCTGAGAATCCGGTCACAGTCACTTCGGTGTTATGCGCGAAGCGCAGTCCGTAAACGCCATCGGTGGATTTTAGTTTTCCGGGCGCGACCAGGGCGGACTTGTCGTATCCGGCCACGACCGTTCCATTGATCGCGCACTCCACGCGCCCGCCCTTTACCGACAGCGCGATTTCCTGCGTCACTGCCGATCCGGCAGCGGCGGCTTTATGGACCGCTGGGTTTTGGTCGCCTCGCATTCCGTTCATCTGGAACGGAGCCGGGCCGAAGCCGCGCACGATGAACGAACCGTTGCCGTAGGTCGCGCAGTACAGATAGCTCTGTTGCGGGGTTCCCATGTCGTTGCCCGCGATGAAAATCCCGTAGGGGTGCGGGTGGCTGTTGAGGTTCATGTACTTGGGTTCGGTGAACGTCGCTTTGACGGTATAGTCACCGCTGGCCTTGTTGGCGGGACTCCAATAAGCTGCCGCCGGGCCGGTCGTCACATGAAAGGCATCGCCTTCCTTGGCGAACTTGGCATCGTTCAAGCTGTGGCCCGTACGCTCTTCGCTGGGGTCGACTTTCCCGGTCCATTGGGGAACCGTAATGCCGCCCGAAACAGAACGAGACGCGTCGCCTTGGGCCCAGGCGGTCGCGAGGGCGCAGAGCGAAAAAACAAGTGCAGTGGTCAATGAAAGCAAACGGCGCATGGAAGCTCCTCGATGCCATTCTATTCCGGCGCGGGGCGAAAAGGGGTGGTGGTCAGGGTGTGGCTCGGGGCGCGAGCTACCGCAGGTTGAACTTTTTCATTTTGTAGCGGAGCGTGTCGCGCGTGATGCTGAGCAGGCGGGCGGCTTGGGTCTGGTTGCCGCCGGTCTTTTCGAGTGCCTGGACTAATAAGCGCCGCTCTTGCTCGACCAGAGACATCTGTTCGCCGGTGAAAGGAGCCGGAGCGGATCCAGTGACGTTAACGAATGACGAGCCGGTGCCGCGAACCGCGATGGGAAGACTCTGCGGGCGTATGTGCGAGGTGTCTTCCAGGATCATGGCGCGCTCGATGGCGTTGCGCAGCTCGCGCACGTTTCCCGGCCAGTCGTGCGCCAGCAGCAGACTTTCGGCCTCGGGCGAAACACCCTCGACTTGGCGCTTGAACTTATCGTTGTAATGTTGGACGAAGAAGCGCGCCAGGGGTAGGATATCCTGCGGGCGCTCGCGCAACGGCGGAACGATGAGTTGAATGACGTTCAGGCGGTAATAGAGGTCCTGGCGGAAGGCGCCTTCCTTTACCGCTTCGCGCAAATTTTTATTGGTGGCGGCGATAATGCGCAGATCGACGTGGATATCCAGCAGGCCGCCGAGGCGCCGGAAGCATTGTTCTTCGAGAACGCGCAGCAGCTTGGCTTGCAGGGATAGCGGGATCTCGCCGATTTCGTCCAGGCACAGCGTGCCTTTATCCGCCAGTTCGAATAAGCCGCGCTTCTGCGCGCGCGCGTCGGTGAAGGCGCCTTTTTCGTAGCCGAAGAGTTCGCTTTCGAGCAGCGTATCAGGAATCGCGGCGCAATTGATGGCTAAGAACGGTTCAGCCTGGCGCAGGCTTTGGTAATGGAGCGTTTTGGCGATAAGATCTTTGCCGGTTCCGTTCTCGCCTTCGATCAAGATCGAGCTGGCTTCACTAACGGCCACGCGGCGCACGAATGCCAGCACCTCGCGCATGGCCTGCGATTCAGCAATGATCTGGCGGCGGGCCGGCTGGGCTTCCTCGGTAATATCCTTTACCGTGGCGACGACGCCTTCCAGCGCGCCGGTCTCGCCGAAGATCTGCACGGTACGGATCACCACCATGCGCTCCAAGCCGTTTTCGGTCCGCAGATTGACAGTACCCGACGGAAGAGTCGCCGCCTCACCCAAGGCTTGGATCATTCCGCAAGTGGGTTCGCAGGTGACGCAATGGAAGACGTCTTGGCAGTGGTTTCCGATCATCTGGTCGGCGGACATCCCGAACAGCCGCTCGGCGGCCTGGTTTACGCCGACAATCCGGAGGCTCCTGTCATAAAGGAACAACGCATCCGAGAGCTGGTCGAAGATGGCTTCCAAAACTTCTGGGCGCTGCCACTTGGTGGCAAGGTGCGAGACGAAACTTCTTGGGAGCGTTTCCGTTGAGTTTTCCAACATAACACCCTTTGGGATTGTAGGAGAGCACGTTAATGACCGCGATTGCGCGCTCACGTTGGGGGTTCTAGCGCTAGAGGGTGGTGCGCTAGAGCCTCTAGCGGCCAGCACCGGATGGCTAAGCCATTAGGAATCCAAAACTTTTACGATTTCGAAACCAACGGTTCCTGGATTGCACTACCGTGAATCAGAACGCGGGATTGCCATGAAAACGATTCAAATGGCCCTAAGGAATGCTGAGTACGCCGAGGCTTTGCGCAATCTCCTGCTACGCGACGGAACGCACCGCGTATATTTAGTCGAACAGCCGGATTTGAGACTCGACGGCGTCATCGTGGTCGATGGCAATCGGGCCGAGAGCCTGTCATTGCTGGACGGCGAGCCGGAGAGATTCGTGGTGATCACGCGGAAAGGCTCCGAGCATCTGGCGCGCATCTGGGATGCCGGAGTGCGGCACGTAGTATTCGAGGGAGACTCTCCCAGCACCGCGCACCTGGCGATCATCGCCGCGGAACTACGATTGCCAAGAAGCAACGGGAGAGGCCGAGCAGTGGGCTACGGACCGCAACTGGAAGGGCATCGCAATTCGCGGCACGTCGAGCTATCCGTGGTCGACGCACCTCCGCGTTCGGCGCACTGCCGTTTCTGCAGGCCTCCCACGCCATTCTGAAAGGACAATCGCGATGCTGACTTTTTCCGTTCTTTGGGTGATGCTCGCCGCGGCGTGTACAGTAGCCGCTATGGTGAGGCGATCCACCGAGCATATAGCCGCCAGCGCTGAAGTGCAACCCAATGGGTCCGGAGATGCTTTGGCGATCGCCGGAATCGTGTCGAGCCTGCTGCTTCTGGCTGGCTTTCTCTATGTAGGCAGTTCCCTCATTTCAGTTCTTTAAGCCAGGCAAAGCTTCAAAGCGCACCACCTCCAACACTGGAGGTGTCGTTCCATCCCGGCCAGCTCATCTTCTGCGCGATATTCCGTCAGGCGACTGGGCCAAGTTCCACGAAAAACAAGCCTATTGGGTGTTTTGCCCCATGGACCGAACGCATTCGAAAGGCTCTTGGTTGGTATCTTGATTGCGGTTTCCATGGCGGATGCTCAAACGGACACCGATTGCTTACTTAGCAAGCAATATCATCAGCCTTATTGGTGTAGTCCTGGTGACGACCTCCGGGATTTTGTGGCTACTTACCCTGCCGGCGTTCTGGCGCGGCGAAGCGGGCACGCCCTACATTGGCATTTTGCTTTTTTTGCTCTTACCCGGCGTGTTCCTGCTGGGGTTATTGCTGATTCCGGCCGGGATCGCGCTGCATACGTGGAAGAGACGTAAAGGCGGCGACCGCGGGCCATACGTGCCGCGCGGCTACGAACTGCGGCGCCTGGCGATTTTCGTGGGGCTGACGACCGCAGTCAATCTGGTGATGGGCAGCCAGTTCAGCTATCGCGCGGTGACTTACATGGACACGGACAAGTTTTGCGGCCAGGCCTGCCACAAGGTGATGGACCCGGAGTACACGGCGTACTCGAATTCGCCGCATGCGCGCGTGGCCTGTACGGAGTGCCATATCGGCCCGGGCGCGTCGTTTTTCGTAAAGTCGAAGCTCTCGGGGGCGGGGCAGGTTTTAGCGGTTCTGTTCAACACTTATCCACGGCCGATTCCTTCGCCGGTGGAAGCGCTCCGCCCGGCGCGCGAGACATGCGAACAGTGCCATTGGCCGCAGAAATTCGACGGCAACAAGTTCTTCGTCGATACCGAATACGCGGGCGACGAGCAAAACACCGCTACCACTACGGTGGCGCTCATGAAAATCGGCGGCCGAAATTTTAGCGGAACGGTCGGCATACATGGCGCGCACGTAGACGCGAAGGCGCGCATGGATTATGTGGCGACGGATGGGCGCCGGCAGGTGATTCCGCAGGTGATTTATACGGATGCCAGCGGAAAAGTAACGGTATTCAACTCGACGGATGTGAAGGTAAAGCCGGACGAGCTGGCGCGCGGCGAGCATCGCCAGATGGACTGCATGGATTGCCACAACCGGCCCACGCATGTTTTCCGGCTGCCGGAGCGCGCCGTGGACCTGGCGATGACGCAAGGCAGCATCAGTCCCGCGCTCCCGTTTATCAAGAAGCAGGCGCTGGAAGCGCTCACGAAAAAGTATCCGGACCACGCCACGGCCGAGCGTCAGATCGCCTCCGCGCTGGACAATTTTTATCGCAATACGTATCCGCAGATCTATGCTACACAGCAGCCCGCCCTGAAAAATGCCGTTCGGGCGTTACAAACGATCTACGCGCAAAATATTTTTCCGGAAATGAAGATCAACTGGGGCACCTATCCGAACAACCTGGGCCATACTGATTCCCCGGGCTGCTTCCGGTGCCACGATGGCAATCATACCAGCGCCGATGGGCGCACTATTTCGAATGATTGCGCCACCTGCCACGATTTGCTGGCGGTCGGCGAGAAAAACCCGAAGGTATTGACTGAACTCGGGATGGATCCGTCCCCGCAAAAACCGACAGGAGGCGCGCTCGCCACTAAATAAGGAGGTGCTCTGTGAAATGGAGTACCGCTATAGCGTTTTCGATCGCCTTGGCGTTTAATGCCCTGGGCGCGAGCGCCGCGAAAAGCGCTGAATGTCTTGCTTGTCACGACGACAAGGGCGCAAGTTTTCAAGCCAGTGTACATGGAAGCCTTTCCTGCGCGGACTGTCACACCGACAAGAAGGCTTATCCACACGCGGCGAATCCGGCCAAGGTAAAGTGCGACACCTGTCATGCCGATCCGGCAGGCGGTGTCGCGTCCAGCGTGCATGCTTCGGTGAGCGAACAGGTCTGCCAAGGCTGCCACGGCGAGGTGCACGGGATACTGTCTTCGAAAGATCCAAAATCGGGCACGTATGCCGCGAATCTTCCGCGCACCTGTGGAAAGTGCCACGGGGACTCGAAGCTCACCAAAGAACATGGGCTCACGGAGGTGTACTCCAAGTACATGGATTCGATCCACGGCTTCGCGCTTACCCGGGACGGCCTGTTGGTGGCGGCGAGTTGTTCGAGCTGCCATGGTTCGCACAAGATTTTGAGCAAGAAGGACGCGGCCAGCCGGACTAACCGGGCCAATATCGCGGCTACGTGTGGAACGTGTCACGCCGGTCCGCAACAGGACTATCTGGCGGGAATTCACGGCCAAGGCACAAGCACCGGGAATGCGCGCGCTCCGGTCTGCACGGATTGCCACACCACGCACCAGATCGCCAGCGTCCGGACGGCGGCTTGGCAGATGAAGACCACGGCGACCTGCGGCGGATGCCACGAACGGCAATCGGACACCTACCGGGACACGTTCCACGCGCAAGTTTCGGCGCTGGGCTATATCGAGACGGCGCATTGCTGGGACTGCCACGGATTCCACGACATCCGGCCGGCGACAGATCCCAAGTCGACCATCGCGCGTGCCAATTTGCCAGCGACCTGCGCCAAGTGCCACTCCGGCGTGACGGCGAGCTTTGTCAGTTATCAACCCCACGCGGACCGGCACGACCGGCGCGCGTACCCGGCGCTGTGGAGTTCGTGGATATTTATGAATCTGCTGCTGGCGGGTGTGCTGGGATTCTTTGCCATACATGCGGTGTTCTGGCTGAACCGGTCGCTGGCCGAGCGGCGCCAGATCCGAGCGGGTGGGCCCGCGTCTGAGTAGAACCAGGAGACAACAATGGAAAGCGACAATCGAACGGCAACGATTACCGAGACCGCGACGTCGGTCAACGGGCACCCGGCGACTGAGGACACGGTTCGCTACTACAGCCGTTTTTCAGTGCAGCAGCGGTTTCTGCACGGGTCTTTGGCGGCGACCTTCCTAGGGTTGGCGATGACCGGCCTGACACTGCGGTTCAGCAGCTCGGGTTGGGCCACCGGGCTCGCGCAGGCTGTTGGCGGGTTCGGCACCGTCCTGTTCTTCCATCTCTTCAGCGCGGTGGTGCTGACGGGTGCGTTTCTGATGCATGTTGCGAACCTGGTCTATCGCATCGTTGCGCGGCGGGAATACAGCCTGTTGTGGGGACCGACGTCGATGGTTCCCAATCTGAAAGACATTCGGGATTTCATCGCACAAATCAAATGGTTTTTCTTTCGTGGTCCGAAGCCCAAGTTCGGCCGCTACGCTTATTGGGACAAGGTGGACTACTGGGCGGTCTTTTGGGGGATGGGAATCATTGGCCTGTCGGGTTTCGCGATGTGGTTTGCGCCGTTTTTCGCAAAGTTCATTCCAGGATCATGGCTGAACATCGCGTTGCTGATCCATGGCGAGGAGGCGATCCTGGCGGTGGGATTCATTTTCAGCATTCACTTCTTTAACACCCACCTGCGTCCGGAGAGCTTTCCGATGGATCTGGTGATCTTCACCGGCCGCATGGACGAGAACGAATTCAAGCACCGGCATCCGGAAGAATACCGCCAGCTTTTAGAAAGCGGAGAACTGGAAAAACGCCGCGTCGAACCGCCACCGCAGTGGCTCAAGAATTTCGGATGGACTTTTGGCGGGGTGGCGATCGCGGTTGGGTTTGTTTTCCTGGCGCTCATGATCGTGGCTTTTGTCCAGGAGTAACGCACCGCGCCGGTAGCCGATTGCAGAGGCCTCTGCCTCGAAAGGATGGACGTTTATGTTTCCTCCCAAGAAGATTCTGTTTCCTGTCGATTTCTCCGATCGCTGCGCCAGCGCGGCCCCGATGGCGGAGATTTTCGCGGGACGGTTTCAGGCGGAGCTGACGCTTCTACACGTCGTCGAGCCGCTAGCCTACAACGATATTCCCGTGGATTCAAACGGGATTGCCGAAGAGCGGCTGGGCTCATTCCTAGTGGATGATCTGAAACATTTTGACGTGCGGCGCGTGCTGATGGAAGGCGCCGCCGCCGCCAAAATCATCGAGTATGCACACTCTCAAAGCGCGGACCTGATCATGATGCCGACGCACGGCTATGGGCCGTTCCGGCGGCTGATTCTCGGGTCCGTTACGGCCAAGGTCTTGCACGACGCTGAATGTCCGGTCTGGACGGGAGCCCACATGGAGCAGGTCCCGCGGTTGGAAGATATCAGCCTAAAAAGGATTGTCTGCGCGCTAGACCTGGAGGCGCAGAGCTGCCCAACGGCGAGCTGGGCCAAAAAGCTCGCCGCCGAGTTCGGCGCGGAGCTGGCGATTGTGCATGCCGTGCCGGACGCCAAGCAAACCACCGTCCACGACGAGGTGCGCCAAGATCTGATCAGCGAAGCTACCCAACGGGTCCAAGCGGTGCAGGCCTGCGTGGGCTCGGAAGCACGGGTGTTCGTGATTGCCGACGACGTCGCGGCCGCGGTTTGCGGATGCGCTGTCGAGGAAAAGGCCGACCTGCTGGTCATCGGGCGCAGCGTGAAAACCAGCGTACTGGGGCGATTGCGCGCCAATGCGTACTCGATCATTCGCCAGGCACCGTGTCCGGTCGTAAGTGTCTGACGAGTTGCTTGCTGCTACGGCACATTGGAACTTTGTGAAGTCTTTCCGGAAGAGAGTGTATCTATAGGTGTATGGCGACGATTACCGATGTAAGCCGTCAAACTCACAAAGACATCACCCGTCGCGATCTGGATGTCTTTTTCAAGCCCAAGTCCGTTGCGGTGATCGGCGCAACGGACCGCGAGGGGCATGTAGGACGTTCGGTCCTGTGGAACCTGATCAGCAGCCCGTTCGGAGGCACGGTCTATCCGGTAAACCAAAAGCGGTCGAGCGTTTTGGGAATCCGGGCGTATGCGGATATTTCGAGCTTGCCCGAACCTCCGGAATTGGCGGTGGTGGTTACGCCGGCCGCAACAGTGCCGGGAGTAATCGAGGAGTGCGTTCGCGCGGGCGTGCAAGGTGCGGTGATCATCTCCGCGGGTTTCCGCGAATCGGGCCAGCAGGGCGCCGAGTTGGAGCGCCGGATCCTAGCCGCAGCGCGCCCCGCCAAGATGCGGATCATCGGACCCAACTGCCTGGGCGTGATGTGCCCGGTCAGCGGATTGAACGCGACCTTTGCGCAAACGGTCGCGCGGCCGGGCACAGTGGCCTTCGTGAGCCAAAGCGGAGCACTGTGCACCGCGATTCTCGACTGGAGCCTGCGCGAGCAGATTGGCTTCAGCGCGTTCATCTCGGCCGGCTCGATGCTGGATGTCGGCTGGGGAAATCTGATCGACTATCTCGGAGACGATCCGAACACGCGCAGCATTGTGGTGTACATGGAATCGATCGGCGATGCCCGGTCGTTTCTTTCGGCCGCGCGCGAGGTGGCTTTAAACAAGCCCATCATCGTGATCAAAGCGGGCCGGACCGAGCAGGCGGCCAAGGCGGCGGCGTCGCACACGGGTTCCATGGCCGGCAGCGACGGAGTGTTGGACGCCGCGTTCCGGCGCGTGGGTGTGCTGCGGGTGAACAGCATTTCGGACATCTTTTACATGACCGAAGTTTTGGCTCACCAACCGCGCCCTCAAGGGCCGAAGCTGGCGATCGTCACCAATGCCGGAGGCCCGGGTGTCATAGCCACCGACGCGCTGCTCACGCTGGGCGGCGAGTTGGCTGAACTTTCCACTGCGACGTCAGAAGCGCTCGACAAAGTTTTGCCTCCGCACTGGAGCCACAACAATCCGGTGGACATCATCGGCGACGCGGGACCGGACCGCTTCGAGCAAGCGGTGGAGATCGTCGCCCGCGATCCCTCGGTCGAGGGCTTGCTGGTGATCATGACGCCGCAGGGCATGACCAATCCCACGCGGATCGCGGAGAAACTGCAGCGCTTTGCTCGTCTGGACGGAAAGCCGATCATCGCGAGTTGGATGGGCGGCGCCGAGGCGGCACAGGGGGAGGCGGTGCTGAATCGCGCCGGGATTCCGACCTTTCCGTTTCCCGACACGGCCGTGCGGGCCTTTCACTACATGTGGAAATACAGCTACAACCTGCGCGGCCTCTATGAAACTCCCGTGCTCACCGGCACCAGCGACATCGATCCGCACACGGCCGCCCGCATCATCGATGACGTGCGCTCCTCCGGCCGCACGCTATTGACTGAATTCGAATCGAAACAAGTGCTGCAGGCTTACGGTATCCCGGTGGTGGAAACCCGGCTGGCCGCGGGCGAAGAGGAAGCGGTGGCCGCTGCCCTCCAGATCGGTTTTCCGGTGGTGCTCAAGCTGAACTCAACCACCATTACGCATAAGACGGATGTCGGCGGCGTGAGGCTGAACCTGCAAAGTGAAGCGGAGGTGCGGGAAGCGTTCAAGGCCATTCGCGCGTCGGTCAGCGAAAAAGCCGGTGCGGAGCATTTTGGGGGAGTTACCGTCCAGCCAATGATCTCGCTCGAAGGGTATGAGCTGATTTTGGGCAGCAGCATCGATGCACAGTTCGGCCCGGTGATGTTGTTCGGCGCGGGCGGGCAACTGGTGGAGGTGTTCCAAGATCACGCCCTCTCGCTTCCGCCCCTCAACACCACGCTCGCCCGGCGCTTTATGGAGCAAACCAAAATCTTCAAGGCGCTGCAAGGTGTACGCGGGCGAAAGCCGGTGAACCTATTGGCGCTCGAGGAATTGCTGGTCCGGTTCAGCCGCTTGTTGACCGAGCAGCGCTGTATCAAAGAGGTAGATATCAACCCGCTGGTGGCATCGCCCGAGCGTCTGATCGGGCTAGACGCGCGCATTGTGGTATACAGCCGCGAAACCAAAGTCTCTGAGCTGCCGCGCCTTGCCATTCGGCCTTATCCCAGCCGTTACGAAAAGAAGATCACGCTCGAAGACGGGACCTCCATTACGGTACGCCCTATCGGTCCGGAAGACGAACCGCTGCTCGTCAAGTTTCACCACACCTTGTCGGAGCGCAGCGTCTACCTGCGGTACTTCCATTGGATGAAGCTGGAGCAGCGCACCGAGCACGAGCGCCTCACGCGCATCTGCTTCATCGATTACGACCGGCAGATGGCCTTCGTGGCCGAGCATTGCGACGAATTCCGCGGCACGCGCGAGATCGCCGGCGTCGGCCGTCTGGTGAAATCCCATACCGGCGACGAAGCCGAGCTGGCGGTGATCGTCAGCGATCAGTTTCAAAAACGGGGGATCGGAACGGCTCTAGTCCACCAGCTGGTCGACTTCGCGCGCGACGAAAGGCTGGACCGCGTAACCGCAACCGTACTGTTCGAGAACCGCCCGATGCAAAAGATCTTCGAGCGCGCTGGGTTCCGGCTAGAGCAGTCGCGCGATCCGGAGTCGCTCGCGGCGGTGTTGGTTCTGTAAGCACGCCGAAAACGCGGCATTCGTCGCCGACGCCGTCCATACGCCGCCGCGAGGCTAATGGTTTTGTAGTGATTGGGCGCGAAGACCCGTTTGGGTGGGTTATCTGACTCACCGGTTCGGCTCCTCCACGCGGCACTGATACTTAGCGCTCCCATATCCAGGCAGATGGAATGCTTGCCAGTCTTGTGGAGACTATACCCATCATGGAAGTCAAGGTCCGATATCTAGGCGGTAAGAAGTTCGAGATGACGGCGCGGGGACATCAGATCGTGGCGGATCAGCCGCTCGACGACGATGGCACGGATGCCGCGATGACGCCAACCGAGCTGTTCCTGAGCGGTTTGGGAGCCTGCGCGGCGTATTACGCCGAGGAGTATCTACGGGCGCGGGCATTGCCTTTCGAGCCGATTGAGGTTCGCATCTCGGCCGTCAAGGGCGACAGTCCGGCCCGGATCGTCAAGGTCCAGATGGAAGTGCTGGCCCCCGAATTGAACAAGCGGCACCGGGACGGGATCTTGCGCGCCGTGGACGCGTGTCTTT
Source organism: Bryobacteraceae bacterium (assembly GCA_035293725.1). Classification (GTDB taxonomy): domain Bacteria; phylum Acidobacteriota; class Terriglobia; order Bryobacterales; family Bryobacteraceae; genus Palsa-89. The sequence goes on from DATGMH010000162.1 coordinate 239,450, forward strand.
TAGAAAACACGCTGCATAAACCACCCCAGATCGAGGTGAGGATTGCTTCGGCGGGCCAGGCGGCCGAGCGCGAATTGGCAGCCGTATAACACGCAGCTGTAAGCACGCCGTTTGGACGTAGCGAGCTCGCCGGTGCCCGGGTTGCCAGCAACCCGCGCCGGCGGGCTTTCGTTTTTGGAAACGCTGTTACCGGGACAGCCGCACGCTCGTCATGAACTGGTTGCTCTGGAAGTTTTCGAAAACGTAGAACAACTCCGACATCGAATACCAGCGCCATTCACTGATCCACTGCACGTGCTTTTGGATCGGAACCGTGAGGCGCGCCAGCGGCTGGTAGTACGTTGTGGGACGGCTGCCGCTGGATATGAAGGCAGATCCTCCGAAGGTCAGCCATTTGACCGACGCAAGCGCGCTTATCGAGTGGCCGTTCTCGCGATAAATGGACGGCGTGGGCGAGAACGTTTGCGGCAGCAGGTAAAGGACGTTCGAGCGGACAGAGGAGCGCGAATAGTCCACCAGCAGATTGGCCCACTTCACCGACTTCGGCACATAGAACACGGATGCGGATTCGATTTTGGCCGAGTAGTCCAGCCGCACGTTCGGGTTGGGATTGCTGTTGTTCAGCAAGCTGAAATCGGCCGCAAAGCGCCACTGGGGCGACAGATCGTACCGGCCTCGGATGTGCGCCTTTTGATAATCCTGCAGACTGGTGCGGAAGAACGTCTGATCCGAGCTCGACCCCTCTGCATCCGCGGTGAGTCGGAATTTTTGTCCAATGCGGTAATTCAGGCCCGCGATCCCGACGTGCCTCCGCAGATTGGCCGATTCGAACGGCACACCCGCCAGTATGGGCGCGCGAACGGTGGCGTCGCCCCATTCGAAGCGATAGCCACCGCGCAGCGTCAGCTTGGAGGCGAGGTCGTAATAGGCGTTCACTTCTTCTCGGTTCGAATTGAGCGCCAGGCGATCGTTCAACAGTTGCTGGTCGGTCAGCGGCGCTCCTCTAAGCAGAAGATTCTCGACTAACAGGGCGCCGCTGGCATCGTGAAAACGATCGGTAAGCCAATACTCGACCAGCCGTAACCGCCGCGTCGGCCGGACCTCAACCGTCAGACTTCCGGTTACGTGCGGCATGTTGGCATCGCCCGTCAAAACGTCCTGGCCCGAACTGTAGAACTGCAGTATGCGCTGTAAATAGAAAGTGCCGGTTGCTGCTTCGGTGTAATTGATGTCCGTCCGGGGTTTTGCGTATACGAACTGACCGGTGACGCTCATCCAGGGGTACGGATTCGCGGCCAGCAGCGCCTTGGTGTAAATGGAATCGCCGCGCACGCGGTAGAGTTCGGAAAGCGACTTCAACGGCAAAGTTTGGCCGAGGAATGAGCCCAGGAACGCTCCAGGATTGGTCTGGTTGTCGGAGGCGCCTTGATCCTCTCTGAAGATCGTGCCGCCCTGTTCGAGCGTGAGATGATACGCGCCCATTTCCATGCGGACGCCCGCCCGAAAAGTTTGCGTCCGGTCCGAATACAGACTCGCCACCGGATAAGCATTGATGAACGACTGGAAGTCCGTGATGCCGCGCCCGTCCTGCCAATTCTGGCTGAATCCCAAGTAGGGCGTAATCCACTTGTTCATGTGCGTGTCCAGCTGGACATCCAACGTTCGTATGCGCGTGTCGAACGAATTTTGATCGAGCAAAATTCCCTGACCGATGGTCGGATCGGCGTAGGACGGCAGGAAATTGAAATAAGCAATATTGCGGTAGTCCACCGTGAGCCGGTATAGGCCGTCCTTCTGCACATCGGCGCGGATCGTGTTGTACGGATCGCCCCAGGAGGAGGCGTGAAAATCGGCCCGGTCGAAAAACCGCTTGGTCTTAGGGAGCAGCGTAAAATCCGCATCGAACAACTTCGGTCCTTCACCGAGATTCACAACGCTGCGGTAGGTATCGAAGCTTCCGGTAATATTCGGAATCCAGCGGTAGCCCAGTTGAATGCTGCCCTGCACCCAGTCCTCGCCGGCCGGTTTTTGAGGGGGCGGCGCAGGAGCGGGCGCCGCCGCGGGGGCTTGCGCGGTTGTGGCTGCCTGCTCCGCCGCTTTCGCGGATTCAGGGGTGGCGGGGACCGCGGGCGGTTTCTGCGGCTGTTGGTCCTGAGCGGCCGGATCGCCTCCACTGGCGGAATCGGCCGGCTTGGAAGCCTCTTGCGCACATAGCGGAATCAGGAGAAGTAGGATCGCTGTTGCAGTCTTCATCGGAAGAAGGTCCGATCCACATATGACCCGTGAATTTTCACGTGGCATATCGTGCAATTTTGGAAACGCGGGCTCCGCAGATCGTGCAGGGCCGGAGGCACTCCGCCGACGTTCGCATTCTTGCCGATCGACGCAGGAATCGGCAGATTGGCGTGGCACTCCAGGCAAACCAATCGCACTTCGTGCCGTACGAGCATTCTCGGGTTAGCCGACCCGTGCGGCTCGTGGCAGGCCGTGCAGCCCTCCATGCGCGCCATCGGATGCTCGTATACAAAGGGTCCGCGCTTGTCGCTGTGGCATTGCAGGCAGCCGGGCTCGTTTCCAAAGGCAGTGCGCACCGTATCGAACCGGAAGCTGGCATGCGGATTGTGGCAATCCACGCACGACATCGCGCCTTCCGGCAAGCGGTGCTTATAGGGGCGATTGAAAGCCGCCCATTGCGACACGTGGCAGCCGGCGCAAATGGCGTTGATCTCAGTCTTGTTGTGGACCACCAGCTTCGCGCCGCCGCCCCCGTGAATCGAGTGGCAGCTCGTGCAGCCCACTTGGTCTTTGGCATGTCCGGTGGCCAAGCGCCCCACGGGCGTGTTCTGATTCAAATGGCAGGTGAGGCAAGTGCGGTCCTGCTGGCCGGGCGCCAGCTTAGAGGGATTGCGGATATCGTCCGCCGAGGCTGACTCGGCGTGCTTGGAGCCGGGGCCGTGGCAGGATTCGCAGGCTCGTTGCGCCCACCCCCGCCGCGCCCCGGTCTCAATCGCGAAATGCGGTGTCTTTTGTAGATTATTGAAGATCTCTTCGTGACAGGCCTTACAAGTCTCCGAGCCGACGTATTCCGCTGGCTTGGCGGCTTCCGGCTGGGCAGCCTGTGCGGCCGCCGCCGGTTGCGCAGTCTTACCCGCGTCCGCTGCCGGTTCGGCAGTTTTGGCGGGCTGCTGCGCGGACGCCCTGATGCCGTAGGAAAGCACCAGGACGGCCGCGGCAACCGCGCTGTAGGCCCATCTCAAGGATTTATTGGGCATGGACCTGGTCTACATCGAATGCAGCACCAGAAGCATGGCAGGCTGTGCAGCTCTCGCCGAACGTGGTAGTGTTCGCTGCAGCGTGCGAGAACTCAGGCTTGGTCGCGTGACAGGTCATGCAGGCGGCCGTCACCGGAGGCGTCGGATTCTCGTAGCCCTGGGGCGTCGTGACGTTGTTCAGCCCAATCGGAAGGTTCGCTTCCGATCCGTTGACGTGGCACATCGTGCAGGCCTGCACATTGCCGGTATTTCCCTTCGGGTCCATGGCAGGGAAAGTCACATCTGAGAAGTCGTTGGTGCTCCCGCCAAAGCCAACCACAACGTAGGGACGCCCGGCCGCGGCCAGACCCGAGCCGTCGTGGATGCTGTGAATCAAGATCGGGAAATTGATCGCTTGCGGCGCCCCATTCTTCAGCGCCGGGTTTGTCGACTGCGCCCGCGTCGAAGCATCGGTATCCGTCGGATTGTGGCACAGCACGCACATCTCGATCTGATTGCGATTCTCGCCGTGCACCGAAAGCGATTGGTGGCAGCCGTTGCATTTAGATATATCCACCACCTTGCGCCGCGGCACCACGGAAGAACCGTCCACGGAGAAGCTGACCACTTGGTTAACGGCACCGTACTCGGTTGTCACAGCCGCCGTGGTTCCGGCATTGATGGTGAATCCGCGCCGGCCTTCCATGCCGATCGAGTAAGTGCCGGTGGCACTGGCCGGAATTGAGTACTGGAATTGGTAGACGCAGGTTCCATCCGTGCCGCACGTCGCTTTGGTCGCGTCTTCGGTCACATAACCGGGGTAACCCATCGCGGCGCCGTAGTCGGCGGTTGAGCCTGCCAGAACGACCGCGAGGCGGTTGGGAGATGTTGCGAGGCTGTTTGCGGCAATTGGATTTCCGCCGCTATCCGTAAGAGTGAAAGTGACGGCGGGTGCCTTGCCGGCGGTCCCGTTGTTCACCTTCAAGATCTTGATCACCAGACCCGGCAAACCGGAATATTCGGTCGGGACGGTGTGAGCTCCCATAATCGAAGCGTCGAAGGGCAGTTCGCCTTGCGGGATATGGCAGTTGGCGCATTGATTGTCATCCAATTGCGGCAAATTCACATGATTCTGGCCGGTGGCGAAGTTGACGTTATCGTGGCAGCCTCCACAAGCCGCGCGGTTTGGCGTCAGAAACGCGTTCGCTTGTGCCGCGCCGCTGTTCTGGTCGTGGCACTTGACGCAATTTCGCGGATCATTCGATGAACTGCTGCCGGGAAATGTGACGTCGGCCCAATCGGACGTCCCGATGGTGTATGGATTGCCAGCCTTCGCGTTCGGCGCGGCAGCACCCATATGGATCTCATGAATCATCTTCGGAAAATTAACCGTGTTCCCTGTGGTTGGATCGTTGGTTTGCGGCTGATGGCAAAGCACGCACATCGCAACGCCCACACGCGAACCGCCGTGGTGGGCCAGATTTTCGTGGCAATTGTTGCAGGCTGCATCGCGAACCACGTCGCGCGTCACTGTGACCGGGGAGCCATTCGGAACAAAATTAAATTCGGCCGAGGCGTAGTTGGTGCCTAACTGGAAAGCTGTCAGGTTCCGATTGCCGTACACACCGATGGTGTGGGTCGCGGTCTGATCGAAGCCCGCCGGCGCCTTGGTCTTGAATGTATAAGTGTAATCGCCATCGGCGTTCGCCGTGAACGACCCGCCGGAATCGGCAGCAGCTTGTGTCGCAGTCTGGCCATTCACGGATGAGGTTGAAACTCGCGTCGTGTAGGCCGTATATTGCTTTTGCCCATTCGGAATCGTCGCGGCAATAAAACTTATGGAAACTACCCCTGGCGTATTTATACCCAGGCGGTCCAGAGGAAGACCTTGCGGATCCGTGACCAGGACGCGGGCCGTGATCGTCCCATCGTTCGCTATCGAAGCACTGGCTACCTTAAAAACTAATCCCGGCCGGACAAAGTTGATTATTTTGGGATCGGCATAATAGGCCTTGTCGCGTTTCGTAAATGTGCCTCTACCGGCACTTTGTAAACCGATCGCACCCGCCAGCGCGGTGATGACTAAAGCAAATCGAATAAATGCACCCGAGGATCTAAGGCTCATGTGAGCGCTCCTTCCCATCACCCGGGGCGGTGCATGCGAAATTCCACCCACATTTGTGAGTGATTTCAACGTGTTGTCAGCTTCTTCGGTGCGCTAGGCTGGGCCTAGTCCTTGTTCCAGTGGGTGAAGGAACCCAAGTTCCGAAGCCAAAACGCCTTGCCAGCGCTTCTTCACCCAACAGTGGTTTCTTGACCCAGTGGTTGTTGCCGTGCGTGAATTGGAACCATATGCGAGAGCGCGCCGCGATCCAGCGCGAAACCTATATCGCCGGTTTAGCGCTGGTTGGCATCGTGATTCATTTGATTCTCGCGTACGCGGTTCGCGCCCCGCTACCGGTCGCTAATCTCCCGCTCGTTATCGTGCTAGTGGCGGGCGGGCTCCCTCTGATTATCCAATTGACCCGGAGCATGGCCGCCGGGAACTTCGGAGCCGACCTGCTAGCGGGGGTATCGATCGCGACGTCGGCTGCCATGGGGGAGTACTTGGTCGGGAGCATCGTCGTGCTCATGCTCTCCGGCGGTACCGCTTTAGAGCAGTTCGCATCCCGGCGCGCGTTCGCGGTTCTGGATGCGCTCGCGAAGCGCATGCCCCGGATCGCGCACCGGAGCACAGAATCCACGTTCTCCGATGTCTCCCTGGATGATATTGTGATCGGCGACCGCTTGCTGGTGCTGCCGCATGAGATTTGCCCGGTGGACGGGACGGTCATTGAGGGACATGGGAGCATGGACGAATCCTATCTCACGGGCGAGCCGTTTCTGATGTCTAAGACACCCGGTTCGACTGTGCTGTCGGGATCCATCAATGGCGATTCGGCCCTCACTATCGCGGTAGACAAGCTGCCGGCCGATTCGCGCTACGCCAAAATCATGCAGGTCATGTCCGCTTCGGCGCAAAACCGCCCGCACATGCGGCGCATCGCCGACCGCCTGGGCGCCTGGTACACGCCTTTAGCACTGGCCGTCGCGCTGTTGGGCTGGTGGATCGGCGGAGATCCGCACCGCTTCCTGGCCGTCATGGTGATTGCCACGCCCTGTCCCTTGCTGCTGGCCATCCCAGTGGCGATCATCGGTGCGATTTCGGTGGCGGGGCAAAGCGGGATCATCATCAAGAACCCAACCGTGCTCGAGCAGGCCGATCGCTGCCGTACGCTGATTTTTGACAAAACCGGCACGCTGACGTATGGCCGCCCGGTCCTTACCAGGATCCAAACTGCGCCCGGCGCCTCAGCCGATCACTTGCTGCGGTTGGCTGCGAGCCTGGAGCGGTATTCGAAACATCCGCTCGCGGGCGCCATTCTGCGCGCCGCCGAAGAGAGACGGCTCAAGCTCCTGCCAGTCCGCCTGATCAGCGAAAAACCCGGCGAGGGGCTGCGGGGACTGGCCGGCGACTATGACGCGAAGATCACCGGCCGCAACCGCCTGCTCGCCGCCGGCGAACCTCTGCCGGCCTGGCTGGGCGCCGAAAGCGTTGGCTTGGAGTGCCTCGTCTTCGTCAACGGAGAATGCCGGGGGACGTTTCATTTCCGCGACGAACCGCGCAAAGAGAGCAGCGCGTTCGTTTCCCACTTGCTGCCCAAACACGCGACGCAAAAGATCCTGCTGGTTTCCGGCGACCGCGAGTCGGAAGTGCGCTATCTGGCGGAAGCGGTGGGCATCAAGGAAGTATATGCCGGGCAGAGTCCCGAGCAAAAGGTCGCCATCGTCACTGAAGAAACCTGCCGCGGGAAAACCCTGTACGTCGGAGACGGCATCAACGACGCGCCGGCGATGCTTGCTGCTACGGCCGGCGTCGCGTTCGGCCAGGCCAGTGATATTACGGCCGAAGCGGCGGATGCAGTTCTGCTCGAACCATCGTTGGCCAAAGTGGATGAGTTAATGCATATCAGCCGGCACATGCGCCGCATCGCGATGCAGAGCGCGCTCGGAGGCATGGGGCTCAGTCTGGTCGGAATGGCGGCCGCGGCGCTCGGGTACTTGCCGCCGGTGGTTGGTGCAATCGCGCAGGAAGGCATCGACTTGGCGGCCGTGCTGAACGCGCTCCGAGTGGTGCTGCCGACCTTTCAGAAGACGGACTTCTGAATGTGTTTGTGCGGTGGCTATTCGAAAATTCGGCCTATCGGGACGGAGAAACCGGGCAGCAATTCGGCCTCTTCGACTTCCTGCTCGGCCCCCTAAGCAGAACCTAGGCAACCGCGCGGCGCTCCGGCTCGCACGCAAACAGCGGACTCTGCACCGGGCGATCCGCGTGAAATTGCTCCAACTCGGCCGGGAAGCGCGCGATCAGCTCCGCCGGCGCGGCCTTGCGCTCGTCACCGCACATCTCGGCGAGTTGCAGGGCGTTCACCACCGCTTTTCCACCGACGTCGTTATTCGCGAACACGAACGTTACCGCGGCGTGCTGCCGGATCTCCTGGATGCGGCCCTTCCACTCGATCAGCTCCTCGCGCGAATACAAGTAGTCGTGCGCCGGCGTGGGCTGCGTCGCGCGGCGGAACTCGCGCTGCCAGTCCTGTGAATTGCGCCCGTGCAGCCGCACGTAGCCGATTCCGGAAGTCAGCACCGCAGTCGGCGGCATGGCCTTGGTGTACGCCGCCTGGTCGATGTTGGCAAATCCAATGTTATAGTCGATCAGCGTTCCCAGCGCTTCTTCGTGGATCCAACTGCCGTGCCGCATTTCGGCTACCAGCGGGAACTCGTGAAAGGCGCGCCGCACGGCAATTAGATGCTCCCGATTCTCGTCGGTGTAGCGGAATGTCCAGGGAAATTGCATCAGCACGCAGCCTAGTTTGCGCGCCCGCAGCAGCGGCCACAATCCGTCCTTGAACTGGCCGATTTCCACAGCATTCAGCAAGCGTTCGTGCGTGAAGCGGCGGCCCAGTTTCGCCGTGAACATAAATTTCGGATTGTGCTCGATTTTTCTAAGCCAAAGCCGTGCAATTTCAGGCCGAATGTTTTGATAAAAAGTGGTATTGATCTCGACCGCATCGAAGTACGCGGCGATCTGTTCCAGCGGATGAAATGCGCGCGTCTTCAGCTTCGGGTAGACGATTCCATCCCAATGCGGATACGACCACCCGGAAGGACCACAATAGAGCGTCTGGGGGAGGGGCATGACGTCACTATATTCTCCTTTTCTTCGCCATTCAGTATAGCCGAACAAAAGGCGAAATGCAAGCGGTCCACCTCTCCTCGCCCGAAGATATTCTCGCGCGCAATCATTCGTCTGGCATCTTACGAACTGCCAGCCTGCGCAATTTTTCGCAGTTACCGGTAACCCTTCGAGGCCGTCCGTCGTTATTTAATCAAATCCCCGTTACGACGGCGGACGCTTCACCCTATCACCCCAAAAGCGTCCGCCTTTTCTCTCGCTTGGCGTGAATTAGTTCAATCGGACGAAATTCCTTCGAAGAGCGGCGTGCTCAAATAGCGTTCGCCGGAATCCGGCAGCACCGCCACGATGGTCTTGCCTTTCATATCGGGATCGCGCGCGACACGAACCGCCGCCGCAACCGCCGCTCCACACGAGATACCCGAGAGGATTCCCTCTTCGTTTGCGAGCCTCCGAGCCATTTCGATCGACTCCTCGTTCGTAACCAGTTCCACGCGATCCACCATCGAAAGATCCAGCGTGCCGGGAATAAACCCGGCCCCGATTCCCTGAATCTTGTGCGATCCCGGCGTTAGCGGCTGGCCGTTTAGCTTCTGGCTAATTACCGGGCTGGTGTTCGGTTCCACGGCGATGGAGACGATCTTCTTTTTCTTAACCGTTTTGACATATCGGGACACACCGGTAATAGTGCCGCCGGTTCCAACGCCGCTGACCAGAACGTCAACCGCGCCCTCGGTGTCGTCCCAGATCTCCGGCCCGGTGGTCTTGAAGTGGATCTCCGGATTGGCGGGATTCTGGAACTGCTGGAGCAGCACCCAGCGGCTGGGATCGGAAGCCACTACCTGTTCCGCCTTTTGAATAGAAGCCTGCATCCCGGCGGAGCCTTCCGTGAGAATCAGGTTAGCTCCAAATGCCCGCAGCACGCGCCGCCGTTCCACTGACATGGTGTCGGGCATGACCAGCGTGATCGGGTAGCCGCGCGCAGCTGCAACAAACGCCAGCGCAATCCCCGTGTTCCCGCTGGTGGGCTCGATCAGCGCCTTGCCCGGTTTCAGCACGCCGCGTTTTTCAGCATCCCAGATCATGGATGCGCCGATCCGGTCCTTGACCGAATACGCCGGATTCCGGCCTTCCACCTTGGCCAGCACGGTGCCTCCGCAGCCCGCGGTCACGCGCGACAATTTCACCAGCGGCGTGCGGCCGATACTCAACGAATTATCCTGATAAACCATCAGATCTCCCAATTCGGCACGTATTTGTCTTCCCGATCGCGCCACTCGCGCACCAGATCGGCGAAGCTGGTATGATCCAGCACGCCGGAGATGGCCTGTTCCACGCGGTTCCAGGTTTCATAAAACGGATCCGCAGCCTGCTGCTTGGGGGTTGGTCTTTTCGGTTTGACGCCCTCGATAAACCGGAACACTTCCCCCACCGTGATCGCTTCCGGCGTTCGCGCCAGCAAATAACCGCCTTCGGCGCCGCGCCGCGACTCTACGAATCCACCCTGCTTCAGCCCCGACAAGATCAGTTCCAAGAATTTCTGCGGGATCTTTTGCCGCCGGGCAACGTCGGCGATTTTGATAGGATTCCCCGGCGGCTGCATCGCGAGATCGAAGATTGCGCGCAAGGCGTAGTCGCCTTTAACTGAGATGTTCATCAATCCCCTACGGACAACTAGAGATTGTACAATGACGTGGCGCATGGTTCCCGCGCGCTGCTTGGAATTGTGGTGGTACTTGCAACCTCGCGTTCGCCTGACTGTAGGAGGCGAATGCGAACGAGATGCTCCCAGGAGGTCCCTTTGTTTTCGCGTCTGCTCGCCCTGATATTCGTTCTGCCCCTCATGGCCGACCTTCCTTCCGGATACAAATACTGGAACTCGTCCAGGCTTCTCGATGCGGAAAAAGCTCTGGCGCCTAAGATGAACGGCCAGAAGGTGGCCAGCGAGCGCGCCGGCACTTTCTCGAACCATTACGCGCTGATCTTGCACCGTGAGGCAAGCGGCCAAGCCGAGTTGCACGAACACCAGGCGGATCTCATGGTGATCCAATCGGGCGCCGCAACACTGGTGATCGGCGGGACTATTCTTCGCTCGCACGCGACCACGCGCGGCGAAATTCGCGGCCCGTCCATCGAAGGCGGAAAGCGGCAGCAGATCGCGCCGGGCGACATCATCCACATTCCATCCAAAACGCCGCACCAGATTCTGTTGGATCCCGGCCAGCAATTGAACTACTTCACTTTGAAGGTAAACGAGTGACCGGATCTTTCCAAAAAAGCTCCGCGTCCGACCGGCGGACGTAATTGGCGTCAATCTCTTCGGGATCGCAAGCACGGCCGCCGCGAAATTCGCGCCAAGCGATCCGTCCGACGGCAGCCGCCAGCCCGCGCGGCGCCATAAGCACCGGAACTTCAGGCGGCGCCAGCTTCTGGAATGCGGAGAAATCGGTAGAAATGAACTCGAACCCTTCGCGCGGCAGAGCCTCGAGCCAGGCCGGGAATTTCATGACCGATTCGGGAAGCACGGCTTCGAGCCGGTCGTTGTAAACCGCCGCGTACACTTCACCGCGCCGCGCGTCCAGCACCACCGCGCGCAGCGGAGCCGTACCGAAGGAAGCTATGGTGCGCAGGTTGGAAACCGCCACCACTCTGCGCCCGGTCGCCTCGGCCAACCCCTTGACCGCCGAGAGCCCCACGCGCACTCCGGTAAAAGACCCAGGGCCAGACGCCGCCGCGAAGCACTCCATCGCGTCCACCTTCAGGCCATGCGTGTCCAATAACTGCTGTATGTGCTGGAACAGAATCGGACTGAACCCCTCCGGCGAATGCAGCAGAATCTCTTCTAGCGTTCGCTCCCCTTCGGTCAGGGCAATGCTCCCGAACTCCGAGGTGGTATCGACCGAAAGGATCACTGGGCCAGATCGTACACTTTATCCGCCGCGTACGCTTTGCCGTTTGCGTTCAGCGCGGTCAGATGAATCACAAGCACGGCGGGGAGATTCCGGGCCACGGACCGGGGAATCGTAAAGGTGCCAGGCGAGCCGGTTCCGATCACGCGAAAACCTTGGCCATCGGTCGGAACCTCGGCCGTCCAGAGATACATCATCGCGCGCGTGGCGCGGGTCTGACGCGTCAGCTTGACCGAAAACTGTACGGGCTTTCCCACAGCCAGACTATGCGAGGAAGGTTCCTCAATCGTGAACGGCACTTTCTGCGGATTCGTCTCTACCTGTTGAACCAGTGGAACCTCGCGCGAATCGAATCGATACGACTTCAGCATGCCTTCTTTGTGTCCCTCGCGCGATACTCGCAAGACCCAGGGATGACTGTTATCCGGCGGCTGCCCGGTGTAGTGCTCGCCCTTGTAGCCTTTCTCGTCCACGTCCTCTCCGCTCAGCGGGTTGAGCCATTTTACGTCGTAGCCGCGTTTCTCGACGGACAACTCGATCGGAGGCCCCGGATGTTCCACATACGCGATGTACTCCACATCTTCGAGCGCGACGGCGCGAGCGGCGTCTACGTCGAAATAGGGTTCCAACTCCCAGTACCGGCTCTCCGAGATGAAATCGAACCAGTGCTTGGCAATCTCAGGCTGCGGGCCGCGAAACTCCGGGTACTCGCCGTCCATCGTCGCGTTCCACAGATGCTTGGCGTCCGTGATACCGACGAAAGGCACCTGATAAAACTGATGTTCCACTGAACCGACCACGTCGTCCGGCGAGGCTTCGATGATAAAGTTCATCCAGCCGTCGGCCAGCAAGGGCGCCGACGTGACCTTCGCGTTGGACGACCGCGGGTGCTGATACGGATCGATTTTAGCCAGCGCGCTGCCGAGTTCCTTCAGCAAGGAGCGGCCGTTGGGATAATCTTCAAATTCCTCCAGCCCCTGCCAGGTCACGTTCACCGGAGAATAGCGCGCGACTATGTAGCGGATGAATCGCTCGCGCGACTGCCAATCGGGGAACAAGCTTGTGATGGAATCGGGATTCGAACCGAGTATCAAGTCCGTCACCAGGCCGTGTTTGTGGATCTCGAGGACACGCCGGTCGAGCTCATCGAAATACGCGGGATTGGGCCGATCCGTCCCCAGGTACACGCGTGCCTTGTCCGCCGTGCCGCCCAGAATCGACCCGCGAAAATGGGTGAACTTGTTCTGTGCCGCTTCGTTTAACTGCTGATCGAAGTCCTGCGGGCTTTCGAACGCGAATCGGTCCGCGATGTAGCCCATCCAAAGATGCGGCTTCTTGTTGTCGCTTTGCCAGTGGTGGACGTTGGCCGCATGAATAAATCCCGGCGATTCCGAATCCGCGGCGTTGAACGAGCCTTGCTTGCCTTCCAGCGCCGCGAGATTGCTGCTGAAGCGGTAGGTCCAGGAACCGGCTTCGGTCGGGGTAAACCGCAGGACCATCTTCCGGCCGCCGTCCCAATATGCAGGCATCAGGAACGTCTTGAAGTGCGGCGAGCGAAATTCGGCCTGAAGCTGAACGGTTACGTAAGGATTGGGATGCGCGGCCAAATCCGCCGGGGACAACTCGAATGTAAACTCGCACGGCGTGTAAGCGGGCGTTCCCTCGCAAGGCGTTTGCGCGAACACCGGGACGCTCGCAAGAATGAGCAGCGGCAAGCGCGCCAGCATTATTTTCAGCGTAGCGCACCCGCGCTCGCCGGGCGTTCGCGCCCGATTGTGCGCCAGGTGTCGGTTGATCTCGACTTTGCCAAAATAGTCAATGGCCGTGTTCGAGCATCGTGAGTCATCTATCTTTCCCCACGTAGCAAGCGCTTGGTGGATCCCGATTCTGCTAGCGGTTGGCTGGCTTCCCTTGTACATCGCAGACTTAATTGGACCGCACACATGGGAATTTGATGAAGACTTCGGAATGGGTTGGGGTATGGGAGTGGCTCTGCCGTGTAGTTTTTTAGCCGCACTCTCTTGTCCGGTTCAACTATTTCGGCTGCTGATGTATTTTCTGAATCGGCCAAAGCCCACGCCCAAGTAGAGGGAATTGGGTTTAGCGCGTTACCCACTGCCGGTCCGCTCCCGGCGCGCCCAAACAGAGTTTGACAGGAGAACCATGGCGGAGCGTCGGCAATTGACGCCGATCGCACCGCACTGGCTTCTCTCGGCGACCCCAAAGCGGCGAACCGCGGGTATCGCAGCGTATTGGTGACTGCTTCTGAAGCTCGCCTATTGCGCGAAATTTCGTGGGAATCCCGCGCGTTCTGTTCTCACCGCCGTTGGGCCTTTGTCGTGCCGGCAGCCACGTTGTGCGCGGCAGTCTGGCTCCTGTTTTCGGGACAATCGAATCTCGGCGGTGTGCTGCTTTTGGCAGCGCTCGGATTTGCCCTACTTTTCGCCTCCCCGTTTCTGCCCATCTACACACCTGGCCGGGCACGAACTTTTCGCGTAGTTCGATGGGCGTGGTTGGCGGCGATTCTGCTGCTCGCGTTCTCGCCGGACATATGGAAGCAATCCTGGCTATTCGCCGGCTGTGCCTGGCCCATCGTGTGGGTTGAATGGAGGCTATCCTCGCTGCGGCGGAAACTTCCCCGCGGCGAGTGGCCGAAGATGTTGTATCTGTAACCCAGGGGCGGCACGCAATCTCACAGCGTCGCATAAAACGAAATCCGGTTGCGCCGCGCTTGCGTATTCCTTACCGAGGCCGCGAAATGGCCGGCTGAAATCTCGACTCAAGGAAAACAACAACTATGCGCAAGCTCATCACGATCCTCGCCCTGGCGGGGCTCACGACCCTCGCGTCGTATGCAGGCTCGAAGGGCGGAACGGTTTACAACAGTCTCGGCGGCAAAAAGGCAATCACGGCCGTCGTGGACGACTTCGTGTCCCGCGTTGCCGCCGACAATCGCATCAATGGCTTCTTCCAGGCCACGGCGTCCGACCCGGCGCGCTTGGCGAAGTTCAAGAAGAACCTGGTGGACCAGATCTGCGAAGCCACGGGCGGCCCATGCAAGTACAAAGGCAAAGACATGAAAACTGCCCATGCCGGCATGGGCGTCAGCGCGGCGGATTTCAACGCGCTGGTGGAAGATCTGGTCGCGTCGCTCGACAAATTCCACGTGAAAGACGAGGACAAGAATGCTCTGCTTTCGGCGCTAGGCCCAATGAAGAGCGACATCGTTGAGAAGTAATGGACCGCGGGCCGCGCCCCGGCCCGCGTATTTCTTGGCTGGATGACTCCGCGTAAGGTCAACGCCGGCTCGATAGCCTGTGCGATGCCGGTGCCGCTTTAGGCTCCCGCAACAGACTGTCCACCAGCGTCCGGAGCTTGGATTCGTCCACGAGATCTTCGCTGCCCATAACGTCGCTTTTGGCGCGCACCGTTCCATTGCGGTCAATCACCAAGATTTGAGGCACGGCGAACCGGGAGAGAACTGAAATGCCGAGGTAGCGTATTACCGCGTCTCGCGGCGCCACACCGACCGGGAAGTCTAATCCGTTCAATTGCACAAAACGGCGCAGTTCTTCTGGGTGGCCTTCCGCCTCGTCGTTAAACGCGACTCCGATTGTTCGCAGCCCGCGCGGCCCAAGCTCTTTTTGAAGCCGATTGAGCAACCGCGCAGTAGCTTGACAGTGGGAGCAAGTAGTAAACAAGAACTCCACCAGGACAACGTCGCCGGAGCCGTCTGCCACTACCAACGGTTTGCCCGATGCATCCATCGCTGTGAAACTCCCGGCCAAACGCTGTCCAGGCGAAGCGGTGGCGCACATCGAGATAAGGCCAAGCACAATTGCCGATACAGTTCGTCGCACGTCAATCCTCCATTTCAACAACCTGAAATTGCCGGACACGTTAGCGCCGAGGACGTGGCTGAGCCTGCCGATACCGCTCGGGCATGTGCGGTCTCTGCCACGCAACTGACGTCAGTTCGTGCCACCCGCCAGAGCACAAGGGCCATGAGCAGGACTACGCAACACAGTACCGGCACAGGGACCGGGATCGACCCGCGCAACAAGAATACCCACCAGCTCCTCGCGCTTCTTTGAGGCCGTGGTCTGCGATCCAGTCCCAGCACGCTACCTTCCAGCCGCGATGGGGCCGATACACGCCAGTTCCGCAGCAACATGGACAGTTCGTCGTCCGTTAAAGGCCGTCTGTTTTGTTCATTCATCTTGAGCGATCTCCATTCCTGAGCGGCGCCAGCATGTACCGGAGCCGCTCGCGGGCGCGATGCAAGCGCGCCTTTACAGTCCCGACGTTGGCATTGACGAGCGCGCCGATTTCCTCCAATGTGAAGCCCTCATATTCGAACAGCAGCAAGGCCTCGCGCTGCAGCGGCGGTAACGATTGAACAGCCGCGCCTAGGAGCATGAGGTCAGGCCGCGCCGCCAGATCTTCGACTTCCATGTCGTCTGCGATCTGGTCGACGCGCTGATCGGTGCGCCATCTCCGGAACACAAGATTTCTTGCTATTCCAAGCAGGAATTTACGCAACGATCCGCGCGCTGCATCGAATCTCTCCGGCTTTCGCAGTAACTCTAAAAAGCAATCCTGCGACACATCCTCGGCGATTTCGACGCAGCCTGTCATGCGTAGCGCGAAGCCGTATACCGCGTCCTTATGGTCGTAAAACGCCTGCCGAAAATCGTGCTCCGTCATCCGACACTTAGTATTGCCGCCAGAACGGCTTCAGGATACGCTGCGTTTTTAAACTGCTCAGGGCAGCGCGTTCGGCGCATATGGGGCGCGGCGCGCGCCTCGGCACTTGTCCCAGCTCACGATCCGAACGATTCCGCGAACAGCTGTTTCATCGCGGCCCAGGACCGCTCGTCGGCTTCTTTGTTATATGCCACTCCTGGCCGTCCGAACTGATCCGCGGCCGGATTGGTGAAGCCATGCATCGCACCGCCGTAAATATTCACTTGCCAATCGGTCCCAGTGTTTTGCATTTCGTCCGCGAACGCTTTCACGTGTTCCAGGGTGACGAACGGGTCCAGCGCTCCGTGGCACACCAGAACCTTGGCCTTAAACTCGCCGCGCACAGCAGACCCCGTGGTTGCAAGCCCGCCATGAAAACTAACGATGCCCTTCAGGTCGGCGCCCGAGCGCGCCAGTTCCAGCGCGACCATTCCTCCCAGGCAAAACCCGATCGCGCCGATGCGCGTGTGGTCCACTTCTGGGCGGGCGGTTAAGGCACGCAATCCGGCCTGCGCGCGTGGCAGCAGCTTCTTTCGTCGAAATTCCTCGAAGGCTGCGCGCCGCTCCTCGTCCGAGGCATGAGCCACGCGCTCGCCGAACATGTCGCACGCCAGCGCGACGTAGCCCATCTCGGCCAACCGCGTCGCACGCTCTTTCTCATGATCGCTGAGGCCCACGTTTTCATGAAAAACGAGAATGCCAGGGAGTGGTAGGGAGAGGGATTCGTTCCAGGCAATAAAACCAGACAACGCTTTGCCGGACTCGTCATAAGCCAGTGTTTCAGTTCTCATGCGCAATTGTCGCACTCCGGATTTCTACTTGATTGTATGTCGCGCCAGCCGAGTAACCTTTTCTCTCTTTACAGCGTTGGCATACGAACTTTCTTCCAGTGTGCGCGTTTTCGAGCTGCGGATTGTGTTTAGAACCATTGACCTGCCGCGCTGGCAGCGAAGATGCAAAGAGCTCACCAGCGAAAGGAGTTGCGTATGCTTTATTGGGCGTTGATGTTCTTGTTGGTCGCGATCCTCGCCGCGGTCTTTGGCTTCACGGGAATTTCAATCGTCGCCGCAGGCGTCGCGAAAATCCTGTTCTTCATCTTCCTCGTGCTGTTTGTCATTTCCTTGATCGCGCACGTGACCCGCAGGGTTTGAGGACACCGCGCACCTGCGCGCGCGCGCCTTGCTCAGGGCCGGAGCTTTCTGTCCGACATGCTTTAGAATTGGAGTTTATGTCCGGGCCCGGCCCGCTCGCGGGCATTCGCGTCGTCGATTTTGGCCGGTTCATCGCCGGACCCTATTGCGGCATGCTGCTGGCCGACATGGGAGCCGACGTAATCCGAGTCGACCGGCGCAAAGGCAGCGAAGACCGCTACACCGGGCCTGTTACCGAGCAAGGTGAGGGCGGCGGCTTCCTGTCGCTCAACCGCAACAAACGCAGCATCACGCTCGATACTTCCAAGCCGGACTCGGCCGAGATCGTGCAGCGCCTGGTCCGCGGCGCCGATGTCGTTGTCGCCAATCTTCCCATTGGTGTACTTCGCAAAATGGGCCTGGATTACGATTCGGTACGCGCCCTCAATCCGGGCGTTATTCTGGCGCGTGTTTCCACGTTCGGACCAGACGGACCCTATGCGACGCGTCTCGGTTTCGATGGCGTGGCGCAGGCCATGTCGGGCGCAATGAGCCTCACAGGATTCGAAGGCGCGCCAGTCCGCGCACTCGTCCCGTTCGAAGATTACGGCACAGCGCTGCATACGGCTTTCGGCGTGATGGTGGCACTGTATCATCGGGCCAGAACAGGCGAAGGCCAGATCGTGGACGGATCGCTGTTCGCTACCGGCGTCACCTTCATGCAGGCGCTACTGGCCGAGCGCGCCGTTAGGGGCAACCAGCGCACGCAGCGGGGTAACGCGGGCTTTTATTCGGCTCCAGCCGACTGCTATCGCACCGCCGACGGCTGGATCATGGTCCAGACCATCGGTTCCGACATGTTCGCCCGCTGGGCCCGCCTGGTCGGCCGTCCGGACTGGATTGGCGATCCGCGATTCAAAGACGATATTTCTCGCGGCGATCATTACCAGGACATTGCCGGCGCGATGAACGACTGGGCGGCTACGCGCACCACCGCCGAAGCCGTGGAAGCGCTCCAAGGCGCACGCGTACCCAGCGGCCCAGTCCTCGATTTGTGCCACGTGCTCCAAGATCCACAAGTAGAGGCTCGGGAGATGCTCGAGTATGTCGAATATCCCGGCGCGCCCAAGCCGGTCCCGCTGGCCAACACGGCCGTCCGGCTTTCCGCGACACCGGGCGGAATCCGCCGCCGCGCTCCCACGCTGGGCGAGCATACGGACGAAGTCCTTCGCGAACTGGGTTATTCGGAGGCCGAGATCGCAAGCCTCCGGGCCGCCGAAGTAGTCTAATTCCCTTTCTAATGGCACCTCACTTGGGGTAGGATTGCAGGAGCAGTCAACGCCTCCTGGAGGTGAGCCTGTGCGTTCCAGCCTCACGTTTCTTGTCATCTCGTGCACGCCGGTTGCTCCGCTGTTTGCCGGCTCATGCGAAGCGCTCGCAAATTTGTCATTACCGCAAACCACGATCACCAGCGCCCAGTCTGTCGCAGCCGGCGCCGGTTCTTCTGTCGCGCACTGCCGCGTCGCCGCGACGCTCCGGCCGTCCAGTGACTCCGACATCAAGATCGAGGTCTGGATGCCTGTCTCAGGCTGGAACGGAAAATACCAGGCCGTCGGAAATGGCGGCTGGTCCGGTTCCATCGCCACCGGCGCGATGCGGGCTGCCCTCGCCGAGGGCTACGCGACAAGTTCCACCGACACCGGGCATGAAGGCGCGAGCGCCAGCTTTGCGCTTGGCCACCCCGAAAAGCTGGTGGACTACGCCTACCGCTCCGAACACGAAATGACCGTAAAGGCCAAAGCTATTATCCAAGCTTTCTACGGCAATGCGCCAAAGTACGCCTATTGGAACGGATGCTCGGCCGGAGGCAAGCAAGCGCTGAAAGAAGCGCAGAAATTCCCCGGCGATTTCGATGGAATCGTTGCCGGCGCCCCCGGCAACGACTGGACGGGGCGCGCCACCTATTCGATGTGGGTCGCGCAAGCCATGCACAAGGATGAGGCCCGCTATATTCCTCCCGAAAAATATACGGTGATTCACCGCGCCGTGCTGGACGCCTGCGATTCCCTCGACGGCGTCAAGGACGGCCTGATTGCAGATCCGACGCGGTGCCACTTCGATCCGAAAACCGTGGAATGCAAGAACGGCGACGGCCCGGAATGCCTTACGGCGCCTCAAGTGGAGGCGGCACGGAAAATCTACAGCGGCGCGATCAATCCGCGAACCAACCAGCAGATTTTTCCTGGCCTGGAGCCGGGCAGCGAGCTGCGCTGGGAGGTGCTCGCCGGCCCGCGCGCGTTTGCGATCGGCGATGACTTCTTCAAGTTCGTCGTGTTTAAAGATCCAAAGTGGGATTACAAAAAATTGAATTTCGATAGCGATATTGCGCTCGCCGAACAAATCGACAATGGCCTGATCGACGCTAAGGATCCGAATTTGAAGCCATTCTTCGGGCACGGCGGCAAGCTCATCCAATACCATGGCTGGAGCGATTGGCAGATCTCGCCGCTCAACAGCGTTCACTACTACGAGGCCGTCGCCGAAACCGCCGGTTCAAAAAGTAAAATTCAGGATTCTTATCGCCTGTTTATGGTCCCGGGCATGGGACACTGCGGCGGAGGCGAAGGGCCGAATCGGTTTGACATGGTCGGCGCGTTGGACGAATGGATCGAGCACGGCCAAGCGCCGGAGCGGATTATCGCGTCCACACCGGATCGGAAAACGACCCGCCCGCTGTGCCCCTATCCTCAAATCGCGAAATACAAAGGCAGCGGAAGCACGGACGCGGCCGAAAACTTCACTTGCGCGCTACCGTAGCGCGTCACGCAGATCATTTTACGGTGATCGGAACGGATGCGACGTAGTTGTCCCACGCCATCTCCAGCTTGCCCGTCTTTGCGCCGGTTGAAGACAACGTGATCTTGAAGGTTTCGATCTTCGATGCCGCCTTGCTCATCGTCATGTTGACGCGCCCGAGGTCCTGGCCCTGGTTGTAGGTGAGCCCCCACTGGTGCGTCTGTTTGTTGACGATGAGCTTCCAGTGGTCTGGATCGGAGATCAGCACGAACAGCGTGTAGTCACCTTTCGGTACAGCCAGGCCGCCGACGTCCAGGTCGGCGTCCGTATGGAATGCGGTCGCATCGTTGGCGCCCGCGCGCCACACCGGGTAGGTTCCATCGTGCGAGATGAGGCCGTGCGGGCTGAAAATGTCGCGGCCATGCACCGAGGGCGCGCTGTAGTGAATCGACAATGTCTTGCCGCCGATGGTCACCGACGTTTGAGCGGGTGGACTGACGTACTGCGCGCCAGCGATACTTGCAGCGGCCAGCGCCGCGGCGCACATCCATATTGTTTTCATAAATCCATTTTGCACTTTCCACTGCGGGCCTGCACCGGCCTTTTACCCGCCCGCCAAAAGCAACGCCGAAACGCGCGGTTCGATCCTTCACACTGCTATATTGGTGCCCGATGCAGCAGCAACCACCGCGCTTTCGCCCCTTCGTTCCTGAAAACGTGCAGATGCGCGAGTTCACCGCGCGCGCGCTGTTTCTCGGCCTCATCCTGACGGTGATCCTCGGCGCGGCGAACGCGTATTTGGGTCTGCGCGCCGGCATCACGATCGCGGCCACTTATCCCGCCGCCGTCGTCGGAATGGCCGTATTGCGCACCGTGAGGGGATCGGTGCTGGAAGAAAACATTACCCGAACCGCAGGAACCATCGGCGAAGGTCTGGCGGCGGGCGCGATCTTCACTTTGCCGGCATTCGCCATCTCCGGCGCATGGCCGTCGTTCGAACCTAAAGACGCCTATTGGAAATCCACTGCGCTGATGATCGTCGGGAGCATCCTCGGCGTCCTCTTCGTCTCGCTGGTGCGCCGCGTCATGGTGGAAGATCCCGAGTTGCCGTTTCCCGAGTCCGTTGCCGCCTCCGAAATCCACAAAGCCGGCCGGCGCGGCGCCGAAGCTGCCAAATTCCTTTTCTGGAACATCGGATTGGGCGCGCTGATTCAAATTCTCGGCGAAATGCAATTGTTCGCCCCCGATAAAGATTTCGCCATCCGCGTCGGCCAGCTCGGTAAAAGCATCGTCCGGCTCGGCGGCCGCAATCAAACCCTGGGGACGGGCGGCGTCACCGTGGCGTCGGCGCCCACCGTCAGCCCGGCTTATATCGGAGTTGGCTACATCATCGGCCCTGAACTCGCGGCGCTGCAATTCTCGGGCGGCGTGCTGGCGTGGGGACTTCTAATCCCGCTGCTGATCTTCTTTCTCGGCCCGCAGCTTCATACGTTCTTGCCCGCTGGATCGGCGGATGAGTCCTGGGGTGGCCTCGCGACCTCGGTGTGGCGCAACATCGTCCGGCCCATCGCGGTCGGCGGCATGATGGTCGGCGCGGCCTATACGCTTTTTCGCATGCGCAGAGGTCTCCTGGACGGCCTGCAGCGCGCCATCCGCGATCTCAGCGTTACGGCGGATCAGACCGCTAAAATGAGCCGCACCGAGCAATACATGAGCTCCAAAACCGTATTCGCGCTGATCGGCGTGATGTTCATCGCGATGGTGGCGCTTTATATCTATCTCGCCGGACAAGTGGTCAGCGGCGTAGTAGCGGCAGTTACCATGCTGATCATCGCGTTCTTTTTCGCTACGGTTTCCGGATACCTGGTGGGAATGATCGGTTCCACCAACAATCCCGTTTCTGGGCTCACACTGACAACGCTGATCATCGCCGCGCTGCTGATGGTCGCGCTCGGCGTGTCGGGAACCGGCGGCGTGGCCGTCGTTTTGGGAGTAGCTGCCGTGGGCTGCGTTTCTTCTTCGGTCGCCGGCGAGCTGCTTCAGGATTTTAAAGTCGGTTACATCCTCGGGGGCACGCCGCGGCGCATCCAGATTGCCGAACTCATCGCGGTGGTGGTTGCGAGCTGCGTGATGTTCTTCCCGCTCTACATCCTTCAAGCCGCCAATATCAAAAGCGGCGGAACAGGGTTCGGCGATCCGAAACTCTCGGCGCCGCAAGCCGGCCTGATGGCTACGCTCGCGCAAGGCATCGTCGGCGGAGACATGCCCTGGCCGCTAGTGGTGGTGGGCGTGATGTTCGGAATCGTCATGATCATGGTGCGCGTGAAAAGCCCGATGCTGGTGGCCGTAGGAATGTATCTCCCCGTGAACACCACGTTCGCGATCTTCATCGGCGGTATGGTCCGCTGGCTCACCAACTGGATGCGCGAGCGCAAAGGTCTAAACGACGCACAGGCCGCCCGAGTCGAAAATGTCGGAGTACTCACAGCATCGGGATTAATCGCTGGGGAGGCGCTGATGGGCCTGGTTATCGCCACTTTCCGATTTTTCGAACGGCCCTTGCCGGCAATATTTAAAGAACCTTCCTACGTGGCCGGTGCGGCGGTCATCGTGTTGCTGGGCATCCTGCTGGTCCGTTTGCCGCTTGCTAATGCGGGCCGTCCGGACGAGCCCGCGCCTCCCGCGGCCATGATGTAAGCACAACCAGCACCAGCCCCAGTTCCGCGCCGCCGGAGCGACTCGCCGAAGAATCGCCGCCGCTCCGCCGCAACCCGCTGCAAGGGGAGTCCGTCAGAAGGGTTAGGGAAGAAGGGATCGGCCGTTTGAAGCCCCGATTTTGGTCTCTTGCGGCCGATTCACTGTTTAGAAAGCCGCTATCCTGGTAAATTGCCCCGTATTAGCTCATCGGAATCCGGCAGGACCGGCTGGACGGCGCTCTACTGGGGCGTCGCCTTCACCACTCTTGCCACATTGATTCTCGAGCTTTCGCTCACCCGCATCTTCTCGGTCGTCTTCTTCTACCACTTCGCGTTTCTTGCCATCTCGATCGCACTGTTTGGGCTGGGCGCGGGCGGCGTCTTTTCGTACGTGGTCGCCAGCCCCCGCGGCCGGGTGTTCTCGAAACTAGGCGCCTTTGCCGCGGTCAACAGTTTCGCGGTGTTGCTCTCGCTCGTGGTTTTATTGAACGTCAGCGGCCAACCCAGCGGCCCAACTTTAGCGCTGGTTTACTTCGCCGCGGCGCTGCCGTTCTTCTTTTCGGGCACGGTGGTTTCCATCACGGTCGCGGAAGGCATCCAGCACGTGGACCGCGTCTATTTCTTCGATCTGCTCGGTGCGGCCGCCGGCTGTTTGCTGCTCGTTCCGTTTCTGGATCATTTCGGTGGGCCGAACACGGTCTTGGCTTCGTCGGTACTGTTCGCCGTCTCGGCCGCGATCTGGTACAACCTGGCCGGCTCGCTGCGCGGGCGCGTCAGTGCAGTGGCGCTGGCGCTGGGCTTCGTGGTCCTGATCGTTTACAACGGCAAGCAGCACCCCATCGACATCCGCTATGCCAAAGGCCAGCCGATTCCCAAAGAATCGTTCGTGCAGTGGAACAGCTTCTCGCGTATCGGCATGGTTCGCCACGATGCGCTGGGGGGCGAGATTTTCATCGATGCGGACGCCTCCACATTCATCCCGCCGTTCGATCTCGACCATCTAAGCGACCGCGACCGCTTCAAGCTGCTGCACGAAGGACCCGGCGTTCCCTACCTTCTAAAACCAGGGGCGAAAACGCTAATCATCGGCCCCGGCGGCGGATGGGACGTCGCGCGTGCGTTGACGTCCGGCAGCCGCGACATTACGGCGGCTGAAATTAACCCCATCATCGCGCGTGCCATTATGCAGGAGCGTTTTCCGCAACTGAGCCGCGGCCTGTATCAGCGGCCCGAGGTGCACGTATTCGTCGAGGACGGGCGCAGTTTCGTGCGCCGCAGCACGGACAAGTATCAGGTGCTGCAAGCCACGCTTGTGGACACCTGGGCCTCCACTGCCGCCGGCGCGTTTGCGCTTTCGGAGAACAATCTTTATACCACCGATGCGTTTCGCGACTATTTGTCGCACCTCACCGACGACGGCCTGATGGCGTTCACGCGCTGGGGGTTGGACCCGCCGCGCGAATCCCTCCGGCTGATCTCGCTAGCCATGCAGGCGCTGGCTGATCTCGGCGAGCACGACGCCGCGCGGCGCGTTGCCGTCGTCCGGCAGGATGCCGAGAAGCTGCAAGGCTGGGGCGCGCAAGATACCGTGATCGTCTATCGGAAGCCGTTGAGTGACGATGCCGTTGCACGCGCGCGGGCCGCCTTGGCAGAGACGGGCCTTCAGGTCATTTATTTGCCCGGCGATCCGCCCGCAAACGAGTTCGGACGGCTGTTGACCGCCGCCGAGCCGCACGAGTTTTGGAGAAATTACCGTTTCGACGTTTCGCCGGTGGGCGACGACCGGCCGTTCTTTTTTTATACGGTTCAGCCCGGAGACGTTTGGACCTTTCTTCGGCAAACTGGCAACGCGGCCGACAGCAAAATTAATCGCGCGCTACCGCTTTTGTTCGAACTGCTGGGCGTAAGCCTGCTTGCCACCTTAGTGGTCCTGGCGTTGCCCCCGCTGTTGCTCGGCGCCCGGCTTCCCGCCGAAGCGGGCGTGCGTGGTTTCCTGGTCTATTTCATCTGCATCGGGGCCGGATATATCCTCATTCAAGTCGCTCTCATTCAAAAATTTATTCTGTTTCTCGGCAACCCCACTTATGCGTTGTCGGTAATCGTTTTTTCGATGCTGATATCGAGCGGCGTGGGCAGCTATTTCAGCCGCCGGGTGGTGGGCGCCGACGGCATCGAACGGCTAGCGTCGGCGTTGATCGGCGTGGCGCTTCTGGTTGGTTTGATGGCATTCGCCATCGAGCCGCTGACGCAGCTCGGCGTCGGCTGGCCACTGCCATTAAAGATCCTGGTGACTGTGATCACGATCGCTCCGGCCGCCTTTCTGATGGGCATGCCCTTTCCAGCCGGCCTGGCCCGGCTGCAGGCACGTTATCCGGTTGCGGTGCGGTGGGCCTGGGCACTGAATGCCGCCGCCAGTGTACTGGGCTCAGCCACGGCGATTTTCCTTGCGATCTATCTCGGCCTTAGGGCCACGATACTGATCGGTGCCGCGCTCTACATCGGTGCGCTGGTCGTGGCCCGCATCGAGGCCAAAGCTCCCGCCGAGGAAATATCCGCCGGCGTCATCGCGTAAACCTCAAAACGAGACTTTCGGGGCCGTACGCGCGCCGGGCTCGGTTTTGAAATACGCGTCGTTGCGCTGGAACCCGAACAGCGAGGCTGCAATATTGTTCGGGAACAGCTCGATATCGGTGTTGTATTTCTGAACCGTCTCGTTATATTTGCGGCGTTCCACGGCGATGCGGTTCTCCGTGCCTGCCAGCTCATCCTGCAACCGCAGGAAATTCTCGTTCGATTTGAGTTGCGGATAGTTTTCCACCACCACCAATAAGCGGCTCAATGCGCTGTCCAGTTGACCGTTGGCTTGGATCTTCTCCTGCGGCGTGCGGGCTCCGCCCAGGGCCGCTCGGGCGTCGGTGACTTCCTTAATCACCGCCTGCTCTTGTTTGGCGAAGCCCTTGACGGTTTCGACCAAATTGGGGATCAGATCGGCGCGGCGCTGCAGTGCGACGTCCACTTGCGACCACGCGGCGTTCACAGCTTCGCGTTCGGTTACCAGCGTGTTGCGTGCGCCCGCGGCCCAACCGAGCACACCCAGCACACCGAGCACCAGGATCACGATCACAATCAACGCAGCTTTCATCGATTCCTCGTTTCTATTTTTCCAGGCGATCGACGTGCGCGACTAGCGCTTCGATCTGCTGGAGATAACGCTCGAACAGCTCGTTGGGTTCCACTTCGGATGCTTGCCGCTTTTCCTCGCGCAAATCGAGCAGTATATCGAACGGAGCGGCATCCACGCCCATGGCGCCGAGGTTGCGCGTGACCTCGCGCTTTTGAATGCCATCCGCGAATCCGGAAACCAGCAGCGCGTGGCGGGCCAAAACCAGGAAATTGGGCGCAGAGTCGATCATCAGGCGCAGCAGCGCGCTTTTGTCCCCGAGCACGCCGGCCGCCTTCTGGCGCAGACGAAGCAGTTTCGACCGCAGCTCGTGTTCCACCTGCGCGCGATAGAACGCCTTGTCGATGACCAACCCCTCGATCACGTCCTTTCCAAACAGAACGCGCCGCCGCTCGGCCATATCGTGGAACTCGATGGGGAAACAATCGGTCGAGGTGCGCACTTCTTCTTCGCTCATCAGCAGCGGTGAGGGATTACCGCGCGAGCGCCACCATTTGAAGACCGGCTCGGAATTGTCGAGCGCGCCGGGCGTGACGGCGTTCAAAACACACAGCACGTTTAAGTCGGAATATTTCTCGTGATGATCTCCGGCCGCCGCCGAGCCATAGAGAATCACCGAGACCAGGCGGTCCGAGTGGGCCTTTTGAAGGCGTTCGACTAATTCTTCGAGTTGCTGCCGGATCATTTACCAATCGCTGGATGCACCGCCGCCTCCGGAATCGCCTCCGCCGAAGCCGCCGAAACCTCCGCCTCCTCCCCCGCCCCCGGAATCATAGCCTCCGAACCCGCCGCCGGTGCCCCAACCGCCGCCTCCGCCACGACCTAATAGGTTACCGAGAATCATCCCCGTCAAGAAACCTCCGCCTCCTCCGCCGCGGCGCATGAGAAAGAGGAGAAAGATGATGCCGATTACGACTATCGGCCATGGAATGGAGGGGCGCTCGTTAACCTGCCGGACGCGGGCGCGCGGCAGGCTGAAGTCGAGCGCGACACCTTTGGCCTGCGCGATGCGGCTACCCATCTGCTCGGCCGCCGCGAACATCGCCTGGCCGTAGTCGCCTTGGCGGAGCAGGGGACGGGCCGTACGTAGAACGCTACCGTCGAATCCGTCCGGTAGGAGTGGTTCTAAGCCGTAGCCCACTTCGATGCGGTCGCGATGATCTTTGATCGCCAGCAGGAGCAGGATGCCTTCGTCCTTGCCCCTCTTACCGACGCCCCATTTGCGGTATAGCGAGTTCGCGACATCTTCGATCGGCTCGCCATCCAGCGAATCGATGGTCACCAGCGCCATTTGAACGCCGGTGGCCTGCTCGACACGTCCGGCGTACTCTTCCAGTTGCGCGCGGGACGTGGGATCCAGAACGTGACCGAAGTCGCTGACGTAACCCTGCGGCTTGAGCTTGTCCAGGTCAAGCGCCTGCAGCGAACAGGCCAATGCCAGCACAGGCAGGAGCGCCTGTACTAGTTTGCCCAGGTTGGTTTTCAGCAGACCAAGTCCTCGCGGCGGATACGGAAGTCGCCCAGGTTGCCCAGCATCGCGAGCGTGATGTTCTTGGAATCGAAAAACTCGTTCGCTATAGCTTGCAACTGTGGGGCAGTAATCTCTTCGATGCTCTGGATCATTTCATCCAGGGTAAAGAAGTGATCGAAGTACATCTCCTGGCGCGCCAGGTTGCCCATGCGGCTGGAGGTGGATTCCAGGCTAAGCATGAGCGAGCCTTTCAAGTGATCTTTGGCGCGGCGCAGCTCGTCTTCCGGCACCAGGTTTTCTTTGATCTCGCGAAGCTCTTTAACGATGGAATCCACCACCTTCGCCGCCGATTCCACAGACGTGCCGGCGTAGATGGCCATGCATCCCGCGTCGCGATACATGCTCAATTCGGAGTATACGGCGTAGGCGAGGCCCTGTTTTTCGCGGATGTTTTGGAACAGGCGCGAACTCATGCCCCCGCCCAGCACGGTGTTGAGCGCGTAGCAGGCGAAGCGGAGTTTGTGCGGGAACGCGTAGCCGGGCACGCCCATGTAAAGATGAGTCTGCTCGAGCGATGACTTGTTGCGGAAAACCAGCCGGGCATGCGGCACCGGCGCGATATCGGGACCAAGACGGCCGTTCAGACTCGAGGTCTCGAAGGGCTCGCGCACCAAGTTCACCAACTGCTCGTGACTCAGATTGCCGGCCGCGGTGATCAAAATATTCGAAGGCGTGTAATAGCGGCTGTAATAGT
This sequence comes from Bryobacteraceae bacterium, assembly GCA_035293725.1. Classification (GTDB taxonomy): domain Bacteria; phylum Acidobacteriota; class Terriglobia; order Bryobacterales; family Bryobacteraceae; genus Palsa-89. The sequence goes on from DATGMH010000162.1 coordinate 267,620, forward strand.
CGCGCAGCATGTCCTGGTTGAATGCGCGCACCGTGTCCTTGGTGCCCAGGATGGGTTTGCCGAGCGGGTGATCCTTCCAGAAATTACTGGAAAAGATCTCATGCAGGAGGTATTCAGGGTTGTCTACCTCCATCTTGAGTTCTTCCAGGATCACGCCCTTTTCCTTTTCAATATCTTCTTCGCGGAACAACGGATTTAGCACCAGGTCCGCGAGAACGTCGAAGGCCAAAGGCAGGTGCTCGTCCAAGACCTTAGTGTTGTAACTCACCATTTCCTTCGCGGTGAACGCATCCAGGCCGCCGCCAATGGAATCCACCGACCGCGCGATCTCTTCGGCGCTGCGGTTTTTCGTCCCCTTGAACACCATGTGCTCGATGAAATGAGAAATGCCGTTCTCATGCGGGGCTTCGCGGCGCGATCCGCTGCGAATCCAGATACCCAGCGATACGGAGCGGACATGGGCCATGCGCTCGCTGATAATACGCAGCCCATTGGGCAGCGTAGTGGTCTGGATATCGCGAATTTGTTGGGCTTCCTCGGTGGCTGTCACTCTACTCCATCTTATCGCGCTCAAGCAGGACGTCTGGGCGAGGCCCGCGTGTTACAATCGAAGAAGTGGCGCAAACCATTGTAGGCCTTGAACTTGCAGACCTACGCGTGGCGCTTGGTCCCGGCCAACCCCCGTTCCGTGCCCGCCAGATCTACGACGCGATCTACCGGAGAAGAGTGTCGGACTTTTCCGGGATCACGACTTTACCGCAAAGCCTTCGAAACGAGCTAAGTTCAAGATTGGCACTGGGTTTACCGCGCATGGCGGCCCAGTACAGCTCCGTGGATGGGACCCAGAGGTACTTGCTGGAGCTAGAGGATCGCCGCACGGTCGAAACAGTGCTTATGCCGGAGGAGGGCCGCGACACCGTCTGCATTTCCAGCCAGGTGGGCTGTCCGGTTAATTGCCAGTTTTGCCTGACCGCTCTGCTCGGGCTGGAGCGCAACCTCACCGCGGGCGAGATTGTGGGCCAGGTGCTGTTCGTCATGCGCGCGCACCAGCTTTCCACACCTCTGGACCGGCTGAATATCGTGATGATGGGCATGGGCGAGCCGCTGTTGAACCTCGGCAACGTGATCAAAGCCACGCGCCTGTTGACGGACCCCGAAGGGATCGGACTTTCGCAGAAGCGCATTACGCTTTCGACGGCAGGGATCGTACCCAAGATCGCGGAACTCGCGAGCGAGCCGGTGAGGCCGAAGCTGGCGATCTCATTGAATGCATCGAGCGAGGAACAGCGGCGCGAGCTGATGCCGATCACGCGCAAGTACACCCTCAAGGACTTGCTTGCGGCAGCGAAAGCCTTCCCGCTTCGGCCGTGGGAAAAGCTGACATTCGAGTACGTGCTGCTGAAGGGCGTCAACGATACGGATGCGGACGCCCGCCGTGTGGTGAAGCTGCTGTCGAATCTGAACGCGAAAGTGAATCTGATCGCGCTGAATCCGGGGCCAGGGGTACCGTTCGAGACGCCGGACCCGGAGCGAGTGCACGCGTTCCAGGCGATCGTGCGCCGGTCGATGCCGTGCTTCGTGCGGAAGCCGCGAGGCCGCGACATTTTTGCTGCTTGCGGGCAGTTGAAGCGCGAAGGTCTAACCCAAGTCGGATAATTCTTCACCCGAGTGCTGGAATTCGATACCTCGCGAGCGCTTTGGCTGGGCGTACAAAAACGAATTGAGCTTCTCCACCAATGGAAACGACAAGTGGGAGTTCAACTACATACTTCCTCAATTGGTCGGACGGTAGCAGGACCGAAGTTCGTTACAATGGGCAAGTCCTGACCCAGGACGACCGTTTTGATTCTCCAATCGATCCTAGGGCCGCCGGCTGCGAGGGCGACCCCGATTCCGGAAAGGTCATCGATGTTCCTGGCGGGTTCTTCTGGCACAAAGCCGGCCAGGGCGAAACCGCTGGCTGAAACGCGTTTATGGCAGGTCTGCTGTTGATATTTGCTCATCCCGATGATGAGACCTTTATTGCGGGTGGCACAATGGCCAAGTATTCGGCTGCAGGCCTTCCCGTGGGGCTGATTTGTGCTACGCGCGGCGAGCGCGGCGCGACCGCCGATCTTGCTCCGTGGAGGAACTACCGCGCGTGCGCGAGGCCGAGGTTCGCGAGGCGGCGCGTATTGTCGGGGTTCGCGAAATCGAACTGCTGCCCTATGAGGATCCGAAGTTGTGGTCCGCCCCGGAGGACGAGATTCGGCTGCATCTGGTGTCCGCCATCCGGCGGCAGCGGCCTACCATTGTTATCACCTTCGATCCCAACGGCGCCAATCAGCATACCGATCACATCGCGATCAGCCGGTTTGCGATGGATGCAGTTTCGGCGGCGGCCGATGAAAGGTGGTATCCGGAAGCGGGACCGGCGCACGCGGTGGAGCGGGTCCTTTGGGAAGCGCCGATACACTCGTTTCAGCTAGCTAGCGCGCCTAATGTGCGCCAGCAGCCGGGAATCGATTTTTTGATCGATGTGGCGGAGTTTCGGGAAAAGAAGCAGGCTGCCGCACGCGCGCACCGAACGCAGTATCCGGGTCTCAGCAGTATCTTCAATTCGGACTCGACGTTCGCATGGGAGGCGTTTCGCGTGGGATGGGGACCCCGCCCCGCGCAGGTGCCCGCGGGTGACCTGTGGCCGAGTTAGCGGTTCCTAAAAATCGCTTATAACAGTGCGTCGGAGGTCGACGTTTAACATCCGGGCGCGATGAGTCGCGACCGCTCTTCTCAACGAAAACTCCCCCAGTCCCGTCATTACTTCGGAGGAATGGCGGCGTGAACCCGGCTCGCAGCTTTTGTATTTTGACGATCGGAACTACGATGGCATTGGCCCAAGACACAGGTGCAAACGGCCCACAGCCCGTGTTCGACGTCATCTCGGTAAAGCCACGGGCGGCAGGACGTAGCGAACGCATCGAGTCCTATTGCGCCCCCGAGGGCCGGTTCATCACCCATGGGACACCACTTCTCTGGTCCATCAAATGGGCGTACGGCTTGAACGATTATCAAATGAGTGATGCGGCACCAGCGTGGCTGAATTCGTTCGACACTTGGGACATAGACGCTGAAACTGAAGCCTCCGTCACGGAAGCCGACTGTCGAAAGATGGTGCAGGCGCTATTTGAGGAGCGGTTTAGCCTGCGCATGCACAGCCAGATCAAAACCGTCTCCGCCTACGCACTCACCCTCGCCAAAAGTGGCCCAAAGTTCTCTCGTTCTGCAGGTAAAGTCACTATTAACGGCGCTATAAAAAAGGCCGCGTCCGAACGCGAAGCTCCCTCAGGCTGGACCACGGCACGGCTAGCAAACTATCTTGCGAGCGTTCGGGGCGTGCAGCGCCCCGTGATCGACAGAACCATGCTGGAGGGTGCCTATGGGTTCACGCTGACCTATTCGATTGCCGACGGCGACGACCGTCCAGATATCTTCGCTGCCTTGTCCCAACAACTCGGTTTGAGACTACGAGCGATAAGAACACCAATAGAAATGTGGTTCGTCGATCGCGTGGACAAGCCGGGCGCGAATTAACGAAGCCGCGCTATGATACTTCGCCGCGGGGCGTACCGCCTAAATCCCGTTACTGCCGCGGCGGGTTCAGACGATTCTGCTCGAGCCTCTCGATACGGGCTTGGAGGTCTTTGATATCGTCGAGCATCGATTCGGATTGCACGTCCAGGGCCCGAAGAAAGCTGGAATGGCTGCGTACGCGCGTTTCGACGGGCGATGCCCATTTGTGGAATTCAGTCAGCAGAGTGGTCTCTACCTTTTCGAGATCAATCCGGCCTTCCTGTCGTGCCTTTTCGATATCGGCATGAAGGTCGTCTCTGAGCCTGTCCATATCGGCGCTGAGCTTGTCCATACCCGCACGGAGGACATTCATAATCCACTGCTTATCGTCTTCGGTTAACATGACCTCTCACTTACAGTATCACGCGCCGTTGTTGGCGGCCGCCGCCCCGGATGTCGGGCGCATTCGCATAGAATCGACTGCCAGAGGCCACTCACCCATCGTAAACGAATCTGCTGTTTAGGCCTTCAATGTCCGCCTCAGGGTATACGCCTCCGCATGGATGTTTTCCGAGCGGAGTTTTTTCCAGTCGTCGCCAACGTGGATCAGCTTGCCGCTGATGTGATTGGATTGTTCGGAGGCAAGGAACAGGGCCAGCTGTATTTGCTTCTCGGGGCTTTCGCCCCCGGTGCGGCGCACTTCCATGGCTTCTTCGGTTTCCCTCCAGCCGGCACGGTCGCCTGCGCGCAGCACCTCGTCGGTCATGTGCGTGTACGTGGCGCCGGGACCGAGGCAGTTGATCTGGATATTATGTTCGCGGATTTCCTCTGCAATTGTCTCGACGAAGCGCACCACGGCCGCTTTAGATGCGGCATATACCGAAAAATTAGGCCGCGCGGTGCTTGCCCCGGGACCGCTTAGCACGATGATTTTGCCTAACCGGCGTTCGATCATGTGAGGGAGCACAGCGCGGCAGGCATTCATCACACCCAGCAGATTGGTATGAACGACATCGGCCCAGGATTTAGGCGATTGGGTAGCGAAGGGGCCGATGGGACCCGGAATGGCCGCAGCGCAGATCAGGACCCGTACTTCTCCGTAATGCACGCGCATGCGATCCACAGCCGCACTCACTTGCTCATAGTCGGTGACATCGGCGCGGATGCGAAGCGCGTTGCCGCCGCCGTGTTCGATTTCGAGGTGCGCGAGATCTAATTCGGCCTTGCTGCGCGCCAGTAAACCCACCCGGTTTCCAGCCGTTGCGAAGCCGATCGCCAGCCGTTTTCCGATTCCCCGCCCCGCACCGGTGACCAAGACGCCCGCATTCGTCAAACTATGCACGGTCGCGAATCCTTCCAACTCAAGTTAGTACAAAACGACATTCGGTGCCATGCTGACGTTTGTAGTGAATTAAGTCCCGGTGCTTCTGTTTTTTTGGCGATACATGGATGCATCCACGCGCTGGAACAGGCGTTCGGGACTTTCGCCTGGGCTATATTCGGCGATTCCGACCGAAACCCGAACGCTAACCGAAAGTTCGCGGTCGTCAACGGCAACTTGATAGGGACGGTTTACCCACTCCGCGATTTGTTGCGAGCGCGCCATGCCGGGATCCAAGCCGCAATCAAGGATGACGGCGAACTCATCGCCTCCCCACCGGCATACGAAATCGCGCGTGCGGATATGGCTGCTCAAGCGGCTGCCCAATTGTTTCAGGATTTCGTCTCCATACAGATGACCCAATTCGTCGTTGAAGCTCTTGAGCGAGTCCAGATCGAATAGCAGGACGCAGAACTCGCGCCCGGCTTCAATGCGCGCGGCGAGCTGCCGGTCGAATTCGCGGCGGTTCGCGATGCCAGTGAGGGGATCGCGCGAAGCCAGTAGCTCGGCTTCACGAAGACGGCGCTGGAACTCACGGATCTGATCGCGCATGTGTGCCAGAGCGTCACGTGTGTCGAGTTCGATGGATTCGACGAAAGAGCGGAGTTGGCTGGCCTGCGTTTGGAGCACGCTAAGGTCGCCGGTTTCGATCGTTCTTTCCATCTGGTCCACAACGTCAACCAGATGCTCGACATTATGCACGTTGCGGCTGGAGCGGCGCTCTTCGGCCTGGCTCACCAGCCCCAACGTCTGATTCAGTTCCTGTTCCAGAGCCTGGGTGTAGCGGCGTGCCTCCCCCGCGAAGGTCTGCATGATTTGGTGCAGAGTATCGCGGCTTTCCTGGAGTGTCTTTTTGTTGGATTCGAAGGCAAGACGGGCGCGGAGCCGGTTGAGCTGCTCGTGGCATTTCACCCCGAACTCGGGAAAAACAACCGTGACGAGCTCCGCGATATCCAGGATGGCGGACAAATAGCAATCGAGCGCCGCCTGGTAGTTCGCGCGTTCCGTGTCGAAACCCTTCGGGGCTTCCGGCGGACTCATGGGCTATTTGGAGTTGGTTTTCGGAGTTTCGGCCGGGCCGGCGTCAGGAGGCGCCTTGCGATCGTAGCCTTCCTGATAGCCTTCCACGCCCTGCGAAGGCACGGCCAGCTTGATGAGCTTGCGGTTGTCGTCCACCCAGAAATCGAGCGTGAGTGCCTGACCCTGCGGGGTCTTGCCGCTGGCGACGAGATGATTGAGCTCGACGGTTTTGCCTCCCGCGAACTCAACCGGTTCACGGCCTTTGAACACCACTGTGGCTGGGACTTCGCCCTGGTTGAGGACGTAAACGGCGAACTGCTGCGGAGCCTGAGTTTTCAAATCGGCGCGCATCGCGAGCACGGTCCAGGGATAGAACGGAAACGGATTGTATACCACCACGGCGTCGGCGTGGACATCGTCTTCCTTGGTTTTGGGCCCTTGCCCATTATCGATCTCATTCTTGGCCTTGCCGCCTGTGAACGTAGTACTGACGTTCATCTGAATCTGGCCCAGTTTTCCTTTGGCCGTGGCCTGCAGTGGTTGGTACTTGTCGTCGGTGGCGATATCGAACTGGTCGACATCCACTTTCATAGGACCGATGGAGGCGTGGGCGGAGCCGCTAATCAGGATCTTTCCGCCGGATTTCTCGACCGTATAGGTTTCCGACTCAGCAGGCTTCCCACCCATGTAGATGGTAAGCTTCCCAGCGCCCGAGCCGGACGCGGCTGTTGCGGCCGGCGCTTTGGCGGCCACCTGCGTTTTGTTCAGCAGTTCCTGAATTTCAGAAGGCAGGTCGAAGATGTCCTTAGGCAGATCGACGTTCGCTTCGGTACGCTCGATGGTGATCTGAATGTCCATCTGGGCGGCGTGCTGCGTCAGTTTGTGCGGCGAAATTACATCGCCGTCTTTACGATAGTCGTCGAAAACCGTTTCCGCAGTGATGTCGCCCATCGCCGTGCTGCGGGTGGCCGAGACCTTCACGAGCAGGCCGGAGGTTTTGTCGTAATATTCCGCCGTGGGGTTGCCTTCCTTGGGCGTGAGCACCACCTTGTAGCAATCGTGTCCGTTTACGGTCTCAGTTCCGGCGGTTTCGATCTTGCTATAAAGCTTTTGAACCATCAGCGGCGCATTGAAGGTGGCGTCGCGGAGCGCGTCGGTGCGTTCAACGCCTTGCTTGATACGCGGCCCTTGCAGCGGATTATTTTCCCAGGCCACGTCCCCGTTGCTGCCGGATTCAATTTTCCCGATGCCGGTGAGTTCGATGATGGAACGGTTCTTATTGGGCTCCGCTTCGTAGATGGTCAGCGTGCCTTTGAGTCCCATGGCCACGATCTCAACCGTGCCGTGCTCCACCTGGTTATGGCGTTTCTCGAGCGCGGCGCGCCCTCCCGTAGCTTCCACGAATTTGTTGAGAATCGTTTCGGCGGACGGCAGAGTATCCTGCGCGCGGCATAAGACGAGGGGAGCCAGAAAAAGGGGGAAAAGGAGTTTACGCATGGGGTCCTCCGGCCTGTTATTTCAATGTACCGCAGGGCAAGCCGGCGGTTCAGAATAAGAAAATTTCGTCTGGATCGGGAGCGTTTTAGCGAGCCGCCTCAGATGCGCCTTTTCGCGGTTCCGCGGGCGGTTTCTTCGATTGACGCGCGACAATATCGTGGGCTTTTTCGAGCAGGACCTTAGAGGCCGGCAACGAATCGATCCCTTTGAGAACCTCCGGATCGTTCTCGAAGGCCACGCGGTCCGACTGTTCTTTGCTGAATGCCGTGATAAACAACTCTTCGCGCAGGCGTTCCTTAATCCAGCCGCTGTCACGGCTGAAATCGGCGGGCGTGAACTGAATCCCGCGGCGGTTAACGAAATTCCGGAAATCTTCCATCGTATTTTCGTCCGGCACCCACTCTTTGGTCAGCTTTTTCGGATCGTGAACGGAGAAAAACTCTGGGGCATAAAAGAAGAAAGCCAAGCGCCCTTCGAGCTGGGCTTCCAGGTGGGAGAGCTTGGGGGTGTCGTACTTTTCGTCGGGCGTAATGCCGTCCCCGCCGTAGACAACGCGGCCGCTATCCGTCTTCTTCATGTCCTTAAGGTTGTTCTGGCCGCCATCGCGATTCAGGTATTCATACAGCCCCGTGTGGGCGTAGTCGCGCTGAATCAGGCGGCCGCTGGGCGTGTAGTATTTGGCGATGGTCAGCAGCACGGCGCTGTTGCCGGAAAGCATGAAAGGCGCCTGTACCAATCCCTTGCCGAAGGTGCTCTCTCCTAAGATCCAGGCGCGATCGTGATCTTGTAGCGCGCCGGAGAGGATCTCGGCGGCCGAGGCGGTGCCGCGATTGACGAGCACCACGATGGGGTACTCGTGCCCGCGCTCGCCGCGCTTGGCGATGAATTTGGTTTCCGCCGAGGCGCGGCCGTGATGCGAGACGATCAGCTGGCCCTTGCGGAGGAATCGATCAGCCACATTGACAGCTTCCTGGACCAGGCCGCCGCCGTTGTCGCGAATGTCCAGGATCAAGCCCTCGATGGCGCTTTCCGGAAATTTTGCCAAGGCCTGATCTACTTCGTGGCTGGTGGTCTCATTAAACGCCTCGATGCGCATGTACGCAATACCGGGACGCAGCCAAAACGCGTAATTCACGCTGGCGCGCGGCACGTTATCGCGAACCAGGGAAAAGTGCAATGGCTCGGGTTCGCCCAGGCGCCGGACCGTGATCGTCACAGGGGTGCCCTTGGGGCCCTTGAGCATCGACGATACGTCGTTCACCGTGGCGCGTTCCGTGTTGGTGTCGTTGACCGCCATGATCTGGTCGCCCGGATGCAAGCCGGCGCGGTACGCAGGCGAACTCTCGAACGGATACATCACCACCACATTGCGCTCGGGCGCGCCGACGTACATGCCGACGCCGTAGTAGTGGCCGGACTGCCCTTCCCGCATGAGCTGATACGCTTTAGGGTCGAAGAAATTGGAATGCGGATCGAGTTCGCGCAACATGCTCGGGATTGCGCCATGGTATAGCGTGGCGTCCGGGTCGACCTTGTCGGCGAAGTTGGCTTCCACCGCCTCATACACTTGCGTGAACTTCTTGATGCTCGCGTTCATATCCGCGTCGGATTGAGCCGCAAGA
>DATGMH010000163.1:0-2135 GCA_035293725.1 Bryobacteraceae bacterium
GACCACGCTGTTCCCGGTGGATTACTTCGATGAGCAGGCCTTCCTCACGCAGTCCGGCCAGCTCTACATCGAGGCCACGGCCATGGCGCTGGGCAAGGTTTACAGCTTCGGGCCGACCTTCCGCGCTGAAAAATCGAAGACCCGCCGTCACCTTACCGAGTTCTGGATGGTCGAGCCGGAAGTTGCGTACCTGGAACTCGACGGGCTGATGGAGCTGGCCGAGCAGTTCATCACCTTTATCGTCAAGCGCTGCCTGCAGCGGCGCCGGCCGGAGCTGGAAACCATTGGCCGCGATATTTCCAAACTGGAGAAAGTCGACACCCCGTTTCCGCGAATCACTTACGATGATGCGGTCAAGATGTTGCAGGAAGCGCACGCTAGGGGAGAGCTGGAAAACCGCTTCGAGTGGGGCGGCGATTTAGGCTCCCCGGATGAAACCTACATCTCGTCGCAGTTCGAACGGCCGGTGATGATCCATCGCTATCCCGCGGCCGTCAAGGCCTTCTACATGGAGCCCGATCCTCAGCGGCCGGAGCTGGCACTGTGTGTCGACGTGCTGGCGCCGGAAGGCTACGGCGAGATCATCGGCGGCTCGCAGCGCATGGCGTCCTACGAGCTGTTGCTACAGCGCATCCATGAGCACGGCCTGCCGGAAGAAGCGTTCAAGTGGTATCTCGATCTGCGCAAGTTCGGCGGCGTGCCGCACGCCGGCTTCGGCATGGGCATCGAGCGTGCGGTAGCGTGGATCTGCGGCCTGGAACACGTGCGCGAGACGATCCCATTCCCGCGCATGCTGTACCGGCTGTACCCGTAAGTCGTAAACCGGCGCTTTTGCGCCGCGAAAGCCATGTACGCGGTCATCGACAAATTCCGGCAATCGATTATTGGTGCAATAGACCCGAGTTATGTGACCGAATACGAGTGGCTGCTTCAAAACATCGGGCAGGCGACGAGCCCCGCCTATCAGCAAAGATATAAAAACCAGTGGGCCATGAATCGCGCTCGGCTGAGCAATAGCTTCTATGCGACCTATTTTGGTTTACTGCAGCAGAAGACAGCGCAACCACTAAGCACCTTGTGCCAAACGTTGTACCAGTCGTCAGCACGCAGCAACGGGACCCAATCGCTACAGTTTTCCTTCGCTACAAAGCTACTGCACACGCTCAACCCAAGGCTTCCAATTTACGACTCGCGCGTTGCCAGGTTTTTCTTATTCGATGAGCCCCAGACAACGGCGCCATTGCAACAACGAATCAGCACTCTGATTGATTTCCACAACTTTCTCGTACAGGAGTATGCGCGGGTTCTGAGTTTGGATCTCCTGGCGCAGGCAATTGCCGACTTTCGGCAGCGATTCACACCTAGGCAACACACTGATGAGAAGATCATTGATTGGCTTATTTGGGGTCTTGTCGTTTGTGCTGACAAAGGAATGCTGTTGAATGGGCAGATTGCTTATGGCTAGCGTTGAGAGGGCCACGCGGTTCGAAAGAGAACTCTATGAAGAAGCCTGTTGAGCAGCAAAGCGAGGACGACCTGCTGCCAGAATACGATTTTGCCTCGATGGCGAGCGGTGTCCGTGGCAAATACTACGAGCGGTATCGCAAAGGACCGAACATCGTCCGAGTCGTTCCGAACAGCAGGTCCTTCGATTCCGCGCCCGCCCGACCGCAAACGACGCGGCCGGGAAAAGCACGCGGGCGCTCCGCTCAGGATGACAAGGCTTAGGGGAATGCGGGAACGCCGGCCTAAAGACCGGCTCTACCTATAAGATTATGGCCACCAGCCCCAGCACCAAACCGCTACAGAACGTCGAACCCAGGCACATCCGCATCATCGGCGTGCCGCTCGATCTCGGCCAGTCGCGCCGCGGGGTTGACATGGGCCCGTCGGCGATGCGCGTGGCCGGCCTCGAAGCCAAGCTGGAGGCGCTTGGCTACGAAGTAGAGGACGCGGGCAACGTTCCCGTCGCCATGCTGGAAACCAAATCGGAAGGCGATCCCCGCGCCAAATATCTGGATGAGATCACGGAGACATGTGCCGCCGAAGCGGATTTGGTGATCGGCACGCTGGACGCCGGCAAAATTCCTCTCGTATTGGGCGGAGATCACTCCATCGCAGCCGGAACGGTCTCA
>DATGMH010000164.1:0-17734 GCA_035293725.1 Bryobacteraceae bacterium
AGAGACAGCCGCCAGTCGAGCTGCCACCAATGATGGAGCCGGAAACCGCGGCGACGGCCGGCCCCGCTGGAGTCGCTGATACGGAAGCGGATGTGCGGGCGCGGATCGAGGCGCTGAAACGGCGACGCCCGCCGGAGAAAGCACCAAAGCCAAAATTCGAATACAACGAGAGTGAGCCTTTACAGCTCGCTCCAGGGACGAACCAAGAGGGGTAAACCGCAGTGAGCAGTACCGAAGTCAAGAAAAAGGGCAGGAGCACCGAGGCGAAGCCACAAACGAAACGGGTGGTCTTCACGATGGGAGGGAAGGGAGGAACTGGGAAGACTGGTTGCATGCTGGCGCTCGCGGAATGGTTCGAGGCGAACCAGATTCCGTTCACGCTGCTGGACCTGGATACTGAGAACAAGGCGCGCGGCAGTCTGAAGCACTATTTCAACGGCGCGGCTCGCAAGATCAATATCCACACGCCGGCAGGCCTCGACGCGTTCATCGATTATCTCGACGAAGGCTCGCCGGTCATTCTGGCCGATATGGGTGCGGGCTCTGGCCAGGTGGCGCACGAATGGTTCGACACGATGTACGAGGACGTGGCGGAGCAGGGAATCGGCTTCACTGCGATCGGCATCATTACCTCCGACCCGGCGAGCGTGGAAAGTGTGCTGACCTGGGCGAACCGGCTCCAGGACCGCGTCGATTACCTGATCGTGGAGAACGCGGCCACACCGCATTCGGATCTGTCGTACTGGCACAACAGCGAACAAGCGCGCCGGTTTCGGGAAGTGTTCCAGCCGGTGGTCATCAGCATGGAATTCCGACTCGCCGATCTGGAGAATCCCGCACGCCAGCATGGCGTCACGTTAGGCCAGGTCGCCGAACGAAAAACGCAGGTTGACGAGCTGCAGAAGGCATCAATTGTGATGCGCGCGCAGGCGTACCGGCGGCGGTTATTTGCGGAGTTCGAGAAGGCGAAGGAGCTGCTGCTACCATGAGCGCCCAGCCTCAGCCCATAAACGGGCAGCCGCTTCCGTCAGCGGATCTGATCGACCGAATCGCGAATGCTCTTCCGGAAGACCTTCGGGCCGATTACTACCGCGAACTGTCCCACTGCCGCAGCCTGCCGGAGAACGATGAGATGCTGCGAATTCTCCGGGCCATGCAGTTTCTGGCGGTGCTGATCGAGCGGGCGCCGGGACAGGTGGCCATCGAGCGCGAGCAGCTCGCCCAGGTTCTCGCCCGCAGCATCGAGTCCATTCAGGCTGTGCACCAGGCCAGCATCACGTATCAGAAGCAACTCGAATCGCGAATCGCGAAATTACCCGAGGAGATTGCCAAAGGCATCAGCGCCGAAGCGATTGCGGCCAAGCTCGGTGAAAGCCTGCGGCAGCAGTTTCATCAGACAGGTCTGCCAGCCGTGGCCGAGGCGATTGGCATCCAAGCTACGACCTTGCGCCACGCGAGTAAAGAGCTTTCGGACGCGCTTGACGATTTTGCGAATCCGAGAACGGGCGTGGTTCCGCGCGTCAATGAAGCGCTCCGGTCCATGAAATCAAATCTGCAGAATGCCGGGGATCACATTCGCGCCCAGATGAACGGGCTAGGGAAGGAACTGTACCGGACCATCGCCGTTCTCTGCGTCGGAGCGCTGGGAATTGGGTTTGTGATGGGCATTCTTTACCATCGCTGGATCGCAGCGCCGGTTGAATTGCCGAAACAACCGGCAGCTTCTGTTCAGGTTTCGCCACAGCCGTCTTCGACCACTCCGGCGGCACCGCGAAAGCACACAACCGCGCAACCTGGTAGAGACCGCTGAATTAATAAATGCAGCGCGATTGGCAGATCATCTTTTCCGTTTTGTCGAAACTTCTCGGCTGGACACTCGGCCTCGCGATCGCGGGGGTATTCAGTATAGCCCTGACGCCGGGGACGATCATTTCCTTTTTTCGCGGGCGGCGGTTTATCTGGTGGGAGTATGCGCGGTGGGTACTAACCGGAGCCTTCCTCGGCATATTCGTATACGAGTTTCGGAATAGCGGATTCCACTGGCAGGAGATCTATTTTCTGCCGATCCTGGGAGCGGTCAGCCTTGCCGGACGAGGCTTGTCGCAGATCCGCGCCGACAGCCCATGGCGGTGGCTGGCATGGACACCCAAACTGACCGGCCAGAGTTTTCACGTGGATGTAGCCGCATCGCAGGGCATAAAACTGTTACGCGGCTCCCGGCTGGTGCACGTGACGGCACTGCAAATCAAAAAATCAGATGCCGGTCTCATTCACTGGGGCGGAGTTTCGATACCGGCGGCGGATGAATGCCAGCACTTCCTGATCGCTGGGAAAACCGGGTCCGGCAAATCACAGGCAATCTCTGCCCTATTACGCACCGTGGCGGCACGTCAGCAACCGGCTTTGATCGCCGACCCCGGTGGCGCCTATCTGTCGCGTTTTGGTGACGACGATTCGCTCATCCTGAATCCGTTCGATGACCGCGACGTGGGCTGGTCGCCTTTCGCCGAGATCGAATGGGCGTACGATTGTCAGCGCCTGGCCAAGGCCACGATCCCGGATGTGGAAGGCGAAGCGCAGCAGTGGCATTTTTACGCTCAAACATTATTTGCGGAGGTGCTCCGTGCGCTATGGGAGCGACGTCGGCATTCCATTGCCGAGTTGCTCCGCTTGGTGATGGCGGCCGACGCCGAGGAGCTCGGGCGGACATTGGCCGGCACCGCAGCTGCGATTCTGACCGTGCGCGGGAACGAACGCATGCTCGCCAACACGCGGGTTATCTGCAGCACGTACCTGAATGCGTGGCGCTATCTGCCCGAAGGCGGATCGTTCTCCGTCCGGGAATGGGTGCGGCAGACCGCAAACCAGGAGCACACCCGATGGCTTTACCTGGTTTACCGCGACGATCAGATGGCCATGCTGCGTCTGGTCATCACCACATGGCTCGACCTGGCGATCGTGGAAACACTCTCGTTACCAGAGGAGCCGCGCCGTCGCCTGTGGTTCGTCCTCGATGAATGGGACAGCCTCGGCAAGGTGGATTCGCTGCGCAGCGGGTTGACGAAATTGCGGAAGTACGGCGGCGCTGTCGTTGCGGGTTTGCAGACGATGGCGCAACTGCGCTCCAGCTACGGCCACGACGAGGCGCAGGTCCTGCTGTCGTGCTTTTCAACCAAGCTCATTCTTGCCGCGGGCGACACGGAAACCGCCAGGTACTTCGAGCACGAGCTGGGTACGCAGGAACTGGAACGCTTGGACCAGAGCCGAAGCCGGAATTTCTCTTGGGATAACCCGCTCTCCGGCAGCCATGGCACGCAGGAGGCTTGGCACCGCACGACACAAAGCACTGTGCTGGCCTCGGAGATTTCGGCGCTGCCGAATTTGCACGGTTATCTGATAACGATAGGCAAGCCAATCGCACGGATTCAACTGACGTATATCGAAATGCCGGAGCGGACGACGGCTTTCATCCGCGCTGCCGTTTGTCGGCATTCGGATGAAATGGCTTGGATTGGAGATATGACGCGGCGCAATGAAACCAACCAGACCTGAGGTTCTCAAAGACATTCTGGAAGTCCAGGCGATCCTGCATGGTGCGGGGACTGTATCCCGCGAAGCGCTGAGCGCAATTGCCAGGCACACCAGTATTCGTTCCCGGATTCGACGATCGGTGGAAACAGGCTGCGGCGCTACCACTCTGTTGCTTTCTCATTTGAGTGAGCACCACACTGCGTTTGCGCTTGATATAGGCGGGAGCATTGTAAACGTGCGCCGATCTCCGCTGTTACGAGAAGGCGTTGTTTCGTTTGTAGAAGGCCCATCCCAACGTACGCTCCCGCAGCACCATTTCGACGAAAAGCTGCAGCTTGCTGTCATTGATGGCCCACATGCATATCCGTTCCCGGATCTCGAATACTACTGCCTTTACCCCCATCTTGAAACCGGGGCACTTCTCGTCCTGGATGACATTCATATACGGAGCATCAACAATTTGTTCAAATTCCTCTGCAGTGATGAGATGTTCCGACTGGACGAGGTCGTAAAGACCACGGCATTCTTTACACGGACTGAAGCTCCTACGTTCGATCCGATCGGGGACGGCTGGCGCCAGCAGAGGTACAACGCTCGTACATTGCTTCGCTACGATTGGAGATCAACGCTGGGGGGCATCCTGCCACGACGAGTTCTCAGGCGTCTTGCTGCGTATCGGCATGCGAAAGAACAGGGGCGACCGAAATCTATCGTGCAGATCATTTCCCCTCGCCACGGCGAGCACGTTGGTCATGCCGGCGTCGTGCGAGGCCGGGCGGCATTAGATACAGGTGTTTATCTGTGGGTGTTGGCTCATCGGAAAGATGTGAGTGGGTGGTGGCCCCAAGGTGGGGGGCCGGTCGGAGTTACCGATGACTCCTGGAGTGTGCAGGTCAACTACGGCGGTCCCCAGGACGCAGGATGCCAATTCGAAGTCGCAGCCCTGGCTGTCAAGCAAGTCGTACACGAACGCTGGATGGAGTGGATCCAAAATGTCAAGAACACTGGGCTATTCCCACCGGTACCGTTGCCGACTGCCCCCCATGTCATTGCAGAAAGCTTTGTAACGATCTACAAGAACGCCGACGGCCCATCTATGAACCACGGCGATCTGGGCCGCATTTGAAAACCGGCGCTTTCCATTGCCGCAAACTCAAACCACTGCGGGACGTTGGGGAACCGCACAGGCCGCTGTCGAATCGCGTGTCAACAGGCGAAAAACGGGTGATCTGGGCTTATTTCGCCGTCGATGCTCCTCGCTTCATTAACCCCCCGGGGTTCCCCTTTGCGATTTCAGAAAAACTCTCTAGAAGTTGAAGAATTGTGCAGCGTTAGCCAAACCTCGGAATATGCGAGTACCAAAAACGGACTTGCCGGTGCCGTTGTCCCAGTCCAGGTTAATTTGACCAGATACTGGGCTCGTAAAGGCAGCACCATTGGCGTCTAAGAACAGGCCAGTCTGATCGCCCTCAATACGGGGAGCGTAGGAGTAGGCTGGATTGGTGCTGATGGGATTGCCGCCATTTCCAACGGTCCAATCAGTATCATTCGACGAACTGCTCGTGGCCGAGTAAGCCGTGCCACCGTAGTTGTAGGTCATGACCATAGGGTAATCTCCATACAGGCCGACTCTTTTCACGCATGGCCAATATCCGCCCGCCATAATAGCGCGCTCGTTCGAAAAATTCACCCCATCGTAAGAATCCTGTGCTTCGATACCACTACCATTAGCGACGACGCCATACCCTGGCGCGCTAATAAAGTAATATACGCGGATGAAGCTTCCCGAGCCCATAACAACTGGGCTTGGTCCATTAATTCCGTGGCCGGTATAGCAGGAATAGCACGGATCTCCTGGAACTTGGATGACGGGGTTGCCGCCGTTCAATGGAGAGAAATAAACGCCGTCAGAACTGCTGAACCCATATATGGCAGCATGCTCATTCCCGGCGCCTTGCTCATTGTTGCAGCCTGCGTTTGGAGGAGCTCCTGGGCGAATCCCATCAGCATACAAATAATAGGTGCCGTTGAACTTGACGATAGCAGGGTCTTGAATGTCGCAAACGGAAGGAGAAGGGTTGTTCACCGAAACCGGCTCGCCGTCGAAAAAGGTTGATGTGGTCGTCGCGTGGCCAACACAAAGTCCATCCGGATTCCCGCAGCTCCAGTAGTACCTAAATACTCCGGTCGTATAATCCATAATGCCAAACGGATGTTGATTCCACGTGTTGCCGGGGAGCACTAAACCGCCCTGGTTTGTACCATTAACTGTTTGGCTCCAAGTCGAACTAGCGAACAGGAAAGCGCTGCTGAGCGCGATAAAAAGTGTTCTCTTCACGGCCAATATCCTCCCTGAAAAAAATGCTGGAGGTTCTCCAGCGGAGATATAGTACACCCAGTACTTAATCAAAGGCAAGTGGGCGATTCACCCCGGCGCTGGTGCGCCGCGCATATTTGACCCTGCAACACCGTGGCGTATTCGAACGCGGAGAGTAGAAAGATGCGCACGCACCAGCGGCAAAGATCCAGCGCACCCGAGATGCGCGAGCCTTTTTTAAGGCCCTTCGATGCCGAGTACGCCCCCCCGCGCGGGGGATTGAGTGGTTGAAACGAATCGCGAACGAGTTCGGCCTGCGTCGTGACGAGCGCCCGGAAGAGCTATGGTGGAATAGGAGTGCGTATCCGATTACTCATTACGAGCTTCGCTGTGCTCAACGCGGTTCTGTACAGCGCGCTCTTGCCGCTTTGGGAAGGCTTCGATGAGCCGTTTCACTTTGGCTATGTTCAGTACTTGGCGAACGGATGGGGATTGCCGGATGCTCGCAATACGCATCTCTCGGCTGAGGTTGCAACTTCGCTTTTGTTGGCACCGGCGAGCCCGGCGGTGCAGCATAATCTCCCGGCGGTCCGCACGTTTTCCGAGTACTTCTCCTCCCCTCGCGAGCAACGTCTGCTCGCCAGAGAACAGCTATACCACATCCGCCCGGCGGCCGGCTGGACCAACTCGGATTACCTGAATTATGAAGCCCACCATGCGCCGCTTGCCTACGCCCTGCTTGCTGTGCCGGAGCGGGCGCTCTCTTCCGTGCCGCTGCCCTGGCGAGTGCTGATGCTACGAATCTTCGCCGCGCTGAGCGGAATACTGCTTCTGTACACCGGCATGCTGCGGTTGTGCAATGATCTTCGGCTTTCCGACACATACAGTAACGCGGCAATATTTTGTGTCCTCTCGTGCCAGATGACGTGGGCCACCATTGCGCATGTCGCCAATGACTGGTTGGCGGTTCCGCTGACCGTCTGGTCACTATCCATGCTTATCAGGTATTGGGGCGCTCCCACGCTCGGAACTGCGGCTCGACTTGGTGCAACACTGGTTGCTGGATTGCTGACCAAGGCATACTTCCTGGCGGTGCTGCCGCTTGTATTAGTGGCGTGCTTCTGGGCTCGGAAGTGCAAAGCTGCGAGCCTGGTCATGGGTTTCGTGCTACTGCTCGCGGCTCCATGGTACGGGAGAAATCTCGCTAGATATGGGGTGATCACCGGAATGCAGGAGGCACGGTCTGGGATAGGGGTCACCGATATTCTAAAGGCTGCTCCGCAACTCGATTGGCCCGCGCTGGCCATCCGCAATGCGCGATGGGCTTTGTGGACCGGCAACAACACTTTTCTCACGTTTTCCACGTGGACACTCAACTCGGTACTCATTCTGC
This sequence comes from Bryobacteraceae bacterium, assembly GCA_035293725.1. Lineage (GTDB taxonomy): Bacteria > Acidobacteriota > Terriglobia > Bryobacterales > Bryobacteraceae > Palsa-89. Next base: position 7,242 of record DATGMH010000164.1, read on the forward strand.
TGCTGTTTGCCATGATGCTGTGGGCCGTGCGAGGTGAGCACAAGTCGGCGGAGTGGCTCACTGCGGCGCATTGTGTACTGTTCTCAGCGGCTCTCTGGTACAGCACCGTCCTTAGCTTTCTGTACACGCGCGGAGCCGCAACTGGACCAAGCCCGTGGTACTCGCAGGTGCTGCTTGCGCCTGTGTTCGGGCTCGCCTTATTGGGCTGTTCGCGCGCAGGTGTAGTCGGCCGAGCGCTCGCAAGTGCTTTGGTGATCATGTTTGGATACATTCTCGTGGCCAGCTACTTCGCCAAGCTCATTCCGCTCTATGCGGGGTTTACGGGTCGTACGTCGTTCACCAGACTGATGGCATGGTACACGACTGACTTCAAAGCGTTGCTCGGCAACCTAGGAGAGGTTTCGCTCGCACCTGCCCAGCTGGTCGTAGGTTTAGCCCTGGCCGTCACGGCGCTGACCGTCACGCTAGCAATTGTCAGTGTTCGATCATTTATTTGGGAGCTTGTGGTGGTTTCTAACTGCTCAAAAGAAGTTAAAGAACCGCGCGATAATTTGGTGTACCCCGCTGCCGATTGAAACGATCTCGGAAGGCCGCCGGCATAAGTAAAGCTACCGGATCTTTCCCCCAAATAGTTGGAAGAGCTTGTTGGGACGGGAATATCAGGCCGATTTCGGAGAGGTCGTCTGGCTAAACTCTCTCTCCATTAAATGGAATCGCGGTGCTACAGGTCTCGCCGCAAAGTATCCTGGCGATTCAGCAAGTCGACCGCTACAGACCCCGGATGCCGAGGTGATCGCACGGCGCGTCGGTGAGATCCTGCTCTACCCCGAGGTATCGTTCCGTAGTCTGAATGGAAGCGTGTCCGAGAGCAATCTGAATCTGTTCGAGCGGTGCCCGACCTTTGTGGGCCAGTTTGGCGAAGGTGCGGCGCACGTCGTGGGGCGCCAGCGACGCCCCCAACTCGTTGCCGTACGCTTCCACAACTTCGTAGATCGACTGAGCGCTCATTCCCTGCCCCGTGATCCGGTCACCCTTGTTCACGGCGCCGAGCACCAGGCCCGCGGCAAAGGCGGCAGCGGACAGCCAGTCGTCCACGGCCGCTTTCGCCCAGGGCGGCATGGGAACCGTTCGGATGCGATTTCCCTTCCCGGACAGGTCCACGATGCACCAGCGGCCGTCGCGTTGCTGGATGTCCTCGATTCGCAGGCCCGCCAGCTCCTGCCGGCGGAGGCCGCAGCCCACCAGCAGGGCGAGCAGGGCGCGATCGCGCTTTCCCTTTTTGGTTTTCGGGTCGGGAAGGTCGAGCAGCCGTTCCGCCTGATCTAGCGTCAGCCAGTTCCCTGCCCTGACGCCGTAGCGCTTGGCTCCCCGGACCCGCGATACGGCGGCGGCCACTTCAGGCGCCAGCAGCCCGTTATCGGCCGCTTCGGCAGCCAGCTTGCGGATCGCGCTGAGCCGGACGTTGATGGAGGACGCGGCCAGGCCTGCCGCTTCGAGCGTGGCCCTGTATGCCTGCACAGTGGCCTTGGTGAACCCGGTGCCGCCGGTTTCCGCGCACCAGCGCTCGAAAGCGTCGAGCCCTTGTTCGTAGGCCCGTTTCGAATGCGGCGAGGTCACGCTATCGAGCACCAGGCTCTTGATGCGGGTCCATGCCTCGTCTTTTTCCGCGCGCACGAGCGCGGTGCGGGTGGTCTCCTCGCTCATGCGGCCACCGGAAGCTGGAGCTGGACCGGCACGCCGGGGTGTTGCTCAATCCAGAGGGCGACGAGCAACTCGGGAATCCAGATCCGGATGGCAGCAAAACGGTGAAGGCGGGCGTGGCAGCCAGCGCAGACGGTAATCAGCCAGGCGCCGTCGTTGACACCGGGCTTACGATGATGCACATGGAGCCGGTCGGCCGACCCGCAGGCCCGGCACTGGTGGCCGTCGCGCTCTAAAATCTCCCCGCGGAGGCCGGAGAAGTATTGCCGGGAGTGGGCGGCCGAGCGGTAGCAGGAGCGGCAGAGGCCGCGAATGGCGGGGAGGTTCTGGCCGCAGGGGCCGAATAGCAACCTTTGTTCTGATAAGCGCGAATTGCCGGACAAAAGTGCCAAAAAAGATTGTACCCCAAAATAGCCTTTGATAAGAAGCATTATCATAGGCTATTTTACGAGAAAAACAGAGCCATTCCCTTCCTGTCGCCCGCTTGAAATTTAGCATTGTGCCGGATCGCGCCCTAACGTAATGTAATAGAGGAAGTTTTGTCCGTGCCTGCTCAACCTGCCTGGCTTCATCGGCTTGACGAAATTCTGGAGGAACTCCGCGGACTCGAAATCTCGCACCTGGACCGATTGGCGGTCGAGCGAGTCTTTCGCGTGCGGGAGCGCCGCGCCCGCCAAATCATGGCGGGCCTCCCTGCCCTGCGGGTCGGCAACGCCGTTGCCGTCGAGCGCCAGGCGCTGATTGCTCGGTTGGAGAACACGGCCGCAGGCGATCGCTTCCAGTGGGAGATGAGCCGACGTGCCCGGTTGGTGGAGGACTTGGAGCGGACTCGCCGGCAACTTGCCGCGAGGCGGGTTCGAATTCCGGCCGCGGCTGACGTCCGCGACCGCTCCGTCCGGGAACTGGCCGGTGGTATCGAACTCCGGCCCGGAGAACTGCACATCCAGTTTTACGGAGCCGAGGACCTGGCCGGCAAACTCTTTGAATTGTCCCAAGCGATGGCCAACGATTGGCAGGCCTTTGCACGGGCTGTCGAGGACGGGCCTGCGACCTAGCCGGTCGGGCGATAGGCGTCATTCGGTCCATAAAATTCGAATTGGGAATGTGTAAACCATTGAATGTGTAAACTCATAAACTCTGTAAGTCCAATTCAAATTCCAACCGGACGAGGCGGAAGTTCTTTGGAGCCGGTTCTCAAGAAAATGCTTGCTAACCCGATTCACAAGCATCTATGTTTATGAGAAAATGTGTAAACTCATGAACTCGCAAAGGAGTTCGACACAGATGCACGTTGTTGCGATCGTGGCTCAAAAAGGAGGTACGGGTAAAACGACCCTGGCGCTATCACTTGCTGTAGCTGCGCAACGAGCGGGCAGAACCGCGGCGGTTGTGGATCTCGATCCGCAAGCCACTGCAAGCACCTGGAGTGACCGAAGGGAGTCCGATACGCCGGTCGTTGTCTCCGCCCAACCGGCCCGGTTACCCCAGGTTTTAAAATGTGCCGAGGAAGGCGGCGCGAATCTGGTCTTTATCGACACGCCACCGCGAGCTGAACAGGCAGCCATGGCGGCGGCGAAAGCGGCCGAGTTGGTATTGATACCCTGCCGGCCGGCCATCTTTGACCTTGACACTGTATCGACCACTCTGGATCTCATCCGGTATGCCGGGAAGCAGACGATAGCGGCGGTTCTCAATGGGGTTCCTCCTCGGGGATCGAAAGGAGCACAGGCTGCGGAGGTAATCACATCCCTTGGCTTAGCTGTGTGTCCAACCGCATTGGGCTATCGAGCTGCTTTCACCGATGCCGGTGCTTTAGGGCTGACGGCCCAGGAATACGATCCTACCGGCAAAGCAGCCTGCGAGACTGAGGAGGTTTACAGGTTTATGTGTGAACTCTTGAACTCAGAAACCAATAAAGGAGTAAACACTCATGGCGCGAAGAGCCGCTGACTTGCGGCAGGTGATGCAGCAGGCCAGCGCCAAGACACCAGCGCGGCACGCGAGTTCGGTCACGGAGTCCGAATCAATACCCGCAAAGAAGTATCCAGAGAATCCTCATTACCGGCCTGGGCGTGCCACCAGATCGAATGTGACGGGGTACTTCCCACAGGAGGTCAAGAAACAACTCAGACTTTTAGCTGCCGAAAAGGACACCACAATTCAGGGCCTGCTTGCCGAGGCGTTGAATGACCTCTTTGCAAAGAATGGGAAGCCGGAGATCGCGCCGGTTGGGGACAATTGAGCATGGCTGACGGAAAGGGCAGGGGACTTACACGCGTCGGCGAGATTTTGCCTGGAATGGAAGATCTCGCCCCGCTGCTGCAAACCGTGCCTGAATCCAAGGCGCTCACGATTCAAGGAAAACACCACTTCACCCGGATAAAACAGATTGATGCTCTGGCCGGCATCGCCGACGACCCGAATACTGACATGGGCTTCATGGCCCGTCTGCTGACGCTCTGCTCATTGCCTAGAACCAACCCCGGCAACCGCCTTCAGTACAAGCGCCAGAACGGGCCGTACAAGCTCGTAATGATCGCCGGCGGCGACAACAAGCTTCCTTATGGCAATCTGCCACGGCTCCTCATGGCATGGGTGTGCACCGAAGCTATCCGCACGCAGGAGCGAAAGCTCACTCTCGGAAATTCATTGGCCGCCTTCATGCGCGAGTTGGGCCTCTATAGCGACAGTGGCGGGAGCCGGGGAGACAGGACCCGGCTCAAGCACCAGATCGACCGTCTATTCAACTGCCATGTTGACATGATCTACGAGGATAAGACGAAGAAGGTGTCCACCGGCGGCCGTTTCGCCCCGCAGACGGTCCTGTGGTGGGACTATCACCGTCCGGAACAGGACACGCTCTGGCAAAGCTGGATTTTGCTTGGAGAGGAATTGTTCAAAGAGATCATCGCTCACCCCGTGCCTCTCGACATGCGGATTCTGAAGTCCATGCGGCGGTCGCCTCTCGGCCTGGACCTGTACATGTGGCTTTCGTACAAGACATTCTCGCTTTACAGCCAGAAGAAAAAACCGGAGCGGCTCTCCTGGGAACGGCTCTATATTCAGTTCGGCGCCGACCCTGAGCTGGCGAATGACAATAACACCGTTCAGAATTTCCGAAAGGACGTTCTCCGCGAGCTGAAGAAGCTTAAGACGTGCTGGCCCGCTCTCAATTTCGCAACACCGAAGGGCAGCCTTGAAATCCGCGCTTGTCCACCCTCGGTCAACCCCAGGGCTATAGGCCGCTGATCGGAGCGTCCTGTGCACAACCGCTGGGGATATTCGATGTTTTCCACGCTGAAACACCACACATGTCTAAAACTGCCCGCTGAAACACCACACCTCGCCTGATTTTCCAAGTAGTTAGATCCCGCTGAAACACCACACATGCAATCAGCGGTACCCGCTGAAACACCACACAAGAATCCCGCTGAAACACCACACCATACATGTATTTAGTTCATATAGCAGAACAGGTAGTCGGAGTGCTTCGCCCTGTGAATTTGTGGAAAGCGGTGAAAGGGGAGAAGGGCTTACGCCCCTCTCCCCTCGCCTTCGGCTTCACCCCGTTCCCCCAGAAACCATTCCAATGAAGCTAAAACCAAACCCCTCACTCCGAAGTTTCCGGCTCTACCCGCCGGACTTCCAATTCAGAGATACGCGGCCCAGCAGAACTGGCAAACTTGTCCACTCTGGCGGGTTCCTTCAAAACCGTGATCTGCTGAGATGCAAAATCCGCAAGTAGCGAATCCAGACCACTCCCCTTCACCACCACGTCATGCGTGCTGAAGAATGCTTGCACTTCCTCACTTGTCCCCTCTGCATACAAAAATTGCGTCCACGGCAGCACGTACACTCGTTTCAACAAAATCACCTGCAGCCCATATACCCGCGAGGCCGTATCTACCCCCCACGGTTTTTCATCTGCTGAAGCCATAATCATGTCCGCGCTCTCGCGATGGCGTCTCGCGCTTGATCTCCTGTTGTTGTGCCGGAGTTTTCATACCGGGTTCCATCTCATGCCAGGCCGCCTGGCGTGCCATCTCCCGCGCCGCGCTCGGCCCCCGGTGTACACCCCGTTGCAATCCTAATCGCTTCAGCCTCGGCTGATCCCTGCCCATCTTCCGTACCAGCTCCGATGCTGACTGCCGCTCTCCGGATCGCGCTACCGACTGCCGCAGCAAATCTTTATCGCTCGTTACCACCGTGACGCTTTCCCGCCCCCGTGAGGCCGCCACATAAAACAGCTCTTTCTTCATCGCATCGCCCGAGATCACCACCGCGTCCACCGACTTGCCCTGGCTTCGGTGTGCAGTGACCGCATAGCCGTAATCGAAATGCCGGTAGTTTGCCGGCAGCGTGCGCCCATCCCGCAATTCGATTCGGCCCTGTTCATCCACGCGGGAGACGGTAGCCGTCTCGCCGTTCGTCGCGCGGAAGCCAGGCTCCCGCCGGTTCGCGGTGAGCACCAGCTTGTCGTTCGGCGCCACTTCGATCGCGCGGCGCTCATAAACCTCGAAACATTTGGCCTGCTTGCTCGTCAGCTCGCGTTCCATGCCCGCTCGATCACGCGCCACGATGTTGTGTTTTCCCACGCGCACCACTTCGAGCGCTTCGTTTCTGTCCACGTCTTTCGTGGCCCGGTGGAAGACCAGGACTTGGCCAGCACGAAAATTTCGGGGCTCGCATTTCTGGGCCGTGGTGTAGTTCTGTGGAACAAGGCGATCCACACGTGCGCTTTCCCCCAGTCCGCCAGAGCGTTTTCGTTCCGCGCGAATCGCTTCGGTCACGTTTCCTATTTCCTCGTGCGTAGCGCACACGACCAGCACGTTACTGCGTTCGCCTTTGCCATTCAATTGTGCTCCGGCCTCCCGCCATGCCTGCGCCACGGTCCGGGCCCGATCTCCCCATCCGACTTCCCGAACCGCGCCGATCTGATCCAGTTTTTCAAAGCCGCGTTCCGGGTTCCGGCGCAACTCCTGAATCGCCTCGCGGTAATCCTGTGCAGTCTGCCTCTGCACCTGCGACAGCGAGGTGCTTTTCAGGTGGGATTCCTTTTCGAGAACGCGCAGGGCATCGCCGGCCTCGACGCTCTGAATCTGCCGGGTATCGCCGCTGAAGATGACCCGCGCCGATTGCCGTTCGGCGAGTTGGAGCAACTCCGCCATCTGTCGGCCCGAGACCATGCCCGCTTCATCGACGATCAAGACTTTGCCACGAGCTTCGGTTTGCGCACGCTGGTCCTGGAGCAATCGCTGAATGGTGGTCACATCCGAGAAACCGACGTTGCGCAACTCTTCGACGGCACTCATGGTGGGCGCAACGGCCAGGACCTCCCGTTTAGCTTCGACCAGGCCGCGATTGAGTTCCTGCAACGTGGCCGTTTTTCCCGTGCCAGCGGCACCGCGGATATTGACAGCGCGATCGCGGGAAGAAAGCACGAATTCTACAGCGTGCTTTTGCTCGGGCCGGAGGCGGTCCGAGGCTACGAATTTGCCATCACCCAGCGGCTCGAAACGCGCCACACCCCGGTTAACGGTCGCCACCATTTGGCGCTCGCGGTCCAGACTCTCGCGCGTGGCGATCTCATGGCCCGCGCGGAACACCTGGCCGGAGGATTCATCGAGCTGAAGCACGCCCTTGGTTTCCTCGAGCGCGATCCGGCCGCGGCCGTGGCGCAAAGCTTCGGTGAGCAGCTCGTGGTCACGGGCGACCGAAACCCGCTCAAAAATGTGTTCCTGCGCGTAGAGCAGGGAAGGGGAGGCGTTTTCTTTGCCATTGCCGTGCCCGTTGCCGGCCCTCAGAGCGTTTTCTCTGAGTCCGGTGATGGTCTGGACCTCTTCCGGGCTTAGCCGCGCGCTCTGGCGCTGTTTTACCTCGGCCGTCGAAATTTCCAGCAGCTTGTCAGCCCGCGATTCACGGACCAGAACCGCGACTTCGTTGTCGGTGGGGCGGCGACCATTTTTGGTCGTGAACTCTTCGATCGCGTCATCACGCTGGCGGCTACGTTGGCTGTATTTTTCGAGCAGTGCATCGGACACGCCACGAATCTCAAATCCGGCATCCTGTCCTTTTGCGTCACGCCGGTTTTCAATCTCGTATCCGCGGCCGCGCACTTCACGCGCGAGCGAATTGCGGTAGACCTCGGTGAGGTAGGCGCGCCGTTCGTAGATATCGGAGGCCTGCAGCGCCTTCCATCGGCCCTCCGTGCCGTCCCACGTTATATTGCCGGCAACGGCGTGGGTGTGGAGCTGGGGATCGAGCTCGCGACTGGTGTCGTGGTGATAGACGGCGATCACCAGGTTGCCGGTGGTGCGGTCCGCGTTGGCCCCATCCTGCCGCACGCGCGTGGCGGCGTAGGATTCCAATTCCTTCAAAGCTTCTCCCACTGCCTTCTGATGAGCTTGTATGAGCCGATCGTCGCCGCCCAGCTCGGCCATGATGGAAACGGATTTGGGAGCGGAAATGGTGAAATCGTAGAGATTGCGGCCGTGGCTCTGGGTGGTGCCATCGGCGGCCACGCGATCGGCGCTCTGGCGCTGCCGAAGGAATTCACCGGTCTGGGGATCGATGCCCTGCCGAACGGCCTCGAATTGATCCGACCTCACGTCGCCTGAGAGGCCGAGCAGCTCCGCGCCGCGGCCCTGCCATTGGCCGATAACGCGCTCCCCTTCGGCGTAATAGTCGCTGTGCTCCAGGTGGCGCGCCGAATAGCCCTGCCCGTTGGACATGGCGCGGATCGTCAGCACGGCCGTCCTCCGGGACAGTGAGGCAATTGTGCAGCAAGCTGCTGCAAAATTTCAGAGTGCAGACATGTGCTCATGCCGGCGAGGCCTTTCCGCCGTTTCTCCAGACTCGCCACACGGCCTGAATTTCCTTTTCAAAACCGATATCGCCTGGGTACCGGTTGGATTCCCGGATCAATCGGAGGACCGTGAGCATGTCGTCAGCAATGGCGGTATCTACGTTCCAGAGGTCGGTCGGGTCCCATCCGCCATTTTCTGCGGCGTTGTGCCAGGCGAGTAGGAAATCGGCAACGCGTCGAGACTGGCCGGTATCGCGGCGGGCAATGTCGAGCAAGCGCCCTAGCGCTTCGTAAGCAGCCTGATCCTCGAACAAAGGCTTACTCATAGCTATCGCCCAAAGAAAGTGCCCGGCTCGGGTCCGAGCCTGCCATCTGGGAAGCGCCCGCCGCGGGATAGGTGGAATCGGACGGAGCCGCTCATCGGCCCTCCGGGTCTGCAGCACGCTGTTTTTTCTGCTGGGCATCCGCATCAAGCAATTGCCGGAGCAGGATGTCCGACACACGAAAATTTGTGCCCCGAAGACGCGTAAAGAACTCCGCGAGATCGATCCAGCCATGCGCCGCAGCGGATTTCAGAACACCGAGCGTTCCCGTAGCCGCGATACACCGGGCAGCGGCCTGTTTGCGGGCAGCATCTTCGTCCAGCAACAAGAGAACTTCTGTCTGGTCCCGGTACAGCTCAGCCAGGGCAATTGCTTCGCGTTCTCCGCCTCCAAGCGAGGCCAGAGCGGGGTCCGACTGAGCGGAATTCGGTGCTCGTTGGACTTCCACCCACGGGGGCAGGGAATTCGCCCATCTGGAAACAGCAGCCGGCGCGCCGGGATGCTTTAACTCGTCCCACGCAGCGTGGGGAAGCACAACCCGCTGGTACAGGCGCGGGAGTAGTTCGACGGCATCAATCAGGATCAGGTAGTTGAGCGGGGAGGTGTCGGCGATGACGAGCATTGGCTAAATTCCCAAGCCACCGTCGCATCCCGCTGAACATCTTCGGGGGTCAGCCGGTAAAACACCTGGTGCTGCTTCAGAAATCCATCGGCCTCGTAGCGTGTCCCAAAGCCCAGCAGACGTCGAACCTGTTCGGTAGTCAGCTTGCCGGAGCGGGCGCCTTCGATAGCGAGCGCTTCGAGTGCGGCCCGCGTCATGTCTTCCGGATTGACAGCAAACTGACGCGCAATGTCCTCGGAAACGTCGAGGGTAATCTGCATAACCGGCTTCCCCTTCCATTATCGGGGAATTGGGGCTGAGTCGCATAGCCAGTTGCTGGTGGTTGACGATCATGCTGCAGGAGGCCAAGGAATCGCATCGCCATCTTGCGGGTCGTGTTCCAGATCCGCAAGGCCATACTGGAGTGGAACCCCATGCGCTTTCAGAAAGGCATAGACCTGCATTGTAGCTTCAAGGATGGCGTGGGGCAGGTCCGGGCCGGAGGCGGCCAAGGCAGCGCAAAGCTCGTCGGGAAGATCGAGGGTAAGCTGCATGGTGAGAGAATAGTCGGATAGAATCGGACAACCTCGAATGTCATCCAACCGCATTCGAGTTGATTGTAGTATGATTCGGATTTAATGACCAGCTCCGGTAAACACGTGCCGAACAGAGGCAGATTTCCTCGAATGAACTCGAAAACGAAAAGGACACGGCATGGATGAAAGGCTTCGCACGCTCCTCGATCAGATCCCCGAAAAGCCGCCGAGATCGAAGCTGGAGCCGCACCTGGAAGTGATCCGGCAGTTGCGACGCAAAGGGCGGACGTATCAGGAAATCGCCGAGTTCTTTGCCGAGCACTTGAAGGTGACGGTGGCGGCGAGTACGATTCACGCATTTGTCCAGGTCCGGGCGCGGCGCCGGCAGAGACAGCCGCCAGTCGAGCTGCCACCAATGATGGAGCCGGAAACCGCGGCGACGGCCGGCCCCGCTGGAGTCGCTGATACGGAAGCGGATGTGCGGGCGCGGATCGAGGCGCTGAAACGGCGACGCCCGCCGGAGAAAG
>DATGMH010000165.1:0-4200 GCA_035293725.1 Bryobacteraceae bacterium
CCGCGAGTTTCGCGTGGCCCGCAGCGCCGAAGAGCGGGAATTGCTCTGGAAAGGCCGCAAGAATGCGTTCGGCGCCGTCGGACGCGTCAGCCCGACCTACTACGTGCAGGACGGCGTGGTGCCCCGCACCCAAATCGCTTCGACGCTCCAGTTCATCAACCAGGTGGCCGCGAAACACGGCCTCACCATCAGCAACATCTTCCATGCCGGCGACGGCAACCTGCACCCCATCATCCTCTTCAACCCGCGGGTCCCCGGCGAACTCGAAAAGGCGCGCGCGGCCGGGGAAGAGATCCTCGGCTACTGCATCGCCGCCGGCGGCTCGATTACCGGCGAGCACGGCGTGGGGATGGAGAAGAACGAGCTCATGCCGCAGCAATTCAGCGCCGAAACGCTGGATATGATCGGCCGGCTGAAGCTGCTATTCGACCCGGCGGGCCGGCTGAACCCCGGCAAAGTGCTGCCCACCGGGCGCGGATGCCTCGAGATCCGCCAGGCACCTCTGAACCCGGGGGGGCTGGCGTACTGACCGTGGCGGTTCCGCTCGATCGAGCGACGTGCGCTCCCCGGCTCAGACCTACTGTCCACGGCGGCGGTGCCCATCACTGGGCACCAGCCGCACCGCGGAGAGCCGCAAGCAACTGCCCCGCTCCCCCGCCATATACGCCGAGCTCAAAATTCGAACCATGCACCTGGACCGAGTCTAGTGCGAAGACTCCATCATTTGCGACTTCGTACGCCGCCAGAACCACGAAATCGTCAGCCGCCGGGACGTACCGCAAGAACACCGCATACTGCTTCCCAATGCGCGGCTGCGACTCAGTCGGACACCCACGAATAAGGACTTTCCCACTATTCAGCTGGACGACCCCGCCGCTCCTGACAATATCGACGTCAACACCCGGGCCAACCTTCCGATCAGTCTTATCTATTATCAACGTAGTCAGCCTGAACTTGTACTCCGAATAGATGCTGCCGTAGTCGTTCGAGACGTATGACCTACCGCTACGGATCGTTCCGAGGGCCACTACGTCGGATTCGGCCAGGGGCAACGCCTCGTTCCTGTGATCAACGGACGGCGGGTAGTCCAGCACTCGGCTTGCGCTGGACTCACCGAGCATTCCTCCAGCGGCCACCGTACCGGCAAACTGGCCATCCCTGATTGTTCGAAGCGTAGAGTCAATTCGGACAGCATCGGCCCACGAGCTGAGAACACCCCAGGAGGCGTTACGACTCGGCACGAGCGTCGCTTGCGCGAAGATTCGAATGGAACAGCCAAACGCAGCAGCGCCGATGGCTAGTGCGCCCCCGATGAGCCGGCGACGCACACGTAACGACAAGGTCCACTTTCGATATGTCATGTTTCTGCCTCCACCGACTGCGGCACAACCCGCAGCACTTAGCAATAACAAAAATAGCCAGAGAGGTACTGAGTGCTGTACTTATACGTGCCGCAGTAGTACCAATCTGTGACCGTATACGTCGAGACGCATGGACAACCCTCCTGCTCGCCGGTGATGACCTCATACTCGTAGACTTGTTGAGTCCAACCGCATCCCCCACCACCGCCGCCTCCATCGCGGGTATCGCCGACCGACGCACTGACGTTCCTGGTACACGCAGCCGGGGTAACCAAGTTGACATTCGAGAGTTGGACGTCGATAGGCTGCGGCACCACATATTTCGGAGTCCAGTCCGCGTTCAACGTCTGCATGACTGTCGCGGACTGGCCGTTGCACAAGGCATTAGTCACAACACCATCAAGACCGATGCAGTGGCCGAACTCATGCGCCACGGCTGCTTGCGGTTGAAATGCGCCCCCCTGGGTAAGAAGGTCCGGATTGAGCGCTACGGCCCGGGGTACGGTCGTCGCAGTGGTTGTTGCTCCAGTGTCCGACCCCGACAAACTGTTATCGCGTGAGATGATGATATCGGCTTGGCCTGAGCCGCCGGCCTGATTGACTACGAAATAGTACCCCGTCTTGTTTCCGTAAGGATCTGTTGCACTGTTCCAGCTATTGGCGGCAGCATTGACCGCGTTCCACACGGTCGCATTTGTTACACCCGGACTTGAATCCCAGGTACTGTCGATGTAGATGTTTATCGTCCGTCGGCCGGAACCCGTCCGGCGCCGGGCCGTGGCCGACCATTGAGGTCTGGTTGTTGTAACAGCCCGGGCACTGTGCGGCGGCGCGCTCGCAGGGCATCGTGGCATAGAGGCACACAAACAGCGCAACAATCTTGAGTCGCATGTCTAACACTCCGAATCCGGTGGTTCTGTCAACGCCGGTGAGCGGCGTAGGCCCTCACATCAGATAATGTGAGTAGCGAGGCATTACGAAAAGCGAGGGCAACCCTATCGTCGGGCAGCAGGGGCTCCAGCCTGTCACCTGGGACGACCCTAAAGACACCGCCAGACCCAAACGGAAAACTGGCAAATTGAGAGGCCGTTCGAAAAGATACGAACACGAGATACTCCTGGCCCTCCTTCATTAATGCCAACGGATCTCCCTCGCTCTGCACCAGTACGCCGTCAAGCACGAGAGAACCGCCGCCCGGTACGCCGACTACGAAGGTGTCCTTAGGAGCGCCGCGCAAGGCGGCCGGAACATGCGGCGGCATCGGGCCGTAGAGCAGGGGCGGGCCTGTGATGGTCTCCAGGAGACGAAACTCCAAATAGCTGTGCAGGTACGTCGCAGACGGGTTCGATAGGACCGTTATGCTTTTTCGTAAGGCGGCGCGGAGAAGCGAAAATTCGCTCAAAGCGGAGGGCAGGTCCGTGAAGGATAAGTAGGCGGGTATGACATGGGGCAGAACGACTTTGTGCACGCCTCGCGTCTTGGCTTCCGTAACTAGTTGCATAACGGGTTTGAGCGGAGTTCCGCCTGGTTGGGCGAGAGCGCCGGTAAGTAAAGAGAAATAGAATGCGAATACGCTCAACCGCAACCCCGAGTTCCCGTTCATCATCTGTTTCGGTCCTCTTGCCCCGGCAGCCGCCCCACTAGCGGGATCTCTCTGCCACCCCTTAAGATCAACACGGAATCCTCTGTGCTGCAATCTCCTTTACAGGTTAGTACTGTTGTCCGACCGAAACACCGTGCCCGCCAGCCAGTGTATTGTGGCGTAGCGGACCAGCTCGGCGGTGGAGTGTAGACTGAGCTTGCGACAAATCGCTTTGCGGTGAGTCGCCACGGTTTCAACAGCCGTTTGGAGCGCCGTGGCGATCTCTTTCGAGGTCTTGCCTTGCGCCAGGAGTTCAAGTATCTCACGCTTCCGTGCGCTCAATTCACTAAGGTCCCGGTTCATGCGCTCATCCGGATTCCGCGGAATAGTCAACCACACCGAAAATGGCTACTTACGCACAGCGGCACTGGCTGTCTGAGGCTCATTATTGCAGATACAATCAATGAGTCAAACAGGGACTTACCCTATATCGGGATCCCCGAATGACCGGGAGAGTCGGCCATTCATGTCCCCGCAACGGTGGCGGTCTGGCCGGAGCGGTCCGGGCGCGATCCCTGGCACAAGGAATTGAAAAAGGGATCTCCTCGGTGCATACAGCCCCACCACTGTCGCACTTGGCCCTACGCCCGCCGCCGCATCTCGGCCCGCGCCTCCGCCTCCGCCGTCCGGGCGCGCTCGGCCTCCCGCTTATCGTGCAGCTTTTTGCCCTTTGCGACCGCGATCTCGCACTTGATCCGGCCATTTTTCAAATAGATAGCCGTCGGGATCAGGGCCAGCCCCTTTTCCCGGGTCACTCCCAGCAGCTTGTCGATCTCGCGCCGGTGCAGCAGCAGCTTCCGGTTGCGGATCGGCGGCGGATTCTCGCGATTGCCGTGGGAATACGGGCTGATGTGGGCGTTGATCAGCCACGCCTCGTTGTTGAGCACGGAAGCATAAGCGTCCTTGAGCTGGACCTTCCCGTCCTTGGCGGATTTCACCTCGGTCCCGGTCAGAACCAGCCCGGCCTCGTACCGGTCCATGAGGAAATAGTTGTGGCCGGCCTGGCGGTTGTCGCTCAAAATTTTTCGGGAAGCGTCGCGGTCTGCCAATTTTCCTCTCAACGCGCGGAACCCCAAGCACGTCAATGAGTTTAGATGCCGAAAAGGCCCCGGGCCGAGCGCAATTCATCTTAGCATAGGGCTTCGGACAGGCTGAAAACGTTCGATAACATGCATTTATTCAACCGCTTAACTGCCG